>NZ_UFQC01000040.1 GCF_900496975.1 Achromobacter veterisilvae
AGCGCCCGCCGCGGCGCCGGCCGCGCGGCCCGCCGCGCCGGTGGCGATCGCGCTGCGGCGCAAATCGGTGCTGTGCGTGGGAGAGGACGCCATGGCCCTCGCCCTGACGCGCAAAGTGGTCGAAATGGCCGGCGGGCGATACCTGGGCCACAGCGGCGGCGGCGACGCGGACGGCGATGCGCTGGAGGCCAGCCTGGTCGAGGCGGACCTGGTGATCTGCCAGACCGGCTGCGTCAGCCACGGGGCCTACTGGCGCGTGAAGGACCACTGCGCCCGCACCGGCAAACAATGCGTGCTGGTCGACAAGCCGGAGGCGCTGAACGCGTTGCGGCTGGAGCAGGAAGCGTCCGATATCGGCGGCTGACCGGCGCGGCGCCCCGCGGCTGGCGGGAAACGTTGCGTCGCGTTACCTAGCGTTTCGGCAGTGCGCCGGCCCCCGCAATACAGTCGTTCTGGTGAGGGGGCCGAGATGCTGACAAAGCAAGACCGAGTCGCGCTTCCCTGGACGGACACGCTTGCCCGTCTGGAGGACGAGCGCATCATGTTGGAGCGCATCGCCGCCGGCGTGCCGCTGGCGCAGGTGCTCGAACACGTGCTGCACGCCATCGAGGCGCAGTCCAGCGTCGAACTGCGGACTTCGATCGCCCTGGTGGACGAAAGCGGAGCCTATCTGCTGCACGGCGCGGCGCCCAGCCTGCCGGAGGTCTACAACGCGGCGGTGGACCGGGCGCCCATCGGGCCGTCCGTGGCGTCCTGGGGCGCCGCGGCCTATAGCGGGTGCCCGGTATACGTGGAAGACATCGCGTCCAGTCCCGGCTGGACGCGCTGGCGCGACCTGGCGCTGGCGAACGGCCTGCGCTCCTGCTGGTCCACGCCGATCAAGGCGCCCGACGGCCGGCTGCTGGGGGTGTTTTCCAACTACTACGGCACCGTCCGTTCCCCGTCCGCGCATGACATCGACGCGATCGCGCTGGTGACGCGCAGCGCCGCCCTGGCCATCGAGCGCCACCTGACCGAGCTGGCGCTGCGGCAAAGCGGCGAGCGGTGGCGCGCCATGTTCGAGGGCATGCAGGAAGCCTTCTTCCTCAGCGAAGCCTTGCGCGACGCGGACGGCCGCATCGTCGATTTCCGGTTCCTGGAGGTCAACCCGGCCTTCGAGCGGCAAAGCGGCATGAAGGAAGGGGACACGCTGGGGCATACGCTGCGCGAGATGATTCCGGGCGTGCCCGGACAGATCATGGACGCCTTCGCCCGCGTCGTGGACACCGGCGAGCCCACCCAGTTCGAATTCGCCGTCCCGGCGCCCAAGGAGGCCTGGTACGAAGCCCGGGTGCGCAAGGACGGCGCGGAGCGCATCATGGCGCTCTTTCTCGACGTGACCGCGCGCAAGACCGCGGAAACCGAATTGTGGGAAGGCCAGCACCGCAAGAACTTCCTGCTGGCGCTGGGCGACCGCATGCGCGAACTGCACCTGCAAGTGTCGATCGAGCAGGCGGCCTGCGAGGGCCTGGGCCAGCTCCTGGCGCTGGGACTGGTTGCCGTGCTGGACTGGGCCGGCGGAGACGCGCCGCCCGTCCTGTCGACGTGCTGGCGGTCCGGCGCGGACCGCGACAGCCGGGAGCCCCTGGCGCTGGGGCAACTGGGCGACGAGTACTACACCGCGCTGGGCAACGGGCGCACGGCCTATCTGCAACCCTTGCTGGCGGAGGCGGACGGCGATATCCGCCCCTGGGCGATCGTGGTGCCGATGCGCCGCTGGGGCAGGCATGGCGGCGCCCTGCTGGCGCGGCCGCAGGCCGGCAGCCGGCTCAGGCCCGGAGACATCGCTTTCATCGAGGAAGTGGCCGAGCGCCTGTGCGACGCCGTCGAGCGGTCGCAGTACGCGCGCATCCTGGAGCAGCGCGTCGAGGACGCTATCGCCGAACGCGACCGCATCTGGCGCCTGTCCCCGGAACTGCTGGCCGTCGTGGACCGGCAGGGGCGCTTCTTGAGCGTCAATCCGGCGGTGCGGACCATCCTCGGATGGAGCCCCGAACAGTTCCTGTCCATGGGCCTGTCGGAATTGATCCACCCGGACGACCAGGCGACGACGCTGGCGGCCTGGGGCCGGACGGCCGGCGGCGAACCGCAGCAGGCGGTGCGCCACCTTGAGAACCGCGTGCTCATGCGCGGCGGCGGCTATTGCTGGATCACCTGGAGCATGTCCTCGTCCCAGGACAACCTGTACATGACGGGCCGGGACGACACCGACCTGAAGGTACAGGCCCAAGCCTTGCGCGAAACCGAGAACGCCTTGCGCCAGTCCCAGAAGATGGAGGCGGTGGGCCGCCTGACCGGCGGCATCGCGCACGACTTCAACAACATGCTTCAGGGCATCACCGGCGCCCTGTACCTGATCGAACGCAAACTGGGCGCGGGCTCGCCCGAGCAGGCGCTGCGCTTCGTGGCGGTGGCGATGGATTCGGCGAACCGGGCGGCGCACCTGACCCAGCGCCTGCTGACCTTCTCGCGCCGCCAGCCCATCGACCCGAAGCCGTTCAGCGTGGCTTCGGCACTGCAATCCATGGCCGACCTGTTCCGCCGCTATACCGGCGAGCGCGTGCGCCTGGCCTTCGACCTGGAGCCCGGCCTGTGGACCGTGCGCTGCGACAAGAACCAGTTCGAAAACGCCATGCTGAACCTGGTGATCAACGCGCGCGACGCCATGCCGCAAGGCGGGGTGCTGACCGTCGCCGCGCGGAACGCCCTGGCGGACGAACCGCCGCTGCGGCAGGCGTCGGACCTGCCTCCGGGGCCGTTCGTCGAAGTGTCGGTGTCGGACGTGGGCTGCGGCATGACGCCCGACGTGCTGGCCCATGCCTTCGATCCGTTCTACACCACCAAGCCGCTGGGCGAGGGAACGGGCCTGGGGCTGTCCATGATCTACGGATTCGCCAAGCAGGCCGGCGGCGTGGCGACGCTGGAGAGTTCGCTCGGCGTGGGCACCACGGTGAGGTTGTTCCTGCCGCGCCACGAAGGCGCCCCGGAGCGCGCGCCGAGGCGGGATCCGCCCGTGGAGCCGGTGCCCGACCTGATGCGCCAGGCGCTGGTGGTCGTGGTCGAAGACGACGCGAACGTGCGCGACATGGTCCACGAATGCCTGGCGGAGCGGGGCGTGCAGGTGCTGACCGCGGCCGATGGCGAAGCGGGGCTGGAACTGGTGCTGTCCACGCGGGACATCGACCTGCTGCTGACGGACGTGGGCCTGCCCGGGCTGAACGGCCGGCAACTGGCCGACGCGGCGCGGGCGGCCTATCCGGGATTGAAAGTGCTGATGATGACGGGCTATGCCGGGAATGCCGCGCGCGACCGGAACTTCCTGGAACAGGGCATGGAACTGATCGTCAAGCCGTTTTCGCTCGACGCCCTGGGCGAGCGCGTCCAGCGGATGCTGGAAGCGGAACCCGGCGAACCGGACTGATGGGCCCCAGGGCCAGGCGCCGCCTGGACGCCGCGCGGCGCGGCCGCTAGTGCTGCCGCCGCAGTTCGGCGGGCGGCACCCGCAATTGGCCGCGGTACTTGGATACCGTGCGGCGCGCCAGCAGGATGCCGCTGGCCGCGAGCTGCTGCGTCAGCGCCACGTCGGACAGCGGCATCGCGGGATCCTCGGCGTCGACCATTTCCCTGATCAGCGCGCGCACCGCCGTGGCGGAGCATGAGCCGCCCGATTCGGTGGCCAGTTCGCGCGAAAAGAAATGCCGGAATTCGAAGACGCCGCGCGGCGTCACCATGTACTTGCCCACGGTTGCGCGGGACACGGTGGACTCGTGCATGTCGAGGTCGTCGGCCACCTCGCGCAGCATCAAAGGCCGCAAGGCCACGTCGCCGTATTCGAAAAAGGTCTGCTGGCGCTTGACGATGGCCTCGGCCACGCGCTGGATGGTGGTGTAGCGCTGCTCGACGTTGCGGACCAGCCAGCGGGCTTCCTGCAGTTCCTGCGCCATGGGGCTGCGGTCGTCCAGCCGCGCGCGCCGGAACAGGTCCGCGTAGGTCTGGTGCAGCCGGGCCTGGGGCATAGCGTGGCGGTTGGGCAGCACGCGCCAGCGCGCCTGCCACTTGTCCACGAACACGTCGGGAATCACATACGCGGGCGCGTCGGCGCTGTAGCGGCCGCCCGGCTTGGGGTCGAGGCTGCGGATCAGCGCGCAGGCGTCGCGCAGCGCGTCTTCGGTGCAGTCCAGCAGGCGCCGCAGCCCGGCGCTATCGTTTTTCGCCAGCCGCGGCAGATGGTCCCGCGCGATGCGTGACGCCAGCGCCCGGATCTCGGGCCGGGCGCCGCCCGAGGCCGCCAGTTGCAGCGACAGGCATTCGGCCAGGTCGCGAGCTGCCAGGCCCGGCGCGTCCAGTTGCTGCACGAGGCGCAGGGCGGCCATCCACTCGGCTTCTTCGGGGGCCGGATCGAACTCGGGGCGGGCCGCGTCGCACAGGCCGGACAGCGGCGTGCGCAGGTAGCCGTCGTCGTCCAGGGCGTCGATGATGAATTCGGCCAGCAGGCGGTCGCGCGGCTTCAGATGGTAATTGCCCAATTCCAGCGAAAGCCGCTGGCGCATCGACAGCGCGGCGCAGACCCACTGGGCCTGGTCCGCGGTTCCATCGCCATGGGCCCGCGTGGGGTAATCGCCCGAGTAGGCGGGCGCGTCGGGCGGGGGAAGATCGGCGTCGGCCGCGGGCGCCGGCGCCTCGGGCGGGATGTCGTCAGGGCCGGAGCGGGTCTCCGCGATGGAAGGCGGAGCGGCGGCCGGCGAATCGGCGTCCTGTTCGTCGGCATCCTCGAGAAAGGGGTTGGTGGCCAGCGCCTGTTCCACCGCGGTCGTGAATTCCAGGGCGGACATTTGCAGCAACTTGACGGACTGCTGCAGGCGGGGCGCCAGCGTCATCTGCTGGCGCAGGCGCAATTCTTGCGTAGGGTAGCCCAATCGAGTCTCCGGACGAGGCCGCCGGCTGGCGGCTCACTTTGGATATACATGCAAAGATCGTGCCAGGCCGTCCGGCGGGCGCGGGCGCGGCCGGCGCCCGCCGCGCCGCGCCGGTATTACAAGCGCAAGGTAAGAATTGCTCAGGCGCCCGCGGCGTCCGAGGTTTCCCTGCCGTAGGCGTCCAGCCGGTTGTACAGGGTCTTCAGGCTGACGCCCAGGGTTTCGGCGGCCAGGCGCTTGTCGCCGGCGTGGTGGGCCAGCGTGGCCAGGATGAACTCGCGCTGCGCCCGTCCCAGCGGCATGCCGACGGGGAAATTCAAGGAGCCCTCGCGCATTTCCCCCTCCTGTCCGCGCGCGCGGGCCAGCACGTCGGTGTCGAGCGCGGCGTCCGCCAGGATGTACGCGCGCTGCACCGCGTTGCGCAGTTCGCGGACGTTGCCGGGCCAGTCATGCAGGGCGATGGCCTCCAGCATGCGCGGCGCGAACGTCTTGCGCGTGCCGTTTTCGCGGTTCAGGGTATCCAGGAACCGGTGCGCCAGGATCAGCGCGTCGCCCTCGCGTTCGCGCAGCGGCGGCACGCGCAGCGGAATGACGAGCAGCCGGTGGAGGAAGTCCTGCCGCAAGCGGCCGTCGGCGACCGACACGGACGGATCGCGGTTGCTGGCGCAGATGACGCGGACATTGGCGCGCAGCAGGTCGGACCCGCCCACGCGCTGGTACGTGCCGGTTTCCAGCACGCGCAGGAAATGGACCTGCATGTCCGGCGGCATTTCGGTGACCTCGTCCAGGAACAGGGTGCCGCCGCTGGCGTATTCGAAATAGCCTGCGTTTTGCGCCACCGCGCCGGTGAAGCTGCCTTTTTCGTGGCCGAACAGTTCGGCGTGGGCCAGCGTGCCGCTGATCGCGCCGCAGTTCACGGCCACGAAGGGCTGGTCGCGGCGATCGCTCGTCTCGTGGATGGCGCGCGCGACGATTTCCTTGCCGGTTCCGCTTTCGCCCACGATGAAGACGCTGGCGTCGGCCGCCGCCGCCAGCCGCAACTGGGCGCCCAGCTTTTGCATTGCGGGGGACAGGCCGGCGGCGTCCATGAGGACGGCGGCGGACGCGGGCGCGGGCGCGGCCTCGCGCGCGGTACTGGTGCTGCGGTTTGCCATGCTGATTCCTTGGCCCGGCCGCGGGCCGTAGCATTAGGTGCATCGTAGAGGGCGAGGGCGGCGCCATATGCGACCAGTTGCAAGCATTCGAAAACATTGTTGGAAAGTATCGAATGTTCACCTTTCCCGCGCGCAGAGTGGCTATCCTCGAAGATGGCTTGAGCAACACGGAGAAGGGAATGCCTCATCTGCTGATCGTCGACGATGATGCCGCGATACGCGAGACGCTGGCCGAGATCGGCCGCGACAGTGGTTTTTCCGTGGCCTTGGCGGCGAGCGTCAAGGATGCGCTGATCCAGCTCGAACGGCAGGCGCCCGATCTGGTCCTGACCGACGTCCGCCTGCCCGAGGGCAGCGGCATGGACATCTTCAAGAACGCGGCCGCCGCCAGCGCGGAAGTGGTGGTGATGACCGGGCACGGGACGGTGGACAATGCCGTGCAGGCACTGAGGCTGGGCGCCACGGACTATCTCGTCAAGCCCATCTGCATGGACCGCCTGAACGATATCCTCGCGCGCATCGTGGCCGGCGCGGGCGGCGACCTGCCCGGCATGCCGTTCGAGGAACCGGGGCGTTTCGGCAAAATGTACGGCGCGTCCGGGCGCATGCTCGAACTCTACCGCCAGCTCGGGCGCGTGGCGCCCACCAATGTCACCACCCTGGTGATCGGCGAAAGCGGCACCGGCAAGGAACTGGCGGCGCATGCCATCCACGAACTCAGCGCACGGCGGCAGCGGCCGTTCATCGCGGTGAACTGCGGCGCCATTTCGCCCAACCTGATCGAAAGCGAGATGTTCGGCCACGAGCGCGGCAGCTTCACCGGGGCCGATCGCCAGCACAAAGGCTATTTCGAGCGCGCCGATGGCGGCACCCTGTTCCTGGACGAAGTCACCGAGATGCCGCTGGACCTGCAGGTGAAGCTGCTGCGGGTGCTCGAGACCGGCCAGTTCATGCGGGTGGGCACCAACCGGGAGATCGCCTGCGATATCCGCATCGTGGCCGCGACCAACCGCAACCCCGAGCAGGCGGTCCAGGAGGGCAAGCTGCGCGAGGACCTCTATTACCGCCTGAGCGTTTTTCCCGTCGAACTGCCGCCGCTGCGCGAGCGCGGCGACGACATCCTGCTGCTGGCGCGGCGCTTCCTCGAAGCGCAGAATCGCGAGGCCGGCAAGGACAAGGACTTTTCGCCCAGCGCGCTGGCGGTGCTCAAGCAATATGCGTGGCCGGGCAATGTGCGGGAATTGAAGAACTTCGTGCGGCGCGCCTTCATCATGGCCGACGGCGACGTGCTGGGCGCGGACATGCTGGTGCCGCAGGTGTCTCCGGCCGGCGCGGCGCGCAGCGGGCAGGTGAGCGTGCCGGTGGGCGAAACACTGGCGGAGGCCGACCGGCGGCTGATCCTGGCCACGCTCGAACGCTGCAACGGCGTGAAGAAGCAGACGGCCGCGATGCTGGGCATCAGTCCCAAGACCTTGTACAACCGCCTGGAGGAATACGCCGCGGCAGGCTATGCGCTGCCGGGCGAACCCGCGGCCCGGACGGAACGCCCGTCCAGGCCCTAGGCTTACTTGCCGTGCCGCGTCTTCAGGTCCGCGAGGCAGGCGTCCTTGGCATTGCCCGACATGGCGTCGCACTTTTCCTTGCCGACCTTGTAGTCCGCCTCGTTGCGCGTCTTGGCGGCGTCATGGGTGGCCTCGGCCTTTTCCTTGCCCGCCTTGGCGTCGGCGCGGGCCTTGTCGCGAGTGGCCTCGGCCTGTTCCTGGCAGACGTCCTTCTGGTTGCCCTTCATCGCATCGCAGCGTTTCTTGTCGAGCTTGTATTGATCGTCGATCTGTTCGTTGCTGCGCACGGCGGTGGCGCCGGTGCCTGGCGCGGTCTGCGCGGGGGCCTGGAAGGCCAGGGCGGAAAGGCCGAGGGCCACGGCGGGGAGAACGGCTCTGGACAGATTCATGGTTGACTCCTTTGGGGTGAGGGTCCGGCTTGCGGCGGACCTGGAGCCAGCCAAGCAAGCCGCATTCCCGGCGCGGGCGGGCACGCGGCTTGCGTCGGGCGCAGGCGCCATCCGCTCAATGGAGAAACAACCATGAACACCGACAGGAAACGCGACACCGGACAGCCGCGGGCGCAGCGGGATCCGGCCAAGCCCCAGGCCAATACCCCGCGGGACGAGAGCGAGGCCGCGCGCCGCAGCGGACAATTCGGGGCGGACAAGCCGGGTTTCGGCAAACCGCCGCCGCACCCCGAGCGCGGCTCGGACAAGAAACCCAACGACAAGGGGCCGGAATACGAAGAGGGCGGGCAGTATCCGGGCAAGCGCCCGGAAGGGAAGTAGGCGGGCCCCGGGGCTCGCGCAAGGCGCTTTTGCGCGTGGCCCCTAGTCCGCCCCGTCGCCGAGGCGGAAGAGCAGCACCACGCAACGCAGCGCGGCCAGGCCGATCAATCCGTAGACGGCGCGGATGGCGATGGCGGACGGCAGTATGGTCGCGAAGACGTCCAGGTCCACGGCGGCGATCAGGCCGCAGTTCAGGCCGCCGGCCACGATGGCGATCAGCGCGGCCCAGTCCAGGGCCGACAGGGCGCGCGCGTTCGCGGGCGCGGCAAGCGCCGATTCGCCCTGCGGTACGGAAAAGTCGTCGTTGTCGCCGGGCATGTCCATGTCGGTGTCCTCGCAATCGCCGTCATCCGCTCCAGCAATCCGCGTGCCCGCGACGGGCACGGCAGTTGCTGCGGTTTCCACCATGCCATTCATGCCCGGGAGACCCCTATGTCCTTGATCGTCGCAGCCCGATTCGACACCTTCGACGAAGCCGCCGTGGCAGCTCGCAAACTCTGCACGGAAGGGTTTACCGAAGACGATATCCATACCTTCTACATCAATACGGCGGGCGAACACGCGCGCTTTCCCATCGGCGGCGACCGCGTGGCCGATCCCGATTCCAAGGGCGGGCACTTCGGCGCCGTGGCGGGCGCCTCGGCGCTGGGCCTGTTGTTCGCGCTGCTGGGCGGGCTGATCGCGGCGCGCCTGGCGGCCTCGATACTGATCGTGATCGCCGCCGCCGGCGTGGGCGCCTACCTGGGCGCGCTCGCGGGCGCCCTGTGGGTGGTCGGCAGAGGCCGCCGCGGGCGGCCCGGCGTGCCGCCGGCTCCGGATGTGCATCCCGATCTGCGCCAGGCCGGCGTCATGCTGGCCCTGCACGTGTCTCCGGACCGCGACGCGGCGGCGAGGAAAGTGCTGAGCGAAGCCGGCGGCCAGGACATCGAACGGGCGCAGGGCCGCTGGCTGAACGGAAAGTGGGAAGACTTCGATCCCTTGATGCCGCCGCGGCGGGTGGATGCGCCGTCGATGGCCGGTTGAGAGGCCCGGGGCGCCAAGGAGACCAGCGAAGGAGACCAGCATGAGGAAAACCACATGGATGCGCGGGGCGGCGGCCTTGGTGCTTGCGCTGTCCGGCGCGTTGGGCGCGGCGCGCGCGCAGGGCCTGGCCGAAGCGGATGCGCGTTTCCTGCAGGCGGCGGCCGGTTCCGGGACGTTCGAGGTGGAAGCCGCGGAACTGGCGCAGCAGCGGGCGGAGAGCAGCAAGGTGAAGGCCTACGCGGCCAAGGTGCGCGAGCAGCACCGCGCCATGAATGGGGACCTGAAGGCGCTGGCCCTGCGCAAGCAGGTCACGCTGCCCGACCAGCCGGGCGCGCCCGACCGGCGCACGCTGGAAGAACTGCGCAACCGGACCGGCGCGGACTTCGACCTCGTCTACGTCGAAAAGGCCGCGGTGGATGCGCACGTGATGGCCAATCGCCTGTACGAGACGGCGGCCCGGCAGTCGGAGGATCCGGAGGTTCGCGATTTCGCCGTCCGGTCGTTGCCGGGGGTGGCCGAGCACCTTGCCATGGGCCGCGCGCTCCAGCGCGACGCGCCCGCGCCCGCGGGCGCGGACCGGATCCAGCCGCCGGTGAAGGGCGAAGCGCCGGCGGTGTCGCCCGCTTCGCGCGAGGCGCCCGCCTCGATCGCCCCGGCGGCCAAGTAGGCCGGCGCGTCTCAGTCGCCCGCGCTTCCCGTGATGGGCAGCACGATGCCGGTGATGTAGCTGGCGCAGGCCGGCGAGGCCAGGAACACGTAGGCGGGCGAGATCTCCTCCGGCTGCGCGGGCCTGCCCAGGTCGGTGTGCCTGCCGAATTCCTTGATGGCCTCCGGGCTCTGGTCGGCGGGATTCAGCGGCGTCCAGACCGGACCGGGCGCCACCGCGTTCACGCGCACGCCCTGGCCGGCGAGGTTGGCCGCCAGCGACCGCGTGAAGGCGTGGATGGCGCCCTTGGTGGAGGAATAATCCAGCAGCCTGGCGCTGCCGCGCAGGCCCGTGACGGATCCGGTGTTGATGATGGAGGAACCGGCCTTCAAATGCGGCAGGGCCGAGCGCGCCATGTAGAAATAGGCGGTGATGTTGGTGCGCAGGGTCTTGTCCCATTTGTCGTCGCTGATTTCGGGCAGCGTATCGGTGTGCTGCTGGTAGGCGGCGTTGTTCACCAGGATGTCGAGTTTGCCGAAGGCCTGCATGGCCTGTTCCACCGCGCTCGCGCAAAAGGCCGGATCCTGTACGTCGCCCGCGATCAGCACGCAGCGGCGGCCCTCCCGCGTCACGGCGCGGCGGGTGTCTTCGGCGTCTTCGTGTTCGTTCAGATAGACCACGGCCACGTCCGCGCCTTCGCGCGCGAAGAGCACGCTGACGGCGCGGCCGATGCCGGAGTCGCCGCCCGTGACGATGGCCGCCATGCCTTCGAGCTTGCCGCTGCCGCGGTAGGCCGGCGCCTGGTATTGGGGCTTGAGGGCCATGTCGGCTTCCTCGCCCGGCTTTTCCAGATGCTGGGCGGGCATGGGCGGAACGGGATGCGGGCGGGCGCCCGTGGCGTCGTGGGTGGGTTTGCTCATGCGGATCTCCTGGTCGGCAGGCGCGGCGGGCGCCTTGCGGCAATCCGAGCAAACGGCGTGCCTAGAGGCCCAGTTTCTTCAGCATGCGCGGGCCCACCGTCTTGCGCGCCGCCTCGTAGCCGCGCCACGGGTCGCCCAGCTCCCGCGCGGCCGCCACCGCGTTGCGGATGTTGTAGGCGGCGCCGCGCAGATCGCGGCCCGGTTCGAGGACGTCCCACCCGACCGGCATGGAAACCGGAGCGCCCGCCCGCGCGCGAGCCGAGTACGCGGCGATGGCCGTGGCGCCATTGCCGTTGCGCAGGTAGTCCACGAAGATGCGTCCCTGCCGGCGGACCTTGGACATATTCGAGGTGAAGCGCTCCGGGATGACGCGCGCCAGTTCGTTCGCCAGCGCGTGCGCCAGGCCCTTGACGGTGTCCCAGGACTGGGTCGGGCGGATCGGCGCGACCAGGTGCAGGCCCTTGCCGCCCGTGGTTTTGAGAAAGGGCGCGAGGCCGATTTCCTCCATCAGTCCGCGGGCCAGTTGCGCGCCTTCGGCGACCGCCTTCCAGGGCACGTCCGGGCCGGGATCCAGGTCGATCGTGATGCGGTCGGGCTCGTCGGGACGGGGTTCTTTCGCTCCCCAGGTATGGAATTCGATGACGCCGCGCTGCGCCATGGCCAATACCCCCTCGATCGACCGGATCAGCAGGTGCTCGCCGTCGCGTTCCAGGCCGTCGGGCAGTTCGCCGCCGATGTGCTTCTGGAAAAAGCAGGTGGCGTCGGTGCCGTCCGGGCAGCGCAGCAGCGCAATGCGCCGGCCTTGCAGGTGGGGCAGGATCAAGGGGCCGGCGGCCTCGTAGTAGCGCGCGAGGTCGAGCTTGCTGGTGTCCGGGTCATGCATGATCACGCGTCGCGGATGCGTGATCAGCGTGTTGCCGACCCTGTCGCCCCGAGCGCCGGAGGGCGCGGGAGGATCGGCCGTGTTTTCGCCGCTGACTTCGTCCGCCGGCTTGTCTTCGCGCAGGCCGACGAACGACGCCTGGCGCAGCAGCCCGTCCTGCGTGAGGCTGGCGTAGCGGATTTCCGCCACCAGTTCGGGCTGGACCCAATGGACCGCGCCGGGGCCGCGCCCGTAGCGGCCGGGGCCCGGCAATTCGCCGCCGAAGGGGCTGGCCGCGGTTTCGAGCGCGCGCAGCTTCTTGTGCAGCGACGCGAGGGTGGCGGCGGTAAAGCCCGTGCCGACCCGGCCCGCGTACGCCAGCTTTCCGTCTTTGCGCAGGCCCACCAGCAGCGCCCCGAAATGCGCGCGCGACCCGCTGGGCGAGGTATACCCGCCGATGACGTATTCCTGCCGCGGCCGGCATTTGAGTTTCAGCCAGGCCGTGCCGCGGCCCGCCACGTAAGGCGCGTCCAGGCGCTTGCAGATCAGCCCCTCCAGGCTCAGGCGGCAGGCTTCGGCCCAGGCCGCGCGGCCTTCCGTGCCGTCGGCCACTTCCAGGCGCTGCGTCATCAGCAAGGGGCCGCCCTCGGGCAGGGCGGCCAGCACCGCTTCCAGGCGCGATTGCCGCTCGGACAGCGGCAGGCGCCGCAGGTCGGCGCCGTCCCAGTACGGCAAGTCGAACGCCATGAAGGACAGGTCCCCGGTGCGACCGTCCAGCGCGTTTTGCAGCAACTGGAAATCGGAAAGGCCGCGTTCGTCCAGGCAGACCACCTCGCCGTCCATCCAGCCGTCGGGCAGGTCCAGCGCGCTCAAGGCGTCCGCCAGGGGCGCCATGCGTTCCGTCCAGTCCTTGCCGCTGCGGCTGACCAGGCGCGCGCGCCCGTGCTGGAAGCGGCACAGGATGCGATAGCCGTCGTACTTGACTTCATAGGACCAGCCGGGGCCCTGGGGCGGCGCGTCCACCAGCGTGGCCAGTTGCGGCGCCAGGGCCGCCGGCAGGGACGCGCGGCGGCCCGCCGGGGCGGGCCTGGCGGACGCGGCGGCCTTGGTGGTCGTCTTGGCGGCCTTCGCGGAGGCCGCCTTCGCGGAAGCCGGCTTGCGGCGGCCTGGCGAGGCTTCGGCGTCATCGCCTTCCACCGCGGCCTCGTCGTCCAGCTTGCGCAGCAGCCATTGCTTGTCGTCCTTGCCCAGCCGCAGCAGCGCCCAGGCGCCCTGGAGCGTGCCGCCGCGCAGGGTGAAGCGCAAATGGCCGCTGGCCAGCCCCCGCCGCGGATCGCCGTCCGGCGTCCAGGTTCCGCTGTCCCAGATGTCCACGTGCCCCGCGCCGTAGTGGCCCTTGGGAATGTCGCCTTCGAACTTGCCGTATTCGACCGGATGATCCTCCACTTTGATCGCCAGGCGCTTCACGTCGGGATCGCGGCTGGGGCCCTTGGGCACCGCCCAGCTCACCAGCACCCCGTCGAGCTCCAGCCTGAAGTCATAGTGCAGGGCGCGGGCCTGATGGCGCTGGACCACGAAGGACAGCGGGCTCCCGGCGCGCGCCTGGAGGGCCTTGCCCGCGGGTTCGCGGGTGCCGGTAAAGTCGCGTTTCCTGCGGTACTGGGCTAGCGGTTCGCTCATGGGCTTTCCTCATGCGGCCTTGCGCCTGGCCGCCGCGCCGGACTTGCGAGCGGGAGCCTTTTTGGCTGCCGTCCGCTTCTTGGCGGCGGCCTTCGGGGCGGGCGGTTTCCGGGCGGATCCGCGCTGTTCGATACTCTGCTTGAGCAGGGACATCAGGTCGATCACCTTGGCGGATTCACGGGGCGGTTTTTCGCCGGGCTCGGTCAGCGCGTGGGTCTTGCCGGCCTTGATCTTCCTGCCGATGGCCTCCAGCAGGTCTTCGCGGTAGTCGTCCCGGTACGCTTCCGGGTCCCAGGGGCCGGTCATGTCGTCCACCAGCCGCATGGCCATGTCGCGTTCGCGCGCGGGCGGGGCGGCGGCCTTGCCGCCGGGCAGGTCCAGTTCGTCCGCGGACAGGATTTCGTCGGCGTAGCGCAGCGTGATCAGCATCAGGGCGTCTCCCTGCGGCAGCAGCGCGCACAGGTACTGGCGGGTGTGCAGGACCACGCGCGCCAGGCCCAGCCTGCCGGCCTGCCGCAGCACTTCGCGCAGCAAGGCATAGCCTTTTTCGCCGCGGCGGTCGGGCGCCAGGTAGTAGGGCGTGTCGTAGTAATAGATGGGGACTTCCGCGGCGTCCACGAAGCCCTGGATCTCCACGGTCTGGGTGGCGGCGACGTTGGCGCGCTTGAAGTCCTCGTCGTTCATGTAGACGTACTCGCCTTTTTCGTACTCGTATCCCTTGACGATGTCTTCCGAGGCAATGACCTTGCCGGTGCGCTTGTTGATGCGCTGATACCCGACGGGCGCGTCGTCGCGGCGGTCTATCCAGTCGAAATCCAGCCGGTGCGGCCGGGTCGCGGGATGGACCACGATAGGCACGTGCACCAGGCCGAACGAGATCGCGCCTTTCCAGATGGTACGCGCCATGGCCGGCTCCAGTCGATAGGGAAGCCCAGCCCCAGCAAGGCGCATGCCCGGCGCGCCGCGGGACCGCGGCGGACGCGGGAATGCCGGGACGGGCCCGCGGCCTTACTGGCGGCCCACCACGACCCCGAACAGGAAGGCCGCGCCGGCGACGAGCCCGATTGCCTGCCACGGCCGCGCGTGGATGTATTCCTCGGTGCAGTCCAGGGTTTCGCGCATCAGGTCGCTGGCGTTGTCCGAGGCGTCGCGCAGGCTGCGCCGCGTGGCCCGCAGTTGGTCCGACAGCCGCGACCTGAGCGCTTCCAGGTCCGTGGCTTCCTTGTCGTTGAGCGTGGCTTCCAGTTCGTCGATCCAGGATTCCGGGTGCCGCGCGCGGCGCCGCGCGCCGCCGTTGTCCGGGCCGTTCTCGGGGAAGTCGGAAGGCAGGGGGGTGTTCGTAGTGGCCATCGAAAGCTCCTGACGGTCGGGCTGGAAACAGGCCCGCGCGGACCGGCCCGGACGGCCGCGCGGTGGGATCGGGCATCAGCGCTCGAGCATGTCGCGGCATGCCAGTGTGCAGCCCAGGCAGGCGCCCGCGCAAATCTGGCAGTGCTGCGCCCCATGCGGCGAGCATTCGCGCGCGCAGGCATCGCAGACGAGCGCGCATAAAGTGCACAGCGCGGTGGAGAATTCGCCGTTGCGCGCCAGCATCGCGGCGCACAGCCGGCAGACCGCCGCGCAATCGGTGCAAAGGCCGATGCAACGCTTCATGCGCGCGGGCTCGTCTTCCAGGCATATGGCGGCGCACACATCGCAGGCGATGGCGCATTCGTAGCAGGCTTGCACACATTGCTCGAAATTTGGGTCTCGCATTGCATCTCCTTGTGAGCCGCCGTGCCGCCCAGCAATCGGCGCGCCCGGCGGCAGCGGGCACATCCGCTTGCAATTTGGCCTTGCGGAAGGTTTTTTCGAATGCAGGGGCGCCGTAGGATGGAAGACCGGATCCCGATTGGAGATACGCATGAAACCCGCATCCGCACCCTCCCGAGAAGCCAAGTCCGCCCGCGCCCGCAAGCAGCCGGAAGACAACGCTAAGATACTGCCGCCGCGCGGCCCCGTCGATGTGCCGCGCATACCGGATAAACCAGGGGCCTCGACGCCGGACGAGGCCGCGCGCGACAAGCGGGCCGTGGCCGACAACCGCACCGAATCGAACTGGGCGGACGGCTCGGCGCCGCAGCCGCGCGCCAAGAACGCGCGCTCATCGATTCTTTGACCGGCCGTCTCCGCCGTTCCCGGATGCCCGCGCGCAGGCAGGGCCGGGCGAGTCCCGCAGGAACGCGAGCAGGCGGCGTTCGTCCGCTTGCAGTCCCCGGGGGCCGGGCGGGGCGGGCGATCGCGCCGGCAGGCGGCCGGCCAGATAGGCGTCCAGGATGGCGGGGTGCACATAGCAGGCCCGGCAGACCGCGGGCGTGTTGGCCAGCCGCTGCGCCACCTGCCGGATGACGTCGGCCACCGTTTTGCGGGCCTGGTCCTCGTCCTCCGCGGGACGGGCCTGGAGCGCGGCGTAGGCCAGCACCGAGCCCGCCCAGGTGCGGTAGTGCTTGGCCGTGAAGTCTTCCGCCCCGGCACTGCGCAGATAGGCGTTGACGGCGCCGGAGTCCACGGGATGGCTGCCGCCTTCGTCGTCCAGGTACTGGAACAACTGCTGGCCGGGAATGTCCAGGCAGCGCTTGATGACGCGGGCCAGGCGGCGGTCGGCCATGGTGACGTCGTGCGCCACGCCGCTCTTGCCCTGGAACCGGAAACGGATCCGGCTCCCCGCCACGCTGGCATGGCGGCGCTTGAGCGTGGTCAGCCCGTAGGACTTGTTGCTGCGGGCGTATTCGCGCGCGCCGATGCGGATGAGCGTGGCTTCCAGCAGCCGCACCAGCACGGCGATCACCTTGTCCTGCGACAGGCCGGGCGCGCGCAGGTCGCGGTCGGCCCGCCGCCGGATGCGCGGCAGCGCCAGGCCGAAGGCCGCCAGGCTCTGGTATTTGTCGGAGTCGCGCACCGCCGTCCAGTCGGGGTGGTAGCGGTACTGCTTGCGGCCGCGGGCGTCGCGCCCGGTGGCCTGCAGATGCCCGCGCGGGGAAGGGCAGATCCACACCGCTTCGTAGGCGGGCGGGATGGCCAGGGCATCGAGGCGCGCGATTTCGCGGGCGTCGCGGATGCGCCGGCCGCGCGTGTCCAGATAGGCAAACGCATGGCCGTTGAGCCGCAGCCGGGCATACCCCTTCCGGGTGTCGTCCACATAGACCAGCCCCGCCTCTTCGGAGGCGGAGGGCGCGGGTTGGGTGGGGCGTGAAGTTTTCATCCGGTCTCCGGCGGGCACGGGCGGCCCCGCCGCCACCAGCATCCGGCGTTCCCGGCCGCGCCGCCGGGAACGGGACTTGCTGCAGACGGCTGGGATTCCTACAGGAGGCCGTCATGCAACCCACTCTTTACCTGCACGTTCCACCCAAGCCCGATCCGATTCCGCCAGGCTCGCCGCCCGGCGATCTGCCGGTGGATCCGGACACCGACGAACCGGACGTCGATCTGCCCCCGCTTTCCCCGCCGATCAAGGAAATCACGCCGCCAGGGAAGTGATGTCCGCCCGCCATCCAAGAACTCGAATCGATAAAGACGAGGAGCCGCCATGTCGACCATTCTGCTGATCATTCTCATCCTGCTGCTCGTGGGCGCCGTGCCCGCCTGGCCGCACAGCCGGGGCTGGGGCTACTACCCCAGCGGCATCCTGGGCATCCTGCTGATCGTGCTGATCGTGATGCTGCTGACGGGACGCTTGTAACGGCCCTGCGTCCCCGCGGGGGCCCCGGGGCAGGGTCCGCGCGCTGCCGGCCGGTTCCGGAGCCGGCGGGTGGCGCGCGCGGGTGGCGAGGCGTAAGATGCCCGGGTTTTCGCGCAAAGCCTCGCCATCCGCGGCATTCCCGACATGACCATACCCCTGCTAGTCCTGATCGAAAGCGTGCAGGACTACCTGCCTGTTTTCGAGTCGCGCGGTTTCCGCGCCCTTTACGCGCCGACCGCCGAATCGCGGGCCCGCGCGATCCGCGAGCACGCCGGCGAGATCCGCATCGTGCTCACGCGCGGCGCCACCGGCTTTCACGCCGACGAGATGGCGGCGCTGCCCAGGCTGGAGATGGTCTGTTCGCTGGGCGTGGGGTACGAGAACATCGATCTCGCCGCGGCGGCCGCGCGCGGCATCGTGGTGACCAACGGCCCCGGCGCCAACGCGGTATCGGTGGCGGACCACGCGATGGCGCTGCTGCTGGGCGCCGCGCGCCGCCTGCCGCAGGCCGACGCGTGGGTGCGCCAGGGCCACTGGAATGGTTTCATGGGGCCGCAGGTCACGGGCAAGCGCCTGGGCATCCTGGGCCTGGGCACCATCGGCCTGGAGATCGCCAGGCGCGGCGCCAACGGCTTCGGCATGCCGGTGGGCTATTTCAGCCGGCGCGCCCGGCCCGAAACCGGCTACGCCTATTTCGACAGCCCCCGGGCGCTGGCGGCCGCGTCGGATTTCCTGGTGGTGGCCACGCCGGGCGGCGCGGCCACGCGGCATCTGGTGGACGCCGAGGTGCTGGAAGCGCTGGGGCCCGGCGGCTACCTGGTAAATATTGCGCGCGGCAGCGTGGTCGACACGCAGGCCCTGATCGCGGCGCTGGCCGAAGGCCGCATAGCCGGCGCCGGGCTGGACGTGGTGGACGGCGAACCGTCCATTCCGGAAGCGCTCAGGCAGCTCGACAACGTGGTGCTGACCCCGCACAGCGCGGGCCGTTCCCCGGAAGCCGTGGACGCCACCGTCGCGCTGTTCCTGGACAATGCCGGCGCGCATTTCGCCGGCAGGCCGGTGCTGACGCCGGTGGCGGCGGGCGCCGCCCGGAGCGCGGCGGCCTGATCGCTAGTGGGAGAACATGACCGGGACGGTCATGCTCTTCAGGATGGACGCGGTGGCGCCGCCCAGCGCCCACTGGCGGAACTTGCTGTGGCCGTACGCGCCCATGACGAGCAGGTCCGCGCTGTAGTCCGCGGCGGCATTCAGGATGGTGCTGCCCACGCCGACGCCCTTGATGTCGCGCTGCACGTGCTCGGGGGCCGGCATGCCCTGGGCCACGCAGTAGGTGACCAGGTCTTCGAAGGGCGCCTCGGCCTTGCCGTTGGATTCGCCTTCGTCCATGGTCAGCACGATCATGCTCGAGGCCAGCCGCAGGATGGGCGCGGCGTCGGCCAGCGCGCGGGCGGCTTCGCGGCTGCCGTCCCAGCAGCACAGCACGCGGTCGCCGATGACGGGGAAGTCCCCGCTGGACGGCAGCGCCAGCACCGGGCGGCCGGCCGTCAGCAGCGTTTGTTCGACGAACTCGATTTCGTGGGCGGCCTCGACGTCCTGGCGGTTTTCCTGGCTGACGATGATCAGGTCGCTGGTGCGCCCCAGCAGGGCGACGGTCGCGCTGGGCGAGGAATCGCCCGCGCGCACCACGGCCGGCACGTCGGCCGCCGCCGCGGCCGCGAGGAAGCCGGTCTGCACCGCGTCGCGGCTTTGCGTCTGCAATTCCTTCATGACGGAAGTGGCGCGGGACATCAGCACGGATTCGCCGTAGTAGTACTGCGGCGGCGCGGCGTTGGCGTAGATGCCGACCAGTTCGGCCTTGTGGCGCTTGGCCAGGACCAGCGCGGCGTCGGTGCGGCGCTTGCAATCGAACCCGTGGTCGAGGTGGACGGAAATGCGACGATACATGGAGGCCTCCTTGGTTTAACGTCCGATACCCATATGGTTGCGCGTCCGCCAAGGATGGCTATTGATTCGCGTCAAGCGCCCGCCAGTTTCCCGGACACGGCGCAAACGCGGGGCTTATTGCGCGGGCGGCGCGCGTTCCACGCGCTCGCGCAGTTGCCGGATCTGGCGCGCCTGCTGCGCGATGCGGTCCAGGGGGCCGGCCAGGTCGGGGCTGGCCTGGCCGATGGCCGCGGGCAGCGCCAGTTGGCGCGGGCCGGGCGCGGGCGTCGGCGCCCGCGGATGCAGCGCGCCCGCCAAGACCTGCCCGTAGTCGCGCAGCGCGGCCGCCTCGGGCGTGTCCGCGGACAGCGGCGGCTGGATCTCCAGCACCGTGCCGGCCGCGGTGATGCGCCGCATGGCGTTGAGCAGGCCGACCGCCGTATCGACGTTGCGGTCCCGGTGCACCGGATTCTGTTGCAGCCGCTGGAGGGACGCCTCGGCGTTGTCGGCCGACAGGCAGGCCTCGCGGCGCAGCGCCACGACGTCCTGGGCCGCGCCGCCGCCGGCCTTGCGCAGGATCAGGGCCCGCGCATAGTCGGCGTGGCGCTCCAGCGCGCGCGCCAGCGCCCCGGCCAGTTGGCGGGGCTCTTTCTCGGGCCAGACCAGAACGCCCACCAGCAGCGCCAGGATGCCGCCCAGCACGCTGTTGAAGGCGCGCAGCGCGGCCAGCGTGGGCTCGTAGATCTCCGGCTGCTGGATGTGGCTGACCAGCACGAACTGGGACGTCAGGAAGAAGGTGAACAGCGCATAGTGGATGGTGCGGGCGGCGAAGGTGCCCAGGGCGATCGGCAGCACCGCCAGCGCCACGGACAAGGGCGTGCTGAGCAACAGGCCCAGCAGGGACGCGCCGATGGCGCCGGCCACGCTGCCGGCGACGCGCTCCAGGGTGCGCTGCCAGGTGGTGGCGAAGTAGGGTTGCAGGATGAAGACCAGCGTCAGGGACATCCAGTAGCCGTGGTTGACGGCAAAGGTCTTCGACAGCGCGACGGCGATGGTGGCGCCGACGCCCACCCGCAAGGCGTGGCGGAAGGCGTCGGACTCGAAGCGCAGGTTCTGGCGCAGGCTGCGCCAGGCGCCGCGCGCGCGGTTTTCCGCCAGGCGGTCGCGGGCGGGCGCGGCGGGCGCGCCGCCATGGTCGAACAACGATTGCGCGACGGACTGCGCGGTCTGCTGCAGGCGGTCCAGCACCGGGGCCATGCTGGCGAGGTCGGGCGCGTGGGCCAGGGCGCTGCCGCGCAGTTCGCGCAGGCCCGCGCCGTAGTGCGCCAGGCGTTCGCGCAGGCATTCGGCCTGGCGGGCATCGTTGACGTCGGACGTGCTGGCGATGGCGTTGCACACGGCGGCATAGCGGTGCAGCGCTTGCGACAGATGCGCGCCCGCGCCGCGGCCGAGCCAGCGCGGCGCGTTCGATTCCAGCAGGTCGGCCGCCGCCACCAGGGCGATGAAGCTGTCTTCCGCGCTGTCCAGCAGGTACAGCAACTGGTGCGCGCGGGCGCGGCGGGAAGGGCGGCTGTCCTGCACTTCGCGGATGCGCGCCCGGGCGGCTTCCAGGGCGGCGCGCTGGGCGCTGCGCCGCGGCCGCGTGACGGCGCTCCAGGCCTGGGGGCCGGCGGCGGGCGCAAGGCCCGAGTACAGATGGGCCAGCGCCGCGGCGAAGTCCGCCAGGCCCCGGTAGCAATGCGCGACGGCGAGCGTCGCGTCCTTCCAGGGGCGGCGCCGCCAGACCAGGGCCGTCATCAGGATGGCCCAGACCGCGCCCGCGAGGAAGAACAGGGTATAGGACAGGCTGTCCGCGAGCGTGGGCGCGGGAAGTTCGGCCGCGACGACGAAGCCGGCCGACAGCAAGGTGCCGACGATGGCGGCGGCCGGCCCCAGCACGCGCAACAGGCCGCCGAAAGTGCAGCACAGAAAGGTCAGGGGCAATAGCAACCAAAGATGACCGGCGCTGGCGCTGGCCAGGAAGCAGAAGAGCGCGCCGATCAGGCCCAGCGCGAGCATGGCGCCGGCGCGCTGGCGCAGCGGCCCGCCGGGATCGCCGAAGCAGGCCCAGAACGCGGCGATGGCGGTCCAGCCCAGGCGGGGCTCGTGCGCCAGCGCCGCCAGGATGACCGGCGCCGCGCTGATGGCGGCGGCTTGCAGGGCGTCCAGCCACAGGACGTGGCGCGCGGAGGCGCGCCAGCGGGAAAGCAGATTCGTCACGCGGAAAGAGAACGGCAGAAAAGCGCCCGGCGGGCGGAAGACGCAAACCCTACCATGTCGACAAGACGTCGCGATGCGGTCCGTCCACGGGGCCGGATATTCCCCTGTTGCGCGGGGGCCAATACGCATGGTTACATCTGTGTGACTTTACCGCGTCAAACCCGCAAATTTGCCTGGAACAATTGCGCGAAATCGCATACAAAAAACCTTATAGCTGGGAATGCTCACGTCCAATGTGCCTTTTCTGCGCCCGGACAGCGCAGGCTCTGCCCAGAGGCGCTCAAGGAGGGTCGGCATGATGTCGAATCACGAGGCTTCCGCAAGCTCGGTGGCAAGCGACGACGAGATCGCCGCCATGATTACAGGCAAGGATGGCCTGCGCATGCTGTTGCAGCCGCAGGTGGACCTGCTGACCGGCAGGATCGTATCCGCCGAGGCGCTGGCGCGCTGGCAGCATCCCCGGCTGGGCATCATCATGCCCGGCGAATTCATCCCCGCCGTCAACCGGCTGGGCCTGGACAGCATCCTTTTCGAACGCGTCTGCCTGCGGGTGATCGACATGCTGCTCGGCTTGCGGCGCGCCGGCATCGCGGTGCCCGTCGCCATCAACGCGCCCGCGTCCACGCTGTCGGACGAACGCGCGGTGGACTTCCTGCTCGGGCGCATCCACGCCGCGGAATTGCCGGCGTCCCTGGTGCGCGTGGAACTGACCGAGGACCAGCCCATCCGCGAACTGGACGTGCTGCGGGCCTCGCTCCTGAAACTGGAGAACGCCGGCTGCGAGGTCAGCCTGGACGATTTCGGCACCGGGCACGCATCCTTGAAACTGCTGTCCGCCATTCCATTGTCCGAAGTGAAGATCGACCAGTACTTCGTCACCCGCATGCGCCGCAGCGCCGTGGCGTTCGAAGTGCTGCGCACCGCCGCCGAACTGGCGAACCGGCTCGGCCGCCGCGTAGTGGCGGAAGGGGTCGAGAACATGGCGGACATTCCCGCGCTGCGCGCCGCGGGCTGCCGCTACGGACAAGGTTTCGCGCTGGGCCGCCCGATGCCGCTGGACGAGCTGATGATGCGCCTGCGCACGCAGCGCGACCGCGGCGACGCCATGGCCGCGCCCACGCCGTATGCCTCGTCGTGGCTGGACGTGTACGAAGACGTCAAGCAGGATGCCGCCCCGGCGCGCCGCGCCCGCCACGTGACCGCCCAGTAGGGCGGCGGCGGCAGCGCAGAATTTACCGGGCGGATCCGGCCTTTACCGATTCCGCCCGCGATCTCCTCCGTCCCCACATCCGTGCCGCCGGCCATTGCCCGGCGCGGGTTTGGGCACGCGGGTTGCTCTTGGTAGTCCAGCGGAGTGTGTCCGCTTACCAGGAGATTTGCAATGTCCACTCAGAACCAGCCCGATCAGCAGAAGCAGCCCCAGAAACAGCAGGCCCAGGAGGATCCCAAGGACCGCAAGCAGCCGGGGCAACAATCCGGCCAGCCTGGCCAGCAGGTCGACAAGGATCGCCAGCAGCAAGGCCATGCGCCGGGGCAGCAAAGCAAGATGCCGCGCTGACGCCCTGGACCGCGTTCCCGGCCCGTGGCGGGACCGCGGTTTTGCCGGCCCTGTCCGCGCCCGCTCCGGGACGCGGGCAGGGCCTTTTGCATGCCGGGCGGACCGGCAATCCGGGCGGTCAGTTCCGGACGGACAGGCACAGCGCGACGGGCATGTCGCGCAGGATCTCGGCCAGCGGCAGGCGGCCGTCGGCCAGCGGCCTCAGCCGGCGGCCGTCCAGCGCGTCGTGCCAGGCGCCGCCGGCCGCCGCCGGGGGCAGCCGCAGCGCCGTGTCCGCCCAATGGCCGCGCGCCTGCGCGGACCGGCCGCGGGCATAGCCGTCCAGCCGCAGCGCGCACAGGTGCGGCGCGACGATCAGGGCATTCTGGCCCTCGTGCTGGCGCAGCCAGGCAAGCACCTGTTCCGCCCGCGGGCCTTCGGCCGGCACGGCGGCGCATCCGCCCTGGGCGAACAGCGCCGGCAGGCGCGCCCTGGCCGCCAGCAGCCGCTGGATCAGCGTCAGCTTGACCGAGCCGCCGCGCCAGGCGGACTCCGACAGGTCGATGGGCGCGGCGCCGCGCGCCTCGGCCAGCAGCGATTCGCGCCGCGCATAATCGACCGGACGGCGGTTGTCGGGATCGACCAGGCTGAAATCCCATAGCTCCGTGCCCTGGTACAGGTCCGGGACGCCCGGCAGCGTGTTGCGCAGCAGCGTCTGGGTCAGGCTGTTGACCAGGCCCGCCGGCGCCAGTTCGAACGCGAACCCGGCGATCTCGCCCAGCAGTTCGCGGCCTCGCGTATCGGCCAGCAGGAAGCCGAGCGCGCCCCGGGCCGCGTCTTCGTAGGCAGGATCCGGATCGGTCCAGGAGGTGTGCAGTTTCGCTTCGCGCAAGGCCTTCAACTGCCATTGCGCGACGCGTTCCAGCCAATGCGCGGCCTCGTCGCCGGGCTGCGCGCCGCGGCTCGCGTCCCAGTCGGCCGGCCACGCTCCGACCAGCGTCTGCACCAGCAGGTAGCGGTCGGCCAGCGTGGGCGCCTCGCCGGCAGGCAGCGCCTGGATCCAGCGCTGCGCGGTGTCCCGCCATCGCTGCGGCATTTCGCTCAGGACGGCCAGCCGGGCCCTGGCGTCTTCGCCGCGCTTGTGGTCGTGCGTGGCGGTGGCGAGCATGGCGTGCGGATGCGCGCGGGCGCGCGCGTCGACCAGCGCGCGAAAGGCGGCCGGCGCCAGCGCGAAGGCGTCGGCGCTGGCGCCGACCTCGTTGCGCGACAACAGCGGCCCGTAGCGGTACAGCAGCGTATCTTCCAGCGACTTGGCGGCCAGGGGCGGCGTCAATTGCTGGAAGCGGCGCAGCGCCTGGTCGCGCTCGGCGCGGGCGGGCGCGTCGAGCCCGGGCACGTCCGAGCCGTCCAGCCATCGGTCCACTTGCGCGAGCAGCGCCGCGTCCGCCGTGCCGGGGCGGGCGTCCAGCAAGACCGCCGCGCGCCGCAAGGCCTCGCGGCACACCTGGCGGTCGGCCTCGCCGCGCCCGCCGTCCTCGGCATAGGTGCGATAGACGGGAAAAGCGGCCAGCATGGCGGACAGCGCGCGGTCGATGGCGTTCGCGCTCCAGTCGCGGGTGTGCCCGTCCAGCCGCGCGATGCGCTCCAGGCTGCGCACCAGCGCCAGCCGTTCCGACGGAAAATGCCGCGCAAGCATGCGCCGGCGGGCCGCCTCCAACTGTTCCCGCGGCTGGCGCATGTCGCCGGTCAGGGCCTGCCAGAACGCGCGCAGGGGGGCTTCGGCGGCGGGCGCATGCAGCAGCGCGCC
Source organism: Achromobacter veterisilvae (assembly GCF_900496975.1). GTDB lineage: Bacteria > Pseudomonadota > Gammaproteobacteria > Burkholderiales > Burkholderiaceae_B > Achromobacter > Achromobacter veterisilvae. Next base: position 24,817 of record NZ_UFQC01000040.1, read on the forward strand.
GGCCTGGTCCATGAAGTCGTAGCCGGTCGTGCCGTCGATGTGCCAGCGCGGGTCCGGCGCTTCGCCGGGCGCCAGGATCTTCTCCACCACCAGATAGGCCCGCGGCTGCGCGCAAGCGGGCGGACGGCCGGCGCATGCCTGGGCCAGGCGCTGGTTCAGGCGGCGCAGGTAGGCGCCCGGCGCGGCCAGTCCGTCGATGTGGTCGATCCTCAGGCCGTCCAGGATGCCTTCGGCGTACAGCCGCAGGATCAGCGCATGGACCGCGTCGAAGACGGCTTCGTCCTCGACCCGCACGCCCACGAGCTCGCTGATCTCGAAGAAGCGGCGCCAGTTGATCTGGTCGGGCGCGGTGCGCCACCAGGCCAGCCGGTAATGTTGCCGCTCCAGCAGGCGGTGCAGGCGCTCCCGGCCGCTTTCCTCGCCGGGATCGTAAAGACGCGCCAGCGCTCGCGGCTCGATCCCGCGCGGTATCGACGGCGGCGCGACGGGATAGCGTCCGCCCGGCGCTTCCAGTTCGAGTTCGCCGCTATCGGGGTCGCGGCGCAGCCGGAGATCGCCGCGCGCCAGGCAATCGCCATAGGGGCCGGGCAGCACCGGCAGCAGCACCTTGCCCCGCAGCGCGGGGTCGGGCGTCTGCCAGTCGATGTCGAAGTGCCGGGAGTAGGCGCTGGCCTCGCCCAGCGCCAGCACGTCGCGCCACCACGGGTTGGCCGGATGCGCGGCCATGTGGTTGGGGACGATGTCCGCGATCAGCCCCAGGCCGCGCCGCCGCGCCGCTTGCGCCAGGCGCCGCAAGGCGGGCTCGCCGCCCAGTTCGGGATTGACGGCGGCGTGGTCGATCACGTCGTAGCCATGCGTGGAGCCGGGCCGGGCGCGGGTGATGGGCGACAGATAGAGATGGCTGACGCCCAGGTCCGCGTAGTAGTCCACGCGGTCGCGCGCGTCGTCCAGCGTGAAACCGGCATGCAGTTGCAGCCGGGCCGTGGCGCGGGGCGGGCCGGCTCCACTGCCTTCCCGCCGCGTATTCCGGTATTCGCCCTTTGGGGCGCCCGATGGGTTCATGGCCGGCCCCGGCCGCCGCGCATCGCGTCCAGCCGCAGGCGCGCGGCCGGGTCGGCAAAGCAGGCGGGGTTGTCCAGGGGCAGGCGCTGGCGCCAGTTCGGGTGCACGTCTATCGTGCCGGGCAGGTTCGGCTGGTCCAGCGCGCCGGCCAGGTCTTCCATCGGCACCAGCAGCAGCGGGCAGGGCGTGGCGGACACGAAGCGCAGCAGGTCCGCCAGCGGCGGTTCCGAGGGCGGCGCCGCGGCCGGACCGCCCATGGCTTGCGACAGCAGGACGCGGTCGGCCGCGCGGCCGCGCCGCAGCGTCTCTTCGCTGTCGTCCGGGCCCAGCAGGCCGAGCTTGACCCGCCAATCGATGTCGCGGCCGGTCCACCAGCCGCGCAGCGTGGGCAGGTCGTGCGTGGTCGTCATGGCGGCGGACCCGGGCGGCCAGTCCCGCGCTGCGGCGAAGGCGGAGGGTGGCCCGAGCGCCGGATCCGCGGTATCGGCGGGCACGGGGTCCGGCGCCCGCCGCATGAACCACAGCACGTTCATGCCCAGGACGCCGTGGTCCGCGAGTTCCTGGTCGAATCCGTCGGGCACCGTGCCGAGGTTCTCGCCGATGACGAGCGCGCGGTGGCGCCACGCCTCCAGCGCCGTCAGCGCAAGCAGGGTCCGCAACGGATAGCGCAGGTAGGCGCCTTCGGTCGGCGGCGCGCCTTCGGGCACCAGCCACAGCCGCGCCATGCCCAGGATGTGGTCGATGCGCAGGCCGCCCGCGTGCGCCAGCGTCGCGCGCAGCATGTCGATGAAGGCGGCGTATCCCGAGGCGGCGAGCGCGCGCGGCGAAAAAGCGGTCAAGCCCCAATTCTGCCCCAGCGGATTGTGGATGTCGGGCGGCGCGCCGATCGCGACGCGCGGCAACAGGTCCGCCTGGCGTCCCCAGGCATGGCTGCCGTCCGGGCTGTCGCCCACGGCCAGGTCCGCGATCAGGCCCACCCGCATTCCCGCCTCGCGTCCCGCGGCGTGCGCAAGGGCCAGGCTTTCGGCCGCGAGCCACTGGGCGAACTGGTGGAAGTCCACCTCGATGGCGTGCATGCGGGCATAGCGCCTGACGCAGGCCGACTCCGGGTCGCGCCATTGCGCGGGCCATTGGGTCCAGGGCGCCTGCGCGCCGCGCGCGGCATGCAGGGATTCGAACACGGCGTGGTCCCGCAGGGCCTGGCCCTGCTGGGCGCAGAACCGGGCGTAGCGCTGGCGCAGGTCGGCGGGCGCCGAGGCGCGGAACTGCCGGTGCAGCGCGCGAAGCAGGCGCTGGCGCCGCGCGCCCGCGCGCGGCCAGTCGATGCAGGCCGCGCCGTCCGGGCCGCCGGGTTCTTCGACCTGGGCCCGGCGCAGCGCCGCCGCGCCCAGGACCGCGGCCGGGTTCGCATACAGGGGATTCAGGAACAGCCGGCTGGACGGGGAGTAGGGGCTGCAGCGGCCGGGCTGCGAGGCGTACATGGCATGCACCGGGCTGATGGCCAGCGCGTCCGCGCCATGTTCGGCGGCCAGGACGGCCAGCTCGCGCAGCGCGCCGAAATCCCCGAAGTCGTCTTCGGCGCCCAGGGCGCCGGCGCCGGGCCCCCGTCTCAGGCTGTAGACCTGCGCGCACAGTCCCCAGCAGCGCGCATCGGGCTGTCCGGTCAATTCGGCGAGGCTGGGCGCCTGCCGGGGCGCGACGGCCAGCACGGCGGTCTGGCCGCCGGCAAAGGAAAGCGCGTGGTAGCCGGGCTCGTCGGGCACGGCGAGGACGGGGCCGGCTTGCGCCGGAACGACGCGGCCTTCGACGACGCGGCCCGATTCGCAATGGATCCGGCAGGGGCCGCGCGCGGAGGACGGCAGCGCCAGGGACGCGCCGCCGCGCGCCGCGAGCAGGGGCGGGAGCCGGGCGGCGTCTTCGGCCAGGCGCTGCGCGCTCTCGCGGACGTCGCTCGCGCTGGCGGCGGGCAGGCCCAGGCTGGTCAGCAGCGCCCGCAAGGTATCGGCGGAGACGCGCTGCGGACGCCGGCGCGCGTCGGTCCAGTATTCCGCGATGCCCGCCATGGCCGCCAGCTCCGGCAGGCCGGGATCGTTCGCGCCGGCCGGGCTCATGCGGGTTCCTCCAGCAGCCATACGGCGGTGTCGCCGCACAGCTCGCCCAAGGCCAGCGCGTCGCGGCCGCCGGCCTGGGACTCGAACAGCAGCGTGCCGTACACGTCCTCGCCCGCCCGCAACGCGGCGGGCACGGGCTGGCGTTGCGGCCCGAGATTGGCGTAGACCGCCAGCCGCGCGCCGTCCGCGAGCCGCCAGCGGGCGAAGACGCCGTGTCCGCCGATGGCGGCGGCGCCCAGGCTGGTCGCGCCGGCCAGCCTGGGCGCGATCAGACGGGCGCGCAATTGCAGCAGGGCGGCATAGTCGCGCATCCATGCCTGCGCGTCGCCGCCGACCGCGCGGGGCCGGCTCGCCAGGCAGGTGGCGGGATCGTTGGGGTCGGGCGGGAGGGCTTGCGCGCCATCGCCGGAGAATGCCGCGAAGGCCGAGAACTCGCGCCGCCGGCCGTCGCGCACCGCCTGGGCCAGGGCGGGGTCGGCATGGCTGGTGAAATAGAGGAAGGGCGTGCGCGAACCGCGTTCTTCGCCCATGAAGATCAGCGGAATCTGCGGGGCCAGCAGTTGCAGCGCCACCGCGGCGCGCAGCCGGGCGGGCTCGTCCACCAGGGCGGCCAGGCGTTCGCCGCGGGCGCGGTTTCCCGTCTGGTCGTGGTTCTGCAGGAACAGCACGAAAGCGGTGGGCGGCAGTCCGCCGCTGGGTTCGCCGCGGACTTGTCCGCCGCGATACCGCGAGGGCTGGCCCTGGTACAGCCAGCCCTCGGCCAGGCAGCGCGCCAGCGCCTGCGCCGGCCGGTCGGCGTAGTCGGCGTAATAGCCCTGGGCCTCGCCGGTCAGCAGGACGTGCAGCACGTGATGGGCGTCGTCGTTCCATTGCGCGTCGTAGTCGCCTTGCAGCAGGCTCGCGCGGTTGTCGTCGTTTTCCAGCACCAGGTGCACGCGGCGCCCCGGCGGAACGCGTCCGCGCACGTCGCGCGCCAGTTCGCGCAGCCATTCGTGTCCCGCGATCGCGTGGACGGCGTCGAGCCGCAGGCCGTCGAAGCGGTATTCGGTCAGCCAGTACACCGCGTTGTCCTTGAAGAACTGGCTGACCGCCGCCTGGCGGAAGTCGATGGCGTCGCCCCAGGGCGTGCGGACGTCCTGCCGGAAGAAAGGCGCCGCGTAGCGCGGCAGATAGTTGCCGTCCGGACCGAAATGGTTGTAGACCACGTCCAGCATCACGCCCATGCCCAGTCCGTGCGCGGTGTCGATCAGGCGCTTCAGTTCGTCGGGCGTGCCGTAGGCCGTGTCCGGCGCATAGGGCAGCACGCCGTCGTAGCCCCAGTTGCGCGGCCCCGGGAAATCGGCGATGGGCATGAGTTCGAGCAGCGTGATGCCCAGGGCCGCCAGTTCGGGCAGCCGGGCCTCCAATCCCGCATAGCCGCCTTCCAGGCCGGCGTGGGTTTCATAGACCACGCTTTCCTCCCAGGGGCGGCCGGGCCAGTCCGGGTGGCGCCACGGGTAGGCGTCCGGCGCGGCCACGATGCTGTCGCCGTGCACGTCGCCGTCCTGCAGCCGGGAGGCGGGATCGGGCGCGACGGTCTCGGCATCGAGCCGGTAATGGTAGCGGGCGCCCGGCGGGCAATCGACGTCGGCCTGCGCGAACCCGTCCGGGCCGGGGCGCATCGCGATGGGAGGGTGGCCCTCGACTTCCAGGGCCAGCCCGTCGGGCGCGGACGGCGCCCACAGGCGAAAGCGCGTGACGCCGCTGGCCAGCGGAACGGCGCCGAAGGAGCAGGCCTGGGTCATGGCGCGCCTCCGGGCACGTGCGCCGCGGCCAGCAGCAGCACGCTGTGCGCGGCGACGGTGACGGCGGATTCGGCCAGCGGGGCGGCCGGCGCCAGGGTGGCCGAATCCAGTTCGCGGATCCAGGCGAGGGCCGGCCCGGGCAACTGGAAGGAAACGGCCTCATCGCCCGGGTTCAGCATCAGCAGGGTGACGTCGGCGCTGCCGTCTTCGCGCGGGGCGGCGCGGCGCAAGGCCAGCACGCGTTCCTGGTCCGAGGCCCAGGCGGCCTCGTCCATCGGCGAGCCGGCGGCGTCGAACCAGGCCATGGCGGCAACGCCCGGACAGACTTCCCGGTTCGCGTCGCCGTAGCGGGCCGCGCGCACGCTGGGATGGGCGCGGCGCAGCGCGATCAGGCGGGCCGCGTAGCGGCTCAGTTCCCGGCCCGCGTCGCCCTGGGCCTGGGTCCAGTCCAGCCACGACACCGGGTTGTCCTGGCAATAGGCATTGTTGTTGCCTTCCTGGCTGTTGCCGAATTCGTCTCCGGCCAGCAGCATGGGCGTGCCGTCCGACAGGAACACGCAGGCGAGCAGGGCGCGCTGCGCCAGCGTCCGCGTCTCCAGGATGGCCGGGTCCTGCGTGGGGCCTTCGTCGCCCCAGTTGTGGCTGTAGTTCTCGCCGTGGCCGTCGTTGCCGCCTTCGCCGTTGGCCTCGTTGTGGCTGCCGTCGTAGCTGACGACGTCGGCCAGCGTGAAGCCGTCATGGGACGCGATGAAGTTGACCGTGGCCCAGGGGCGGCGATGGCGGCGGTCGAACAGGTCCCGCGATCCGCACAGGCGGGCCGCCATCTCGCCGCGCATGCCCTCGTCCCCGCGCCAGTAGCGGCGCGCGCCGTCGCGGAACTTGTCGTTCCATTCCGCGAAGCCGGGCGGATGGTTGCCCAACTGGTAGCCGTCCGGCCCGATGTCCCAGGGTTCGGAAATCAGCTTCAGCCGGGCCAGCACGGGGTCCTGCAGGACGGCGTCGAAGAAGCCCGAACCGGGATCGTAGCCGGTGCCTTCCCGCCCCAGCGTGACGCCGAGGTCGAAGCGGAAACCGTCCACGCCGTAGGAAGCGGCCCAGTAGCGCAGCGAGTCCGTGACCATCTGCAGCACGCGAGGGTGCGAGAGATTGACGGTGTTGCCGCAGCCGGTGTCGTTGATGTAGTGGCGTTCCTCGCCCGGCACCAGGCGGTAGTAGCTGGCGTTGTCGAGCCCGCGCCAGGACAGCGTGGGCCCCATCTCGTTGCCTTCGCAGGTGTGGTTGTAGACGACGTCTAGGATGACTTCGATGCCTGCGGCGTGCAGCCGGCGGATCGCCTGGCGCAGTTCGTTCGGATTCTGCTGCAGGTAGGCGGGTTCCGGCGCGAAATAGGAAAGCGTGCTGTAGCCCCAGTAATTGCGCAATCCGCGTTCGGTCAGGAAGCGGTCCTGCAGGAAGGCGTGGACCGGCAGCAGTTCGATGGCGGTCACGCCCAGCCGCTGCAGGTGCTCGATGAAGCGCGGATCGGCCAGGGCCGAGCAGGTGCCGCGCAGCGGCGGCCGCAGGTCTTCGCGCAGCATGGACGCGCCGCGCAAGTGGACTTCATAGACGATGGTGTCGCTCCAGGGCGTGGCCGGCGATCTGCTGTTGCCCCAGTTGAAAGGCGTTTCCTCCGGCACGATCGCCTTGGGCATGGCGGGCGCGCTGTCGCGGCGGTCGATGCTCAGGTCGGCGCGGGCGTGGTTCATGCGGTAGCCGAACAGCGCGTCGCTCCAGTGCAGCGGGCCCGTCAGTTGTTTGGCATAGGGGTCCAGCAGCAGCTTGTGCGGATTGAAGCGGTGGCCGTTGCGCGGATCGTGCGGGCCGTGGGCGCGCAAGCCGTAGACCAGCCCAGGGTGCGCGTCGGGCAGGTATCCGTGCCAGATCTCGTCGGTGCATTCCGGCAGGTCGAAGCGGCGCAGTTCCTTGCGGCCCCTGGCGTCGAACAGGCAGAGTTCGATCCGCGTGGCGTTGGCGGAAAACACGGCGAAATTCACGCCCAGGCCGTCGCTGACCGCGCCCAGGGGATAGGGTTGGCCGGCGTGGATGCGCGTCAATTGAGTGGGGTCCATATGCGTTCAGCCTTCATGCAGCAGGAATAGGGTGGCCAGCGGCGGCAGGGTCAGGGACAGGGACTGGGGCTGGCCGTGGGCGGGCATATCGTCCGTGCCGGCGCCGCCCCGGTTGCCCTGGCCGCCGCCGCCGTAGTCCATGGCGTCGGTGTTCAGTTTCTCGGTCCAGCGGCCCGCCAGCGGAACGCCGATGCGGTAGCCGTGGCGGACGACGGGCGTGAAATTCGAAACGGCGAGCAGATGCTGGCCGCCGCCGCGGCGGACGAACGCGACCACGCTGTTGTCGGCGTCGTCCAGAATGGTCCAGGCGAAGCCCGCCGGATCGGCGTCCAGCGCGTGCAGGGCCGGCAGGCCGCGGTACAGGCCGTTCAGGTCCGCGACCAGCCGCTGCATGCCGCGGTGCCCGGGGCGGTCGAGCAGGTCCCAGTCCAGCGTGGCGTCGTGGTTCCATTCGGCGGGCTGGGCCAGTTCGCCGCCCATGAAGAGCAGCTTCTTGCCGGGGTGCGCCCACATGAAGCCCAGGTAGGCGCGCAGATTGGCCAGCCGGGCCGCGGCGTCGCCCGGCATCTTGGACAGCAGCGAGCCCTTGCCGTGCACGACCTCGTCGTGCGATAGCGGCAGGATGAAGCGTTCGCTGTATGCGTAGACCATGCCGAAAGTGATGTCGTGGTGGTGATGCTTGCGGTGCACCGGGTCCTGCGCCAGGTAGCGCAGCGTGTCGTGCATCCAGCCCATGTTCCACTTGTAATGGAAGCCGAGCCCGCCGTCGGCGACCGGCGCGGTCACGCCCGGCCATGCGGTGGACTCCTCGGCCACCATGATCGCGTCGGGGAATTCGCCGCGCACCGCGCCGTTCAGTTCCTGCAGGAACTGCACGGCCTCCAGGTTCTCGCGGCCGCCATGGCGGTTGGGGATCCATTGCCCGGGCTGGCGGCTGTAGTCGCGATACAGCATGGAGGCCACGGCGTCCACCCGCAGGCCGTCGATGTGGAAGCGGCGCAGCCAGTGCAGCGCGCTGGCGATCATGAACGCCTTGACCTCGGTGCGGCCCAGGTTGTAGACCAGCGTGTGCCAGTCCGGGTGGTAGCCTTCGCGCGGGTCTTCGTATTCGTACAGCGCGGTGCCGTCGTAGCGGGCCAGACCGTGCGGGTCATCGGGAAAGTGCGCGGGCACCCAGTCCAGGATGACGCCGATGCCGGCGCCGTGGCAGCGGTCGACGAAGCGCGCGAAGGCGGCGGGCGTCCCATATCGGGCGGTGGGCGCGAACATGCCCAGGGGCTGGTAGCCCCAGGATCCGCCGAACGGGTACTCCATGACCGGCATGAGTTCCACATGGCTGAATCCCATGGCGCGCGCGTAGGCGGGCAGCTTGTCGGCCAGCCGGTCCCAGAGGCAGGCGCCTTCGCCGGACGCGGCCCAGGAGCCGGCGTGCACTTCGTAGATGGAAAGCGGGGCGGCGGGAGAGTGGCGTTCGCGGCGTTCTAGCATCCATGCCTTGTCCTTCCAGGGGTGCGGGGCGGGATCGTCCACGACGGACGCGGTGGCGGGCGGCGCTTCGCTGCGCCGCGCCATGGGGTCGGCCTTCAGTTGCTGGCGGCCGTCGGCGCCGGTCACGGCGAGCTTGTAGCGTTCGCCGGCCTGGACGCCGGGAATGAAGATCTCCCAGACGCCCGCGCGGTGGCGCAGGCGCATGCCGTGGCGGCGGGCGTCCCAGCCGTTGAAGTCGCCCACCACGGCGACGCGCCTGGCATTGGGTGCCCATACGGCGCAGCGCAGGCCGGCCACGCCGTCGATCTCGGCCAGCCGCGCGCCCAGCGCCTCGTCCGCGGCGCGCCATGAGCCTTCGGCCAGTTGGTTCAGCGTGGCCTCGTCCAGCAGGGGGCCGAAGGCATAGGGGTCCGCGGTCAACTGTTCGGCGCCGGGCCACTGGATGGCCAGCCGGTACGAGGCGCCGTCGCCCGGACGCGCCCGCGCCACCTGGCCGACATACAGCCCCTGCGCCTGTTCGCGCAGCGGCTCGCGGACGCCGTCGGGATCCAGCGCAGCCACGCCCAGCGCTCCGGGCGCATAGACGCGCAGCCATCCCTCGTGCGGTCCCAGGACGGCGAACGGATCCCGGTGCAGGCCCGCGGCCAGCGCGGCCAGCGTGGCGGCGTCGAGCGCGCCGGCGGAGTCGGTCCGGGCGTCCTGGTTCATGGCGATTTTCCTTCCGCGTCGATCGCGGCCGACAACAGCAGATTGCGCGCCAGTTCGGTCAGGGCGCACAGGGGAATGGAGATCCAGTCCGGACGGTGGGCCGCTTCGTAGCTCACCTCGTACGCAGCCTTCTCCACTTGGGCCAGCGCCAGCAGGTCCGCCTCCCGGTCCTCGGGCGGAATCAGGGCCGAGGGACGGGCGTCGCGGTAGCCCTGCAGGAAGGCCTCGGCCGCGCGCAACCGGAAGCGCGCCAGCAGCGCGTCGCGCAGTTCGGCGGTTGCCGCCCCGGCCGGCGCGCCCGGCGTCTCTCCGGCGCCGGCGTTCGCGTCCGTCGAGGCGCCGCCTATGGCGTCCGCGCGGCCGATGGACGCGGCCGCGTAATCGAACGAGCGCAGCATGCCGGCGACGTCGCGGTAGGGCGAAGCCAGGGCGCGGCGCGCCCGTAGGCCGCTGGCGGGTTCCCCCTCGAAGTCGATGAGGTAGGCGTCGGCCTGCGCCACCAGCACCTGTCCCAGATGGAAGTCGCCGTGCGAGCGCAGGCACAGGACGCCGGATTCCGCCTGCGCCATGGCGGCCACGCGCGCGGCCAGCCGGGCGCGGTGCTCGAAGTACCACTCGGCGCAGGCGCGGGAGGGGGCTTCGAGTTTGTCGTAGCGCGCGCGCAGGTCCTGTTCCGCCCGGTCCAGCAGGCGCTGGATGTGGCGGGCTCGCGCGTCGGCGTCCGCCTGGGTGGCGCGGCGCGGCCGGAACGCGGGATCGTCGGTGGGCTGCGCCAGCACCGCGTGCATCTGGGCCAGGCGTTCGCCTATCGTCGCCGCCATGACGGCGTAGCCTTGCAGGCTTTGTTCGAATTCCTCGGGATCCTGCCCGACCAGCAGCGCATTGGCCAGGGTCCGCTTGAGCGTGTCCAGCGTCCAGTTCCACGCGTCGCCTTCGTTGGCGACGTAGCGGTGGGCGATCGCCAGGGTATGGATCACGCCGTCGGCGTCCTCGCGCTGCACTTCGCCCAGCAGCGCCGGGACGTTGGCGTAGCCGGCGCGCGTGAGGTAGCGCGTCATCTCCGCCTCGGGCGACCCGCCGGCCCGCACGGCGCGTATCAGTTTCAGGATGATCCGCCCGCCGGCGATGACCGAACTGTTCGATTGTTCGGCGGTCAGCCACTGCAACTCGGCATCGTCGGCGATCTCCACGGCGGCCAGTCCTTCTTCCGGCAGGAAGCGGATGACGCCGGGCTTGTCGCCGGGCTTGCCGACGCCGCGGCCGTCCAGTTCCGTGCCGGCCCGCAGCGCCTTCAGGACGCCGCGCACGAAGCCGGGCTGCAGGAAGGCGTCGGCCAGCAGGCCGACCTCGGCGCCGCGGCGGACCCGGGCGATGGTGTACTGGATGGCGGCGGCTTCATCCCAGGCCAGCACGAAGGGCGCCTGCGCGCGCAGGCCGCTGACGCCGTCCTCGGGCTCGACCTCGGCCCAGTAGTATTCGCCGTCGGCGTCCGGGAACGGCGTGGCGTAGGCCAGGCGGGCGCGGGCGGGCGGCTCGCTGGCCGGATACCAGCGCTGGCGCGCCAGGTACTGCGGCAGGATCTCGCGCTCCAGCGTTTCGCGCGAGGCGTCCGTCAGCGCGGCGCCGCCGCGCGCGCGCAGCACCAGCGTGACCAGCTCGGGCATCTGGGCGGGCGCGGTGGCGTGCCAGTCCGGCGGCGCGGCGTCCACGCTCAGGTCCATCCAGTAGAACGCATAGGGCGGCAGCGTCAACAGATAGGGCAGTTCGCCGATGGCCGGGAAGGGCGTGCCTCCCAGCATTTCGACGGGCACGCGGCCGGCGAACTCCTGCAACGGCAGCTCCACCGGCTGCGCCGCGCTGGAAAGATTCGCCACGCACAGGATGGTCGTGTCGTGCCATTGCCGCAGGTAGGCGAGGATTTTGCGGTTGCCGGCGAAGATGAAGCGCAGCGCCCCGCGTCCGAACGCGTGGCTCTGGCGGCGCTGGGCCAGCAGCCGGCGGGTCCAGTTCAGCAGCGAATGCGGATCGCGCTGCTGCGCCTCGACGTTGACCGCCTCGTAGCCGTACAGCGGCCCCATCAGCACCGGCAGCGGCAGCCGCTCGGGATCCGCGCGCGAAAACCCGCCGTTGCGGTCGGGCGACCATTGCATCGGCGTGCGCACGCCGTCCCGGTCGCCCAGGTGCACGTTGTCGCCCATGCCCAGTTCGTCGCCGTAGTAAAGCACCGGCGTGCCGGGCATCGACAGCAGCAGGCTGTTCATCAGTTCGACGCGGCGGCGGTCGCGCTCCAGCAGCGGGGCCAGCCGGCGGCGGATGCCCAGGTTGATGCGGGCGCGCGGGTCGGCCGCGTACACGTTCCACAGGTAGTCGCGCTCGCGGCTGGTCACCATCTCCAGCGTCAGTTCGTCGTGGTTGCGCAGGAAGATCGCCCATTGGCACGAGGCCGGGATGTCCGGCGTCTGCCGGATGATGTCGGTGATCGGGAAGCGGTCCTCCTGCGCGATCGCCATGTACATGCGCGGCATCAGCGGGAAGTGGAACGACATGTGGCATTCGTCGCCCGCGCCGAAGTACTCCTGCGCGTCCTCCGGCCATTGGTTGGCCTCGGCCAGCAGCAGGCACTGCGGATACTCGGCGTCGATCACCGCCCGGATCTGCTTGAGCACCTGGTGCGTCTCGGGCAGGTTCTCGTTGTTGGTGCCCTCGCGCTCCACCAGATAGGGCACGGCATCCAGGCGCAGCCCGTCCACGCCCATGTCCAGCCAGTACCGCATGACGGACAGCACTTCCTTCAGCACCTGCGGATTGTCGTAGTTCAGGTCTGGCTGATGGGAATAGAAGCGGTGCCAGAAATAGGCGTTGGCGACGGGGTCCCAGGTCCAGTTCGATGACTCGGTGTCGCAGAAGATGACGCGCGTGTCGGCGTAGGCCTTGTCGTTGTCGGACCAGACATAGAAATTGCGCGCCGCCGACCCGGGCTTCGCGGCGCGCGCGCGCTGGAACCAGGGGTGCTGGTCCGAGGTGTGGTTCACCACCAGTTCGGTGATGACGCGCAGGCCGCGCGCATGGGCCGCCCGGATCAGCTTGCGCACGTCCGCCACGGTGCCGTAGTCGGGATGCACGCCGCGGTAGTCGGCGATGTCGTAGCCGTCGTCGCGGCGCGGCGACGGGTAGAAGGGCAGCAGCCAGATCGTGTTGACGCCCAGGTTGGCGATGTAGTCCAGCTTGGATACCAGGCCGGGCAGGTCGCCGACGCCGTCGCCGTTCGAGTCGAAGAAGGACTTGACGTGCAACTGGTAGATGACCGCATCCTTGTACCAGAGGCCGTCGTCCTGGAGGGGCTGGGTTTCGCTGATCATGGCAGAGAGTGGGCTGTCATCCGCGCAGCGACAGGCGCCACACGCGATAGGGTTGATCGGGGTGCAGCGTCACGGCGCGGGTCTTGCCCCGCCAGTCCTCGCGGCTTTCGGCCAGCAGGTCTTCGGCGGCGATCCCGCCGGTGTCTGGCTGGCCGAACAGCCAGAGCGGAGCCTCGATGCGCGCCTCCTGGGGCTGGAACGGGTCCAGGCTGATGGCCGCCAGCACGACGTTGCCGTGGCCGGGCGTGCTCTTGTAGAACGCCAGCACGCGGTCGTTGCCGCTGTCCGCGACGGTCAGGCCGCGATGGCTCTGCAGCGCGGGATTGGCGCGGCGGATCTGGTTCAGGCGGGCGATCTCGGCGCGGATGTTGCCCGGCGCGTGCCAGTCGCGCTGGCGCAATTCGTACTTCTCGGAGTCCAGGTATTCCTCCTTGCCAGGCAGGGGCGCGGCCTCGCACAGCTCGAACCCGCTGTAGACGCCCCAGAGCCCGGATCCCAGCGCGGCCAGGGCGGCGCGGATCAAAAAGCCGGGCCGCCCGGACGTCTGCAGGAAGTAGGGGTTGATGTCGGGCGTATTGACGAAGAAATGCGGACGGAAGAAGTCCGCCGCGGGCGGCGACGAGACCTCCCGCAGGTACGCGGCAAGCTCCGCCTTGCCGTTGCGCCAGGTGAAATAGGTGTAGGACTGCGTGAAGCCGATCTTGGCCAGCCGGTACATCATCTTCGGCCGCGTGAAGGCTTCGGACAGGAAGATCGCGTCCGGGTACAGGGCATGGACGTCCGCGATCAGCCATTGCCAGAAAGGCAGGGGCTTGGTGTGCGGATTGTCGACCCGGAAAATGCGCACGCCGTGGCCGGCCCAGAACAGCACCACGTCGCGCAGCGCGCGCCACAGGGCCAGCCTGCGGGCGTGCCGGGGCGGGGCGCCGTAGAACGCAACGTTGACGATGTCCTCGTACTTCTTGGGCGGGTTCTCGGCATAGCGCAGGGAACCGTCCGGGCGCCACGAGAACCAGTCCGGATGCTGCGACAGCCAGGGATGATCCGGCGAGCACTGGATCGCGAAATCCAGCGCCACCTCCATGCCGTGGCCGCGCGCCGCGTCCACCAGCCCCAGGAAATCCTCCAGGCTGCCCAGCCGCGGCTCGACCGCGTCGTGCCCGCCGTCGGCGCCGCCGATGGCGTAGGGGCTGCCGACGTCGTCCGGCTCGGCGCGCAGGCTATTGTTGCGTCCCTTGCGGTTGCGCTGGCCGATGGGATGGATGGGCGGCAGGTAGAGCACGTCGAACCCCATGGCGCGCACGTCGGGCAGGCGCGCGATGACGTCGCCGAAGGTGCCGTGCCGCCCCGGTTCCGGCGACTGCGAACGGGGGAACAGTTCGTACCAGCTTGAAAAGCACGCCTGGCGGCGGTCCACCCAGAGCGGATAGGACTGGGGGCCGAGGGTCTCGAACGGCCGGTCGTCGAGCGCGCGCATGGCGCGGGCGAGCTTTCCGTCCAGCAGGACCGCGACCTGCTCCGCGGCCGGCGGTTCGGCTTCGCCGGGGCCCGGCGCGCCGAGCCGCTCCAGCGCGTCGCGCACGGGCGCGGCGTCGGCGGCGGACGCCGCGTCCGCGCGCGCCAGCGCATCGCGCAGCAGTTGCAGGCCTTCCTGCACTTCCAGGCGCAGATCGAGGCCGGCCTGGTGCTTGAGTTCGAGGTCGTGCCGGAAGGTCTGCCACGCGTCCAGCCAGGCGCTCACCATGAATTCGTGGGCGCCGATGCGGCGCGGCCGGAACGCGGCCTCCCAGCGGTCGTTTTCGCCTCGCACCAGCGGCGTGGCGCGCCAGCGCGTTTCGTCGGCCGCGCGCCAGCGCAATTCCGCTCCCAACTGTTCGTGGCCGTCCATGTAGATGTCCGCCTGGACCGCGATGCGTTCATGGGGAATGCACTTGACCGCGAAGGCGCCGCCGTCCACCGCGGGGCTGACCCGCTCGACCGCGATGCGCGGGCTCGCGCTGCCGTCCGCGCGGGAGCGGTGGCGCCGGGACGGTTCGCGCACCGGCTGCGTGGGTTCGAGCAGGAACAGGGCGCTGTCCCCGGGAGCGAGGACCTCGCCTGGCGGCGCGTCGCCCACCGGCGGCGCCAGCGGGACGATATCGGCGGGGGGAAGCATCGGCGCCAGCGCGTCCCAGTCCAGTTCGGCCTCGGCGCCGGCCGAGGGGTTGATGGCGAGCGCCGCCGTGGCGCCTTCGGCGGTGCCGCGCAACAGCACCGTGCAGCGGCCGTCCCGGCCGCCCGCCAGGCGCAGCGGCCCTTGCAGGCGCGCGTCGGCGAACCAGCGGTTGACGGCCTCCACGTCGGGCAGCGCGCGCTCGTCCTCATCGTCCAGCATCAGGCCGTCCGCGCACAGCGCCGCGGCCCAGAGGGCGCGCCTGCCGCGAGCGCCCGGCCCGGGGCCGGCAAGGCCGGAACCCGGCGGCGAGGCGATCACGGGCCCGATGGCGCGCAGCCGGGCGTCTTCGTCGGCCAGCCATTTGGCCTTGAAGTCCCACCAGGGCAGGGACGAGAACAGGCCGTCGAAACCGGCGTCGCGCAGGCCGGCCAGCGCCGCGGGCGCGAGTCCGGCCGCCCAGGCCAGCAGCCGCAAGCCCGGGTGATGGCGCCGCAGCGTCGTCGCCAGCGCGGCCCAGTCCTCGCCCCGCAGGGATTGCGGCGCATGGAAGGCGAAGCCCGTCGCGCCATGGCCGGCCCAACGCTCCAGCCGCGCGGTCCAGGCCGCCAGGAAGCCGGGCGGCAGGGGCCCTTCCGGCAGGAATTGAACCAGGCGCGCTTCCGCCGGCTGGCGCGGGTCGAGCGCGGGATCCTGCGGCGGGGGCAGGTACCAGCCCGGGCCGGCGGTGCCGGGGACCGCGCCGCGCGCGCAACGGTCCAGCACAATATCCACATACAGCGCCAGTCCATGCTCGGACAACTCCTCGGCGGTGCGTAAGAGCCACTGCGTGATGGGGACCTGCGCCCCGTCCTGGAGCGCGCGGTCGGCGTCCAGGGGCGCCCGCGTGCCGCCGTCGGGGCCTGTCAGCCAGGGGGCCGGCAGCAGCACGGCGTTGAATCCGCGTTGCCGCAGGCGGGCGTAGAGCGCGGGGCCCGCGGGCGGCTGGTCCGGCGCGCCGCCGCGCGCGTGGTACAGGCGCAAGGGCGCCTGGACGGAGACGGCGGCGGTCGTGGTCGGCAGCACCGCAGCCCTCCCTAGACGGGCGCCGGCATGGCGCTGCCGGACTGTTGCCGCGCGCCCAAGGCGGCGCCGAGGGCGCGGTCGGCACGCGCCGCAACAGCGTCGCGGGCGTCGGGACCGGTCAGGGACCGGTACAGGCTGGCATACAGGCCGATGGCGGAGCGCCAACTGAAATCGGCGCTCATCGCGTTGCGCTGCATGGCCCGCCACAGCAAGGCGTGCTCGCGCAAATGCACCGCGCGCGCGATTGCCTCGCACATCGCCGCGGGGCTGTCCCCGTCGAACAGCAGGCCGTTGGCGGACGCCATCGCGGAGAGCGGCGCGCGAGGCCCCGGATCCTCGATGGTGTCGGCCATGCCGCCGACCCGCGAACCGATGGGCAGCGCGCCGTAGCGCATGGCGTACAGCGGCGTCAGGCCGAAGGGTTCGAAGCGGCTGGCGTGCAGCAGGATGTCGGAACCGGCATGCAGACGGTGGGCGGCCGCTTCGTCATAGCCGATGTGGGCGGCGCAGCGTCCCGGGTAGCGCCGGGCCAGCGCTTGCAGCGCGTCTTCCAGGCGCCGGTCGCCCCGGCCCAGGATGGCGACCTGCAATTCCGGATGGCGTTCCAGCGCCTCGGGCAAGGCCTGCACGGCCACGTCCGCCATCTTCTGTTCGGTCAGGCGGCTGCCCATGGCCATCAGCGCCGTGCCCGGTGCCGCTTCCAGTCCGTATTCATGCTGGAGGGCGGCCTTGCAACGCGCCTTGTTGGACAGGTCGCGGACCGAGAAGCGCAGGGCGCCCAGTTGCGGATCCCTGGCCGGGTTCCACAGTATGTCGTCGATGCCGTTGGGAATGGGCAGCAGGTCCCCCGCGCGCTGGCGCAACAGGTCGTCCAGGCCGCAGCCGAAGGCCGGCGTCATGATCTCGCGGGCGTAAGTGTGGCTGACGGTGGTGACGCGGTCCGCGTAGCGGATGCCCGCCTTCAGGAAGTTCAGCCGGCCCCAGGCGGCGGCGCCGTCGCTGCCGCGGCAGCGTTCCGGAATGCCCAGCGCCGCCGCGCATTCCAGCGGAAACTGGCCCTGGAACGCCAGGTTGTGGATCGTCATGACGCTTCGGGTATCGCGCAGGCCCTGGGCGCGCAGCAGCAGCGGCACCAGCCCCGCGTGCCAATCGTGCGCGTGCACCAGGTTGGGGCGGACGATGCCCGGAAGGCCGCCGGCCACGCGCGCCGCCGCGTGCGCCAGGGCCGCGTAGCGCACCGCGTTGTCGCCGTACTCGCAGCCCTGTTCGTCCAGGTAGATGCCGGCCCGATCGTAGAGCGCGTCGTTCTCCAGCAGCAGGAAATCCAGCCCCGATTGCGGGCAGGTCCCCGCGACCAGCCTTGCGTCGCCGCCGGGGAGATTGTGCAGGGGAGCCACCTCGCGGACCCGCTTCAGGCGGGCCCGCACGCCGCGGTAGGCGGGCAGCAGCACGGTCAGCGGAATGCCGGCCTGCGCCAGCGCCCGCGCCATTCCCGTGATGGCGTCTCCCAGGCCGCCCGTCTTGGCCAGGGGAAACGCCTCGCCCGCCACTATCAGGGTTCTGATCTTCGCCATGCCTGCTCCCGGTGAGTTGCGAGGCGCCGGAAAAAAGCGACGCGTCCGCCGAAGCCGTTTCAGGCGCAAGCGCCGTGCCCGGGGCGCCGGGTTCAACCGGCGCCCGGGATGTTTCCCTATGTATCGGATCGGGCGCGCGCAGGCTCCGGCATGGGGCTTGCTGTCCCTTTCCCATGGCCTTGCGCCGTCCACATTGGGAGAAGGGTATGAAAACTGTGTCGGACTTCGTCCTCGAAAGACTCACGCAGTGGGGGGTCAAAAGGGTCTACGGCTATCCCGGCGACGGGATAAACGGCCTGATCGGCGCCTTCGGCCGGACGGAGGCGCCGCTGGAATTCATACAGGCCCGCCACGAAGAGAGCGCCGCGTTCATGGCGTGCGCGCACGCCAAGTTCACGGGACAGGTCGGCGTCTGCCTGGCGACCTCGGGCCCCGGCGCGATCCATCTGCTCAACGGCCTGTACGACGCCAAGCTCGATCACCAGCCGGTGGTGGCGCTGGTCGGCCAGCAGGCCCGCAGCGCGCTGGGCGGCGACTACCAGCAGGAGGTCGACCTGATCAGCCTGTTCAAGGACGTGGCGCACGATTTCGTGCACATGGCGGCCAGCGCCGAGCAGGCCCGCCACATGATCGACCGCGCCTTGCGGATCGCCATGGAGCGGCGCGGCGTCACCTGCGTCATTTTTCCAAACGACGTGCAGGATTTGCCGGCCGTGGAGTCGCCGCCGCGCGAACACGGCATGGTCCCCACCGGCATCGGCCTGACCTCGCACGCCGGCGTGCCCGGCGAGGCCGCCTTGCGCAACGCGGCCGACATCCTCAACCGCGGGGAGCGGGTCGCCATGCTGGTGGGCGCGGGCGCCCTGGAGGCCGGGCCGGAGGTCTGCCAGGCGGCCGAGCTGCTGGGCGCCGGCGTGGCCAAGGCCTTGCTGGGCAAGGCGGCGGTGCCCGACGGCCTGCCGTACGTGACGGGCTGCATCGGCCTGCTGGGCACGCAGCCCAGTTGGGACATGATGAACGAGTGCGACACCTTGCTGATGGTGGGCACCTCGTTCCCGTATTCGGAATTCCTGCCGCGCGAAGGCCAGGCGCGGGCGGTGCAGATCGACCGCGACGGACGCAAGCTCAGCCTGCGCTACCCCGTGGAAGTGGGCCTGGTCGGCGACAGCCGGCTGACCCTGCAGGCCCTGATCCCGATGCTGGAGCGGAAAACGGCGCGCCGCTGGCGCGAGCGCATCGAAAAGCAGGTGGCGCGCTGGCGCCGCACCGTGCGCGAGCGCGCGATGGTCGAGGCCCGGCCGCTCAACCCGCAGCGCGCCTTCCTGGAACTGTCGCAGCGGCTGCCCGCGCAATGCATCGTCACCTGCGATTCGGGTTCCGCCGCGAACTGGTACGCGCGGGACGTGGACCTGCGCGAAGGCATGATGGCGTCGCTCTCGGGCGGCCTGGCCACGATGGGCTGCGGCGTGCCTTATGCGCTGGCCGCCAAGCTGGCCTATCCGGACCGGCCCGTGGTCGCCCTGGTGGGCGACGGCGCGATGCAGATGCTGGGCATCAACGAACTCATCACCATCGCCCACCGCTGGAAGGACTGGGCGGACCCCAGGCTGATCGTCATGGTGCTGAACAACGGCGACCTCAACCTGGTGACCTGGGAGCAGCGCGTCATGGGCGGCGATCCGCGCTTCGCGGATTCGCAGTGGCTGCCCGAGTTTTCCTACGCCGACTACGGCCGCCTGCTGGGCCTGGAAGGCATGCGCGTCGACAGGCCCGACGACGTGGGCCCCGCCTGGGACCGGGCCTGGGCGGCGGACAGGCCCGTGGTGCTGGAGATGGTGACCGACCCCGAAATGCCGCCGCTGCCGCCGCACATACCGGCCAAGCAGGTCGGCGCCTATGTCCGCGCGCTGCGCAAGGAAGACGCGGCGGCGGGCGGCGCGGCGCTGCGCGCCACGATCAAGCAATGGTGGGCGGGCTGAGCCCGCCGGCGCCATTCCCTCGCTTTGCGTACCGTTCAGGAGGCCATCATGGCAGAGCCCACATCGCCCACCCCGCCGCGGCCCGGAGAAGGTGGCCGTCCCGCCCCGGACCAGAGCCCGGCCGAGCAGCAGCCGCCCGATCCCTCGGACCGCAAGCCAGACAAGCACGGCCACTGGCCGCCCGACAGCCTGCCCAACCCCTTGCCCGGCCTGGATCCGCAGCAGACGCCGGGCATCGACCGGCTGGCGGGCACGCCGCTTGCGGACGCTGCCCGCAACCGCGCCGGGCGGAGCCGGAAGCGGAGTTTTCCAAGGAGACCCTATGAGCAAGCATGAAAGATTGCGCGACGTGTTCCATCCGGCGGACAGTTCCGCGCGTACGGTCCGGGAACTGATATCCGGGACCGAGGCGCTCTTGCGCAGCACGGCCAGCTATGGCGGATCCGAGATAGAATCGGCCCGGGACCGGCTCAAGCAGCAACTGGAAGCCGCGCGCGAGCAGGCCAAGGGCTGGGAGCGGGCCGCCTGGGACCGCGCCCGGGACGCGTCGCAGGCCGCCGATGAATACGTGCATCAGAACGCCTGGAAGAGCATGGCTGGCGCGGTGCTGATCGGCGTGCTGGCCGGCGCCTGCCTGATGTCCGACCACCGGCGCCGCTGAAGGCGGGCGCGCCTCATCCTTTTTGCCCATTGATGATCCGGGGCGGATCCAGGACGATGCACAGGTTGTGCCGGGCGCAAGGCTGCGCGGAAGCGGAGTCCGGCGCACCGGCCTCAACCTTAATTTCGGGAGCGCTCGATGAGCATGAACGCAGTCTCGCGAGGCGGCCGGTCGCCCTGGGGCAACGCCCTGGCGGTCGTGGTCCTGCTGGCCGCGGTGGCTGCCGTCCTGGCGTTCGCCGCGGTCCGCATCGCCGAGCAGCGCATCGCCAGCATGCTGGGCCCGCGCGGCCAGGTGGCCGACGTGCGGGTCGGATTCACCCAGGTGGTGCTGCGGGACGTGGCGGTGACCGGCGGCCCCGGCATGGCGGACGCGCGGGCGCGCCGCATCGTGCTGGAACCCGACTGGTCGGCCTTGCTCCGGCAGGAGGCCGTGTTCAGGCGCGTGGTCGTCGAAGGCTTCGATTTCGCGGTCGTGCGCGAGGCGGACGGCGGCATGAACATCGCTCCCGCCTTGCAGTCCGCGCTGCGCACCGGCGAACGCGGCGAAGGCGGTGCGCGCCGCGCGGCGGCCATCCGGATCGATGACCTGGCGCTGCGCGACGGCCGCCTGACGTTCGAGGACGCGGCGGTTTCCAAGCCCCCGCACCGGATTCCGTTCACCGGCGTCCAGGCGCGCCTGCGCCCCGTGGCCATTCCGGGGAACGGCGAGCGCAGCGACATGGAGTTCAGCGGCGATATCGACGCGCAGCGTGGCGGAAAGGCCACCGTGCGCGCCGAGGGCTGGCTGGTCGTGGGCGGCACGGACGCGGACATCAAGGTCAGCGTGCGCAACATGGACATCCGCCACGCGGCGCCGTACCTGGCGGACAATGGCGCGGGGTCGCTCGCCGCGGGCACGATGGACCTGGACATGAAGACCGCCATCGCCCACCGCGAACTGCGCGCCTCGGGCGCCGTGGCCTTGCACGGCCTGAAGTTCAGCGGGGAGGGCACGCTGTTCTCGCTGCCCCGCAAGGCGGTGCTGGCCGCGCTCAAGGACAATACCGGCGCGCTGCGTTTCGATTTCTCGCTGGCGGGCAACCTGGACAATCCGAAGTTCTCGGTGACCCGGGGCTTTTCCGCGCAGGTGGCCCAGGGATTCGCCCATGCCGTCGGCGTGGGCGCCGAGGGCGCGGCCGAAGGCGTGACGGGCGCTGTGAAGGAGCTGGGGAACGCCTTGTCGGATCTGCTCAGTCCGAAGCCCTGAACGGCGCCTCGGCCGGTTTGCCCGGCGGGTCCGGGCGGGCCGCCGCCGCGGGCGCCGCGCGCCGCCCGCGCCGCAATCGCAGTTCGGCCAGCGAAAAGGCCAGCAACGCCAGGCACAGGGGCGCGAAGGCGTAGAGTGCCCGGTAGACGAGCGCGGCGCCCAGCACTTCGTGGGCCGGGATCCGCGGCGCCAGCGCCGCCACGAAGATCGCTTCGGTGGTGCCCAGCCCGCCCGGCACGCGGATGATGACGGCGGCGAAGCTGGTGCACAGCAGAACGCCCAGCACCGCCGGGTAGCTCGCCTTGCCTTGCAGCAGCACATAGACGATGGCGCCCATGATGGCCCACGACAGGACGGCCACGGCGCTTTGGGCGACGGCCATGCCGGCGCCCGGCAGGGCCGCGTGCTGCCCCATCCACGTCCAGGTCCGGCGGCGCGCCCGGGCGCAGAAGACCACGTAGGCGGCGGCCAGCGCCAGCAGCGCCGCGCCGGGCAGGCGCAGCACGTTCGGGCCGATGCCCCAGCCTTGCGGAACCGGCACGGCCCCCATGAGGAACAGGGCGCCGGCCAGCCAGCCGTAGCCGATCCAGTTCGACGCGGCCGAGAACAGCGCGACCCGGGTGGCGACCGACTTGCGGCAGCCCAGTCGGGCGTACAGGCGCAGGCGCGCGCCCAGTCCGCCGACCAGCACGCCCAGGTTCAGGTTCAGGGCGTAGCTCATCATGGCCACGCCCAGCGTCTTGGGCCAGGGCAGGGTGTGGCGCGTGTAGCGCTTGGCCAGCAAGTCCATGGCGCCGTAGGCCAGGTACCCGGCCACGACGAGGCCGGAAGCCAGGGCGATGGTGCCGGCCGGAATCCTGCGCATCGAGATCCAGACCTGCGGCCAATCGACGGCGCGGCCGAAGTGGATCAGCAATCCCGCCACCACGATCAGGACCACCGCGGGGAGGGCCCGCTTGAGCCGGGGCCAGCGGTGCCGCAGGGCCCGCGTCAGCGTGGATCGGAACACTCTCATGCCGTCTCCCTTTCGGCCGCCATCGGCAGGGATTGCAGGCGGGGTTTGTGGGCGGGCAGGCTGCCCGCCCAAGCCGGGAAGCGCCGCAGGAAGTGGAACACCACGACGCCGATCCACAGGCGCCGCAGCCGCCGGGTCGAGTTCGGGGGCAGCGCGATCTGCCGGCAATCCTGTTCGATGAGCCGGTCCAGGCTCCGGCGCAGGGCGGTGTTCAGCCCGGTGTCGCGCGCCACCACATTGGCCTCCAGATTCAGGGCCAGGCTCAGCGGATCCAGGTTGCTGGAGCCCACCGTCGCCCAATCGCCATCGACGCAGGCGACCTTGCCATGCAGCGGCCGCTTGCAGTATTCGTAGATTTCCACGCCGGCGTCGATCAGGTAGTCGTACAGCATGGAGGCCGCCAGCCGGGCGACCAGCACGTCGGGTTCGCCTTGCAACAGGAGCCTGACCCGCACTCCCCGGCGGGCGGCGTTGGCCAGGTCGCGCAGCAGTTGGTAGCCGGGAAAGAAGTAGGCGTTGGCGATCAGCACGTCGTGCCGGGCCGCCCGCACGCCCGCCCGGTAATAGCGTTCGATATCGGTCCGGTGCTCCACGTTGTCGCGCACGACCAGGCGGCCGCCGCCGTCGCCCGCCGGCATCGGATCCCAGCGCGCCGGCCGCCGACCCAGCCGCCGCGGCCGGCCGCCGGCCAGCGCGGCGCGCGCGTAGTCCGCGATGTCCGCGGCCAGCGGGCCCTCGATCCGCACGGCGTAGTCCTGCTTGGCCTCCGGGCCGTAGTCGGGCAGGTGGTCCGCCGAGAAATTGATGCCGCCCACGAAGGCATGGCGGCGGTCCACGGCGACGATCTTGCGGTGCATGCGGCGGAACACATTGGTGCGCACGCCCAGGAACCGCGGACGCGGGTCGAAGACATGGACGCGGATGCCGCTGTCGGTCATGGCGCCCACGAAGGCCTCGCCCAGCTCGTCGGAACCGTAGCCGTCCACCGTCAGGTCCACGCTCACGCCGCGACGGGCCGCCGCGATCAAGGCGCGCTGGATCTCCTGTCCCACGGCGTCGTCGAAGAGGATGAAGGTCTCGACCAGCACCTCCTCGCGCGCGCCGGCGATCGCCTCCAGCACGGCGGGGAAGTAGCCGGTGCCGTTTTCCAGCAGCGTGTACCGGTTGTGTTCGCGCCAGCACAGGTTCATAGCGCAATCTCCGCGCAGATCGGCACGTGGTCGGACAGGCGCGACCACACGCGCGAGGCCAGCGGCACCGGCTGCCAGTCGCGGACGCCGCGCACATAGATGCGGTCCAGCCGCAGCAGGGGCCAGCGCGCGGGAAAGGTGCGCGCGGGCCGCCCGAGGCGCGAGGTGAACACTTCGCGCGCGCCGCAGTCGCGCATCGCGCCGTCGGCGCGCAGCCGCCAATCGTTGAAATCGCCGGCGATCAGCAGCGGCTCGCCGGCCGGCACGCCGTGGGCCACCAGTTCGCACAGGCGGGCCAGTTGCCGGCCCCGGTGCCGTTCCAGCAGCCCCAGATGCACGCAGATCGCGTGCACGGGCGAGGGCAGCGCGGGCAGCCGCAGCACGCAATGCAGCACGCCGCGGCGTTCGTGGCCGTCCATGCTGACGTCGTGGTTCTCATAGCGCTCGATGGGATAGCGCGACAGGATGGCGTTGCCATGGTGGCCCGCGGGGTAGACGGCGTTGCGGCCATAGGCGAAATCGGTCCACAGCGTGTCGGCCAGGAATTCGTACTGTGACAGCGGGGGCCAGGCCTGATGGCGCTCGGCGTGTCCCTGGTGTTCGCCCAGGACCTCCTGCAGGAAGACGATATCGGGGCCGGCCTCGCGCAGGGCATCGCGCAGTTCATGCAGCATGAAGCGGCGGTTGAAGCTGGTAAAACCCTTGTGGGTGTTGACCGTCAGCACGGTCAGCGTGGTGGCGTCGATGTAATGCGAGGCGGCCATGGGGGCTCCGGGAAAGGCGATCCCGACAGCGGAGCAAGCCGCGTGCCCGGCGGGTAAGCGGCCGTAACGCGCCGCCGGGATCCGCATGAGCAAATGCGAAAAGCGCATTTCCCAAGCCGGCGCGGCCGCGCCTATGATTCCCAGCTTCCTTCCTGCGGAACGCTCATGGCCGAATTGCTGCGCATCGACAATCTCACCGTGGACCTGCCGCCGGGCGCCGACAGGCCGCATGCGATCAAAGGCCTGTCGCTGTCGGCGCACGCTGGCGAAATCCTGTGCGTGGTGGGCGAAAGCGGCTCGGGCAAGTCCCTGACGGCCGGCGCGATCCTGGGGCTGCTGCCGCAGGGCGTCCGCGCCAGCGCCGGACAGGTGCTCTGGGAGGGGCAGGACCTGCTGCGGCTGCCGCCCGACGCGCTGCGCCGCCTGCGGGGCAAGCGCATCGGCATGATCTTCCAGGAGCCGATGACGGCGCTGAACCCCTTGCGCACGATCGGCGACCAGATCGCCGAAGTCTTCCGCACGCATACGCGCCTGCCGCGAGCCGAGATCCGGCGGCGCACGCTGGACCTGCTGGAATCGGTGCGCCTGCCGGATCCGGCGCGGGCGCTGGGCGCGTACCCGCACGAACTGTCCGGCGGGCAGCGCCAGCGCGCCATGATCGCCATGGCGCTGGCGCTGGAACCCGCGCTGCTGATCGCCGACGAACCGACCACGGCGCTGGACGTCACGACGCAGGCGCAGATCCTGCACCTGATCCACGACCTGCAGCGCCGCAAGGGCACGGCCGTGCTGTTCATTACCCATGACTTCGGCGTGGTCGCCGAGATCGCCGACCGCGTCGCCGTGATGCAGCGCGGCGAACTGGTGGAAAGCGGAACGGCGCAGCAGGTGCTGGAGCATCCCCGGCATCCCTACACGCGCGCCCTGATCGGCGCGGTGCCGCCGCTGGCCGCCAGCGCCACGCGACCCGCGCCAGATGCCGGCGCGCCGGCCATCCTGCGCACGCAGGGTCTGTCCAAGACCTACCGCAAGCGCGGCTGGCTGGGCCGCCCCGGCCGGGAAACCCGCGCGCTGGACGATGTGACGCTGACCCTGCGCCAGGGCGCCACCCTGGGCATCGTCGGCGAAAGCGGATCCGGCAAGTCCACGCTGGCGCGGACCTTGCTCGGCCTGGCACTGCCCGACGCGGGCGGCATCACGCTGGACGGCGAACCCCTGGCGCTCAAGGGCGCCGCGGCGCGGCTCGCCCACGCCAGGCGCGTGCAGATGGTGTTCCAGGATCCCTACGGCTCCTTGAATCCCCGCCAGCGCGTGGGCGAGATCGTCTCGCGCGGGCCCATCGTGCACGGCGCGTCGCGGGCCGAAGCGCTGGCGCGCACCCGCGAATTGTTCGAACTGGTGGGCCTGTCGCCCGATGCCCTGCGGCGCTATCCGCACGAGTTCTCGGGCGGCCAGCGCCAGCGGATCGGGCTGGCGCGGGCGCTGGCCATGCGTCCGCAGGTGCTGATCGCGGACGAGCCGGTGTCCGCCCTGGACGTGTCGGTCCAGGCCCAGGTGCTGGCCCTGCTGGCGCGGCTGCGCGAACAACTGGGCCTGTCCATCCTGTTCATCACCCACGATCTGCGCGTGGCCGCGCAGGTCTGCGACGACGTCGCGGTGATGAAGGACGGCCGCGTGGTGGAAGAAGGGCCGTGCGCGCAGGTGTTCGGCCAGCCTTCGCATCCCTACACCCAGGCGCTGCTGGCGGCCGTGCCGGGCCGCCGCTGGGACCCGGCCGCGGCCGCCTTGCGCCAGGCGGCCTGAGAAGCCGGGCCTCAGAACCGGTAGTTCGCGCTCAGCTCCACGCGGCGGCCTTCGCCCAACAGCCACTGCGTCTGGTTGTAGTACGCGGTTTCCGCGTACTGGCGGTCGAACACATTGAACGCGCGCAGGGCCAGGCTCAGGTCGCGCCGGGGTTCCCATTGCAGCGCCAGGTTGGTCGTGGTGTAGCCCGCCATCTCCAGCCGGTTGGCCGCGTCCGCGTAGCGCTTGCCCACGTAGCGCAGGCCCGCGCTGGCTGTCCACTGAGGCGCGAACTTCCAGCTAATCCAGGCGTTCGCCACGCGTTCGGGCACGTCCGTGGGCACGTTGCCGTTGCGCGATACGCTGACCCCGTTGACGGATTCGTTGAAGTCGTCATAGCGCGCCCGCAGCGCCACCGCGTTGAGATCCAGGCGCCACGCGGGCGACAGTTCCACGCCCAGGGTGGCTTCCAGTCCGCGCGAGGATTGCTCGCCCACCTGGATGCGCAGCGCCGGGTCGTTCGGATCGCGCGTCACCAGGTTGTTCTTGCGGATATGGTAGGCCGCCAGCGTCCATTGCCCCTTGCCGTTCCAGAACGTCTGCTTGACGCCGACCTCCACCTGCTTGCCCTCCGACAGCTCGAAATCCTTGTTGGTGGGCGACAGCAGCAGCAGGCTGCCGATGGGGTCCGCGGCCTGCGCGTACTGGCCGTAGACGGACAGCGTGGGCAGCACGTCGTAGACCGTGCCGACCCGCCAGCCGACGTTGGTGAAGGTGGTGCGGAACGCGGTCTGGTCGGCGACCAGGTCGCGCCGCTTCAGGTCGATGTGGTCGTACCGCAGGCCGCCCAGCACGGACCAGGCGGAGGTCAGCATCAGCCGGTCCTCGGCGAACAGCGCGTACTGGGTGGCGGTGTTGCGGTAGCGCGGCGTAGTGCCCGCGACGTTGATGAAGCGCCCGTGGTCCACGTCGTAGGGATCCACCAACGACGTCCCGGAGTAGGGGGAATTGTTGGTGTGCTTGAGCGAGGCGCGGTTCAGTTCGAACCCGACCGCGACCTTGTTCGCCAGCCCCAGCAGATGGCCGTCGAAGGTGGCGTCGGTGATGGTCCCGGCCTGCTCCTGGTCGTGGCGGATATCGGTGTAGGCGCTGCGCTCGATCATGCCGCCGGGCACCCACGCGTAGTTCTCGGCATCGCGGTAGTCGCGGTCGCTGCCGATGTAGTACACGCGGCTGCGGACCTGGGTGGCCGGATTGGGCGACCATTCCGCCTTCAGTTCGGTCCGGCTGTCGCGGTAGATGATCTTGCTGTCGGCCACGTTGTAGTTCTGCTTGCGCAGCGAGTAGTCCATCGTGCCGTCCATCAGCGGGGTGCCGAAGTAGCGGGTGGGCTCCTGCCAGGCGTAGGCCTGCGTCAGCGTGAAGTTCAGTTCGGGCGACACGTCCAGCCTGAGCGCGGCGGTGACCGCGGCGTCGCGCGAGTCGCCCAGGCTGATGCCGGTGTCGCTGTGGTTGCCGCTGACGTCCAGCCGGTACGACCATTTATCGTCCAGCGCGCCGCCGCTGCCCAAGCCCAGGCGCTGGGTGTCGTGCGTGCCCACGGTTGCCTGGATCTCGTTCTCGATGGGCCCGCGGGTGGGCTTCTTGGGGATGACGTTGACCACGCCGCCGATGGCGCCTTCGCCATACAGCACCGAGGCCGGGCCGCGCAGCACCTCGATGCGGTCCACGGCCCACGGATCGTAGATGAACGTCTGCCCGACGCCGCCGTACTGGCGCACGCCGTCGTACAACTGGGCGACCGAATTGGAATCCGTGAAGCCGCGCGAAGACAGGGACGAGCCGCCGTTGCCGGGATGACGCATGGCGCTGATCCCGGCGGCCTGGGTGATCGCGTCGGTGACGGTCGCGGCGCCGCGTTCGCGCAATTGCTCGTTGCTGATGATTTCGATGCTGGCCGGCGTCTCGAAGGGCGTCAGGCCGAGCAGCGTGCCGGTGCCGGTCGGCTCCAGCAGGGTGAGGGGCGGCGCGTCGCCCGAAACGGAGATGCTGGGCAGGGTGGCGACGGGCGCGTTCTGGGCGTGCGCGGGAACCAATACGGGCGTGAAGGCGAGCGCGGTCCAGACGGCCGCGCGCCGCTTCGGGACGCGGCGCGTCCCGGCGGAAGAAGAAGACATGGGTACTCTCGGTAAGCTGGGGATTGCAGCCGCAAGCGCGGCCGGGATC
The DNA here is from genome assembly GCF_900496975.1 of Achromobacter veterisilvae. Taxonomy (GTDB): domain Bacteria; phylum Pseudomonadota; class Gammaproteobacteria; order Burkholderiales; family Burkholderiaceae_B; genus Achromobacter; species Achromobacter veterisilvae. Next base: position 53,093 of record NZ_UFQC01000040.1, read on the forward strand.
TAGCGCGATACCGGGAGGGAAGGCGGGGCGCGGGCCCCAAGAGGCCCGCCGAAGGCGGAGGACCGGGCCAGGACGGGCGGCGCCCGCGCGGCCAGCGGATGGGTCATGGCGGCCGCCGCCGCGGTCAGCAGCACCGGCGAAGGCGGCAGCGCCACCGCGGCCAGCGCGATGCCCGTCGGGCAGCTCGCGGCTTGCGCCGCATGGCGTTCGTCGGGCGCGTCGCCGGGCTTGCTCGGGCCCGCGACCCAGATCGGGCCCGCGGCCGAACATAGCTGTATCAGTGCGCCGCCTTGCTGCGTGGCGGGCATGAATCCCTGAGGCACTATCGCCTTCAGCGCGAACAGCGCCATCACCAGCCACAGGCTGGCGGCGTTGCGGGCGAGGGAGCTCAGGGGACGGCGCATGATCGGCGCCTATTCTAGAGCCTTTCCTTGCTGGCGTCCCCCTGGGATCCGCTATGCCCTTATACCGCGCGGGCCGCCCAGAATGCCGTGCGCACGGCGGGCGAGGCCGCGATGCCGGCGATCACGCGGTCCAGGTCCAGCTCGTCGACCGAGGCTTCGCTCAGCGCCGCTTCGATCTCCACTTCGTTCTCGCCGAACTGGTCGATCTTCAGTTCCGACAGCGGCAACTGTTCGGATTCCAGCACGTCTTCCAGGACGGTCATGGCCGCCTGCCGGTCTTCCATTTTCGCGATGAGGTGGATGACCGTGGTCACTTCCGTGGTCTGCGCATCCACCGGCTGGCGGTTGACGTAGCTGACGACCGGCCGCAGCAACGTATTGGCCGCGAGCACGAACGCCGTGGCCGCCACGGCTTCCAGCATCAGCGACGCGCCGGCGCAGGCGCCGATCGCGGCCGATCCCCACAGCGTGGCCGCGGTGTTCAGCCCGCGGATGCTGCCGCCTTCGCGCATGATGGCGCCCGCTCCCAGGAAGCCCACGCCCGACACCACGTAGGAAATCACGCGCGCGCCGCCGTCCGCGCCGCCCACCCGGAACGCCATGTCCACGAAGATCGCCGCGCCCACCGCCACCAGCACGTTGGTGCGCAGGCCGGCCGTGCGCTGCCGGAACTGGCGTTCGATGCCCACGATGGAGCCCAGCACGAAGGCGGTAAGCAGGCTGACCAGCGTATTGGCCAGGGTGAGGAATTGGATGTTCTCGAAGTTCTTCATCGTCTTCTCCCCGTTTCGCTCAGGCCGGCAGCACGGCGATGTCGGCGCCGGACTCGTGCTGCCAGTGCACGCGCCGCACGTCGGGGCTCTGGCCCAGCCGCAGGGCGATGGCGCCCAGTTGCTTGCGCTGCTCGGGCGCGCAGCGCAGCGTGACGACCGTGGAGGCCAGTTGGCTGGCGTCCGCCCGCGACACGCGCACCTCCACCACGCGCAGGTCCAGGTCCCGCAGTTCGTAATAAAGCTGCTTGCGCAGCGCGTTCAGGGTGGCGCCGAGGCTCACGATGGTGAATCGGTAAGGCAGGAATTGCTTGATGCGCATGATCGTCTCCTTGAGGGGGGAGCACGGTGGGGAGCCACATGCATGCGCCGCCGGGCCGGCGGGATACGCGCGCGGCAAGGCCGGCGTATCGCGTCGGTAAGCGGTAGGGGGAGGGCGGGGGCCGGGATGCCGAACGCATCGGGGCCGGGTGCCGGTTCCTGGCTTTGCGCAGGACCGGCGCGGATCAGGTCCGCGGATCCTGCGTCAAGCGGCGCTTGCAGTCGTGTTGCGACTACATCCGTCGTTGTCCACGTTGATCTCTTGATGGGTTGAAAGTGGCGGCAGTATAGCGTCTGGCTTCGCCGAATGCCAGGGTAAACACTGATAAAGCCGGATTTTTCCGTGCCATTCCCCGCGGTTCGAACCAGGTTTCAGGTAGTATTCAGGTTCCAGTAAGAAAGAGAGCAAGGTGGATGCGCCGCCGCAACGCTGCCCGGCAGCCGGCGCCGTCCGCCATTTATGACCGACGACCCTCCCTCTGACAAGGCGCCGCGCCGGCGCCCGACTCCCCCTCCCGGCATCGCCGCGGCGCCCGCCGCAAGCCTGTCCCACGATCCGTTCCCGTCCATGGCGGCCCTGCCGCGCCCGGGCTGCCGCGCTCCGCCGCGCGCCGCCCCGCGGGCCTTTGCGCGCCTGTGCCGCAGGCCTTGCGCCCATCGCGCGTCCTTCCCCTTCGATCCTGGCGGCGCCATGTCGCGCCGCGTCACGCTTTCCGTGGAACCTTGATGATTTTCGATTGGATGTCCGATCCCACCGCCTGGCTGGGCCTGGCGACCCTGGTCGTGCTTGAAATCGTGCTGGGCATCGACAACCTGGTGTTCATCGCCATCCTGGCGGACAAACTGCCGCCCGCGCAGCGCAACCGCGCCCGCATGATCGGCCTGACGCTGGCGATGGTCATGCGCCTGGGCCTGCTCGCCAGCATCGCCTGGGTGGTCACCCTGACCGAGCCCCTTTTCACGCTGCTGAGCGCCGAGATCTCCGGCCGCGACCTGATCCTGATCCTGGGCGGCCTGTTCCTGCTTTTCAAGGGCACGATGGAACTGCACGAACGGGTGGAGGGCGGCGCCGGGCACGACGCCGGCCACCGGCCGCAGCACGCGGTGTTCTGGCAGGTGATCCTGCAGATCGTGGTGCTGGACGCGGTGTTCTCGCTGGATTCCGTGATCACCGCCGTGGGCATGGTGCAGGACCTGAGCATCATGATGATCGCGGTGGTGCTGGCGATGGCGGTGATGATGCTGGCCAGCCGTCCGCTGATGGGCTTCGTGGCCCGCCACCCGACGGTGGTGATCCTGTGCCTGGGCCTGCTGCTGATGATCGGCTTCAGCCTGGTGGCCGAAGGCCTGGGCTTCCACGTGCCCAAGGGCTACCTGTATGCCGCCATCGGTTTCTCGATCCTGATCGAACTGTTCAACCAGTTGGCGCGCCGCAACCGCGCCCGCGGCACCCATGCCCTGGGCCGCCGGCAGCGCGCGGCGCAAGCCGTGCTGCGCCTGTTGCGCGCCCGGCCCGCGGGGCAGGACGGCGGACAGGCGGACGAGATGATCGCGCTGGTCGACGGCGCCGGCGGCGAGCCCGCGTTCGCGCCCGAGGAAAGCACCATGATCGAACGCGTGCTGTCCATCGGCGCGCGCGACGTGCGGTCCATCATGGTGCCGCGCGGCGATATCGCCTGGCTGGACGTGGCCGATACGCCCGAGACCGTCGTGCGCAAGTTCGGCACCGGCCATTCGCGCCTGCCGCTGTGCGCGCGCGACCCGGCCAACGTGCTGGGCGTGCTGCATTTCAAGGACGTGCTGCCGCTGCTGCGCAACCCCGGCCCGATCGACCTGGTGGAGCTGGCGCGCGAACCGCGCTACGTGATGGAGACCACGCCGGTGCTCAAGGTGCTGGACGAACTGCGCGCCTGCCGCGACCACATGCTGATCGTGGTGGACGAGCACGGCGTGTGCGAAGGCCTGGTCACGCCCATGGACGTGCTGACGGCGGTGGCGGGCGACCTGCCCGAGCACCAGGAGGACCGGCCCGAGGCGTTGCAGTTGTCGGACGGCTCATGGCTGCTGGACGGACGCCTGGCGGTGGGCGAGGCCGCGCGCCTGCTGGACGCGCCGGCGCTGGCCGACGACTATCCGGACGCCACGCTGGCGGGCTGCCTGCTGCGCGCGGGCGGGCGGATCCCCGAAGCCGGCGAGACGATTCCCTGGCGCGACTGGCGCTTCGAAGTGACCCGGCGCGACGGCCTGCGCATCGACCAGGTCCGCGCCAGCCTGGCCGGGCAAGAGGCCGCCCGGGCGGATTGACCGCGGCGCGGGGGGCTTTGCAGCGCCGCCGTCGGCCGCCGGTCAACTGCATATCCGCCGCCAGGGCGCGATGCCGTTGGGCGGGCAATATCCCGCGCATGGAGTGGCGATGGACGTGCCGCTCTGGCAGCGCAGTTCGGACGCCTTGGCGCCATACGGCACGGAGCCCTGGCAATCGCACATGGCCAGGCCGCTGCCCGAGGGCAGCTTCCCGGCCGCCTCGGGCGGTTCCGCCTTGTCCGCCCTTGGGGCCCCCTGGGGACGGGCGGCCGGCGGCGGCGGGTCGCCGTCATCTTTCCCGATGATGCCGCGCACTTTGGCGGCGGGCATGTTGCAGGCTTTGGCGATGGCTTTCACCGAACGTCCGTCGTCGGCCATGGACTGGATCTTCCTGTCGCTGCACGCGGCGTCGGCGCGCGGCAGCGCCAGCGCATACAAGGCCAAGGCGATGGCGGCGAGTAAGCCCGGTCTACGCAAGGTCATGGCGCGCTCCTGCACGAAAGCCCGAATGAAGGAATAGGCCGCAAGCCCTAGGGCGAAGGCGGTCCGCGAAAAGCGTAGAGCCCGTCATTCGGCAGTGTCAATGCGCCCCGATTAAATCCTCCGGAAGGCCGGGATCGCTTGTGCGGCGGTCGTATCCATAGGGATGAGCCCGGCTTGGTGAGTCCGCAATGGCCCGCCCGCACTACGCCGCGATCGCGCGGGCGCCGAACGCGTGGGCCGCGATGTCGGCCTCGGCCTTCGCTCGCGCCGCCTCCAGCGCCGCGGGGCCCCGGGCCGTGCCCTGGACGGAAAAGAACGTCACGTCCGCAAGCCCGATCGTGCCCAGCACATGCCGGAGATAGGGCGTCAGGAAATCCGGCTGGCGTTGCGCGCCGCTTTCCGAGAACTCGCCGCCGGACGAGATCGCGACGTACACCGGCCGGTCGGACAGGCTGCCCAGCTTGCCTTCGGCGGTGATGCGGAACGTGTGGCGCACGCGCACCACGTGATCGATCCAGGCCTTCAGGGAAGACGGCACCGTGAAGTTGTGCATCGGCGTGGCGATGACGATGTGGCTGGCGTCGCGCAGCGAGCGGATCAATTCCGCGGATTGGCGCAGCGCGCCGCGTCCCAGGACCTCGTCGGGCGGATCCTGCGGCGCGCTCAGGGTGGCGGCGTAGTCGGGGTCGACGTGGGGCAGGGCGGTGGCGTCCAGTTCGGTCACGGACGGCGCAGCCCCGTCGGCCGCGCCGGCGATCCGCTCGACGATGCGTTGCGACAGGCGATAGCTTTCGGAGGCGCGGCCCCGGGGGCTGCAGATGATGCGCAGGATGGTCATACGGCGGGAGTTCCAGGTTTCTTGCTGAATCGGATGGCGCTGGTCAACAGGCCGGATCGGAAATAGAAGCGCTGGGCCAGGGCGTTGGCCAGGCCGGTGTCCAGCACCAATTGGGCGCAGCCGCTGTCGCGGGCGATGCCGTCCAGGGCCTCCAGCAGCCGGGCGCCCCAGTGATGGCCCCGGCGGGCGGGCGAGACGACCAGGTCGTCCACGTAGAGAAAGCGGCCGTAGATCAGGTTTTCCTGGAACCGGTAGCCGGCCAGCGCCACGGCCTGGCCGGCCTCCATGGCGGCCAGCAGGCGGTAGCGTTCATGGCGCATGCGGCCGACGCGCTCGATGAAGTCGGCCTCGTCCGCCAGGTGGGGACGCAATTCGCGCATCAGCGGCAGGCAGGCCCGCAGTTCGTCGGGGGTCTCGATATGGCGCAGGGATGTGTCGTGTGTCATGGATGCCATGGTAGGCAGCGCATGACATAATTTGAAGGGCCATAAAATGAAATTTGGACTATGCCATGATCAGCCCTTCTTCCCTGGACCCGGCCGGCGCCGACCGCCCCTTGTACCGGCAGGTCTATGAGCGGTTTCGCGGCGCGATCGCCCAGGGCACGCTCAAGCCCGGCGACCGCGTTCCGTCCGCGCGGGCGCTGGCCAAGGAACTCGGCGTGGCGCGGGGCACGGTGGAGGTCGCGTATTCGCTGCTGGCCTCCGAGGGCTACATCCAGGCGCGCGGCCAGGCCGGCACGGTGGTGTCGCCCGGCCTGCAGCCGCAGGCGGCCGCCGCGGCGCCGCCGCCCG
>NZ_UFQC01000017.1 GCF_900496975.1 Achromobacter veterisilvae
CCCGAGGCCGGCCCCGGCCCCCGCGCGCCGCTGCCCCGCGGCGTGGACGAGATCGCGGCGCTGCTGGCGCTGGATCCGCCGGCGCGCAACGAACTGCGCCGCACGATGACGGTGCTGCCCGTGGCCACGCCGGTCAACGTCAACACCGCGCCCGCCGAAGTCATCGCGGCCCTGGTGCCGGGGCTGTCGCTCAGCCAGGCCCGGTCGATGGCGGGCGAGCGCGACCGCGGCAACTGGTTCAACAACGCCGGCGACTTCGCCAACCGCCTGGCCGGCGCGGGCATCAAGACCGCCGCGCCCGCCGTCGCCACCAGCAGCGGCTGGTTCCTCGCCAGCGGCACCGTCGCCTACGAGCGCGCGCGGATCTCCATGCAGGCCCTGGTGCGCAGCGCCCCGCCGGCCGCGCCCGACACAATATGGACAAGAGAAACCCCTTGAAGAACACCTTGCGGATCGCGCTGCCCGTCCTCGCCGAATTCGGCGAGGACTCTCCCCTGCCCCATGCCTGGTTCGACCGGCGCGGCCGCTGCGCGCGGCAGGGCGAACTGACGCTGCGCGCCCTGGGCCGCGCATACCCGCAGGCCGCCTGCGAAGCCGTGCTGCATCCGTCGGACGTGATCGCGGCCACCGTGCAGATCCCCGCCGTCGCCCGCGCCCGCTACGCCGCCGCCGTCCAGGGCGCGCTGGAGCCGCTGGTGCTGAGCGGCCTGGACGCCCTGGCGGTCGGCCACGGGCCAAGGGCCGCCGACGGGTCGGTGCCGCTGGCCTGGGCGGCGCGGGAGCCCGTGCGCCGCGCCTGGAGCCTGCTGAACGCGCACGGCCTGCGCGCCCACGCCCTCATCGCGCCGCAGACCCTCGGCCCCGAAACCCGGACGCCCTTGCGCGATCCGGCCGATCCGCGCTGGCTTGCGCCCTCGCCTTCCTGGTCGCTGGCCATGCCCCAACTGGCGCCCGCGCGGACCTCGCGCTGGCGCCCCGCGTGGCGCTGGGGCGCGGCCGCCGCCGCGGTATGGATAGGCGGGCTGAATCTCTACGCGTCGCAGCTCCGGTCCGAAGCGGACGCGCTGCGCGACGGCATGCGCCGGCAGGTGCTGGCCGCCTTCCCCGACCTGCCCGTGGTGCTGGACCCGGCGCGCCAGGCGCAGCAGGGCCTGGACGCGCTGCAGGCCAGCCGGGGCGCGGCCGGCGCCGCCGACTTCCTGCCGCTGGCCCGGGCCGCGGCCCAGGCGCTGCCCTTCGCCGCCGACAAGGTCGCCCGCCTGGCCTACACCGGCCAGACACTCACACTGCAACTGGCCGACGCCGGCGAGCCATCACAGCGCATCGCCGAAACGCCCGCGCTGATCCAGCAGGCTTCCGCCCTGGGCCTGAAACTGGAACGCGCCGACACCGACCACACCTGGCGCATCGCGCGCGCTCAACCATGAATGCTCTCTCGCTACGCCTGCACGCGGCCTGGCTGTCCGTCCGCAAACCCCTGGATCCCGCGTTGGACCGCGCCCGCCAGCGCTACCGCGCGCTGGCGCCGCGCGAACGGCGGCTGCTGGCCGGCGCGGCGCTGTTGCTGGGCGGCGCGCTGGCGTTCAGCGTCCTGATCGAACCGCCCCTGAACACGGTGCGCAAGCTCCAGGCCGAACTGCCGGCGCTGCGCGCGCAGGCCGCCATCGTCGCGGACCTGGGCGCGCAGGCCGCGGCCCTGCGGCGGCGCTCCGCCGCGCCCGCCGGCGCCATGCCCACGCGCGCCGAACTTGCCGCGTCGCTCGAACGCGCCGGGCTGCCCGCCGCGCAATGGACGCTGGGCGAACCCGAGACAGGCCCGGGCGTGCTGCTGACCCTGGCCCAGGCGCCCGCTTCGGCGCTGCTGCGCTGGCTGGACGGCGCGGCCCGCGACTGGGGCCTGGCCGTCCAGCAGGCCGACCTGGCGCGCGCCGCCAACGCCTACGGGCGCCCGCTACCGGGACTGGTCAACGGCAAAGTCACGTTGACTCCGCCGGCGGAGAAGCACTGACATGGCCGGATCGCGCTTTTCCCGAAAGAACGCCGCGCTGTGGCTGGCGGGCATGGTCTGCGCGGCCGCGGCGGGCGTCGCCGTCATGCCCGCGCGCTGGCTGCTGGCCGCGCTGCCCGCCGACGCGCCGGTCGCGCTGGCGGATGCCGGCGGCACGCTGTGGCGCGGCAGCGCCTGGATCGCGCTGGGTCCGCCGGGCGCGCGCCGCGTGCTGCCCCAGCCGGTGCAGTGGCGATGGCGCTGGGATGCGCTGGCCGTGGAAATTTCGCATCCCTGGCTGCAAGGCCCGCTCCATGCGGGGCTGGCCTGGAATGGCGTGTCGCTGTCGGCCCAGTCCCTGCGCGCGCCCGCCTCCGTGCTGGCCGCGCTGGGCGCGCCGTGGAACACGCTGGCGCCGCAGGGCATGCTGGAGCTGGCCTGGCAGCCGTTGCGCCTGGGCGCCGCGCTTCCCGCCGGCCCGCTGGCGGCGCTGCGCTGGCGCAACGCCGGCACTGCGCTCTCGCCGGTCGCGCCGGTGGGCACCTACCTGCTGCGCGTGCAAGGCGGCAAGATGGGCGCCGCGCTGGCGCTGAGCACGGAAAGCGGCCTTCTGGACGTGACGGGCCAGGGCAGCGTCGGCCGCCGCGGCCTGCGCTTCCAGGGCCGTGCGAGCTACGCCGGTTCGGCCGGCGAAGCCGACCGCGCCGCGCTGGACGGCCTGATGTCCATGCTGGGGCGGCGGTCGGGCGACAGCGTGGAATTCGGCGCGTAGGCGCCCGGCGCCGCGCCTACGCGTCGCGCGTGACGCGGACGATTTCCTCGGGCGAGGTCTGTCCGCCGTCCACCCAGCGCTGCCCGTCCTCGCGCATGGTCCGCATGCCCGACGCCGCGGCCGCGCGCCGCAATTCGCGCTCGTCGCGGCCTTCATGGATCAGCCGGCGCGCCTCGTCGTCCACGGTGAAGAGTTCATGGATGCCCGAACGCCCGCTGTAGCCCGTGTGGTTGCAGGCCGCGCATCCCGCCGGATGGAACACGCGCGCGCCGTCCTGCATGGCCGGCCGCTTGCACTCGGGGCACAGCTTGCGCACCAGCCGCTGCGCCAGCACCCCCAGCAGCGACGAAGCCAGGAGAAACGGTTCCACGCCCATGTCGGTCAGCCGCGTCACGGCGGACACCGAATCGTTCGTGTGCAGGGTGGCCAGCACCAGGTGGCCGGTCAAGGACGCCTGCACGGCGATCTGCGCGGTTTCCAGGTCGCGGATCTCGCCGATCATGATCACGTCGGGATCCTGGCGCAGGATGGCGCGCAGCGCCAGCGCGAAGCTCATGTCGATCTTGGCGTTCACCTGCGTCTGGCCGATGCCGGGCAGGTCGTACTCGATCGGATCTTCCACCGTCAGGATATTGCTGGTGGCCGCGTCCAGCCGGCTCAGCGCGGCGTAGAGCGTGGTGGTCTTGCCGCTGCCGGTGGGCCCGGTCACCAGCACGATGCCGTGGGGCTGGCGGATCAGCCGGTCCAGCCGTTCGAGCACGCCCGGCGCCATCCCCAGCCGCTCCAGTTGCAGGCGCCCGGCCTCCTTGTCCAGCAGGCGCAGCACGGCGCGTTCGCCATGCCCCGTGGGCAGGGTCGACACGCGCACGTCTATCGGCCGCCCGCCCACCCGCAAGGCGATGCGGCCGTCCTGCGGAAGGCGTTTCTCGGCGATGTCCAGGTGCGCCATGATCTTGATGCGCGAGATCAGCGCCGCGTGCAGCGCCTTGCGCGGCGACACCACGTCGCGCAAAGTGCCGTCCACCCGGTAGCGCACCACCGAATGCGTCTCGAACGGTTCGATGTGGATATCGCTGGCCCCGTCGCGCGCCGCCTGCGCGAACAGCGCGTTGATCATGCGGATCACGGGCGCGTCGTCCTGCGCTTCCAGCAGGTCGGCGACCTCGGGCATGTCCTGCAGCAGGCGGTCCAGGTCGATCTCGTTCTCGGCCACCCCCATGACCGACGCGGCGTCCTCGGAATGGCTGTAGGCCGCGGTCAGCAGGGTTTCCAGCGCCTCGTCGTCCACCTGGGCCAGCGCGACGTCGCCGTGGCACCGGCGGATCTCGCGGACCGCCCATTCCGGCGTGCGCGGGCTGACGGTCAGTTGCGCCGCCCCGCCCCGCAGCGACAGCACCGCGCGCTGCGCGCGGGCCCAGGCGTAGGGCAAGGGATGCGCGCTCATAGCTGCGAGACCACTTCGCTCTTGTAGCCCAGCTCGCGCAGCAGCGCCGTGGCGGTCGAAATGGTGCCGGGATCCTTGGCCACCTGGCTGCGCACCACGTAGCCCGTGCCGCCGGGGCCCAGTTGCACGTAGGCCTGCAGGCCGCTGGCCCGGACCCGCTGCGCGATCCTGTCCGCGTCGGCGCGCGAATCGACGGACGCGAACTGTAGCGTGGCGCTGCCGCGGTCCGCCTCGCCGTAGAGCGACTCGGGATCCACCGCCACGCTCACGCCCCGCGGCAGGTTCACGCGGATCGGCAGCGACGGATCGCTGGCCCGCGCCGCCGCGGGATATTGCCGCACCGCGAAGGACTCCACCGTGGCCGGAGGCGGCCGGCGCATCGTGTCCGCCAGTTGTTCCGGCCGCATGTCGTAGGCGTTGTTGGACACCGACGGCGCCGACCCCGGCGGCGGCAGCATCGGCGCCTGCAGGTCCGGCAGCAGCCAGTGCTTGCCCGGCTGGGCGACCGCCTGCGCGCGGCGCATGTAGTCGTAGCGGTCCATGGTGACGCTGGCGCTGCGGCGCGCGTCGCGCACCACATAGGGCCGCAGGAACACCATCAGGTTGGTCTTGGTGCGCTTGCGGGTGTCGTAGCGGAACAGCGCGCCCAGCACGGGAATCGATCCCAGCCCCGGCACGCTGTCCGAGCTGAGCGACACACTGTCTTCCAGCAGCCCGCCCAGCACGATGATCTGCCCGTCGTCGATCAGCACGCTGGTATCGATGGCGCGCTTGTTGGTCACGATGCCGGTCGTCGGCGAAGAGCGGGTTTCGTCGATGCTGCTGACTTCCTGGTAGATGTCCAGCTTGACCGCGCCGCCTTCCGAAATCTGCGGGCGGATGTTCAGCTTCAGGCCCACGTCCTCGCGTTCGATCGTCTGAAAGGGGTTGGAGCTGCCGTTGCTGCCCGACGTCACGTACTGCCCCGTCACGAAAGGCACGGTCTTGCCCACCAGGATGCTGGCCGACTGGTTGTCCAGCGTCAGCAGGTTCGGCGTGGACAGGATGTTGGCCTCGCCCGTGTTCTGCATGGCGCGGGCCAGCACGCCCAGGTTGATGACTTCGTTGCCCAGCACGTCGACCGTGCCCTTGACCACGCCCAGGCTCAGGCCGTTGGCCAGGGCGTCGATGGAGGCCGGGCCGGCGCCCGTGAGGCCGCTGCCGCCCAGGTTCGTGCCGCCGATGAAGCTGGTGCCGCCGCTGTTGATGTTGCCCGCGCCCGTCATCCACTGGATGCCGAATTCTGCGGCCTTCTCTTCGCTCACTTCCACGATCAGGCTTTCCACCAGCACTTGCGCGCGGCGCTGGTCCAGTTGGTCGATCACTTCGCGCAGGCTGCGGTACAGCGGTTCGGGGGCCGAGATGATCAGCGAATTGGTCGCGGGGTCCGCCTGGATCGTGGCGCCGCCGGCCGAATACGACACCGCTTGCGTGCCCGGGTCGTCGCGCGCGATGCGTTCCTGGTCGCCCGACAGGCCGCCCTTGCCCGAGCCCGATCCGCCGGACATGCCCAGGCCCGCCTGCGCCGTGTTGTTGCCGACCGTGTTCTGCGCGCGCGCGCCGGGCTGGGCCGCCGCGGTTCCGCCCGCGCCGCCGCCCGCGCCGGGCGCGGAATTGGCCTGCCCCGCCAGCAGGCCGCCCAGCACCTCGGCGATGCGCGTGGCCTGGGCGTTGCGCATGTACACCACGTGCAGGTTGCCCGCCCGGTTCTGCTGCGCGTCGAGCTTCAGGATCAGGTCGCGGGCCAGGCGCGTGCGGGCCGGACTGCCCGCGCGCACCAGCACGCTGTTGCTGCGCGGATCCGCGACGACCGCGATGCGCTGGGTGGGATCGCTGCTTTGCGTGTCCAGCAGTTGCGCGGCCAGGACCGCGATGTCGGACGCGATGCCCGAACGCACCGGCACCACGTCGGTGTCGATGGAACTGGGCACGTCGATGCGCGCGATGACCGCGGCGATCCGTTCGAGATTGTCCGCGTAGTCGGTCACGACCAGCGTGTTGTTGCCCGGATAGGCGTTGACGGGATTGTTCGGCGGCACCATGGGGCGCAGCACCGGCACGAGGTTGGCCGCGTTCTCGTACTTCAACGGAAACACGCGCGTCAGCATTTCGCCGCTGCCGCCGGCGCCCTTGGCGAACGCCGACACCGGCACCGGCGGCCGGGGTTCCCCCACCACCGCGCTGCCCTGCAGCTTGGCGTCGGCCTCGGGCACCACCCGCGTCACGCCGCCGACCTCGACGATGGCGAAGCCTTGCAGGCGCAGCGCGCCCGTGAGCATGGCCAGCGCCTGTCCGCTGTCCACCGGCCGGTCCGACACCAGCGTGAGCTTGCCCTTGACGCGGGGATCCACCAGGAAGTTGCGCTGCGTGAACAGCGACAGCGCGCGCAGCACGGCGGGAATGTCGGTGTCGACGAAATTCAGGCTGACCCGATTGTCGGCCTGTTGTGCGTAAGCCGTGCTGGCCGCGGGTCCGAGTTGGCTTGCCGCAAGCAGAACCGCAAGGCTGAATTGCGCGATGTGACGCATGACGGGATAGGTGCCTGGAACGTGGAAACAGGTGGAAAAACGTGAAAGCGCGTCGGAGTATACGGGGTGGCAGTGCAACACTCCGGTCATAATCCAAAGGCAAGGTGACGGCCTGGAAACCCTTTGAATACGGGGCTTTCGCGCGATCGGACGCGCGCGCGGCCCCTTGTATTTGCGACCATGCCATCCTTTCGTTACGAAGCTGCCGACGCGCTGGGAAAACTCGTGCGCGGCACGATCGACGCCGACTCCGAGCGCGGCGCCCGCAACCAGTTGCGCGGCCGCGGCCTGCTGCCGCTGTCGACCTCGCCGGCGGCGCGCGCCGAAGGGCTGGGCGCCTCGCTGCGCGCCCGCCTGTCGGATGCCGACCTCGCCTGGATCACGCGCCAGCTCGCCAGCCTGCTGGCCGCCAGCCTGCCGCTGGACGCGGCCCTGAGCGCCACGCTGGAACAGGCCGAGAAAAAGCACATCGCCGCCAGCCTGGGCGGCGTGCGCGACGACGTGCGCGCCGGCCACCGGCTGTCCGTGGCGCTGGCCGCCAGGCCGCGCGATTTCCCGGAGATCTACCGCGCGCTGATCGCCGCCGGCGAAGAATCGGGCAACCTGGCGCAAGTGATGGAAAAGCTGGCGGACTACATCGAGGAACGCAATGCCCTGCGCAGCAAGGTCATGACCGCCTTCATCTACCCCGCGGTCGTGGCCTGCGTGTCGGTGGTCATCGTGATCTTCTTGCTGGGCTACGTGGTGCCGCAGGTGGTGTCGGCGTTCAGCCAGGCCAAGCAGGAACTGCCGCTGCTGACCCGGATGATGCTGTCGCTGTCGGACTACGTGCGCGAATGGGGCGCGGCCACCGGCGCGGCGCTGGCCGCGGCGATCGCGCTGTGGCGCTATGCGCTGAGGGCGCCCGCGGCCCGGCGCGCCTGGCATGCCCGCGTGCTGCGGCTGCCCCTGGCCGGACGCTTCGTGCTGGGTGTGAACGCGGCGCGCTTCGCCTCCACGCTGGCGATCCTGTCGGGCAGCGGCGTGGCGCTGCTGACGGCGCTGGAGGCGGCGCGCCGCACCCTGGGCAACGACGTGCTGCGGCAGGCAGTGGACAACGCATCGGCGCGCGTGCGCGAAGGCGCGGCGCTGTCCGCGTCATTGGGCGCGCAGAAGGTCTTCCCGTCGCTGCTCGTGCACCTGATCGCCAGCGGCGAGAAGACCGGCCGCCTGCCCGAGCTGCTGGACCGCGGCGCGCAGAACCTCTCGCGCGACCTGGAGCGGCGCGCCATGGCGATGACGGCCCTGCTGGAACCGGCGCTGATCCTGCTGATGGGGGGATTCGTGCTGCTGATCGTGCTGGCGGTGATGATGCCGATCCTGGAGATGAATCAGCTAATACGGTAGGGGTGGGTGTCAGACACCCGGGAAGCGTCGTGGCTGCTTGACGGCCGTCTCGTAGGGGTGTCAGACACCTGGCATAACTCAGGTGTCTGACACCCTGGGCCAGGTCAGGTGTCAGACACCCTGGGGAGACAGCCTGCGGGCTTGCGCCGCCGTTCAAAGGGTGTCTGACACCCTCCCCGCGCAAACAAGCGCCTACAACGCCTCTTCGTCGCTTTCCCCGGTGCGGATGCGGATGGCCTGCTCCACGGGGGTGACGAAGATCTTGCCGTCGCCGATCTTGCCGGTGCGGGCGGCCTTGACGACGGCTTCGATGGCGGCTTCGACCTGGTTGTCCGGCAGCACGACCTCGACGCGGATCTTGGGCAGGAAGTCCACCACGTATTCGGCCCCGCGATAGAGCTCGGTATGGCCTTTCTGGCGGCCGAAACCCTTCACTTCGGTAACGGTCAGGCCGCTGACGCCGACTTCGGCCAGCGCTTCGCGGACTTCGTCGAGCTTGAAGGGTTTGATGATGGCGGTGACTTGTTTCACGTTGGTCTTCCTGGTTTTTCGATCTGTTTCGGCGCCCGCCGCGGCATGGCGGAAAGGCGCGATGGATAAGAGAATACCACCGGCCGCGCCGGGAAAAAGCGGGGTTTGCGCGCGGCGGGAAAACCCGGCTGCCTAGGCGGATTCGTCCGGAATGCGGTCGGCGTCGCGCATCCACACCGCCGACTCGGAGTCGCTGGGCGCGCGCCAATCGCCGCGCGGCGACAGCGAACCGCCCGAGCCCACCTTCGGGGCGTTCGGAACGCAGGTGCGCTTGAACTGGCTGAGGCGGAAGAACCGGTCCAGGAAGATCTTCAGGTTGCGCTTGATGGCGGCCAGATCGTACTGGTTGCGGGCCACGTGCCCGCCCTCGGGCCAGGCGCCGGCCTCGCGGTCGCGCCAGGCGGCCAGCGCCAGGAAGGCGACCTTGGTCGGCGCGAAGCCGTAGCGCAGCGTGTAGTACAGGTTGAAATCCTGCAATTCGTAAGGGCCGATGGCGTCTTCGCTCTTCTGGACCGGCTTGTCGTCGGCGCCGCCCGGCACCAGTTCGGGGCTGACGTCGGTGCCCAGCACGTCCAGCAGCACCCCCGCCCCCTCGTCGCCCAGGCGGCCGGACTCGGCCACCCAGCGCACCAGGTGCGTGATCAGGGTCTTGGGCACGCTGGCGTTGACGCTGTAGTGCGACATGTGGTCGCCCACGCCGTAGGTGCACCAGCCCAGCGCCAGTTCGCTCAGGTCGCCCGTGCCGATGACGATGGCGTTGTTGAAGTTGGCGATGCGGAACAGGTGGTTGGTGCGTTCGCCGGCCTGCACGTTCTCGAAGGTGATGTCGTAGACCGGCTTGCCGTCCGCGTAGGGATGGCCCAGGTCCTTGAGCATCTGCTGGCAACTGGGCCGGATGTCGATCTCGGAAGCCGTGCAGCCCACCACCGCCATCAGCCGGCGCGCCTGCTGCAGCGTGCGGGTGCTGGTGGCGAAGCCCGGCATCGTGACCGCCAGGATGTTGGCGCGCGGCAGGTCCAGGGCATCCATGGCCTCGGCGCAGACCAGCAGCGCATGGGTGGAGTCCAGCCCGCCGGAGATGCCGATGACGACCTTGGACATGCCGCTGGCCGACAGGCGCTGGACCAGGGCCTGCACCTGGATGTTGTAGACCTCCTTGCAGCGGGCGTCGCGGCGCCGCGGGTCGGCCGGCACGTAGGGGAACCGCGCCACCCGGCGTTCGAGCGGCAGTTCGGCGTCGTCCAGCGGCGGCTGCACGGGAACCGGCACGGTGCGGAACTTGCGGACCTCGTCCTGGTGGCGCCGCACGGACTGCCCGAAGGTGGTCTGGCGCATGCGCTCGCGCGACAGGCGTTCGAGGTCCACGTCCGAGAAAAGCAGGTGCGAATGGCCCAGGAACCGTTCGGTTTCGCCCAGCAATTCGCCGTTTTCGTAGATCAGCGCCTGGCCGTCCCAGGCCATGTCGGTCGAGGATTCGCCCCGGCCGGCCGAGGTGTACATATAGGCGGACAGACAGCGCGCCGATTGCTGCGCCACAAGCTGGTGGCGGTATTCCGACTTGCCGATCACGATGTTGGATGCCGACAGGTTCACCAGCACGGTGGCGCCGGCCAGCGCCGCGAACGAGGACGGCGGGATGGGCACCCAGACGTCCTCGCAGATCTCGACGTGGAACTGGAACAGCGGCAGTTGCTCCATCTGGAAGACCAGCTCGGACCCGAACGGCACCGTCTGGCCCAGCAGGCGGATCTCGGCCGCGGCGGCGCAGTCGGCGGCGCTGAACTGGCGCGCTTCATAGAACTCGCCGTAGTTGGGCAGGTAGGTCTTGGGCACCACGCCCAGCACCCGGCCGCCCGCGGCCACGACGGCGCAGTTGAACAACTGGTGGGCCACGCGCAGCGGCGCGCCGACGATGATGGCGATGTCCAGTTCGGCCGTCGCCGCCACCACCTCGGCCAGCGCCGCTTCGCAGGCATCCAGCAGCGCCTTCTGGTGGAACAGGTCGTCGCAGGTGTAGGCGGACAGGCCCAGCTCGGGAAACGCCGCCAGCACCGCGCCGCCCTGGGCGGCCTGCTGCGCCAGCGCAATGGTCTGCGCGGCGTTGAACGCCGGGTCCGCGACCCGGCATTCGGGCACGCCGACCGCGACCCGGGCGAAGCCGTGGGAATACAGGTTGAAGAACGGGTTCGACATCAGCTAGGGCCCATTGACGGCAACAGGCCAAATTATCTCATGCGCCCCGGGCCGCGCTAGCGCGGCATCTTGGCGTCGGTCAGCCCCCGTTCGGCCGGGGAAGCCAGCGCCGCCTGCAAGGCGCCCTCGCGCAGATAGCTTCCCATCGCGCCGATGTCGGCGCCGGACGGCTGCTGGTACAGGCGCAGGCC
Organism: Achromobacter veterisilvae; assembly: GCF_900496975.1. Lineage (GTDB taxonomy): Bacteria > Pseudomonadota > Gammaproteobacteria > Burkholderiales > Burkholderiaceae_B > Achromobacter > Achromobacter veterisilvae. The sequence continues at coordinate 11,072 of NZ_UFQC01000017.1, forward strand.
CAGTTCCGGCAGGATGGCCAGCAGATGGTCGAAGATGTCGCCCTGGATGCGCTCGTACTCCACCCAGGCGGTCACCGCGGTAAAGCAATAGACCTCGACCGGGATGCCCTCGGAGGTGGGCTCCATCATGCGCACCATCATCGCCATGTCCTGGCGGACCTCCGGATTCTGCTTCAGGTAGGCCAGCGCATAGGCCCGCAGGGTGCCGATGTTGGTCAGGCGGCGGCGGTTGGCCGGCACGCTGGCCAGTTCGCCCATGGTCTGGTTGGCCTGGGCGATATCGTGGGTCTTGGCCTGGAGATAGTCGTGCAGCAGGCGGAAGCGCATCAGCCGCTGCGACTCCTCGTCGCTCAGGAAACGCACGCTGGCCGCGTCGATGCGCAGGGTGCGCTTGATGCGCCGGCCGCCGGACTCGAACATGTGCCGGTAGTTGCGGTAGCTTTCCGAGAACAGCTTGTAGGTCGGCACGGTGGTGACCGTGTTGTCCCAGTTCTGCACCTTGACCGTGTGCAGCGCGATGTCCTTCACGAACCCGTCGGCGTTGGACTGCGGCATCTCGATCCAGTCGCCGATGCGCAGCATGTCGTTGCTGGTGAGCTGGGTGCTGGCCACCAGGGACAGCAAGGTGTCCTTGAACACCAGCAGCAGCACGGCGGACAGCGCGCCCAGGCCGGAGATCATCCAGAGCGGCGAGCGGTCGATCAGGATGGAAAGCACCAGAACGGTGCATACCGCCATCAGGATCAGCTTGCCGATCTGGATGTAGCCCTTGATGGAGCGGGTCTGCGCCCGCGTCGTGGCCGAATAAGTGTCCTGCCAGGCGCTCAGCACGCCCGAGAACGCCACGAACACGCAGATCCAGGCCCCCGCATGCGCGAGCCGCCCCACGACCGTGGCCGCCCGCTCGACGTGCGGCACCAGGTCGATGCCCATCGACACCACGGCGAACGGCACCGCGTACCAAAGATTCTGGTAGGCGCGGCGGCGCTGCAAGGCCTTGTCCCAGTCCCCCCGGCCGCTCACCACCAGCAGGCGGTGCGCCAGCAGCAGCACGATCCGGGCCACGACCCACTGGACGAACAGCGCGGTCAGGATCAGCGCGCCGATCCCGATCAGCGTCTGCGCCCAGGCTTCGCGCGGCAGGTGGGTATCCAATTGGGTGACCAGCTCTTCCCATTCCAAGGGCATAGGGTTACTTCTCGCTCTAAAGTCCTGAAACTAACCCTGGATTATCGGCCAAGTCGCCGCGCTTGCACGCTCCCGGCCCGCAAAACCCCGCCGGCCGTCGCCCGGCTCCGCGCGAGGCCCTATAATTCCGCCCATCATGGCAAAGACTCCCTCTCCCGATCAAAACCAGTTCGCCAACAAGGCGCAGGCCTGGTCCGCCCGGTTCTCGGAACCGGTTTCCGAACTCGTCAAGCGCTATACGGCGTCCGTGGATTTCGACAAGCGCCTGGCGCGCTACGACATCCAGGGCTCGCTCGCGCACGCGGACATGCTGGCCGCCCAGGGCATCATCGGCGCCCAGGACCTGGCCGACATCCAGCGCGGCATGACCCAGATCCTGTCCGAAATCGACGCCGGCAGCTTCCAATGGCTGCTGGACCTCGAAGACGTGCACCTGAACATCGAAAAACGCCTGGTCGAACTGGTGGGCGACGCGGGCAAGCGCCTGCACACCGGCCGGTCGCGCAACGACCAGGTCGCCACCGACATCCGCCTGTGGCTGCGCGCCGAGATCGACAACCTGCAGGACCTGCTGCGCCAGTTGCGGCACGCACTGGCCACCGTGGCGCTGGAAAACGCCGGCACCATCATGCCGGGCTTCACGCACCTGCAGGTCGCCCAGCCCGTCACCTTCGGCCACCATCTGCTGGCCTACGCCGAAATGTTCGGCCGCGACGCCGAGCGCCTGGCCGACTGCCGCCGCCGCGTGAACCGCCTGCCGCTGGGCGCCGCCGCGCTGGCCGGCACGTCCTTCCCGATCGACCGCGAACGCGTCGCCAAGACGCTGGGCTTCGACGGCGTGTGCCGCAATTCGCTGGACGCCGTGTCCGACCGCGACTTCGCCATCGAATTCTGCGCCGCCGGCGCGCTGATCATGACGCACGTGTCGCGCCTGTCCGAAGAGCTGGTGCTCTGGATGAGCCCGCGTGTGGGCTTCATCGACCTGGCCGACCGCTTCTGCACCGGCAGCTCGATCATGCCCCAGAAGAAAAACCCCGACGTGCCCGAATTGGCCCGCGGCAAGACCGGCCGCGTCAACGGCCACCTGGTCGCCCTGCTGACCCTGATGAAGGGCCAGCCCCTGGCCTACAACAAGGACAACCAGGAAGACAAGGAAGGCCTGTTCGACACCGTGGACACCGTGCGCGACACGCTGACCATCTTCGCCGACATGGCCGGCGGCATCAAGGTCAAGGCCGACAACATGCGGGCCGCCGCCCTGCAGGGCTTCGCCACCGCCACCGACCTGGCCGATTACCTGGTCAAGCGCGGCGTGCCGTTCCGCGACGCCCACGAAGTGGTGGCGCACGCGGTGCGCGACTGCGAACAGCGCGGCTGCGACCTGGCCGACCTGTCGCTGGCCGACCTGAAGGCCTATCACGCCAGTATCGGCGACGACGTCCACGAGGTCCTGACCCTGGAAGGCTCCGTCGCGGCCCGCAAGCACGTGGGTGGCACCGCGCCGGAACGCGTCAAGGAAGAAGCGCAGCGCGTCCTGGCGGAAACGGCCCAAGGCTGATTCCCGCTGCCGGCCCGCTTGCCCCGCAAGGCCCCCGTCATGGGGGCCTTGTCGCAGGGAACGGCGGGCGGCGGGCTTCGCGCTACGACGTCCTCTTGCGCAGCAGATACTTCTGCACCCCGTCCATCACCGTTTCGTCGCGCTGGTTGCGCACCAGGCTCCGCATGGTCAGCACGCCGGTCGTGCGTCCCGGCGCAAGCTCCGACACGGTCAGCGACGCGTACAGCGTATCGCCGACGAACACGGGTTTCAGGAAACGGCTGCTCTGCTCCAGGAACGCCTTGAGGGAGTCCTCCACCATGTGCGGAAACAGCCCCGCGCCGGCGGCGGTCTGGATGGCGACCTGGAAACCGTGCGCCAGCATGTGGGGCATGCCGTGGGCGCGGCAATACTCGACATCGTAGTGCACGGGATGGTTGTCGCCGCTGGCAAGCTGAAACGCGGCGAACAAGGCGTCGGTCATGGTGCGCGAAGGCAGCGGGAAACCCTCGCCAACCTCGAAATCCTCGAAATAGCGCTGCGCGCAAAGCTGGTGCTTAATCATGCAAGATTCCTTTTCGATGTGATGGGTGCTAGTTCGCGGTCATGTGGGCAGCGCGGGCGACCTCGCCCCACTTCTTGAGCTCGCTTTGCAGAAAGACCGCCAGTTCCGCCGGCGTGGTGTCCGGCTGCAGCACCAGTCCCATGTCGTAGGCGCGCCGCCGCAATTCGGGATCGGCTAGCGCGGCGCGCAGCGTGGCGTTGAGCTTGTCGACGGCCGCCGCGGGCGTTCCGGCCGGCGCGAACACGGCGTTCCAAGTGTAGGCTTCGTAGCCGGGCACCGCCTCGGCCATGGGCGGCGTATCGGGCGTCTGCGGCAGGCGCTGCGCCATGGACGTCGCCAGCAGCCTGACGGTGCCTGCCTGGACCTGCGCCAGACCGGTAGGCGCGCTGTCTATCATGAAATCCAGGTGGCCGCCGATGACGTCCGCCATGGCCGGCGCGCTACCCCGGTACGGCACGTGCGTGGCGCGCACGCCGGCCAGGTAGTTCAGCAGCTCCCCGCCCAGGTGCGGCGCACTTCCGATTCCGGCCGACCCATAGTTGACCTTGCCCGGATTGGCCTTGAGATAGGCCATGAACTCCGGCAGATTGCCGGCGGGCAGGTTCTTGTTGACGACCAGCACCAACGGCGCCTTGGCGGCCAGCCCGACGGGCGCGAAATCCTCCACCGTGCGGTATGGCAGGCTGGCGTGGATACTGGGATTGACGGCATGCGCCACGGTGGTGAGCAGCAAGGTATAGCCGTCGGCGGTCGATTTGGCCACGGTTTCCGTGCCTACCAGCGTGCCCGCCCCCGTCCGGTTCTCAACCACCAGCGTCGCGCCCAGCTTGCGGCTCCAGCTTTCCGCCAGCGCCCGGGCGAAGGTGTCGGTGGGCCCGCCCGCCGCATACGGCACCACCAGGCGCACCGGCTTGGCGGGATAGTCCTGCGCCCACGCGGGGCCGGCGGCCAGCGCGCCCAACGCGATCACGGCGGCGCCTGCCAGCGCGCGCCAGGGAAATCCATGCTTCATGCTCGTCTCCGTTGGTCTTTTGTGTGCGGCACAATATAGAGACGAGGCCGAACCGAGGAATAGTCGAAAGTTTCTTATCCGGCTTAGAGCCTTTCTAACAGCGGCCCGCCCCGGCGCTTCGCCGCCATAACCCAGGTGCCCGCCTTGCGTTACGAACTGACCGACTTGCGCGTCTTTGTCGCCATTGCCGAAGCCAAAAGCCTCACGGGCGGCGCTTCCGACCTGCACCTGACCGCGCCGTCGGCCAGCTACCGCCTCAAGAACCTGGAGCAGGCCATGGGCGTGCCGCTATTCGTGCGCACCCAGAAAGGCATGTCGCTCACGGCCGCCGGCATGACCGTGCTGCGCTATGCGCAGACCATACTGGGCAATGTCGAGCGGCTGCAGGCGGAAATGCGCCGCCATACCGACGGCGTCGAAGGCCATATCCGCGTCTACGCCAACAGCAGCACCCTCAGCAGCCTAGCCGGGCCGCTGAGCCGGTTCCTGGCCGCCTATCCGAACGTCAACGTGAACCTCGAAGAGCATCTCAGCGAGGAAACCGTCAAGGCGGTGCTGGACGGCCGCGCAGACATCGGGCTGGTCGCCGGTGCGATTGAAATGCGCGGATTGGAATTCATCCGCTACGGCCAGGACGAACTGATCTTCATCGTCCCACCGCGCCACCCGCTGACCCTGCACCCCCGCGTTTCCCTCGAAACCGCGCTGTCGCACGATCTGGTCGCCATCGGCCGCAAGAGCAGCAATTTCCTGTATCTGCAGCAGATGGCCGAGCAAATGGGGCTCAAGCCCCGGGTCCGCGTGCATGCGCCCAATTTCGACGCCGTGCTGCGCTGTGTGCAGGAAGGCGCCGGCATTTCGCTGGTGCCGCGCTCGGTCGCCGTGACCGCCCTGGCGCAGGGCAAAGTCGAATGTGTGCAGATCGAAGAAGCCTGGGCCATGCGCGAACAGCGCGCGGTCATGCTCAGGCAGGACTCCTTGCCCGGTTACGCGCGCGCTTTCGTCAATTATGTGACGCAGCCGCATCCGGCGCTGGACGAGGATTAGAAAACCTCGAACTCCGCTTTGAAAATATCGACTGGCCGCGCGCAGAAGAGGCATTCCATAATGCTTCGCCGCCGCCGGGTCCAGCACGCGCCCCGGCTTCCCGACCTCAGGACGATATGACCGCAGCATCCCGACCCCTGGACGGCATCGCCGTCGTCGCGCTTGAACACGCCGTCGCCGCGCCCTTCGCCAGCCGCCAACTGGCGGACCTGGGCGCCCGCGTCATCAAGATCGAGCGGCCCGACGCGGGCGACTTCGCACGGGGTTACGACGACACCGTGCATGGCCAGTCGTCGTTCTTCGTGTGGGCCAATCGCGGCAAGGAGAGCTTGACGCTCGACACCAAGGCGCCCGGCGCGCCGGAAGTGCTGCGGCGCCTGCTGGACCGGGCCGATGTCTTCATCCAGAACCTCGCGCCGGGCGCCGCGCGCCGTATGGGGCTGGACTACGAAACCCTGCGTGCGGACTTCCCCAAGCTGATCGTGTGCGACATCTCCGGCTATGGCGACGACGGCCCCTACCGCAACAAGAAGGCCTACGACCTGCTGATCCAGGCGGCGTCCGGCTTGATTTCCCTGACCGGCACGCCCGACGCGCCCGCGCGCACCGGCATTTCCATCGCGGATATCGCGGCCGGCATGTACGCCTACTCCGGCATCCTCTCCGCGCTGATACAGCGCTCGCGCACCGGCGCAGGTCTGCGGGTCGAAGTGACGATGCTGGAAGCGCTGACGGAATGGACGTCCTACGCTTTGAACTTCGCGCACTACGGCGGCACCCCACCCGCCCGCAACGGCGTGGCGCACCCCGCGATCGCGCCCTATGGGCAATACCTGGCGGGCGACGGCAAGCCGGTGATATTCGGCCTGCAGAACGACCGCGAATGGCAGAACTTCTGCGCCGACGTGCTGGAAGACCCCGCGCTGGCCGGCGACGAACGCTTCGCCACGAACGTGCTGCGCGTGCGGCATCGCCAGGCGCTCGATGAACGCATTGCGCAGTGCTTCGCGTCGCTGTCGCGCGAACAGGTGCTGGCCAGGCTGGACCGCGGCGGCATCGCCAACTCAGCCCTGAACACCATGCACGAGGTCTGGGACCATCCCCAGTTCGCCGCGCGCGGGCGCTGGCGCGACGTGGCCACGCCTGGCGGCCCGATCAAGGCCTTGCTGCCGCCCGCCACCCTGTCCGGGGCCGGCGCAGCGATGGGCGGCGTGCCCGCGCTGGGACAGCACACGGCCGCCATCCTGGCCGAGTTGGGGCTGAACGGCGGCCGCTAAGACCCGCGATGCCTCAGTCCGGGGTCGCGCCCGAGGCCTGCACCACCTGCTTCCACTGCATGAACTCGGCCTCCTGGCGGGCCGCCAGTTCGGCCGGGCCGTCATGCATCATCGTGACGCCCAACTGGGCGAACTTCTGTTGCAGCGCGGGGTCGGCCATCACCTTGCGGATCGCCTTGTGCAGGGTCTCGGCCGACTCCGGCGGCGCATCCTTCGCGCCGTAGAAAGCCACCCACAAGTCGCCTCGGAAGCCCGGTATGGCCTCGTTGATGGCGGGCACGTCGGGCAACAGCGCGTTGCGCTTTTCGCTGCTGACGCCCAGCGCGCGCAGCTTGCCGGCCTTGATGCCCTCGACCGCCGACGGCAGGCTGGCGAACAGCATGGGCACCTGGTTGCCCATCACGTCCGCCATCGCCGGCGACACGCCGCGGTAGGGAATGTGCTGCATGCGCAGGCCGCCGAGTTCGTCCAGCATCACGCCCAGCAGATGGTTCAGGGTCCCCGCGCCCGCGGACGCGTACTGGTATTTTTCCGGGTTCTCCTTGACCAGCGCCATGAATTCGCCCAGGTTCTTCGCCGGGAAGGCGGGATTCACGCACAGCACGTTGGGCACCTCCCCCACGGCGGCGATGGGCGAAAAGTCCTTGAGCGGATCGAACTTCGCGTCCTTGTAGACCCACGGGACGATCAACTGGTTGCTGTTCGCCGTGAACAGCACGGTATAGCCGTCCTGCGGCTCGCGCAGGAACGCCTGCGTGCCCACCACGCCGCCCGCGCCCGGCTTGTTGATGACCACCACCGGCTGCCCGAGCTCCGGCCCGAGCTTTTCGGCCATGATGCGCGCGACGATGTCCACCGTCCCGCCCGCGGCCGTGGGCACGAAGACGTTGACCGGCCGGTCGGGAAAGCCCGCCGCCTGCGCCCCGCCCCCGCCCGCGAAGGCGGCCGCCGCGCACAGCGCCAGCGCGCCTCGCTTCATTCTGTCGAATCCCATGTCATTCCCCTTGCTGTATCAGCAGATGATGTAGTTTCCGGCCCAGGGCGAGCAACGCGCGGTCGCCCTCCCAGTCGCCGACCAATTGCATGCCCAAAGGCAATCCCGCGCGGTTGAAGGCGGTGGGCAGGTGCAGGCAGGGCCATCCCAGCACCGACCAGATCTTGTTGAACGACGCATCGCCGGTATGGTCCAGGCCGCGCGGCGCGGGCCCCGGCGTGCTGGGCGTGAGCACCGCGTCGGCGCCGCCGTAGAGCGCGCGCCAGCCTTGCCGCAGCGACGCCTGCGCGTCGCGCATTTCGCGGTACTGTCCCGCCCCGATGGCCAGGCCGTGCGCGACGGCCTGGCGCAAGGCGGCGCTCAGCGCCTCTCCCCGGCGCTCGGCCACCGGCGCCAGGCTGCGCGCGAATTCGTAGTGCATGATCACGTCGTGCGCCTGCAGCAGCAGCGCCGTTTCGCGCTCGGCCTCCACGGGCACGCACTGCACGCCGTGCGCCCGCAGCGCGGCGCAGGCCCGCGCGATCTCATCCCGGCTCTCCGCGCTCAGGCTGGCGCGGGGGTTGCCCAGTTGCACCGCGATCGTCGGCGGCCGGTCCCCGGGGCCCTCCGGGCCCGCGTCTCCCAGCAGCACGTCCGCGATCGCCTGGGCGTCTTCCACGCCGTTCGTGTACCAGCCTATGGTGTCCAGCGATTCGCACGTCAGCTTCATGCCGTCGCGGAACACGCGGCCGAAGCTGGGCTTGAAACCGACCACGCCGCAGAACGCGGCCGGACGGATCATGGAGCCGCCCGTCTGCGTGCCCAGCGCCGCGGGCACCATGCCGGCCGCGACCGCCGCCGCCGAGCCGCTGGACGATCCGCCCGGCGTATGCGCCGGCGCGTGCGGGTTGCGCGTGGGCCCCGGCGTCCTGAAAGCGAATTCGGCGGTCACCGTCTTGCCGACGGGAACGGCGCCGGCGGCGCGCAGCATCCCGACGGCGCACGCATCGAAAGCCGCGGCGCCGGGCGCCAGGGCCGGCGCGCCGAATCCGGTCGGCATGTCCGCCACGTCGATGACGTCCTTGATGCCGATGGGCACGCCGGCCAGCGCGCCCGCCGCGATCCCCGCCGGATCCGCCGCGTCGAGCCGCGCGGCGGGCAGGACATGGCTCCATGCCTGTATGCGCGCATCTTCCCGCGCGATGGCGGCCAGGCTCTGGCGCGCCGCCGCCAGCGGCCCGGCTTCGCCGGACCGGACCCGCCGGGCGATGTCGACGACTGAGGAAGGAAAGGGAGCGAGGGGCATGAAAGAGTCCGCGAATGCCTGGCTGAATGAACCGATGCGGCATCTTAGGAACTGGACTAATCTACGTCCAATTTATAATTTCGCCTTTATTATGTCGAAATCAGAATTAATCTTCCTCGACGGAAGGCTGCTGGTCCTGTTCTGCACGGTGGCCGAGGAACTCCACTTCGGCCGGGCGGCCGCCAGGCTGTTCATGACCCAGCCGCCCCTCACGCAGCAGATCAAGCGGCTGGAAGCGATCGTGGGCGTGCCCTTGTTCGCGCGCACCACGCGCTCGGTGAAACTGACGCCGGCCGGCGAAATCATGTACGAACGGGCGCGCGGGATCACGGCGGACACGCAGCTCATGCTGCGGCAGGCGCGCCGCGCCGCGCGCGGCGAAACGGGCGCGCTGGTGATCGGCATCACCCCCAGCGCCGCCAGTTCGCCGCTGGTCTCGGCGCTGAGCCACTACCGCGACGCGCATCCGGAAGTCCGCATCGACCTGCGCGAAATGAATTCGGTGGACATGGAATCCGCGCTGCGCGCGCGGGTCGTGGACGTGGCCCTGATGCGCCCGCATCCGCTGGATGGCGACATCCAGACCCAGGTCGTCCACGAGGAACCCTTGCGCGTCGCGCTGCGGTACGACCATGCGCTGGCCAACCGGCGCGACGTCTCCCTGGAGGAATTGCTGGCCTACCCGCTGGTGGGCTACCGGCAGGACATTTCGCCCTACTTCCGCCACATGATCCAGGAACTCTTCGCGCACGCGCAGTTAAAGCCGCGGATGGCGCAGGAAAGCGTCATCCCCACCCTGCTGACGCTGGTCGAGGCCGGCGTGGGGCCGGCGATCGTTCCGCTGTCCCTGAGCCGGATGCGCGCCGACTCGCTGCGGTTCCTGCCGCTGCGGGACATTCAGGGGGTCAAGGCGCAGGTCGTGCTGGCCGCGTTGCGCGACCAGGGCAATCCCGCCGTGGAAGGATTCAGGGCGGCGCTGGCGCAATCGGGCGCGCGCCGCTAGGGGCCGGGGCTCCGGACAGGCCCGCAAGGCGGGCCTGTCCGGAGGGAGCGTCGCTGCCGGACGACGCTGCTCGCACGCGCTAGATGTGCAGCGCGTGCCCCAAGGCCTTCAGCGCGGCCTCCTGGACGGCCTCGCCCAGCGTCGGATGCGCATGTATCGTGCCCGCCACGTCTTCCAGCGTGGCGCCCATCTCCAGCGACTGCGAGAACGCCGCCGCCAGTTCGGACACGCCGCGCCCCACCGCCTGCCAGCCCACCACCAGGTGGTTGTCGCGCCGCGCCACCACCCGGACGAAACCGTCGGTGGATTCCAGCGTCATCGCGCGGCCGTTGGCGGCGAACGGGAACGAAGCGGACAGGCAGTCCAGCCCGGCGCGTTCCGCGTCGGCGGGCGACAGCCCCGACACCACGACCTCGGGGTCGGTGAAGCAGACGGCCGGAATGGACGCCGGCGTGAAATGGCGCCGCTTGCCGGCCACCAGTTCGGCGACCATCTCGCCCTGCGCCATCGCCCGGTGCGCAAGCATCGGCTCGCCGGCAATGTCGCCGATGGCCCACACATCGCGCATGGAGGTGCGGCACTGGTCGTCGATGCGCAGCGCATTGCCGTGGCGGTCCAGTTGCAGGCTTTCCAGCCCCCAGCCCTGCGTGCGCGGACGGCGCCCCACCGCAATCAGCACGCGGTCGGCCGGCAACTGCGTTTCGGCGCCGGAGGCGTCCTGCACCCGCACCGCGTTGCCCTTGCCGTTCAGCCCCAGCACCTTGCGGCCCAGGTGCAGCTCGACGCCCATTTTGGCCAAGGCGGCCGCCACGGGCTTGGTGAGTTCGGCGTCGTAGGTCGGCAGGATGCGGTCCTGGGCTTCGACCACGGCCACTTCCGCGCCCAGCTTGCGGTACACGGTGCCCAGTTCCAGGCCGATGTAGCCGCCTCCGACCACCACGAGTTTCTTCGGGATGTCGGCGGGCGACAGGGCCTCGGTGGACGACACCACCATGCCGCCGAAGGGCACGGACGGCAGCGGCGTCGGCTCGGAGCCCGCGGCCAGCAGCAGATGCTCGCACTGGATGCGGACCGGCCCGGCGGCCGTCTCGACCTCGGCGGTCTTGCCATCCAGCAGGCGGGCCCAGCCCTGCACCACTTCCACGCCGTTCTTTTTCAGAAGCGCGGCCACGCCGCCGGTCAGCTTGCCGACGATGCCGTCCTTCCACGCGACGGTGCGCGCGATGTCGATGGACGGCGAGGTCACCGAAATGCCCAGCGCCGAACCGTCCGCGTAATGCCGCGCTTTTTCGTATTCCTCGGCCGCGTGGATCAGGGCCTTGGAAGGAATGCAGCCGATGTTCAGGCAGGTGCCGCCCAGGCGCTCGCCCTCCACGAGGATGGTGGGCACGCCCAGTTGGCCCGCGCGGATCGCGGCCACATAGCCGCCAGGTCCGCCCCCGATCACCAGCAGGGTTGTCGTCTTGGTTGTCTGGCTCATGCTTACTCCACGAAAAGCAGCGCGGGCTGTTCCAGCAGCGCGCGCACGGCCTGGATGAAACGCGCGGCGTCCATGCCGTCGACCACGCGGTGGTCGAAGGACGACGACAGGTTCATCAGCTTGCGCGCCACCACGGCGCCGTTGCGGATGGCGGGCCGCTCGACGATGCGGTTCACGCCCACGATGCCCACCTCGGGATGGTTGATGACGGGCGTGGTGACGATGCCCCCCAGCGGCCCCAGGCTGGTGATGGTGATGGTCGAGCCCGACAGTTCGTCGCGCCCGGCGCTGCCGGTGCGCACGGCTTGCGCCAGCCGCCCGATCTCGGCCGCCATCGACCAGAGGTCGCGCGCTTCCGCGTGGCGCATGACGGGCACCATCAGGCCGCCGTCGCTTTGCGTGGCGATGCCGATGTGCACGGCGCCGTAGCGCGTGACCACGCCGCCCTCGTCGTCATAGCGCGCATTGATCTGCGGGAAATCGCGCAGCGCCACCACCATGGCGCGCGCCAGCAGCGGCAGCAAGGTCAGCTTGCCGCGCGACTCGCCCCACTTCAGGTTGAGCTGGACGCGCAGGTCCTCCAGTTCGGTCACGTCGATTTCCTCGACGTAGCTGAAATGCGGGATGCGGCGCTTGGACTCCGCCATCTTCTGCGCGATCTTCCTGCGCAGGCCGATCACCGGCACGTTCTCTTCGTCGTTGCGCTCGGCGTATGCGGCGCCGCCGCGGGCCTGGCCCGTCGCGCCCTGGCCTTGCAGGTAGGCGTCCAGGTCTTCGTGCAGGATGCGGCCGGCCGGGCCGCTGCCGGCCACGTAGCGCAACTCGATGCCCAGGTCCCAGGCGCGCTTGCGCACGGCGGGGGACGCCAGCGGCTTCTCGCCGGGTTGGCGGGCGACGGCGGCGGATGGCGCCTGGCGCGCGGGCTGGCGTGCGGCGGGCCTGGGGGTGTCGGACACCTGGGCCGCGGGGGCTTGAGGCGCTTTCGCGGGCTGGGTGTCTGGCACCTGGGTTGCGGACACCTCGCCCACGGCGGCAGCCGCGGCGGGCGCCTTGGCCGGCGGCGCGTCCGCGCCCGGCTTGGCGTTGCCCTCGCCCTCCACTTCCAGGCGGATCAATTCCCCGCCCACGGCCATCACTTCGCCCACCTCGCCGCCCAGCGCCAGCACGCGGCCGACCACGGGCGACGGGATCTCCACCGTGGCCTTGTCGGTCATCACGTCGGCCAGCGGCTGGTCCTCGGCGACGGTATCGCCCACCTTGACGTGCCAGCCCACCAGTTCGACTTCCGCGATGCCTTCGCCGATGTCGGGCATCTTGATGATATGAATACCCATCTCTCAACCCTCCATCGCGCGCTTGAACGCCGCGCCGACCCGGCGCGGGCCGGGGAAGTACGCCCACTCCTGGGCGTGCGGATACGGCGTGTCCCAGCCGGTCACGCGTTCGACGGGCGCCTCCAGGTGATGGAAGCAGTGTTCCTGCACCAGCGCGATCAGTTCGGCGCCGAAGCCGCAGGTGCGGGTGGCTTCGTGCACCACCACGCAGCGGCCCGTCTTCTTCACCGAATTGACGATGGCGTCCAGGTCCAGCGGCCACAGGCTGCGCAGGTCGATCACTTCGGCGTCGATGCCGGTTTCCTCGGCCGCGGTCAGCGACACGTGCACCGTGGTGCCGTAGGTCAGCACGGTCAGCTCGCTGCCCGGCCGCACGATGGCGGCGGAATCCAGCGGCACGGTGTAGTAGCCCGTGGGCACCACGCTGCCCGGACGTCCGGTCCAGGGCGTGACGGGGCGGTCGTGATGGCCGTCGAACGGGCCGTTGTACAGCCGCTTGGGCTCCAGGAAGATCACCGGATCGTCGTTCTCGATGGCCGCGATCAGCAGGCCCTTGGCGTCGTAGGGGTTGGACGGCATCACCGTGCGCAGCCCGCAGACCTGCGTGAACATGGCCTCGGGGCTCTGGCTGTGCGTCTGCCCGCCGTAGATGCCGCCGCCGCAGGGCATGCGGATCGTCATGGGCGCGATGAATTCATTGACCGAGCGGTAGCGCAGGCGCGCAGCCTCGGACACGATCTGGTCCGACGCCGGATAGAAATAGTCGGCGAACTGGATCTCGCAGACGGGGCGCAGGCCGTAGGCCCCCATGCCCACCGCCACGCCCACGATGCCGCCTTCGGAGATCGGCGTATCGAACACGCGCGAACTGCCGTACTTGGTCTGCAGGCCTTCGGTGCAGCGGAACACGCCGCCGAAATAGCCCACGTCCTGGCCGAACACCACCACGTTGTTGTCGCGCTCCAGCATCACATCCATGGCCGAGCGCAAAGCCTGGATCATGGTCATCGACGCGGACGCCGGACCGATGTTGTTATCGTTTGCCATGATCAGACTCCGAGCTGCTGGCGCTGCCGGCGCAGGTGTTCCGGCATGTCCTTGTACACGTCTTCGAAAATGCTGGCGGCGCTGGGGACGTGGCCGTCCACCAGCGTGCCGTAGCTTTCCGCTTCCTTCTGCGCGGCCAGGATCTCGGCATCGAGCTCGGCGCGGACGGCGTCGTGCTCGGCCTCGGACCAGATGCCGCGCAGGACCAGGTGCTTCTTGAAGCGCTCGATCGGGTCGCCCAGGGGGAAGTGGCTCCAGTCGTCGCCGGGACGGTACTTGGAGGGATCGTCGGAGGTGGAGTGCGGGCCCGCGCGGTAGGTCACCCATTCGATCAGGGTCGGGCCCAGGTTGCGGCGGGCGCGCTCGGCGGCCCAGCTTGAAGCCGAATACACGGCCAGGAAATCGTTGCCGTCCACGCGCAGCGAAGCGATGCCGCAGCCCACGCCGCGGCCCGCGAAGGTGGCGCCTTCGCCGCCCGCGATCGCCTGGAAGGTGGAAATGGCCCACTGGTTGTTGACCACGTTCAGAATCACCGGCGCGCGGTACACGTGGGCGAAGGTCAGCGCGGTATGGAAATCCGCCTCGGCGGTGGCGCCGTCGCCGATCCAGCCGGACGCGATGCGCGTGTCGCCCTTGATGGCCGAGGCCATGGCCCAGCCCACCGCCTGGATGAACTGCGTGGCCAGGTTGCCCGAAATGCTGAAGAAGCCCCTTTCCCGGTCGGAATACATCACCGGCAACTGGCGGCCCTTGAGCGGATCGCGCTCGTTGGACATGAGCTGGCACATCATCGTGACCAGCGACACGTCTCTCGCCAGCAGGATGCTCTGCTGCCGGTAGGTCGGGAAGCACATGTCGCCCTGCTCCAGCGCCATCGCGTGGGCCGACCCGATGGCCTCCTCGCCCAGGCTCTGCATGTAGAACGAGATCTTCTTCTTGCGCTGCGCCGTCAGCATGCGTCCGTCGAAAATGCGCGTCTTCAGCATGGTCCGCATGCCGGCGCGCAGCAGATCGTCGCTGAGCTCCGGCGCCCAGGGACCGACGGCGCGGCCGTCGTTGTCGATCACCCGGACCAGGCTGTAGGCCTGCCCGCCGGTATCGACCGCGGCAACATCAATGGGGGGTTTGGGCACGTCGCCGGCCGGCGACAGGTGCAGGTAGGAAAAATCGGTCTTGCAACCCGGGCGCCCAGTGGGCTCCGGGACGTGCAACTTCAACGGCCCATATTGGCTCATGTATTGTCTCCACGCTTGATCGTGTCATGCGTTTATTCTTGCCAAGGACGCGGCGCAAGGAGGTAGCCTCGTGCCGCATCATCGCCGGCTCGACCACGGAATGATGATCGTGGCCGGCCGGTTAAAAACAATAGCACAGCCGCCGTTGCCATTGGGCGACCCGCATGGAGACTGGCGCTGCGGGCCATTCGTGCCTCGCAACCCAATGCCGGCGGTCATGCGGCCGCGGCCTTCAAGGCATCGCGGGCGATGATGACCTTCTGGACTTCGCTGGCGCCCTCGTAGATGCGCAACGCCCGGATCTCCCGGTACAGGCTTTCCAGGGTTTCCCCCACCCGCACCCCGCGCGCGCCGAACAGTTGCAGGGCCATGTCCACCACGGACTGCGCGTTCTCGGTCGCCGCCAGCTTGGCCATGGCGGCCTCGCGGGTGGTGGGCAGGCCCTGGGCATCGCGGCGCCATGCCGCGCGGTACGTCAGCAACGCCGCCGCGTCGATGGCGACCGCCATGTCGCCCAGCTTCGCCTGCGTGAGCTGCAGATCGCCCAGCCTGCCGCCGAACAGGCGGCGCTCGCGCACGTGGGCCAGGGCTTCGTCGAACGCGCGGCGCGCGAATCCCAGCGCCGCGCCCGCCACCGACACACGAAAGATATCCAGCGTGCGCATGGCCAGCTTGAAACCCTCCCCCTGGGCGCCCAGCAGCCGGTCGGCCGGGATCCGCAGATTCTCGAAGCGCAGCGTCGCCAGGGGATGCGGCGCCATGACGTCGATCCGTTCGCTGACGGAAAACCCGGGATCGCCGGGATAGACCACAAAGGCCGAAATCCCGCGCGTCCCGGCCGCCTCCTCCGTGCGGGCGAACACCGTGTAGACGTCCGCGATGCCGCCGTTGGATATCCAGGTCTTCTCTCCGTCGATGACGTAATGGCCGCCTTCGAGGCGGGCGCGGCAGGCCATGCCCGCGGCGTCCGAACCCGCGCCCTTCTCCGACAGCGCGAAGGCCGGAATGCACTGGCCGCTGGCGACCTTGGGCAGGATCTCGGCCTTCAATGCCTCCGATCCGGCCAGGCTGATGGCGCCGCTGCCCAAGCCTTGCATTGCGTAGGCGAAGTCCGCGAGGCCGTGCCGATAGGCCAGCGCTTCGCGCGCCAGCGCCAGCCGGCGCGACTCGATGGCGGGCGCGTCGCCGCCGTAGGCTAGCGGCACGCAGGCGCGCAGCAGGCCCGCGGCGCCCATCGCCCGCACCAGGCCGCGGCAATTCGCGTCGACGTTGGCGGCGGTCGCCGGCGGATCGTCGCGACCGTCGGCAAAGGCCTCCACCCGCCGCAGATAGTCCTTGTGGGCAGCCTCGAAAAAGGGCAGATCCATCGATTCACGCTGGTGCAAGGGAAGGAAAGCGGTGTTCATGAACGTCCTCGGTTTCGTCGTCGTGGAAGTCAAAGTCTAACTACATACTTATGCGTATGGTCAATTTCATACCCAAGGGTTTTCCTTTATAAATCAATCCTATTTTTCTATTGAAATATAGATGGCCTGCTCCTACCATGCTCACAAGTATGGACTTAGATACGCACAAGGATCCACGCTCCATGACACTCTCTTGGCCTTCTGCTCCCGGTGTGCCCGCCCGTTGGCTGGCGCACGCGCGCCGGCTGGCCGCCCAGCCCGAAGACGCTGGCGCGCTCCCCTCGGTAGCGCAGTCCGGCCTCGCCGCGCTCTGCGGCGGGCAACAGCCATCTCCTCCCGCCACCCTCCTGGCTGTGATCGAAATCCTGTCCGCGCCGAGGCCGGCGCTGTCGGCCGCCCTGGCCGCCGCCTGGTGCGCCGCGGCCGCGATGGGCGAGCTTGCCGCCACGCGCGCCAGGCGGGAACGGCCGGCCGCAGCCGCCAACCTGGCCGAGGCGCTGGACCCGGCCAGCGGCCGGCCGGCCTTCCTGACCCGCGCGGAAGGCCGTTCCTGGCGAGTCCAGGGCGAAGGCCGCTGGATCGGTTCCGAGACCGGCGCGCCGCTCCTGGTGTTCGCTCACCACACCGAGGCCGACGCGATCTCCGCCTTTCTGCTGCCGGTGGACGCTCCTGGCATCGAATCGGACCGAACCGGTCCCGCCAGCGGCACGGCCAGAGTGGATCTCAGCGTGGGCCCGGGGCACCTTCTGGGTGCGGCCGGGCAGGCCCGCGACGCCATGCTGCGCAGCGACGCCCTGCGCCGACTCGCCGCGGCCGCGCAAGCCAATGGCGTCACGCTCGCAGCCTACGCGCAAGCAGCGGGCGCGCTGCCGCTCGACGATGCCGCGCCGTCCCTCGGCGCGCAGGAACTGGCGGTCTGCGCCAGCGCGTTCGCCGCGGCGCGAGCGCTGCTGCACGAAGCCGCAACCGCGGCGCATGCCGGCCAGAACATCCGGCTGCCGAGCGCCATGGCGCTGCTATCGGCGGGCGAGTCGGCCGAGCGGATGCTGGCGGCGGCCATGAAGTTCGCCGGCGCATCCCCCCTGGCCGACCCCGCCGCACTGCAGGCGCTGCTGCGCGCACGCCATATCCACCAGGCGACCGCCGGCACGCAAGAAGCTCAGACCGTCCTGCTTGCCGGCGGCATTCGCCCTTCCCTGTCTCCCACCGCTTCCAGAACCTCATCCGCCATGCCTCACGCCCCGAATCCCCGCACCGCCGAATTGCCCGACCGCGTCGCGGAAATTCTCGACGCCGCCGCCGACGCCTTCACGCAACAGACCTACGACGCCACGACCCTGGACCAGATCGGCGACGCGCTGGGCGTCACCAAGGGCAGCATCTATCACCACTACCGGAGCAAGGCGCACCTGTTCACCGCGGTGTACCAGCGCGCCCTGGAGATGAACATCGCCACGGTCGAGCCCATCGCCCGGCAGCCCGGCGCGCGCGCGATCGACAGGCTGTACCGGATGGCCTATGCGCACGCGATGCAGGTGATGAAGCACCTGTCCTACCAGCGCGTGGCGGTGCAGGGACTGGAATCGCACCTCATGGGCCGCATCAATGAAGAACAGCGCGCGCGCCTGGACGAAGTCATCAGCCTGCGCGACCACTACGAAGAGCTATTCGTGAGTGTGCTGACGCAAGCTATCGAAGCGGGCGAACTGCCTCGCCAGAATCCCCGCCTGGCCGCGAAACCGCTGTTCGGCGCCATCAACTGGACCACCATGTGGTACCAGCCCCGTCCCGGAGAAACCGCGGCGGACCGGGAGCGCCTGGCCGCGCACCTGGCCACCTTCGTACTGTCCGGCCTGACCCAGGCCTACCAGCCCGCCGCCGGCACGCAGGCAGACGCTCCGGCCGACGCCGCCCATCGACACTGACTCGGACGATAACCATGCAAACCTTCCCGGCCCATGCCGTCCCAGGCAGCGACGCGGCCCGCTGGTCCGCCGTCGCCGAGTGGCACCACGCCTATTTCACCGGCTTGGTGATGACCATGGTCACTCGCCTCGGCAGCCGCGAGGCGGCCGAACTCGTCTTCCACATTTTCCGCCGCCAGCATCTGGAACGCTTCCTGCCCGGCCTCGAAAAACTGGGCATCGCCGGCCTGCCTCCCGCCGTGGCCGCGGCGCGCTACCACTATCTCTCGAACGCCATCGGCGGCGTGCGCGTGGAATACATGGAGGAGTCGTCCCGCAAGGTCTGGGTGCGCTATCCGACGCCGCGCTGGGCCTGGCAAGGCACCGCGCTTTGCGCGATTCCCGGCGAAGTCTCCCGCGCCGTGCTGCGCGGCTGGCACGCGCACAACGGCGTCTCGCTGGGCACGCGCCGGCTCGGCTTCGTCTGCACCAAGCAGGCCATGGATGGCCAGCCCGGCCTGGAAGGCTATTACTGCGAGTACGACCGGGACCTCTCCGAGGACGAGCGGCTGCGCTACGCCCGCGGCGAAGAGGCTCCCGACTTCGACCCGTCCCGCGCGCCCACGCTGCCCACCGCCACCTGGCCGCAGGACCGCCTGCAGAAAGCGCGGCGCAACTACGCCATGGAATACGTGCGCACGGCCCTGCCCGAACTCATCGCCCTGCACGGCCCGCACGAAGCCGCCTGGCTGGGCGGCATCGCCGCCCGGCTGGTCGGTATGCAGTTCTACAGCGATACCGCCGCCGCCTTCGGCCTGCCGGACCAGGGATCCGCGGAGGATTTCGCGCGTTTCATGGTGGCTCTGGCGCAGGCCCAAGGAGACGAGGCCGAACTGATCGCGGACGGCGGCGCGCCCGGCGTGCGCCAGACAAGCTGGAAGCTGATGGCCGGCCTGACCCAATTGCACGGCGCGGCGTTCGACGCCTGGAACTGCCTGCTGGAAGGCGCCTTGTCGGCGCACGATCGCCGGCTGGACCTGAAGGTCGCGCGCCGGCTGGACCAGGGCGAAGGGGCATTCGAGTGGCGCATCGCGCCGCGCGGCATCCTGGTCGGCCCCATCCCCGGAGGCCGGACATGACGGGATCCAGCCTCGGCGGCTTGCGGGTGATCGATGCCTCGCGCGTGCTCGCCGGTCCGTACTGCGGCCAGATGTTGGGCGATCACGGCGCGGACGTCATCAAGATCGAACCGCCGGCCGGCGACGAAACCCGCACGTTCGGCCCCCCGGTGAATGCCGGCGGCGCGGCCTACTACCAGGCCCTGAACCGCAACAAGCGCGGCGTCATCCTGGACCTGAACCGCGCGGACGCGCGCGAAGTCTTCTGGCGCCTGCTGGAAGGCGCCGACGTGCTGATCGAGAATTTCAAGCCAAGCACGCTGGCATCCTGGGGCATCCCCGACCCCGCCGCCCTCTGCGAACGCTATCCGCGGCTGATCCACTGCCGCATCACGGGCTTCGGCGACGACGGCCCCCTGGGCGGCCGGCCCGGCTACGACGCCGCGGTGCAGGCCGCCTGCGGCCTGATGAGCGTCAACGGCGAAGCGGACGGTCCGCCGCTGCGGCTGGGCGTGCCCATGGTGGACCTCGCCACCGGCATGCAGGCGACGATCGCCGTCCTCACGGCGCTGGCCGAGCGCGCCCGCTCCGGCCGCGGGCAATTGTGCGACGTGGCGCTGCATGACTGCGCGCTGAGCGTCGCCCACCCGCACCTGGCCAATTACTTATGGACAGGCAAGACGCCGGCACGCTCCGGCAACGGCCATCCCAACATCGCGCCCTACGATGCTTTCGACACCGCCACGGTTCCGGTGTATATCGCGGTGGGCAACGAGCGGCAATTCGCCACGCTGTGCGCGGAACTGGGAAGTCCCGAGCTGGCGCGGGACCCGCGGTTCCTGCGCAACGTGGACCGCATTGCCAACCGCGCCGAACTGCGCGCGGCGCTTGCGCGCCTGCTGGCCGGCCTGGATGGCCGCGCGCTCGCCGAATCCCTGAGCGCCGCCGGCGTGCCCGTCGCGCCCATCCTCGACGTGGCCGAAGCCATCGCAACGCCGCATGCGGCGCACCGGGAGATGGCGCTCGCCCAGGGCGAATACCGCGGGCCGGGCTTTCCCGTCAAGCTGAGCCGCACGCCCGCGGCGCTGCGGACGCTTCCTCCCCTGCCCGGGGAACACAGCGAAGCCGTGCTTCGGGAAGCCGGCTACGGCGCGGCCGACATCGCCCGCCTGCGAGACACCGGGGCGCTCGGCCCGCCCCGCTGAATTCCGGCGGCGCGCCATGCCGTCCATCAGATAAACCGCGGCACAGCGGCATCCGGCAATACGACAAACAGGGAGACAACCATGAAATTGCATCACCTGCCTTTGCTTGCGGCTATCCTGATTTCCGGTCCGAACGCCATGGCCGCAACCCCCTTTCCGGCGCAGCCCGTCCGCATCGTCGTGCCGCACCAGGCGGGCTCCACCACGGAGACGTTCGGCCGCATGCTCACGCCCGAGATGAGCACGCTGCTGGGCCAGCCGATCGTGATCGAATCGCGCCCGGGCGCGGCCGGCACCATCGGCGCGCGCGATGTCGCGCTGAGCAAGCCCGACGGCTACACCGGATTGATGAACGCCTCCATCCAGGTCATGTACCCGGGCATATTCAAGACGCTGCACTTCGACCCCATGAAAGACTTCACGCCGGTCGGCGTGTTCGGCTTCGCGCCCATGGTGGCGGTGGTGCGGGCCCAGTCTCCGATCAAGAGCTTTCGCGACCTGATCGAAGCCGCCCGCGCCAAGCCCGCAAGCATCACCTTCGCCTCCGGCGGCCTGGGATCGCTGCCTCACCTGGTGGGCGAACTCGTCAATGTGCGCTCGGGCGTGCGGATCAGCCACATTCCGTACAACGGCACCGGCCAGGCCCTGACGGACGTGCTGGGCGGACACGTCGAGGTCCTCTACGCCTCGGTCGCGAGCGCGCTGCCCCAGATCAAGGGCGGCAAGCTACGCGCCCTGGCCGTCACCTCGGCCGCGCGCATCGACCTCCTGCCCGACGTGCCCACCATCGCCGAATCCGGCATTCCCGACTTCGACGTGACCTCCTGGTACGGCTACTGGGTGCCGAAAGACACGCCGCGCGACGTGGTGGAGCGCCTGAACCAAAGCATGCGCGACGCGTCCGCCATGCCCGCGGTCGTCCGGCGGCTGTCCACCGAGGGCATCATCCCCAGCAAAATGGACGCCGACGAATTCGCGGCATTCGCCGCGGCGGAAAACAGGAAATGGCTGGACGTCATGAAGCAGGCCGACGTGCAGCCGAACTGACCCGCGCCGTCAGCCGGCCAATAGCCGCTCGACGCGCGCCGCCACGTCGAGCAGCCGCCAGTCCTCGTGCCAGCGGCCGCAAAGCTGCAAGCCGATGGGCAATCCGCCCGCCGAGCGGCCGCAAGGCATGGACAGCGCGGGATGGCCCGTGAGGTTCATGGGATAGGTATAGGGATACCAGGCGCCGCGGATGGTGCCCGCCGGCTTGCCGGCGATCTCGACAATGCCATTTGGGTCCTGCCCCACCGGCAGCGGCGGCGCGGAAACCGTGGGCGAGACCAGGACGTCGTAGCGTTCAAACACCGCCTGCAAGGCACTGAACGCCTGCGTGCGCGCCGCCACCGCATCCAGCAGCGCCGCCGCGCCGTGCCCGCGGCCCCGCTCCACCGTCGCCACCAGGGATGGGTCCAGGCGTTCGCGGAACGCCTCCAGCCTGGCGCCCACGCGCGAAGCCGTCACGGATTCGAGAATGACCAGGAAATGCCGCTCCAGCGACACGAAATCCAGCGACACCGGCTCCACGCGGGCGCCGTCCTGCTCCATGAGCCGGACCGCGGCGTCCGTGGCCGCCAGCACCTGCGGGTCTACCGGGTTGCCGCAAGCGGGCAGATAGGCGACCCGCAGTCCGGCCAGCGTGGCCCGCGCCGGCGCGCGTTCCGGAAGCGCAAGCTGGCCATAGGGATCGCGGCGGTCCTCGCCTTGGAGCACACCGTACAGCAAGGCGGTGTCGGCGACGTTGCGGGCCATCGGCCCCACGTAGGAATTCGCGCCGAACAGGTCCGCCGGCTGTAGATTGGGGATCGCGCCCAGCGTCGCCTTCATGCCCACGATGCCGCAGCACGAGGCGGGAATGCGGATCGACCCGCCGCCGTCGGTCCCAAGCGCCAGCGGCCCCATGCCCGCCGCGACGGCCACCGCCGCGCCGCCGCTGGAAGCGCCGCAGGTGTAGCGCGGATCGACGGGATTGAGCGTGCGGCCGAAGAGGGGCGCATCGGTGCTTTGCTTGTGCCCGAATTCCGGCGTGGTGGTCTTGCCGATCAGGATCGCGCCCGCCGCCTTGGCCCGCGCCACGGCCACGGCGTCCTCGCGCGGCACGAAATGCTCGAAAATGGCGGACCCCATCGTCGTGCGCACGCCGGCGGTCAGGGTCAGGTCCTTGACCGAGTACGGCACCCCATGCAGCGGCCCCAGCGCATCGCCCCGGCGCACCGCCCTCTCGGCTTCGCGGGCAGCGGCCAGCGCCGAATCCGCCGTCACCGTGATGAACGCGTTCAGATCGCTCCGCGCCGCGATGCGATCCAGCGCCGCCGACACAGCCTCGACCGGCGATACCCGCCCCTGCCGGATCGCGGCGGCCAGCGTTACCGCGTCCATGCCCGTCAATTCGTCCATTGCCTTCCCGTCTCCGTCATACGTGTGCCGCTAGACCATCCAGCGGCCGCCATCGATCAACAGGGTCTGCCCTGTAATGAAACGCGCCTCTTCGGACGCCAGGAATGCCACGGCGGCCGCCACGTCGTCCGGGTCGCCCACGAAACCCGCCGGCGTCTGCGCCACGATGCGCTCCAGGATCTCGGGCGCCAGCCGCTCGTGCGCGCGAGTGCGGACCGCGCCGGGGCTCACGGCGTTGACCGTGATTCCGGCGGGCGCCAATTCACGCGCCAATGAACGCGTGAATCCGATGACTCCCATCTTCGCGGCGGCGTAGTCGGCCAACCCGGCGTCTCCCGCGAAGGCGGCGTCGCTGCTCATGTTGACGATGCGGCCATAGCCGCGCGCCCGCATGCCCGGTGCAACCAGCCGCGACGCGCGCATCGCCGTCAGCAGCGACACTTCCAGCACGAAGCGCCAGGTCGCTTCTTCCGATTCCGCGAAAGGGCCGGACCGTTCCCGCGCGCTCTGCCCCACGTTGTTGAACAGCACGTCCGGCGGACCGAGTTCGGATTCCACGCGAGCGAAGAAATCCGCCATCACCGCGGCCTCCGTGCAGTCGCCCTCGACCGCCAGCGCCGCCAGTCCCGCGCGGCGCGTCTCGGCCACGTCGAGATCGAGCACCGCCACCCGCGCGCCCTCCGCCGCGTAACGGCGGACCGCGGCCGCGCCTATGCCCTGCCCGCCGCCCGTCACGACGACGATCCTGCCCTCGAAACGCGCGTTCATGGCACGGCCCTCGCTTCGTTCATGGCGGCGGCCCGCCCCCGCCGCCTCAATGGAAACTCCGGCCGCCGTCCACCGCCAGGGTCGCGCCGGTGATATAGCTGGCGCCGGGCCCGCTGAGGAACAGAATGGCCTCGGCCAGCTCCTCCGGCCTGGCGATGCGCCCCAGGGCGTAGCGCGCGCGGATGGCGGCCAGGCCGGCCTGCGGATCGGGGCCGTCCTCGTAGCTGGAGCGGAACAGCGGCGTGTCCACCGCGCCCGGGCACACGGTGGCCACCCGGATGCCGAAGGCGGCCAGCTCCATCGCCAGCACTTTGCCGAACATATTGACCCCGGCCTTGGCCGCGCAATAGGCGCTGCGCTGCGGCAGCGGGCTGAGGCCGGCCGCCGAGGACACGTTGACGATGCTGCCGCCGCCCGCCCGCTTCAAATGCGGCACCGCGGCGCGGCAGACGTGCATGGGCCCGCTCAGGTTCACGGCCAGCACGCGGTTCCAGTCCTCGTCCCGCGTGGACTCCAGGTCGGAGCGCAGGTCTATCCCCGCGCAATTGACCACGCCGTCGATGCCGCCCAGCGCGCCGGCCGCCTCCTGCACGGCCCGTTCGACGGCCGCGCTGTCCGTCACGTCGCAGGCCAGCGCGGCGGCCAGCGGCAGTTCCCGGCCGGCCTCGGCCAGCGCGGCGGCATCCCGGTCCAGGACCGCCACTGCCGCCCCCTGGCCCGCCGCCAGCCGCGCGAACGCCAGGCCGATACCGCTGGCGCCGCCCGCCACCAGATACCGCCGGCCCGCGCTCATGCCGCGCTCCGCAGGCGTGGCCGGATATCGTCGGTCATCGCGTCGCAACGGTCTATCCAGACCCGCTCATGCGCCTTCGCATACTGGATCATCTCGTCCAGCACGTACAGGCGCGAGGGCTGGCCGATGATTTCGGGGTGCATGCCCAGCATCATCATGCGGTCCTCGGCGTACAACAGATCGAACTCGCGCTTCCATGCCTCCAGCACGGCGGAAGGCGACTGCATCGTGCGCCCGGGCAGCACGATCGAATACTGGAAAAAGGGCGCGTCGTCCAGCACCCAGCGGAACGGCAGTTCCACGATGTCGGTGGACTGGCCGCCGATTTCCAGCAGATAGGGCGAATCGTCGTCGAAGAAATTCGACGAATAGTCGAATCCATATTCCCGGATCAGATCCAGCGTGATCTCGCTGAACTCCGCCGCGGGCGAACGCCAGCCCCGCGGCCGGTAGCCGGCGGTGCGGACCAGCGCGTCCATGCCCAGTTCCATTTCCTCGCGCTCTTCCTCCGGCGTCAGGTTGACGATCCAGCGGTGCGTGTGGCTGTGGTGCGCCACCTCGTGGCCGTGATCGACGATGACGCGGACCATGTCCGGATGCGCGAGCGCCACCACGCCCGGCACGAAGAACGTGGCCCTGACCTCGTGGCGCGCCAGCAGCGCCAGCACGCGCGGCACGCCGACCTTCCAGCCATACGCGCCCTGGGACATCAGGATGGGACGCTTGGCGTAGGCGGCGTCGCGCGCCGTCCACATGGTCTCGGCGTCCACGTCGAACGTCAGGAACAATGGAAACCCCTTACTCGTCACGGACATTGCCGCTCCTTGCGTTACACATGCTTGTGAAAACCCGTCCAGCGCTCGGCGAGCACCAGGGCAATGCCCGTCACCAGGATGAGCAGCGCGGAAACCGCCGCCACGGACGGGTCCACGCCTTGCTCCACCGACGTGAAAATCTTGACCGGCAGGGTGTTCTGGCTGGCGGACAGCAGGAACACCGATACCGGCACGTTGTCGAGCGAGGTGATGAAGGCGAACAGGCCGCCGGCCACCAGGCCCGGTTTGAGAAGCGGCAGCGTCACCAGGCGGAACGCTTCCAGGCGCCCGGCGCCGAGCACGCATGCCGCGTCCTCCAAGGCTTCGTCCGCCGACGCCAGGCTGGCGAGGCTGGCGCGCACCACGTAGGGCGCGGTGATGACCACGTGGGCCAGCCACAGGCCGACGCTGCTGCCGCGCAGCCCCGCGGCCGCGTAGTACTGCAATAGCGCCACCCCCAGCACCACCGAAGGCAGGATCAGCGGCGCCATGAACAGCGCGTTCAGCCAGGCGGCTCCGGGCACCATGCGGCGCTGGATGGCGCAAGCGCCCGCCAGTCCGAGCATCAGCGACGCCGCGGTCGAGCCGGCCGCCAGCCACAGGCTGGTCCAGGCGGCCTCCAGGTAGTCGGGATCGTTCAGGGCCGCGGCAAACCATTTCAGGGTCAGGCCCTTCGGCGGCAGGGTCAGGTAGGCCGTGTCGCTGAAGGCGGCGAGCACCACCACCAGCACCGGCACCTGCAGGAACAGCACGACCAGGAAGGCGATGCCGGTCAGCACCGGCCCGCTCGCGCGGCGTTCGCTCATTGTTCTCCTCCCCAGCGCTTCAATACCCGGCTGGATACGCCGATCACCGCCAGCGTCAACGCCGTCAGCGTGAATGCCATCGCCGCGCCCGACGGCCAGTCCAGGGTCAGCAGGAAATCGTCGTAGATCATGGTGGCCATGACCTTGTAGGTCGGCCCGCCCAGCATGCGCGGCGTGACCAGCGCGCTGATCGTCAGCACGAACACCATGATGGATCCGGCCAGGATGCCGTGCGCCGTCAACGGCAGCGTCACGGACAGAAAGGTGCGCAGCCTGCCGGCCTGCAACGTGTAGGCCGCGTCCCGCAGGTCCCGCGGCACGGCCTGGATCACGGGGACCAGCATCAGCACCATGAACGGCAGGAAAATGTGGGCCATGCCCACCAGCACGCCGGTCAGGTTGAACATGAGCTTGAGCGGGCGCTCGATCAGTCCCAGGTCCATCAGCGCGTTGTTCAGCAGGCCGCGATTGGACAACAGCGCGATCCAGCCGAAAGACCGCACGACCAGATTGAGCAGCATGGGGAAGATGACCAGCAGCGTCAGCGCCAGTTTCAGGCGCGGCCGCGCATGCGCGATGACCCAGGCCAGCGGATAGCCGAGAAGCAGGCAGAGCACCGTGACGCTCAAACCCAGCCCCAGGCTGCGCAGGATCACTTCGCGGTAGAACGGATCCGTGGCCAGCCGGGTGTAGTTGCCCAGCGTGTAGCCCGCGCCGATGCCGGAACCCGGCACATATTCACGAAAACTCAACGGCAGCATGAACAGCGCGGGCCCGACGAAGGCCAGCAGCAGCACCAGCAGCAAAGGCGACGCGAGCAGCGCGCCCGCCGGCCGCCGGCTCATGCCGCGGCCTCCGCGCCTGCGCGGCGCGTGGCGTATACGTGCCGCGGCCGCACCCCCAGCCATACCTCGTCGCCCGCCGCCAGGCCGGACTGCGGACCGTTGGTGGGCGTATCGGCGATGAGTTCCCCGCCCCCTTTCAGCGCCACCACGTACTGGACCCGCGCGCCCACGAACGAGCGCAGCGCGATCGTGCCCGGCAGGCCCGCGCCGGCGGCGTCCTTCAAGGGCTGTATGGAGAGGTCTTCCTGGCGCAGCACCACGTCCAGCGCGTCGCCCGCGGCCAGGCCGTCGGCGCGTTCCACCGGCAGGCGGTGCCCGCCCTGCAGTTCCGCCTGCGGGCCGTCGCCGTCCATCGCCAGGCGGCCCTGGAGCCGATTGGGCCGCCCGATGAAACCGGCCACGAAGCCGGTGGCCGGACGGTGGTAAATGGCCTCGGGGGTGTCGAACTGCTGCACCACGCCCCCGGCCAGCACGCAGACCCGGTCGGACATGCTCATGGCTTCGGTCTGATCGTGCGTGACGAACAACGTGGTAATGCCGACCTCGCGCTGCAGGCGCTTGAGTTCTATCTGCATCTCGTCGCGCAGCACCGCGTCCAGATTGGACAGCGGCTCGTCGAACAGCAGGATGCTCGGGCGCGGCGCGATCGAACGCGCCACCGCCACGCGCTGCTGCTGGCCGCCCGAGAGCTGCCTGGGCATGCGCTCGCCCAGGCCCGACAGACGCACGCTGGCCAGGGCCTGCTCGACCCGAGTCCGCAAGGACGCCCCATCGATGCCTTGGCGGCGCAACCCGAAGGCCACGTTTTCGAAGACCGTCATGTGGGGAAACAGCGCGTACGACTGGAACACCAGCCCCACCTGGCGCCGGTTGGGCGGCAGGCGGGTGATGTCGCGGTCGTCGACCAGGATGCGGCCGCTGGTCGGCGCGATCAGCCCGGCCACCATGCGCAGCACCGTGGTCTTGCCGCAGCCCGAGGGGCCCAGCAGCGACACGAACTCCCCGTCCTTCACGGACAGCGATACGCCGGCGGCGGCCGTGTGCCCCTCATAGCGCTTTTCCAGGCGCTCCAGTGTCAATGCAGGCATGATGATGTCCCGTATGCCGGCGCCTCAGCGCGCGACCTCGCGCTGCCAGCGGCCGACCCAGGCCGGCATGCCCCGCGCCACCGCCGCCGGATCGGGCAGCCACAGCTCGTCGAAGTGCTTGCCTACCGCCACGATCCGCGACGCCTTCTCCGATAGCCGGACCTCGGTGTTGACCGGCCCCGCGTACTTTTTCTCGGCGAAGCAGGTCTGCACCTCTTTGGACAGCAGCGCGTCGATGTACTGCGTGGCCAGTTCGGGATTCTTGCTGCCCTTGGGAATCGCTACCGAGGGCAGGATGCCCACCGCGCCCTCTTCGGGGTAGACCACCGCCAATGGCAGGCCGCTGTCTATGGCCGACCCGGCGCGGTCCGAATACCAGACCGCCACCGCGATTTCCTTGCGCTCGAACAGGGACACGATCTGGTCGGCCTGGGTGTACAGCAGCGCCGACGCCTTCGCCAGCGGTGCGATGGCGGCGAAACCCGCGTCCAGGTTGTCGAGCGTGCCTCCGTGCATCCGGTTCAGCGCCAGCAGGAATTGCGAGCCGGCCGTGCCGCTGATGTCGCCGATCGCCAGCTTGCCGTCGTATGCCGGGTCGGCCAGGTCTTTCCAGGACTTGGGCGGCGTCTTGACCTGCGTCGTGTCGTAGACAATGACCGTGGAGCCCGTCATGAAGCTTACATAGGAAGGAGAATCGCCATCGAAGGCCGACGGCGACACCGCTTTCGCATTGGCGAGGCGCGCGCGGTCGATGGGTTCGAGCAGTTTCTCGTTCCTGAGCTGGGTGGCAAGCGAATTGTCGAGGTACACCACATCGAAGTCGGACTTGCCGCCAGTGGCGCGGACCGCAGCCGCGAACTGGGCCGAACTGCCCAGCTTGGTGCGCACCCGGGCGCCGGTTTTTTCTTCAAAGGCCTTGATCTGGCATTCGCGCGAGGCGTCCAGGAACGAACCGCCGAAAAGACCCACCACCAGGTCGGCCGCGAGCGCCGTGCCGCCCCAACTGAACATGCCGACCACGGCGGCGCATGCAAGCGCCTTGGAAATCCTGACGTCCATGAAACCTCCTCGCGGGAAGATGGGCCGAAGCTTCCACTTTGACAAAACCGTCAAGCGAAACCCCTGGCATTTGGTGCTTTTCGGAAATTTATCTTTTTGAAAAGATATAATCAATGAGGGTTTTCACGCTGCTTGCAAAGACAGTCGGGAATGCGTTAAATGCTTCTCCAGACAGGACAGACCCGGCGATCCCGGACGCATCCATGACGCATCGCGACAACCCGACGCAAGCGGCGGCCGACGCCGCCACGCCCTATTCGCACCTGAATCCCGACGACGATCTCATCGGCCGCGGCATCGCGCAGTGGCGGCGCGAACGGCCGGACATCGACAGTTCGGGCAAGGAAGTCGTGGGCCGGCTGATCCGGCTAGAGGAAGTGGTGCTGCGCGCCATCAACGCGTCGCAGGAGCCCTACGGCCTGAAGTACATCGAGTACGCGGTGCTGACCACCTTGCGGGTGGACGGCGCGCCCTACTGCCTGGCGCCTTCGCAATTGCAGGCGCGGCTGCTGTGCAGTTCGGGCGGCCTGTCCAACATTCTCAAGCGGCTGGAAAGCCAGGGCCTGGTGCGCCGCGAGGTCGACAAGGCCGACCGCCGCGGCGTGCTGGTCACGCTGACCACCAAAGGCAAGCATCTCGCCGACAAAGCCATGCCCGCGCACGCGCAGGCTGAACAAGACCTGCTCGCCATGTTCACGCCGCAAGAACGCGACACCCTGGCGCGGCTGCTCAGCCGGATGCTGGTGGCCAACGCCCCCGAACTGGGGCAGACGCCCAACACTGACGCATGAGATGTTCTGTGTCTGACACTCGTAGGAAATGTTCTGTGTCTGACACCCGTACGAAATGTCCGTCCGGCTGAAGCAGACGGTGCCGGGTGTCTGACACCAGCAGAAGAGCACAACGCTTCGGTGTCAGACACCCGGCCGCACCACTGCTGGCCATGCGCATCTCGTACGGGTGTCAGACACGGGGACTACAGCGCCGCGCAAGCCACGCCCCAGTGTCTGACACCCGTACGAAATGTCCGTCCGGCTGAAGCAGACGGTGCCGGGTGTCAGACACCAGCAAAAGCGCACAACGCTTCGGTGTCAGACACCCGGCCGCATCGCCGCTGGCCATGCGCATCTCGTACGGGTGTCAGACACGGGGACTACAGCGCCGCTCAGGCCGGCCCATTCCACTCCGTGACGAATTCCCGGAAATCCGGGCGCTTGGCCTGCGGCACCGCGCAAGCCGGCGTGCCGATGGCCAGGAAGCCAAGGAAGCGGTAATCCAGGGCGTCAAGGCCGAGCGCGTTCTGCACGTCTTCCACGTAGGTGCCGACGCCGGTGCTCCAGAACGCGGCGTAGCCCAGCATGTGCACGGCGTTCAGCAGGTTCATGGTGGCCGCGCCGGTGGCCAGCAACTGCTCCTGCTCGGGGATCTTGGTGTTGTCGTGCGCGATCTTCTGCGCCACCGCGACGAACAGCGGCACGCTTGCCATCCATTCGCGCACGGACTTTTCCTTTTCGGGCGTCATGCGCGGGTCGCCGCTGCGCTTGACCGCGTCCAGCGCCAGATCGGCCAGCTTGCCGATGGCCTCGCCCTGGATCACCACGAACCGCCACGGGCGCAAGGCGCCATGATCCGGCGCCGACATGGCGGCCTGCAGGATCTGTTCGAGTTCCTCGGGCTTGGGCGCCGGGGCGCGGAGGAACTTGAAGGAACGGCGGGAAATCAGCGCATGCAGCGGCGTGGCGGTCTGGGTAAGGGTCATGGATTCCTGCGCAAATAGGAAAGAAACATATTCTCATATTACGCGATGGCCGCGGCCGGGGGCCCGATCCCCCGGCGCGCAGCAAGGGCATCCGGACGGCTTCAGCCCAGATGCGTGTGCCGTTCGTGGCGCTCTTCGACCTGCATCTCGTTCAGGCCGTGCAGGATGCCGCAGTTCTCCGCGTCGGGCTGGGCCGACAGGCAGCGCTGCCGCAGGTCGGTCAGTTGGGCCTTCAGTTGCGTGAGTTCGGCGATGCGCTCGTCCACGTGGGAGATGTGTTCGTCGAACAGTTCGTTAATGGGGCCGCAACCCGTCTGGTGGTTGTCCGCCAGGGACAGAATGGCGCGGATTTCGTCCTGCGTCATGTCCAGCGCCCGGCAGTTGCGGATCAGGCGCAACCGCTCCAGGTGAGGCTGTCCATAGCTGCGGTAGTTGTTCAGTCCCCGTTCCGGCGCGGGCAGCAGCCCTTCCTTCTCGTAGTACCTGACAGTTTCGACCGTGGTGCCGGTCGCCGTGGCCAATTCGCCGATACGCATCGTTGCCTCCCGGATCGAATCCGATTGATATTGGGGGTTGACCCTATAGTAACTCCAAGGTGTCCAATAGCATCACCAGCATATTTCAAGGCAGAGGACGATGTCTTTACCTCCGGTCAAACAACATGAACACGCGTCCGCCGACCACGGCGCCGCCTGCTGCGGGCGCGACGGCAAGGCGCAGGACCATTCAGGACACGGCCACTCGGGCCACGGCCATGGGGAACACGCCCAAGCCGCGGCCGCCTGCTGCGGCCACGACCATGCCGCCCAGCCGTTCACGGTGTCCGACGCCGGCGCGGCGGCGCTGAGCGCCGGCCCGGGCCAGTCGCTGGCCCGCCTGCGCATCGGCCAGATGGACTGCCCGACCGAGGAAACGCTGATCCGCAAGAAGCTGGGCGATCTGGACGGCGTGCACGCGCTGGACTTCAACCTGATGCAGCGCGTCCTGACGGTGGTGCACGCCGAAGGCGCGCTGGACCGCATCATGGCCGCCATCCGGTCGCTGGACATGACGCCGGAACCCCTGGCCGAAGGCTCGCCTCGCGGGCCGGCACCCGCGGCCGCGCGCGTGAACTGGTGGCTGATCGGCGGCGCGGGCGTGCTGGCGGCCCTGGCCGAGCTATCGCATTTCGCGGGCTGGCCGCTGGGCGCGACCGCGGCCCTGGCCGTGGCCGCCATCCTGGCCTGCGGCGTCAGCACCTACCGCAAGGGCTGGATCGCCGTGCGCAACGGCAACCTCAACATCAACGCGCTGATGAGCATCGCCGTGACCGGCGCCGTGCTGATCGGCCAGTGGCCGGAAGCGGCCATGGTGATGTTCCTGTTCAACGTGGCCGAACTCATCGAAGCGCGGTCGCTGGACCGCGCGCGCCACGCCATCCGCGGCCTGCTCGACCTGGCGCCGGAAACGGCGACGGTGCGCCAGGCGGACGGCGGCTGGGCCGAAATGCCCGCCGCCGGATTGCGCGTGGGCGACATCGTGCGGGTGCGGCCGGGCGAACGCATCGCGGCCGACGGCATCATCGTCAGCGGCAGTTCGGCCGTGGACCAGTCCCCCATCACCGGCGAAAGCCTGCCCGTCGAAAAGGCGCAGGACGATCCGGTCTACGCCGCCACCGTGAACGCCTCCGGCTCCTTCGAATACCGCGTTACCGCGGCGGCGGGCAACACCACGCTGGCGCGCATCATCCACGCGGTGGAACAGGCTCAGGGCGCCCGCGCGCCGACCCAGCGCTTCATCGACCGCTTCTCGCGCATCTACACCCCGGCCGTGGTCGCCGTGGCCGTGCTGGTCGCCGTGGCGCCGCCGCTGCTGTGGGGCCAGCCCTGGTTCGACGCCATCTATCGCGCGCTGGCGCTGCTCATCATCGCCTGCCCCTGCGCGCTGGTGATTTCCACGCCGGTCAGCATCGTCAGCGGCCTGACGGCGGCCTCGCGGCGCGGCGTCCTGGTCAAGGGCGGCGTCTATCTGGAAGAAGGCCGCAACCTGAAATGGCTGGCGCTGGACAAGACCGGCACGCTCACCCACGGCAAGCCGGTGCAGACCGACATGCAGGACTGGGAAACGTCCGATTCGAGCCGCCAGCCGGCCGCGCTGGTCGCCGCCAGCCTGGCCGCGCGTTCCGACCACCCGGTCTCCCTGGCCGTCGCCGCCGCGGCGCGCGACGCCGGCAAGAACCTGCTGGACGTCGCCGATTTCGCCGCCCTGCCCGGCCGCGGCGTGTCCGGCGCCATCGACGGCGTGAGCTTCCAGCTAGGCAACCTTCGCCTGATGCGCGAAGCGGGCGTGTCCAGCCCCGGACTGGAAGCGCGCATGGACGAACTGGAACGCCAGGGCAAGAGCGTCATCTCGCTGACCGACGGCAGCCGCGTGCTGGCGCTGGCCGCCGTGGCCGACACCGTCAAGCCCACCAGCGCCGCCGCCATCGCGGACCTGCACGCCCTGGGCGTGCGCACGCTGATGCTGACGGGCGACAACACGCACACGGCGCAGGCCATCGCGCGCCAGGTCGGCATCGACGAGGCTCGCGGCGACCAGTTGCCCGAAGACAAGCTGGCCGCCATCGAAAGCAAGCTGGCGCGCGACGGCCGCGTCGGCATGGTGGGCGACGGCATCAACGACGCGCCCGCGCTGGCCCGCGCCGATATCGGCTTCGCCATGGGCGCGGCCGGCACCGGCACCGCCATCGAAACGGCCGACGTGGCCCTGATGGACGACGACCTGCGCAAGATCGGCACTTTCCTGCGCCTGTCGCGCGCCACGCACCGCGTGCTGATGCAGAACATCGTGCTGGCGCTGGGCATCAAGGCGGTGTTCCTGGCGCTGGCCATGACGGGCAACGCGACGCTGTGGATGGCGGTGTTCGCCGACGTGGGCGCCAGCCTGCTGGTGGTGGCCAACGGCCTGCGGCTGCTGCGGGCGGCCCCGGCCGCGCACCCCGCCGGCGCGCAGTAAAGCACCAGGGCCGGCGGGCTTCAGCCCGCCTGCTCTTCCTGCGGCCAGTCGCGCAGCACGGGCGCGTCCGGCGCGCCGGGGCCGACGTCGCGCAGGTGGTCCTTCTGCAGCAGCGCCATGCGGTAGGCGTCGCGGTAGGCGCCGTTGGAAAAGAACTCTTCCTTGAGCAGGCCCTCGATCCGGAAGCCGCAGCGCTCGTAGACGTGCACGGCGGCGCTGTTCTCTTTGTCCACCACCAGGTAGACCTTGTGCAGGTTCAGCACGCGGAAGGCGTAGCCCACCGCGATGCGGGTCGCCGCCTTGGCGTAGCCCCGGCCCTGGTAGCTGGGCGCGATGATGATCTGGAATTCCGCGCGGCGGTGGATGTAGTCGATCTCGACCAGTTCGACCAGGCCGGCGGGCTGGCCGGTGTCGTGCTCGATGATGAAGCGCCGCTCGTTCTGGTCATGCAGGTGGCGGTCGTACAGGGCGACCAGTTCGTCGTAGGCCTCGTAGGGCTCTTCGAACCAGTAGCGCATGATGACGTCGTTATTGTTGATCTTGTGCACGAAGTGCAGGTCGCCGCGCTCCAGCGGGCGCAGTTTGATATCGGATACGGCCGACATGGATACCTCCGGAAGTGGATCCATTCTATTCCCTGCCCGTCCCTGAATTTCCAGAAAATTCTTATCCCGGCGCCGCGGGAGATGCAGCAACATTTCAACTCTTTTCAACGATTTACTAAATTTGCTGCTGCAAGACGCTGGCTCATGGCCGGCCGTCGGCATACGGAGGGGACGGCGCCATGGAAATCAATGAACGCGATCTTCTACTCACCCTGGCGGACACCGTCCGCAAGCTCGCCAACGCGGTCGCGCTCAGCCACGCGCAACTGGAGGCCCTGCGCACCGTCGTCATCGGCGTGCACGGCGCGCTCTACGGCATGCCGGAGCTTCAGGGCCGGATCGAACAGTCGCTGGGCGGCTCCATCGAAGGCGATTTCGCGCAGGCGCTGGGCACGCCCCAGCACGACGACGCCCTGCGCCAGCGTCAGGAATGGCTCTCCGCGCTGATTCCCGCGGATGTGTGGGAAAAGGTGCGCCCGCGCTCGCATGTGTGACGCGCCGGCGACGCCTCGCCGGCATTCCCTCGCAGGCGCCGGCAGCGCCGCGCCTGCCCTCCCCCTAAAGGAAATCCGATGTTCCGTGACCTCAAGGTGCGCACCTGCGTACTCGCTTTGCTGTTCCTGCTGTCTGGCGCCATGCTCGTGTCCAACGGCACATCATGGCTGAGTCTTAATGCCAGCAACCGCAACCTGGCTCAGGTCAATGAGTCCTATTCGCTGCAGGCCAGCGAACTCAACGGCGCCTACCTGTTGTTCCTGCGCGCGCGCCTGCTGCTCGCCAACACCTTCATGGACCAGCAGCTACAGCGGCAGAAAGAGGCCGACGAGGAACTGAAGCTCGCCACCGAACTGCAATCCGAAGCCAGCAAGCGCCTGGACGCGTTCATCCGCGCGCCGCACCTGGACGGCACCGCCGCCCACGTCGCCGAACTGGAGAAGGCCGCCGCGTCCTACCGCCGCGCGATCGATGCCCAGGTGCGCGCGCTTGCCGCGCGGGACACCGAGGCCTTCCGCGCGCAGGCGGCGGAATCGCGCAGCGTGACGCTGACGTTCAACGAAGCCGCCATGAGCTTCCTGGATTTCATCGACAGGGCCACCAACGCCATGGTCGACGACGCCCGCGTCGACCACGAACGCGCCCGCGCCATCGCCATTGCGATGATCGCGGTTTCCCTGGCGCTGACCCTGGCCGCGTGGGTGTTCCTGCGCAGCGTGGTGCTGCGCCCCCTCCACGAGGCCGGCGCCTGCTTCGAAAGAATCGCCGAAGGGGACTTCACGGGCCGGGTCGACGTCCGCAACGCCAACGAAATCGGCTTGATGTTCGCCGCCATCAAGCGCATGCAGGACAGCCTGACGCGCACGGTTTCGGCCGTCCATCGGGGCGTGGAAGAGATCACCGTCGGCGCCCACCAGATCGCCAGCGGCAACCACGACTTGTCCAGCCGCACCGAGGAACAGGCCGCCTCCCTGGAGGAAACCGCCGCCTCCATGGAACAGATCGCCGCCACCGTCAAGCAGAACGCCGACAACGCGCGCCAGGCGAACCAGCTTGCGGCCGACGCCTCCGAAGTGGCCGAACGCGGCAGCGCCGCGGTGGCGGAAGTCGTCCACACCATGCAGAACATCACCGCCAGTTCCAGCAAGATCGTGGAAATCGTGTCGGTCATCGACGGCATCGCCTTCCAGACCAACATCCTGGCGCTCAACGCCGCCGTCGAGGCCGCCCGGGCCGGCGACCAGGGCAAGGGCTTCGCCGTGGTCGCCGGCGAGGTGCGCTCGCTGGCGCAGAGCAGCGCCCAGGCCGCCAAGGAAATCAAGCGGCTGATCACCGACTCGGCCGCCGCCGTGGAGGCGGGCTCGGGCCAGGTCGAACGGGCCGGCTCCACCATGCAGGACATCGTCAGGTCCGTTACCCGCGTGGCCGACATCATGGGCGAGATCACCGCCGCGTCCGAGGAACAGGCCTCCGGCATCGACCAGGTCAACCGGGCGGTCGCCCAGATGGACGAAGTGACCCAGCAGAACGCCGCGCTGGTCGAACAGGCCGCGGCCGCGTCCGGATCGCTGGAGGAACAGGCGCAGGGCCTGCGCAAGGCGGTCAGCGTGTTCAAGGTCAATGCCCCGGACGTCATCGACGTCCCCGCCCATCACGTGGACAAGCGCCCCGCGTCGCCCGCGGAGGCCATCGCCGCCGGCACCGGCGGACGCCGCGGCAAGGCCCCGCGGGAAAGCGCGCTGGCGCTGGGCGGCGTGGCCGCGCGCAACGCCGGGGACCAGAACTGGGGCACATTCTAGGCGCCGTCCCTGTTGTGGCCGGCCGCCGCAATTCGCGCTTTCCCTGACCGCGATTGCGCCGGCTGCCGGGTTCCTGTGGGCCGGATACACGGTATTCTGGGCGGAGTCCCTTCCCAGTACCTGAAGGGAGCGGCGGCCACCGGCCCGCGCCGGACCTCCAAACCCACAGGAAACCCATCATGCATATTCTGGTTGCTGGCTTCCAGCACGAAACCAACACTTTCGCGCCGTCCCTGGCGGGGTACGAGAACTTCGTCCGCGGCGAGGGCTTCCCGGCCATGGTGCGCGGCGAGGGCATGCTGGCGCTGCGCGAAGTCAACATTCCCGCCGGCGGCTTCATCAACGCGGCGCTGGCCCAGGGCCACACCGTCCAGACCGTGATCTGGGCGGGCGCCAGCCCCTCGGCCCACGTCACCCGCGACGCCTACGAGCGGATCGCCGGCGAAATCCTGGACGCCGCGCGCGCCGGGACCTATGACGCCGTCTACCTGGACCTGCACGGCGCGATGGTCGCCCAGCACCTGGACGACGGCGAAGGCGAACTGCTGGCGCGCATGCGCCAGATCGTCGGGCCGGACGTGCCGGTGATCGCCAGCCTGGACCTGCACGCCAACGTCACCGCGCAGATGCTGCGGGCGGCCGACGGCCTGGCCGCGTTCCGCACCTATCCGCACGTGGACATGGCGGACACCGGCGAACACGCCGCGCGGCTGCTTCAGGCCCGCAACGCCGCGGGCGGCGGCTGGAGCCGCAGCGAGCGCCGCCTGCCCTTCCTGATTCCGATCAACGGCATGTGCACGATGCTGGAGCCGTCGCGCGGCGTGTACGAACTGCTGGTGCAACTGGAGCGCACGCCCGGCGTGGCGTCGATCTCGTTCGCTCCGGGCTTTCCCGCCGCGGACTTCCCCGAATGCGGGCCGGTGGTATGGGCCTACGGCACCGACGCCGCGGCGGTCGAGCGCGTGACCGAAACCCTCTACCAGCGCGTGCTGGAACTGGAACCGCAGTGGTCGCCCGATTTCCTGGAACCCGCCGAGGCCGTGCGCCGCGCCCAGGCGCTGGCGGCGGGCGCGGCGCGCCCCGTGGTGATCGCGGACACGCAGGACAACCCGGGCGCCGGCGGCGACGCCAACACCACGGGCATGCTGCGCGCGCTGGTCGAAGCCGATGCGCAGAATGCCGCGCTCGGGCTGTTCTACGACCCGGAGGCGGTGCGCCTGGCCAGCGAGGCCGGCATCGGCAGCAAGGTCCGGCTGAAGCTGGGAGGCCAATCCGGCGTCGCGGGCGACGCCGCGTTCGAAGGCGAGTTCACGGTCGAAACGCTGTCGCCCGGCAAGCTGCGCTTCGACGGGCCGATGATGAACGGCATGGACGTGGACCTGGGCGCGGTGGCCGGCCTGCGGATCGGCGGGGTGCGGGTCGTGGTCAGCGCCACCAAGTCGCAGATGCTGGACCGCAACCTGTTCCGCGTCGGCGGCGTGCAGCCCGAGGAAATGGGTATCCTGGTCGTGAAGAGTTCCGTGCACTTCCGCGCGGACTTCCAGCCCATCGCGCACGAGGTGCTGGTGGCCAAAGCGCCCGGCCCCATGCAGGCCGACCCCGCGGACCTGCCCTGGACCCGGCTGCAGCCGGGCATGCGGACCAGGCCGCTGGGCCGGGCGTTCTCGTACTGAGCCGCCCGGCGGCAGCCGCTATTTCAACTTGCCTTGCGGGCTGACGAAATCCTCCAGCGTCAGCCCCTTTTCCTTCAGGATGGCTTCCAGCAGCGGCTGCAGCCTGCCCAGGCTTTCCTGGACGGTTTCACGCACGGTGTCGACCACCACCTGCGTGCTGCGCTCGATCTCGATGTTGACGGAATCGCCCGCCTGCTTGTCTTCGAAGACCGTCATGCGGCGGGTCTCGGGGATCAGCCACACTTCGAACCAGCCTTCCGCGCGGTTGACTTCCGACACGGTGAGGCTGGCGCCGTTGATGGCGATGTAGCCCTTGGCGAACACGTACTTGCGGAAATCCGGGGGGATGCTGAAGCGCATCAGGCGGTTGGTGTCCGAGGACTTCACCATCAGGACCTCGGAGGTGAAGTCCACGTGGCCGGACAGCGGATGGCCGCCGATTTCGGCGCCGTCCTTGGCCGCGCGTTCGACGTTGGCGCGGTCGCCTTCCCGGTAGCCGCCCAGCGTGGTGATGGCCAGGCTTTGCCGCATCACGTCGAACGTGGCCTGGTTCTCGCCCAGCAGTTCGGTGACCGTGAGGCAGACGCCGTCGGTCGACACGCTGGCGCCCACCGCCAGATCCACGCAGAATCCGGGCGGAAAATCGAGCGTAAACGTGCGCAGGCCCTCGCGGTCGGAGATCTTCGCGATCTTCGCGGTGCCTTGGACAATACCTGTGAACATGGGAATCCTGGAAGCGGGCGCGGCGGCCCCTGCAAGCAAAACATCAACGTTAACCGATATTTTGCCAGGGTCCGCCGCGGCGTCTTCCCGAGCCGGAGAGGCTCAGTGCTTGATGGCGATGGTCTTCAGCGTGGTGAAGCCGTACAGGGCCTCGAAGCCCTTCTCGCGACCGTAGCCCGACTGGCGCGAACCGCCGAACGGCAGTTCCACGCCGCCGCCGGCGCCGTAGTTGTTGATGAAGACCTGGCCGGCCCGCAGCTTGCGGGCCAGGCGCAACTGGCGGCCGCCGTCGCGGGTCCAGACGCCGGCCACCAGGCCGTACAGCGTGCCGTTGGCGATTTCCAGCGCCTCTTCCTCGGTGTCGAACACCATGGCGGCCAGCACCGGACCGAAGACTTCTTCCTGCGCCAGGCGGCTGTCGGACGGAACGTCGCGGAACAGCACCGGCGGCTGGTAGAAGCCGGCCTCGGGCGTGCCTTCCTTGAGCTTGCCGCGGGCGGCAACCTTCATGCCGGCGCCTTCCGCTTCGGCCAGGAAGCCGCGCACGCGGTCCTGCTGGCGGGCGTTGATCAGGGGGCCGACGTCGAGGTCGGCCGCGGCCGGGCCGGTGACGGTGGCCGAGAATGCGTCCGACAGGCGCTTGAGCACGGTTTCATAGACGCCGCGCTGGATCAGCACGCGGCTGCCGGCGGAGCACGTCTGGCCCGCGTTCTGGATGATGGCGGCCAGCAGCACCGGCAGGGCGGCGTCCAGGTCGGCATCGTCGAACACGATCTGGGGCGACTTGCCGCCCAGTTCCAGCGTGACCGGCACATGGTTTTCGGCGGCGGCGTGCGCGACCATCTTGCCCGTCTGCGGCGAACCGGTGAACGAGATGTGGTCGATGCCCGGATGCGCGGACAGCGCCGCGCCGGCCTCATGCCCGTAGCCGGTGCAGATGTTCAGGGCGCCGGCGGGGAGGCCCGTTTCGGCGGCGATCTCCGCCAGCTTCAGAAGCGACAGGCAGGCGTCTTCGGCGGGCTTGACCACGCAGGCGTTGCCGGCGGCCAGCGCCGCGCCCACGCTGCGGCCGAAGATCTGCAAGGGGTAGTTCCAGGGCACGATATGGCCGGTGACGCCGTGCGGTTCGCGCACCGTCAGCACCGTGAAGCCCGGGTTGTAGGGAATGGTCTCGCCATGCAGCTTGTCGACCGCGCCGGCATAGAACTCGAAATAGCGCGCCACGGCGGCGGCGTCGGCGCGCGCCTGCTTGATGGGCTTGCCGGTGTCGGCCGATTCCAGTTGCGCCAGCTCTTCCTGGCGGTCCAGCAGCGCGAAGGCGATTTTCATGAGCAGGCGGCTGCGCGCGGCGGGCGCCATCTGGCCCCACTCGCCTTCGTAAGCCTCGCGGGCCGCCGTCACGGCGCGGTCCACGTCGGCCTGGCCGGAACGCGCGATCGCCTCGAACGGCTTGCCATCGGACGGGTTCAGGACGGGAATGGTTTCACCGGTGGCGGCGGCCACCCATTGGTTGGCGATAAAGTTCTTCTGAGTCACGATGTGCGGAGTAAAGTAGCGGCCGGACGGCCGGTTGCGGAAAAGTGCGTTGCGCGATCGGACCAAGTTACGGGAGCCGCCGATAACTTGTCAATTGAATTGACAGCTTTTGTCCCAAGGGTCAGGATATTTTCCTGTCACCCCGGGTTATCCCTAATAATTCAGCGGCTTAACGCCGCAACGGACTTGTCATGGCGACTGACAAGCCCGCCCCCACACTGAAACAGGAAGGAGCGCGCCGATGAGCAATGTGCGTGACCCGCAACTGGCATCGCTGCTGGAAGCCGCGAACCGCCCCCGCCCCGAACTGGACGTGCTGGCGGAAGTGGCGTCCGGCCTGGGCTACGTGCGCGCCGAACGCTTCGCCGAACGCGTGTACGAAAGCCTGTTCTACGCGATCGCCACCGGCAAGATCGCGCCCGGCAGCAAGCTCCCCACCGAGCTGGAACTGGCGGCGCTCTTCGAGGTGTCGCGCCCGGTGGTGCGGCAGGCGCTGGACCGCCTGCGCGAAGACCAATTGGTGGATTCCATCCGGGGCTCGGGTTCGTATGTGCGCGCCAAGCCCGACCTGATGGGCGGCATGCCCGCGGTGGACCCGGCGCGCCGGGTCGGCCACATCCTGGAAGGCCTGGAGCTGCGCATGGTGATCGAGCCCGAATGCGCCTACCTGGCCGCCCTGCGCCGCACCGACGACGACCTGCGCGAGATGGACCGCATGCTGACGGGCTACGAAGAGGCCGACGCGTCCGGCGCCATCGCCCACCACCACGACTACGGATTCCATCGCGCCGTCGCCGCGGCCACCGGCAACCAGCGCTTCGTGCAGGTGCTGAAATCGCTGGAGTACGACGTCAGCCACGCGGTCAACGTCATGCGCCACCTGGTCCACAGCGAACCCTGGAAACGCACCCGCGCCGCCATCGACGAACACCGCCACATCTACCGGCTGATCCAGGAACAGGACGCCGAAGGCGCGCGCAACGTCATGCGCGCCCATATCGAAAAAGCCCGCAGCCGCATGTTGAACAGCGGCCCGGAACACTGAGCAGGAAACCCTTTACCCATGTCATCGCAACGCCCCGCACTGAATCTGGACCAGCAACTCGTCATCGTCACCGGCGCCAGCCGCGGCCTGGGCGCCGCCATCGCGCGGGCCTTCCTGCGGGAAGGCGCCAAGGTCGTCGTCAACTACCTGAACAGCGCCGAACGCGCGCAGGCGCTGGCCGCGGACGCGCCCGGCCAAGCGCTGGCGCTGCGGGCCGACGTGCGCGACGCGGCGGCCGTCGCCGCCATGGTGGCGCAGGCCAGCGAACACTTCGGCCAGCCCGTCAGCACGGTGGTCAACAACGCCCTGCCCTCCTTCCAGTTCAATGGCGACGCGCGGCCGCACGCCGACACGCTGGACTGGGCCCAGATGAATGCGCAGATCGAAGGCAGCGTGCGCGCCGCGCTGAACACCACGCAGGCCGTCCTGCCCGGCATGCGCGCCGCCGGCGGCGGACGCATCGTCAACGTGGGCACCAACCTGGTCCAGAACCCGGTCGTGCCGTACCACGACTACACCGCCGCCAAGGCCGCGCTGCTGGCCTTCACCCGCACCCTGTCGCACGAACTGGGCGCGGACGGCATCACGGTCAATATGGTCTCGGGCGGCCTGCTGCGCACCACCGACGCCTCGGCCGCCACGCCGGATGCGGTGTTCGACATGATCGCTGCGGGCACGCCGCTGCGCGAAGTCACCACGCCCGCGCAGTTCGCCGACGCCGTGCTGTTCTTCGCCAGCCCCTGGTCGCGGGCCGTGACCGGCCAGAACCTGATCGTGGACGGCGGATTGGTGAAAGGCTGACCCGCGCCGCTATGCCTGAAGCCGGCGGGCGCTGATCTCGCCGGCGGCGTACCGGATGCCCTTGAGCGCGGCATCCTCGCTGACGAACGTCGAATCGCCCACCCCGATGCGGGTCCATTCATGGTGGGGCGCGGTCCGCACCCAGGCCTCGTAGCCCGTGCGGGCCGCAAGCGGCCGCAGCTCGTATTCGAGCCGATAGCCGTTCAGCCTGATCGTTCCCGTTCTCATGCCCGCTTCCCCGCGCCTCAACGCCGGCCCGCGAGGCCGCAGGCGCGCATCACGTGCCGGCCCGGATCCGCCATCGGCATCCTCCGCCAGTCCTCCGCGCGTATCACTTCCGTGACGCGCTGGCCGTCCGACATCCACCGGCGCGCGACGCTGACCACATCGGTGAATTCGGGCTGCGGCCCGTCCAGCAGCCAGCCGACTATCGGGACACCGGGAGAAACCGTTTCCAAATCAAGGCCTTTCATGCCGCTCTCCGTTCAGGGAACGGTTAGGAGCGTATCCATTGATTGAACCTTTAAGTATTAGTAATGCCGAGAAAATCGAACATTTTGTATATTGATCGGATTTTGGGCTTCGAATGGAAGCGGGCGCACGCCGGGACATACCTGCTCACATATCGGGCGGGAGCGCTGGCTGGATGATGGCGAGGTATCATCCGACGTTCGACCGGCCCCGGTCCCGAGCGGCAGACGCGGCGGGATCCGCCCGCTGGCCGCGATTCCCGCAGATGGCCTGAGTGCCGCATCAATGAACGGTCTACGCGAAACATGAAAT
The DNA here is from genome assembly GCF_900496975.1 of Achromobacter veterisilvae. Taxonomy (GTDB): domain Bacteria; phylum Pseudomonadota; class Gammaproteobacteria; order Burkholderiales; family Burkholderiaceae_B; genus Achromobacter; species Achromobacter veterisilvae. Next base: position 54,535 of record NZ_UFQC01000017.1, read on the forward strand.
TAGCCACCTGGAACGTGAACTCCCTGAACGTGCGCCTGCCGCAAGTACTGGACTGGCTCGCCGCCAATCCCGTCGACGTGCTGTGCATCCAGGAACTCAAGCTCACGGACGACAAGTTCCCCGAAGCCGCCTTCACCGAGGCCGGCTACCACGCCGTCTGGGCCGGCCAGAAAACGTACAACGGCGTCGCCATCGTCTCGCGCGTTCCCGGCACCTCCATGGAACGCAACATCCCGGGCTACGAAGACCCGCAGCAGCGCGTGCTGGCGCTGACCTTTCCCGGCCCGGAAGGCGACGTCCGGGTGGTCTGCGCCTATTGCCCCAACGGCCAGTCCGTCGGTTCGGACAAGTACGCGTACAAGCTGGACTGGTTCGAAGCCATGCACAAGTGGCTGGCCGAAGAGATCCAGCAGTACCCGCGCCTGGCGGTGCTGGGCGACTACAACGTGGCGCCTGCCGACGAAGACGTGCACAACCCGGAAAAGTGGGAAGGCCAGGTGCTCGTATCGGAACCCGAGCGCGCCGCCTTCCGCGCTCTCCTCGACCTCGGCCTGACCGATTCGTTCCGCCTGTTCGAGCAGCCCGAGAAATCCTTCAGTTGGTGGGATTACCGCCAGTTCGCGTTCCGCCGCAACGCCGGCCTGCGCATCGACCACGTCCTGCTGTCGGCCCCGCTGGTCAAGCGCTGCATCGCCTGCGCCATCGACAAGGAACCCCGCCGCAACGAGCAACCCTCGGACCACGCCCCCGTGGTCGCCACCCTGGAATTCGTCTGAAGCAAAAATCGCGGACATCGCTTGCGTCCGCGCTTGGCTTTATGTATAGTTGCGGTCTTGCTTTTGGGGCGGTAGCTCAGCTGGGAGAGCGTCGCGTTCGCAATGCGAAGGTCGGGAGTTCGATCCTCCTCCGCTCCACCATAATTCCAGACGGAAAAGCCTTGGGACCACTATGTGTTCCAAGGCTTTTTTGTTTCTGCACGCCTGATTTCATTGGCTCGGGGCAAACCCGGGACTGCCTGGGGGTCCTCCCCTCGCCCGCCGGCGCGCAAGCCCCCCCCATCAAGATCGGCGGGACCAAGGCTTGAGCGTATGCAGATCCAGCAACGTGAACCTGCCGCCGTTCTGCCATCCCCCGGTATCGATGTAGTAGACGTTGCCGAGTTGCGCGGGCTTGCGCAGCGTCATGTGTCCATGGACCACGGCACGCACATTGCGGACGGGCTGGGCATACTGCATCCGATAGCGGTCGATGGACCATAGGCAGGCATCCTCATCCTCCGGGCTGAAGGTGGCGCCGTGGATGGCTTGCCAATCGTCATAGGGAAAGTCGGCATGCACCAGGCCGACAAGGCCCTGCGGCGTTTCCACCTCGATAGCCAGCGGCAAGGCATGCAAGCACGCAGCGATGCGCGCCTGGGTGCCGCTGTCGCAGGCATCCAGCCACGAGCCACCGTGAGCACGATGGTCTATGTCCGGCAGCGGGTCGCTCATCGCCCGCCGCAGCGTCATCAGATCGTGATTGCCGCGGATGGCATGAAACCAGGGGCGATCCAGCCAGGCCAGGACATCGCGAGACTCCGACCCACGGTCTACGAGGTCCCCGACGGAGAACAATCTGTCGCGATCGGGCGCAAACCTGACGGCAGCCAGCGCCGCATCGACCCGGCTGAAATGGCCATGGATGTCGCCCACGGCAAAATCACGGCCCCGGTCGTTCAACGGGAAGCGTTGGACTCGGGAATTACCGGGCGTCATCCCTGATTTCCATGTGATCTCCTGGCGGCTCATCCTGCATGACCCCCATGATACTTGGCCCTCCGTGGGCCCAGGCGGGATTGTTCGCCGCCCGCGGGCGCGGGCTCATCGAGGCAATGAACCCTATCTCCGATCCGGCCCGGCCGAAGAGGCGCCCAGCACGTTCAGCAAAGAATCCAGCCCGAGTTGATCGATGACCACATTGACCGTTGCGCGCACCACCGGTTTGGGATGGTAGCCGACCGACAGGCCGGCCAAGGCCATCATCTTCAGGTCATTGGCGCCGTCGCCCACCACGATCGCGTCCGACGTGGGCACGCCCAGCTCGCGGCACATTCGCGCGACGTGCCCGGCCTTGACGTCGGCATTGATCAATGTGCCCAACAGTTCCCCGGTCAGGCGCCCGTCCTTCACTTCCAGATGATTCGACAGGTCGGCGTCCAGGCCCAGTTCGGCGCGCACGCGCCCCGTGAAATAGTCGAAGCCGCCGGAGACGATGGCGGTCCTCAGGCCGGCCTGCCTGGCGGCGGCGATCAGGGCCGACGCGCCGGGCGTGATGCGCACCCGCTCGGCATACAGGCTGTCAAACGTGCCGACCGGCAAGCCGGCCAGCAGCCGCGTGCGCATGCGCAGGCTGGTGTCATAGTCAACGGCGCCGGATTGCATGGCCTGCTCGGTCAACCGGGCGACTTCGCGCTTCCTGCCGACCAGATCCGCCAGTTCATCTATGCATTCGATATTGATCAAGGTCGAATCCATATCGAACACCATCAACTTGAAATCGGACAGGCGCCGGAAAGACTCGATGACCGCGGTATCCAATCCGTGCTCGCGCCCCAGCTCATGAATGGCCTCCCGGCTTGCCGCAGCCGCCAGGGTGTAACGCAGACCGCCGTCATGAATACGGCAGCCCTCCACGGCCTGAAACAGCGCGCCGATGCGCGCGGCTTCGCCGTCCGAAAGCGGCGTGTTTCGCTGAACGACCAAATGCATGTTTCAACCGCGTAAATCTTGATCAAACGTCGAACACAGGAACTCGGCAAGCACCGAGGCGCCAAGCTGCGCATCTTCCATCAGCACGGTTTCATCCTTGTTGTGGCTGCCGTGCTGGTTTCTGATGAACAGCATGGCCGGACAGAATCTGGCCTCTGCGGGCACGCGGCTATAGGTATGCATTTTTCCTCGCTCGCGCTTACGCGCAGCCATGAATTCCTCTTGGTAATCAACAACATGGCGCCAGGAACGACGGATCAGCGCTTCTCCGGCGTGGAATTTCGGTAGATCAGTTGTCCGGGCAGCAGGCGGCGCTCGTTCTTGCCGCTGTCCTGCAGCAGCAGTTCTATGGCCGCGGTGATCATGTCTTCGACGGGCTGACGTATCGTGGTCATCTGGTAGGCGGCGTTCGAGGCAACCGGATGATCGTCAAAGCCGAATACCCGCACGTCTTCCGGAACGCGCTTGCCCAAGGCGAAGCGCAGCGCGTCGATGGCGCCCGAGGCGATTTCATCGTCGGCGCAGAACAGCGCATCGATGTCGGGGTGGCGCGCCATCAGCATCTGAGCGGCCTCGTAGCCCCAGGCATAGGTAAATTCTTTTTCCAGCACGGGCACCGCGGTCATGCCCAATTCGGCCAGGCGCTCCAGGAAGCCGGTGCGCCGATCCCGATTGGTGGACACCGACGGCATGCCGCCCAGGTAGCCCAGTACTTTGCTGCCGGATTCCAGCAGCACGTCGGCGGCCAGCCGGCCGCCGCCGATGTTGTCGGTGGACACGGAATGTCCGTTGCCGGTTTGCGCATACCGGTTGAACATGACCACGGGCACGCCCTGCTTGACGCACAAATCGGCGCCCAGGGTCGTCAGTGACGCGGTCGTGATGATGACGCCCCGCACGCGGTACTGCAGCACCAGCGGCATCAGGTCGTCGACCGTTTGCGGCGGCGTGGCGTTGAACAGCAGCGTCTGCAATCCCCGCCGATGCAGTTCCCGCGTGATCAGCTCCAGCACGACCGGATACCAGGGATTGGTAATGTTGGCCATGACGATGGCAATGATGTTGAACTTGCCGCTGCTCAAGCCGCGGGCCAGCGGGTTGGGCTGGTAGTCGACCAGATCGACGACCTTCAGGATCTTCTCGCGGACTTCTTGCGAAATGGCGCCCTTGCCCGAGATGAACCGGGACACGGCGGCCTGGGACACGCCCGCGAACCTGGCCACGTCTTTCTGTGTTGGAGCTTTCTTTTTCACGCCTTCTGGTTTTCCGATCAAAGAGGTGCACTGTCGGCGCCGCGCTTCGCCAACGAGATCGACAGGAAATGACGCAAGCAGTTTTCGACGATGTGCGAGACATTGTTGTCGCACCCGTTGTGCAACAAGCTTCCCAGGAAGGTAATCGAGCCCACGGCAAACAGTCCGCCGCCCTGCTCGGCCACACCGACTGCCATATGGGCGTGCACGCCTTCGTACTTGCGAGGAATCGACGCGGCGATGGTCCACGTCAGGATCTCTTCGGGCGCTATTCTAAAGCTAGGTCCATGGCCGTCCGAAATGCCGACGATCTTCAGGTACGCGGGCGAACCCAGTTCCGGCACGACCTGGTCCAGCTCGAACCCGGCCGCGCCGCCGCCGGACAGGCCGAAATCACCGTAGGTCTCTCCTTCCACGCCCTGGAACAACCAGGCTACGTCCGGATCGTAGGACTCCGGGGTGCGCCGGTAGCCCACGCCCTCGAATCCGCCTTGCACGGCAAAGCCCACGCCACCCACACATTGCGGCGCAATGCCGTTGCGCCGCCACATGCCGCCGTAGCCGCCGTCCAACTGGTGGTAGTACTCGCCCGGTTCGCTGGCCCACGCGCGGATGCCGCCTTCGGCGCGCCGGATTTCCAGCAGATGGGGGGCCGCCGCAGGGCGGGCGATCTTCCAGTAAAAGCCGTTGGCGCCCAGATACATCAGATATCCGCCACCTTCGCGGTACGCCACCAGGGCTTCGATCATGCGGCGCGTATGGTATTCCGGGTGCGAGCCGGTCAGCACCACGTCGTAGGGGCGCAAGGCGTCCAGGCCCTGGTCGTCCAGGTCCTCGTCGGTAATCACGTCATAGTCGAACCCTTTTTCACGCAGCCAGTGCGTCAGGTGCGAATCCGCTGGAAAGTGCCTCAGGCCGGACCCGTTGGGATCCGGAAACGTCAGATAGCCCGGGCGCATCGTCAATATCGGGCGCAGGCGCGACGACAGGCTGATGCCCGCCATGTCTTTGTGCCGGTTATAGGTGGACGCACCGAACTGCGTCACCACGTCGGGGTTGTGCGGATAGGCTCCCCACTGCGCGATGCGTTCGGCCAACTGGCCTGCATAGTTGCCTCGGGCGTGGTTCGCATAGGCCTGGTAGGTCAGGGTCGGCGCCAGGAACAACACGCGCGCGCGGGGCCCATCCGGGGCGGGCGTCACGTAGAACGGGATCGTGTCGCTGCCCTCGGGGTGCACGACTTCCAATCCATACACGCCGGATTGCGTGCCCGGCGGAATGCGCAGGCTGACGCTCTCCGCCCAACCGCAATCGGTCAGCGCGTCGGCGTGAAAGTACATGGCGGCATACTCGTCCGGCGCTTCCTTCCAGTTCAGATTCAGGCCAGACCAGCGCGACGACCGGACGGCGCGCACCGGCGTGTTGACCAGCGTCAGCGCGGGCATGCCGGACTGCTCGCCGGGCACGGACGATTCCTGCATGGCATCGGACAGATTCCATTGCGCCAGCGCCTGCCCGCCGGCATACAGTGCAGGCGCTTCGATCAGCCCGTTATATCCCTGGCTGGGATGGCCTTCTTGCCACACTGCGCCCAGGCAAAGATGGGTAAATGGCTGCCAGCCGGATTGAACCGCGTCGGCATCCAGCACCGCCTCTTGCGCGGGCAGTGCCGGCCCGGCCCCTGGGGTGCCGGTGGACACGGGCCCTACACGTAGCGTCAGGCGTTGCTCGGCCAGTGCGAGGCTTAACGACACCGATTGCCAGCGATCCTGCGTGGCGCGCAGGCCGGTACGCAGCGCGACAGGCGCCGCCCCTTTTTCCTGAAGCGCCAGAATGACCCATTCGCCATCATCCACGGCCAACGCCACGCCGCGTGCCGCCGGCGCATCCTGCAGGCTGGCCAACACCTGCGGGCCGCCTTGAACCAGCGTTGGCCTGGTCAACATGCGCAGCTCGATGTGCTTCGCATTGTTCTGGGCGGCGGGATTGAACACGGCCAGCGCGCACGCCCCCGGGTGGACCGCCTGCTCGCGCCCCGCATAACCGGCTTGCAACGCGAAGTCGACCGGTTCAAGCTGCATGCCGGGCCCGTCGGGATTGGGGTCGGCGCAATGGATGCGCAGGACACGCGCGGTAAACGGCTGGTTGCCTGCCGAACTGATGCGAAACGACAAGGTCTGGCCGGGTTGCGCGCTGAGCGGCGTGACGTAGCCCAAGATAGGAGGATGCATGATAGGTGTATTCATCGGTTCGATGTGAGTACAGTCGCCGTGAGCGGCGCTCAGTGCACGGCAAGATATTGCTCAAGGCGGCCGGGGTTCGATCGGCCCTCCTCGCTGGTAAAGGTGTCGGCCACGCAGCCGTTTTCCAACACGACGACGCGGTCGGCGATCTCGAGCGCCATGTTCAGGTTCTGTTCGACCAGCAACAGGGTCAAGTCTTCGCCCTTCAGTTGCTTCAACACGTTGGCTACGGCTTTCACCATGATGGGCGCCAGGCCCTGCGAGGGTTCGTCCAGCAACAGCACGCGCGGCCCCATGGCCAGGCCGCGCGCCATTACCATCATCTGCTGCTGCCCGCCGGACAGCTCGCCGCCTTTCTTCTTGAGCAGCTCTTCCAACAACGGAAACAGATCCATCAGCCGGTCCAGTGTGTAGGGAGACCCTGGGCGATACCCCAGCATGATGTTCTCTTTTACCGTCAGCAAAACGAAGGGATCCCGGGTTTCCGGAACCAAAGTGATCCCCAGCCTGGATATGGCCTGCGGCGAATGGCGCGAGATATCCTTGCCGTCGAAGGCGACCGTGCCGCTCGCGACCGGGTTCAGGCCCATGATGGACCGCAGCGTCGTGGACTTGCCCGCGCCATTGCGGCCCAGCAAGGCCACCACCTCGCGATTGCCTATGTCGAAGGACACGCCGTGAATGGCCTGGCTGGGACCATAGAACGTATTGATCGAGTCGATCCTTAGCAGCATTTTTAAAGTCCAAAATAGGCGGCGTGTACGGCCTGGTTCTTTGAAATTTCCTCCGCCGTCCCGGCGGCGATCAGCGCTCCGCGGCTCATGACGTGAATGCGATCGGAAATTTCCATCACCACGTTCATTTTGTGTTCGATCATCACGATGGTGTAGTCGGATTTGATCGATGCAATGAACGTCTTTACCCGTTCGGTTTCGCGCTGCGACAGGCCGGCCGTGGGCTCGTCCAGTAGCAGTATCTCGGGCCGCGTGGCGAGCGTCACGGCGATTTCCAGCAGGCGTTGGTCGCCGTAGGACACCGACTTCGCCAAGGTGTTTTCGTATTGATCCAGACCCAGCGTTTGCAGCAGCTCGCTGGCCTGAACGCGCAGGGTGTCGTAGCTGCGCACATTGCGCCACCACCCGGTGCGCCCCTTATGCGCGGCACGATACGCGGCCAGCCATACGTTTTCCAGAAAGGTCAGGTCCAGGTACACGCTGGAAATCTGGTACGAACGCCCTACCCCGCGCCGCGCGATCTGATGGGGTTTCAGATTGGTGACGGATGCGCCCCTGAGCAGGATTTCGCCACTGGTGACCGGCAGGTCGCGGGTCAGCAAGTTGAACAACGTGGTTTTGCCGGCGCCGTTGGGGCCCAGGATGCTGTGCAGCATGCCGGGCTCGAAACCGATGGACAGGTCTTCGATGACCACGTTGGCGCCGAATTTCTTGGTGACGTGGCGGGCCTCGAAGGCGTAGGTCGAGGTGCTGATCGCTGCGCTCATGACACGCTCCTTTGTTGTGTCCGGGAGCCGAACAAGCGGCGCACGCGATCGAACAGCTCGATGGCGCCGCCCTTCAGGAACAGCACCACCAGAATGATGAAGACGCCGAACAGCAGCGGCCAGCGCGCCCATATGACGCTGAAGAATCCCTGCAGCCAGATGAAAATCGCCGCGCCGATCACCGGACCGAAGATCGACGACATGCCGCCGATGATCACCATGAATACCGCCGTGCCGGAGTTGGTCCACGCGATCGCATCGATAGGCATGATCCGATACAGCATCGCGAACAACGCGCCGGCCACGCCCGACGTCGCCCCCGCGATCACGAATGCCAGCAACTGGGCCCGGTAGACGGAAAACCCCAGCGATGCGGTGCGGCGGGCATTCTGCCTGGCGGCATTCAACACCAGCCCGAGCGGACTGTTTATCAGTTGATACAAGCCCGCGAATACGACAACGAACACCACCGCGGCCAGGATATAGAAATTCACGTGGTTGGAAATATCGATCGTCCCGATGCCGGGAATGGAGATGTCCGGCCTGCGTATTCCCCCCAGGCCGTCTTCGCCGCCAGTCACGCTGTGCCAACTGTATGCCAGGTAATAGATCATCTGGTTGAAGGCGAACGTCAGCATCATGAAATAGATGCCCGTTCGCTTGGCGCTCATCATCCCGACCGCCAGGGCAACCAGCGCGCTGCCCAGCGCCGCCAGCACCAGGCCCGCGATGAGCGGAAGTTCCGTGTTGATGTACACGTACCCCGCCACATAGCCGCCCACGCCGAAAAACGCGGCCTGGCCAAAGGAATAAAGCCCGGCCACGCTGATCAGCAGATAGGTAGCCAGGGCGAAGATACCGAAGATCATGATCTCGGTGGCGATATTGATCGGCATGCAGAGCGGCGCCGCGATGGCCACGGCGACGGCGATGGCCGACATCAGATGGGTAGAAGGCGTACGTTGCATCAGCGTTCCCCGAACAGTCCCTGGGGACGGATCATCAATGTGGCAACCATGGCCACGTAGATCAGCACCGTGCTGGCCGACGGCACAAAGACGGACGACACGCTCTGGATGATGCCGACCAGAATCCCGGCCGCCAGCGCGCCATACAACGACCCGAGGCCGCCGATCACCAGCACCACGAAAGCGATCGACAGCATGTCCGCCCCCATGGTTGCGTTCGCGCCCAGCAGCGGCAGCACCAGGCCGCCCGACAGGCCGGCCAGGCCCGAGCCCAGCGCAAACCCGGCGGTCACCAGTCTGGATACGTCTATGCCCAGGCACTGCGCCATTTCGCGTTTGTCGATACCGGCCCGTATCTGCGATCCCAGGCGGGTGCGTTCGATCAGCAGCCAGACCACGGCGATCGTCAGTGCGGCCATGGCGCCGTTGAAAACCAGGTACTTGGGAAGCCAGGTGAATCCCAGGTCGAAAGCGCCCTGCAGCGCTTCCGGCGGTTGGACGCTCAGCCCTACCGTGCCCCAAATAATGATGATCAACTGTTCCAGGACCAGGGCCGTGCCGAACAGAAACAGCAACTGATACAGATAAGGGCCGCTCATCAAGCGGGCCACGCCCAGCTTTTCGACGATGATGCCGACCGCCGCGGGCCCCACGAACGCGACCAGCAGCGCCAGCCCGAACGGCATCCCGACCTGCATGGCGGCGAAACAAACATAGGCGCCCAGTGCGTAGAAGGCACCATGCGCGAAGTTGGGGACATTAAGCAGCCCTTTGATGATGGAGAGTCCAAACGCGGTCAGCGCGTAGATCATTCCTATCGCCAACCCGTTCAGGAGTTGCGCGGCTAACAAAGAAATCATGGTTGGCCTTGATGTGGATTAATCCCAGGCGCTGCGCGCCTGGTGTCGTACACAATCGAACTCACACCGTGCGCTTGCACTGGTTCAGCTCGGGCGGCTGCGGGCTTTCGCCTTGCGAGACGATGGCGGCCATATCGAATTTGTTCTTCATGGCATCGGGCGCCTTGCATTTCACGACGTAGTACGGCCGCACGGTCTGGTGCGTACGGGCGTCGATATGCGTGGGGCCGAAGATGCTGTCGTACTGCATGCCTTCCAGCGTCTTGATCACCGCCTCGACCTCAATGCTCTTCGCCTTTTCCATGGCCATGAAAAGCGTGCGCATCGAGTCGTAGCCATACGCCGCGGCGTAGGACGGCACCGTGTCGTATGCCTTCAGATAGCGCTCGACGAACGACTTGTTCACCGGCGTATCGATGTCCTGGTAATAATTCAAACCCAGGATCATGCCGTTGAGCATTGCTGGCGACAGTTCCTGCATTTGTTCGATTTCGAGTGTCCACGGCCCCACGAGCTGCACGGTCTTCACGCCGAAGCTGTGAAACTGGCGCACCGCCGATACGGCGTCGGCGCCGGCCGTCAACAGGCAGATAATGTCGGGGCGCGTCGACAGGGCTTTGGTGAAGTATTGCGTGAATTGGCGTTCGCCCGACGGATGGTTGTCGTTGCCGACCAGTTCCAGGCCCAGCTCCTTGGCCGCCACCTGGGCGTATCGCAGCAGCGATTGGCCAAACGCATAGTCCGCGGTAATGGTGTAGATTTTCTTCTTGTCCGGCATGGTCTTGGCGACGTATTCCAGCGTGGCGCGCAGCGCCGTGTAGGCGTTGGCCGACCACTGGAACGTATACGGGCTGCACCGTGATCCCGTGATGTCCTCGGTGCCGCCTGCCGCGTACTGCAGCACCTTTTCCTGGCGCGCGACCTCCAGCTCGGCCAACCCGACCGCGCTTGAGAAATTGCCGGCGAAATAGCGCAGTTTGTCCGACGAGATCGCTTCAGTCAGACGGCGCACTCCCACGGCAGGCTTGCCCTCGTCATCCCGCACCACCAGGTTGATCTTGTTGCCAAGAATGTTCCCGCCGCGCTCTTCGACGGCAAGCTGCGCGCCCTTCAACACCAGCGCTCCCGCATACGCGAACGTACCGGTCTGCTGGGAAATGATGCCCATCGTCAACGAGTCGCCGGTACCCTGGGCCCAGGATATTCCCGACAGCGACGAGCCCAATGCGGCGACGCCCGCTTTCAGTACGGTGCGGCGATCGATACCTTTGCCTGAAATCATTATGTTCCCCTTGAAAAGCCGGGCAATCTGCCCGGCGCGAATATGTGCTGGCCAGGATGGATGGGTTATTGATGCTTTATCGGCTGCGGACCTGGCCGTGATGGTTACTGCGCACCTTGCGGGCGCCGGTCATGCGGTAAATCCCATTTCAGATGCGAAACTGATCATCCCGGCCTCCAGGCGGGCAAGCAGATCGTCCATCTCCACTTCTGTAATCACCAACGGTGGCGCCAGCAAGGTAGCGTTGTTCAATGGCGCAATACCGGCGGTGTAGACAATCAGGCCGGCCCGGAAGCAATGCGCGGTAAACAACGCATTTGCGTTCAAAGCGGCCTCCGGCAGGCCGCGGGAGTGCGGATCGGTCACGAACTCGAAGCCCCACAGCAGACCGCGGCCGCGGATGTCCGCCATCCACGGATAGCGCTGCGCCAGGCGCCGCAGGCCGGCTTCCAGTTGCTTGCCGCGGGCGGCGACGTTTTCCAGCACGTTCCGGCCGCGCATGTAATTCACCACCGCCAGGCAGGTTGCGGCGCTTAGCGGGTTTGCGCTGAAGGTGTGGCCGAACGGCACGGTTTTTCCAGTGGCAGCGAATGCGGCAATGATGCGTTGGTGAAACAGCACCGCGCCCATGGGGGTATAGCCTGACGTCATGCCCTTGCCCGTGGCAATCATGTCCGGCGACACGCCGTCATGCTCGCAGGCGAACCATTTCCCGGTGCGGCCCATACCCGTAATTACCTCATCGGCAATCAGCAGCACGTCGTGGCGGTCGCAGATTTCGCGCAGCGTACGCAGGTATCCGATGGGCGGGGTCAGCGCGCCCCCCGCCGCACCCACCACCGGCTCGACAATGATGGCCGCGACCTTGTCCGCGCCATATTCGCGGATGATGCGGTCCCACACCATGGCGCCATGGCCGTCGGCATCCGTGCCCGAAAGGGGAAAACGATAGGGATACGGCGGCGGAGCCACCGCGAACGTGTGCAGCAGGTTGCCGTAATCGGCGCGGCGGGCGGTATGGCCCGACATGGAAAGCGCGCCCATCGTCATGCCGTGATAGCTGATGTCCCGGCCCAGCACGTGGGTTTTGCCGGGCTGGCCGCGGTCGCGCCAGTATTGCTGGGCAGTGCGCAGTGCCAATTCGGTAGCCTCGGACCCGCTGTTGACGAAAAACGCGTGGGTCACGCCTGCCGGCGCCAGCTCGGTCAATGTGGCCGCCAGGGATTCCGCGGCCGCGCTGGTGAAATGCGAACGATAGGTAAAACACACGCGTTCGGCCTGGTGATGCATCGCGTCCAGCACCGGCCGCACGCCATGGCCGATCGATACGGTCATGGCGCCACCCGAGCCATCCAGATAATCGCGGCCGTCGGTGTCGTAGATGTAGACACCTTCGGCCCGGTCGACCACTGGCAGCTTCGCCCCCAACGGCTGTTTCAACAGCACATCTAGTTCAGAGGTATTGAATACGTATTCAGTTGTGGGCATATTTTTTTGCTCCCGCTACATTGAGATCAGAAGACCCAGGCGGGAAAATGAGAATTAAAGGGGATTTGCCATGTCCACGCGACGATTTTCGGACAGTGAATACGGATTCTATCGAAGTCGACATGAGGTTCTATCGGGGTTTTCCCGCTGATCGTGCGGACTTGATTGCGGCACGAAACAACAAGGGTTTTCCCTTATTTGCATACGCATGCAAAGCTCTGAATGTGGAGCCCCGCCGTTCCATCACTTACTGCCTACGCAGGGCTACATCACCATGATCCGATACCTGAAACGCGGCCGCACGGCCGAGGTCAAAACCGACGACGACGCCAAGGTGCGTGCCACGGTCGAAGGCATCATCCGCCACATCGAACAAGAGGGCGACGATGCCGTTCGCGAATACAGCCGCAAGTTCGACAATTGGGATCCCCAGGATTTCCGCTTGTCGCGCGACGAGATCGAGGCGGCGCGCAAGCAACTGTCCGCCCGTGAAATCGACGACATCGCGTTCGCACAAAAACAGGTCCGCAATTTTGCGCGGATCCAGCGCGACTCGATGCGGGATGTGGAAGTCGAGACCTATCCCGGCGTAGTGCTGGGCCACAAGCACATCCCGGTAAATGCGGTGGGCTGTTATATCCCGGGCGGGAAATACCCCTTGCTGGCCTCGGCCCACATGAGCGTACTGACCGCAAAAGTTGCCGGCGTAAAACGCGTCGTGTCCACGGCGCCGCCGTATCAAGGCAAGCCGCACCCAGCCATTGTCACGGCCATGGACATGGCGGGCGCCGATGAAATCCTGGTGCTGGGCGGTGTGCAGGCCGTGGTGGCCATGGCCGTAGGCACCCCCAGCGTGGCGCCCGTGGACATGCTGGTTGGGCCGGGAAATATGTTCGTGGCCGAGGCCAAACGCCAACTGTATGGCCGCGTCGGGATCGATCTGTTTGCGGGCCCCACCGAAACGCTGGTCATTGCCGATGACAGCGTCGACGGCGAATTGTGTGCCGTCGACTTGCTGGGCCAGGCAGAACATGGCCCGACCTCGCCCGCCGTACTGCTGACCAATAGCGAAAAGCTGGCTGGAGACACGCTGGCCGAAGTCGAACGCCAACTGACGATACTGCCTACTGCGGCCGTCGCCAGGCAAAGCTGGGCAGACTGCGGCGAAGTCATCGTGTGCGACACGCTGGAAGAAATGGCGCAGGTGGCCAACGACCTGGCGTTCGAACACGTACAGGTCATGACGCGCGAGCCGGATTATTTCCTGAACAACATGACCAACTACGGCGCGCTGTTCCTGGGACCGCGCACCAACGTCAGTTTCGGCGACAAGGTCATCGGCACCAACCACACGCTGCCCACCAACCGCAACGCGCGCTACACCGGCGGCCTGTGGGTGGGCAAGTTCCTGAAGACCTGCACCTATCAACGCGTGCTGACCGATGAAGCCAGTGTTGCCATGGGCGAATACTGCTCTCGCTTGTGCCATATGGAGAACTTCGCGGGGCATGGCGAACAGGCCAATATCCGCGTGCGCCGCTATGGCCGCCGCCCCGACCTGCCCTGGTATGAGCCCGTAAAGGAACAGGCATGACCGAACTGCCTGCTAGCCCCAGTTTTCGGCTGGATGGGCAACGCGCCCTGGTAACGGGCGGCAGCGGCGGCATCGGGCTTGCCATTGCCGCCGCGCTGGGCCGGGCCGGCGCCCATGTCACGGTGGCGGCGCGCCGCGAGGCCGAGCTGCGGAACGTATGCGCGGCGCTCCGCAAGGAACAGGTGTCCAGCGATTTTGTCGTGCTGGACGTCACCCGCTCGGCCGACGTGGAAGCCGCCGTCGCGGATGCCGCGCCGTACGACATTCTGGTCAACAACGCGGGCATGAACCGGCCGGCGCCCCTGGTCGAACAAACGGACCAGGACATCGACGCGGTATTCGACCTGAACGTCAAGGCGGCGCTGTACGTCAGCCGCGCGGTGGCGCGTCGGCTGCTGGCGGCTCAGCGGCCCGGTTCCATCATCAATGTTTCATCGCAGATGGGATGCGTGGGCAGCCCGCGCCGCGTGCTGTATTGCGCCAGCAAACATGCCATGGAAGGCATGACCAAGGCCCTGGCCTGGGAACTGGGCGCCCATGGCATACGGGTGAATTCGATCTGCCCGACCTTTATCGAAACACCCATGACATCGGCCATGTTCGACGCCCCCGGCTTCCGGCAATGGGTGTGCGAGCGGATTGCCTTGGGGCGCGTGGGCCGGCTCGATGAAATCATGGGCGCCGCCGTGTTCCTGGCCAGCGATGCGTCCAGCTTGATGACGGGCAGTGCACTGATGCTCGACGGAGGTTGGACCGCCGCATGAAGACCGCCCCCCGCGCGCAGGATGTGGCCGACCTGGCACAGGTTTCCCAGTCGGCCGTCAGCCGGACCTTTACGCCAGGCGCAAGCGTGTCCGAAGAAATGCGGCGCAAGGTGCTGGCGGCCGCCCAGCGCCTGGGTTACCGGCCCAACGCGCTGGCGCGCAGCCTGATCACGCGCCAGAGCCGGATCGTTGCACTGGTCATGAGCTACCTGGAAAACCAGTTCTATCCGCTGGTGATCGAAAAACTGTCGCAGAAACTGCAGAAACAGGGCTACCACGTGCTGATGTTCATCGCGAACATCGACGAAGGCGCGGACGGCGTGCTGGCCGACATCCTGCAATACCAGGTCGACGGGATTGTGCTGGCGTCGGCGATGCTGTCTCCCACATTGGCGAAAAGCTGCCTGGACGTGGGCGTGCCGGTCGTGCAGTTCAACCGCGTATCGGACCTGGCCGGCCTGGCGCGTTACGCCACCGGGTCGGTCACCTCCGACAACGCCGCCGGCGGCCGGCTGGCGGCCGAATTGCTGGTGGCGCGAGGCTACCAACGCATTGCGTTCCTGGCGGGGCTGGAAGACTCCTCCACCAGCATGGAACGCGAACGGGGTTTCAATCAGGCGCTGGCCGAACTGGGTACGCGCGTAGCGTATCGCGACACGGGCAACTACAGCTTCACAGGCGCGCAGGATGCCGTGCGGCGCCTGTTCGACCGGGCCGATCGGCCGGATGCCGTCTTTGTCGCCAACGACCACATGGCGATTGCGGCCATGGACGTGCTGCGCCTGGAGCTGGGCTTGCGCATCCCCGAAGACGTAGGCGTGATCGGCTTTGACGACGTGCCGCAGGCAGCCTGGGGAGCGTACCGGCTGACCACCATCCGCCAGCGCGTGGAACCCATGGTGGACGCCGCCGTGACGCTGCTGTGCGAACGGATGTCCGGCCAGGCCCCGGCGCGCGACATTGTCGTGCCGTGCGTGCTGGTCGAGCGCGAGACGGTCAGGTGAGATTCAAGCCGCCGTCGGCCAGCAGGATCTCGCCGGTCAGGTAGTCCGATGCCACCAGCATGGCCACCACCTGGGCGATTTCTTCCGGGCCGGCGGACCGGCGCATCGGCGCCCTGTCCTGCCATAGCTGCCGCGCCTGCGTCCAATCCGCGGTCAGCGGCGTGTCCACCAGGCCCGGAGCAACCGCATTGACGCGGATGGCCGGGGCAAGCGAAAGCGCCAGCAAACGCGTGACATGGTTCAAGGCGGCCTTGGTCGCGGCATAGGGAATGGACGCCCCTTTGGGCCTGACGCCCGCATGGGAACTGACGTTCACCACACAGCCGGCCTTCCCTCGGGCCGCGGCCTCGCGCAGCGCGGACTCCGCTTCGGCGACCAGGCGAAACGGCGCGACGACGTTGACCTCGTGCAGGGTATGCCAGACGTCCGGCGTTGCCGCCGCCAGATCGGCATGGGGAATCACCTGGCTGATGCCGGCATTGTTGACCAGGACATCGAGCCTGCCCCACCGCGCCGTTGCCTCCCGCACCAGCCTTACCCTGTCGGCATCCACCGACAGGTCCGCCTGGACGTATGCCGCATTGCCCAATTCGCGGGCCAGGACGCGGCCGGTTTCGACCGAACTGCGCGAATGCAGGATGACGGCGTAGCCTTCGTGCGAGAGCCGGCGGGCGATGGCCTCGCCGATGCCGGAAGTTGAACCGGTGACGAGGGCGACGGGCCGCGGCGGTTTCAGGTCGGACATGATGTCAGGGCCTCCCGTCCCAACCGTCGAACGCGCTTTCGATACGCGCCAGGCGGGCGCTGATCGCGCGCAGCCCCTGCAAGAAAAACATCGGCGCCCAGTTCGCCGGGAATTCGATCAGTGCCGTTCTCATCCTTGTTCCATCTTCGGATAGGGGTAATCCGCGCGCAGCGTTTCCTCAATCGAGGCCCTTCTGTATATCGAAGTCTGGAGAATCGCACAACCCCCGCGGGACAGAGCATCGATTCGTCCGATCGTCATCACGGGACCCAGAGAGAACATTTCCAGCTCGCGATGCGCGCCCGGTGGAGTCGGTGTAAATTCCGTGCTCCGGCATCCTCCAACGGGAGCTATCCATGGCGACACGAGAACTGCACCGCGGCCGTTTGATAGACCACATCGGCCTGGTCGTGCGGGACCTGGCCGCCAGCAAGGTCTTCTACGGCGCCGTCTTCGAGGCCCTGCACATCCCCGTGGGCGGCTCCGACGAGCACAATTTCTGGGCGGACGAGCTGTTCATCGGGTCTTCCGACAGCGACGAAGTGGAAGGCGAACTCACCGGACGCCATCACCTGGCGTTCCAGGCGCGGGACCGGGCGATGGTGGACGCCTTCCACCGGGCCGCGCTGGCGCACGGCGGACGGGACAACGGCGCGCCGGGCGAGCGTTCCTACCACCCGGGCTACTACGCCGCGTTTGTGCTGGATCCGGACGGCAACAATATCGAAGCCGTGTTCCATGGCGAGTCCGTCCGGAGCGCGGATTCGGTGCGCATCGCGCGCTGATCGGCGCCCTCGGGGCGCGCCGGCCCCGCCGCCGGTTCAGACGGTGTCCTGGTCCAGCCTGCGCACTGCCGCGCTCAGGGTCGAAAAATCGAATTCCTTGCGGCCGCGCAGCAGGCAGCGCATCAGCACGGTGGTCGCGACCGGCACCAGCGCGGCCAGCAGGAAGGATTCCAGCAGGTACGTCGGCTTGTCGCCTGGCGCCGGGAAGTAGAACAGGCCGGCGGCCAGGCCGCTGATCGTCGCGGCGGTGGCCGTCAGGCCGTCATGCTTGCGGCTGAAGAGGCCGTAGAACACCGGGAACGCGGCCGCCGAGCACAGCAGGTCGGCCAGCAGGAACAGGTACAGCACGCTGTATCCCTGCGAGGCCACGATCATGACGGGAATGGCCATCAGCAGCACCAGCCAGCGCGCCAGGCGTTTCATGGTCATGGATCCCGCGTTGGGCATGAGGCGCCGCAGGTCGACCGCGATGATGCTGGAGACGGCGCTGATCGCCGTGTCCGCCGTGCTCATGACCAGGGACAGGCCCAGCGGGATCAGGGCGATCACGAACCACGCGGGCGCGTGCGGCATGATGACGCTGAACAGCGCGATGGAACTGTCGCCTTGGGGGGCCAGGCCCACGAAGGCCAGTCCGAACAGGCCCATCAGGAAAATGAACGGGGCGACCAGCACGCCGCCCAGCAGGAAGCCGTTGCGCATGGTGCGCGCGTCGCGCGCGGCGTAGATGCGCTGCCAATTGCCCTGGTGGAAGATGCCGGTCAGCAGGATCGCCACGAAGAACGTCAGCCCCGCCTTTACGCCCACCGGGTCGGTCAGGTCCAGCAACTGGGGGGCCTTGGCCTGCAGCGCCTCGATGGTGGGCAGCGCTCCGCCCGCCGCCTGCCAGCCGACCGCGCACAGGACCACCAGCAAGGGCACGATCACCATCATCTGCACCTGGTCCGTGAAGATGGACGAGCGCAGGCCGCCGTAGCTGGTGTAGAGCAAGGTGGTGCCCATCACGATGGCGGCCGTCGCCCACAGCGGCACGGGCGCCAGCATGGCGACCAGCTTGGAGATCGCCGTGACTTCCGCCGACAGCGCGATGAAGAGGTAGAACAGCATGATGAACAGCGCCAGCCCGTACATGGGGCGGCCGTAGCGGGCCATCAGGAACTCGGTCAGGGTGTGCCCGTGCGGGATCAGTTCGCGCATGCGCCGGCCCAGCGGAATCATCACCAGCCGCGGCGACATCGAGCCCAGCGCGTAGCCGATCACCGCCGCCAGGCCGCCCCAGGTCGCCGCCTGGGCGGGCGAAAACAGGATCCATGCGCCCAGCGTGGACGCCATCAGGGTCAGGATCGTGCCGACCGGCCCCTGGCTGTTGCGGGCCACGATATAGTCTTCCAGCGTGCCGCGCTTGCGCCGGGTATACAGGACGCTGGCCAGGGCGAAGCCGCCCGAGAACAGCAGCAGCCACATCAGGGCGACGGGTTGGGTCAGCATAAGGATCGGTCCTCCCGCTGCCGGCTACAGCCGGACGCGCAACGCGGCGGCCCCGCCCGACCAAGGGGGACCGCAAGATGAATGGAAAGCTAGGGAGGGCGCGCGAGTCTTGCGATGTCCTTCCCTTCGCCGGCATTACCCGGATCAGGTTCAAAGGGTTACCGCGGCGACGCGGAATCTCAGCCCGTAAGAGGCTCCCCCAGGAATTGCCGCAAGATTAGGAGAGCGGCGCGCCAATGTCAACGCATTTGCGCAGGACGGCAAGCGGCCCCGCGGTCCGGCATTTGTGCTAAGTTCGCCCGCTTACGGCGCCCGTTCGCGTGTCCGCCGAAAGCCCAACCCTGCCCCCTCGCCTCCGGCCCCGCCGGACACTGACCGCCATGTTGCACCTGAACCTGTTCATTTTCGGTTGCGGCCACCATCGCGCCGCCTGGCGCCATCCGGATTCCCCCGTGGAACGCCTGGGCGACATCCGCTATTACGAGGAACTCGCCCGCACGGCCGAGCGCGGCAAGCTCGACGCCGTCTTCTTCGCCGACGGCCAATCCGTCGACAATATCGGCGACGGACCGCGCTGGTACCTGGAGCCGCTGACCGCCATGGCCGCCATCGCGCGCGCCACCACCCGCATCGGCCTGATCAGCACGGTTTCCAGCACATTCTTCACGCCCTTCCACGCGGCCCGCATGGTCGCTTCGCTGGACCACATTTCCGGCGGGCGGATGGGCTGGAACGTCGTGACCTCCATGTTCGACGCGGAAGCGCGCAACCATGGCTACGAATCCATGCCCGGCCACGACTGGCGCTACGCGCGCGCCGAGGAATTCGTCGACGTCGCGCTGCGGCTGTTCGACTCCTGGGAAGAGGACGCCCTGGCCGTCGACCGCGCCGGCGTCTATGGCGTGCCGGAACGCGTGCGCAAGATCGATCACCGCGGCGAACACTTCCTGGTGGACGGGCCGCTTACCGTGCCGCGGCCGCCCCAGGGGCATCCCGTGCTGTTCCAGGCCGGGGCATCGGACCAGGGCCGCGACCTGGCCGCCCGGCGCGCCGAAGCCATCTACGCGGTCGCCTACGACCTGCCCGCCGCCCAGGCCTATTACCGCGACATCAAGCAGCGGGTGCTGGCCGCCGGCCGCAAGGCCTTCGTGCCCATCATGCCGGGCCTGGTCACGTACGTGGGTTCGACCGAAGCCGAGGCCCGGGCCAAGCAGCGCGAACTGGACGTGCTGCTGCCCAGCGACGCGTCGCTGCGCCAACTGGGCACTTTCGTGCTGCAGGACTGCTCAGCCTGGGAGCTGGACGCGCCCGTGCCGCCCCTGCCGCCGCTGTCCGGGTTCACGGGTCCGAAGGGCCGGTACGCGACCATTCTGCGCATCATCGAGACCGAACGGCCCACCGTCCGCCAACTGCTCGGGCGGCTGGCGGCCGGCGGCGGCCACTGCACGATGGTGGGCACGCCCGAACAGATCGCCGACCGGATGGAGCACTGGTACCGCAACGAAGGGGCCGACGGCTTCAACCTGATGCCGCCTTCGCTGCCCGGCGGCATCGACGACTTCGTCGAGCAGGTGATCCCCGTGCTGCAGCGCCGCGGGCTGTTCCGCACGGATTACGAGCACGACACCCTGCGCGGCCACCTCGGCCTGGAAAGGCCTGGGCGCCAGCCCGCGCGCGGATAGCCTGCGGGACAGCGTCGCGATCCAGTCGTACAGCACGACGCCGGGGCGGCGCAGCATGGCCGCGCCCAGGGCGCCGACGATCATCCAGGCCATCATGGCGCGCCCGGCCCCAATTGCAGCCTCAGGATGCGCCGCAGTTCCAGAATCGCCTCCGGCGTCTCCTGCACGCTATGCGAATAGCGGATGATTTTTTCGGATTCCGCGCCGTCCAGGTGCGCGCTGCGGTACGGAACCAGGCCGTCGTCCGATTCCGCCAGCGGCACGCCGGGCGTGTCGTTCGCGATGATGCTGTGATACCGCACCGACGGCGAAATCGGCATCCGGGCAGTCAACTGTATGTAGCGGTCGTTCTCGCTCAGGTTGTCCACGCCATTAGGCACGCGGACCGGGGATTCGGGCGGAGGCGCGCCGTCCGCGTCGGTCAGGCGGCTGAGCCTGGCGAATTGCCGGACCGCCGCGGCCGGCAGCGTGATCAGGTTGGACAGCCAGCGCGACAGGGTGTTCTCGGCGAACGGCGTGCCCCGGTGCGGCGCCGCGATGAACACCGCGCGCGTAATGCCGGGAAAGGCGTCGAAGCTCAGGATCGGATCGAACTCGGCATGCGCCTGTTCGAGCCGGATGCCGTCCAGCCGGCCGTGGTCGCGCAGCGCGTCCCACAGCACCGTGCCGGACGAAGACACCAGCAGCCGGCTCAGCACGCCGCCCATGCCGTGGCCGATGACCACGGCGTCGCGCGAGGCCTGCGCCGTGCCGGCGGGATCGAAATGCGCCATCGTCCGGCCCAGCGCTTCGCGGATGGCGCGGTTGTTCATCGCCAGGGGAGCGTTGGTGGGGTAATAGATCTGCCAGATCTGATAATGCTGGCGCAGCGTCTCGTCGCCCAGCACCTCGTTGGCCACGTTGATCCAGGCTTCCGGACTGCTGGCCAGGCCATGCAGCATGATGATGGTGCGCCGGCCCGGATCGTAGGGCTGCAACAGGTACACGTGCGGCGCCTCGATGCTCTCCTCGCCGCCCAGCACGTTGCGCAGGGCCTGGGTGGCGAAGCCGGAACGCGCCAGCCACAGGCCGTAGCCCGACGTGAAATTCGCGGCCAAGGGCACTCTCGTGCCCGCCAATTGCACGGCGTCACGCTTGTAGGGATCGTATCCGGTCAGGGTGGCCTCCCTTGCGGCCATCACCTGCTCCAGCGTATCGCCCGGAAAGCTCAGGATCGCCGTCACGGCCGGGAACGGCGTTTCGCTGAACGGCGTCTTGAAGGTGTCGGCGTCGTTCACGCGCCGGGCCGTGACCGCCACCAGCTCGGCGCCGAACCCGTCGCGGCGATACATGCTGCGCAGGCCCTGGAACGTCAGGGTGGAAGCGGGCACCAGCTCCAGCGGCAGCCGCAAGCCGTGGGCGAGCTTGACTTCCGACATCTCGCCCAGCACCTGCCAGGGCCCCGCCGACACCGTCGCGCCCGGCTCGGGCGGATGGCCACGATACTGCTCGAACAGGCGCGTGACGGCCTGCTGGACGGCGTAGTTGTAGTAGTCGCGCACCTGGGTCTGCCGGTCCTCGAACGCGCGGTCGCTGGGCGAGCGCGGCGTGAAGAACAGGTACGCATAGGCGGCCCGCGCGGTCTGTAGATAGGCGTCCAGCAGCCGGTCCACGCCCTCCTGGCCGACAGGGCGCTGCTTTTCGGTCGCCAGCGCATCCATCAGCCAGACTTCGGATAACGTGGCCAGGCGCCGTTCGCTGTCCAGCCCTTCCGTCGCCGCCAGCGACCGGGTGCAGGCGTCGCGGTCCTTGCGGCACTCCTGCGCGTTCAGGCCCAGGACGGCCATGGCCTCGCGCGCCGAAGCGCTGAGCCGGCCGGTGGTGAGCACGTCGCCCCGGCGCTGGGCGATGTAGTCCTGTGTGCTGACGGAAGACACCTTGACGCCCGCGCAGCCGGCGCACAGGAACACGGCCGCGAACGCAAGGCCGCGCAAGAATGCCGCCTGCCGGCGGCCCCGCGCCGCCGTCATGGCGCGCTCCTGGCGGACGCCGGCTGGCGGATGGCGCGGGAAAACGCGGCCGGGTCCGGCCCCGGCGCGGCCGGCACGCCGATGAACGCCTGCTCGCGCAGCGCCGCCAAAGACTGGCCGCGGTCCAGCCCGCCCTGCTCATACAGGTACTCCGGCAGATAGCCGGACAGCAGGATGCGGTAGTCCATGGGCAGGCCCGGGACGATGGCGCGCACCATGCGGTAGACCAGCGTCGTGCAGTTGGCGGTCACCGTATGGTAGAAGCGCGGCGTGTCGGCCAGTTCGTTCGCGGTGCGCACGTAGGACAGGAACAGTTCGCGCATGGCGGACACAGGCATGCTGACTGGATAGAGATACACGCGTTCGGCGCGCGGCCCCGCGCGCACGTAGAGGATGTCGCGCTCTTCCGCGGCCACGACGCTCAGTTCGAACTGCTTGAAGAAACCGCCTATCTCGGAGAACTGCTCGCCGCGCTCCTTGCGGATCTCGACCGAGAACACGACGTGGCGGCCATCGCTGAAACCGAAGGACACGAGCGTGTGCGCGATTGCCGGACTGCCCCAGTACGACAGGACCATGTCCACGGACGCGAGCCGGTCGAGGTCGTAGCGCCGGGTTTCCCAGCGCGGCGTGTAGTGGGCATCGCTGTCCGGCTGCCAGTCGAAGTTGCGGACGTTTTCCAGCGTGACGACGGACTCCGCGACGCTGCCCCGCAGCGTGCGCGCCACGTCGTCGGCCCAGACCCGGTCGTTGGACGGCGCCAGCGCCTGCCACCAGCCGCAAAGCGCCGCCAGCCCGATCAGATAGGCCCACAGGGCCCGCCGCGGCCGGCCGCGCCACAGCGCCACGGCCGCATAGACGCACAGGCCGCCCCAGGCGAGCGCAGCCGCGCCCTTGGCCGCTGCGCCCGCGGGCACCCGGTAGCCCAGCGCCAGGCAGCCCCACACCGCGGAAAATGCCAGCAGCAGGCTCAGGACGGCGCGCCCCGCGACGGCGAGGGCGCGGGGCGCGGCGCGGCTAGCCCGCGCCATATTGCTGCACGATTTCCAGGACGCCGTTGATGACGAACTGGACCGCCATGCACACCAGCAGAAAACCCATGATGCGGGAGATCGCCTCCACCCCGCCCTGGCCGATCACCGCCACGATGCGGCCGGCCGACCGCAGGCAGGCCCAGAACAGCAGGCCCAGCACGGAAAACACGATGACCGGCGTGACGGCCACTACCCAGGGCGCATAGTCGTGCGCGACCGTCGAGTCCAGCGACGCCGCTCCGCTGATGATCATGGCGATGGTGCCCGGCCCCGCGGTTCCGGGCAGGGCCAGCGGCACGAACGCGATGTTGGGCACTTGCCGGTTGGCCTGCGCGTCGGCGACGTCGGCCTGCGATGCGCTCGTGTCCCCGGAAGGAAACACCATGCTGAAACCGATGCTGGCCACGATCAGCCCGCCCGCGATGCGCAGCCCCGGAATCGAAATGCCGAAGGTATGCATGATCCAGGCGCCGGCGTAGTAGGTCACGACCATGATGCCGACCACGTAGAACGCCGCCTGGGTCACCTGGCGTTCGCGCTCTTTGTAGGGAATGTGCTGGCCCAGGGACAGCAGCAGCGTCATGGAGGTCAGCGGATTGGCCAGGGGCAGCATCAGGGCAAGCCCCAGGCTCACCAGCTTGCCCAATTGAATCAGGTCGTCGGTCATGAAGGCCGCCTTTATGCGAGATGCGCGGCCCGGTGCCCGGCGGCTGCGCAAGAGATGCCAAGTAGTGTAATGTACTATACATTACATACATAGACCGGAATGGAAGGCCCCATACCCGGTCTTCCCATTCGAGGCAGGAGGAAGGAAGTGAGCACGGTTTCCAACGGTCCGGCGCCACGCCCGCTGACCGGCAGAGGCGAAGCGCGGCGCGTGCGCCTGCTGGAAGCGGCCACGCAATCGTTGCTGCAGCACGGCTACGCCCAAACGTCCATCCAGCGCGTGCTCCGGCAGGCCGGCGGCTCCGCGGCCACCGCTTACCAATTGTTCGGCAACAAAGAGGGCCTGCTGGCGGCGGTGCTGCAGCATGAGCTGGACGGCCTGCGCGCGGCGGTATTCCCCGACGCCGTGCTGCAACAACCCGTCGGCGCCGCGCTGCACGAGTTGGCGGTGCGCTTGCTGGCCTATTCCCTTCTGCCCAAATCGGTTGCGCTGTACCGCCTGCTGGTATCGGAATGCCATCGCCTGCCGCACCTGGCCGAGTCGCTGCGGCTTGCGGTGGAAACGCAGATCCACGCGCCGCTCGAGCAATGCCTGCGCCAGGCCTGCGAACGCGGCGAGCTGCGCATCGACGACCCGCGCCAGGCCGCGCTGGCGCTGGGCAACCTGATCAATGGCATCGCCTCCCATGCGCGCCTGTCCGGCGGCAGCCCCGACGGCCCCAATGCCGAGCACCTGGCCGCCTGCCGCTACGGCGTGGACACGCTGCTGCGCGCCTTCCGGGCCTAGTGCCCCGCCCGCGCCGGATTGCATCATCCTTTATGATCATCAGCCTTGCACTTCGTCGTGCAATACCGGATACCCGAGGACGCTGCCCGGCATGTCCCTGCCTGCCGCCTGCGGCGCCCTGCCTTTTCCCCCGGAGTTTTTCTTGAGCGATATTTACCAATTCAGCCGCGGCACCGCCCCGCTGCTGGTTTCCATCCCCCACCTGGGCAGCCAGATCCCCGGCCCGCAGCGCGCGCAGATGACGCCCGTCGGCCTGCAATCCGGCGACACCGATTGGCACCTGGACACGCTGTACCGGTTCGCCGAGGCCATGGGCGCCTCGGTCCTGGGCGCGCGCTATTCGCGCTACGTGGTGGACCTGAACCGTCCGCCCAACGACGAAAGCCTGTACCCCGGCCAGACCAAGACCGGCCTGTGCCCGACCCAGACCTTCCGCGGCGACGCCCTCTACCTGGATGACGCCGTCCTGACCGACGCCGAACGGGCCCGCCGCCTGCAAACCTATTGGCAGCCCTACCACGCCAAGCTGCGTGAAGAATTGGACCGCATCAAGGCCGAGCACGGCACCGTGCTGCTCTGGGAGGCCCACTCGATCGCCAGCGTGCTGCCGCGCCTGTTCGAAGGCAAGCTGCCCGACCTGAACATCGGCACCGCCGACGGCGCCGCCTGCGCCCCCGACATCCTGGCGGCGGTCGAAGACCGCCTGCGCGGCTGCTCCGCGTATACCTGGGCCGTCAACGGCCGCTTCAAAGGGGGCTACATCACGCGCCACTACGGCGCGCCGGCGGACAATGTCCACGCCATCCAGTTGGAAATGTGCCAATCCACCTACATGGACGAAACCCATCCCTACGGCTATCGCGAGGACCTGGCCGGCAAGGTGATTCCGGTCGTCGAAAGCCTGGTGCAGGCCGCCCTGCGGCAAACGGGCGCGCGCCGGCGCTAACCGCGCCAAGCCGCCGGCGCGCTCCTTCCTCCGGAGCCATCGAAACCCGCCGGCCGCTCCATCGCCGTCTCCACGGACACCAAGGCACCTTCCGCCTATTTCACTGGCCCACGAATGGGCCCATGTCTATCTCCTCACTTTGAAACCGTCCCAGCGCCTGCCGGCCTTGGGACGATTCCTGCTTTCCGCTAATTCCGGGTTTACCCCAATTATTCAGATCACAGGCAAGGTCGTAGCATATCAAGTGAGCTTCGTAAAACATTACGAGCCATAATGAAAAATACACGGAGACAAGAAATGAAGACATGGAGTCACGCCGTCAGCGGCGCGCTGGCCGTGTGCGCCCTATTCGCAGCAAGTGCGCACGCTGCCGATCCGGACACGTTCAAGATCGGCGGCGTGGTGTCGCTGTCGGGCACCTACGGCATCTTTGGCGAAGACATGCGCAAGGGCGTCACCATCGCCATCGAACAACGCGGCGGCAAGGTGCTGGGCAAGCCGATCCAGGTCACGTGGGAGGACGACGAGACCAAGCCGCAGCCCGCCGTGCAAAAAACCACCCGCCTCATATCCGACGGGTCGCAGATGATCTTCGGCGCGGTCAGCTCCGCCAGCACGCTGGCGATCATGAACATCGCCAAGCAGCGCAAGATCCCGCACCTGGTCACCATGTCGGCCGACGACAAGATCACCGTGCCGGGCGGTTCGCGCTACACGTTCCGCACGTCCAACACGCTGGGGATGGAGCAGCGGATGGCGCTGGCATACACCAAGGAGCAGAAGCTCAAGCGCATCTATGGCGTCACGGCCGATTACCAGGCCACCCGCGATAGCTGGGACTGGTACCGGCGGGAAGCCGAGAAGGCGGGCATCGAGATCGTGGGCGCGGACTTCCCGCCGCTGGGCAACCGCGACTACTCGTCGATCGCCGATAAGATCGCGCGCTCCAACGCCGATGGCGTGGCGCTGTTCATGACGGGTTCGGACGCAGTCACCATGGTCAAGCAAGCGGGCCAGATCGACCTGGGCAAGACACGCAAGATCTTCGGCCCGGTCATCGCCGACGAGACCATGGCGGCGGGGGTGGGCCCCACGTCGGTGGGCGTCCAATCCGGCGTGCGCTACCACTTCACGGTCGAGAACGACGCCAACAAGGCTTTCGTCGAGGCATTCCGCAAGAAATACAACGAGTTCCCCTCCGCCGCGGCGGGCGAGGCCTACGACGGCATGAGCTGGTGGCTGGACGTCGTAGACAAGACCGGCACCTGGGACAAGGAAAAGTGGGTCGAGGCCTTCGCCGGCAGCGTGCGCGAGAACTCCGTGGAAGGCACGAAGACCATGCGGGCCTGCGACCACCAGGCCATGCAGAACGGTTTGTGGGGCGTAGTGACCGCGGGCAAGCCGCCCCAACCCGCCTATGTGATGGACATCGTCCGCGTGTTCCCGCCGGACCAGGTCTTCGAAGCCTGCGCGGGCTGAACGCGCCGCGCCCGACACACCGGCCGGCCCGCGGGCCGGCTTCCTCCCGGCGCGCTCGCGCGCCGCCTGACTGGATATCTGCCATGTCCACCGTGATCATCGGCCTGAGCCTGGGAATGCTGCTGTTCCTGCTGGCTTCCGGCCTTACGCTTATTTTCGGCATGCTGGGCGTCATCAATTTCGCCCATGGCGCGCTGTACATGCTGGGCGCCTATCTCGCCTTCGACATCCAATTGCGCACCGGCTCCTTCATCGCCGGCGTGGCCGTGGCGACAATCGGCGTGGGACTGGTCGGCATGGCGATGGAAAGGCTCGCCTTGCGGCCGCTCTATAACCGTCCCCACTTCTACCAGTTGATCCTGACCTTCGGCTTCATCCTGGTGATCAGCGAAGCCGTCAAATTCGTCTGGGGCCTGGGCTACCAGGAAACGCCGATGCCCGCGTCGCTGGCCGGCACGGTCGAGTTGGCCGGCAGCACCATCCCCGTTTACCGCCTGTTCGTCATCGCCTTCGGCCTGCTGGTTTCCGCGGCGCTCTTCTTCGTGCTGGAAAAAAGCACCTTCGGGATGCTGGTCCGCGCAGCCAGCAGCGACGGAGAAATGGTGCGGATCCTGGGCCTGCCGGCAGCCGCCATCCGCAGCGCCGTGTTCGGCGTGGGCGCCGCGCTGGCCGGCCTGGCGGGCGCCATCTCCGCCCCGCTGTTCCCGATCGAGCTGGGCATGGCCACCAACACCATCATCGACTGCTTCATCGTCGTGATCCTCGGCGGGCTGGGCAATATCCGCGGCGTGGTCGCCGCGTCGCTGCTCATCGGCATGGTCCGGGCGGTGGGCTACACCTTCATGCCCAGTTGGGTCGACATCCTGACCTTCGCCATGCTCATCGCCACGCTGCTCACCCGTCCGCAAGGACTGTTTTCCCGTCAAGCGAGGCTGGCATGAAGACTTCCCGCCAAAACGTCGCAATCGCCGCCTGCGTTGCCGCCGTGGTGCTGGCGGTGCCCTTCAGCACGCAAAACGATTTCCTGCTCAACCTGACCATTCTCATCATGGTGTGGTCGATCTTCGCCGTGGGCTTCGATCTGGTGTTCGGCCTGCTGGGCATGGTGTCCTTCGGCCACGCCGCGTTCCTGGGCACGGGCGGCTATGCGCTGGCCCTGGCCACCCAACGATACGGCCTGTCCTTCGAGGCAGGCCTGGGCCTCGCCATCCTGGCCGGCGCGGCCTGCGCCTGGATCTTCAGCATCTTCGCGCTGCGAGTCTCGGGGATCTTCTTCGCGCTCGTTACGCTGGCGCTCTCGCAGCTCATGTACATCCTGGCCGACAGCAAATTGCGCGAATGGACGGGCGGCGCGGATGGATTGCCCGGCATAGGCCGGCCCGAACTCGCCGGCATCGACTTCTTCGCCACAGTGAACTTCTATTGGTACGTGGCAGCAGTGTTCGCCCTGGTAATGGCGCTGATGGCGATGCTGCGCGCCTCGCCCTTCGGCCGGGCGGTGGCCGGCGTGCGCCAGAACGAGATCCGGGCCAGCCAGTTGGGCTACAACGTGCAGCGCCTCAAGCAGATCACCTTCCTTGTATCCGGCGCGGTCGGCGGCCTCGCGGGCGGCCTGCTGGCGGCGGTGCTGATGTATATGAATCCGCAAATGCTGCACTGGACCACTTCTGGCGACGTGATCATCATGACCCTGCTCGGCGGCGCGGGCACGCTCTGGGGCCCGGTGGCGGGCGTGCTGATGTTTGAAACGCTGAAGGAATGGCTCAGCGGCTGGACGCCTTATTGGTACGGCATCCTGGGGCTGGTCTTCATCCTGGCGACGCTGTACTTCCCGCAAGGCGTGCTGGGCGCAGTGCAGGCCCGCTGGGGCCGCGGCCGGCCCGCAGCGCCGGCGTCTCCGGCTGCCGGCGAGGCGGCGCCCGCGGTGCCGCTGGCGCCTCGCGAAGGGAGCCTGTCATGAACGGTATCGCCCTGCAATGCGACAAGGTCAGCGTCACCTTCGGCGCGCTGCGCGCCATCGAGGAGTTCAGCTACGCGTTCGAGACCGGCCGCGTCTATGGCCTGATCGGCCCCAACGGCGCGGGCAAGACCACTCTGCTCAATGTGCTGGCCGGGCATCTGCCCGGCCACGGCGGGAGCATTCTGTGCCACGGCGCGGACATCTCGCGGCTGCGCGCCCATGAGCGCGCCCGCCACGGGATCGGCCGCAGTTTCCAGATCACCAAGATCTTTCCAGAGATGACGGTGCTGGAGAACCTGCGCATCGCCGCACAGATCAGCCATTCGCGCCTGCTGCCCTTCTGGCTGGCGCCGCGCTACGACCGGCGGCTGGCGTCCACCATCGACGAGATGCTGGAGCTTACTGACCTCGCCCCCTGGCGCGACACCGTCGCCGGCACCTTGTCCTACGGCCTGCAGCGCGCGCTGGAACTGGGCCTGACGCTGCTGCCCGACCCCCGCATTCTGTTGCTGGACGAACCGCTGGCCGGCGTCGGCCACCACGAGATCGGAGCGGCCACCCGCCTGGTCCGCCACGCGGCCGCCGGCCGCACGGTGCTGCTGATCGAACACAACATGGACGTGATCATGACGCTTTCGGAACACATCGTGGTGCTGTCCAACGGCCGCAAGGTGGCGGAGGGCCCGCCGGATGCAATCCGCGACGACGCCACCGTACGCGCGGTCTATCTGGGCGAAGAGGTGGCGGCATGATCGAGCTGCAACACGCCAGCGTGCATTACGGCCAGGCGCTGGCGCTCAAGGACATCACGCTACGCGCGGCCCAGGACGAGATCGTCGCCATCGTCGGACGCAATGGCGCCGGCAAGTCCACCGTGCTCAAGACGCTGATCGGGCTGCTGCCGCTGTCGTCGGGAAGCCGCCTCGTGGCGAACCAGGATGCCACGCGCCGCGCCGTCGAACAGATCAGCCGCGACGGCATCGCGCTGGTGCCCGACACGCGCCGCATTTTTCCCAATCTCACCGTGCGGGAAAACCTGAGGATGGGCGCGCTGGCGCACCGGCCCGGCTACTGGACCGCGGACCGGGTGCTGCAGGTATTCCCCCGGCTGCAGGAACGCATAGGCTTCGACGGCGACCAGTTGTCGGGCGGCGAACAGCAGATGCTGTCGATCGCCCGCGCCCTGCTTGGCAATCCCCGCATCCTGCTGCTGGACGAACCCACCGAAGGATTGGCGCCGCGCATCGTCAATGACCTGATCGGTGTATTCGCCGAAGTCCACCGCCAGGGCACGGGCATCGTGCTGGTCGAGCAGAACCTGAAAGTGCCCGCGCGCCTCGCGCATCGCCAGTACGTACTGGACCACGGCGAAGTCGCCTGGAGCGGATCGGCCGCGGAAGTCGAGGCCGGCCGCCACGTCATCGAATCCATACTCACCACCGGTATCCAATCATGAGCAACGACACCACTTACATCGCGGGCGTGGGCATTACCCGTTTCGACAAGCAGCCCGGCAAGAGCGTCAAGGACCTGGTTCGCGACGCCGTGTCCCAGGCCCTGGCCGACGCGGGCTGCGATGCCGCCGGTCTGCAAGCGGCCTATTTCGCGACGGCCGGCCAAGGATCGATCGAAGGCCAGTACATGGTGGCGGGACAGGTCGCACTCAAGGCCATGGGCATCGCCGGCATCCCGGTCACCAATGTGGAGAACGCCTGCGCCAGCTCCAGCACGGCGCTGAACGCCGCCCACCTGTACGTCGCCTCGGGCGCGGGCGACATCTGCCTGGCCGTGGGCGTGGACAAACTGTATTCGGAGGACAAGGCCAGAAGCTTCGCGGTGTTCGACGGCGCCTGGGACGTCCACGACGCGTCGGCACAGATGGCGCGGCTGATGGCGCTGGCGCCCGACGTCACGCCTCCGCCCGGCTTCGAGGAGCCAGGCAAGCGCAGCGTATTCATGGACATATACGCCAGCCTGGCGCGGCTGCACATGAAGACCTTCGGCACCACGCAGCGCCAACTCGCCGCCGTGGCCGCCAAGAACCACATGCACTCCACACACAATCCCCTGGCGCAGTTCCAGTACCCGCTGACCGTGGACGAAGCGCTGGCCGCAAGGCCGGTGTCGTGGCCGCTGACGCTGCCCATGTGCGCCCCCATCAGCGACGGCGCCGCCGCCGCCATCGTCTGCAACGCCCAGGGCCTGAAGCGGCTGGCGCGCGCCCGCGCGGTGCGCCTGTACGCCAGCGTGCTGCGCACCGCCACGGACCGTCCCGCGGACCGCTACGATCGCCACTTGTGCCACCTTGCCGCGTTGGAAGCGTACGAGCGCGCCGGCGTCGGCCCGCAAGATATGTCCCTGGCTGAGGTCCATGACGCCACCGCCTTCGCCGAAATCCAGCAGACCGAAGCCCTGGGCTTCTGCGCCTTCGGAGAAGGCGGGCCGATGGCGGAGTCCGGCGCCACCAGCCTGGGCGGGAGCATCCCCATCAACGTGTCCGGCGGCCTGCTGTCGCGCGGCCATCCCATCGGCGCAACGGGCCTGGCCCAGGTCCACGAAATGGTGACCCAGTTGCGCGGCGAGGCGGGCGCGCGCCAGGTCGAAGGCGCGCGCTTCGCCATCGCCGAGAACGGCGGCGGATTCAACGGCGTGGAGGAAGCCGTCACCTGCATCACCCTGCTCGGCCATTGAACCGCGCCCCTTCCAACCCAGAGACCGCCATGCATCTCAGCTCTCTCTTCCACCGCAGCGCCCTCATGCACGCCGACCGTCCCGCGCTGGCCGCGGGCACCCGGACTCCTCTTACCTACGCCCAGCTCCAGGCCCGGGTCCAGGCGCTGGCCGGCTGGCTGCGCGGCCCCATGGGCCTGCAGCCCGGACAACGCGTCATGCTGGCGCTGCGCAATCACCCCAGCTACATCGAATCCGTGCTGGCCATCTGGCACGCGGGCCTGTGCGCCGTGCCCGTCAATGCCAAGCTGCACCCCAACGAGCTCGAGTACATTCTGCGCGACTGCGAAGCGCGGCTTTGTCTGTCTCAAGGCGAGCTGTTCGAAGCGCTTTCGCCGGCCGCCCGCAGCCTGGACGCCGTGCGCGTCGAGGACGTGGAGTCCGCCGCCTACGCCAAGGCCGCCAGCGGGCCGGCGCTGGCGCTGGAACGGCGCTCGTCACAGGAACTGGCCTGGCTGTTCTATACCAGCGGCACGACGGGCAAGCCCAAGGGCGTCATGCTCAGCCACGCCAATCTGCTGGGCATGTGCCTGAATTTCTACGCCGACGTGCAGGCGGTGGCCCCCGGCGACGCAATGGTCCACGTAGCCCCGCTGTCGCATGGCGGCGGCCTCTACAGCATTCCTTACTGGCTGCATGGCGCCTTGCAGATCGTCCCCGACAGCGGCGGGCTGGACGAGGATGAACTGTCCGCCCTGCTGACGCACTACGAACGGGTCAGCCTGTTCGCCTCGCCGACCATCGTGCAGCGCATGGTGCGCCATGCCCGCCAGAACGGCGGACCGCCACCGGGTCTACGCACCTTGATCGTGGGCGGCGCGCCCTTCTACGTAGAGGATATCAAGGAGGCTGTCGCCTGCTTCGGCCCACGCGTGGCGCAGATCTACGGCCAGGGCGAAAGCCCCATGTCGATATCCGCCCTGTCGGCGGCCCAGATCGCCGACGCGGTGGCCACGAACGACGACGCGCTGCTGGGCTCAGTAGGCTACGTGCAGGCATCCATGGAGGTCGAACTGCGCAGTGGCGACGGCAGCCCGGCCGCCCTGGGCGAGCTGGGCGAAGTGACCGTCAAAGGCCCGACGGTGATGCTGGGCTACTGGAACAATGCGCGCGCCACCGCCCATACCATCGTGGACGGCTGGCTCCATACCGGCGACATCGGCATCCTGGACGCCCGCGGCCTGCTCCACCTGAAGGACCGCTCCAAGGACGTAATCATCAGCGGCGGCACCAATATCTACCCGCGCGAAGTGGAGGAAGCGCTGACGCGCCACGAGGCGGTGCAGGAGGTATCGGTAGTGGGCGTGGCGGACCCGGAATGGGGGGAATCAGTGCTGGCCTTCGTGGTGCTCAAACCTGGCGCGCAGGTGCAGACCCAGGACCTGGACCGCCTCTGCCTGGCGTCGATCGCCCGGTTCAAACGCCCCAAGCGCTACGTCTTCCTGGACGAGTTGCCGAAAAACAGCACCGGCAAAGTGTTAAAACGCGAACTCCAACAACGCGCGCTCTCGATCCCATGAATTCGTCCGCCCCCCTCTTTGGCCGCACCGCCGTCAGCCAGACCGAAAAGGCCTATTGCGCCCTGGAGGAGATGATCGTCACGGGGGAACTGCCCCCTGGCAGCCAGTGGTCGGAAACCACGCTGAGCGAGCGGGTCGGCATCGGCCGCTCGCCGGTACGCGACGCCCTGCAGAAGCTGGCATTCCAGCGGCTGGTCGAAATCGCGCCGCGCCAGGGCATCTTCATCTCCGAAATCGACTACCAGGGACAACTGAAGATCATCCAGGCGAGGCGGGAGATCGAGCGTCTGATCGTCGCTCAGGCCGCGCAATGGGCCGACGATGGCGAACGTGCGGAGCTGGCGCGCCTGGCTCGCGAATTGGAAGCGCTGAAGGCGATCAATGATATGCGCATCTACATGCGCCTGCATTTCACGCTCACCAGCCAGATCGGCGCCGCGTCGCGCAATAGCTATGCGGCGGAATTCCACGCCATGCTACAGACGCTGGCGCGTCGCTTCCTGTATTTCCACCAGAAGCGCCATCCCGATCTGGTGCAGATCTGCGAACTGCACATCCAGCAGATCAACGCCATTGTGGAAGGGTCGGTGGAACGCGCGATCGCCACAGCGGAGGCGCGCAACGACTACGCCGAGAACCTCGCGCGCGACATCCTGATGGAGCTGATCGTCACGTCGGCGGTCACCATCAGCTCCCCGCCGCGTGGCAGGGGGGGTTCAGACTGACAGGCCCGATAGAGGGCCCGCGCCGCTCCCCGAATGCTGCCACGCTCCCGGGCTGCGCCCTTCCTCGAGCAGGAACTCCACCAGCGCCGGCAGGGACGCGTCCATCGGGCGGTTGGCCTGGATGCGCATGACGTAGCCCCAGGACCCCGGCATGCGCAGCCGCGGCACCAGGGGAACCAGGCGACCGCTGGCCAGTTCCTCGTCGATCAGGGGCGCGCGCCCCAGCGCGATGCCGACGCCCGCCGCCGCGGCCGCGGCGACCGTGCTCATGCCGCTGAGCACCATCGGCTCCTGCCAGTCCGACTCGGCCA
Source organism: Achromobacter veterisilvae (assembly GCF_900496975.1). GTDB lineage: Bacteria > Pseudomonadota > Gammaproteobacteria > Burkholderiales > Burkholderiaceae_B > Achromobacter > Achromobacter veterisilvae. The sequence continues at coordinate 89,106 of NZ_UFQC01000017.1, forward strand.
ATCCCAGGCGCGGGCTCCAGATGCGCCAATCGGTCTCGGGGCTGTCGATGTGCTTTTCCTCCAGCCAGCGATGGCGCGTGAACGCGCGCGGGTCGTCGCGCTCGGACGGCGCGATCAGCGCCGGGCTGCACACCGGCACCACGGTCTCGGTCATGAGCGGGATGTCGCCGGGCTCGGCGTTGTGCGGCCCCATGGCGCGCACGTGCAGGAACGCCAGGTCGATGTCCTGGCTCTTCCAGGCCGGATCCTGGCTGGCATGCAGGTAGACCTGGATGTCGATGTCGGGGTGCAATTCGATGAACCGGCCGATGCGCGGCGCCAGCCACAGGGCGGCCAGCGAGGGGTTGGCCGATACGTTCAGGGTATAGCGCCGCCTGCCGCGGGCGGCGGCGCGCACATTGCGGCAGGCGGTCTCCAGCAGGGTCAAGGCCTGTTGCACCGATGCCAGCAGATCGGCGCCCGCGCCGGTGGTTTCGGCGCGGCGCACCGTGCCGCCCCGGCGCAGCAGCGTGACGCCCAGATCGGCCTCCAGCGCCCGCAGTTGGTGGCTGACGGCGCTCTTGGTCACGCTGAGTTCGGCGGCGGCCCGGCTCAGGCTGCCCAGGCGGGCCACGGCCTCGAAGGCGCGCAGCGCGGCCAGGGGCGGGGTGCGGTTGGGAAGGTCGGCCATGCGTTGAGTTTATCTCAACCCCTGATTGAAAAACTATCGCTTTCGCCGGCGGTCGCGATCGGGGACCATGCAAGCTCTGGAAGGAGAGTGCAATGTATTTCGATTCACGGCTTTGGCGGCTGACCGAAGGGCTGCGCGCCGGCATGGCGGGCGGCATATTCCTGGGGTTGCTGGCCTTGGCGGCCGGCATTGCGCGCTACGTGTTCCTGGGCCAGTTGCTGGCCCGGGTGTTCGAGGGCGCGCCGTGGCGGGACTGGACCGCGCCCGCCCTGTGCGCGGCCGCGATGGTGCTGCTGCGCGCGGGCTTCGACCATTGGCGCACCGTGCAGGCCAACCGCTGCTCGGCCGAGGTGCAGCAGGCGCTGCGCGGCAAGCTGTATGACCGCATCGTCGCCCTGGGCCCGGCCTGGTTCGCCAACCAGCGCACCGGCGGCGTGATGCTGACGGTGGTGGACGGGGTCGAGCAATTGCAGACCTTCTTCGGCCAGTACCTGCCGCAGGTGGCCATCGCGGCCGCGGCGCCTTTCGCCATCTTCGCCGTCATCGCGTTCTGGGACGTGCCGACCGCGCTGGTCTTCCTGGCGGCCGCGCTGTTCGCCCTGTTCGGGCCGATGGCCGTGCACATGCTGGACCGCCGCGCCAGCCTGGCCCGCACGCGCTCTCTGAACGATTTCGGCGAGGACTTCCTCGACGCGGTGCAGGGCCTGCCCACCTTGAAGTCCTATGGCCAGGGCAAGGCCTGGGGCCGGCGGCTGGCCGCCCGCGCCCGCAGCCTGTCGGACAATACGTTCTGGGTGCTGTCGGTCAGCCTGCTGACGCGCGGCATCAGCGACCTGGGCGTGGCGCTGGGCGCTGCGCTGGCGCTGACTCTGGGCGCCTGGCGCGTGGCCGCCGGCGACATGAGCGTGGAGGCCCTGCTGATCGTGCTGATGGCCGGCACCGAGATTTTCCGGCCGCTGCGCGACCTGCGCTCGGTGCTGCACCGGGGCATGCTGGGCCAGTCCGCGGCGGTCAGCATCCACGCCCTGATGGACGCCCGGCCCCTGACGCCCGCGCCCGACGCGCGCGCCGCCGGCGATGCGCCGCAGCGGCTGGCGCCCACTATCGAATTCGACGATGTGGCGTTCTCCTACACGCCAGAACGCCGCGCGCACCAGGGCCTGGCGTTCCGCGTCGCGGCCGGCGAACGCGTCGGTGTGGTGGGCCCCAGCGGCGCGGGCAAGTCGACCATCGTGCGCCTGCTGCTGCGCGAATGCGTGCCGCAGGCCGGCACCATCCGCGTCGGCGGCCGCGACGTGAACGGACTCGACACGCAGGCGCTGCTGTCGCACATCGCGCTGGTCAGCCAGGACATCACGCTGTTCCACGGCACCATCGACGACAACCTGCGGCTGGGGCGCCCCGGCGCCACGCACGAACAGGTGCGCGCCGCCGCCCGCGCCGCCAACATCGACGACTTCATCATGGCGCTGCCCGACGGCTACGCCACCCGCATCGGCGAGCGCGGCCTGCAATTGTCCGGCGGCCAGCGCCAGCGCGTGGCGATCGCCCGCGCCCTGCTGCGCGACGCGCCCATCCTGATCCTGGACGAAGCGCTGTCCTCGGTGGACACCGAAAACGAGGCGCTGATCCAGCAGGCGCTCGACCGGCTGATGGCCGGCCGCACGACGCTGATCCTGGCGCACCGGCTGGCCAGCGTCATCGGCGCCGACCGCTGCCTGGTGCTGGACCAGGGACGGGTCGTGGAAACGGGCACGCACGCCGCGCTGATGGCACAAGGCGGGCTGTACTACCGCCTGATGCGCGAACAGGCCGAGGCGCACCGGAACCCGGCCGCGGGCAGCCCCGCGGCGGCGGTGTCGTCCGCCCCCGCGCGGGATGGCGGCGAGCCCGACGCCGGGTCCGGCGCGCAAGGCCCCGCGCTGCGCGCGCTGGACGCCGACGCCGCCCAGGTCGGCTGGCGCGGCACCCTGGGCACCTTGCTGTCGGTGGTCCGCCCATGGCGCGGCACGCTGGCGGCCACCATCCTGCTGGGCGTGGCGCGCGTCGCCGCCTTCATCGGCGTGGGGGTCTTCAGCGCGCTGATCGTCGCCGCCATCCGCGACGGCCGCGACGTTTCCACCCTGGTCGTCGGGCTGCTGATCGCGGCGCCCCTGGCCGCCCTCTTCCACTGGCTGGAATCGTGGCTGGCGCACGCGATGGCCTATCAGTTGCTGGCCGACATGCGCGTCAAGCTCTACGACAAGCTGGAGCGCCTGGCGCCGGCCTACCTGCTGCAGCGCCGCTCCGGCGACCTGGTGGCGCTGGCCACCCAGGACGTCGAAATGGTGGAGTACTTCTACGCCCACACCATCGCGCCCGCCATCGTGTCGGTGCTGGTGCCGCTGTCGGTGCTGGGCTTCCTGGGCGTCTACAGTTGGCCGGTGGCGCTGGCCCTGCTGCCCTTCCTGGCGTACGCGCTGGTGTCCCCCGTGCGCGGGCGCCGCAAGGTCGACGCGCTGGGCGACAAGGCCCGCCACGCGCTGGGGGAAATGAGCGCGCACGCCACCGACACCATCCAGGGCCTGGCCGACCTGACCGCCTTCCAGGCCACGGGCCGCCGGCGCGACGAATTCCTGCAAGTGGCCGACCGCTACCGCGTCCGCCGCCTGGACATCCTGCGCGACCTGTCCCGGCAGACCGCGTGGTTCGAAGTGGCGATGGGGCTGGGCGGCCTGGCCGTCGCGGTGGTGGGCGCCCTGCAGGTCGCGGCCGGCGCGCTGTCGGCCGGCATGCTGCCGCTGCTGGTGCTGATCGCCCTGGCCACCTTCCTGCCGGTGTCGGAGATTTCCCAGGTCAGCCGGCAGCTTGCCGACACCATCGCCGCCACGCGCCGCCTGCACGTAGTGGCCAACGAGCCCGAACCCGTCGCCGACGGCCCGCTGGCCGCGCCCGTCGCCGCGCAGGGCCTGTCCCTGGCGTTCGAGCACGTCAGCTTCGCCTACCCGGGCAATCGCGAAGACACCCTGCGCGACCTGAGCTTCAAGGTGCCGGCCGGAGCCACGGTCGCCGTGGTGGGCGCGTCGGGCGCGGGCAAGAGCACCGTGGCCAGCCTGCTGCTGCGCTTCTGGGATCCGCGCGAGGGCGCGGTGAAGCTGGAGGGCGTGGACGTGCGCCAGTTGCGGCTCGACGGCCTGCGCGAGCGCGTGGCGCTCGTCACGCAGGACACCTACCTGTTCAACGACACGCTGGAAGGCAACATCCGTCTGGCTCGGCCCGAGGCCAGCCCCGAGGAACTGGCGCGCGCGCTGGAACAGGCCGCGCTGGGGGACTTCGTGCGCAGCCTGCCGGACGGCATCGCCACGCGGGTGGGAGAACGCGGCATGCAGCTCTCCGGCGGACAGCGCCAGCGCATCTCCATCGCCCGCGCCTTCCTGAAGAACGCGCCGGTGCTGATCCTGGACGAGGCCACCTCGCACCTGGACACCTTGTCCGAGATGCAGGTGCGCGGCGCGCTGGACGTGCTGATGCGCCACCGCACCACGCTGGTCATCGCGCACCGCCTGTCGACGATCCGCGACGCCGACCTCATCCTGGTGCTGGACCGCGGCGCGCTGGCGGAGGCCGGCACGCACGACCAGTTGCTGAAGCGGCAAGGGGTCTATGCGCGGCTGGCCAGCCACCAGGGCGGCTACGCCGTCAGTAGCGCAGAGTCTCTACCGACTTAGCGTTGGCCCGCACTTCCGCCTCCGTGAACCAGACCCGCTTGCTACCGAAGCTGGCGTACAGGTCGAACTGGTCGCGGGTGTGGGGCGAGGCCGTGCCGTCCGGGGCGACGAAGCCGCTCTGCCCCGGCGCCACCACGTCCACCGCGCGCACGCCGCGGGCGTCGAATACCGTCATGTTGTTCTCGGTTCCGCGGTTCTGCGTGGCCGGATGGCTCAGCACCGCCTTGGCGTCCGCCTGGGGCACGCCCAGGAAGTTCTTGGGCGCGAACACCATGGGCGGCGCCGGCACGCGCCAGCCGGCGGGGTCCGCGCCGTAGGCTTCCCGCAAGGCGGCCAGCGCGTCGTCCAGCGCGGCCAGCACCACGGCCTGCGGCGGCTGGCCGTTGAAGAAGTCGTACTGCTGCGGCACGCCGGCGTCCTGCCCGGCCAGCGCGTTGTACAGCACCTTCGAGCCCACCGTCAGGTTGACCGAACCGGTGGCGGGCGCGGCCGGCGTGGGATAGCCGGTGGCGCTGTACCACTTGAAGAAGTCGGCGGGCATCTCGTCGGCCAGCGTGCGCTTGAGCATGGCGCGCAGCCACGCGTCCATCACGGCCGGCCCGGCGTTGTCGTAGTAGCCGGCCTGCTTCTCGCTCGTGCCCATGCCGTCCCAGGACGCCAGCCCGGCAACCAGCCGCGCCCGCGCGTCGTCCGCCGGCAGGCCCTGCACCGCCCGCCGCAGGAAAGGCAGGAAGTGGCGGCGGTTGACGTCGGCGTAGCTGGTGGTGCGGATCAGGTCCCACATCTGCTGGGCGCTGACCTTGCCGCCATGCGCGGTCATGGCTTGCAGGCGCGTCTCGATTTCTGCGTAGCGGTCGGCCTGGCCCCACACGATGGCGAACAGATCGGTGGACGGATAGCCGCGCATGGGCTGGTTGTTCCAGTTGGCGATGAAGCCCTGGCGCGGGTTGTAGACCTGCGGATTGGTCGAAAACGGCAGCATGCCGTCCCAGTCCATCTCGCCGGTGCCCGGCGCCGGCAGTCGCGGATCGTGGCCCGGGCGGCGCTTGGGATAGAAGCCCGTGTGCGCGTAGCCGATGTTGCCCCGATCGTCCGCGTAATACCAGTTGATGGTCAGCGCGTGGCGCGCCGCCTGCTGCTTCCATTCATCCCAGTTGCGCGACTGCGCCTTGTGCGTCCAGGCCATCAGCGATTGCAGCTCGTAGCCTTCCCAGGCGCGCGCCTTGGCGTAGGCCACGTGCTGCTTGTCGTCGAACTTGGCGACGATGCCGTGCACCGTGCGGTACACGTCCATCATCACGGGCTGCCCGTCCTTGACCTGGATAAGCTCGGTGCGCTTTTCCATCGTCTTCCAGGCGCCGTCATGGAAGTAGCGGGTGCGGTCGGCGGGGTCCAGCTTTTCCGCGTAGATGTCCACGTCGTCGCCGAAGCCCGCGGTGGAGCCCCAGGTCACGTGCGCGTTGTGGCCGAACAGGATGCTGGGATAGGCGAACGGGGTATTGCCGACCACGTCGAAGCCCGCGCCATGCAGGCCGATGCCGTAGGTGTAGGCAGGATTCCACCAGCCGAACTGCGGCCCGTTCAGCAGGATGGAACGCGCGTCCTTGGCGTGCTCGCGCCCCACGATCCACATATTGCTGGTGGTGGGGAACCCGGCGATGCCCGGCTGGCCCGATTCGGCGAACTGCGCCAGCAGCAGCTTGCGCGTATCGGCCGGGGACGCGTCCAGCACACCCCGGGTCTGCGCATCGCGCGCCACCCGTTCCAGCATGGGCGGCGTGCCGTCGTAGCGCGGCAAGGCATAGGACAGCCTGGCCGGCGGCCGGCCGCCGTCGGGCCGGTAGACGCCCTCTTCCTCGGGCACGGTGGTGGGCGCCCGGCTGTCGGTCATCCAGCGCAACTGGTTGAAGATCTGCATGGCGCGCTCGTCGCCGTGCCGGTCCTTCAGGGCGGTCAAGAGCGCCAGGTTGTCGATCTCGCTGTTGGCGTCGGAAAAACGGTTGGCCATGGTGCCCACGAACACCATCGCCACGTCGTAGGCCGTCCAGTCCCCGGGCTGGAACCCCAGGTCGTTGAATTCCTTGGGCATCAGGCTGCCCGGCTCGGCGCGCACCCGCGCGATCCAGGCGTTCATGCCCGCCGCGTAGCCGTCCAGGATCTGGCGCTCGGAGGCCGGCAGCGCGGCCAACTGGCGCTGGATGCGTTCGGGCGAGAAATTGCCGCGGATGGACTTGTCGAACGCCACCATGGACCGGCCCAGCACCTCGGCCACGCGGCCCTGGGTGCTGCGCCTTGCCATCTCCATCTGGAACAGGCGGTCCTGCGCCACGGCGTAGCCGTAGCCATAGAAGATGCCGTAGACGGTGTTGGCGTACACATGCGGCATGCCATAGCCGTCGCGGCGGATCGTGACCTGGCCGCTGACGGCGCCAGCCGGACGCGCCGCGGCCTCGGACGGCTGGGGATTTTGCCGGACTTCCTGGGCCTGGGCGCCCATGGCCGCGCAGGCCGCTACAAGGGCGGCCGACAACAAGTGCTGCTTCATTCGAATCTGTCTCCGTATTTGACGAGCCGCGCCACGGTGCGAGTCCCGGGCACGGATTGCGGCGCCTCTGGCGGGCGCCGTCCGGACCATCATACGAACAGCCCATTTATAATTCCAATGCATTTATTTCATAGTATTAATGCGATTTGGACATGGACTTCCAGAAACTCAAGCATCTGCTCGCCGTCATCGAGCACGGCACCTATTCGCGCGCGGCGGACGCGGTCAACCTGTCGCAACCCGCCCTCAGCCGCAGCATCCAGGCCCTGGAAGCCGAACTGGGCCTGCCCCTGCTGGACCGCGGCACCCGGCGCGTGCGCCTGACGCCCTACGGCGCCTGCGTGGCCGAACGCGCGCGCCGCATGCGCTTCGAGGAAGCGGAACTGCAACGCGAACTCAAGACCCTGCACAGCGGCGAATCGGGCGCGCTGTCCATCGGGCTGAGCCCCACGCCCGCGTCCCTGCTGCTGTCGCCGTTTCTGGCCCATATGGCCGAACGCCACCCGCAGGTGCGCGTCGGCGTCGAACTGGGCGCCACCGCCGCCCTGCTGGAGATGCTGCGCGCCGAACGCATCGACGCCATGGTCTGCGATGCCCGCATGCTGTATGACGCGGCCGACCTGGAAACCCGCCCCCTGCCCCCGCTGCGGGCCGGCCTGGTCTGCCGCAAAGGCCATCCCATCCTGGCCCACAAGCGGCCGGGCATCGAACAGATCCGCCAGTACCCCGTGGCCTCCAGCACCCTCAGCCCCGAAGTCTCGCTGCGGCTGACGGAAACGCTGGGACCGGGCGGCGCCCCCGAACAGATGGTCACCCACCGCTGCGAAAACCTGGACGCGCTGGTCGAACTGGCGCTGCGCTCGGACACCCTGCTGCTGGGCGTGATCTGCGTCACCCGCCGCCAGCAGGAGGCCGGGCTGATGGTCGAAGTGCCGATCCCGCCGGATCCGCAGCGCCAGGGGCACTACGCGCTGGCCCGGCTGGCGGGGCGCACGCCGCTGACGGCGCAGGATGCGCTGTACGAGTTCACGCGGGGGTGCTGGGATGGATTTGCGTCGCTAGGCCTGCGTGCTCAACCAGTGCGCGACGGCCTGGACTGACGCCGACGGCGGCCGGCCGGCGTACATGGCCAGGTGATAGGTGTGCCCGTCTATCTCCGGGCCGAACGGCTGCGCCAGATGGCCCGCCTCCAGCTCCTCGGAGATCAACGCCAGGCTGACCAGCGCGACACCATGGCCGGCGACGGCCGCCTGTATTGCGTGTCCTTCATCGGAAAAGCGCAATTGACTCGCCTGGCGGGGCTGGGGCCGCTGCGCGACCTTGAACCAACGCTCCCACGTGGGATTCTCCGGTTGGGGCCGCTTCCAGTCGAAACGGATCAACGGCACGCGGGCCAGATCGTCCGGCGATTCGACGCCCAGGCGCGGATTCGCCACGGGCGCGAACCGGTCCGTGAACAGGGGCTGGGTCACCAGGCCGGGATACGGCCCGCGGCCATAGCGGATCGCGATGTCGACCGCGGTCGATCGCAGATCGACGACGTCGTCGCTGGCCTGCAACTGCAAGTCGATGCCGGGATGCCGGCTCCGGAAATCGGCCATGCGCGGCACCAGCCACTTCACGGTAAATGCATTCGTCGCGGAGATGGTCACTTGAGTGCGTGTCCGCTGATGCGTCAACCGCGCCAGCGTCGCTTCGAAGGCATCGAACCCGTCGCGCAGGACGGGATAGAGCTGCGTCCCCGCGTCGGTCAGCGACACCCTGCGCACATGGCGATCGAACAGCAAAAGCCCGGTCTGCGCCTCCAGCGCGCGGATCTGGTGACTGACGGCGGTGGGCGTGACGGCCAATTCCTTGGCGGCGGCCTTGAAGCTGCCCAGGCGCGCGGCGGCTTCGAATACGCGTAGCCCGGAAAGCGGGAGGGATCGACGTTGCATGACCGGCATCATAGATGAGTTTCTTTCACCTTATAGCTGACAAACGAACCTTTGTCACCAGGGCCACGCATCCCTACAGTACGGGCATGGATCGGCCGCTATCGCGCTGATCCTCCCAGCAACCATAAGTGAAGGAATTCGCACCATGCTACAACGCGTCATCACCCAGCCCGACAACTACGAGCCCTTCCTGCTGTCGCAGGGCATTCAATTCGGAAACCTGCTGTTCATCTCCGGCCAGGCGGGCGCCGGCGATGACGGAAAGATCGTCGCCGGCGGCTTTCTTGCGCAAGGCGAACAAGCCTTCCTGAACTTGCGCCGCGCGCTGGCAGCCGGCGGCTCCAGCTTGCGGGACGTCATCAAGGTCACCATCTTCGTCACCGACATGGGACATTTCGAGGACGTGGTGACGCTGCGCCGCCGCTTCTTTTCGGCCCCCTACCCGGCCGACACGATCGCCGAAATCAAGGCGCTCTACGACCCCGCCGCCATGATCGAGATCGAAGCGATCGCGGCCGTGCGTCCGCAGGAGGGCCGCTGACATGAGCACGCTCGCCGATCGTCCGGACGGCGATGCGCAGACCGCGCACGCCGGATTGTTCACGCCGCTGCGGCTGGAGAGGGGCCTGAGCTTGCGCAACCGCCTCGCCGTCGCGCCGATGACTCGGGTCAGCGCCACGGCGGACGGCCGCGCCACGGCGCAAATGGCCGACTACTACGAAGCCTACGCTGCCGGCGGCTTCGGCCTGGTGATTACCGAAGGCATCTACACAGACAAGGCCTATGCGCAGGGCTACCTCTTCCAGCCCGGGCTGACCGACGACGCGCAGCGCGATGCGTGGCGGACCGTGGTGGACCGCGTGCACGCACACGGCGGCCGCATCGTCGCGCAGCTCATGCACGCGGGCGCGCTGTCGCAAGGCAATCCCCATCGCGCCGCCACCAAGGGCCCCTCGGCCGTACAGCCGAGGGGACAGCAGATGGCCTTCTATCGGGGCGCGGGGCCGTACCGGATGCCCGAAGCCATGTCGGACGAGGACATCTCCGCAGCGGTCGAAGGCTACGCACAGGCGGCACGCAGGGCGCAGGAGGCCGGATTCGACGGCGTCGAGATCCATGGCGCGAACGGCTATCTGCTGGACCAGTTCCTCACCGCCCACACCAATTTGCGCGAGGACCGCTACGGCGGCAGCCTGGACAATCGCCTGCGCCTGACCGTGGACGTCATCCAGGCCGTCCGCCGGTCGACGGCAAAACACTTTGTCGTGGGGGTGCGCAGTTCGCAAGGCAAGGTCAACGACTTCACGCACAAGTGGGAAGGCGGCGAGGCGGATGCGGCGCAGATCTTCCGCACCCTGGGCGCGCAGCCCATCGATTATCTGCACACGACCGAGTTCGAGGCCTGGCGCCCCGCTTTTGGCGAACAGGGTCCCAGCCTCGCAGCCTTGGCGCGGCGGCACGTTCCGGTCCCGGTGCTGGCCAACGGCTCGCTGCATGATCCCCAGCAGGCCGGCGGCTTGATGGCAAGCAAGGACGCCGACTTCGTTTCGCTCGGCCGCGGCGCGCTTACGCATCCCGACTGGCCCGCAAGACTGCGCGCCGGCGAGGAGCTGGAGACCTTCGATCGGGGGCTGCTGGCGCCAATCGCCGACCTGGCCAATGCCGCGCGCCATCGCGAGGAACGCCGCCGCGCTTGTGGAGGCGGTTCGGCGCGAGACCGATGATGACGCTCCGGAAGCCAGCTACCTGTCAACACGCTGCGTCGAAGACCACCTACCGGCTGGGCGGGGAATGGCGCGTGACCGAGATGTAGATGTCATACCGGGCGGCCTTCCTTCTTGAAAGGAAATAGTGAGCTGCTGTGGGCCAATTTCGGTCACGCTGAAATCCCAGCCATAAGCGAACATTCTGCTTATCTACGCGGTATGCTAACCACGTTCAGCAGTCGCCGTATCCATTGCTTTGTTACTGGGGACTCTCGGAACTCCCCATGGTTGCAGCTTACTGATTGATTTCTTTAAGTGGCTAACGTCCGCGCTTGCGGACCTCCACCGTTATTGCCGAGCAGGGCATTCGCACGATAACGAAGTTGGCCACCTCGCGAGATGATTAACCCAGGGAAGCCACCATGATTAGCAAGATCGTTTCTGGAGGACAGACCGGTGCCGATCGGGCTGCCCTGGATATTGCCATCGAGCTCGGTATCCCCTGCGGTGGATGGGTGCCTAAAGGGCGTCTCGACGAGAACGGAGCTATTCCAGACATCTACCCCGGCATGGTCGAGGCGCCGGATGCGGAACCAGACACCCGAACAGCTCTGAACATCAAAGACTCAGACGCCACTCTAATTCTCTCCCACGGAGATCTGTTCGGCGGGTCGAAGTTCACAGCATCCACAGCCGAGCAGGCGGACAAGCCGTGGCTCCACGTCAATCTCGCGCGCCTCAGCGTTCCTGAGGCAGTGCGTGAGGTCACTCGCTGGCTCGCGGCAACTCGCCCAGCCACGCTCAATGTCGCCGGCCCTCGGTCAAGCGATGATCCCGTTATCTATGCGAAAACAAAACGGATCCTGGAGGCAGTCCTAATGGACATGAAGCCGCCCTCCAATGATCCCGTACTGGGAGGTGATCTATTTGCTGTCGTCCTGGCTCGGCGTGATGCGGCGCTTGCGAACTTCAGACACTGGGATCAAGTGCGCTGGTTGGTACCGTACTGGTACTGTGTCCTCGCTACGGCCGTCGGCTGACTCATGGCCTACCTAGCTCGCCCGGGGAACGAAATTCTTCTGAGAGCCGTGACGGGAGGGCTGGCGGTCTTCGGAATCCTGTGCTTGAAGTTAGTCTGGAACCTCGGCAACTACCACAATACGACTATTCAACGCTACGAGAAATTTCTCGATGAAATTCCTCTTGATATCCAAGTTAAGTCCGCCTTGCGAACTGACCTTCCTTTCGCGTTAATGAGCGATAAGATCTGGTTCAGCGCAACCTGCTGGTTCTTCGTATTCATTGTCGTGCTGACGCTTGGATTCGCAATGACCGCCGTGTTCGGACTGTGGTGGTAGATGGGCTGGCTAACGGCAGCATGCAGCGGACGGTATTCCGCCCCGCGGCCGATGCAGAACACGGAGCGGCCAACTTCTTTCGGCAGCGACCGGCTGCATGCACAGTTGGAAGCAGTCTGTCATCGAGGACAGCTTCCGGCCATGAGCGGCCAGTCGCTCTAAGTGATAGTTATATATGGGTGGCTAAGGACTAGCGACAGCGCCACTATGCCCAACGACGCATTGGGCGTCCGCCTGCCGTATGCTTTGAATCCACGAGAGACTTCATGGGGAACTGGGATGACGAAGCCTGTAGGCGGGGTGACAGCGACGGAACGGCTACTCGCCGAATTCTGTGAACAGACTTTCCTGAAGCTTTGGAGCTATCCCAATCCGCACAAGGATGATGGACATGAATTGTGTGACCTGCTTGCTGTCTTCGGTGACACCTTATTCGTCTTCTTTGATCGTGAGAACGAACTCCCTGAGAACCCTGACAAAGATGCACAAGTACTTTGGGAGCGCTGGAAGCGCAACGTCATCGACCGTCAGGTCAAGACCGCACACGGGGCGGAGCGCTACATTCGCAGTGGTAGGCTGATCTATACCGATGCGAAGCGCGAAACACCACTCCCAGTGCCCTTCGATAAAGACACGGCGGTCATCCACAAGATTATCGTTGCGCACGGAGCGAAGGAGGCTTGCGAACGGGCATCGCCACAAAATATTTACGGAAGTCTTGCAATCTCCTACACGGAGATCGACGGGGGGCCGACAATTCCGTTCCATGTCCAGATCGACAGGCACAAGCCAGTTCATATCTTCGATAGCCACAACATGCACATCGTCTTTAGAGAGCTAGATACGGTCAGTGACTTCTCCGCCTATCTCAATGAGAAGACCCGCGCAGCAACCACCTTTGACTATCTGAGCTACTGCGGCGAGGAAGACCTCCTCGGTCACTATCTCCTGAATTACGACGGCGCGACTAAGCGCCACGTTATCGGGCCGAGGGGCGACGGCTGGAAAAATATCAATGGGGTGCTGGTCGGCGAAGGTGAGTGGCACGACTTCGTGCAGACTGATCTTTACAAGAATACTAAGCACGAAGACCGCGTATCGTACTTTTGGGATCAGTTAATTCAGCGGACTTGCCAGAACAGCCTGGCGGGAACGCTTGGAGGCAACTCGAATATCGCGAGCGGTGAGAGTGCCATCTTCGAAATGGTGAAGGAACCCCGCTTCATGCGTCGTGTCCTTTCCGAAAAGATGCTCACCGCCGTCGAACGCTTCCCTGAAACGGGAAGGTTCACGCGCCAGGTGACCTTCCTGCCGTCGTTCGAGCCCAACATTGGCTACGTTCTGCTGCAATTACGTGTTCCAGAGGAGTTCCGCTCAGAGGCGGACTTCCGTGAAAAAAGGCAAACTCTGTTGGAGATTGCTTGCGGCGCCGCCAAGAACAAGTTTCCCAATTTGCTGAAGGTCATCGGTATTGGCATTGAGGCCCCGAAGTTCTCAAAAGGCGAAGTCGCTGAGGACTTTATCCTAATGCCGTGCGAGACCTGGCCAGACGACAGAAAGAGCTACTACGAAGATCTGAACCGTGAATGGAATTTCTTTGGAACGGGCTCGCTACAACAATTCAGGGATCACGTCACACAGTTCGTACAGCCGAACCGTCCAGAGAGGCGATCAAAGTCCGGCAAGACCGGGCGAAACGATCCATGCCCGTGTGGCTCAGGAAAAAAGTTTAAGAAGTGCCACGGGGGATAATATCGAGCGTTACCAAGCCTATCCTTACAAGTGAGGCTCCAGGACTCGGCATAGCTGACGTCGGTTTTGGATCGGCAGTAATCGCTGTCCCCTGCGTTCACAACGCCTCTTCAACGCCCATGGACAGCATGTCGAACTAAGCGCTGTCCGGCTAGAATTTAGACTGATGATCGCGGCAACTTGGGGGAGAGCCGCTCGGCCCGTTCAGAGAGTCATCTAAAGGGCGGTGTCAGTCCGCACGACGTTACAGATATCGACAATCTAGGAAAACATCGGGAGCTGCATGGCAACCTTGTCCTCCATTGAAAAGCGGAAACTCGAACGCTTGCTCGGCATGAGTAGCGGCTATGTTCTCAACTTTTCCGATCGAACGTTTTCCCTTTTCTTCGAAGAGCATACCGGCCTGGACATCGACGACGCTAAATATCGTATCAATATGAGTTCGGGTTCCAAGGCCAACCGCATGCGGGGATTTTGGACCATTGAGCCCGACCATGTCGTCGCAAAAGTGATTGGCGCGATGATTGAGCACGCCAACGAGTACGAATGCCTGCCGGTGGACGTTGACAATGCCCTGCTCGTTGACGTGCAGAAGGTGATCGACCGACTTCACCATAACTCGTCCAGTCCCGTTCCCGAGATCGACGCGTTCACGGCCAGCGTCAACGACTTGGACTTCGAAGCTGCCGCCAAACACATACGGACGGCCATTGATCAAAATGAACCCGCGACCGCTCTCGATCGGCTGCATGTGTTCACGATCAAGTTCCTACGTACGCACTGCGAGCGCAGAGGCATCGAGGTCAACCGCGACAAGCCGCTGCACAGCCTCATGGGTGAGTATGTCAAAGCGGTTCGAGCGGCCGGTCTGCTTGAGTCGGAGATGGCCGACCGCATCCTGCGGAGCGGTATCAGCATCCTGGAAGCGTTCAACGATGTGCGGAACAACAAGAGCCTAGCGCACGACAACCCCATTCTGAACGACAGCGAGGCTCGGCTTATTTTCAGCCACATCGGTGCATCCATCAGGTTCATTCGCGCTCTAGAAGGACGAGCTACGGCCCGATCTCGTTGAGCGTCGCGTCCAAAGGCTGCCCTTGAATTCCCGACCGCACGACATACGGGGGTGGCCCAAACTCGGACGGCCAAGTGGGGCAGCTCACGGCCACCAACGGACGTTTGATCGCACGTCACGACTCAGAGGATTTTGAAATCCATCCGGCCAGCTTGTAAAATTTGCAAAGCTCACCGAACAAGTGATCAATACGGCTTGACACGTCGCGCGCTTTCAGCTTTGAAGCCGAATTGTCCCGCTAGTGTCCCGGGGCGCAGGACAGACCTCCAGATCGCAGATTGCTAGGCTCTTGAGCGTGTGATGAATGTATGCGTCTTCGAAAGGCTCGGGGGATCGGGTTCCGTGCCGCTTCCAAAAAGGCCTCTATGCCAACACCAAAATTCAAACCACGCCCACAGATGGGCACACAATCTCGCAAAGATTGGAAGGACCACCCACTTGCAATAGCGGTTGTCGTTGCAGTGGGGACTGCCGTGTTCTTCATGACAGTGGTCGTTCCCTTGCGCGTTGACCTTCTTACTGCGAAGGTGGAGCGCCTTGCCGAATTGAGCGCGAACTCGGCCTCGATCGCAAAGGAGCTTGAGCGCACTAAGCGGGAGTTAGCTGAGGTGCGTGCGGCCCTGCAGACGAGTTTGCTGAAGTCTCCGTTCCAAGATAGAAGTGTTTATCCGCTCGGATTTGACGAGGTGGTTATCGGCACCCCAGTGGCTGAACTTATAAGCCGTTACCCGGACGGCACATGGGATGAAGAACGAGCGTACTACTCTGTCAACGCAAAATTTGACGCAGTTGTGACGGGGGGGACCTACTACTTCACAGAGAGAGGCGGCAAGGGCAAAGTTTCACAGATACTCTTTCACCTCGCCAGCGGCGAGAAGGCTGGAACTGATCTCGCTCGAAAGCACTTCTTGGCGAACTTTGGTGAGCCTGACGCGACGCGGAGAAGAAGCATGTTTTGGAGAGCCACCGATCGCGAGTGGGTGACGCTGGATGCACCACACGATCCCCTTCCTGGAGCTTATCGCGTGTACGCCGTTAACGCCGCGGCTCCAACGTACGAGTTCGATCTATTGAAGCGGTAGCGAACTTGAAGGGCTACTTACGAAATACCTTGACGTCCACTTCGGGTCGCAAGCGGACATCAACGACGGCCCGCCCCCAGCCAGAAGCGCCCCCCCGGCAACTAACGAATCAAATCGAAATCAGTTGCTATTGATCCACTCCTGCGTATCCCGGATGAACCACGGAAGATTCAACCTTTCCCCTTCCCCGGACTGGATGGTCAAACGTTGGTCCGAGGAACCGGGGGTGCTGTTCGCGCCCTGCGTCGTGGGAGATGGGCGGCTCCGATAGTCCATATCGGTTTGCCGGGGCGGATTATCCGCGCAGGCGGCAATGGACGCGCACGCAGCCGCGACAAGGATGGGCCGCAGTGCTAAGCGTAGGATCTTCATAATGTTCTGTTTCCCGCTGGCGGCACAGGCCGAAGTGCCGGGCAATCAAGGCCTTTACTCCGTACCTTACTCGCAATACGAGGCCTCCGCCGGCGTCTCACGCTGTCTGCCGTACGCGCCGCCCGCCACCCAGCCCCCTATTCCCTCACCGCCACCGTATAGTTCAGCGCCAGCCTGCCGCCGTCCGCATACACCGTCTGGCCCGTGACGTAGCTGGAATCGTCGCTGGCCAGGAACACCGCCACCTTGGCCACTTCGTCGGTCGCGCCCAGCCGCTGCATGGGAATGCGCGACAGCACGGTCCTGCGCGCCTCGGGGTTGGCGGTGATGGTCGCCAGGATCTCGGTGTCGATGCTGCCGGGTCCGATGGCGTTGACGCGGATGCCGTGCGGCGCCAGCGATAGCGCCATGGACTTCGTCATCTGGCGCACCGCGCCCTTGCTGGCGCCGTAGGCCAACTGGTCGGGCATCGCCAGTTCCGCCGTCATCGACGACAGGGTCACGATGGCGCCGTTGCCGCGTCCGCCCGCCACCATGGCGCGCGCCGCGGCCTGGGCCACCAGGAAGGTGCCGCGCACGTTCACGTTCATGACGGCGTCCAGGTCCTCCAGCGTCAGGTCCAGGAAATCCGCCGCCCGGATCACGCCGGCGTTGCACACGCAGATATCCAGGCCGCCCCAGCGCCGCACGCATTCGTCGGCCAGCGCCTGCGCGTCGGCCGGATCCGTCACGTCGGCCACCGCGGCCGCGGCCCGTTCGCCCAAGGCGCGCGCCGCGGTCTCCAGTTCGGCGGCCTTGCGGTCCGCCATCAGCACGTAGGCCCCTTCGGCCGCGAAGCGCCGCGCAATCGCCAGCCCGATGCCGCCGGCCGCGCCGGTGACGAGCGCCACCCGATCCTGCAATCTCATTTCAGACTCCCACGTAGGCAGCCACCAGTTCGGGCCGCGCGGACAATTCCGCCGAGCTTCCGCGCCACACCGTCGTCCCCTTGTCGAGGATGAAGTTGCGGTCGGACAAGCGCAGCAAGGCCGTGGTGTTCTTGTCCACCACGATCATCGACAGGCCGTCGGCCTTCAGTTGGGCGAGCACGCGCCAGATCTCGGCGCGCACCACCGGCGCCAGGCCTTCGGTCGCCTCGTCCAGCACCAGCAGGCTGGGGTTGGTCATCAGGGCGCGGCCCAGCGCCAGCATCTGCTGCTCGCCGCCCGAGAGCTGCGTGCCCAGGTTGGCGCGCCGTTCCCGCAGGCGCGGAAACAGTCCATACACGCGTTCCAGCGTCCAGCCGCCGGCGGCCTTGGGCGCGCAGGCCGTGGCCACCAGGTTTTCCTCCACGGTCAGCGTCGGGAATATCTGGCGCCCTTCCGGCACCAGCGACAGGCCCAGCCGTCCGATCCGGTAAGGCGCCAGGCCGCGCAGCGAGCGGCCGCCGTATTCGATGCTGCCCTGGCCGGCGGGAAGCAGGCCGAACAGGCATTTGATGACGGTGCTGCGGCCCATGCCGTTGCGGCCGATGAGGCCCACGACCTCGCCCTGCCCCACGTCCAGGTCGACGCCGAACAGCGCCTGGCAATGGCCGTAGGCCGCCGTCAATCCGCGTATGTTCAACATGGCGCGCTCCTAGGCGTCGGCGTCGTCGCCCAGATAGGCGCGGCGCACGTCGGGATGGTTGCGGATGTCGTCCGCGCTGCCGGTGGCGATGACCTTGCCGTAGACCAGCACACTGATGCGGTCGGCCAGCGCGAAGACGGCGTTCATGTCGTGTTCGACCAGCACGATGGTGTAGCGGCCCTTCAGGCTTTGCAGCAAGGCGATCACGCCGGCGCTTTCGGCCGCGCTCATGCCGGCCATGGGTTCGTCCAGCAGCAGAACGGACGGCTCGCCGGCCAGCGCCATCGCGATTTCGAGCTGGCGGCGCTGGCCGTAGGCCAGGCTTTCCACCGGCGCCTCGGCCACGTCGTCCAGCCCGCAGGCTTGCAACGCCCGCCTCGCGGCATCCACCACGTCCGCGCAATCGCGCAGCGCGGTCCAGGGCGACAGGCGCCGGCGGCGCTTGCGCAAGGCGGCCAGGCAGGCGTTGTCCAGCACGGTGTAGCTGTCGAACACGGAGGTCACTTGGTAGGACCGCAGCATGCCCTGCGCCACGCGCTCCTGCACCGAAGCGCGGGACACGTCGGCGGCGCCCAGGCGCACGGATCCGCTGTCGGGCCGCAGTTCGCCCGACAGCAGATTGATCAGCGTGGTCTTGCCGGCGCCATTGGGGCCGATCAGGGCGTGCAGTTCGCCGGGCTCGACGGCCAGCGACACCCCGTCGGTCGCCCTCAGTCCGCCGAAGCGGCGCACCAGGTCCCGCGTGGCCAGGCTCGCGGGCGCCGCGGCGTGGGCGGTCTGCATGTTCATACGGAAGCCTCCTTGGCCAGCGCGTCCGGCGGACGGCGGTCCGTCTTGCTCTCCCCGCCCGCTGGCGGAGCGCTGGAAGCCGCGCCGGGCGGCGGACGGCGCAGCCAGGCCAGCGAACTGCCGTAGCCTCCCTTGGCCACCATCGCGATGGCCACCACCGCCGGCCCCATCAGCAGCATCCAGTGCTGCGTCAGGCTCTTGAATCCCTCTTCCATCAGCAGGTAGGCGATGGCGCCGACGATCGGCCCCAGCACGCTGCCCAGGCCGCCGATCACCACCATGACGATGAGTTCGCCCGACACCGGCCAGGACATGTAGCTGGGCGAGGCGAAGGCCGTCAGGTTGGCCAGCAGCAGCCCCGCCACGCCGGTCAGCACGCCGGAGGTCACGTAGGCCGCCAGGCGCACGCCGAACACGGAATAGCCCAGCGCGTCCACGCGCCGCGGGTTGGCGTGCGTGGCGCGCAGGATCATGCCGAAGGGAGAGCGGCGCAGCTTCAGCATGGCGATGCTGGAGGCCAGCAGCAGGCCCCAGGCCGCCCAGTACACGGGCTGGCTGCCGTCCAGGTCGAACAGGCCGAAGGAACTGGGTTCGTAGATGTTCAGGCCGTCGTCGCCGCCGTACTCGCGCAGGCTCACCGCCAGGAAATAGAACATCTGCGCGAACGCCAGCGTGATCATGATGAAGCCGATGCCCGAGGTACGCAGGCAGACGGTGCCCACCGCCAGTGCCACCAGCGCGCAGACCGCGATGCACACGGCCAGTTGCAGCCAGCCGTTGCCGAAGCCGTGGTAGCTCAGGATGCCGACCGCGTAGCAGCCCAGGCCCAGGAACATGGCGTGGCCGAAGCTCACCAGCCCGGCGAAGCCCAGCACCAGGTTCAGCGCCAGCGCGGCCAGCGCGTAGATCAGGATGCGCGCGCCCAGGGTCACGTAGAACGGTTCGCCCAGCCACTGCGCGGCGAACGGCACGCCGGCCAGGACCAGGAACAGCAGGGGCAGCGCCCAGCGCCGCGTGTCGTTTGCTTGCATGATGATTGGACCTATGCGCGAAAGCGGCTCGGCGGGCTCAGCGCCGCGCCGAGAAGACCAGGCCTTGCGGCCGGAACGCCAGCACCACCGCCATCAGCACGTAGATGAGCATGGAGGCGAGCGCGGGCCCGACCGCGTTGGCGACCGAGGCGTCGAAGACGGCGCGCAGCATGTCGGGCAGGAAGGCGCGGCCCAGCGTGTCGATCATGGCGATCAGCAAAGCCGCCACCAGGGTGCCGCGCACCGAGCCGATGCCGCCCACGACGATCACCACCAGCGCCAGGATCAGCACGGGCTCGCCCATGCCGGACTGCACCGACAGGATGGGCCCCGCCAGGGCGCCCGCCACGCCCGCCAGCACCGCGCCCAGCAGGAACAGCAGCGTCTTCAGCAGGTCCACGTTGGCGCCCAGCACACTGGCCATGGGGGCATTGCTGGCGCCCGCGCGGATCAGCATGCCGAAGCGCGTGCGCTGGATCAGGAACCAGGCGCCCAGGGCCACCAGCGCCCCCACCCCGATGATCATCAGCCGGTACACCGGATAGTCGCTGCCGAACAGGCTGACCGCCCCGTCCAGCCCCTGCGGCACGGCCGCGAAGTACGGCCGGCTGCCCCAGATGACCGAGGCCAGTTCGTTGAAGAACATCATCAGGCCGAACGTCGCCAGCACCTGGTAGAGGTGGTCGTGGCGGTACAGCGGCCGGGCGATCAGCCGCTCCAGCACCACGCCGACGAAGCCGCTGCCCGCCACCGCCGCCAGGATGGCGAAGGTGAACGAGCCGCTGGCGTTATAGGCCGTGGCCCCCAGGAAGGCGCCGATCATATAGAGCGACCCGTGCGCCAGGTTGATGAAGTTCATGATGCCGAAGATCAGGGTCAGCCCCGAAGACAGCAGGAACAGCAAGGCGCCCAGTTGCAGGCCATTGAGCAACTGCGACAGCAGCAACGATCCGTTCATGGCGCGTCTCCCCTGTGCCGCCGGCCCGTCATTTCAGCGGGCAGTCCGCCACGTAGGCGTCCTGGTGGTCGGTGAACACCGTGGCCAACTGCTTCACGTTCACGCCGTCGCCTTCCTTCACGACCTGGTAGGCGTACAGGTTCTGCACCGGCATGTTGTTGGTGTTGAAGCGGAACGCGCCGCGCACCGAGGGGAAGGTGGCGCCGGCCGCCTTCACCGCCGCGGCCAACGCGCGGCTGTCGCCCAGCTTGCCGCCCAGTTGCTTGACCGCCGCGTCCAGCAGATAGGCCGCGTCGTAGCCGCCCACCGCGTATTCCGACGGCAGCCGCCCGTACTTGGCCTTGAAGGCCTCGACGAACTTGCGGTTCTGCGGATTGTCCAGCGTGGTCGCCCACGGCGTGCCGTAGACCGCGCCCACGGCCTGATCCTTCAGCGCGGTCAGCGTGTTGGAATCGATCAGGCTTTCCGAAAAGAACGGCAGCTTTTCCATCAGGCCGGCCTGGCGCAACTGGCGCACGAAGTTCACGCCCACCCCGCCGGTGTAGAACGCGAACAGCGCGTCCGGCCCGGCCGACTGCATGCGCGAGATCTCGGCGGAATAGTCGAGCTGGCCCAACTGGGTGTAGATCTCGTCCGACGGCGCCGCGCCGTAGAAGCGCTTGAAGCCCGCCAGCTTGTCCTTGCCGGCCTGGTAGTTGGACGACATCAGGTAGGCCCGCTTGTAGCCCCGGTCCTTGACGTACTTGCCCATGGCCTCCGACATGCTGTCGTTCTGCCAGCCCAGCACGAACAGGTTGGGCAGGCACATGCGGCCGGCGATCGGTGCGGGGCCCGCGTTGGTGGACAGCGCCACCACGCCCGACTCCTTGATGCGCCGCAGTTCCGCCATGAGCACGTTGGAGAAACCCAGGCCGACGATCACGTCCACCTTGTCCTTCTCGATGAACTTCTGCACGATCTGCGCGCCCACGTCGGGCTTGAGCTGGTCGTCGTCGCGGATCACCACGGCCTTCTGGCCGCCCAGGCTGCCGCCTAGCTGTTCGATGCCCAGCATCAGGCCGTCGTACTGGTCCTGACCCAGCGCCGCCTGCGGCCCGGACAGCACGCCGGTAAAGCCGATGCGGATGTCCGCCATTGCGGCGCCGGCCGCCGTCAGGGCCGCGATGGCGGCCAGCGCGGACAGCCCGCGTGCGTATGCTTGCATGCTATGTCTCCTTGGGGGATGGGCGGCGGCGCCGTTCTGCGCGGCGCCTGCCAGGTACGTCAGAGTTTCACGCAGACATTGCGCAGCTCCGTGTAGAACTCCAGCGAATGCACGCCGCCTTCGCGGCCGATGCCGGACTGCTTGGCCCCGCCGAAGGCCGTGCGCAGGTCGCGCAGGAACCAGGAATTGATCCAGCAGATGCCCACTTCCAGGGCCTGCCCCATCCGGTGCGCCGTGCCCACGTTGCTGGTCCACACCGTGGCCGCCAGCCCGTAGGGCGTGGCGTTGGCCAGCGCGACGGCCTCTTCTTCCGTGTCGAAGGGCGCGATGTGGCAGCAAGGCCCGAAGATTTCCTGCTGGATGACGGCCGAGGTTTCCGGCAGCCCGGTCCAGACCGTGGGCTGCACCCACGCGCCGGCGGCCAGTTCGTCCGGCATGTCCGGCACGCCGCCGCCCGCCACCACGGTGGCGCCGTCTTCGCGGGCGCGGGTGTAGTAGCTCAGCACCTTGTCCCGGTGGCGCTGCGAAATCAGCGGCCCCAGGTTCACGCCGGGATCCCTGGGGCGGCCCAGCCGGAAGCCTCGCGCGCGCTCGCCCATCGCCGCCACGAAGCGCTCGAAGATCGGCCGCTGTACGTAGACGCGTTCGGTGCCCAGGCAGACCTGCCCGGTGTTGTCGAAGGCGGCGCGCGCGATGCCGGCCACCGCTTTGTCGAAATCCGCGTCGGCGAACACGATGCCCGCGTTCTTGCCGCCCAGTTCGAACGACACCGGGCGCACGCCCACCGCCGCGGCCTGCATGATGGCTTCGCCCGTGCGGGTTTCGCCGGTGAAGGTGATGCCGTCGACCAGCGGATGGCGGGTGAGTTTTTCGCCCGCCGATCCGGGGCCGCGGCCGTGGATTACGTTGTAGACGCCGGGCGGCACGCCGACCTCGTTCATGACCTCGCCCAGCAGCGTGGCCGTGCCCGGCGTGTCCTCGGACGGCTTGACCACCACCGTATTGCCGCAGGCCAGCGCCGGCCCCACCTTCCAGGTCATCAGCAGAAGCGGCAGGTTCCAGGGGCAGATCACGCCGATCACGCCCCGGGGCACGCGCACGCCGTAGTTCAGGGCATGGCCGTTGTCCGGCGTCTCAAGGTCGAAGGTTTCGTTCGGGATGTTGCGCACCAGGTCCGCGAAGATCTTGAAGTTCGCGGCGCCGCGGGGGATGTCCAGATGGCTGGCCAGGTCGTAGGGCTTGCCGGTATCGGCGATCTCGGCGTCGACGAAGTCGTCGAAGCGGCGCGTGATGCCGTCGGCCACCGCGTGCAGCAGTTCGACGCGCTGCTGCGTTTTCAGCTTTGCCCACGGACCGCGCAACGCGGCCTTGGCGGCCCGCACCGCCGCGTCGACCTCGGCGTCGCCCGCCTCGTGCACGCGGCCGATCAGGCGATTGTCGACCGGATCCCGGTTGTCGAACGTGTTGCCGGTGGCGACCCATTGGCCGTCGATGAAATTGCGGAAATCGGTCATTGCGTCCTCGGTTGCGACAGGTCTGCCAGCGCCGCTTCAGGGTCGCCGGCGGTCAGGTATTCCCACATGCGCTCGTAGATGCGGCCCGTGCCCACGGCGCGGGTGGCCGCCTCTTCGGGCGCCAGCGTCGGCGCGCCTTCGGCCAGCCCGGCCGATCGCAATTGCCATTCGATGCGGGCGGCGTCTTCGAGATACCAGGTCAGCACCACGGCATGCATGAGCGACTCCGCCGCCACCACCGCGCCGTTGCCGCGCATGGCCACGGCGCGCGCCGCGCCCAGCGTTTCGGCCACGCCGCGCGCCTGCGCGTCGCTGCGCACCAGTTGCGGATCGTCCCAGAGCGGAACGGCCGGCGAGAAATACGAGCCCATCCCGTGGCGCGGCCTGGGGGTCACGCGGGCCGACGACAGCGTCATGACCGTGGGCGGCATGGACCGCACCACGCCGCCCACGTCCGGACGCAGGCGGTAGATGTGCTGGTGGATGCGGACCTCGCCCAGCACGCCTTCGGGCAGTTCGCCGTGCACCGGCACCACCGTGCCCGCCTCGCCCGGTTCGATCAGGCCCATGGGCCGGGCCGCGCACACCAGGAAATGGCCGGCATCGAGCCTGGCGCTGCAATGGCCGTAGGCATGGACCAGGTTGGCGCGGGCCAGGGCGCGCGCAGCCGCGCGGACCAGCGCCTCCTGCCCGGCGCCGGCTCGCGCTTGCGCGGCGCTCACGACTTGAACTCCGGGATATCGGGCTTGGCGCCCCACATGCAGAACGAGGACGGCACGGCCGGGAAGCTGCGCGGCCGGTAGGTCTTTTCCTCTTCGGCGCTGATCAGCCGCACGCCGGTGGAGTATTCGTAGATCATCCCGTCCGGCCCGTCGAAGTACAGGAACATCGCGCCCGAGGTCGGATGCCGCCCCGGACCGAAGCGGATCGGCACGTTCCATTCGCGCAACTGATACCAGGCGCGCATGATGTCGTCGATGCTCTCGACCTGGTGGTTGATGTGCTGCACGCCCGGATGGGCGGACGGGAACAGCGCGATCTTGTGATGGACTTCGTCGATGCGCAGCAGCGGCGCCTCGCCGATGCGGTCGCTGACGCGCGCCGACAGCAGGCCGGTCCAGAAGGCTTCGTCGCGCCGGGCGTCCAGCGTGCGCAGGCCGATGTGCGAAAAGCCCGTGATGCCGGCGTCGCGGCCCGGGAAGTAGCGGCGGCCGCTGTGCTGCGGCGCATGCACCAGTTCGATGCGGTTGCCGGACGGATCGGTGAAGCGCAGGAAATCGCGCACGTAGCGCTGTTCGGCCGCTTCCCGCCGGCCCGCCTCGACCGCGTAGCCGCTGCGCTCCAGCACCGCGCCGGCGCGCTCCAGTTCTTCGGAGGTGTCCACCTCGAACGCCGCGGTATGGTCGCGCGGGTCGCCCTCGAAATAGCACAGGGTGTGGTCGCGCGAATCCGACTTGAAATAGGCCGCGCCATGTTCCCTGCGGGCCAATTCGAGCCCCAGCACCGCGGTCGCGTAACGGACCGCGCCCTCCAGGTCGCGGGTGCCCAGCCGGACGTACCGGATGTCATGTAGCCGTATCACTGCTTGTCTCCTGATGCGCCCGCCGCCGGCTTCATGCCGGTCATCCTGGCGCGTTTTTTTCTACGATAAGCAGCAAAAATCTCGGCGTCAATAATTTTTATCGAGATTTTTTGAAATTCAGGAGCAAGGCATCGGCAGAGACGGCGGCCGGGGCGGCGGCGCGCCCCGGCCGCCCGGTCAATCGCCGCCCGCGGGCAGCCATTCTTCCAGGGTGACCTCGAACGTCATGCAGATGGGATTGGCGCCCGGCACGAACGGCCCGCCATGGATCCGGCCCTGCGGGTCGGCCACCACGCCGGACAGCGATGCGACGAGCGAGCCGTCGGGCTGGGCGCGGACCTCGCCCGCCAGGCTGACGATTTCCACCGCGGGCCCGCTGAGGCAGCGATAGCCGCCGTCGCGCGCATACAGGCAGGCGTCGACCAGGCTGCCCAGCGCCCCGCGCACGAAGGCGTTGCGGAAGCCCTCGGCGAGGCACAGTTTTTCCACGCCCTGCACCAGGTCCTCGTTGGGGCCGATGCGCGCGTAGGCCACGCGGCCCATGGTTCCGGTTTCGATTTCAGGCGGCGTCATGGTCGTCGGCTCCCTGGGGTTGCAGCAAGCGCAGATTGGTCTCGGCGTCGTAGGTGGCGCGCAGTTCGAATCCGTCCAGCGCCGTCACCAGCACGGGAACGGGCCGCGGCCCGACGATCGTGGTCTGGGCGATGATGTGGCCGCCCAGCGGTTCTCCGCGCGCGTCGCAGAACGCCGCGTGGCAATGCACCAGCGCCCCGCCCGCATCGGTTTTGCCCAGCGTGGCGTTGCCGAAAATCAGGTACGCGGGCCCGGCCGGGATGGGCTCGGTATAGGCCACGACCCGCTGGTGCCGGGGATCGGGCGGCGCGGTGCAGTAATCGAGGTGGCTGAAGACGCCCCCCAGCAGCGTCATCGACGCGTTGGCGACGCCGGCGCCGGCCAGCGCCTGGACCAGGGCGTCGTACAAACTGGCCCCCGGCCGCAGGGACAGGCGGAAGTGGCGGCCTCGCCGCGCGCTGCGGCTATGGATGCGTACCGGGTTGAAGGTTCCCGGGTGTATCAGCGTTCTGGGACGGGGCGGTGTTGGTGATCCCCGCAGCGAACGATCCACGGTGGTGGTTCGCATGGTCTGGACTCCGTGCGCTTGTGGCGCGATGGGTGGAATCGGAAAGCCCGGGCCTGTCGGCGTCGACGGGCCCGGGTCAATGCACGGCGGGCAGCATGCCGGCGGCGGTAAAGCCGCCGTCCACGCAAATAACCTGTCCCGTCACATAACTCGATTGGGCTTCGTCCAGCAGCCAGCCGATGGTGCCGTTCAGTTCTTCGGGCGCGGCGTAGCGGTGCTGCGGAACCACCTGGCGCCAGGCGGCGCGGGCCTCCTCGGTGTGCATCTGCCCCACCAGCGGCGTCTCGATCGGGCCGGGCGCCACGGCGTTGACGCGGATGCCGTAGGCCGCCAGTTCCACGGCCATGACGCGGGTCAGCGTCACCACGCCGCCCTTGGACGCGCCGTAGGCCGCGCGGCCGGCGTTGCCGCGGATGCCGGACACAGAGGCAATGTTGACGATGGAGCCGCGCCGGCGCTCGCGCATCCGCCGCGCCGCTTCGCGCGCCACCACGAAGGACCCCACCAGGTTCACCTCCAGGATGCGCCGCAGCAACGCCGCGTCGGTATCCAGAAAGGGCACGTCGCGGCCGATCCCGGCTGAATTCACCAGGCCGGATATCGGCCCGAAATCCCGCTCCAGCCGCGCCATCGCGTCCACCACCTGCGCTTCGTCGGCCACGTCCAGCCGCACGCAGCCCAGGCGCGCGGCGGGCGCCATGTCCCTGACTTCATCCAGCCTTTCCTGCGACACGTCGGCCACCAGCACCCGGCGTCCCGCTTCCAGCAGGCCGCGCGCCACGGCCAGGCCGATGCCCGACGCCCCGCCCGTGACCAGAATTGCCTCTTGCGCCATCTCCATGATCCTGTCTCCTCATTGTTGTGGATACCGCCGTTCAGCGTCCGGCCTGTGCCGCCGGCGCCAGGCACCCGCGCTCGCGCAGGGCGTCGCGCACCAGCTTCTTGGTGATCTTGCCGTAGCCCGACCGCGGCAGCGCCTCCCAGAAAAACACCTGGCGCGGCAGCTTGTAGCGCGCGATGCGCGGCGCCAGCCAGTCCAGCAGCGCGTCCGCCTCCAGCGCATGGCCGGGACGCAGCACGCAGACCATCACGCCCACCTCGCCCCAGGTCGGATCGGGCACGCCCAGCACCGCCGCCTCCGCCACGGCCGGATGGGCCAGCACTTTTTCCTCGACCTCGCGCGGATAGATGTTGGACCCGCCCGAGATGTACATGTCGGACTGCCGGCCGGTGATGTAGAGGTAGCCTTGTTCGTCCTGGTAGCCCAGATCGCCGGTGCGGAACCAGCCGTCGCGGAAGGCCTTGGCGTTGGCTTGCGGATTGGCGTAGTAGCCCGCGAACACGGCCGGCCCGCAGACGCAGATCTCGCCGGTCTGCCCCGCGGGCAGTGGACGCCCCGCGTCGTCCTGGATGCTGACCTGCATGCCGGTGCGCTCGTATCCGCAAGTGCCGGCGCGGGCATCCGGCGCATCGCCGGCGCGATGCTGCGAAGGCGGCAGCACCGTGATGTTGCCGGTCACCTCGCCCAGCCCGAAGTACTGCACCAGCACGCTGCCCAGTTTTTCCAGGGCGCGCTTCTGGTCTTCGCGGTACATGGGCGCGCCGGCGTAGACCACATAGCGCAGGCTGCGGTGATCGCACTCGTCCACCGCGGGGTGCTCGACCAGCATCTTCACGATCGTGGGCACGGTGAACATGTTGGTCACCCCGTGGCGCTCGACCAGGCGCCACAGTTCGCCGGCGTCGAAACGCGCGCCTTCCGGCAGCACCGTGCACGCGGCGCGCGCCACCTGGGTCAGGAAGTGGATGCCCGCGCCGTGGGACAGCGGCGCGACGACCAGGCTGACATCGTCCTCGGTCGTGCCCGGCATCAGGTCGCACAAGTGGTTCGTGACCACGAAGGCCATCTGCCCGTGCGTCAGCACCGCGGCCTTCGGATGTCCGGTAGTGCCGGAGGTGAAGAAGAACCAGCAGGGGTCGTCGTGGTCCACGTCCGCGCAGGCCCGAGGCGCGTCCTCCAGGCGAGCCTCGATGAGAGCCGAAGTGTCCGTCTCGCCGAAAGCGCCCGCCCCCAGGCGCGCCAGCAGCGCCAGGCCGGGCATGGCGCCGGCCACCGCCGCCGCGTGGTCCGGGGACTGCCCTTCGCAAAGAAAGGCCTTGATGCCCGCCGCCCGGGCCAGATAGACGGCCTCGTCCGGCGAAATGCGGAAGTTGGTCGGCACCCAGACCGCGCCCAGGCGCAGCACGGCAAACAGGGTTTCGACGAATTCGAAGCTGTTGCGGGAATGCACCAGCACCCTGTCGCCCTTGCCGATGCCCCGCTCCGCCAGGGCCTGCGCCAGCGCGGCGGTGCGCGCGTCCAGTTCGCGCCAGTTGCGGCGGAGATTCCCGCACAGCAGCGCGGGGCGGGACGGATGGCGGCGCGCCGCCTGGACCAGGAAGTGCGCCAGGTTCATCGCCCGGCGCGACACCGGCGCCACGCCGCCCGGCGGCGCCGCGGCGACGGCCGCCGCGGTATCGGCCGCCGCGGCATCGGCCGCCGCGGCAACGGCCGCCGCACCGAAATCCAGACGGCCGCTCATTTGACGCGCTCCAGGATGCTGACGTAGTTGGCGACGGCGGCGCCGCCCATGTTGAACACGCCGGCCAGCGTCGCGCCGGGCACCTGCATGCCTTGCGCCTCTCCCGCCAGTTGCAGGCAGGCCATGACGTGCATGGACACGCCGGTGGCGCCCACCGGATGCCCCTTGGCCTTGAGGCCGCCCGACGGGTTCACCGGCAGGCGGCCGCCCTTTTCCGCCCAGCCTTCCCGCAGGACCCTGGCGCCCTGCCCCCGCGGCGCCAGCCCCATGGCTTCGTACTCGATCAGCTCGGCGATGGTGAAGCAATCGTGCGTCTCGACCAGGCTCAGGTCGTCCAGCGTCGCGCCGGCGTCGGCCAGCGCCTCGCGCCAGGCCCGCGCCGCGCCCTCGAAAGCGATGGGGTCGCGCCGGCTGAGCGGCAGGATGTCGTTGGCCTGCCGGCGCGCCCGGAAGGCGATGGCGCGGCGCAGGCCCGCCGCCGTCTCTTCGTCGGCCAGCACCAGCGCGGCCGCGCCGTCCGAGATCAGCGAGCAGTCGGTGCGGCGCAGCGGCGCGGCGACGTAGGGGTTCTTTTCCGAAACGGTATTGCAGAAATCGAAGCCCAGGTCCTTGCGGATCTGCGCGTAGGGGTTGTCCACGCCGTTCCTGTGGTTCTTGGCGGCGATGCGCGCCAGCGCCTCGCTCTGGTCTCCGTAACGCTCGAAATAGGCCGCGGCGATGCGGCCGAAGACGCCGGCGAAGCCGCCCGCGATGTCCGCCTCTTCCTTTCGGTAGCTCGCATTGAGCAGGATGTCGCCGATTTCGGCGGTGGGGCGCGACGTCATTTTCTCGGCGCCGACGACCAGCGCGACGCGCCCCCGTCCCGCCTCGATGAAGTCCATTGCCGCGTACAGCGCCGCGGACCCGGTCGCGCACGCGTTCTCCAGCCGCGCCGCCGGCACCTGCGCCAGCGCCGGATGCGCCAGCGCCACCAGCGCGCCCTGGAAGTCCTGCTTCTGGAAGCCGCTGTTCATGACCCCGGCATAAATGCCGTCCACGGCGTCGGGGCCGATGCCCGCGTGGTCCAGGGCCGCGCCGGACACCCGGGCCATCAGGCTTTCGGTGTCGGGATCGTCGAGTTTGCCGAACGGGATGTGCGACCATCCCACGATGACGGCACGCTTGCTCATTGCTGTCTCCTCAAGTGGCGCCCCGGTCCGTCCGCAAGGCGGATCAGGGCTTGGGCTTGGGGGCCGGCGAGCGCGCCCGCGCCTCGCTGCGGCCTCCTGGATTGGCCTGCGCGAGCAGGCGTTTGGCCTCGCGGGACAACAGCTTGGCCAACTGGAACTGCCTTTCCTCGTCCATGCGCGACTCGACCGCGGCGATGCTCAGCGCGCCCAGCACGTGCCCTTGCTCGTCGCGCAGCGGCATGCCAATGCCCCACGATCCCGGCACCACCAGGCCGCGGTTCACGGCATAGCCCTGTTCGCGGACTTCGTCCACCAGCGTGCGGATGAGCGGCACCGAGTAGTGCGGATAACGCCGCGCGATCAGGGCCGCGTTGGCTTGCAGGCATGCCTCGACCTCGTCGTCGGGCAATGCCGCCAGGATGGCCAGGCTGCCCGCGCCGATGCCCAGCGGGTGGCGGTCGCCGGGCAGCAGCACGTGGGTCTTGAGCGGGTAATCGCCGTCTTCGCGCAGCACGCAGACCGCGAACACGTCGCGCCGCAGCGAAAAGAAGGCGGAGTCGCCGCATTCGTGCGCCAGCCGCGCCACCACGGGCGCGGCCAGCCGGTTGATACCGAAACGCTCGCTGGCGATGTTGCCCAGCACGTGGCATTCGGGTCCGAGGAAATAGCGGCGGCTGACAGGGTCCTGCTCGACCATGCCTTCGGCGGCCAGCGCCGCCAGGATGCGGTGCACGGTCGGCTTGCTCATGCCGGTGTCGCGGGTCAGCGCCAGCAGGCCCGCGCCCTCGCCGCGCATGCGCGATACGCCGCGCAGCACCAGCATGGCCCGGGAAATCGCCTGGGCGCCGCCGACCTGGGATGAGGTGTCCGTCACGTTGTCTCCGCCTGATTTTTTCAGCGGTCCATTTTGTGGACCACTTTGTTCATCCTGTTTTTTCATTCTGCACCAGTTTTAGTGATTTACGCTAGAGAATCAATGTGATTAAATAAATTCAAGGGTATTACGTAGGTCCATATCATGGACCCCATGCAAAGATAAAGCAAGAAGCCTCACAAGGCGCTTTATCCGGCCTCCCTCGAAGAAGGCCGGATCTCATAACCAAGGAGACAGCATGAACACGACTCGACGCAAACTCATGAGCGCCGCGGGAGGCGGCGCGCTTCTGGCCATGGCGCCGTTCCAGCGGACGCTGGCGGCGCCGCAATACCGGTACAAGTACGCCAACAACCTGCCCCCGGCGCATCCCATGAACCTGCGCGCCAACGAAGCGGCGCAGAACATCCTGCGCGACACCGGGGGCCGCTTCGAGCTTGCCGTGTTCCCCAGCAGCCAGTTGGGATCCGACACCGACACGCTCAGCCAGTTGCGCGCCGGCGCCGTCGAGTTCTTCACCCTGTCGGGCCTGATCCTGTCCACCCTGGTTCCCGCCGCGTCCATCAGCGGCATCGGCTTCGCGTTTCCCGACTACGACGCAGTCTGGAAGGCCATGGATGGCGAACTCGGCGCGCACATCCGCCGCGAAATCAACGGCAAGGGCCTGTACGTCATGGACCGCATCTGGGACAACGGCTTTCGCCAGGTCACCACCAGTTCGCGCGCCATCGCGGGCCCGGACGATTTCCGCGACCTGAAGATCCGCGTGCCCGTCAGCCCGCTCTGGACGTCGATGTTCAAGGCGCTCGGCTCGTCGCCGGCCAGCATCAATTTCAACGAAACCTACTCCTCGCTGCAGACCCGCGTGGTCGACGCGCAGGAAAACCCCCTGGCCATCATCCAGACCGCCAAGTTCTACGAAGTGCAGAAGTACTGCTCCATGACCAACCATATGTGGGACGGCTTCTGGTTCCTGGGCAACCGCCGCGCCTGGGAAAAGCTGCCGGCCGACATCCGCGAGGTCGTCGCCAAGCACATCGACGCGGCCGGCATGGCCGAACGCGCGGACGTGCTGGCGCTGAACAACCAGTTGCAGACCAAACTGGCCGAAGAAGGCCTGGCTTTCAATACGCCCGACGCCGCCCCCATCCGCGAGTCCCTGCGCAAGGCGGGCTTCTATGAAGGCTGGAAAGAGAAGTACGGCGAGAAAGCCTGGAACCTGCTCGAACAATCCGTGGGGAGGCTCTCATGAGGGCGGCGATGACCCATCCCGCGGACGTGCTGGCCGGCGCGGAAGCGCCGCCGGGCGCCAGGCGTCCCTGGGCCGTCGCCGCCGACAACGCCCTGGGACACCTCGTGGAGATCCCGGCGGCCATCCTGGTGGTCGCGGAGATCGTCATCCTGTTCTCGGGCATCGTGGCGCGCTACGTACTGCACGAACCGCTGGTGTGGTCCGACGAACTGGCCTCGATCCTGTTCCTGTGGCTGGCGATGCTGGGCGCGGTCGTCGCCTTCCGGCGCGGCGAACACATGCGCATGGGCGCGCTGGTCAACCGCGCCTCGCCCGCGGCCCGCGCCGTGCTGGACATGGTGGCGGTGGCGGCCGCGCTGGCCTTCCTGCTCATGCTGCAGGCGCCCGGGTTCGAATACGCCTCGGAAGAGCGCTACGTCACGACCGCCGCGCTGGAGATCCCCAACGTCTGGCGCGCCGCGGCGCTGCCCGTGGGCACCGCCCTGATGGCGCTGATCGCGCTGCTGCGGCTCGTCGAGCGCGCGCAGTGGCGCACCGCGGGGTTCGCGCTGCTGCTGGTCGGCGGCGTGGTCGCGGCCATGGCGGCGCTGCAGCCCGTGTTCGCCGGCCTGGGCAATCTGAACCTGCTGATCTTCTTCGTCGGGATCGTGGCGGCGACGGTGTTCGCGGGCGTGCCGATCGCGTTTTCGTTCGGGCTGGCCACGTTCGGCTACCTGTCGCTGGCCACCGACGTGCCGATGATGGTGGTGGTCGGGCGCATGGACGAAGGCATGTCCCACCTGATCCTGCTCGCGGTGCCGTTGTTCGTGTTCCTGGGCGTTCTCATCGAAATGACCGGCATGGCCAAGCGCATGGTCGCCTTCCTGGCCAGCCTGCTCGGACACGTGCGGGGCGGCCTGTCCTATGTGCTGATCGGCGCCATGTACGTGGTGTCGGGCATCTCCGGCGCCAAGGCGGCGGACATGGCGGCGGTGGCGCCGGTGCTGTTTCCGGAAATGCGCGAACGGGGCGCCGACGAAGGCGACCTGGTCGCGCTGCTGTCGGCCACGGGCGCGCAGACCGAAACGGTGCCGCCCAGCCTCGTGCTCATCACCATCGGATCCGTCACGGGCGTGTCGATCACCGCCCTGTTCACCGGCGGCCTGCTGCCGGGGCTGGTCCTGGGCGTGATGCTGTGCCTGGTCGTCTGGTGGCGCAACCGCCGCGAAGACCTGAGCGCGGTGCGCAAGGCCAGCGGCCGCCAGATCGGCCGCGCCCTGCTGGTGGCCCTGCCCGCGCTGGCGCTGCCCTTCGTCATCCGCGCCGCCGTGGTCGAAGGCGTGGCCACGGCGACCGAGGTATCCACCATCGGCATCGTCTACGCCACGCTCGTCGGGCTGCTGGTCTACCGCTGTTTCGATCCGAAGCGGCTCAAACCCATGCTGGTGGACACGGCCTGCCTGTCCGGCGCCATCCTGCTCATCATCGGCACCGCCACCGGCATGGCCTGGGCGCTCACACAATCGGGGTTCTCGACCCAACTGGCCACGGCCATGGCGGGCCTGCCCGGCGGCGCGGCGACCTTCATGGCCGTGTCCATCGTCGCCTTCGTGATCCTGGGCAGCGTCCTGGAAGGCATCCCCGCCATCGTGCTGTTCGGCCCGCTGCTGTTTCCGATCGCGCACCAGATGGGCATCCATGAAGTGCACTACGCCATGGTGGTCATCCTGTCCATGGGCCTCGGCCTGTTCGCGCCGCCCTTCGGCGTGGGCTACTACGCCGCCTGCGCCATCGGCCGGGTCGCCCCCGAAACAGGCATCCGGCCCATCATGGGCTACTTGAGCTCCCTTGCCGTCGGCATCGTCGTCATTGCCGCGGTGCCCTGGATCTCCACGGGCTTTCTCAAATAGAACGGTTCGCGCCGCGCCGGGCGCGGCGCGCGTCCGTCGCGGCCGGGAAAAGAGGCGCATTGCCGCCTATCGTTCCCATTACGGCAAAGTTGAAAAAAAGCCACACCGCGCCCATTTCCCGGCGCCTGCCGTTGATTGACTTACACCACATCTATAGAATCTTCAATTCGGGCCACTGCCCATTCCTTTTCTCCATTCAATACACCACTGGGAGGCGCAAGATGATGTATCCGCACAACGCCGTCCCGCGCGTGTCCCCGCGACGCCATTAAGTCGTCGCCCGCGCGGACCCATCGCTGGATGTCCATCTAGCGACCGGTCCTCCGCGCCCGCCCCAACCCCCTGAACGCAATGCCTGCGCAGACCGCGCGGGCCATTCCTTCCTCTTTCCACACAAGGACTCCCGGCGTCCTGGTGCCGCCGGGCCATTGCAATGGCTAGAAAAAAAACCGATCTTCGAGGACAGGCCTTCAAGGACGTCCTGGGCTTTACCTTCCGCTATTGGCGCGCGCAGCCCTGGCGCACGGCGCTGATCGTCGTGCTGGCGCTGCTGTCGTCGCTGGCCGACGTGCTGACCCCGCTGTACGCCGGCCGGCTGGTCGACGCCGTGGCCTCCGGCGCCGCGGGCGACGAACTGGTCTGGAGCGCCGCCCTTACCTCGTTCTGGCTGCTGATCGCGCTGGGCATCGGCGGCACGCTGCTGCGCCAGGGCGTGTTCCAGAACATCATCGCCTTCACGCTGAAGATGATGAATGAAATCGTGTCCAACGCCTTCTACCGGGTGCAGCGCTTCTCCACGGACTGGCACGCCAACAGCTTCGCCGGCTCGACGGTGCGCAAGGTCACGCGCGGCATGTGGGCCGTGGACCTGCTGAACGACACCCTGCTGATCGCGCTGCTGCCCTCGGTCGTCATGCTGGTCGGCGCCACCGCCCTGCTGGGCGCGCACTGGCCCATGATGGGGCTGGTGGTCGGCGCGGGTTCGGTGCTGTACATCGCCGTCACGGCCACGCTGTCGCTGCGCTACGTGGCGCCGGCGGCGCGCCTGGGCAACGCCTGGGACACTCGCATGGGCGGCGCGCTGGCCGACTCCGTGAGCTGCAACGCCGTGGTCAAGGCCTTCGGCGCGGAAACGCGCGAAGAGGCCAGGCTGGACCGCGTCGTCGACAAATGGCGCCGCCGCACCCGGCGCACCTGGATCCGCGGCACGCTGAACGGCGGGATCCAGGGCGCGATGCTGGTCGCCATGCAGGCGGGCATCCTGGGCGTGTCGCTGCTGCTGTGGTCGCGCGACCAGGCCAGCGTGGGCGACATCACCTTCGCCCTGACGATGTTCTTCATGCTGCAGGGCCACCTGCGCGACGTGGGCATGCACATCCGCAATCTGCAGCGCTCGGTCAACGACATGGAAGAACTGGTCGCGCTGGAAAAGCAGCCGCTGGGCGTGGACGACCGCCCCGGCGCGGGCGAGATCCGCGTCACGGCCGGCGAGATCCGCTTCGAGGACGTGAGCTTCCGCTACGGCGCGCACGACACGGCGCTGTACGACAGGTTCTCGGTGCGCATCGCGCCGGGCGAGCGCGTCGGGCTGGTGGGGCATTCCGGATCGGGCAAGACCACCTTCATCAAGCTGATCCAGCGCCTGTACGACGTGAACGGCGGCCGCATCACCATCGACGGGCAGGACATCGCCCAGGCGAAGCAGGCGTCGCTGCGCAGCCAGATCGCCATCGTGCAGCAGGAGCCGGTGCTGTTCCACCGCACGCTGGCGGAGAACATCGCCTATGCGCGGCCCGGCGCCACGCAGGCCGAGATCGAGCAGGCCGCGCGCCTGGCCAGCGCCCATGATTTCATCGTGGCGCTGCCCAAGGGCTACGACACGCTGGTGGGCGAGCGCGGCGTGAAGCTGTCGGGCGGCGAGCGCCAGCGCGTGGCCATCGCGCGCGCCTTCCTGGCCAATGCGCCCATCCTCATCCTGGACGAAGCCACGTCCAGCCTGGACAGCGAAAGCGAGGTGCTGATCCAGCGGGCGATGGACCGCCTGATGGAAGGCCGCACGACGCTGGTGGTGGCGCACCGCCTGTCCACCGTGCGCGCGCTGGACCGCCTGCTGGTGATGGACCATGGCCGCGTCATCGAGGAAGGCAGCCACGAAGCGCTGATCCGCCTGAAGAACGGTCTGTACCGGCGCCTGTTCGAACGCCAGGCCCTGGAATTGACGAAGGGCCTGCGGCCGGAAGAGCTGCTGGAGGACGGCGCGGCCCCGCCCGCGGCCCGGACCGAAGAGACGGACGATTCCGCGTACGCCTACGCCAAGTAAAGCGCGCCCCGGGCGCGCCGCGCTTCATGCGGGACGCTGCGCGATCGTCAGGCGCAGGCCGAAGCCGATCAGGGCCAGGCCGAAGACCCGGCCCTGGATCTTCTGCGCCCGCGGACTGGCCGACATCCAGCGTCCCACCGCGCCGCCCGCCAGTGCGCACATCACGTCGAGCGCCAGGCCCAGGCCGACCAGGATCACGCCCAGCACGGCGAATTGCCCGCCGATCGCCCCCTGGCCCGGCGACACGAACTGCGGCAGCAGCACCGAGCAGAACAGCAAGGCCTTGGGATTGAGCACATTGGTCAGGACGCCGCTCAGGAGCGCCGGCCCCCAGCCCGCCTTGCCGGGGGCCGCCTGGCCGGCGGCGTCGTACGACACCGGCCCCGCCCGCAGCAGGCGCACGCCCAGCCAGACCAGGTAGCAGCCGCCGACCGTGCGCGCGGCATCGAAGGCCCAGGGATGGGTCTTGAACAGCGCGGCCAGCCCCAGCGCGGCCAGGGTCACGTGGGCGGCCCGGGCGATCGCCAGCCCGAGGGCCACCGCCAGCGCCTGCCCGCGCCCCCGCAGCACGCCGGTTTCCAGCAGCAGGATCATGTCGGGCCCCGGCACTACGTAAACGATCAGCAAAGCCCCGAGAAACACCGCCATATCCGCCATCGCCCGCCCCTGCCCGTCTAGTCGAAGGCCACCATTCTAGGAAAATCGGGCTGGCATGTGCTTGCTATTCCTGCCATCACCGCTATCATCATTGGCATACTTCGCCAATACCCAAGCCCCATTTCCAATTCCATGCCAAAACGCGAACTGGACGGCTACGACCGCCGCATCCTCGAGGCCTTGCAGCAGAACGGCAGGCTGACCAATGTCGAACTCGCCGAACAGATCGGGCTGTCCCCGTCCCCCTGCCTGCGGCGCGTGCGCCTGCTGGAGGAAGCCGGGGTCATCCAGGGCTACGAGGCCCGGCTGGCGCCGGACGAGGTCGGCCTGGGCCTGACCGTCTTCGTCGGCATCAAGGTAGAGCGGCACCACGAACGGGACGCCGCCCAGTTCCGCCAAGAGGTCAGCGCGCTGCCTGAAGTGATCGCCGCGCACCTGGTCTCGGGCGAATCCGACTTCCTGTTGCAGGTGGTGGTGCCGGACCTGCGCGCCTATGAACGCTTCCTGCTCGGCACCCTGCTGAAGCTGCCGGGCGTGAAGGACATCCGCAGCAACTTCGCCATCCAGACCGTCAAGCCGCAAAGCCCGCTGCCGCTGGACCACCTGGCCAGATAGCCCTTCAGGGCGCCATCGCCGCCGCGGCGCGGTCCACCGCCAGCGAGCGGCGCTCGTAGCGGGCCTGCGACATCTCCAGATAGCGCTGCACCACGGCCGGTTCCGACGTCTTGGGCGTGCCGCCGGGAAACGGCGGTTTCGGGTCGTACTCGATCTGCAACTGGATCAGCTTGGCCGCGTCCTCGCCGCACAGCTCCGCCACCACCTTCAGCGCCATATCGATGCCCGAGGTCACCCCGCCGGCGGTGAACAGCCTGCCGTCCACGCACAGGCGTTCGTCGCTGGGCGTGGCGCCGAAGCGCGACAGCAGTTCGCGCGCGCGCCAATGGCTGGATGCCCGCTTGCCCCGCAGCAGCCCCGCCGCGCCCAGGAGCAGCGAACCCGTGCAGATGCCGAACACGTAGCGCGCCTGCCGCCCCTGCCCGCGCGTGAACGCCACCCACTCGGGATCGACGATGGCGTCGTCCGTGCCCGGCCCGCCCGGCACCACCAGCAGGTCGCAGGGCGGCGCGGACGCGATCGTCTGCGTGGGCACGAAACGCAGCCCGCGATCGCAACGTACCGGATCGGAGGTTTTTGCGACAAAATCCACTGTGAAGCCCGGCGCATTCGCCAGCACCTCGTAGGGCCCGGTCATATCCAGTTGGGTCAGTCCCTCGAACAAGAGAAAATTCACATGCATGACGATGCTCCGTTAGAAACGCCAGCCTCCAGGATAGGCGGACGCGCCCGCCCGGGCGCGCCAATTGCGGCCCCGAATGCGCCATTGCGCATCGTGTTCGTGCTGTACGACGGCTTCCAGCCGCTGGACCTGGCCGGGCCGTGGCAGGCTTTCAGTTCGGCCAACGAAGAAGCCGGCCGCAAACTCTACCGCCTGCACACCATCGCGGCCGCGCCCGTGGTCGCCACCTGGGAACAGGGCCTGCGCATGCAGGTGGACGACACCTTCGCCAGCGACGCCGACGCGCCCATCGACACGATATTGGTCCCGGGCGGACCGGGCGCGGACCTCGCCAGCGCCCACGGCGAAACGCAGGCGTGGCTGCGCCGCCGCGACCCAGACACCCGCCGCACGTGCAGCGTCTGCACCGGCGCCTTCGTGCTGGCCGCCACCGGCCTGCTCGACGGGCGGGCCGTCACCACGCACTGGCGCTCGGCCACCCGGCTGCAATCGTGCTACCCCGCCCTGCGCGTGCAGGACGACCGCATCTACATCGAAAGCGGCAAATACTGGACGTCCGCCGGCGTCACGGCCGGCATCGACCTGGCGCTGGCAATGATCGAACGCGACTTCGGGCCGGACCTGTCGCAGCAGGTGGCCCGCCGCCTGGTCGTTTTCATGCGGCGCAACGGCGACCAGCGCCAGTACAGCCAGACCCTGCGCCTGCAGGACCGAGTGGCCGCGCCCTTTCGCGAGCTGGTCGAGAAAATGGAAGCGCAGTTGTCGGCCCGCTGGTCGGTGGACGACATGGCCGACGCCTGCCATATGTCGCGCCGGACCTTCCAGCGCAGGTTCGCCGCCCATTTCGGCGTCGCGCCCACCGAAGTGCTGAGGCGGTTGCGCGAAGAGCGCGCGGCGGCGCTGGCCGCCAGGGGCAAGGTTTCCAGAAAGGAAATCGCGCGGCAGCTTGGCGGCCGGGCCGCGCCGGGACGGCCGGCGCCGGAAGACCGCTAGGCCAGGCCCACCGACATCCCGCCGCACACATACAGCAACTGCCCGGTGGTGAAACCCGCGCGCGGATCCAGGAACATGGCCACCGCGTGGGCCACCTCGTCCGGCCGGCCCACGCGGCCCACCGGGATCGAGGCTTCCAGCGCCACGGTCTTCGGCGCGCCGGGCGGATTGGACTGGTTGAACAGTTCGGTGGCGACGGGCCCCGGCGCCACGGTATTCACCGTGATGCCGTCGCCCGCCAGTTCCAGCGCCCAGGTCCGCGTCATGCCCGCCAGTCCGGCCTTGGACGCGCCGTAGACCGAACGCCCTCCCTTGCCCAGGGCCGCGCGGCTGCCGATGTTCACCACGCGGCCGTACCGCGCCGCCCGCATGCCGGGCAGCAGTGCCTGCAACAGCAGGAGCGGCGCCGTGAGGTTCAGCGCCATGGTCCGCGCCAGTTGCTCCTGCGTCACGTCCTCGATGTTGGCGACCTGGATCATCCCCGCGTTGTTGACCAGGTGCAGCACGGGGCGCTCGGCCGCCAGTTCCCGCGCGGCGGCGGCGGTGGCCGCCGCGTCGCCCAGGTCGACCGAGCGGAAGGTTTCGCCGGGCAGCGGCGCCTCGGGCGCGCCGCGGCTGAAGTTGACGACCTGGTAGCCGTCCTCGATCAGGCGCGCGACGATGGCGCGGCCGATGCCCCGGCTGCCGCCGGTGACCAGTGCGATGGGTGTGTTCATTGCGCGGTGATCCCCTTGTCCTTGATGAGTCCGCCCCACTTCCTGCGTTCCTCGCTTTCGAAGGCCGCCAGGTCCGCGCCGAAGAGCGTGCCAGGCCTGGCGCCCATGCCGGCGAAGTTCTTCGCGATGGCCTGGCTTTGCAGGCCGCTGCGCGCGGCTTCTATCAACTGCTTGACCACGGGTTCCGGCGTGCCGCGCGGGGCGTACAGCGCGAACCACGCCGTGACGTCGAAGCCCGGCAGGCCCGATTCCGCCACGGTCGGAAGGTCGGGCACCGACGGGTCGCGCGCGGCCGAGGTGACGGCCACGCCGCGCACCAGGTTGCCGTCCTTGATCTGAGCGAGCGATCCCGGCAGGTTGTCGAACAGCAGGTCGACCTGGCCGCCGGCCACGGCGGGCAGCGACGCGGAAGTGCCCTTGAAGGGCACGTGCAGCATCGTCACGCCCGCCATCGCCTCGAAATAGGCGCCCGTCAGGTGCACCGACGAGCCAACGCCCGGCGAGGCGTAGGTCAGCTTCTTGTCCTTGGACTGCTTGGCCGCCTTGATCACGTCGGCCACCGATTTGTAGGGCGACTTGGCGCTCACGGCGATCACGTTCGGCGTGGTGGACACCAGGGCGATGGGCACCAGGTCGCGCTCGGGATCGAACGCCATGTTGCTGTAGAGGAACTGGTTGATGGTCTGGGTGCCGATGGTGCCCAGGCCCAGCGTATAGCCGTCGGCCTTGGCGCGGGCCACGTAGGCCATGCCGATGTTGCCGCCCGCGCCGGGCTTGTTCTCGACCAGCACCGTCTGCTTCAGGCCGGGCTCCAGCGCGTGGGCGATGGCGCGGCCGAAGATGTCCGCGCCGCCTCCGGGCGGATAAGGGACGACGACGGTGACGGCATGGTCGGGATAGCCCGCGGCATGGGCCGCGGGCAACGCCAGCACGGCCAGCGCGGCGGCCGCCAGCCCGCGCCATCCGGCGCGCGGATGCAGGAATTGCGTCATGGTTTTGTCTCCTAACGAATCCGCTGATCGCGGATTTCTTTTGGGTTTTCTTGGTTTCTTCCTATAGTACGTAAATACGTACTATATTAATAAAAACACAGAAAGCCGAAAGGAGACAAGCAGATGAAACGCTGGACCCGACGCCCGGAAGGATCGACCTGGGGCGACTTCGGGGCGGACGACGAGATCGGCCGCCTGAACCTGCTGACCGAAGAAAAAGTGCTGCAGGCGGTGCGCGAGGTGCGGGCGGGCAAGGTGTTCTGCCTGTCGCTGCCGCTGGACCTGCCCGGCGGCAACGTGCTGAATCCGCGCCGCCACGCGCCCACGCTCAAGCCCACCTTCCGCGAGGGCACGCCCTACCTGAACTTCCAGATGTCGCAGGTGCAGCCCGAGGCCGTGGACGTGCTGTCCGACGACCAGGTCACGCTGTCCATGCAGTACTCCACGCAATGGGACGGCCTGTGCCACGTGGGCGCAATGTTCGACATCCAGGGCGACGGCCAGGCGCGCCGCGTGTACTACAACGGCTACGCCGCGGGCGTGGACGTGTTCGGCGGGGCCGATCCCGATACCTCGGCCGACGCCTGCTGCCCGCCGGGCGGCTCGTTCGCGCGCAAACTCAGCGTCAGCCGCTACGCCGAAAAAGGCATGCAGGGCCGCGGCGTGCTGGTGGACCTGGCCCGGGCGTTCGGCCCCGGCCGCACGGTGGTGGGCCATGCCCAGCTACAGGCCGCCATGCAGGCGCAGAACGTCTCGGTCGAGACCGGCGACATGCTGGTGCTGCGCACCGGCTTCGCCGAAGCGGTCGTGGCCATGAACGGCCAGCCCGACCCGCACGAACTGGAACGGACCGGCGCCGTGCTGGACGGGTCCGACCCGGCGCTGCTGGACTGGATCACGCGCTCCGGCATCGCCGCCCTCTGCGCGGACAACTACGCGGTCGAGGCCTATCCGGCGCGCACCTCCGGGCCCGGCCATTCCATCCTGCCGCTGCACCACCATTGCCTGTTCAAGCTGGGCGTGCCGCTGGCCGAGCTCTGGTACCTGAAGGACCTGGCCGACTGGCTGCACGGGCAGGGCCGCAACCGCTTCCTGCTGACCGCCCCGCCCTTGCGCATGCCGGGCGCGGTGGGTTCCCCCGTGACGCCGATCGCCACGGTGTAAGCCATGCCGTTTCCGTACTCGACTTTCTCCGAACACCTGGACGCGCTGGCCGCGCGCCAGCCGGACGCCCCCCTCCTGATCGACCAGGACCGGCCGGTCAGCGCCGAGGCGCTGCGCGCGCGGAGCCGCGCGCTGGCCGCCGGGCTCGCGCGCATCGGCGTGCGGCCGGGGCATCGCGTCGCGGTCTGGCTGCCCAATTGCGCGGCGTGGGTGGAATCCTTCCTGGCCTGCGCCCACCTGGGCGCGCTGGTGCTGGCGGTCAACACGCGCTTTCGCGCGCTGGAAGTGGCCGACATCCTGGGACGCGGCCAGGCGGACTGGCTGGTGTTCTGGCCGGGATTCAAAGGCATCGACTTCCAGGGCATCCTGGACGGCGTGGCGCCCGAGCACCTGGCGCGGCTGCGAGGCGCGATCGCGCTGGCCGGGGCCGGCGAATCCCCCGCCGTGAACGGCAGCCCGGCACACCGCTACGCGGACCTGCTGGCCTCGCCCGACCCCGCGCCCCCGGCGCAGGGCAATGCCGGCGTGCTGTGCTTCACCACGTCGGGAACCACGTCCAAGCCCAAATTCGTGCTGCATGACCAGCGCACGCTGCTGCGCCATGGCGCGGCGGTGGCCGCGGCCTACGGCTACGACGCCCGCAGTTGCGTGCTGGCCAGCGCGCCGTTCTGCGGCGCCTTCGGCTTCGCCACCCTGGTGGGCGGCCTGGCGCAAGGCGTGCCCGTGGTCTGCGCGCCCGTCTTCAACGCCACCCAATCCGCCGACGCCGCGCGCCGCTACGCGGTCACGCACACCTATGCCAACAATGAAGCGCTGGTCGGCATGATGCAGGCGGGCGCTCCGGGCGACTTCGCCTCGGCGCGGCTGTTCGGCTTCGCCAGTTTCACGCCGGCGCTGGACCACATGCTCGACCTCGCCCGCGAGGCCGGCGTGCCGCTTACCGGCCTGTACGGGTCCAGCGAACTGGTGGCGCTGGTCGCCGGCCAGCCCCGCGATCCGGCCGAAGGCGACGTCTCCGCCCGCCACCAGCCCGGCGGCACGCTGATCTACCCCGACGCCCGCGTGCGGGCGCGCGACCCGGCCACGGGCCAGGTCCTGCCCCATGGCCAGTCCGGAGAACTCGAAATCCTGTCGCCCAGCCTGATGCAAGGCTACCTGGACAATCCGGAAGCCACCCGCGGCGCCGTCACCGGCGACGGCTATTTCAAGACGGGAGACCTGGGCTATACGCTGACGCCGCGCCAGTTCGTGTTCCAGACCCGCATGGGCGATTCGCTGCGCCTGTCCGGTTTCCTGGTCAATCCCGTGGAAATCGAGCAGGTGGTCGAGACCCTGCCGGGCGTGCGCGCCTGCCAGGTCGTGGGCGCCACCCAGGGCGGCAAGATCGTGCCCTATGCCTTCGTGCTGCTGCGCGAGGGCGCCCAGGCCGATCCCGCGGGCTGGGCCGCGGCCTGCAAGGCGGCGATGGCCGGCTTCAAGGTGCCGGCGGGCTTCACCGTGCTGGACGCCTTCCCCTCGGTGGAAAGCGCGAACTCGGTCAAGATCCAGAAACACCGGCTGCGCGACATGGCCGACGCCATGCTCGCGGACCCGCCCTCGCCCTGACCATGTCCGCCCGCAAGCTTTTCTCGCACAGCCCCCAGCCGCTTTATCTGCAGGCGGCCGCGCTGTTCCGCAGCCACATCCAGAACCGCACCTGGCGGCCCGGCCAGCAGATCCCGCCGCTGGAATCCCTGATGGAAACCTACGGCATCTCGCGGGCGACGATCCGCCAGGCGTTCGGCCTGCTGGAAGAGGACGGCCTGATCCGGCGCTCGCGCGGCTCCGGCACCTTCGTCAACGCCGAACTGCCCGAAACGCCCACGCTGCTGATCCCCAAGACCTGGGCCGAGACCGTGGAACTGAGCAACCAGTTGGGCACCGTGTCGCTGGTGGAATCCAGCGCCGATTCGCCGCTGCCCGACACCCTGGGCATGCCTTGCGGCGCCGACCGCGGCGGCAGTTTCCAGTACCTGCGCCGGGTGCACACCACGGACGCGGGCCCCTTCTGCTATAGCGAGGTCTTCCTCGACAGCGGGCTGTTCCGCAAGCACCGCGCCCGCATCCGGAAAAGCACGGTGGCGCCCGTGCTGGACCAGTTCTACGGCGCGCGCATCAGCGAGGCCCGCCAGGTGCTCAACGTGATCGAGGCCGGCCAGGAATCCGCCGAATCCTTGCAGATTCCCGTGTCCTCCCCCGTCGCCGAATTGCGCCGCTATGCCTGCATCGACGGCCGCGTCGTGTATTTCGCCCGGCTGGAGTTTCCGTTCCGCAAGGTGCGGATGGAATTCGACCTGCTGACCGGCCGTTGAGCCGCGGTCCGCCACCGCGGCTGTCCCGCCGAACAGACCCTGGGCGGCGTCTTCGCCGGCATGTTCAGGCGCCGCGCAGCGCCCGGTCCAGCTCCAGCACCGTCTGGTACAGCACGCGGGTGCCGTCCAGCAACTGCGC
>NZ_UFQC01000026.1 GCF_900496975.1 Achromobacter veterisilvae
TCCTCAACGTGCTGCTGGCCTGGCCGGATTGCTGCTTCCGGTCGGAGACCG
Organism: Achromobacter veterisilvae; assembly: GCF_900496975.1. Lineage (GTDB taxonomy): Bacteria > Pseudomonadota > Gammaproteobacteria > Burkholderiales > Burkholderiaceae_B > Achromobacter > Achromobacter veterisilvae. The sequence continues at coordinate 52 of NZ_UFQC01000026.1, forward strand.
TGGTGCATCCGCGCACGCGCAACACCTTGGCGTTTGTCCCGGCTCAGTTCAACGAGTTCGAGATCAGCCCCAAGGAGCGTGAGCTGATCGACATCTGCAAAGAGGAGAAGGCGCAGGGCCGCAAGGTCCTGGCCTACACGGTCTATACCGGCACGCGCGACACCACGTCGCGCCTGAAGGTGTTGCTGGAGCAGGAAGGCTTCAAGGTGGCGGTGCTGCGCGCGAGCGTGGATGCCAGCCGCCGCGAAGACTGGATCGCCGAGCAACTGGACCGTGGCATCGACGTGCTCATCACCAACCCCGAGTTGGTCAAGACGGGGCTGGACCTGTTGGAGTTCCCGACGATCGTGTTCATGCAGTCGGGCTACAACGTGTACTCGCTCCAGCAGGCGGCACGCCGCTCCTGGCGCATCGGGCAGAAGCAGCCCGTGCGTGTGATCTACCTCGGCTACGCCGGTTCCTCGCAGATGACCTGCCTGGAGCTGATGGCCAAGAAGATCATGGTCTCGCAGTCCACCTCGGGCGACGTGCCCGAATCCGGGCTCGATGTCCTGAACCAGGACGGTGATTCCGTCGAGGTCGCACTGGCCCGGCAGCTTGTCGCCGCATGACACGTTCCACTTACGGCCCTTCGGGGCCGTTTTTTTTGCCGCTCCCGGTAAATCGGACGCTGCCTGGTTCGCATTGTTTGCTGCCGCTCGCGGCCTGAGCGGCGATGGTGAGGGCTGGATGTTTCAGGACGCCGAGCTATGTGCCCCTCTCCACCGTGGTTTCACTATCCCGAACGCCGCCTTCTGGCGGGATTTCTCGGCCTGCTGTGGTCGGTGCTGGCCGGTGGCTGCGCGACGACGACTGCGCCGGTCGCGCCCGACACCATCGCGGAAGTCTTGGCCGCGCCTGAACCCGAGGCTTCCGAGTACATCCCGGTCGTGCGCTACGCCCGCTACACACTGGTCGAACTGGCACCCATGGCGGCGCAGCGCGACCTGTTGTTGCAGACCATCGACGTGTCCATGCCCGAGGATGCCCGCGCCACGGTCGGGGATGGGCTTCGGCACGTGCTCAAACGCAGCGGCTATGGCCTGTGCCAGACCGCGCATGCCGTGATCGAGCTGTACGCGCTGCCGTTGCCGGCGGTACACCTGCACCTCGGCCCCATGACCTTGCGCGATGCGCTGCTCACGCTGGCTGGCCCGGCCTGGGAACTGCACGCGGATGACCGCGCACGGCAAATCTGCTTCGAGCGGCCCGGCGATCGCGCGGTCGCCGAGTCCCCATCCGAGCCACCCGCCACCGAGGCGGTGCAGACGTTCCCGCTGGCACCCATGGTTTCGGGAGGCCAGCCATGAACGCCCCGCAACCTGCCCAGCGATCGACCGCCGCCGTGGTGGTGCAGAGCCTGATGTGGCTCTGGTTGATCTTCCTCAGCGTCTTGGCGGCCCTGGGCTACCAGGCCCTCAGCGACCAGGCCGACCAGGAGCGGCTGGATTCCCGCCTGCAACGCCTGGAAGCGCAGGCAACTGGCTTGGCCGAGACGATCGAGGCCATCCAGCAGCGCCCGGCCGTCGCGACGGACGCTGACCTCAAAGACACCCGCCAGATTCTGGAAGCACGCGCGGCCCAGGTCGAGAAATCTCTCAGTGGCTACGCAGCGGCCGACGACCTCCAGGCGCTGCGCGCGGAGGTCGAGCAGATCAAGGCGCGCCAAGCCGCCGCGCGTGCCACCGCACCCGCCCAGCGGCGCGCATCGCGCACGTCCGCCGCCTCCAAGACCGAGCTGCCGCCGCTGCCATTCCGCGTCGTCGGCGCCGAACTGCGCGCCGGCCAGCGCAGCGTGTCCGTCGCGCCGAGCATCGGGGACTTCACGCCCGCCCAACTTCAGGTGCTGCTGCCCGGGGATGCGGTCGGCCCGTGGCGCCTGCAGGCGATCGAGGGCAACACCGCAGTGTTCCAGGCCGGCAACCAGACCCGCCGCGTGGCGATTCCCTGACCGGAGCACCCCATGAAGCCGTCGATCCTCCTTTTCGCGGTCCTGGTGGCGTCGTCGCAATGGCCCGCCTGGGCGCAGCAGCCCGCAACGACCTCGGCGCGCAACGCACAGAGCCAGGAGCGCCCGCTGGCCGCCCGCGTGCTGGACGACCGGGTGGCAACCGAATGGGGCTTGCAGCCACAAGAATGGGCACGCTACCGCGAGCTGATGGATGGGCCGCTGGGTATCTACTCGCCCAACCTGGACCCGCTGTCCGCCCTGGGCATCGAAGCTCGCACGGACGAAGAACGGCGCCGCTATGCGGAACTGCAGGTGCAGGTGGAAGCGCGCCGCGTCGAGAAGCTGCTCGCCTACCAGCGCGCCTACGACGAGGCCTGGCAGCGCCTGAATCCGGGGATGCAGCGCGTGAACCTGCCCGACGACAAGCCGGGCGCCGGCCCATCCAGCAGTCCCTTGCGCGGCAGCGGCCGCATGGCGGTGTTCGTCAAGGACGGCTGCGCAGCCTGCGGACAGCTCGTGCAGCGCCTGCAATCCTCGGGCGCGGAGTTCGACCTGTACATGGTGGGCAGCCGCCAGGATGACGCGCGCATCCGCGACTGGGCCAAGCGCGCGCAGATCGACCCGGCGCGCGTGCGCGCCGGCAGCATCACGCTCAACCACGACGGCGGCCGCTGGCTGTCACTGGGCCTGCCCGGCGATCTGCCCGCCGCCGTGCGCGAAGTGAACGGCCAATGGCAGCGCCAGCCGTAGCCATGCCCCTGCGCGCACTGGTGCTCACTGCCGGCCTGTATGCCGTTGCCGCCCTGGCCCAGGAGGTTCCGCCACCGGCTTACCAGCTTGCCGCCCAGCGCGCAGGCATCCCCTCGACCGTGCTCTACGCCGTGGCCTTGCAGGAGAGCGGCATCCGGCGCAACGGGCGCCTGGTGCCGTGGCCGTGGTCCCTCAACGTCGCCGGCCAGTCGCGCCGCTTCGCCACGCGCGCCGACGCCTGCGCTGGCCTGCAGCAGGCGATGCGCGCCACGCCGCACACGCGCATTGATGCGGGCCTGGGCCAGATCAACCTCGGCTACCACAAGCACCGCTTTACCGGCGCGTGCGACCTGCTGGATCCGTATCGCAACCTGGCCGTTGCCGCCGAGATCCTGAAGGAGCAGCACACCCCCGGCGAGGACTGGCTGCTGGCGATCGGCCGCTACCACCGCCCCGCAGGCGGCGAGCCCGCCGCCCGCTATCGGCGCAGCGTGTCGCGCCACCTTGCCCGCGTGCAGGGCACGCGACCAGCCGCCGCGGTCCTCGCGGCGCGCCAGGAGACCTCCCCATGACGAAACCCCATCCCGCCCATCTCGCGTTCACGGGCCTACTCATGCTGCTGTCAGGCCTGCCGCTGGCCTCGCGTGCCGGCGAGCCACTGATCGTTGTCGAGGACCGTGGCGGCACGTCGGCATTGCCGTACTACGAAGCCCTGAATCTCCAGCCGCGCGCCAACGCACCGGCGCGGCCGTCCATCCCGACGCCCCAGGTTCCTGCCACACGGGCGGACGAAGCCGCGATGCTGCCGGTGCGCAGCGCCAAGCTCACGCCCGGCACCGTCGCGCGACGGGTGATCGAAGCGCCCGGCCTGCGGCCGTTCGTGGTCATCGGCGACGACGAGGCTTCCCGGGCCTGGTTGCAGCGCCGCGCCGCCGCTTTGCGCGAACGTGGCGCGGTCGGCCTGGTCGTCAACGTCGAGACCGCGCAGGGCCTGGCGCGGCTGCGCGCCCTGGTGCCGGGCGTGCCGCTCGCGCCCGTGGCCGGCGACGACCTGGCCGATCGCCTGGGCCTGCGGCACTACCCGGCGCTGATCACGGCCACCGGCATCGAGCAATGAAGCCATGTCGGGCAAACAGCCGGTCGAGGTTCTGCTACGCCCAGCGGTGGAGCTATACACCGTCGCGGCGTGTGCAGGCGCCGCGTTTCTGTGCCTGGTGGCCCCATGGTCGCTCGCGCTGAGCCCGGCCATGGGCATCGGCAGCGCCTTGGCGTTCGGCGCCTACGGCGCGATCCGCTACCGCGATGCCCGCATCATCCTGCGCTACCGGCGCAACATCCGCCGTCTGCCGCGTTACGTGATGACCAGCAAGGACGTGCCGGTCAGCCAGCAGCGCCTATTCGTGGGGCGCGGCTTTCTCTGGGAGCAGAAGCACACGCATCGGCTGATGCAGACGTACCGGCCCGAGTTCCGCCGCTACGTCGAGCCGACGCCGGCCTACCGGCTGACCAGGCGCCTGGAGGAACGGCTGGAGTTCGCGCCATTGCCGCTCTCGCGCCTGCCGAAGCTCACCGGCTGGGACGCGCCTTTCAACCCCGTGCGCCCGTTGCCGCCTGTCGGCGGCCTGCCAAGGCTGCACGGCATCGAGCCCGACGAAGTGGACGTCAGCCTGCCGCTGGGCGAGCGCGTCGGGCACTCGCTGGTGCTGGGCACCACGCGGGTGGGCAAGACGCGCCTGGCCGAGTTGTTCGTCACGCAGGACATCCGTCGCAGGAATGCTGCCGGCGAGCATGAGGTCGTCATCGTCATCGACCCCAAGGGGGATGCCGATCTCTTGAAACGGATGTACGTCGAAGCCCAGCGCGCTGGCCGCGAAGGCGAGTTCTACATCTTCCACTTGGGCTGGCCGGAAATCAGCGCCCGCTACAACGCCGTGGGCCGCTTCGGTCGGATCTCGGAAGTGGCGACACGCATCGCGGGGCAGCTCTCCGGCGAAGGCAACAGCGCGGCGTTCCGCGAGTTCGCATGGCGCTTCGTGAACATCATCGCCCGCGCCCTGGTGGAACTGGGGCAGCGCCCGGACTACATGCTGATCCAGCGCCACGTCATCAACATCGACGCGCTGTTCATTGAGTACGCCCAGCACTACTTTGCCAAGACGGAGCCCAAGGCCTGGGAGGTGATCGTCCAGATCGAGGCCAAGCTCAACGAGAAGAACATCCCAAGGAACATGATCGGGCGCGAGAAGCGTGTGGTGGCGCTGGAGCAATACCTCTCCCAGGCGCGCAACTACGACCCTGTGCTCGATGGCCTGCGCTCGGCGGTGCGCTACGACAAGACCTACTTCGACAAGATCGTTGCATCGCTGCTGCCGCTGCTGGAAAAGCTCACGAGCGGCAAGATCGCCCAGCTCCTGGCGCCGAACTACTCCGACCTGGCCGACCCGCGCCCGATCTTCGACTGGATGCAGGTGATCAGGAAGCGCGCCGTCGTCTATGTCGGCTTGGACGCGCTGTCCGATGCGGAGGTCGCCGCAGCGGTCGGCAACTCGATGTTCAGCGATCTCGTCTCGGTGGCTGGGCACATCTACAAGCACGGAATCGACGATGGCCTGCCGGGCGCATCGGCTGGTGCGCGCGTGCCGATCAACGTGCATGCGGACGAGTTCAATGAATTGATGGGTGACGAGTTCATTCCGCTCATCAACAAGGGCGGTGGCGCGGGCCTGCAAGTCACCGCCTACACGCAAACGCTTTCGGACATCGAGGCCCGCATCGGCAACCGCGCGAAGGCCGGCCAAGTGATCGGGAATTTCAACAATTTATTCATGTTGCGCGTGCGCGAGACGGCCACCGCGGAACTGCTGACGAGGCAGTTGCCGAAGGTCGAGGTCTATACGACCACCATCGTCTCGGGCGCGACGGACAGCTCAGACATCCGCGGCGCGACGGACTTCACGTCGAACACCCAGGACCGCATCAGCATGGCCAGCGTGCCGATGATCGAGCCGTCACACGTCGTCGGTCTGCCCAAGGGCCAATGCTTCGCGCTGCTGCAGGGCGGCCAGCTTTGGAAGGTGCGCATGCCGCTTCCGGCGCCAGACCCCGATGAAGTGATGCCGACGGACTTGCAGCAACTGGCCGGGTATATGCGCCAGAGCTACAGCGAGGCCACGCAGTGGTGGGAGTTCACCAGTTCCGCAGCCTTGCCGCATGCAGCCTTGCCCGACGACCTGCTGGATGACGCCGCTCCAGCCGAGCCTGACGCGGTGGCCACCGGCGCCGACGACAGCACCGGCGAGGCCGCACCATGAAGGATGCCGCCTCGACCGCGCAGCGGGAGCAGAACCAGCGCCAGGGGCTGATCGTCGGCACCATCACCTTGCCGTTCCGGCTGCTCGGGGTGCTCATCGGCTCGCTGCTGTTCTCGATCGTGGTGGAGTGCGTCGGCATGCACCTGTTCTGGAAGGACCAGGGCTGGCGCCACTCCCAGCAGATGCTGCAGTACGAACTCGGGCACCTGTCCAACCACTTCACGCGCAGCGTGGTGGTGCAGGAGCCCGGGCGCACGGCGCACGAGCTGGTGGATACCGGGTACGAGTGGGTGTTCGTGCGCTCGGGGTTGCTGGAGCGCATGAGCCAGACCGCCGAGCGCGCCCGCGCGGCCAGCCACGGGCAGAGCCGCAACTTCCGCTACTACATCAGCCAAGTCTATGTCTGGGCCGAAAGCTACCTGATCGCTGCGGCCTTCACGACGCTCACCTTCCTGGTGCGCCTGCTGGTCCTGGTACTCACGCTGCCGCTGATCCTCACTGCAGCATTCGTCGGCCTGATCGACGGCCTGGTGCGACGGGATGTGCGCCGGTTCGGCGCGGGCCGCGAATCCGGCTTCATCTACCACCGCGCGAAGGCCAGCCTGATGCCGTTGGCCGTGCTGCCTTGGGTCACCTATCTCGCACTGCCCATAGCGGTGCATCCTCTGGTCATCCTGCTGCCCAGCGCGGCGTTGCTGGGGATGGCAGTCAGCCTGACCGCAGGCAGCTTCAAGAAGTACTTATGAGGTGACACGGGCGGCACTGCTCTGCAAAGCCGTGTGCCGTTCATCGGTTCTGCAGGGTATCAAGAGCAGCATCCAACGCCGTAACCGCCTCGACGACCGTTCTTACCGTCGCCCGATCGAACTCATGATCGCGCTGAGCGTCGTGCACACCGCTATTGAGGTAACCCCATTCAATACTCGTACCGCTGACATTGAGCAGCCTGACCAACGCCCCTACGGCATCCGGCGCACCCGCATGTTGCGCCGCGATACGCTCGACGGCCGACCGCAACTTGGTGCATTTATTGTTCAGCTCCCAAGGCGCGCGGGGCCCGCTCAGCTTGATGTCGATCCGGCCGTCCGCCCGCCGACCCAGCCACGTCCACAGGCGGTCCGTCAGACTCTCCAGCGCCGGCCGGGCCTGGCGCAGTGCCTCGCGTTTCTCGTCAGCCGCCAACGCCTGCTGGGCCAGAAGAACATAGTTCTTCGCTGGCGGGTCGCTGTCGACCCGCAGTTCGTGCTCTCCCTGATGCGGGAGAAACTTGTAGCGCTTGATGGCCGCGGCGCGGCGCACGCCCAACTCCTGCTGGATGCGGTGCAGGAACTCCTCTGCGTGCGAGGTGAGGATAACCTGCTTGCCGTGGAGCAAACCGTCCTCGAAGAAGGTACGCCAGATGCCATCGCGATGGTCGTCGTCTATCGCATTGACGACGTCATCGAAGATGACCACGGGGCAGCCCTGCGCGAGGTTCTTGGCAAGCAGAATCGCCAGACCCAAGCATTTGATGTGCCCTTCGCTGAAGACGATCAACGCGTCGTAGCGCACGCCCGGCTCGCCGGCGAACTCCACCTCGATCTTGCCGTTCTCGGCCACGGGCAACCACAGCGCGTGCAGCAGATCGCCGGGCGGATCGGCCCGGTTGAATGCGTTGTAGAGATGGCGGGCTTGGTCTCCCAGCCCCTGTAGCAGAACCCCCGGCAGAGCGGTCAGGTATGCCTGAATCTCGGGTAGGAAGCCGTCGTAGGCGGCCTTGACCCGCTGATGGTGCACCACCACCGGCATTTCGTCCGTGGCCGCCTGGATCAGGCCGCGGTTCGCGTCGTCGAATTGGGCCACGGTTTGGCGGGCGGCCGCCAGCTCCTGATCCGCAGTCGTGCGCATGGTCCGCAGCCGTTCGATCTCCAGCTGATGCTGTTGCAGGCGGTCCCGCTCCTGGGCCATCGCGCCGCGCTGGGCATGCACGTCGCGCGCCTGCGCGTCGAAGCCTTCGATGATCTGTGCGATCCGTAAGAGGGCTTGCCAGGCGCGCTGGTCCCCATTCACCCAGCCGCCGAGCCAATTGCCCGCCGACGTGGGAGGCAGCAGTGGCAGGCCCGCGGCCTGCGATTCGGCAGGACAAGCGACCCCAGCCGCCGCCACCACGCGGCGCATTTCGTCCCACAGCGCTCGGACCGCCTCGCTCAACTGCGTCCGATGCCCGGCCTCTTGCTGCTGCAGGACGGCCAGTTGCGCGAGCTGCTCCAGGCCCATTCGCGCCCTGGCGAACGGGTCCTGTGCCACAGCGGCCAGTCCGGTTCCACATGCCGGACACGCGGTCGCCCCGTCCGCCAACGCTTGCACGGCCTCGTAGAGCTTCGCGTACGACACCTCGCCCGCGCGGGCCGCGAGTTGCGCGGAAGACGCTTGCCACAGTCCCTGGACGCGGTAGGCCTCTGCCAGCAACGCTTGCAGGCGGGCCTGGGTCACCTCGTGAATGGCAGGCGGGTTGGCGTCCAGCTGAGCCTGGACATACGGTAGCCGTCCTTGCTGCTGCGGCGTACCCAGCAGCCAGTCCACGCAGGCTTGATAGGTCGCGCCAGGTGACATGCGCTGCGCCAAAGCTTGTTCCAGGCCCTCGACCGCTGCGATCTTCTGCGGGTAGGCGGCGATGGTCTGTTCGGAGTTCGCCAACCGCAGGCGACGCTGCGCCAGCTGCGCCGCCTGCACGCCGGCAAGCATCAGGTCCTGATCGAGCGAGGGGTTGAAGCCGCGCACGAACTCGCTGAACTGGTCCACGCCGAACAGGGTGGCGATGAGCTGGCGCTGATCGCTCGGGGTCCGCGCGGCGATTCGGGCGAAATCGTCGAGGCGGTTCTTCTCGATGAAGCAGAAGCGATACTCAGCTTCGTCGGGCTGGACGGCCTGCGCTTCGCCCGCCGCCGTAGACGACAGGACTGGCGCGACGTGGCGGCGCAGGCGAGCGTTGTTGCAGTACGTCCGCTGGTCGACCCGCTTGGCCTGCGCTTCGCTGATCGAACCGAGCATCGCCACTTCCAAGGCTTCGCAGAAGCTGCTCTTGCCGGTGCCGTTGGCACCGTAGACCAAGGTGATGTCATGGCTGAGGTCGAACGTCTCCTGCCGCATGAATCCTCGAAACGGCCCGACTTCGAGCTGGTGCAGTCGCCCGAGCGCCGGCCCGTTTTCGGGGCCGCGCGCGTCCCCGTCGTAGGCGACAGGCATCTGCGCCAGATGCGCGATGGCCAGCGGCGCCAAGCGCGTGGAGCGCCCCCGGCGTGCAGCACCGACCTCGGCCAGTGGCTGCAGGTGATCGAGCACCAGGTGCGCCAGCCGGCGCACGTCGTCGTGCACGTGCCGCTGCGCCAAGTGCGCCAGGAACCGGTGGTACTCCGAACGTATGCTTGCCACAGCGCCCCCTCACTTGGTCAACCACTGACCGTAAGCCTCCACATCGATCATGGGGACCGTTCCACTGAACTGAAGCTGCGCGATCAGCTTGAAAAGAAACGCGGTCGCCGGCTTGTTTTCGTTGGTGTAGCTGTACGCGCCGCTGGCTTGGTCATAGAAAAAGTGCCCGTGGGCGGCAACGCATCCGATGTCCAGACGCCCCTCGGTGAGGTTTGCGTTCAGCGCCTTGTCCATGGATGGACCCAATGCAGGACTCCATTCGCTCTCGAAGGTGAGCAAGCCACCCAGAATCGGAATCAACGGCTTCGCTGGGTAGGTCCCGCCAGCGTGCGGGATCGGCAGGCTCGTGCGGTGCAGCCTGCGCACACTGGCGACCTTCTCCTGGGCATAGGCCACAAGCCCCGCGTCAGCCGTCTGCTTGGCCTCGAAAACGGCGTACACGCTTTCGGCTGGAATGATCGTCTCGTTCTCGTAGGTGAAGATAAAAGGCGAATATTGCCGATCAAACACCACCACATCGATCTGCTGGCTGAAGTTCCCCAGGCTGTCCACCACATGCGCCTTGGCCGCCTGGTACCGTTTGGGCAGATAGGTATCCAGCATGTCGATCCAGACGTTCTCGCTCGCATCCCCCTTCGTACCCGGGTGACCGAAGGTCTTGCGTACTACGGACAAGCGCTGCTGGATGTCCTCATGCAGGGACGACAGGAGCTGGGAAAGCGACCACTGGGACATGCTGTACCTCGATGGGACGTGTATGGAAGCCGATGGAATCAGGACAGTGGGAACTTGGGGCCAAACAGTGCGCGCCAGGCGCGAAGCGCTTCGATATTGCGACCACGACGCGCGTGGTCGATGGCGATGCTTGCGTCTTGGCTCGCCTGGAACAGCAGCTGCTGCGCGCGCTGCTTGCGCGCGGCATCCATATCGTTGCTGATCGCCGGGCCAAGTCCGGCGGGATCCGGCCACTCGTCATGAACTCGATCGGCAAGCGTGGCAAAGAACGACTGGATCTCGCGATCGAACGATCCTCCCCAGCCGCCGTAAAGACACTCAAGGGCCATTACCTCGATCAGGAACGAGGGCTTCACCGGCTTCAGATCGCCGTGCTTGGGATTGTTGTTCCAGTACTTCACCATGCGCACGAGACCTTTCCACTCATTGCCATAGGCTTGGTGCGCTGCGGTCGCCTTGTCCTTATGGATCTCCGGGTCCGTCTTGATCCACTTTCCGGACGCCGTATCGGGGATCTCATACTGGTCGCCGGTATCGAATGCGGGCACCGCATCCACGCTGACCACCCGGTAGTCCGTGTTGTCCTCCGCGTCGATGTGAACACCGAAATCCACGTTGATCGAGCGCGCCTGTTTGCGCACGGCCGCCGAACCGTATTTCTCCACCAATGCAGAGTGGAAATCATCCAGCACTACCGATGCGGCCTTGCCGTGGTAATGCTTCTCCGAGTCCTTCAGCACGAAGAAGATGTCGATATCCTTGAGCGGCTTCGTCTTCGTGTATCGAGCATAGGAACCGGTCAGGAAGCTGCGCGCAATGCCGAACTTGGTCTGCAGGTAGTCCCGCACTTCGTTCTGGCGTTGCGAGGCATTCTTCTGTTCGCGTTCGTTGAGTTCCAGACGCGACTTGAACTTGCGAAAAGCTTCATCGATCGACAGCATCAGCGTTGCCTCCAATATCCGGCCTGACCCGCCAGGCCGCTGTGTTCGACAGTCGAGCCTAGGCTCTGCTTGACCATTCCATCCGTCGAGCGATAACTTCCTTTGCTCCATCCCTCCACATCAGGTCGCCCTGGCTTTGTATCGAGCATTAACTTGTACTTGGCCTGCGATGGCAGCAGCCCAGCTTTCTTGATCGCGTACTTCAACTGCTCGGTATCTGTCCAGAAGCTGCCGTCGCCATCGGACCACCCATACACGATGTCGATATCCCATCGGGTCACGAGCTTGTCGGTTGCCGGGTTGTAGATCTCCAGAATCACCTTGCGCAGATCACCGGTCCCGAGCCACGTCTTGATGGCTCGGGTATTGCTCTCCCAGCGATCCGCAAAGTGCTCAGGGTCCAGCCCACTGAGCAGGATGATGTCTTTCAAGCTCTTGAGGATGTTGTCGGTCACATAGGTAACCGAGTGCGTGTACGAGTAGGTGGCGACGGTGCTCATGACTTGAGGAAACCTCCGAGGTCGAGCGACAGCGCTTGCCCAGCATCGGCCTGCGCCTGCGTGGCAATTCCTTGGCTCAAGTCCCGTGCAATGATGCGAGAACTGTGCTTTTTGAGCGCGCTTTGCACCCAGCCGAGCTGCTCCTTCGGACACGGCAGCGAGACTCCCCAGTCTCCCTTCAACGGCTCGAACCCCAAGACTTCTTCGTTGGCATCATCACCATAGATCGCGTCTTCGTCGAAGAGGCAGTAGATCCTGGTCCGTGGTCCATCGCATGTCGCAACGATGGGCGCGCTCTTGGGTGCCTGGTCGGCGATCAAGCTGGCGGCCACGCCCGTCACGGCCCTGAGTTCAGAGCGAGCCGTGCCGTCCTTGCCCTGAGTGAGCAGTTCGACAATGGCATCCCATGTCTGCAACGCATCGCGGTGCGGCGAGCTGCGAAACGTCCGGCTGACAACGGTGGTCATTTTTGCTTCCCTCCTTGAAGGCGCATTTGCTTTGCCTGTCGTATCGCACTGCGCAAGTGCTCTACGGAAAGCTTGTTCGGATCGATAGCCACTTGCGGGTCGGCCGCGAGGGCGTTGGCTACGACCTTGCGAATGGCCCGACCATCCAATCCGACGCACTCGCCAGCGCACGCGTCGAACTGGTGAGCCGAGGAAAGCTTGCCAATCCCCGGAAATGTCTTTGCCAGGCCATTCAGGCAGTCCACTAGGATCTGCTTGCAGGCATCCTTGCCGGGCAGTGGCACCTCCATCACCATGTCGCAACGAGATAGGAAGGCACTGTCGACGGCCTGTGGGAAGTTGCTGGTGGCCACGAACAGCAGATGCGGGTTGCGTTCGGCCAACATGTCCAACTGCACCAACACCGCGTCGGTGGCCCGGTGCACATCAACCGGGTTGGCTTCCAGGCTGAGCTTCGCTCGATCAGCCGCAAGCGTTTCGACCTCGTCCAGAAGGACGATCGTCGGGCCCGCCGCTGCGGATTCTGCGATCGATTGCGAGAACAGGTCTGCCACGGCGCGTTGAGTCTTTCCCATTGCAGAGCTCGTCAGCGTGTGAGGCTCCACTTCCAGCAATCGAAACTTCGCAGAAGAAAAAGATTCGGCCACACGATGCGCCAAGCCCCGTGCCAAGGAGGTCTTCCCAGTCCCCGGCGGGCCGACCAACAAGATCACGCCGTGCAGGGGGAGTACCGTGCGCTCCACCTTGGGGCGCACCGTGAAGTTGACGATCGCTTGTGACAGCAACTGTTTTTTGATGGCTTCGTCCATCACGATCGAATCCCACAAGTCACCCAGCGACTTATCCGGCAGCTTCCAGCTTCGATGGATGCCTTTCGGCAAAGTGGCGTCTGATGAAGGATTCTTGGTCATCCGTGGCTCTCGGCGGGTCAGAGAATGGTGCGATAGGTCGCCAGCACCTTGGTCGTTTGCACAAGGCCTTGGCGCAGCAGGATTTCGAGATAGCGGTCCACATCGATCGGCGGATGCTTGAGTTGGGCACGCTGGCGCTGCGCAGCCGACACTACGGCGGCCGCATCCAGATCCAGCAGGTTGTCCACAAACTCATCGGGGTGCTGCGATTCGATGCCGTACGGAGCCAGCAGATCGTTCGGGAAATCACGTTCGTTGAACGTCACAATCACGCTCGCACCGCAGCGAATCGCCGCAGCCAGGACGTGCCGATCGTTCGGATCGGGTAATGTCAGGCCTGCCACGAGCGCTTCGTAGCCCTCCACCAAGCCGTCCGGAATGGCCCTGTCCATGAGATCCGACGTCCTGTCGACCTGAACCCGGGTGAGATCGGGGCGGTTGATCAACAGATTGCGTTTCCACTCCTCATGAATGGCTTGGCTCCACCGCGCCCGGAAGCGGCCAGACAGGCCGAGCCACATCAGGAAATCCCGCAGTGGCGCGGGATATAGAACGCACGCGTCGTAGACGGCGGTGAATGGGGAATGCCTCATTCGTATCCCATTCCCAACTCTTGCGACTGCTGAGCGAGTTCGGCCATCGCCTGCTCACTGGCGCGCTCGCGCGCTTCCTTGTACTGCATCAGATCGGCGAACCTCACCCTGCGGTGCTTGCCGGTGCGATGAAATGCCAACACCCCATCTTCTAGCAGCTTGACGAAATGGGGACGGGACACGTTGAGCAAGTCCGCCGCCTCTTGGGTCGTCAGCTCTGCATGGACGGGCACCACCTTTACTGCATTGCCATCGGCCAACTCGGCCAGGATGTCGACCAGCAGGCGTAAAGCCGAGGTAGGCAGTTCCACCTGATGAGCCTGTTTGTGGTCATCAAAGATCTGGATGTGCTGCGTCTCGAACTGGGTTGCGAGGTAAGCCGCCAAGGCACGTTGACCCTGGACGGCTGCCTTAACCTCTCCCGCGGCGGGAAGGGTCATCTTGGATTGGGCAGTGGCGGTGGTCATGGGTAGCTCCTAAGCGAAAACGGTTGCAGAGCCGATCATATTCGAAACACTCGAAAAACGCAATAATCGAAACTCCACCCGGGCTTTTGTAGGTTCGCTCGCGGTATGCCCAGTCCGGTCGTCCGCCAGTTCCTATTGTTTGCGGCCTAAAACAGCCCTGATCTCCACGATCACCCCATTGCTGATCACACAGGAATGGCGCGATGGTGGCTTCGATCTGGCTGCGCGCCGCGCATCGCGGCGTGCCCACTTTTCTCGTGACGGCCCTCCTGCTGGGTCAGTCCCAGATGGCCTTGGCCGAGTCTCCGGCACAGCGCCAGGAGCTGGTCGCCGCACTGCGCCAGCTCGACGCGCTGGAGCGCACCGTCGCGGACAGCGCCGCGCATGCCCCCATCCAGCCGGGCGAGCGCTACCACTTCGACTACCCGCGGCTGCTGGCTGACCTGGCGCGCGTTCGCGCCGGCATCCAGTTTCACCTGACGCCATCGCGCGCTCAGCCGCGCGACCCCTCCGAACTGGCCGGCGACTACCGCACCGAGCGGGCGGCCGAGCCGCTGCCGGCGACGACTGCGGGGGGCAAGCAATGAACGGCGCCCAGGTCTCGGCATTTCAAGCCAACAGCGGCATCGCGCCTTCCGCAATGGCGACCGTCCTGGTCGGCGTCGTGTTCGCGGTCCTGCTCGTGTGGGGCGTCTGGGCCATCCGAACGGCCTACGTGGGGTGGTCCGAGAGCCGCCTCAACCAGCGCCAGTTCCTCGGCGTCTGCATCCGCTTCGTCGCGATGTACCTCGTCCTGAGTTTCTTCCTTCTGTCCTGACCTGAAAGGCCCGACCATGCACAACCGCATCCTCACTTCCCGTCTCGCCCAGCGCGCCGCCATGGCCCTGGGCGCCGCCGCGCTGCCCGCGCTGTCGTTCGCGCAAGGCCTGCCGCAGTTGGAGAACCCGACGCGCGGCACCGGCAACGGCATCATGGAGACGATCCGCAACTACGGCTACGACATCATCATGCTCGTGGCCCTGCTGGTGGTGGCGTCGATGTTCATCGGCGTCTGCTACCACGCCTACGGAACCTACGCGGAGATCCACACCGGCCGCAAGACGTGGGGCCAATTCGGCCTCACGGTCGCCATCGGCGCCGTGTTGCTCGTGATCGGCATCTGGCTGCTCACCGAAGCCACGGGCATCCTGTAAGGCGAGGCCGGTATGTCCGAGCAGCAGCACGTCCGTGCGGACGGGACGGTCACGTTCCTTCCGCACCGGCTCAACCGCCATCCCGTTGTCGTGCGCGGCCTCACCGCCGACGAGCTGTGGATCTGCTGCGGCCTGTCCGGCGCCGCCGGCCTGCTGGTCGGCGCGCCGCTTTCGTGGGTGTTCCGCACGATCGCCATCGCACCGACGTTCGTTGTCCTGGGCGTGGCCTTGGGCGTGTTCATCGGCGGCGGCATCCTGCGCCGCCTCAAGCGTGGGCGCCCCGACACCTGGCTTTATCGGCAGTTGCAGTGGCGCATCGCAACGGGCCATCCGCTGATGGCCGGCTGGGTGGGCGGCCACGTGCTGATCTCGCGCTCGGGCTTCTGGTCCACCCGCAGGAGCATGCGATGAGTCGCTTCAAGAACGAGATCGCCCACCTGCAGGCGCACATCAAGACCTTGCGCCTGGGCGCGGGCGCGCTGGTCATTGTCGCCCTGGTCATGGGCGGCGGCTGGTGGAGCGCGCCGCGCGACCTGACCATCCACGTCCCGCCCGACCTGCGCTCTGGCAGTACCCGCAAGTGGTGGGAAGTGCCGCCCGAATCGGTCTATGCGTTCACGTTCTACGTGTTCCAGACGCTGAACCGCTGGCCGACCAATGGCGAAGAAGACTACTCGCGCAACCTCCACACGCTCTCGCCGTACCTCACCCCGTCCTGCCAGGCCTTCCTTCGCGCGGACTACGACTACCGCCGCTCCACCGGCGAGCTACGCCAGCGCGTGCGCGGCATCTACGAGATTCCCGGCCGCGGCTATGGCGACGACCCCACGGCGCGCGTGCGCACCGTGTCCGATCGCGACTGGGTGGTGACGCTGGACATCACGGCGGACGAGTACTACGGCGCCGAGCAGGTCAAGCGCGCCCTGGTGCGTTATCCGATCAAGGTCACGCGGGTGGACGTCGATCCCGCCCGCAACCCGTTCGGCCTGGCGCTGGACTGCTACGAAGGCGCGCCCCAGCGCATCAGTGCACCGGAGCCGGCGCGCCCGGCGTCGAGTGGCCTGTCTCCGCAAGCGCCTCAAGGAGGAAACACCCCATGAAGCATCCTGTACTCGCGCTGCTGGGGCTACTGGCCGTGGCCGCGGCACCCGTCGCCCAGGCGGTGGAGATCCTGCGTTGGGAACGCATGCCACTGGCAGTGCCGCTGAAGGTCGGTCAGGAACGCATCGTGTTCATCGACCGGAACGTGCGCGTGGGCGTGCCCGCGGGCGTGGGCGAACGCCTGCGCGTGCAGAGTGCGGGTGGCGCGGTGTACCTGCGCGCCAGCGAGCCGATCGAGCCCACGCGGTTGCAACTGCAGGACGCCGACACGGGCGCGCTGATCCTGCTGGACATCGCAGCCGAACCGCCCAAGGACGGGGAAGCCGAGCTGGAGCCGGTGCGCATCGTCGAGGGTGACAGCGCACCGGGACGCTATGGCGAGCAGGCCGACAGTGCCGAGGCCCCGGCACGCGCCCAGGGCCAGGCAGGTGCGCGGACCGCGCGGCGCGAAACTCCGGTCCCTGTCGTGCTGACGCGCTTCGCCGCGCAGAACCTCTACGCACCGCTGCGCACCGTCGAGCCGCTTCCGGGCGTCATGCGGGTCAACCTGCCCCGCGACCTCGACCTGGACACACTGATGCCAACGCTGCCGGTGCGCGCGGTCGCGCTCGCGTCGTGGCGCCTGGAAGACCAATGGGTGACTGCCGTGCGCCTTACCAACACCGGCGCCGACTGGGTCGCGCTCGACCCGCGCGTGCTGCAAGGCGATTTCCTCACCGCCACCTTCCAGCACGAGGCGCTGGGCCCGCGCGGCACGCCCGAGGACACGACCGTCCTCTACCTGGTCACGGGCGGCCGCGGCCTCGCGCAGTCGCTGCTGCCGGCGATTCACCGCTTCGACCCTGCCGTGCATCTGCCGCAGCCGGACGGCGACGAGAACGCCAAGGAGGCCCGCCATGCGCAGTAACGGCCTGCTCAAGTGGCTGATGATCCCTGTCGCCATCCTGGTGCTGTTCGTCGGTATCCGGCTGTTCTCGGGTGGAGGCAGCACGGCGCCACCCGCGGCGGACAACGGCGCCCAGCTCACGCCCGAGGAAATGAAGGCGCTGGGCATCGAAGGCGACACCCCGCGCGACACCGTGGCGACGCTCGTTGCCCAAGTGAAGCAGTTGCGCACCGAGCTTCAGACCGCGCTCTCGGACAACAAGTCGCAGCGTGAAGAGAACCAGCGACTGCGCCAGCGCGAGAACTCCATCGACCAGCGCATCAACTCGGCGCTCGAATCCGAGCGGTCCAACCTGCGCCGCGACCAGGAGCAGGCGGCCAGCGCGCGCCAGCAGACCGAAGGGCTGCTCGCCGACCTGCAGCGGCGCCTGGACAGCATCGGCGGGCGCGGCGGCGGCCATGCGGACCTGCCCGTGGGCCTGGGGCTGCAGGGCGGCGACGAGGCCGGCATGGAGGGCGGCGTGCGGTGGGTCGAGCCGGACGACGCAAAGCCCGCCGAGGGGCGCAACGGCGGTCGTGGCGCGAGCGGCGGAATGAGCTTCCCCACGAGCTTCGGCCCGGCGCAGAGCACGCTCGAAACCACCGCGGAAACCGTGGCCAACGCGGGCGCCCGCGCCTCTGGGGTCAAGAGTGCCAAGCCGGTCTATACCGTGCCGACCAACTCCACGCTCATGGGTTCGGTCGCCATGACCGCGCTGATCGGCCGCGTGCCGATCGACGGCACGGTCAACGATCCCTATCCGTTCAAAGTCCTGGTCGGGCCGGACAACCTGACCGCCAATGGCATCGACATTCCCGACGTGGCCGGCGCCGTGTTCAGCGGCACCGCATCGGGCGACTGGACGCTTTCGTGCGTGCGCGGCCAGGTGCGCAGCATCACGTTCGTCTTCAACGACGGCACGATCCGCACGATCCCCGAAGACCGCGAGGGCAACCAGCAGAACAACCAGCAACGCGACGGCTTGGGCTGGATCAGCGACCCGCACGGCATCCCCTGCGTCAGCGGCGAGCGGCGCAGCAACGCCCAGCAGTACCTCGGCTCGCAGGCCCTGATCACCGCGGCCGGTGCCGGCGTGGCCTCGCTCATCGAGAGCGACAGCGGCCGCATGTCCTATGTCGGCTCGGACGGCTCCATCGGCACCGTGGGCATCACCGGCCAGGAAGCGGTCGGCCAGATTCTCGCGGGCGGTGTCCGGGACATGTCGGCCTGGGTCAACAAGCTCTACGGCCAGGCGTTCGCCGCCGTCTATGTGCAGCCCGGCGCCAAGGTCGCCGTCCACCTCGAAAAACCGCTCGCCATCGACTTCGATCCCGAAGGCCGCAAGGTCGATCACCGCGCAGGAGAAAGCCATGCTCTCGAACTCGATTAAGGGCCTGGTGCTGGCCCTCGCCGTCGCGGTGCTCGGCGGCTGCGCCACCAGCAAGGAAAAGCTGCTGACCCACGGTGACCGCACGATGATGGACATCTGGCAGCAGGAGGCCGGCGACGGCGGTGGCGCAGCCGGACGGAACGCCGGCCGCCAGCTGCTCGATGCGCGCCAGAGCCTGCGTCGGCCCCTGACCGACGCCGACGTGCAGGCCGCACCTGTCGAGCAGATGCGCTACACGCGCACCGCGCGCAATGAGGTCCACCGCCAGTTCCAGCGCCTGCCCAATCCCGATCTCGTGATGTACGTGTACCCGCATCTGGCCGGCACCGATCCCGTGCCGGTGCCCGGCTACACGACCGTCTTCCCGCTCTACCAGCGCATCCAGTACGCGATGCCGGGCGAGCGCGTGGAGGACTACTGATGCGGTGGAAACTCCCATGGCCGAAGCTGGCCGGCGCCGGCTCCAGTAGCCCGGCTAGCGATGAGCAGCCGGACAGCTGGCAGCGCCACGTCGAGGCCTTGCGCCAGGCCGGCATCCCCGAACCCGGTTCGGCAGTCCACGGCCGCAAGCCAGCGACCGTGGCCGACGAGCAGGCGCTGTACGACGTTGCGCCGTCCTTCGTGGAACTGCTGCCCTGGGTGGAGTTCTTGCCCGGGTCGAAATCGATGCTCCTGGAGGATGGCCAATCGGTGGCGGCGTTCTACGAACTGGTGCCGCTGGGCACCGAAGGCCGGGAACCCGGCTGGCTCGCGCATGCCCGCGACGCCCTGGAAAACGCGCTTCAGGACAGTTTCGATGAACTGGACGAGAACCCGTGGGTGCTCCAGCTCTATGCCCAGGACGAACCGAGCTTCGACCAGTACATGCAGACCTTGCGCGATTACGTGCAGCCACGTGCGCGCGGCTCGGCGTTCACCGAGTTCTACTTGCGCTTCTTCGGCCACCACCTGCGCGCTGTGGCCAAGCCCGGCGGCCTGTTCGAGGACACGGTGGTTACGCGGCTGCGCTGGCGCGGGCAGACGCGGCGTGTGCGCATGGTGGTGTACCGCCGCGCGAGCGGACAGGGACAGGCAAACCGCCGCGGCCAGACACCCGAGCAGATGCTGGGCATCGTCTGCGACCGCCTATGCGGCGGCCTGGCGAACGCCGGCATCCAGGCCCGGCGCATGGTTGCAGCGGACGTTCACGACTGGCTGCTGCGATGGTTCAACCCGCGCCCCACGCTGCTCGGCCCTGGGGTGGAGGACCGGGAGCGCTTCTACGCGTTGGCGCGCTATCCGGACAGTACCGAGGAAAGCGAGGCCGGCGAGATCGAGTTGGCGAGCGGGCGGGATTTCAGCCAGCGGCTGTTCTTTGGGCAGCCGCGCTCGGACGTGGCGCAAGGGGCCTGGTACTTCGACGGCATGCCGCACCGCGTGCTGATCACCGACCGGCTGCGCATGCCGCCCGGCACCGGGCACCTGACCGGCGAGACCCGCAAGGGAGACGCGATCAACACGCTATTCGATCAGATGCCCGAGGACACCTTGATGTGTCTCACCATGGTGGCCACGCCGCAGGACGTCCTCGAATCGGACCTCAACCATCTGGCGAAGAAAGCTGTGGGCGAGACGCTGGCGTCGGAGCAGACGCTCAAGGACGTGCATGAAGCCCGCTCCCTGATCGGCAGCGCGCACAAGCTCTACCGGGGCACTCTGGCGTTCTACCTACGCGGGCGCGACGAGGCGGAACTGGATCGGCGCGGCCTGGACCTCGCGAACGTGATGCTCAACGCCGGCCTGCAGCCGGTGCGCGAGGACGACGAGGTGGCGCCGCTCAACAGCTACCTGCGCTGGCTGCCGTGCTGCTACAACCCCGGCAAGGACCGGCGCCGGTGGTACACGCAACTGATGTTCGCCCAGCACGCGGCGAACCTGTCGCCGGTGTGGGGCCGCGCCCAGGGCACGGGGCACCCCGGCATCACGATGTTCAATCGCGGAGGCGGCCCGATTACGTTTGACCCCTTGAACAGGTTGGATCGGCAGATGAATGCCCATCTGTTCCTGTTCGGTCCCACGGGCTCGGGCAAGAGCGCCACGCTCAACAACCTGCTGAACCAGGTCACCGCGATCTATCGGCCGCGCCTCTTCATCGTGGAAGCCGGCAACAGCTTCGGCTTGTTCAGCGACTTCGCCAGGCGCCTGGGGCTGACCGTGAACCGGGTCAAGCTGGCACCCGGCTCGGGCATCAGCCTGGCGCCGTTCGCCGACGCACGCCGGCTGATCGAAACGCCCAGCGACGTGCAGACGCTCGATGCCGATGCACTGGACGAAGACCTGCCACCGGATGCCTCGGCCATGGAGGCGGACGAGCAGCGCGACGTGCTGGGCGAGCTGGAGATCACGGCACGGCTGATGATCACGGGCGGCGAAGACAAGGAAGAAGCGCGGATGACGCGGGCCGACCGCTCGCTGATCCGCCAGTGCATCCTCGACGCGGCCGAACATTGCGTGGCAGAGAAGCGCACTGTGCTCACGCGCGATGTGCGCAATGCGCTGCGCACCCGCGGCCAGGACCCGACGTTGCCCGAGATGCGGCGCGTGCGGCTGCTGGAGATGGCGGACGCGATGGACATGTTCTGCCAAGGCACGGACGGCGAGATGTTCGACCGCGACGGCACGCCGTGGCCCGAGGCCGACATCACGCTGGTCGATCTGGCGACCTACGCCCGCGAGGGCTACAACGCGCAGCTCTCGATCGCGTACATCAGCCTCATCAGCACGGTGAACAACATCGCGGAGCGTGACCAGTATCTCGGCCGCCCGATCATCAACGTGACCGACGAAGGCCACGTGATCACCAAGAACCCGCTGCTCGCGCCGTATACCGTGAAAATTACAAAAATGTGGCGCAAGCTGGGGGCCTGGTACTGGCTAGCTACACAAAATATTGACGACCTACCGCGCGCCGCGGAGCCGATGCTCAACATGATCGAGTGGTGGATCTGCCTGTCGATGCCCCCCGATGAAGTGGAGAAGATCGCGCGGTTCCGCGAACTGAGCCAAGCGCAGAAAGCGCTGATGCTCTCGGCACGCAAGGAAGCGGGCAAGTTCACCGAGGGCGTCATCCTCTCCAAGAGCATGGAGGTGCTCTTCCGCGCCGTGCCGCCGAGCCTGTATCTCGCGCTCGCGCAGACCGAACCCGAAGAGAAGGCCGAGCGCTACCAGCTCATGCAGCAGCACGGCGTCAGCGAGTTGGATGCCGCCTTCAAGGTGGCCGAGAAGATCGACCGGGCACGCGGCATCGAGTCGCCGGCCCTGGACCTGCCCTGAATCTGCCGTACACCGGAGAACGCCATGGAACAGAAACGCCCATCCATTCCGATGCAGGTCCAGGCGTTCCGTCGTCGGCGCTGGCAGTTCCGCTGGCCCTGGGCATTGGCCGCGGTGCTGGTTGCGCTGCTGCTGATCTGGCTCGTGTCACGTTCGCCAGGCGGGTCCACACCTCAGACTTCGGCGCCAGTCAGCGACACGCAGGTGGCTGGGCCTCCGTGGCAGATGGGCAATCCGGAAGGGCGTTTCACGCTGACGCTCTACGCGGACCTCGAATGCCCGTTCTGCCGGTCCTATTTTCCAGTGCTCAAGCGTTGGGTGGCCGGCAATGCGGACGTGACCTTGCAATGGCACCACCTGCCGTTGGCCGCGCATGAGCCAGCCGCGTCCGCCGAAGCGCGCCTGGCGGAATGCGCGGGCGAAGCCGGCAGCCATGCCGCCTTTTGGCAGGCCGTCGAATGGGTCTATGCCCACACGCGGAGCGACGGCCAGGGCTTGCCTGAAGGGCTGCGCTACCCCGACCTCACTCCAGCGATCGAGCAGTGTCTGGCGAGCGAGCGGCCCGATGCACCGATCCGCGCCCAGACGGCGGAAGCCACGAACAGCGGCGTGATCGCCACGCCATCGCTGCGGCTGCACGATCGCGAAACCGGCAAGGCGATCCTGCTGCAGGGCCCGATCGAGGGCGATGCCTTGCTGTCGGCCATGGACATGCTCGCGGCCGGCGATCCCGCCGCCATACCCACATCGGAAATGCCTGCCGACGTCGTCGGCGACATGCCCAGGTAGCCCCGGTCTTCAAGGCTACGGCGCAGTCCGCTGCGCTGACCGCAACCCGTTCGCCTCGCATCCTGGCCGCGAACGATCACCGCCACCGCGGTGATGGATGCACCTTGTTCGTTCCCCAGGAGGGCTTGCCCTCCCCGGGCGCGCGCCCTCCGATCTCACCATTTGGAGGTTCGCCATGTCTTTCGTCGTCAATGACTCCTGCCTGGAGTCGCTTTCCGCCATCGCTGCCCAGCACGAGGACTGGATCATCCAGCAAGCCATTGCGCTGCTGGAGAAGCGGGTTTTCAAAGCGGGTCCGAAACTCCTCGACCCCACGGCCGTGCGCGACTACCTGCGCGTGAAGCTGGTGGCCGAGCCCAACGAAATATTCGTCGCTGTGTTCCTGGACAGCATGCACCAGGTACTGGCCTACGAGCCGCTGTTCAGGGGCACGATCAACGCGACTTCGGTCTATCCGCGTGTCGTTGTGCAGCGTGTTCTGCAGTTGAATGCGGCCGCGGTGGTCTTCGCGCACCAGCACCCCTCGGGCATTTCCGAGCCGTCGAGCGCGGATCGCATGCTGACCCAGCAACTGCAGGCCGCGCTGGCGCTCATCGATGTGCGGGTACTGGACCACATCATCGTCGGCCAGGGTGCCCCGTTCTCCTTTGCGGAGTCCGGCCTGCTGTAAGGGTTGTACTGCTTCGTTGATCAGCGCGGAGGCTTCGGCCTCCGCATTTTTCTGCGCGGCGACACAAGCAGGTATGCGGGGTGGCCGCGATGCGCATTGTTTGTTGGGGCCGCATGGGGTTCGGCGTTTGACTATGGCCCTGATCAACTTCCGGGGTGCAAGACATGCCAGGAGCTTTTACCCGGTTCGCACCAGGCTGGCGAACCCTTGGCCTGGCCATCGTGCTGCCGGCGTCGTTCGCGGCATTCAGCCCGGCCGCGTTCGCCGCCGACGTGGTGGTCGTCACCGACAGCCGCCACCCGGTCAAGACCATGGGCGGCGAGCGGCTGATCGAGCTGGACCGGGCATCCGGGCTCGAAGCAGAGCTTTCCGCAGATCTGCCAGCCGACCCCGAGCGCGCAGCAGCCATCGTCCGGCAACGCCTGAACCAAGGCGGCACCGACCTTCAGCGCCGCATTGGCACCGCCTACCAGGGCATCACCGACGCATGGAGTTTGGGTGTCACGACCATCCCGGCCGTCGTGGTGGACCAACGCTATGTGGTCTATGGCGAGCCTGACGTGGCCCGGGCCGTGTCCTGCATCGAGCAGCACCGGAGGAGGCAACCGTGACCTATCGCCCATTCGACCTGCTGCGCCGCCTGCGCGTCGCCGTGGCCTCGCTGCTGCTGGTCAGCGCCACGGGCAGCTACGCCCTGAACACCGTCACCATCGTGTCCTCCGTCATGTCGCCGGACTGCCTGGAGTACCGGGTGGTGGGCATCTGCTACTGGCTGTATTGCACCTATGGCGGCTGCTCGGTGCGCACGTCCACCAAGGTCCGGCACTACGTCCCCGATGCGGTCGTCTCCAGCTACAGCAACACCGGAGAGAACCCCTGGGTCGAAGTGCGAGCGATGAGCATGCCGAACGCCTCGGCCCAGGCAGGCGGCGACGGCACCACCAACGAAGACCACGAAAACAACCTCGCCAAATTCAAGAACGCCGATGTCATCGGCCATCCCGGCGGCGAGGTGTTCAACCAGTTCGCCTCGTCCTCGGGCTATTTTTGCCAAGGCGCGGGAACGGCCTTCATGCCGTATCTGCTCAGCACCTTGGACACGCTGGCCTGGCGCTACAACGTGCCCGAGATGGCCTACCCGGAGGCGCTGATCCCGGGCCGGCGCGAGGTCGGTGCGCGCACCACGATGAACCTCTGGGGCAATGTCTATCCGCGCGGCGGCTTCCTGCACCAGACCGACGACCACAAATCCGGGGCGGTCGTGGCTCAGCGCGCCGGTGACGTCGTCACGCGGCGCGGGCAGTTGCACGTGTACCAGCCGCTGCTCGCCAACGCGCGTGATGGCTACTGGCCGGCCGGCGCGCTGATGGAAGGTGATGCCTCGACCGGCAAGTGGCAGGAACTGACGCCGCGCCTGTCGAACACCTGCGTGGTGTTCCCCCACAGCGGCACGCTGACCCAAGCCCAGCAAGGCGACTACGCGTGGGCGCTGTGGCGTCCGTATGCGTGCTGCGAACGCCGGGGCCAGGTGTTCCTCGGCAGCGTCGATTTCCTCTGAGGTGCCACGATGAAGCGTCCTGAACCGAAGAACCTGTCCACCAAGGCGTGCCGCCTGCTGCGCCCGACGGCACTGGCCGGCACGCTCGCCCTGGTCTGCGGCCTGGCGTGGGCACAGGTCGGATACCAGAACAGCGGCCCCGTCATTGGCGATGACGTCATGTACTCGATCGGCGGCGGCAGCGCGGTGTCCATGGGCCGCGCGGCCGGCATGCGCTCCATCGGGGTCGGTGTGGGGTGGAACAGCAACCTGATCTGCGGCGACATGAGCATCCAGACCACGCTGCGCAATCAGCTCAACGGCATCACGAACGGCTTTCAGCAGATCATGAGCAACGTAATCCAGAGCGCCACCAGCGCGGTAGCGTCCCTGCCGGCGCTGATCATTCAGCGCGCCGATCCGGGCCTGTACAACCTGCTGACCAACGGCGTGCTGCAGGCGCGGCTGGACTTCGACCGCTCCAAGCTGACGTGCCGCGCCATGGCGGAGAAGATGGCCGAGACAGCGGGTGGCCAGCTTGGCTGGAGCCAGATGGCCGAAGGCATGGCCTTGCGTGACGCGGTTGGCAGCAACGATGCCGTGTCGGCCGTCGAGCAGGCCGAGACGCGCCGCGGCAACGACGGCGTGCCCTGGGTGGGTGGCAGCAATGCTGGTGGCGCAGGCCAGTCCGCCATCCGGGTGGTCGGCGACGTCACCCGCGCGGGCTACAACCTGGTCAACGGTCGTGGCGTGACGGACACATCCTCCATCGCGTCCGCCAGTTGTGCGAGCCTGTCCTGCCAGACCTGGACGTCGCCGCAGCAGGCGACCGAATGGGCCACGCGGGTCCTCGGAGAGCAGGTGCAGCGCACCTGCGACTCCTGCACCAAGACCGAGACGGTGCCCGGCGTCGGGCTGACGCCGCTGATCCAGGAAGAGTACGAGGCGAAGCTGGAGGTCCTTCAGGAGCTGGTTTCCGGCACGCGCACTACCACCTTTGAGAACCTGCGCGAGGCTGGCAGCACGTCGCTGCCAATCACGCGTGGCGTGATCGAGGCGCTGCGCGACGAGCCGGACCAGGACCTTCTGGCGCGGCGCCTCGCGTCGGAGGTGGCGCTGTCGTCGGTGCTGGAAAAAGCGCTGCTGCTCCAGCGCACGCTGCTCACGGGCAAGAAGGAGCCCAACGTCGCAGCCAACGAACTCGCGGTCAAGGCCGTGAACCACGAGAGCGACACGCTCGACCGGGAGATCCGCAACCTGAAGACGGAGCTGGAGCTTCGGCGCGAGCTGGCAAACAACTCACCGATGGCCATCATCCAGCGGCACGGTACGCGCGCGGCAGGCTCGCGCGGCATCTACGAGGGTGATCCGGTACCCGACCGCCTCGACCAGTTGCAGAAGGGCAATCCAGGAGCCAGGCCATGAGCGCGGCGCGCATGACTTGGCGCCCCTTGCGCTGGCTGTTCAGCCGGCGCGCGGCGAAGGCGCTGCTGTGGACGGTGCTGATCGTTGCCGCCGCGGTCGCGGCCAACATCGCCGGCATCTACCTGGTCGGCAGCGTTGCCGGCTGGGAGCGGTGGCTCGCCGCCGCTGCGGGTTACTTATTCGTGTGGCGGCTGTGTCTATACGGGGCGACGGTGTACGGGTGGATCTGGATGCGCCGCCGGCTGCTGGTACGTGAGGACGACGCCCAGGCGCGGCACCGCCTGGTGCGCACCGAGATCGCAGGCGTCGTCGCCATCGTGGCGCTGGAAGCCAGCCTGTTGATGCAGGGCTGAGAGGAGATTCGGGCCATGACTCTGTTCACGACCGACTACCTGGAGTATTACCTTACGCTGGTGTCCTGGATCGTCAACAACGGCATCTGGGCCGTGCTGGTATCCAGCGGCGTCTTCGCGCTGCCTTTCGTGGCGATCATCGTGCAGGAGTGGTTGAAGGCCCGTGCAGAAGGCGCCGACGAGGGCAATAAAGGCGTGCTGAGCGCCGCCCGCATCGAGAACCGGGTCTTCGTCGCCATCGTGGTGGTGATGTTCGCGGGCATCCCGTTCATCGACGTGGACCTCAACACCATCCAGTACGACAGCTCGCGCTCGGCGCAATGCCAGGTCAGTGTGCCGCAGCCCTCGAATACCGGCTGGTCGCAATCTTTCAGCACCATCAACAACCAGTCGGCGAAGGTGCCGGTGTGGTGGGCGTTCATGCACGCGCTCTCGCGCGCCGTCACGGGCGCTTCAGTGGCAGCGATCCCGTGCGGCACGGACCTGCGGCAGATGCGCATGGAGATCGACGCGACTCGCATTGACGACCCAGTGTTGGCTCAGGAAGTAGCGGATTTCTCGCGGGATTGCTATGGGGCTGCGCGGGCGAAATTGTTCATGCAGCGGCCTCAACTCGATGAGCAGCAGCTGCACGACGTAACCTGGATCGGCTCACGCTTCTTCACGGACACGAACGGCTACTACGACACATACCGTTCCAGCACCCCGCGCGAGGACTGGCCCTATGACAGCACGCGCGACGCAGGGCTTGCGCAGGTGGCCAGCGGCGGCGGCTATCCGACCTGCAGGCAATGGTGGGCCGATGGCAGCAATGGACTGCGGGCACGCTTGCTGGGTCAGGTGGACCCGAGCCTGCTCAATCGCCTGGCGGGCTGGGCTGGCTTCCTGAGCCGTGCCGAGGTGGACGATTCGGTGATCCGCGCGATCGCGTCACCGCGACAGCAGAAGCTGAACCAAGGCAGCGTCTATACGGACTACGGTGGCCAGATCGAAATGACCGACCCAAACATCATCACCCGGGCGGCGGCCGACGTAGGACTGGCGGTAGGCTCGCTGGGCTACTTCCCCTCCATGGATGCAATGCGCCAGGCTCTTCCGATGGTGCTGGCGCTCTTGAAGATGGCGCTGGTTGTCTGCATTCCGGTGGTGCTCATGGTTAGCACCTACAACCTGAAAACACTCGTGACGGTCAGCGTGGTGCAGTTTGCGCTGTTCTTCGTGGATTTCTGGTTCCAACTCGCGCGCTGGATCGACAGCACCATTCTGGACGCGCTCTACGGATGGGGCTGGGGATGGAACCGGCCGCATACGAATTTCGATCCGGTCATGGGCCTCAACAATGCCTTCGGAGACATGCTGTTGAATTTCGTCATGGCGACGATGTTCATCGTGCTGCCCTTGTTCTGGGTAACCGCCTTGGGATGGGCGGGCTACGCCGTGGGGGGCATGTTGCAAGGGCTTGCTGCTGGTACGGCAGGCGCCAAAGCGGCCGGCGGCAAAGCCGCCGACATGGCCTTTGGCGGCGCTATGAAGTGGGCATCGACACCCAGCAAGAGGAAGTAGTGCCTTGCTTCTTCGCTAGGTCTCATCAGATGGATCATGTGAATCTATCCGATACTCATCGTGGGTATAGAGGCCAAAACCGGCGTGCCCGTGCCGCCACTCTGGTTCGGGCGGCTCCCATTCGACGGTATCGTGCCCCCGGGCCACAAACACCAGCGCGACCAGCAGCAACGCCAGCCAGAAAGCAACGTAGAGCAGCAGCCCCAGGACAGCCAGTTTGCCGGCCCACAGCAGCGCGGCGGCGGCAGCCAACGGCACACCCTTGGACACCAACCAGTTCGACGCCCGACGTTCGCTGCGCGCATAGGCGCGCCACCCGCGGCCAAGGGCGCGGCCGAGGCGTTCCGCAGTGCTGATGCGGGTCGTGGTGCTCATGGTCGTCTCCTGCTACTGAGGGATGCCTATTCCAATTTGGTCCATTTCATTCTGCTGCGGGCTTCAAAGTGCTTCATGACGCTTCGTCATCCGGTTCCACCGGGCCGGGGTCAGGCTCCACGTCGACGCGATACGTGGCAACGAAGTGCGGCCAGTCCACATGGTCCACCAGGTCGATGTCATCGACAACGCCTACCTTTGCTGCCGCACGCTCGAACAGGGCGATGCTCTTGGCGGGATAGTTGTTGCGCGACGGATAGAGCACCCCGTCGAACAGCGCTTGGCCGTCGTCTCCGAGAATTGCATGCACCTGGGCGGACACTTGCTGCGTGTGCGTGTAGTCGCGGCTGGCCAACTGCTCCAGGTTCAGGCCGAAGTAGCCCGCCATGACGCCCGGCGCCGTGAGGTCGGCCAAGAGCACATCGTCCATCACGCCTACTGCGCGCACCATCCGGGCCTGGACTTCTTTCAGCGCGATCGAGCGCTTCGTGTCCGCAAGCCACTGGTGCTTATGAAACACCGACTCCATCAGCGCCGTGGGCAGGTCGCGCCCCAGGTAGAGCACGCCGTAGGCCCGCGCCGGGTCATCGTAGCGATTGGTGCTGCTGCGGCCATAGTACAGCGGGCTGCCCCGATAGACGACGCGGCTCACATGCTGGAGCAGTTCACCGGCATCGATCAGGAACGAAGGCAGCTCGTGGCTCATGGCGATCTCGCTTCAATGCACCTGAACGCCCAGTACGTTGAACACGGCATCGGCCACGTCATCGATCGTGCTGTGCGTCACCGCATCCACCGGCGAGCGGCCGCCCAAGCCTTCGAGCGGTTCGGACAGCGCGCGGTAGATCGTCCAGGGGTCGATGCCCTCGACCTCCTGAAGCACGGTTTGGGTCAACTGCTGCTTTACCGGGTCGAGCTGCCAGTCGGGCAGCTTCTGACCGCGCGGCCCCACGTTCAGCGCCAACAGCCGACGGGCGAGGATGTCCTTGTAGATCTGCTGGCGCGACTTGTCCGCCAGCTTGGCGTACTCGGGGATCGGCAGGTTATGCGGCTGGTTGAAGGCTTCCAGCAACACGGCGCGGCCTCGCTGGACGTCGGTTTCAGTCGGTGCCCAGCGCGTTTCGGTGCGCAGCGCGGCCGCCTTGCGTGCCAGGGCCTGCCCCACCGTCTCTCCGTCCAAGTTGGCGGGCAGCTTCACCGCCTCCACGCGCTCGTGAATGAAAGCCTGCAACTCGGCCGCGAAAGCCGGCGCATCCCGGATTTCGACGGTATCCGCGAAGCGGCGCACATCCTCCACCGTGACGCGCGGCAGGCGATCGGCAATGAATTCAATGGCATTGGGCATGGTGATCTCCCAGGCAGGTTTGAGACAGGATTCACTCTAGTCTCTATTGTCGCTTTTGTCAACTTTGTCGCCTTTCGAGAACCTGCCCGGCGGAAGCGGCGTCCACTCAGCATAGAGCGCGACCAGCACCGGCTCGCCGTCCAATCCATTCCACCGAGTTCCCCATTGACGCTGGAATCGCATCCCGTGCCCCGCTATACAGAAACGGTGAAAGGCCAGAGGGCCGAAATGGCAAGGGAACGGGGTGCAAGGGGAAAGGCCCTACCTCGAAAAGGCCAAAAGGCCTCCCGATCGGCCCGTCATCAGGACACCCACATGCTTTCCCTGTTCCAGCGAAAACGGCCCGCGGTCGCTACCGCTCCAACGCCACCACCCGCATCCGACCTCCCGAAAGGGTTGATGCGGCCCGAGTCGGCCGCATCGCTGCTGGCCACCCCGCGCCGGCAGAAGCTGCTGGAACATATCTGGCAGCGCACCTCACTCTCGCGCAAGCAGTTCGCCACCCTGTACCGCACGCCGCTGGAACGCTACGCCGAGCTGGTCCAGCAGTTTCCCGCTTCCGAAAGCCACCACCACGCTTACCCGGGCGGCATGCTGGACCACGGCCTGGAGATCGTCGCCTACAGCCTGAAACTGCGGCAGTCCCATCTATTGCCGGCTGGTGCAACCCCGGAAGACCAAGCAGCCCAGTCGGAAGCCTGGACAGCGGCAACCGCCTATGCGGCGCTGCTCCACGACATTGGCAAGATCGCCGTCGACCTGCACGTCGAGTACGCTGACGGCAGTGTCTGGCACCCTTGGCATGGTTCGCTGCAACAGCCATACCGCTTCCGCTACCGCGAGGACCGTGAATACCGGCTGCACGGTGCGGCCACGGGGCTGCTCTATATTCGGGTGCTTGACCGCAACATCCTGGACTGGCTCAGCCAGTACCCGGATCTGTGGTGGCCTTTGCTGTACGTGCTGGCCGGCCAGTACGAGCACGCCGGAGTGCTGGGTGAGCTGGTCACCAAGGCCGATCAGGCATCAGTGTCTGAATCGCTTGGTGGCGACCCGAGCAAAGCCATGGCCGTGCCAAAGCATGCGCTGCAGCGCAAACTACTGGCCGGCTTGCGCTACCTGCTGCGCGAAGAACTGAAGCTCAACCAAGCGGGCCCCGCAGACGGCTGGCTGACGGACGATGCGCTCTGGCTGGTCAGCAAGACGGTCTCGGACAAGCTGCGCGCGCACCTCTTGTCGCAAGGGATCGATGGTATCCCCAGTAGCAACACCGCCGTCTTCGATGTGCTCCAAGACCACGATATCGCGCTGTCCACGCCTGACGGCAAGGCGATCTGGCGGGCCACCGTCACCAGTGACAGCGGCTGGTCGCACGCCTTCACGCTGCTGCGCCTGGCGCCGGCGTCGATCTGGGAGGCCCACGAGCGGCCTTACCCATTCGCCGGGGCTGTGATGCCACAAAGTGGCGATGCGCCTGTAGCAGAGCCACCGCCAACCACGCCAGTGACCGACTCGTTGTCACCTGCGGGGGATAAAGACCATTCGGCAACACCCCAGCCTCAAGACCCAGCGACCCAGCCTGCCGACGGTGTAGACGCGATGTTGAGCCTATTGGAGAGCGTGAATGGCGCTCCCGGCGCCGACGCGCTGAACGAGCCCGCCAGCCCGGCCCGGGCAGCCAAGCAGGATACATTCGATCCGCCGGCAGACGCCGAGAATATGGCCGCGCTATCCGCCGAACACGCACCGCCCCTCTCGGGAGAGCACTTCATTGCCTGGCTGCGCAATCGCCTCCAGACACACAAGCTGGTCATCAACGACGCGAGGGCACTCGTGCATACCGTCGCAGATACCGCATACCTGGTCAGCCCGGGGATTTTTCAGCGGTATGCTCAGGAGCACCCGCAGGTCGCGGTACTGGCGAAACAGGCGGATTTGCCCGAGTGGCGGTGGGTGCAGAAGTGCTTTGAGAAGCTTCAGGTGCATCGTAAGCAGCCGAACGGGCTGAACGTCTGGACATGCAAGGTTTCAGGGCCGCGTAAGACGCGGCGCCTGCATGGCTACCTGCTGGATCAGGCCAATGAGATTTTCGCGGAAGTACCGCCGAATAACCCCTATCTGTCGCTCACTGAGCCAGGCACGCAGCAGGTCGGCAATCATTGATTTGCCCGGACTGACGCACACCATCGCGCATGTCATTAAAAGGACTTGGGACACGGGGATCATTTCATTTATATGGACGCCTCCCGTTTGCGAAGGGGTTTCAAGTGTTCTGGCGATATAGGAACGGATTGCCACCCGAACCCGTCTGCCGTGGCACAAGCCCAGCCCACGCCGCAAACTCACGCCCAGACCTGAAGGCCTTCGCCTCGCCCATCATTGCCACCGCTGCCGTTGCGGTCAGCAACCCAACACCAGGAATCTCCTTGATTGCCTTCACCGCTTTATCTTCCTTGGCCCATTCGCGCATCCTGCGTTCGATATCAGCAATTTGCTTGTCTAACATTGCAAGCCCGTTCCATTGCTCGCGAAGGGTGTCGGCCAATACTGCAGGCAATCGCTCAGAGATCCGTCCAAGAATCTCGGGTATGGCCTTATCAAGCGCCGCTCGTCCTCTGCCCATGACCTCACCATATTCCGTCAACAATCCTCGCAATGAATTGACTTGCATCGTGCGAAACTTCACCAATTGCTCACGTACTCGATGCAACGCCAGCATCGCTTGCTGCATTTCTGTCTTCACTGCGACTGCTTTGCTAGGTTGTTGCACCGCCAGCCAGATCGCTCGCGCGTCAGTCGCGTCATTCTTGCTCCGGATATTGAACGCCTTCACATATTCCGCTGGCATCAACTTCACCTGATGCCTCATCTTGGTAAGCTGCCTCGCCCAGTGATGAGCTCCACCGCACGCTTCCATGCCAATCTGGCAAGGCATTCGATTCACGAAGTACTCAAGGAACTTCGCTCGCTTAATCGGCTTATTCACGATTTCTCCTGTCCCTTCATCCACGTGATGCACTTGGAAAACGCTTTTTGCAATGTCTATACTCACTGGCGTAAGCTTCATGACGGATCCTCCGGTGGCTTGGAAAACCCTGTATTTCCCATTTGAGCACTTTGGTGCTGTCGGCCTGTGAGGGTTCGCCCTTCTTAACTTCTTTCAAGGCCATCACCGCTCACCGGTGGGAGGCGTCCATACCATTTCTCCTTGCCGGAAATTGTCCCCGCAGTCGCTCGGCGCCCTCACAGCGCATCGATGGGAATCTTGAGGTAGTGGATGCCGTTGGATTCTGCGGGGGGCAGTTGGCCGGCCCGCATGTTCACCTGTACCGAAGGAAGCAGCAGCACGGGCATGGCGAGCGTGGCATCGCGCTGCTCGCGCGTGGCCGCGAAGTCCTCCTCGGTGATGCCGTCGCGCACATGGATGTTGTGCGCACGTTCCTCGGCCACCGTGGTCTTCCATTGAAGCTCGCGCCCGCCGGGACGGTAGTCGTGGCACATGTAGAGCACGGTGTCCGGCGGCAGCGACAGCACGCGGCCGATCGAGCGGAACAGCGTGCGCGCGTCGCCACCAGGAAAGTCGCAGCGCTCCGTACCATAGTCGGGCATGAACAGCGTGTCACCCACGAAGGCCGCGGCAGGCGCGTTAGGTGTCGCGTTGTTCTCGACTACATAGGTCATGCAGGCGGGAGTATGGCCGGGGGTGTGCATGGCCTGCACCCGCAGCGTACCGAGCATGAAGGTCTCGCCGTCCTCGAACAGACGATCGAACTGCCGGCCGTCACGTGCAAACTCCGGCTCTGCGTTGAAGAGCTGGCCGAACGCCTGCTGTACGGCGCGGATGTTCGCCCCGATGCAGATTCGTCCACCCAGGAGCGACTGAAGATACGGCGCCGCACTCAGGTGATCGGCGTGCACATGCGTCTCCAGAATCCACTGGACGCTCGCCCCTAGTTCTCGCACGCGCTCAGCGATGTGATCCGCACCGGCGCGCGAGGTGCAGCCGGACTTGGGGTCGTAACCGAGCACACTGTCGATGATGGCGCAATGACCGCTTTTTGTGTCCAGCACGATGTAGCTGAAGGTGCTGCTGTCCTTATCAAAGAAGGGCTCGATTTTCACGGTGCCTTTGCCTCGCTGAAGCATGACCCGCTTGATTTCATCCAAGCTCCTTTTGGTCGGATGTTTTGTCGGTCGTTCTCTAATTTCAGATGGTGTTCGCGCGGGATTAACTCAAAATTAAAAGATCTTGCCGTTGCATGTTCTTACCGGCCGACGGCCGAGTGGAGAAATCTCTGCTCCACCCGTAGGCTCAGCCAGCCAGCGCGCGGCGGTTCCAGGGCATGTGCATCAGCAGGCGCGCAAGCCCGCAGAACCCCGAGACACCGGCGAAGACCAGCCCAGCGCCCACCAAGCCCGAAAGTACATGGAACCAAGGCGAGACCGTGGCGCCCAGCACTGTACCCAGCACGATCAAAGACCCCGCCGCGATCTGCACCTGCCGTTGCAGCTCCAGGGGTTGAGAGGCGTCCGCCACGACGGGCAGGCCGGCCTTCTTCCAGGCGTCCAGCCCGCCTTCAAGCACGTAGGCCTCGCAGGCCGTGCATGCCCCCAGCGTCGGGGCGTTCACCCGCGTCCGGTTGCCCGAGCGGCAGTGGAAGATGATTGCCGAAGCGCCGTCGAGCGGCAGGCCGCCGCTTCGCAAGCGGTCCATCGGCACATGGCGTGCCTGCGCGATGCGCTCACGGGCATGTTCGTCCGCCGCACGGATGTCCACCAGAACGGCACCCTGGTTCATGAGTTCGCTGGCAGCTTGGGGCGAGATGGATTTCAGGGACATGGCAATGGCCTCCGAGGGTGGATCAGGGACAGAAGATGGCCTTGAGCGTGGCGATGAGCTTGGCCACGTCGGGGTTGTCGATACGGTAGTGCAGGGTCTGCGACTCGCGCCGGTAGGTCACGAGACCTTCCTCGCGCATCTTGGCCAGGTGTTGGGACAAGGCGGACTGGCTCAGCGCCACGTTTTCGTGCAGGGCGCCGACGGTCATCTCGCCATGCTCGATCAGCAGGCAGAGAACGAGCAGACGATGCTCATTGCCGACTGCCCGCAGCATGCCCGTGGCCTTGGTCGCGCCGTCCTGTAGAAACGACTGATCCTTCTTGTCAACCGTCATGGTAGCCTGTATTTAATGTTTATCTAATGTAGTATAAACTAATAAATAGGTCAAGGCACTTCCTCCGAGGTAGGAAGTGCAGCAGGTCTTCCGGCCGGTGTTCTCATGCTGAGGTGTGGGTTCGCCTGACAGCACATTCCTGATTCCTTCATGACTCCACCTGCTTTGCTGCCACCGCCAATTGCGACAGATGCTCGCCGCAAGGTGGGACTGCTAATGGCCGCCCAATCTCTGGGCGACGCCGCGCCACCCATCATCATTTCGCCGGGCGGCATCGTGGGCCAGATGCTGGCCAGTACCCTTTCGCTGGCCACACTGCCGGTCAACCTCTACAACCTGGGGTTGGCGCTTTCGACCATTCCTGCGGCCCTGCTGATGCTTCGTCTGGGCCGGCGTGCGGCCTACGCGTTGGGGGCGCTGCTGGGTTCGATTTCCGGGCTAATCGCTGCCTTGGACGCGCTATGGGGCAGCTTCGAGACCTTTTGCTAGGGCACGGCGATGGCCGGCTTCTACGGTGCGAGCGTGCAGAGCTACCGCTTCGCGGCCAGCGATGCGGTGCCGCCGCCGCAGCGCCCCACCGTCATCTCGCGCATCATGATCGGCGGCCTGATCGCCGCGGTTATTGGCCCGCAGGTCGTCATCTGGACGCGCGACGCCTGGCCCATGGCGCCGTTCGCTGGCAGCTTCCTGGGGCAGGCAGGCCTGGCGCTGCTGGCCTTGCCGCTGTTGCTAATGCTGCGCATGCCGCCACCCCAGCCGGCCGCCGTCGCAGGCCCAGCGCGCCCGCTGGCGGTGATCGCGCGCAGTCCAGGTTTCGTCGTGGCCGTCCCGGCGGGCATCGTGTCCTGCGGCCTGATGGCCTTCATCATGACCGCCGCGCCGATGGCGATGGTGGGTTGCCGCCACACCGTGGGCGAGGCGGCGCTGGGCATCCAGTGGCACGTGCTGGCCATGTTCGCGCCGAGTTTCTTCACCGGCCGCCAGATCGCGCGTTTCGGCAAGATCGCCATCACGGCGTGCGGACTGGTTTTGATTGGGGCCTCGGGCCTGTTGGCCTTGGCCGGGCTCGAACTTCTGCACTTCTGGGGCTCGCTGATCCTGCTGGGCGTGGGCTGGAATTTCGGCTTTATCGGCGCGACGGCCCTGGTGACCGACTGCTACGCTGCGCCCGAACGTGCCAAGGTGCAGGCACTCAACGATTTCCTGGTGTTCGGCACTGTGGCCGCAGCCTCTTTCGGGCCCGGATCAGGCGGAAGATCTACAACTGCAGTGCCCGGCAGAACGTGTTCGACTATATCCAGATGTTTTACATCCCGAAGCATCGCTACGGTTACAATAGCTGGCTTTCGCCGGTAGACTACGAGAAGCAGTACTTTGAGAGACTCGCCAGTGTCTAGGATACTGGGGGATTCAGTGTTGGCGCATCAGCCAAGCAAGATGCAGGCGCTGAGAGAGCACCTCATACTTCCGTTTGCGAGCGTAGCCGGGCGATAAACCGCTCTAGCGGCGGCGACAAATCGTCGTCGCTTAGGCGCAGCAAGTAGGTTGTGATGATGGCCGAATCCACTGCCAAAGGTCGGGCGACGACATCTGAACGCTGACTGGTGGCAATTCTCGCGGCCGTGGTGAAGCCTATGCCATAGCCGGCGCCTACCAAGGTGAGCATCATGTCCAGAGAGGATGCGTGCTCGACAATGTTCGGCTCTCGCTCCAGTGGTCGCAGAAGGCGAGTCAGTTCACGGCAGTACCCTTCGCACACTTGAGGGTCGCAAAAGATCAGGGGATGATCTCCAAGCTTGTGAAGCGGAATCGCCTTGTGGGCAAGCAACTCGTGGCGGGCAGGCACCGCAATCATCAACGGGTCTTGCCAGATTGGTTCGGTGACAATGCCTTCTCCCACATCGGCCGTGTGCGCGAACCCTATCGTGAAATTACCGGATCGTAGGCCACGCAACTGTTCAGCCAGGGGAACCTCGGAGAGTCGTATTTCAATCTCGGGTTCTTCTTCACGGCAACGGGCGAGGAACGAAGACAGTCGCCGATCGACCGAACCATCAGATATGGCGATGCGCAGGCACCCTTTCAGACCGGCTGCGACAGCCTTGGCGTTTTCCGAAGCCTGCTCCAAAACGGTGAACAGCCTGCGCACGTCGAGCAAGAAAGCCGAGCCGGCAGGCGTCAACTGTGTTCCACGCCGATCTCGGTCGAAGAGGATCACGCCCATCTCGTCTTCAAGCTCCTTGATGGCCCGTGAAAGCGGGGGTTGCTCGATATGTAGTCGTTCAGCGGCGCGGGTGAAATGTAACTCCTCGGCTAAGGCCAGAAAGCACTTAAGGTGTCGCAGCTCCATGTAGGCATCGCTCCCAGATCGTATGTAAAGTCATAAAAAATCCCGCGGCGGTACCCCCCGCAATAGCGTTGCAGCCAGTAGTAGAATTTTCTCATTGAGGAGTTCTCCAGCATGAAGAAGTCAAGATCCACAGACAGCCAGATCATCGAAGTTACCAATCGCGTGGAAACTGGCCTTGCGCAGCCTGAACTGTGTTGCAAGTTGGGCATCAGCTCGGCAACCTTCTACAAGTCGCGTTCCCAGTACGGAGGCATGGACGTGTCGCCGATGGTGCGAAGAAGGAGGGGGCCAAGACCGCGCGGCGGCACTAGATGTACGTCGAGGTGAGGCTCAAGGCTGAGATCGTGACGGAGGCGCTCGAAAAAGTGGTGAGGCCATGTCGCCGCCGTGAGATGGCCCGATGTGCCGTGCAAGATCTCGGCGTATCGATCCGGCTAGCCTGCGAAGCGTTTAAGGTCAGCCAAGCCTGCTATCGGTACGTCGGGCTCCAAACGCAGTTATCGGGTTACGGCTGATGCTCTCGGGCGCTGGGCGTACCACTGCCACCTCCTGTACGACATGGAGATGGGCATGTTCCGCGAAGTAAGACGGACGCCGAGAACGAAGATATCGACAACTGGCTGCTGCGCCGGGAGTGTCGGAATCTTAGTGTTTAGGGCCAATGAAGCCCATCCGGCAGGACTTGCATTGCTTTAAAGTGGGTGGGGGCGGACGCCCCCCCTTTGGGTCAGTTTTCAGTGAAAGACAACAACGCACTTGCCAGACGCGACTTCCTTGCAGAGGAGCGTCGTTATAGCGGTCTGCCCCTGCGGTTTACCGTCGAGTTCGACATCCATCTTCACCGCCGCGTCCATCGACTCATTGCGATAGATCTACACAGCCGCTTGTCCTTTGGCGCGGCAAACGTCTTGGCTACTGCGTCCTGATTGGCGTCGCCCATACTGTGACGGTGGCGCAGGGGTGCAGGCCAACGAGATTGATGACAACGGCGGCAACGATCAACGTTTTTTCAAAAACCGCTCCAATTGTTTTATCCGCGGAAAATCCGCGGCGGCCAGTGTAGGAGGTACGTGGCGTGAAGTTGTGCCGTCGACCATGCGGAACATTACATTTCATATTGATTGATTAATCGAAAGAATCTCTTTCATTTCAACGATTGGCTTTGCTCCAGATCAATCACGGCACGCATTTCCTCCCTTTGAAAACAACCACTTAAACACATCCCCTAGGGTATTCCCGGTTATGGGCCGGTCTGGCACACAACTTGCTATGATCAGCCATTGAGCGGACTGAGACGCGGCTAGCAAATCAGCGTGTTATCCCTCGCCCACAACAAGACACCGGAGACAACCCGTCATGGAAACCTTCTACGAGGTCATGCGCCGCAAAGGCATTTCGCGCCGCAGCTTTCTCAAATACTGCTCGCTCACGGCCACCTCGCTGGGCCTGGCGCCGTCTTTCGTGTCGCAGATCGCGCACGCCATGGAGAACAAGCCCCGCACGCCAGTGCTGTGGTTGCACGGTCTGGAGTGCACCTGCTGCACCGAGAGCTTCATCCGCAGCGCGCACCCGCTGGCCAAAGACGTGGTGCTGTCCATGATCTCGCTGGACTACGACGACACCCTCATGGCCGCCGCCGGCCACCAGGCCGAGGCGATCCTTGAAGAGATCATGACGAAATACAAAGGCCAATACATCCTCGCCGTGGAAGGCAACCCACCGTTGAACGAAGATGGCATGTTTTGCATCCAATCGGGCAAACCCTTCGTCGAAAAGCTCAAGCATGTGGCGAAAGACGCCAAGGCCATCATCGCCTGGGGCTCGTGCGCGTCGTGGGGATGTGTGCAGGCGGCCAAGCCGAACCCGACGCAGGCCACGCCGATCCACAAGGTGATCACCGACAAACCCATCATCAAGGTGCCGGGCTGCCCGCCCATCCCCGAAGTGATGACGGGCGTGATTACCTACATGCTCACCTTCGACCGCGTGCCCGAGCTGGACCGCCAGGGCCGCCCCAAGATGTTCTACAGCCAGCGCATCCACGACAAGTGTTACCGCCGGCCGCACTTCGACGCCGGACAGTTTGTCG
This sequence comes from Achromobacter veterisilvae, assembly GCF_900496975.1. Classification (GTDB taxonomy): domain Bacteria; phylum Pseudomonadota; class Gammaproteobacteria; order Burkholderiales; family Burkholderiaceae_B; genus Achromobacter; species Achromobacter veterisilvae. The sequence continues at coordinate 39,719 of NZ_UFQC01000026.1, forward strand.
AAGCCTGGGACGACGAGTCTGCGCGCAAAGGCTACTGCCTCTACAAGGTCGGCTGCAAAGGTCCGACCACCTACAATGCCTGCTCCACCGTGCAGTGGAACGAGGGAACGAGCTTCCCGATCAAGGCTGGCCATGGTTGCATTGGGTGCTCCGAAGACGGCTTCTGGGACAAGGGCTCGTTCTACGACCGCCTGACCGACATCCACGCCTTCGGCATCGAGGCCAATGCCGACCAGATCGGTGGTACCGCCGCCGGCGTGGTGGGGGCGGCCGTGGCGGCGCACGCCGCCATCTCGGTGGCCAAGCGCGCCCGCGACAACGCGCGCAACCCCAATGCTGGCGAGAAGACACCCGCCAACCACTGACACGACCGAGGAACAAGAACATGGGTGCTTACGAAACTCAAGGCTTTCGCATGGACAACACCGGCCGGCGCATCGTCGTCGACCCGGTGACGCGCATCGAGGGCCACATGCGCTGCGAGGTCAACCTCGACAGCAACAACGTGATCCGCAATGCCGTCTCCACCGGCACCATGTGGCGTGGCCTGGAGGTGATCCTCAAAGGCCGCGACCCGCGCGACGCCTGGGCCTTCGTGGAGCGCATCTGTGGCGTCTGCACGGGTTGCCACGCGCTCGCTTCGGTGCGCGCGGTGGAGGATGCGCTGGGCATCCGCATTCCGCTCAATGCCCATTTGATCCGCGAGATGATGGCCAAGACGCTGCAGGTGCACGACCACGCGGTGCACTTCTACCACCTGCACGCGCTCGACTGGGTGGACGTGGTCTCGGCGCTGAACGCCGACTCCAAGAAGACCAGCGAGCTGCAGCAGATGGTCTCGCCCTCGCACCCGTTGTCTTCGCCAGGCTACTTCCGCGACGTGCAGATCCGCCTGAAGCGTTTTGTTGAAAGCGGTCAGTTGGGACCGTTTGCCAATGGCTACTGGGGCTCCAAAGCCTATGTGCTGCCGCCTGAGGCGAACCTGATGGCTGTCACCCACTATCTGGAAGCGCTCGACCTGCAAAAGGAGTGGGTCAAGGTGCACACCATCTTTGGTGGCAAGAACCCTCACCCCAATTACCTGGTAGGCGGTGTGCCCTGCGCGATCAACATCGACGGCGACGGTGCGGCCGGTGCGCCGATCAACATGGAGCGCCTGAACTTCGTTCAGGCCCGCATCCAGGAAATGATTGACTTCAACAACAACGTATACGTGCCGGACGTGCTTGCCATCGGCACCATCTACAAAGAGGCCGGGTGGCTCTATGGCGGTGGCCTGTCGGCCACCAACGTGGCCGACTATGGCTCCTACGAGAAAGTGCCATACGACCACAGCACGAATCAGCTGCCCGGTGGCGTGATCCTGGATGGAGACTGGAACAAGATCCTGGAGATCGATCCACGAGATCCCGAGCAGGTGCAGGAGTTCGTGACGCACAGCTGGTATAAGTACGACGACGAGAACAAAGGCCTGCACCCCTGGGACGGCGTGACCGAGGCCAATTACACGCCCGAGGGCCCGAACTTCAAGGGCACGCGCACCAAGATCGAGAACCTCGACGAGTTGGCCAAGTACTCGTGGATCAAATCGCCGCGCTGGCGTGGCCACGCTGTGGAGGTGGGCCCGCTCTCGCGCTACATCCTGGGTTATGCGCACGCCACGCAGGGCAACAAGTTCTGCCAGCGCGTGAAGCAGCAGGTGGACGCGGCCGCGGCGGCGATCAACAGCACGATTCCGAAAGCGCTGGGCATGCCCGAGACGAAGTACAGCGCCAAGCAGCTGCTGCCCACCACCATTGGCCGAACGCTTGCGCGCGCGCTGGAGAGCCAGTACGCCGCCGAACTGATGATGGACGATTTTAAGCAGCTCGTCGGCAACATCAAGGCCGGCGACACCAGCACGGCCAACATCGAGAAGTGGGACCCAAGGACCTGGCCGAAGGAGGCCAAGGGCGTGGGCACGGTAGCCGCGCCGCGCGGCATGCTGGGCCATTGGATCCGCATCAAGGACGGCAAGATCGAGAACTACCAGTGCGTGGTGCCCACCACCTGGAACGGCTCGCCACGCGACCACAAGGGCCAGATCGGCGCCTTCGAGGCCTCGCTGATGAACACGCCCATGGTCAACCCCGAGCAACCGCTGGAGATCCTGCGCACGCTGCACAGCTTCGACCCCTGCCTAGCCTGCTCGACCCACGTGATGAGCGAGGAAGGCCGCGAGATGGCGCGCGTGGCCGTGCGCTGATCCACTCCACAAACGAGAAAAAACGAGAATCCCCCGATGAACCACACGATACAACGTCGCGCCCGCCGCTTCGCCGCCCTGGCCCTGCTGGGTGGCCTGGCCACCGCCGCCCACGCACACCCCGGCCATGGCACCAGCAGCCTGATGGAAGGCCTGGTCCACCCCTTCGGTCCTGACCACCTGCTGGCCATGGTGGCCGTGGGCATCTGGTCCGTCTCGGTCCTGCCGTCCCACAAGGCCTGGCAGGGGCCGGCCACCTTCATGTTCGCTCTGGTCTTCAGCGCCACGCTGGGCATGCTCGGCGTGACCGTGCCCTACCTGGAGCACGGCGTCTCCCTCTCAGTCATGCTGTTCGGCGCCATGCTCTTGGTGGCGCGCCGCTCCATGCCCCCGGACATCGGCCTGGGCCTGATCGTCGCGGCAGCCTCGCTGCACGGCCTGGCCCACGGCTCCGAAACGCCCGAATCGGGCTTCGCGGGCTACGCCGTCGGCTTCCTGCTCACCACCGCCGTGCTGCACGTCGGCGGCGTCTGCATCGGCCTGGCCATACGGCGCTGGCTGGCCGGGCGCTGCGGCATCGCCCTGGGCGGCCTGGGCGCCGCGCTCGGGGTGGCCGGGGTCTATCTGTTCGGCCAGCTGGCCGCCTGAACCCGTGCCCGAGCGCACCGCAAAGGAGCAAAGCATGTCCACCCTGTCCACGCAAGAACTGGCGCAGCATCGCCTGGCCGACGTCACCGGCGTCGACGACAGCGCCGTGCAGCACGGCCAAGTCACCAAGTCGGTCTACGTGTACGAGGCGCCGGTGCGCGTCTGGCACTGGATCAACGTGGGGGCCATCCTCGTGCTGTGCCTCACCGGCTATTTCATTGGCAGGCCACTGCCGACGATGCCCGGCGAGGCCAGCGCCCACTACCTAATGGGCTACATCCGCTTCGCGCACTTCGCGGCCGGTTACATCATGGCGGTCGGCCTGCTGGGCCGCGCCTACTGGGCGCTGGTGGGCAACCACCACTCGCGCGAGCTATTCTGGGTGCCGGTGTTCCAGAAGGCCTACTGGCGCGAGGTGCTGATCATGCTGCGCTGGTACGCCTTCCTGTCGGATCGGCCAGGCCGCTACGTGGGCCACAACCCGCTGGCGCGCTTCGCCATGTTCGCGGGATACCTGATGATCTCGCTGTTCATGATCATCACCGGCTTCGCGCTGTACGGCGAGGGCTCTCAGATGGGCTCGTGGCAGGAGCGTCTGTTCGGCTGGGTGATCCCGCTGTTCGGCCAGAGCCAGGACGTGCACACCTGGCACCGCATGGGCATGTGGGCGATGGTAATCTTCATCACTCTGCACGTATACGCCGCGATCCGCGAAGACATCATGGGCCGCCAAAGCATCGTGTCCACGATGATTTCTGGCCACCGCACGTTCAAAGAGTGAGCATGCGCCGCGCAACCGCCCTCAAGCTCGCCCCGGCCCTGCCGCCGGTGGGCGTGCCGCTGCGCGTACCCACGCATCCGGGGCGGTTGCTGGCGCGCACCTGCCTACAGCCGCTCTCGCTCAACCAGAGCGAGGCCGCGCGGTTGTTGGGCCTCTCGCGCTGCCGGCTGCACGAGCTGGTGCACGGCCAGCGCGCGATGTCGCCCGACACCGCGATCCGCTGCGCGCGCGTGTTCCACGTGGACGCGGGCTTCTGGCTCGCGCAGCAAGCCGCCTGGGACAGCTCCCACGCCTGGAAGCGCTTGCGCGCGGCCGCCTCCTTTCCCCACTAATTGCCTGGAGTTCCCGCATGTGTCCCACTTCGCCCAAAACCGCCTGTCACCCCAGCGGTGACCCCCCACCTTCCTCCATCTGCGTGCTCGGCATCGGCAACCTGCTGTGGGCCGACGAGGGCTTCGGCGTGCGCTGCGTCGAAGCCCTCCAGCAGCGCCATCAGTTCGCGCCGCACGTGTCGTTGGTGGATGGGGGCACGCAGGGCCTCTATTTGATCCAGCACGTGCAGGAGGCCGACCGCCTGCTGATCTTCGACGCGATCGACTACGGCCTGGCCCCCGGCACGCTGAAGCTGGTGCGCGACGACGAGGTGCCGCGTTTTCTTGGCGCGAAAAAGATGAGCCTGCACCAGACCGGTTTCCAGGAAGTGCTCTCGCTCGCGCAGCTCACCGGCCAGTACCCAGCGCAAGTGCTGCTGATCGGCTGTCAGCCGCAGGAGCTCGAGGACTACGGCGGCAGCCTGCGCCCGGTAGTGAAGGCCGCGATGGACGAGGCCCTGGCGCTGGCCGTGGCCGAGATCGCGCGCTGGGGCGGCCAACCTACACCGCGCCGCGAACCCCTGAGCGGTCGCGAGACGGTGACCATGGACGAGCTCGCGCTCGCCGCCTACGAGACCCAGCGCCCTGCGCCCGACGCGGCCTGCCGCCAGGGCGATGAGCGCTTCTTTCGGCAGGGCGCCTGACATGTGCATCGGCATGCCCATGCAGGTCACCGCCGTCGAGCCCGGCCATGCGCTGTGCGAAGGGCGCGGCGAGCGCCGCCGCGTCACCACCGCGCTGGTGGGCGAAGTGGCGCCCGGCGACTGGCTGCTGGTGTTTCTGGGCGACGCGCGCGAGCGCATCGACGCCGAGCGCGCCAGCGAGGTCAACGCTGCGCTCGATCTCGTGCTGGACGCCATGCAGGGCCAGGGCGCCGACGGCGAGGCAGGCTTCGAGCTGCCCTCGCGCATGAGTGCCGAGCAATTGCGCCAGCTCGCCCACGGTTGAATGCTTCAGGAGACATTTCATGACCACCACCGACACACCCTTGCGTCCGCTGGCCGTCACCCCGCCCAGTACCGACCCCGCCGCGCCGCTGGTGATGCGCCTGGTGCGCGACTTCGGCGCCGCGCTCGTGGACGAAACCAGCGTGGCCGACTGGGCCGCGCAGCCCGGCGACCGCGTGCTGCTGCTGGCCGGCGACGCTGTGCGTTTTCCAGAGGGCCAGGACGTGGCCGCCGTGCTGCCCGAGCTGATGAAGGTGTTCCCTGGCCGCTTCGCGGTGGCCGCCGTGCCGCGCGAGAGCGAGGACGCGGTGGCGCGCCGCTACGGCTCGCAGCGCTGGCCTTCGCTGTTGTTCTTCCGCGGCGGCCAATACGTCACCGCCATCGCCGGCATGCAGGACTGGGACGCGTACCTGCAAGGCGTGGACGCCGCGCTGCGCATGCCGCCTTCGCGCCCCCCCACCGTCGGCATTCCGGTCGTGAGCAAGACGGTTGCTTCTTCCGGCGCAACCGGTGGCTGCCACTGAACCCCTCAAGGACTCACCCGATGAAAAACTTCCCCATTCCGCTCGTGGCCCTGGGTCCGGGCACGCAACCCGGAGACGAGTCGCTCGACTACCTGCCCTTGCCCAAGGACATGAGCACCTATCGCCCGCCGGTGCTGCCCGAGCCCGAAGATCTGGTGGGCCTGGACCAGGCGCGCCACGCGCTGCAGCAGGTGCTGGCCCTGCTCGAGTGCGGTGCCGAGGGTGGTGCCCCGGGCATGGTGCCGCTGGGCGCGCTGGCGCCGCGCGATTTCCGCGTCCTCAACCAGGTGCTGGGCGAGGGCGAGTCCAGTGCGATCGTGCAGCTGGGCGCGGACAACCTCGAGGTGCGCGTGCAGGAGTCGGTGTTCGCCGGTGTGTGGCGCCTCATGACTTGGCGTCATGAAGAAGGCCGCGACGCCGTGCTGGTGGACGACTCGATCGAGGTCGGCCCGGTGCCTTCGCTGTTCGCCGCCACCGCCGCCGATGACGTGTGGGCCACCTGGCCTGTGTGGAACGGCCCGCTGCCGCCTAACGTGCAGAACGCGCCGCTGCTGGTGGACGAGATCCGCGACCAGGTGGTGCGCTGGCAGCCTGGCCAAGTCTCGCACGTGGTCAACCTCACGCTGCTGCCCGTCACGCCCGAAGACATCGGCTTCCTGGACCACCAGCTCGGCACCGGCCGCGTGCTCATGCTCTCGCGCGGGTATGGCAACTGCCGCATCTCCAACACGCGCTTGCCGAACTGCTGGCGCGTGGTGTACTACAACTCCATGGACAAGGTGATCCTCAACACGGTGGAGGTGGTGGACATGCCCGAGGTGGCGATGGCCGCGCCCGAAGACCTGAGCGATTCGCACGAGCGCCTGCGCGAAGTGATGGCCTGGCTGCCTGGCTGGAGGCGACATGAGCAGTGAACACTTCGAGGGTTTCGAAGGTTCCTACCTCGGCAAACGCGAGGTGCTGCGGCCAGACTCGCGCCTGGAATGCAAGATCTGCTGGTGGGTCTACGACCCCGCCGTGGGGGACCCGCAGTGGCAGATCCCCGCCGGCACGCCCTTCGCCGACCTGCCCTCGCACTGGCGCTGCCCGAATTGCGATTGCGAGCCCGATCAGTTCCTTCTGCTGCCATGAAGCCTCTTCTGGAACCCCGCGTGCAGGCCCTGGTCGCTTACTTCGAGCGCGTGCAAGCCGAGCGCATGCAGGGCATTCCGCTGCTCAACGCCGCGCTGCGCGTGGAGGCCATTGGTTTTGAATGGAGCACCACCGAGGGCGATGATCCGGTGGCCGAAGGCGTGCTCATCACGCCCTGGTTCATGAGCCTGGTGCGCCTGCCCGCGTTGGCCCTGCCGCACCACGGTCGGGTGGGCCGCAGCTTTGTGCGCGATTTCGGCAGCGAGCGTTTCGACTTCATCGGCGCGCACGACCCGGCCATCGGCTACCACGAGACCTGCGCGCTGTTCTCACCCATGGGCGAGTTCGCCACGCAGGCCCTGGCGCGCGAGACCGCGCGCCAGGGCCTGGCGCTCACCCGGCCCGCGCCGCAAGGGACCCCGCCACCAGTGCCCTCCCGCCGCGCCTTCTTTCTAGGAGGCCGTGCGTGACGAACCCCGTCTCCCTCGCAAGCCTGCCCCAGCTGGCGGGTGCGCTGCGCTTCACGCCGGGCGCGCCGCCGCCGCACAACCTGCAGAGCACGCGCCAGGACTGGGCCGCGCGCATGGGCCACGGCGTGCCGGCGGCGCGGCTGCCCGGGCTCATGGCCAGCTTGTTCAACCTGTGCAGCCACGCTCACCGCCTGTGCAGCCAGCTCGCCATCGGTGCGGCCGCACCTGGCCTGCAGCCGCCGCCCGATGCCGTGGCCGAGCGCCTGCGCCGCGAGACGGCGGCGGAGCACATCCGCCGCATCGGCCTGGACTGGCCGCGCCTGCTCGCGCCGGGTGATGCGCCCGTGGCGGCGCAGGCCGCCACCGCGCTGCGCAGTTGCCCCTGGCCCGCGCAGAACGACACCGACCCCTGGCCCGCGCTGCGCGACTGGCTGCAACACGCGCTGCTGCACAGGCCCGCCGCCGACTGGCTCGCGGCCTGGCAGGCCGGCGGCACCGAATGGCTCGACACCTGGGGCCAGCGCCACGGGCAGTGGTTGCCCCTGCTGCTGCGCCGCGCCCACAGCGCCGACGCCTTCGCCCCACTCACGACCGACACCGCGCTGCGCCCGCACGGCCACCCGCCCAGCCTTTGCACGCTGGGCGCCACGCTCGCGCACAAGCCCGCGTTCGCGCTGCGCCCGCTGTGGCACGGCGCCTGCGCCCACACCGGCCCCTGGAGCCGCCTCGGTGCCGTGGCCGACGGCGTGCCGCTCACGCCCTGGGCGCTGCTGGGCACGCGCATCGTCGAGTTGGCGCGCCTCGCGCTCGACAGCGATGACGCCTGCCTGGACTGGGGCGCCGTGGCCCCCGGCCCCCGGCGCGGCCTGGCCTGGATGGAGATGGCGCGCGGCCTGCTGGTGCACCAGGTCGAGGTCGACCCAGGGACGCAGCGCGTGCTGGCCTGCCGCGTGGTGGCACCCACCGAGTGGAACTTCCACCCGCAAGGCGAGGTGGCGCAGCGCCTGGCGCTGCTTGACCCCGAAATGCCCGAGTGGGAGATCACCCGGCGCGTAAACCTGCTGGTAGCCGCGTTCGACCCCTGTGTGCCCTTCACCATCGAACGCCTGGGCTCCCCCGCGCGCCCGGCGCTGCAGGAGGCCAGCCATGCATGAAGCCAGCCTGGCCGGTGGCGTGCTCCAGCTGGTGGAAGACACGGCCGCGCGCGAAGGCTTTCAGCGCCTGCTTGCGCTGCGGCTCGAGGCTGGCCAGCTCGCGGGCGTGGACGTGCGCGCGCTGCGCTTCGCGCTGGAGGCGCTCGCCCCGGGCACGCTGCTGGACGGCGCGGCGATCCAGATCGAGGAACCCCTGGGCCAGGCCTGGTGCCTGGGCTGCTCGCAGACCGTGGCCCTGGCGCAGCGCGGCGACGCCTGCCCGGCCTGCGGCTGCTTCCATTTGCAACCGACCGGCGGCGCTGAATTGCGCGTGCTGGACATGCAAGTGGCCGATGATTGAAACCCCACGAGAACAGGAGGCCGACCATGTGTGTCGTATGTGGATGCAGTGACCACCCCGCCACGCCCGAGGCCGTGCAGGTGAACTCCGCCAGCGGCGACCTGCACTTCGGTGCCGGTGCGGCGCGCGTTTCGGTGCCCGGCATGAGCCAGGCGCGCGCCATCAAGCTGGAGACCGACATCCTCGGCGCCAACAACCGCGTGGCCGCGCACAACCGCGCGCACTTCCAGGCCCACGGCGTGACCGCGCTCAACCTGGTCTCCAGCCCGGGCTCGGGCAAGACCACGCTGCTGTGCGCCACCATCGAAGCGCTCAAGGCGCACGCGCCCGGCCTGCACGTGGCGGTGATCGAGGGCGACCAGCAGACCAGCTTTGACGCCGACCGCATCCGCGCCACGGGCGCGCCCGCGATCCAGGTCAACACCGGCAAGGGCTGCCACCTCGACGCGCCCATGGTGGCCGAGGCTTTTGCGCGGCTGCACTCGCACGATGGCCACGATCACGACCATGGGCACGACCACCATCATCAAGGTGACCACGGCACGCACAGCCTACTCTTCATCGAGAACGTGGGCAACCTGGTGTGCCCCGCCGTGTGGGACCTGGGCGAGGCCGCGAAGGTGGCCATCCTCTCGGTGACCGAGGGCGAAGACAAGCCACTGAAGTACCCCGACATGTTCGCCGCCGCCTCGCTGATGGTGCTCAACAAGATCGACCTGCTGCCGCACGTGCGCTTCGACGTGGCGCGCTGCATCGAGCTTGCGCGGCGGGTGAACCCGGGCATCGAGGTGATCCAGCTCTCGGCCACCACTGGCGAGGGCATGGACGCCTGGCTGCACTGGCTGGACCACCGCATCGGCCACGATCACTACCACCCGCACGGCGAACCCAACGCCGAGGCCGCCTTGCGCGAGCGCGTGCGCCAACTCGAAGCCGAGCTCGCGCAAGCACGGGAAGCCCTGGGCAGCGCCACCGCGCACTGAAACCGACATGGCCCCCCTCCCGCCCAACGTGCTGGCCTGCGGTGCCTGGCTGAAAAACGCCGCGTGCCTGCTTGATGCACAGGGCCGGGCTCACTGGTCGGCGGTGCATGGCGACCTGAGCGACCCGGCCGCCTGCGCCGCGCTCGAAGCCTCGGCCCGCGCGCTGTTGCAGCAACATGGGCCGGTGCGGGCGGTGGCGCACGACCTGCATCCCGATTTCTTCAGCAGCCGCCTGGCCATGGACATCGCCGAAACGCTGGGCGTGCCCGCCATCGGCGTGCAGCACCACCACGCGCACATCGCTGCAGTGGTCGCCGAGCACGGCCTTGACGGCCCGGTGATCGGCCTCGCGCTCGATGGCGTGGGCCTGGGCGATGACGGCGCGGCCTGGGGCGGCGAACTGTTGCTCGTGGACGGCGCGCGGTTCCGGCGCCTGGGCCACCTGCACCCGCTGGCCCTGCCCGGTGGCGACCGCGCCGCGCGAGAACCCTGGCGGATGGCCGCCAGCGCCCTACACGCGCTGGACCGGGGCGCTCAAACCGTGCCGCGCTTTGCGCCGGTGGTGGGCGAGGCCACGGCGCGCGGCGTGCAGCAGATGCTGGAACGCGGCCTGAACTGCCCACCCACCAGCAGCGCCGGGCGCTGGTTCGACGCCGCCGCCGCCGCGCTGGGCCTGAGCGTGCGCCAAACCGAAGAGGCCGAGGCCGCCATCGCGCTCGAAGCGGCCGCCAGCCGATGGCTGGCGCAACAGCCGGCGCAAGAGCCCTTGCCCGCCACCCAGGCCGAGGTGCTCACCGACACCTTGGCCGATGGGCAGCACCGGCTTGATGTGCGCGGCCTGTTCGCCGCGCTGCTCAGTGTGGACCCCGATCGCGTGGACGCGGCGGCGGCGGGTTTTCACCTTGCGCTGGCCGATGCGCTTGCGCACTGGGCCACGCAGGCCGCGCGCGACCACGGCACGGACTATGTGTGCCTGGGCGGCGGCTGCTTCTTCAACCGTGTATTGCGCGAACGCGTGACCGAGAGCCTGCAAGGCGCCGGCCTGCGCGTGCACCTGCCCCGCACGAAGGGTTGTGGCGACGCGGGCCTGGCGCTCGGCCAGGCCTGGGTGGCCGCGCGACAGATCGAGACCATGGCCTCTGAAAACATCCCCCACGAAAAGGAAACCAAACCATGTGCCTAGCCATCCCCGCGCGGCTGGTGGAGCTGCGGCCCGACGACCAGGCCGTGGTCGACCTCGGCGGCATCCGCAAGGAGATCTCCATTGCTCTGGTGGCCGACGTGAAGGTCGGCGACTACGTGATCGTGCACGTGGGCCACGCCATCGGCACCATCGACCCCGAAGAGGCGGAGCGCACGTTGGCGCTGTTCGCCGAGATGGCGGCCATGAATGTGGGGGCGGACGTGCTTCCATGAAATACATCGACGAATTCCGCGACGGCGACATCGCCAAACAGATCGGAGCGCGCATCGCGGCCGAGGCCGACCCGGCACGCACCTACAGCTTCATGGAGTTCTGCGGTGGCCACACGCACGCCATTTCGCGCTACGGCGTGAGCGAACTGCTGCCGGCCAATGTGCGCATGATCCACGGCCCGGGCTGTCCGGTTTGCGTACTGCCGATCGGCCGCGTCGACATGGCGATCAAGCTGGCGCTTGAACACGACGTGATCGTCTGCACCTATGGCGACACGATGCGCGTGCCGGCCTCCGACAGCCTGTCGCTGACCAAAGCGAAGGCGCGTGGCGGCGACGTCCGCATGGTGTATTCGGCGGCCGACGCGCTGACCGTCGCCCGCGACAACCCGGAGCGTCAGGTGGTGTTCTTCGCCATCGGCTTCGAAACGACGACGCCGCCGACCGCGCTCGCCATCCTGCGCGCGCAGCGCGAGGGGCTGAAGAATTTCAGCGTGCTGTGCTGCCACGTGCTAACCCCGTCGGCCATCACCCACATCCTGGAATCACCGGAAGTACGTCAGTACGGCACGGTGCCGATCGATGGCTTCATCGGTCCGGCGCACGTGAGCATCGTCATCGGCGCCGCGCCCTACGAGCATTTCGCCGAGGAATACCGCAAGCCGGTCGTGATCGCCGGCTTCGAGCCGCTGGACGTGATGCAGGCCATCCTGATGCTGGTGCGTCAGGTGAATGAGGGCCGCGCTCACGTCGAGAACGAATTCACCCGCGCGGTCGACCGTGACGGCAACCTCGCCGCGCAGCAGAAGGTGTCGGAGGTGTTCGAGCTGCGGCCAAGCTTCGAATGGCGCGGCCTGGGCGAAGTGCCGTACAGCGCGCTGAAGATACGGCCGGCCTTCGCCGAGTTCGACGCCGAGCGCCGCTTCGATGTCGGCTACCGGCCGGTGGCCGACAACAAGGCCTGCGAGTGCGGCGCGATTCTGCGCGGCGTCAAGAAGCCGACCGACTGCAAGATTTTCGGCACCGTGTGCACGCCGGAAAACCCGGTCGGCTCCTGCATGGTGTCGAGCGAGGGGGCGTGCGCGGCGCATTACGCGTACGGCCGATTCAAGGACATTCCGGTGGTGACAGCATGAACGCGAGAGACGACAGCAAGGGCGGCACCGTGCGCGCCGGCTATGTCCGGCCGCTGGACATCCGCAACGGCCGCATCGACATGGGCCACGGCGCCGGCGGTCGCGCCGCCGCGCAACTGATCGAGGAAATCTTCCTCGCCGCCTTCGACAATCCCTTCCTGCGCCAGGGCAACGACGGCGCGTCGGTCGCCATTCCGCAGGGCAGCCGCCTGGTGATGGCGACCGACGCGCACGTCATTTCGCCGCTGTTCTTCCCCGGCGGCGACATCGGTGCGCTCAGCGTGCACGGCACGGTGAACGACGTGGCGATGATGGGTGCGACGCCGCTCTACTTGTCCGCCAGTTTCATCCTAGAAGAGGGCTTTCCGCTGGCCGACCTGAAGCGCATCGTGCAGTCGATGGCGGCGGCGGCGCGCGAAGCCGGCGTCGCGGTGGTCACCGGCGACACCAAGGTGGTGGAGCAGGGCAAGGGGGACGGCGTGTTCATCAGCACCACCGGTGTCGGCGTCGTACCGCACGGTATCGACGTGTCGGGCGCGAACGCGCGGCCGGGCGACGTCATCCTGCTGTCGGGCACCGTGGGCGATCACGGCGTGGCGGTGCTGTCGCAGCGCGAATCGCTGGAGTTCGAAACGACCATCGTGTCGGACACCGCGGCGCTGAACGGCCTGGTCGCCGACATGCTCGTCGCCTGTCCGGCGATCCGCACGCTGCGTGACCCGACCCGCGGCGGGCTGGCCACCACGCTGAACGAAATCGCCCGCCAGTCTGCTGTCGGCATGCTGCTCGACGAGGCAGCGATTCCGGTCAAGCCCCAAGTCGATGCGGCCTGCGAACTGCTGGGGCTGGACCCGCTGTACGTGGCCAACGAAGGCAAACTGGTCGCGGTGTGTGCGCCCGAGGCGGCCGAGGCCGTGCTCGCCGCCATGCGCGCGCACCCGCTGGGCGCCGAGGCCGCGCGCATCGGCGAGGTCACCACCGACCCGCACCACTTCGTGCAGATGGCCACGCGCTTCGGTGGCCGGCGCGTGGTGGACTGGCTCAGCGGCGAACAGCTGCCACGGATATGTTGACCCCCCTGCGTCGCCTTCGGTGCCTCCCCCGAGGGGGCGACACCTGGGGCCGGCGGAGCCGGACCCTCGGTGTCTCTGCAAGAAGGCATTTCGCTCAGACAGAGGCCTCTGATGTCGTCGCCCATTTTTAGAAAAACCGCCCGAGGCCGTGCCGAGATCAAGCAGCGCTCGGACCGCGTCCCGGCAGCCATGCGCTCGGTGTTGATCATGGTCAATGGCAGCGACAGCCTCGCCATGCTGGCCGCGCGCGGCGTGCCCCAGCTGCGAGACCATTTGGAGGCCCTGCTCACGCTGGGCCTGATCGAGCTCGTGCCGGTTCCGTCCGAACAACCCGTCTCTCTGGACATGCTCGCGGCGTTCTGCCGTCAAGCGCATACACGGCTGACGCCCTACTTCAGCCCCGACACCGCCAGCGTGGTGCGGCCTTTGCGCGACGCACGCACGGTGGCCGCGTTCAACGCGGCGCTGGACGACATCCAGGCGCGCCTGGCCACTTACCTGGGCCGCAAGCTCGCCGCGAACGCACTGCAAGGGCTTCGGCCACCGCCATGAGCACCACCCCGGTCCCCGGTCTGCGCATCCTGCTGCTGTGCCACAGCTTCAACAGCCTCACGCAACGGCTGTTCGCCGAGTTGCGCGCGCGCGGCCACCGGGTGAGCGTGGAGCTGGACATCAACGACCAAGTCACCGAAGAGGCCGTGGCGCTGTTCCGGCCTGACTTCGTCCTGGCGCCCTTCCAGAAGCGGCGCATCCCGGAGTCGGTGTGGCGCGCCCTGCCCTGTTTCGTCGTGCATCCGGGGCCGCCGGGCGACCGCGGTCCAGCCGCGCTCGACTGGGCCATCGTCGATGGGCAGCGCGAATGGGGCGTCACCGTGCTGCAGGCGGATGGCGATTTCGACGCCGGCCCGGTATGGGGGGCCGCCACCTTCCCGCTGCGTGCGGCGTCGAAGGGCGCGATCTACCGGCGCGAGGTGACCGAGGCGGCCGTCGCGGCGACGCTGCAGGCGCTCGCCCGCTTCACTGCCGGCGACGCGCCGCAGAAAAGTGCGCCCGCCGCCGACGGTTGGCGCGGTGTGCTGCCGCAGTCGCGTCGCGCCATCGACTGGTCGCGCGACGACAGCACAACGGTGCTGGCGAAGATACGCGCGTCCGACGGCCAGCCCGGCGTGGTCGATGCACTGTTCGGCCAGCCCTGCCGGCTGTTCGACGCGCACCCGGCGACGCTGGAGGCGCTGGCCGGTTTCGGTGGCGCGCCGGGCGATGTGCTGGCGCAGCGCGACGGCGCGCTGCTGCGCCGGACCGTCGATGGCGGTGTCTGGATAGGGCGCGTGTCGGTCGCGCTCGGCGATGCCGCGTCGCCGATCAAGCTGCCGGCGACGCAGGCCTTTGCGGCGGAGGCGGCGGCGCTGCCCGAGCGCGCCGCGCCGCTCACGCGGGCGGCTGATGAGTGGGGCGAGCTGCGCTACACCGAGCACGGCGAGCAGGGCGCCCGCGTCGGCGTGCTGAGTTTCGACTTCTACAATGGCGCGATGTCCACCGCGCAATGCCAGCGCCTGCGCGACGCGCTGGTCGAGGTGAAGCGGCGCGACACGCAGCTGCTGCTGATTGCCGGTGGCGACGGTTTCTTCAGCAATGGCATCGATCTCAACTGCATCGAGGCGGCGGCGCATCGCGACGGCGGCAGTGCGGCTGACGAATCGTGGCGCAACATCAACGCGATGAACGACGTCGTGCTGGAAATCATCACCACCACCGACAGCCTCACTGTGTCGCTGCTGCGCGGCAACGCCGGTGCCGGCGGCGCCTTCCTCGCGCTGGCGGCGGACGAGGTGTGGGCGCAGCGCGGCGTCATGCTGAACCCGCACTACAAGAACATGGGCAATCTGTACGGCTCCGAGTACTGGACCTATCTGGCGCCGCGCCGGCTTGGCGCCGACGGCGCGCGTGCGCTGATGCAGAGCCGGCTGCCGCTGTCCGCACCCGAGGCATTGCGCATCGGCTTCGTCGACCGCTGCCTCGACGTGCCGGCCGGCGATGCCCTCGATGCGGCGGTGCAGGAAGCCCGGCTGCTGGCCGCGTCGTACAATCTGCGCGATCGCGTCATGCGCAAGCAGATCGAGCGCGCGGCCCACGAAGCCGAACGACCGCTCGCCGATTACCGCAAGGAAGAACTGTCCCGCATGCACCGCAATTTCTACGGTTTCGACCCCAGCTACCACGTCGCGCGCCACCACTTCGTGCACAAGCTGCCGCATGCCTGGACGCCGCGTCATCTGGCCGTGCACCGCGAGGTTGCTGCGCGATGAACGCCCGCCTGCGCGTGCCCACCGTGCTGGTGGTCGATGACGAGGTGCGCTCGCAGGACGCGATGCGCCGCACGCTGGAAGAGGACTTCACCGTACTCACCGCCAGCGGCGCCGACGAGGCGCGCGGCCTGCTGCAGCGCCAGCTGATGAGCGTGATCCTGTGCGACCAGCGCATGCTACAATTTCCCGCAGAGGCTGTCGGCCAAACAGGCCACCCGCGAGCGCGACAAACACCGTCCCCCGCTGACCCACCACCGCGAACAGAACTCGTGCGCATGCATCGCAATTTCTACGGCTTCGACCCCAGCTACCACGTGGCGCGCTACCATTTCTTGCACAAATGGCTGCACTCCTGGACGCGGTGCCATCTTGCCGTGCACCGATGAACGCGCCTTTCCCCAACAACGACCTGCCCACCGTGCTGGTGGTGGACGACGAGGTGCGCTCGCAGGACGCGATACGCCGCACGCTGGAAGAGGACTTCACCGTTCTCACCGCCAGCAGCGCCGACGAGGCTCGCGGCCTGCTGCAGCGCCATCCGGTGAGCGTGATCCTGTGCGACCAGCGCATGCCCGGCATGACCGGCGTGAGCTTCCTCAAAGAAGTGCGCGAGCGCTGGCCCAACGCGGTGCGCATCATGATCTCGGGCTACACCGACAGCGAAGACATCATCGCCGGCATCAATGAGGCCGGCATCTACCAGTACATCGTTAAGCCCTGGGCACCCGATCACCTGCTGGACTCGGTGCGCAACGCGGTCGAGGCGCAGGCCCTGCAGCGCCAGACCAGCCGACTCGACCTGGAACTGCGCACCAGCACCGGCGTGCTGCGCCAGCGCACCGCCACCCAGATCGACCGGGCGCGCGCCAGCTTCGACTTCGATCGCATCGTGCGCGCCCCCGGCAGCCCGCTGGACGCGGTCTGCGCCATGGCGCAGCGCGTAGCGCGTTACGACATCCCGGTGCTGGTGCTCGGCGAAACAGGCACCGGCAAGGAGCTGCTGGCGCGCGCGATCCACTACGCCTCGCCGCGCCTGGCCGGACCTTTCGTGGTGGAGAACTGCGCGGCCATTCCTGACACGCTGATTGAGTCCGAGCTGTTCGGCCACAAGCGCGGCGCCTTCACCGGCGCCTACGAAGACCACCCCGGCCTGTTCCAGCGCGCGCACAGCGGCACCGTGTTCCTTGACGAGATCGGCGAAACCTCGCCCGCCTTCCAGGTGCGGCTGCTGCGCGTGCTGCAGGAAGGCGAGGTGCGGCCCGTCGGTGGCGCGCGCCCGGTACCGGTGGACGTACGCGTGATCGCCGCCACCCACCGCGACCTGGAGCAGCGCGTGCGCGAAGGCCTGTTCCGCGAAGACCTGTACTACCGCCTGGCGGGCGTGAGCATCACCGTGCCGCCGCTGCGCGAGCGCGCGGCCGACATCGCACCCATCGCGCGCCAGCTGCTGCAGGACGTAGCGCACGAACTCGGCCACCCCGGCGCCACCCTGCCCGACGCGACGCTGGCCTGCCTGCTGGCCTACCCCTGGCCCGGCAACATCCGCGAACTGCGCAACGAGATCGCGCGCGCTCTCGCGCTGCAGGACGGTAGCGCGCTCGAAGCTGCCGCCTTCTCGGCGCGCGTGCTGCAGGGCCACGGGCAGGGCGGTGACGACCTGCAGGCAGCCCTGCCCACCAGCGGCACTCTGGCCGAGCGGCTGGACGTGATCGAGGCCATGGTGCTGCGCGAGACGCTGCAGCGGCACCGCTGGAACAAGACCCGCGTGGCGCAGGAACTGGGCCTCTCCCGCGTGGGCCTGCGCGGCAAGATGCTGCGCCTGGGATTGGAGAAGTGACATGGCTCTGAACGTCCTTTGGCTCCAGAGTGGCGGGTGCGGCGGCTGCAGCATGTCGCTGCTGTGCGCCGACACGACCGACTTCCAGGGCCACCTGCGCGACGCGGGCGTGAACCTGCTGTGGCACCCCTCGCTCTCGATGGAAACCGGCGATGAGCTGCTGGAGCTGCTGGACGCCGTGCTCGACGGCCGCACGCGGCTGGATGCGCTGTGTGTCGAAGGCTCGCTGCTGCGCGGGCCCCACGGCACCGGGCGCTTCCACATGCTGGCCGGCACGCAGCTGCCCATGATCGAGTGGGTCAAACGCCTGAGCGCGTGCGCGAAACACGTGGTGGCCGTGGGCAGCTGTGCGGCCTGGGGCGGCATCACGGCCGGTGGCGACAACCCCACCGACGCTTGCGGCCTGCAGTACGAGGACGACGAAGCCGGCGGCCTGCTGGGTGCAGCCTTCCGCTCGTCCAGCGGCCTGCCGGTGATCAACATTGCGGGCTGCCCCACCCACCCGAGCTGGGTGATCGATACGCTGATGGCGCTGGCCGCCGACGGCTTCACCGCCAGCGACCTCGACCCGCTGAACCGCCCGCGCTTCTACGCCGACCAGCTGGTGCACCACGGCTGCACACGTAACGAGTACTACGAGTTCAAGGCCAGCGCGGAGAAGCCGTCGGACCTGGGCTGCATGATGGAGCACATGGGCTGCAAGGGCACGCAGGTGCACGCCGACTGCAACACGCGGCTGTGGAACGGCGAGGGCTCGTGCACACGCGGCGGTTACGCCTGCATCGCCTGTACCGAGCCCGGCTTCCAGGAGCCGGGCCACCCCTTCCACCAGACGCCCAAGCTCGCCGGCATCCCGATCGGCCTGCCCACCGACATGCCCAAGGCCTGGTTCGTCGCGCTGGCCTCGCTCTCCAAGAGCGCCACGCCCAAGCGCGTGAAACACAACGCCGTGGCCGACCACCTGGTGGTGACGCCAGCCATTCGCAAGACAAGACTGAAATGACGCGCCTGCTCGTCGGCCCTTTCAACCGCGTCGAGGGCGATCTCGAAGTCCAGCTCGACGTGCTGGGCGACCGCGTGGCCTCGGCTCAGGTCAACGCCACCATGTACCGCGGCTTCGAGCAGATCCTGCAGGGCAAGGCGCCGCACGACGCGCTGATCTACGTGCCGCGCATCTGCGGCATCTGCTCAGTGTCGCAGTCGGTGGCCTCGGCGCGCGCGCTGGCCGCGCTCGGCGGCATCGCCATGCCGGCCAACGGCCAGCACGCGAGCAACGTGATCCTGGCAACCGAGAACCTAGCCGACCACCTCACGCATTTCTACTTGTTCTTCATGCCGGACTTCACACGCCCGGTGTATGCGGCCCGCGCCTGGCACGCCGAGGCGGTGCGCCGCTTCGCGCCGAACCACGGCGGGCAGGTGCGCGCGGCCACAGCGGCGCGGCAGCGCTGGCTCACGCTGCTGGGCACGCTGGGCGGCAAGTGGCCGCACACGCAGTCCATCGAGCCGGGCGGCTCCACGCGCCCCATTGACGCGGCCGAGCGCGTGCGCCTGCTCTCGCGCGTGCGCGAGTTCCGCGCCTTCCTGGAGCGCAATCTGTTCGCGGCGCCGCTGGAAGCCGTCACCGCCATCGCCCGCGAAGACGCGCTGTGGGACTGGCACGCGCAGGACCCGCTGGGCGGCGACCTGCGCTTCTTCCTCACGCTGGTGCGCGACCTGCAACTGCAGACCCTGGGCCCGGGCCCAGGGCGTTACCTGAGTTACGGCGCCTACGCCCAGCCCGGGGGCGGTTTCGCGCTGCCCGGCGGCGTGTGGCGTGCCGACGCCGCGCGGTTGGACGCCGTGGACGCTGCCGCCATCACCGAGGACGCCACGCACACCTGGCTGGCTGACAGCGCCGGCCCGCTGCACCCGCTGGTAGGCCAGACGAAGCCCGACCCCGGCAAGGCGCGCGGCTACACCTGGAACAAGGCGCCGCGCTTGGCGGGTGAGGTGGTGGAGACCGGCGCGATCGCGCGCCAGCTCGCGGCCGGCCACCCACTGGTGCGCGACGCGGTGGCGCGGCATGGCGGCAACGTCTACACCCGAGTGCTAGCGCGCGCGCTCGAGCTCGCGCGCGTGGTGCCGATGATGGAAGACTGGCTGCGCGCGCTGCGCCCCACCGAGCCGTTCTGCGTGCCCTCGGACTTGCCCGACGAGGGCAGCGGCATGGGCCTGTCGGAGGCCGCGCGCGGTAGCCTGGGCCACTGGGTGGTGGTGCGGCGCGGGCGCATCGCCAACTACCAGATCGTCGCGCCCACGAGCTGGAATTTTTCTCCGCGCGACGCCACCGGCATACCCGGCGCGCTTGAGCAGGCGCTGGTGGATGCGCCTGTGCGCGAGGGCGAGAAAACACCGGTGGCTGTGCAGCACATCGTGCGCTCTTTCGATCCCTGCATGGTCTGCACGGTGCACTAGATGACCAACAAAAAAACGCGCGCGAAGAGTCCCTGGCCCAACCTGCCGATGGAGGGGGTGGACGAGTCCACCTGGGTGGACGTGATCCAAAAGATGGACGAGGTGTACACGCGCCTGATCGACGACGAGGTCGAACTCGAGAAGAAGAACGCCGAGCTGGAGTCGTCGCAGCAGTTCATCTTCAGCGTGCTCACTTCGATGTCGGACGTGCTGGTGGTCTGCGACGCGAACGGCGTGATCGAACAGGCCAACGCCGCGCTGTGCGAGTTGGCTGGCCGGCCCGAGGAGCAACTGCGCGGCACGCCGCTGTATGCCCTGCTGGCAGATGCGCAGAGCCAGGAGCTGGCGCGCGCCGCCATGGAGAAGGCCGACGCGCCGCGCGCCGGCGAGGGCTTCGAACTCAACCTGCTGGACCGCGCGGGACAGGCCGTGTCGGTGGATGCCAACTGCACGCCGCGCATCGGCGAGCGGGGCCGACGCGTGGGCACAGTGTGGGTGGGCCGGCCCACGGCTGAACTCAAGCGCGCGTACCACGAGATGCGCGCCGCCCACGAAGCGCTCAAGCGCACGCAGCAGCAGCTTCTGCACTCGGAAAAGCTGGCCTCGCTGGGCCAGCTGGTGGCCGGCGTGGCACACGAGCTCAACAACCCGATCAGCTTCGTGCTGGGCAACGTGCACGCGCTCAGCAAGTATAGCGACCGCCTGCGGACCTACCTGGCCGCGATACACGCGCACGAACCCAAGGCCGTGCTGGCCGAGATGCGCCGCAAGCTGCGCATCGAGCACCTGCTGGCCGACTTGCCCTCGCTGATCGAGGGCACGCTCGAAGGCGCGCAGCGCACGGCCGACATCGTGCACGGCCTCAAGCGCTTCTCGGCCATGGATTCCGAAGAGCGCAAGCCTGTCAACCTGCCGGAGGTGATCGAGCGCGCGATCCACTGGGTGCAGAAGGGCCGCTCCGCGCCGGTGGATGTGCAATGGGAAACGGGTCCCCCCCTCACGGTGATGGGTAGCGCCGGCCAGCTACAGCAGGTGATGATGAACCTGCTGCAGAACGGCTTCGACGCCGTGGGTCAGAACGAGGCGCCACACATCTGGGTAACGGTGGGCCACGCCGACGGCATGGTGCGCGTGGTGTTGCGCGACAACGGCCCGGGCATTCCGCCCGAGCATCTGCTGCGCATCTTCGACCCCTTCTTCACCACCAAGCCGGTGGGCAAGGGCACCGGCCTGGGCCTGTCGATCAGCTACGGCATCGTCGAACAGCACGGCGGCCGGCTGAGCGCGCGCAACGCCGAAGGTGGTGGCGCGGAGTTCGTACTGGAACTGCCGCTGGCCTGAGCCGCATCAATCCGGTGGCCGCGCCGACGCCGGCAGGAAGCCGCTGTCGCGCATCGCGTCTTTCACCACACGGAACTGCACGCCCCCCCATGTTGCACATCCGCCATGCTGATGACCGACCAGGCGTACGAACTCACGTCCGACACCCGGCCGCGCAGCAGTTGTACCTCCAGCCGCAGCGCATCGTTGGCCTTCGCCGCGGTGCAGTTGTCGGCTAGATGCGCGTGCTGTTGCTGCTATTCGATCAGGTGCACTGCGAGGCGGCGCTCCTGCGGCACGTACATGCAGGACAGCACGACCACGCAGGTGTCGAGCAGCAGCGGCTGCACCTGCTGCCGGTTCATCTCCTGGCGCATCAGATCGCGCTCCGACTCCGAGCGGTTGGCGTAGGCGCGCACACGTGCGCCTCGAACGCGTCGTCGAGTTCGTCGTCGATAGTGATGGTGAAGCGGCGCATGGTGCGCTTCAGTGTAGCGCCGCTACCCGTTCCCCCGTCATAGGGCGACAGGCCTAGGCGTATGCGGCGGCCATGGTGTCCAGCGGCACGGGCTTTATCTTCCCAGCCTGGCCCGCGCTGCCGAAGGCTTCGAAGCGCTCGCGGCACACGCCGCGCGCCGCCTTCTTGGCCGCCAGCAGCGCCTTGCGCGGGTCGAACTCGCTGCGCTCTTTCGCGAAGGTCTGGCGCATGGCGCCGGTCATGGCCAAGCGGATGTCGGTGTCGATGTTGACCTTGCGCACGCCGTTCTGGATGCCGCGCCGGATCTCTTCCACCGGCACGCCGTAGGTTTCCTTGATGTCGCCGCCGTGCTCGCGGATGATGGCCAGCCACTCCTGCGGCACGCTGGAGCTGCCGTGCATCACCAGGTGGGTGTTGGGCACACGGGCGTGGATGGCGGCGATGCGGTCGATGGCCAGGATGTCGCCGGTGGGCTGGCGCGTGAACTTGTAGGCGCCGTGGCTGGTGCCGATGGCGATGGCCAAGGCGTCCACGCCGGTTCGGCGCACGAAGTCCTCGGCCTGCCCGGGGTCGGTGAGCATCATGTCGTGCGTGAGCTTGCCGGCCGCGCCCACGCCGTCTTCTTCGCCGGCCTCGCCGGTCTCCAGCGAACCGAGGCAGCCGAGTTCACCTTCCACCGACACACCGACGGCGTGCGCGAGCTCGCAGACGCGGCGCGTCACCGCGAGGTTGTAGTCGTAGGTGGCGGGCGTCTTGCCGTCTTCGCGCAGCGAGCCGTCCATCATCACGCTGGTGAAGCCCGAGCGGATGGACTGCATGCACACGGCCGGCGTGGCGCCGTGGTCCTGGTGCAGCACCACGGGCAGGTCCGGGTGGGCTTCCACCGCCGCCAGCACCATGTGGCGCAGGTAGGCCTCACCCGCGTACTTGCGCGCGCCGGCCGAGGCCTGCAGGATCACCGGGCTGTCGGTCTCCTGCGCGGCCTCCATGATGGCCAGGATCTGTTCGAGGTTGTTGACGTTGAAGGCGGGCACGCCGTAGCCGTGTTCGGCCGCGTGGTCCAGCACCTGGCGAAGGGAAACGAGCGCCATGAAAAACTCCTGGTTGAAATGAAAATGGAATCAGCGAGCCGGCCGCCGGGCCGCCCCAAGGCCGGCTCAGCCCCCTCGGGAGGCAGCGACCCGCGCAGCGGCGGAGCGTGGAGGTTCATGTTGTGCGGCGTTCGAGGATCTCGAAGGCTGGCAGGGTCTTGCCCTCGAGCACCTCGAGGAAGGCGCCACCGCCGGTGGAGATGTAGCCCACGTCCTTCTCGATGCCGTACTTGGCGATGGCCGCCAGCGTGTCTCCACCACCGGCGATGCTGAACGCGCTGCTCTTCGCAATCGCGTCCGCAATCGTCTTGGTGCCGCCCTCGAAGGCCGCGAACTCGAACACGCCCACCGGGCCGTTCCACACGATGGTGCCGGCCTGCATCAGCTGCGCCGCCAGCTTCGCCGCCGTCTGCGGCCCGATGTCCAGGATCAGGTCGTCGTCTGCCACCTCCGTGGCCTGCTTCACCGTGGCCGGAGCGTCCGCCGCGAAGGCCTTGGCCGTGACCACGTCGGTGGGGATCGGCACCTCGGCGCCGCGCGCCTTCATGGCCTCGATCACCGCCTTGGCCTCGTTCACCAGGTCGGCCTCGGCCAGGCTCTTGCCGATCTTCAGGCCCGCGGCCAGCATGAAGGTGTTGGCGATGCCACCACCCACGATCAGGTTGTCCACGTTGTTCGCCAGGCTCTTGAGGATGGTCAGCTTGGTGCTGACCTTGCTGCCGGCCACGATGGCCACCAGGGGCCGCTTGGGCGCGGCCAGGGCCTTGGCAATCGCATCCATCTCGGCGGCCAGCAGCGGGCCAGCCGAGGCGATGGGCGCGGTCTCGGCGATGCCGTAGGTCGTGCCTTCGGCGCGGTGGGCGGTGCCGAAGGCGTCGTGCACGAAGATGTCGCACAGGGCGCCCAGCTTCTTCGCCAGTTCCGGGCTGTTCTTCTTCTCGCCCACATTGAGGCGGCAGTTCTCCAGCAGCACGACTTCGCCGGGGGCGACGGAGAAGTCGCCGTCGATCCAGTTGGCCACCAGACGCACCGGGCGGTCCAGCAGCTCGCCCAGGCGGGCGGCCACGGGGGCCAGCGAGTCCTCGGGCTTGAAGGCGCCTTCGGTGGGGCGGCCCAGGTGGCTGGTGACCATCACCGCCGCGCCCGCGTCCAGCGCCATCTGGATGGCCGGCAAGCTCGCGCGGATGCGCGTGTCTTCGGTGATGCGGCCCGCGTCGTCCCGCGGCACGTTGAGGTCGGCGCGGATGAAGACGCGCTTGCCGCGCGCGAAACCGCTCGCGCACACGTCGCTGAAGCGCAGCGCGCTCATCGCGCCGCCCCGACCACGCGTGCCATTTCGAGGCACTTGTTGGAGTAGCCCCATTCGTTGTCGTACCAGCTCACGACCTTGATGAAGGTCTTGTCCAGCGCGATGCCGGCGTCCGCGTCGAAGATCGAGGTGCGCGTGTCGCCCCGGAAATCGGTCGCCACCACCTTGTCCGTCGTGTAGCCCAGCACGCCCTTCAAGGCGCCTTCGCTCTGCGCTTTCATCTCCGCGCAGATATCTTCGTACGTCGCGTCCTTGTTCAGCTCCACCGTCAGGTCCACCACCGACACATCGGAGTTTGGCACCCGGAAGCTCATGCCCGTGAGCTTCTTGTTGAGCTCGGGGATCACCACGCCCACGGCCTTGGCCGCGCCCGTGCTGCTGGGGATGATGTTCTCCAGAATGCCCCGGCCACCGCGCCAGTCCTTGTTGCTCGGGCCGTCCACCGTCTTCTGCGTGGCCGTGGCCGCGTGCACCGTGGTCATCAGACCGCGCTTGATGCCCCACTTGTCGTTGAGCACCTTGGCGATCGGCGCCAGGCAGTTGGTGGTGCACGAGGCGTTGGAGATGATGGCCTCGCCCTTGTACGTCTTGTCGTTCACGCCGAAGACGAACATCGGGGTGTCGTCCTTGGAGGGGGCTGAGAGGATGACTTTCTTCGCGCCCGCATCCAGGTGCTTCTGCGCCGTGGCCTTGTCCAGGAACAGGCCGGTGGATTCGATCACCACCTCGGCGCCGACGTCGTTCCACTTGAGGTTGGCGGGGCCGCGCTCTTGCGTGAGGCGGATCTTCTTGCCGTTGACGATCAGGGTGTTGCCCTCGACCTTGACGTCGCCCTTGAAGCGGCCGTGCACGCTGTCGTACTGCAGCATGTAGGCCAGGTACTCGGGCTCGAGCAGGTCGTTGATCGCCACCACTTCGATGTCCTGGAAGTTCTGGATGGCGCTGCGCAGCACGTTGCGGCCGATGCGGCCGAAGCCGTTGATGCCGAGGCGGAGAGGAGTCTTCTGGGTCATGGGTTGAGCAAAGAGGAGAGGTCGGAAATCACGCGATCGGGCGCGCAGGCGGTGATGGGCTCGCCCATGTTGTAGCCATAGGGCAAGGCCCAGACGCGCACGCCAGCGTTGCGCGCGGTGGCCACGTCGATGGACGAATCACCGACGAACAGCGCGCGCTCGGGCGCGACCTGGAACAGCGACAGGCAGCTCTGGATGCCTGCCGGATCGGGCTTCTTGGTGGATAAGGTGTCGCCATTGACGACGCGGTCGAAGAGGGGCGCGAGCTGGTGCGCATCAAGCACGGTGGCGGTGTAGCGGCTTTCCTTGTTGGTCACCACCGCGAGCTTCACGCCTTGCTCGCGCAGGGCCGTGAGGGTTTCGCGCACCTGTGGATACAGCTGGCTACTTGTGCCGCAGCGGCGCTGGTAGTGGCGATCGAACTCGGCGGCGATCAGCGGCAGGGCGCTGCTGGCGCGCACCACGTCCACGCCGGTCTTGCCAGCCGAGGCCAGGGCCTGGATCAGCAGCTCGCGCGTGCCGTGGCCAATCCACCGCTCCACCTGCACCTGCGACACGGCAGGCAATTCGAAGCGCACCAGCGTGTCGTTGACGGCGTCGCCGATCTCGCCGGCCGTGGCGACCAGCGTGCCGTCGAGGTCGAACATGGCGAGGTCGATGGCCCTCATGCGGTGGTCCCCTCTGTCATGCTGTAGGTTCGCCGCCGAGGCTGCAGCAGCGCGCGCACCTCGTCGGCCACGCGCGCGGCGGTGATACCGAAGTGCGCGTACAAGTCTTTCGCGGGGGCCGATTCGCCGAACGTGCTCATGCCGACCACGCGGCCGCTGCGGCCCACGTACTTGCGCCAGAAGTCGGGGTGCGCGGCTTCGACCGCCACGGCGGGCAGCTCCGGCGGTAGCACCGCGTCTTGCCAGGCGGCGTCCTGCCGGTCGAAGAGGTTGGTGCAGGGCATGGAGACGACGCGGGTGGCGATGCCTTCGGCCGCGAGCGCGGTCTGCGCCTGCAGGGCCAGCGAGGTTTCGGAACCGGTGGCGACGATCACGGCCTGCGCGCCGTCCATGTCCGAGAGCACGTAGCCGCCACGCAGGATGGCCGGCGCGCGCGAGGCATCACCGAGCTGCGGCAGGTTCTGCCGGGAGAGCGCGAGCGCTGTGGGGCCATCTCGCCGCTGCAACGCGTGAGCCCAGGCCGCCGCGGTCTCCAGCGCGTCGGCGGGGCGCCACACGTCCAGTCCCGGGATGAGGCGCAGGCTGGGCACCTGCTCCACCGGCTGGTGCGTCGGGCCGTCCTCGCCCAGGCCGATGGAATCGTGTGTGAAGACATGCACCACCTGCAGCTTCATCAGCGCGGCCATGCGCACGGCGTTGCGGCTGTAGTCGCTGAACGCGAGGAAGGTGCCGCCGTAGGGAATGAAGCCGCCGTGCAGCGCCAGGCCGTTCATGATCGCGGCCATGCCGAACTCGCGCACGCCGTAGCTCAGGTGTTTGCCACCGCTGAAGCGCCCGGCTTTGTTCGGCCCGGCTGTGACGCAGCCCTTGAAGTTGGTGAGGTTGGAGCTGGTGAGGTCGGCGCTGCCACCGAAGATCTCGGGCAGTTGGGGTGCCATGGCGTCCAGCGCGAGCTGGCTGGCCTTGCGCGTGGCCACGGCGTCGGTGCGCCGGCCCAGGGCCGCGACTAGCGCGGGCAGGCCCTCGGCGAAACCCTTGGGCAGTGCGCCACGCATGCGGCGATCGTACTCGACGGCTTCGGTCGGAAAGGCCTCGCGGTAGGCCTCGAAGCGCGCCTGCCAGGCGGCCTCGAGCGCGTGGCCTCGTTCGGTGGCGTTCCAGGCTGCGGCGATGTCGGCCGGGATCTCGAACGGCGCGCTGGTCCAGCCGAGGGCCTCGCGCGTGGCCTGCACCTCGACCGCACCGAGCGCTGCGCCGTGCACGCCGGGGCTGCCCTGCTTGTTGGGTGCGCCCTTGCCGATCACGGTCTTGCAGCAGATCAGCGTGGGCTTGCCCTCGGCCTGCGCAGTGGCGCTGCACGCACGCCGCAGCGCCGCATCGATCGCGCCGGGGTCGTGGCCGTCGACGGTGACCACGTCCCAGCCGTAGGCGGCAAAGCGGCGCGGCGTGTCGTCGGTAAACCAACCCTGCACGTGGCCGTCGATGGAGATGCCGTTGTCGTCGTAGAGCGCGACCAATTTCGAGAGGCGCAGCGTACCGGCGAGCGAGCAGGCTTCGTGGCTGATGCCTTCCATCAGGCAGCCGTCGCCCAAGAAGACGTAGGTATGGTGGTCCACGATGTTGTGACCTGGCCGGTTGAACTCTATGGCGAGCAGTTTCTCGGCCAGGGCCATGCCCACAGCGTTGGCCAGGCCCTGGCCGAGCGGGCCGGTGGTGGTTTCCACGCCGGGCGTCACGCCCACCTCGGGGTGGCCGGCGGTCTTGCTGTGCAGGCGGCGGAACTGGCGCAGGTCGTCCATCGACAGTTCGTAGCCCGTGAGGTGCAGCAGCGCGTAGAGCAGCATGGAGCCGTGGCCGTTAGAGAGCACGAAGCGGTCGCGGTCAGCCCAGGCCGGGTTGGCGGGGTTGTGGCGCAGGTGGCGGTTCCACAGCACCTCGGCGATGTCGGCCATGCCCATGGGCGCGCCCGGGTGGCCGGACTGCGCGGCTTCCACCGCGTCCACCGCGAGCATGCGGATCGCATTCGCCATGCGGCGCGCGAGGTCGAGGTTCGGTTGCTGGCGCGTGCTCATGCCATCACCCTTTGTTTGCGCTCCATCATGCGCCAGATAAAGGGCGTGAAGATGAGTTGCATCGCGAGCTCCATCTTGCCGCCGGGCACGACGATGGTGTTGGCGCGCGACATGAAGGAGTCGTGGATCATGCTCAGCAGATACTGGAAGTCGATGCCCTTGGGCTTGGCGAAGCGGATCACGACGAAGCTCTCATCGGGCGCGGGGATCTCGCGCGCGATGAAGGGATTGGACGTGTCCACGCAGGGCACGCGCTGAAAGTTGACGTGCGTGTGCGTGAACTGCGGGCAGATGTAGTTCACGTAGTCGGGCATACGGCGCAGGATGGTATCGGTGACGGCCTCGGTAGAGTAGCCGCGCTTGGACTTGTCGCGCCAGAGCTTCTGGATCCATTCGAGGTTGATCACGGGCACCACACCGATCAGCAGGTCGGGGTGCTGGGCGATGTTCACGTCGGGCGTGACCACCGCACCGTGCAGGCCTTCGTAGAACAGCAGGTCGGTGTTGGCGGGCAGTTCTTCCCAGGGGGTGAAGGTGCCGGGCTCCTGCTGATAGGGCGCGGCTTCCTCGGCGTCGTGCAGGTACTTACGCGACAGGCCGGTACCGCTGCGGCCGTAGCTGGTGAACAGCGCCTCCAGCTCGGGGAACAAGTTGTTCTCGGGGCCGAAGTGACTAAAGTGGCGATTGCCCGCGCGCTCGGCCTCGGCCTGGCGCAGCTTCATTTCCTGACGGTCGTAGCGATGGTAGCTGTCGCCTTCGATGATGGCGGCGGTGATGCCTTCGCGGCGAAAGATGTTCTCGAAGGTTCGGGTGACCGAGGT
Organism: Achromobacter veterisilvae; assembly: GCF_900496975.1. Classification (GTDB taxonomy): domain Bacteria; phylum Pseudomonadota; class Gammaproteobacteria; order Burkholderiales; family Burkholderiaceae_B; genus Achromobacter; species Achromobacter veterisilvae. The sequence goes on from NZ_UFQC01000026.1 coordinate 68,310, forward strand.
GGTTCCCGCGCCCGACGAGCCGGTGATGGCGATGATAGGGTGGCGCTCAGACATGGTAATGTCCCGTGGAGTTGAAGAATCGGTGCGGGCGCGGCTGGCGCTCAGACGCGGAACAGGCTGCGCTCGTGGAACAGAGGGTTGTCCAGTTCCTTGCGCGCGGTGGGCTCGGCGTGGTAGCGCTCGATGCGCTCGACCTCGTTCTTCGAGCCGAACACTAGGCCGATGCGCTGGTGCAGGCCCTCGGGCTGCACGCCGAGGATGGGAACTCGCCCGGTGCTGGCGCGGCCGCCGGCCTGCTCCATGATGAAACCGATGGGGTTGGCCTCATACAGCAGGCGCAGGCGGCCGGGCTTGGCCGGGTCCTTGCTGTCGCGGGGGTAGAGGAAGACCCCGCCGCGCATGAGGATGCGGTGCGCCTCGGCCACCATGCTGGCGATCCAGCGCATGTTGAAGTCCTTGGTGCGCGGGCCGGTCTTGCCGGCCAAGCATTCGTCCACGTAGCGCTTCACCGGCGCTTCCCAGAAGCGGCTGTTGGAGGCGTTGATGGCGAACTCCTGCGTGTCGGCCGGCACGGTGAGCTCGGCGTGGGTGAGCATGAACTCGCCGAGGTTCGGGTCCAGCGTGAAGCCGGCCACGCCGTTGCCCACGGTCAGCACCAGCATGGTGGTGGGGCCGTAGAGCGCGTAACCCGCCGCCACCTGCTGCGTGCCGGCTTGCAGGAAGTCGGCTTCGGTGACTTCGCGCCCTTCGGCTTCGGGCGCGCGCAGCACCGAGAAGATGCTGCCCACGGACACGTTGACATCGATGTTGCTGGAGCCGTCGAGCGGGTCGAACACCAGCAGGTACTTGCCGCGCGCGTGCGGCGCGGGGATCTGGTACGGCGCTTCCATTTCCTCGGAGGCCATGCCAGCCAGGTGGCCGCCCCACTCGGTGATGCGCAGGAAGTAGTCGTTGCTCAGCACGTCGAGCTTCTTCTGCGTTTCGCCCTGCACGTTGACGGGCGCGCCACCGGCCTCGGCCGCGTGGTTGCCGAGCACGTCGCCCAACGCACCGAAGGCCACGGCGCGCGCGATGGCCTTGCAGGCCATGGCCACGTCGAGGATGAGGGCGTTGAAGTCGCCGCTGGCTTCGGGGAAACGGCGGCGTTCTTCGATCAGGTACTGGGTGAGGGTCTTGCGGCCGGTCAGTGGCATGGCGTGGTTCTCCGCGAAGCGTTGCTGGAATGGAAGTCCGGGGTGACGGCGGCGTGGCGCATTGCGCTCATGACGCCGTGGTAACCGCCCGATGCGTCGGCGGCGCCGAAGATGGCGCTGCCGGCCACGCAGATATCGGCACCGGCCTGGACGATCTCGCCGATGTTGTCCAGCTTCACGCCCCCGTCCACCTCCAGCGAGATCGGTTGGCCGCCGGCTGCGGCGTGGGCCTCGATGCGGCGGCGCGCCTCGCGCAGCTTGTGCAGGGTGTGGGGAATGAAGGCCTGGCCGCCAAAGCCGGGGTTCACGCTCATGAGCAGCACCAGGTCGAGCTTGTCCATCACGTGCTCCATCCAGGCGAGCGGCGAGGCGGGGTTGAGCGCGATGCCGGCCTTGCAGCCGTGCGCGCGGATCAGCTGCAGCGTGCGGTCCACGTGACGCGAGGCCTCGGGATGGAAGGTGATGCAGTTGGCGCCGGCCTTGGCGAACAGGGGCACCAGCGCGTCCACCGGCTCCACCATGAGGTGCACGTCGATGGGGATCTGCACGTGCGGGCGGAGGGCCTCGCAGACCTGCGGGCCGATGGTGAGGTTGGGCACGTAGTGGTTGTCCATCACGTCGACGTGCACGGAATCGGCGCCCGCCGCCTCGATGGCGCGCACCTCTTCCCCCAGGCGCGCGAAATCCGCCGAGAGGATGGAGGGCGCCAGGCGCACGGTGGGCGAAGGGGTGAACTTGGGCGAGCGGGACATGGTGAGGCGACTCTGTGAGGAGTGAAAAATGAGAACGTTCAATCGGACTCGAACAGCGTGGTACCGGCGTGCCAGCGCCGCAGCGCCTCCACCGTAACCCAGCGCTGCTCCATGGCGGCCACGCCGCAGGGCAGCAGCTGGTCCACGTCGCCCAGGTGCGGCAGCACGAGCAAGGCGTCGTCGAAGCGGTGGTCGGCCGTGTGCACGGTGGGCGTGACCACGGTCTGCAGCCCGGCGGCGGTGGCGGCGCGCAGGCCGTTGGCAGAGTCCTCGAAGGCCAGGCAGGCGCTGGCCGGCAGCCCCAGCGTGGTCAGCACTTGCTGGTACACCAGCGGGTCGGGCTTCTTGCGCGGCGCGGTGGACGCGTCGCCGATGGCGGCGAAGTGGCGTTTCCAGTCGGGCCCCAGCGTGGTGCGCAGCAGGGCCTCGATGTTGGCCGGCGTGGTGGTGGTGGCGATCGCGAGGCGCAGGCCGCTGGCCTGCGCCTCGCGTAGAAGGCGCAGCACGCCCGGGCGCAGCGCGAGCTGGCCGCCGCTCACACGGCTTTCATAGATGCGCGTCTTGATGGCGTGCACCTGCTCGATGGCGGCCTGCGCCGCCTTGCCACCAGCCACGTCAGGCTCGACCATGCGCCAGTAGTGGGCGATGCGCTCCTTGCCGCCCGAGACCTGCAGGAGGCGGATATAGATGGCGTCGTCCCAGTGCCAGCCCAGGCGTACTTCGGCGAAGGCGTCATTGAAGGCGGCGCGATGCGCGGCCTCGGTGTCGGCCAGCGTGCCGTCCACGTCGAAGATGAGGGCTTCAAGCATGCGCGGCCCCTTCCGCGTCGCTGAACAGACGGCTGGCCAAGATATCGGGCGCCTGCAGCGTGGTGAGTTCTTCGGCCGTGAGCTCGCGCTGCGGCTGCGCGAACAGGCGGCTGGCCTGGCGCAGTCGCGCGCGGTCCAGCGCGTTGCGCACGCTGCGCGCATTCGCGAAGTGCGGCTGTTGCAGGCGCAGGCCGAGGTAACGCTCGAAGGCCTCGTCTGCCTCGGGGCTGAAGCGGTAGTTCTGCTCGGCCAGCATCTGCCGCGAGATCTGCATCAGCTCGTCGACCGAGTAGTCCGAGAATTCCAGGTGGTGGGCGATGCGCGAGCGCATGCCGGGGTTGGACTGGAAGAAGGTGTTCATGCGGTCGGCGTAGCCCGCGAGGATCACCACCAGGTCGTCGCGGTGATTCTCCATCACCTGCAGCAGGATCTCGATCGCTTCCTGGCCGTAGTCGCGCTCGTTCTCGGGCCGGTAGAGGTAGTAGGCCTCGTCGATGAACAGCACGCCGCCCATGGCCCGCTTGAGCACCTCGCGCGTCTTGGGCGCGGTGTGGCCGATGTACTGGCCCACGAGGTCGTCGCGCGTGACGGCCACCAGGTGGCCCTTGCGCACATAGCCCAGGCGGTGAAGGATCTGCGCCATGCGCAGCGCCACCGTGGTCTTGCCGGTGCCAGGGTTGCCCGAGAAACACATGTGCAGACTGGGCGGCTGCGAAGGCAGTCCCAGCCCGGTGCGCAGCCTGTCGATGACCAGCAGCGCGGCGATGTCGCGCACGCGCGCCTTGATGGGGGCCAGACCCACGAGCTCGTCGTCCAGCTCCTGCAGCACGGCCTCGACCTGCGTGTCGGCCAGCACCGCACCGACGGAGCGCGGCAGGGCGGGCGGTGCGGCCACCAGCGTCGCCGCCGTGGTCACGGCGGCATCGGCGGACGGCGGCGGCGTGCTACCGGGAATGAGGTACGACATGGCGGCGTGCTCCCTGGTGCTCACGCGGCCGTGTCGCGGTAGCGCTCGCCCTCGGGACGGTCGGCGCCGTAGCCGCGCGTGGTGTAGCGCAGGCTGCGGCCGTTGACCTCCTGGCGCTCCAGCATGAAGCCGGGCTCGTGGGCCGGGCGGTTGACGATGAAGCTCATGGCGATGGTCTCTACATTGCGCGTCGAGTCGAAGGCCATCATGCGGATGTAGTGGCGCGGAAAAGCCTTGCGGCAGGCCTGCAACTCCTGCAGCACGCCGGCCGCGTCGTGCAGGTCGAACATCGGGTTGCCGTACATCGACCAGTAGGTGTTGCGCGGGTGCGGGTCGTCGGTGTACTCCACGCTCCAGGCGTAGCCTTTGCGCAGGCCGTACTCGATCTGCGCGGTGATCTCCTGGTCCGTCAGGTCGGGCAGGAAGCTGAACTGGCCTTGCGTGATGCGGCCGGTGGGGTTGGTCATCATGGTGTGCGGTCCTCGAAGTGAATGGGTTCAGGCCATGGCCGGCGTCGCGACGTAGTCGCTGGAATCGGTGCTCTGGTAGTTGAAGCTGATCTCGCCCCAGGTATCGAGCGCGGCCTTGAGCGGGCTGCAGTGCTGCGCGGCCTGCTTGAGGATGGAAGGGCCCTCCTGCAGCAGGTCGTGCCCTTCATTGCGCGCCTTCACCATGGCTTCCAGCGCCACGCGGTTGGCCACCGCGCCGGCCTGGATGCCCATGGGGTGGCCGATGGTGCCGCCGCCGAACTGCAGCACCACGTCGTCGCCGAAGAGCTCGATAAGCTGGTGCATCTGACCGGCGTGGATGCCGCCCGAGGCCACAGGCATGACCTTCTTGAGGTCGGCCCAGTCCTGGTCGAAGTACAGGCCGCGCGGCAGATCGGTCTTGGTATAGCTGTCGCGGCAGACGTTGTAGTAACCTTGCACGGTGAGCGGGTCGCCTTCGAGCTTGCCGACGGCGGTGCCGGTGTGCAGGTGGTCGCAGCCCGCCAGGCGCAGCCACTTGGCGATCACCCGGAAGCTCACGCCGTGGTTCTTCTGCCGCGTGTAGGTACCGTGGCCCGCGCGGTGCATGTGCATGATCATGTCGTTCTTGCGGCACCAGTTCGCCATGCTCTGGATGGCCGTGTAGCCGATCACCAAGTCCACCATCACGATCACCGAACCCAGCTCCTTGGCAAACTCGGCGCGCTCGTACATGTCTTCCATGGTTGCGGCAGTCACGTTCAGGTAGCTGCCCTTGACCTCTCCGGTCTCGGCGCTGGCCTTGTTGACCGCGTCCATCACAAACAGGAAGCGATCGCGCCAGTGCATAAAGGGTTGCGAGTTGATGTTCTCGTCGTCCTTCATGAAGTCCAACCCGCCCTTGAGGCCTTCGTACACCACGCGGCCGTAGTTGCGGCCCGACAGGCCCAGCTTGGGCTTGGTGGTGGCGCCCAGCAGCGGGCGGCCGAACTTGTCCAGGCGCTCGCGCTCGACCACTAGGCCAGTGGGCGGGCCCTTGAAGGTCTTCACGTAGGCCACGGGGATGCGGAGGTCTTCCAGCCTCGCGGCCTTCAGCGGCTTGAAGCTGAACACGTTGCCGATCAGGCTCGCCGTCATGTTGGCGATGGAGCCTTCCTCGAACAGGATCAGGTCGTACGCTACCCAGGCAAAGTACTCGCCTGCCCGGTTGGGGACGGGCTCGACCTTGTAGGCCTTGGCGCGGTAGCTGTCGCAGGCGGTCAGGCGGTCGGTCCACACCACCGTCCAGGTGGCGGTGCTCGATTCACCGGCCACGGCGGCGGCGGCCTCCTCAGGGTCCACGCCATCCTGCGGCGTGATGCGGAACAGGCACAGCGTGTCCGTGTCCTTGGGCACGTAGTCGGGCATCCAGTAGCCCATCTGCCGGTACTTGAGCACGCCAGCGCTGTAGCGTTTTTTGGCGTCGGTGATTTGTGTCGAATCAGAGGGGGCGTCGCTCATCGTGGGGCTCCAGAAAGCAGTGAACTAGGGGTGGAGATGACTTTATATTTCCGTATAAATAAAGTAAATTCACGATTTCTTTAAAATAAATTAAAGAATAACTTAATGAAAAACGCCACCTTCCGGCAACTGCGTGTCTTCAGCGAAGTGGCGCGCCACCTCAGCTTTGCGCGCGCGGCGCAAGTGCTGCACCTCACCCCGCCGGCGGTGACCATGCAGGTCAAAGAACTGGAAAGGCACGTGGGCATGCCGCTCTTCGAGCGCCACGGGCGCAAGGTGGCGCTGACTACCGTGGGCGAGTACATGCTGGTCTATGCGAGGAAGGTGTTGGCCACGCTGAAGGACGCGGAAGACGCGGCCGCGCGGCTGCAGAAGCTAGAGACCGGCACGCTGGTGATCGGCATGGTGAGCACGGCCAAGTACTTTTTGCCGCACCTGCTGGCCGAGTTCTGGCGCGAGCACGGCCACATCGACATACGCCTGACCGTGAGCAACCGCGAACAGCTGGTGAAGATGCTGCACGCCAATGAGGTGGACATCGCCATCATGGGCCGCGCGCCCAAGGAACTGGCCACGCGCGCCGAGCCCTTCGCGGCGCACCCGCACGTGTTCGTGGCGCCGGTGGACCACCCACTCGCGCACGCGGGGCACGTGCCCGCGGCGCTGCTGCGGGAATACGACTTCATCGTGCGCGAGCAGGGCTCGGGCACGCGCGCGGCGCTGGAGAAATTCCTGGCCGAGGAGCACGTGGAGCTGCGTGTGATCATGGAAATGGCCAGCAACGAAACCATCAAGCAAGCCGTGATGGCGGGTATGGGCCTGAGCTTCCTGTCGTTGCACACCATCGGCCTGGAGCTGAGCAACAAGCTGATGACCGTGCTGGACGTGGAGGGCGCGCCCGTGGTGCGCGCCTGGAACGTGGTGCACACACTGTCCAAACTGCTGTCACCGGTGGCGGAGGCGTTCCGCTACTTCGTGCTGGAGCGGGGGGAGGCGTATCTGGCGGCGAGTTTTCCTAGCCTCCAAGCTACCCAACTCACATCAGCACCCCTCATCGAGCGGGTTTACCGGTACCCTAAACCGTGAGGCGAGGCGGAATCTGCCTGCATCAAGGCGGAGAGGAAACAGGGATGGATGGGTACGATCAACACATGTGAGCGTCCGCCAAAGCGTCCTAATGTCAGACAAGCCATTCGTTCGTCTCGGAATGGTCCGCGCATTTGGCCCGTCGTCGAGCCGCCAAGCGTTCCGTCAAGCTGTTCGGTGCCACCCCATGGTGCTGAAGAATGGCTTGAGCCGGATGCGAGTGACCCGCGCGTCCGGTTCTTAGGCGGCGGCGCAGCAATACGCCCCTGCTACCCGACGCGTGGCACCCCGGACGGAAAAGCAGACCGGCCCACATCGTGGGGCTTTGTCAAGGTGGTGTTCGAACACTGGCGCTTGCCCTGTAGCACCACGTAGCAGGGCGCATCTGTTGCAGGCCGACGCCGACTATCTGGCCGGGCCCGAGCAATACTGCTGGTGGCTCAAAGGTAGGCCGTGCACTTTCAGGAGTAACAACCAGGTCGCCTGAGCCCCATCTTGAGGCGGGCTTACCTGTAGAATCGAGTTTAATTTCATTTTGGTGACTCGATGAACACATCCGTTGATTCGTCCTCCGAAAAGCCAGGCATTCGCGAAGTGCGGGTGCTGTCGCGCGGGCTGACCATTCTCTCGGCGTTCGAGCCGAACAACGACTGGTTGAGCAACTCCGAGATCGCGGCGCTTACCGGTCTGCCAAAGCCAACCGTATCGCGTCTTACCGCCAATCTGCTGGAGGCGGAGTACCTGCAATACTCGGCCCAACGGGCCGCCTATCGCCTGGGCACGGCCGTGCTCGCCCTCGGGTTCATCGCGGCATCGCACCGCGACTTTGTCGTGCTCGCGCGGCCCCTGATGCAGCAATTCGCCGACCAGCACCAAGTCTCCGTCGTGCTCGCCTCTCCGGACGCAAGCTGCATGGTGTGCAACGAGGTCACGCATAGCCGGGACATGATCTTCACTTTGCGGGTGCGTCCCGGTTCGCGTCTGCGCATCGACCGCTCGGCCCTGGGCCGGGCCTTGGTCGGGGCGATGGGCGATGCGGAACGCACGGCGTTCCTGGAGAAACTTCGTGCGACTGACCCGCAAGCCTGGGAGCTCCTGAGCCGCGAAGTGCCGGCGGCGGTCTCGCAAATGGCGAGCGAAGGCTATTGCATCGCGGCCGGCACCCTGGAGGCCGGCACCAATGGCGCCGCCTTGGTCGTGGACACCCCAGAAGGGCCGCACACCTATGCGCTAGGCTGCGCCGCGCCTTCGAACTCCCTGGAGTTGCCGCGGCTGAAGCAGGAGGTGATCCCGGATCTGCTCGCCCTCAAAGCCAGGCTCGAAGCCGAACTCGGCAACATGCAGGTGGAATAATTATGGTACGGACTCGCCAATTGACACCGGGCGCGCCACGCGACTTCGCGCAGGTCGATTCGCTGCGCCGGGGCTTGGAGGTGCTGCGCCTGTTCGATCTGCGCCACCGCAAACTCACAATGGCGGACATCGGCCGCAAGCTCGGTCTGTCCCGCCCGACCACCGAAAAGCTCATCCAGTCGCTGCAGTCCCAGCATTTTTTGCAGGCCACGGGCGACAGCTACGAACCTCATATCGCCTGTCTGGCGCTGGGCCGGGCCGCCAAGAAAGGCCTGGCGGCTGGCCAAGTCGCCAGGCCGCTCATGCGCGAGCTGTCTCAGCGCTTCGGTGTCCATGTCACGCTGAGCACGCGCGACCGGCTGCATATGCTGGTGGTCGAGCACTGCGTTCCTGCGGGCAGGGTGCAGCTGGGCCTGACCACGGGCGCCCGTTTCCCTATGGTGGTCTCGGCCTCCGGCCGCGCCTATCTTTGGGGACAGCCGCAGGAGCAGCGCGATGAATTGCTCCGCAAAATCGAGGCCGACGCGCCATCCGGCGCATCCCGCCAGCTCGACGACGTCTACGCCGCGTTCCAGGAACTGGGGAAAACGGGTTGGTGCTACGTGGCCGCGCCCGTAGCCACGCACACCGCCTCCATCGCCACCCCGCTAAAGGCGGGTTCGAAGTTCGCCCTGGCCGCCATGGCCGTCAGCGTCCAAGTCACGGAGGCCGTGCTGCGCGGCCAAGTCGCGCCGGCGCTGCTTGCCATAGCTGAGCGCATCGCGCTCGCCACCGACGACGAGGATTAACGAGACTGCCTCAGGGTGCCGACCACGTCGCGCACCGCCCGCAGGTGTTCGTCCGAGGCATGCGCGATCGCTTGAAACGCAGCCACCACGTCCAGATGGGTCGCCAGCGAGTGCTGTTCAGCGTCCCGCAGCAAGCGCTTGTGCATGCGCAGCGCCGCGACGGGATGCCGCGCAATGCGCCCCGCCAGATCGGCGGTGCGCTTGGCCAGCGCATCGTCCGGCGTCACCTCCGACACCAGGCCGATGCGCCACGCCTCCCGTGCATCGATGGGCTCGGCCGTGAACGCCAGCTCCATAGCCTTGGAGCGGCCGACGAGCCGAGGCATCATCCAGGCTCCGCCATCGCCGGCCACAATGCCCAGACGGGCGAAGCTCACCGAGAAGCACGCGCTCTGCGCGGCGATCCGGATATCGCAGAAGCACGCCAGATCGCAGCCCACCCCATAAGCTGGGCCGTTCACCGCGGCGATGGTCGGGATATCGGCCTCGGCCAGCGCCGCCGGCAATTGGTGCACGGTCTCGCGGTAACGCGCCTGCACCTCGGCAACATCCCCAGCCGAAAATCCTTTCCGTTCCGCCATCTGGCGCAGGTCTCCGCCCGCGCAGAAAGCCTTGCCCACTCCGGTGATGACCAGGACGCGGGCCGCCGGATCTGCGTTGGCCCGGCGCACATGGCTGGCCAGCTCCAGGAACTGCGAACCGTCAGAGAAGCGATTCAGCGTGCCGGGATGGCTGAGGGTGAGCGTGACGACGCCATCATCGTCGTCGCGCCGGACAAAAGCCGCAGCCATGGCTACGCCCCAATCCAGCGCGGCGCCCGCTTCTCGACAAAGGCCTGAGGCCCCTCAATCGCGTCGGCACTGGAGTAGACTCGCTCATGATATTGGCAGGCCGCCTCCAGGCCGCGCTCGCAGCCCAGGTCCATGGCTGCCCTGATGCTCTTCTTGGCGGCCCAGACAGTAAGCGGCGCGTTGTCGGCGATGGTACGCGCAATCGCCTGGGCGCGCTCGCGCACCGCGTCGGCTGTGGCCTCGACATAGTTCACGAAACCCAACTGATAAAAGCGCTCAATGGGGTGCATCTCGCCGGTGAGCATGAGCTCCATCATGAAGGGCTGCGGCAGCATCCACAACATGGGTACTCCCCAGGGCGATCCTCGTCCCACCTTCGCCTCGGAAATGCCGCCCAGGGTTCCCCGCAACCCGACGCGGATATCGCTGTTGGCAGCCAGCACCATGCCGCCGGCCGTGAAATGGCCTGTCATGGCGGCGATGATAGGTTTGGGAACCCGGCGCATGCGCTGGTGGAACGGATCCCGCAACATCTGCAGCATGTCCTTGCCGGATTCCGCGCGCACCTGCGCGGCCTCCTTCAGGTCCATGCCGGCTGAGAACACGCCGCAGTCGGCGGAAGTCAGAATCACCACGCGCACGGCTTCGTCGCGTTCGACCTCCTCCCATAGATCCAGCAGGCGCTCGCAGATAGCGATGGACAACGCGTTGCGTTGAGCGGGGCGGTCTATGCAGATCGTGGCGATGCCGTCTTGCACGGAGTACAGAATAGGAGCGTCGGTTTTATTCATGATGCAGGGCGGACTCACAAGTCAATGAAAATCAGGAAGTACATGCCGCACGCAGACGGCGCGCGGCCCGCAACTCATTCAGGCTTGATGCCTGCGGCCTGGGTCAGCTTGCCGTAGTGCGCGCTCTCCTCGGCGATGTATTTGCCGAAAGCCTTGGGTGCCATGGGCGGCAGCAGCTCATAGCCAGTGCCATCGATCAGCTTTCTGACCTCCGGTTGCTCGAGCGCGCCGGTAATTTCCCGGTTGAGCTTGTCGATGATCTCGGGCGGCGTTCCTTTGGGCGCGAACAAGCCGTTCCAGTTTCCGATCTCGAACCCCGGCAACACTTCCTTCATGGCGGGTACCCCAGGAAGCTTCTCCGACCGGGCCGGCGTGATAGCCAGCGGCTTGAGCTTGCCCGAGGTCATATAGGCCAGACCGGTGGAGAAATCGATGAACATCATTTGCGTCTGACCGCCCAGCAGCTCGGACACGGCTTGGCCATAGGCCTTGTAAGGGATCTCCGAGATATCGGTATGCGTCATCACGCGGAAGGTGCTCCCGGTGATGCGCGTGGTGCTGTTGGCATAGGGAAACGAGAGCTTCCCCGGGTTGGCCTTGGCGTAGTCAATGAGTTCAGCCACCGAGTTCACCGGCACGGAGGGGTTGACGACGAGCGCGTGCGGCACCCCGCCGACGATGGCGACCGGCGCAAAATCCTTCAGGCCATCATAGGAGACATTTTTGAAAAAGTATTTGTTCGCCACCTGGGTGGTGTTGGTACCGAACAGCAAGGTATAGCCGTCCGGCTGTGAGCGGGCCACATACTCGCTGCCGATCATACCGGTGGCGCCTGGACGATTCTGCACGATCAGCGGCTGCCCCAGTCGCTTGGACAGCGAGTCGGACAGCACACGGGCCACCGCGTCGGTGGGACTGCCCGCGGCAAACGGAACCACGACCGTAATAGGTTTCTCGGGAAAGGCGGAGGCAGGAGCTGCCACCGCGTCCTGGGCGCACACTGTTAACGCAAGCAACGCCGAAAGCAGGGAAAATTTCATTGATGTCTCCTTGAGTGAATCGGGGCCGTCTGCGCGTCCCTCGAGTAAAAATATCGTAAGATTCCGCACTATGGACGGGTCTTGACCATGCGCAGGGGGTTATAGGTAAGCACCACTTCCCCACGCTGGTTGATCACCTGATTGGAGGTTCGCACCAAGCCGCGTTGCGGCTTGCTGGTCGCCCGAGCTTCGATCACTTCGCACTCGACATGGATCGTGTCGCCCGCATTAGTGGGCCGGTGGACCTTGATATCCGCCTCCATAAACGCCATGCCGGTGCGCTGCATCGTGCTCTGCATCAGTAGCCCTTCGGCCATGCAGAAGACGAGCGAGCCGGGAGCCGGACGCGAACCGATGATGGATTGCGAGGCGACGTACTCGAGGTTGGTGAACATTTCCTCCACCATGCCCACCGTCCCGATGAAAAGAGTGATGTCCGTCTCGGTAATCGTCCGGCCCAAGGTACGAAAGCGGTAGCCGGGCTCCACGTCGTCCCAGTAAAAGCCTAGGCCCAGCACCTCCAGCCCGTTCTCGTCCATGTTGATCGATCTGCGCATACTGTCTTCTCCTGGTTGTCTGCTTATCTTGATGTTCGGTCAGAGCACGCCGGCGGCACGCAACTGCGCCAACTGCTCCGCTGCAATCCCCAGCGATTGCAGTACCTCTTCGTTATGTTGGCCGAGCGCGGGCGGTGCGCCGGCGGGGTCCAGTGGGGTTTCTGAAAATCGGATGGGATTGCGCACGGTCGGAACCGGCCCGTAAAGCGGATGCTCCAGCTCCGCGCGCATGCCACGCGCCACTACGTGCTCGTCGGCAAAGACCTGGTCCATGCCATTGATGGGTCCTCCAGGGACCTGCGCCCGTTCCAGCAGCGCCGTCCAATCGGCCAGCCGGCGCGAACGTGTGACGGGAACCAGCCAGGCATCCAGTTCGGCCCGGTTGTGCACGCGGTCGGCGATAGTGGCGAAGCGCGGATCGGTGCCGACCTCAGGCTGCCCGACCGCCTGGCACAGTCGGCGGAACTGAGCGTCGTTGCCGACCGCGAGCACCAGATGCCCATCGGCCGCCGGATAGACCGCATAGGGCGCGATATTGGGGTGGCCACTTCCCATGCGCTGGGGGACGCGCCCGCTGACCAGATAGTTCATAGACTGGTTCACCAGCGAACCCACCATGCAGTCCAGCAGGCTGATGTCGATGTGCTGGCCGCCATGGCCGCGATCACGATGCTGCAAGGCGGCAAGAATGGCAGTAGTGGCGTACATGCCAGCCAAAAGATCGGCCACCGCGACACCAGCCCGCTGCGGGCCGCCTCCGGGCAAGTCGTCACGTTCGCCCGTCACGCTCATCAAGCCACCCATGCCCTGTATCAGGTAGTCGTAACCGGCGCGGTCCTTGTAGGGGCCCGTCTGCCCAAAACCCGTCACGGAACAATAGACTAGCTGAGGGTTAATCTCGCGTAGCGAGGCGTAGTCCAGGCCGTAGCGTTTCAATGCTTCGACCTTGTAGTTCTCGACGAAGACATCGGCGCGGCTCGCAAGTTCACGCAAGATCTCCTGGCCGCGGGGATTCGAGAAGTCGATGGCAAGGGACTTTTTTCCGCGGTTGCAGCTCATGAAATAGGCGGCGTCGCCGTTCTTGCCGGTCTGCCGATCTTTGAGAAAAGGCGGCCCCATCTGCCGGGTGTCGTCTCCGACTCCCGGCTTCTCCACCTTGATGACTTCAGCACCCAGATCGGCCAGGTTCTGCGTGGCCCAGGGGCCGGCCAGTATGCGGGAGAGGTCCAGCACACGGATATGGCTTAGCGGTTTCTGCATGATGATCTCAGTACTAGCGGCTGTTGCCAGCCTGAAACTTCGATTGATCGATTTGCCTGGCTTCATCGTCCGCCGTAGCGTCGGCCTGAACGATGTCGGCAATGAGCTCGCCCTCGCGCACGCTGTCGCCGACTCCGTAGCGGAGAGTCGCTACTGTCCCCTCGACATCGGCAACGATCGAGTACTCCATCTTCATGGCCTCGATGACGGCCAGAACGTCGCCCGGGCGCACGCGGTCTCCCTGTTGGACCGCCACGGCCGCGATGACACCAGACATCGGCGCCGTCGCCCCGCCGCCGTCCTGAGCACCGGCGTCGCCCTCGCTTAGGACCGGTCGCACCGAATAATGGTCGCCCGCCACCAGCAGATGCCAGCCTTCGGCGGCGCGGCAGGCGTCCCAGCGCCAGCCGTCCACCCGCCCCCCCAGGCCGGACGCTTCGCGCGACACGTTCCAGCTTTGCTGACCGTCGCCCGCGCGGACATTTCCGCCTTCCACGTCATAAAGCGCCGTCCATGCCGGCTCGGCGTCCAGCAGGAAACGCAAGCGTCCCAAAGGCGCGCCGGGATCTAGAAACTTCCGGTCCATCGCACCGCAGGGCGTGCCGGCCTGCCAGGGCGAGGCGGGCACGCCCTCCAACGGCAAGGACAGCGTGGCGCACACCGCAGCGGCGGCAAGGCGGCTGCATGGTGTTTGCAGCGATTTGTGTTCGTCCAGGTAACGGGTGTGGACCTGTCCGGCCAATACACATGGATCGTCCAGCAGCCGCAGCAGGTAGCCCAGATTGCTGGTCACGCCCAGCAACGCGGTCTGGCCCAGGCCCGCCTTCAAGGCGGCAAGTGCGGCCGGACGATCCGCAGCGCTCGCGATGATCTTGGCCACCATCGGGTCGTAGAAAGTCGGAACTTCGCCCGATTGGTCCAGCGCGGCATCTACGCGCAAGTTCGAAGGCCAGCGCGCGCGTACCACAGTGCCCGGCGAAGGACGAAAGTCCTGGGCCGGGTCCTCAGCATAGATTCTGGCTTCAATAGCGTGGCCGCGGCAGGAGATTTCTGACTGGGGCAGCGGCAGGGCCTGGCCCGCCGCCACGCGCAACTGCCACTCAACGAGATCCAGCCCGGTGACAGCCTCGGTGACAGGATGCTCCACCTGCAGGCGCGTGTTCACCTCCAGGAAATAGCTGTTGAAATCCCGGTCCAAGATGAACTCGAAGGTTCCGGCGTTGCGATATTTCAGGCTGCGCGCGCCCTGTACCGCCGCCTCCAGCAGCCGTTGACGGGCACGCTCCGGCAGGCGGGGTGCGGGCGCCTCCTCCATGACCTTCTGGTGGCGGCGCTGCAGCGAGCATTCGCGCTCAAACAGATGCACCGCGCTCCCGCGACCGTCGCCAAACACCTGCACTTCGATGTGGCGGGGCTCCTCGATGTACCGCTCCACGATCATCCGGCCGTCGCCGAAGCTGCTGCGGGCCAGGCGGATGGCCGACTCGATGAGCCGAGGCAGCTCCTCGTATTGGGTAATGATCTGCATGCCCTTACCCCCGCCGCCGGCGGAGGGTTTGAGCAGGATCGGCAATTCAATGGCGCGCGCCAGCCCCTCTATGGTGGCTGGGTTGTCGCTGGCCTCGTCGGTGCCAGGCACGACCGGCACCCCAGCCGCGCGCATTAGCGCCTTGGCCCGCGCCTTGTCGCCCAGCTCCGCGATCGTCGCGGGAGAGGGGCCGATGAACGCCATACCCGCGGCCTCCACGCTTGCCGCGAACTCGCTGTTCTCCGACAGAAAACCGTAGCCCGGGTGCACGGCCTCGCAGCAGGTTTCCTGCGCAGCCTGGAGTAGCTTCGCGGCGTTCAGATAACTGTCCGCTGCCGCTCCCGCACCCAGACAAACGGTCCGGGCGGCGCCGCACAGATGTGCCGCGCCAGCATCGGCCATAGAGTACACCGCAACATATTCGATGCCCAGCCGTTGGCAGGTGCGCGCGATGCGGCGGGCGATCTCTCCCCGGTTCGCGATAAGGATTCTCTTGAACATAGGCTACATCCTGAACACGCCGAAGCGCGTGGGTTCTTTCGGCCCACCAGCAGCTAGCGCCAGGCCCAACGTCAGCCAGTCGCGGGTATCGGCGGGCTCGATCACGCTATCCACCCACAGGTGCGAAGCCGCGTTCAGGGCGGTGCTTTCCGCGCCATAAGTATCGCGAATGGGCGCTTTGAATGCCTCGGCCTCCTCGGCGCTGAAATCCTTGCCTTGGCGGGCAAGTTGATCAGCGCGCACCAGCGCCAGGACGGTGGCGGCCTGTTCCCCGCCCATCACGGAGGTCCTGGCGTTGGGCCAC
Source organism: Achromobacter veterisilvae (assembly GCF_900496975.1). GTDB lineage: Bacteria > Pseudomonadota > Gammaproteobacteria > Burkholderiales > Burkholderiaceae_B > Achromobacter > Achromobacter veterisilvae. The sequence continues at coordinate 83,997 of NZ_UFQC01000026.1, forward strand.
ATAGCCATGAGCCGTGGCCCAAAGGCACGACCGCACATAGCGTACGCGCCCGCTCCGTAGCTTCCGCCGACGATGACACTGAATTTCGGCACCCGGGCGGTGGACACGGCGTTGATCATCTTGGCGCCGTCCTTCGCAATGCCGCCCTGCTCGTACTGAACTCCCACCATGAAGCCGCTAATGTTGTGCAGGAACACCAGCGGGATGTCCACCTGACAACATAACTCGATGAAGTTGGCCGCTTTTTGGGCGCTCTGCCCGAAGAGCACGCCATCATTGGCGAGCACGCCCACGGGGTAGCCGCCGATCGAGCCCGTGCCGCAGATAAGGCTGGAGCCATAGCGCTCGCGGTACTGCACCAGCTCGCTACCGTCCATCAATCGCGCCAGCACGTCCCGCATAGGTATCGCCTGCTTGGGATTGGCGGGAATGAGCCCGGGCAATTCCGCCACATCGAAGCGGGGCGGCCGGCACGGGCCGGGCGGCGGCGCAAGAGCAGCGGCCCCGCAACGTCCTAGGATGCCACGCACCAACTCGAGCGCGTGCAACTCATCATTCGCGAAATGGTCGGCTACTCCGGACAGGCGTGTGTGCGTGTCCGCCCCCCCCAGGTCCTGGGCGTCGACCACTTCGCCGGTGGCGGCCTGCACCAGCTGCGGTCCGCCCAGGTAGATCATGCCCGCATTGTCGACGATCACAGTTTCATCGCACATCGCCGGGATATACGCCCCACCCGCGGTGCAGGCTCCCAGCACTGCTGCGACTTGTTTCAGGCCAACGGCCGACATCTCGGCAATATTGCGGAAAATCTTGCCGAAGTGCTGCTCGTCCGGAAATAGGTCGCCCTGCAAAGGCAGATAGGCGCCACCGGAATCCACCATATAGACGCAAGGCAGGCCATTCTCGCGGGCAATGGCCTGGGCGCGCAGCTGCTTCTTGATGGTCAGCGGGTAGTAGGTTCCTCCCTTGACCGTAGCATCGTTGGCCATGATCATGCAGGCTCGTCCGGCGACGATGCCGACGCCGGTAATGATGCCGGCCCCTGGCGACTGCCCCTCGTACGCGCCGTCGGCCGCCAACTGGCCGATCTCCAGGAAAGGCGTGCCGGGATCCAGCAAAATATTGACGCGTTCGCGCGGCAGCAGCTTGCCGCGCGCCAGATGCACTTGCCGCGCGCGTTCGCCGCCACCGGCAACCGCACGCTCTCTTGCAGCGAGCAGCGGTGCACGCAATTCGTCATACGCCGCCGCATTCGCGACAAACTTCGGGCTGCCCGATCCGAGGCGGGAAGAGAGAATAGCCATATGTTCAATATCGTCTTGGGTTGCAGGGATTCAGCTCGGATCTCGCACCGGCAGGCGCAACAGCGCATGCCCCAGTGACTTTCCTGTCTGGTCCAACCGCAGGGTGCGCGTCGCCCCCCCTCCCAGCGCATGACGCATGATCACCATCATGGCGCCGATGTTGTCCATCGGGTAGCATTCCACCTCGCCCAAGACCCAATCACCGTATAGACCCTTGACGTCGGCCGGCGTCACGCTAGCTAGCAACTGCGCGTACTCCAGTGGCCCGCGGGCTACCAGCCCCACGCTGCACACGTCCCCCTTGTCTCCGGACCGGACATAGGCAATGTCTTTCACTTGAAGCGTCATCAGAGCCCTCCTTAGGCCTTCAGGATTTCGGTTTTCTGTTCGACGGCGGCCCGCGGGATCAGCGTCGGCCACAGGGAGATGACGGGGCGCGGTTTCATTGGGGTGCCGAAGGACGTGCCGCCCGGACCCATGATCCAAAGGTTCGTGCCCGCGCGGCGCACCTTGTCGGCCTCTTCGGCCGTGCGTGTACGCACCGCGCAACGCAGCCCGACTTCGGGCAGCTCGTTGGCCTGTTCGCGCCCCGGGAAGGTAGCTGCGGGACCGTGCAAGGTGTTGAGTCCAACAAAATCGAAGTGAATCTGTTCGGCGGCCAGTCCCATGCGTTCGAAACGTTCGAGCATGGTTTCGCGCGCCTTTACGGCGCGGTCATAGGCGTATGGCCAGGGGAAAAACGCCATGGTCTCGCCGATCCACCCGTCTTGGTAACCGACCACCAACTTCCACAGGTCGGGCGCTGCTTCACCGCGCACGCCGCTGACGCGTACGCGGTCCTCTCCCTCATCGATCAGTTTCAGGGAAGTGAAATCGGCCACGGCGTCGGGCATAAGATAGCGGCGCGGATCGCCCACCTCGTAGACCAGATGCTCCTTGATCGTCCATTCATCAACACGGCCGCCAGTGCCGGACAGCTTCGTGACGACGGCCTCGGCGTCCGCGCCCACTTCAAGAATGGGAAATCCTGCTCGCCCCATGTGCGGCATCTCCCCGAACCGTGAGGACATCCCGCCCGAGCAGCCGGCCGCGCACTCGACAATGTGGCCCAGTGTCACGGCCGCCGCATAACGATCTATGTGCGCGGCGTCGCGCCGCCAGCCGAATTCGTGGGCCAGCGGCCCCACGTAAAGCGCGTTGTCCGAAACCCGTCCGGCGATAACCACGTCCGCCTCGCCCTCTAGGCCTTCAATGATGCCCGAACTATCGGTGTAGACATTGGCACAGACGACGCGGTCACGGATGGCCGCGAAATTCGCGTCGCCCGTATCCATATTGCGTAGCGGAGCCCCCTGCCCCATCAGGTCGTCGAGCTTGTCCAGCATGTCGTCGCCTTCAATCAGGGCGATGCGGGTGCCGGCAAGTCCTGCCTGGCGCGCGCCTTCGGCAATGCGATGGGCGGCGGCGCGCGGATTCACCCCACCGCCATTGGAGATCAGCTTCGTTCCCACGGCGGTGGCGCGCGGCAGCAGGTTGATCATGGTCTGGACGGCATCCGGCACGTAGCCGACATCCGGCCGCTTGAGCTTCTGCCGCTGCAGCAGCGCCATGGTCAGTTCAGCCAGATAGTCGAAGCACAGGTAATCCAGATTTCCCCGTTCCAACAACTCTTGAGCCGGATCCTGAGCGTCCCCCCAGAACCCGGAACCCGCTCCAAGTCTTACGTGCCTGACCATTTTGGGTCTCCTTGTCGTAATTTCATTTTAATGATTTAATTTTCATTTTATTGTTTGAGTAAATGGACGTCAAGGGGGGCCGCACAACAGGCCCAGCTTTCGTCGGCCCCATTGGGCGTGGGCATGACTACACGCCAATGTCTCGGACGCCTCTTTCGCGGTTTCAGGCGTTGCGACAGGCCTTCTGGGCGGTACCGTCGCTTAACCCGTTTGTGGTTCTGGACCAGCCCCTCCCGGCGCAGCAACACGCGCAGGCGGGGCAAGCCAAACCGTGGCCGTTCCTGTGCCAACTCGCGCTGCTGCAGCGCATTGCGCGAGTAGTCGGAGAACGTCAGGAACGTGCCGCCGAACGGGATGTAGCTGCGATGCAGTGCTGACCTGCCCCCCCCCCCGCTGGCCGTACCAGGCTGTACGAAGTGGAGTCCATCAACGTGGAGAATGATGAACATGAAGACGAGCCGATTTACCGAAGAGCAGATCATCGGGTTCCTGCGCCAGGCCGAGGCTGGGAAACTCTGGGTACACCAATGTGTGTAAGAGTACGCAAGAGTGATGAGAGCCCGACCAGCGCATTCCATCAGGGACCGCCGGCCGTGCGCCGGACAGCGAAGTCCGGATGCATGGCTGCCATCAATACCTTCGCTCCGTTACAAATGAGAGCTTGGCAAGCCGGGGGCGTCCATGCATGGTGTATGGGCAGCATCGTGACGGTCGATTTCAGGCGGCGAGTTTCTGCTGAACCGGCCGATCGTCTTGCACCGGTTCGCCGTCTTTGAAGGCAATGCCCTCAAGGGAAACGCTGATTAATGAGCTGCCTGGTCCGCTTGCAGATGAAGGGGCGTCGAATTTTCTGGATAACGAATCGAATCGGCGCTCATTTCGGTGAATTTGGTTCGCAAACGAGTCTGCCTGCTCGCATTTTTCACACACATGACGGACTGCTCCCATGAACCGATCGCAACAGGTTTCGCGCAATCACCAGATTCGCCAGAGCGAACAGGCTGAACAGTTGCGCCGTGTTCTTGGCCAAGCCCTTGTATCGGGTCTTGCGATGGTGAAACAGGTTCTTGACGATATGGAACGGATGCTCGACCCGGGCGCGGATCTGCGCCTTGGTCCGCTCGGCCGCCATCACCAGGTCCTTCAGCGGGCCTTCCGACATCGCCTTGATCTTTCCGCGCTTGGCCGCGACGTGCCACTTCACCGTCGTGCCCTTCATTTCCTCGCGCTTGTCTACGCCAATGTAGCCCGCGTCGGCGAACGCCTGCTCTTCATGTCCGTGCAGCAGGGCATGCGCCTGCGACACATCCGACACATTGGCCGCCGTGCCAACCACACTGTGAATCAGGCCCGAATCGGCGTCCACGCCAATGTGGGCTTTCATCCCAAAGTGCCACTCGTTGCCCTTCTTCGTTTGATGCATCTCCGGGTCACGGCTCTTCCCGGCGTTTTTGGTCGACGGCGGTGCCTCAATAATCGTCGCATCAACCAGCGTGCCTTCCTTCATCATCAGTCCACGCTCGCACAGCGTGATGCCGATCTCGTCGAACAGCTTTCGCGTCAGGTCATGCTCGAGCAGCAGGCGCCGGAACTTCAACAGCGTAGTCGCATCCGGCACGTTATCGACCGCCAGATCGATGCCGGCGAAGGCGCGCAGCGCGATGCTGTCATACAGCGCGTCTTCCAGACCTTCGTCCGACAAGCCGTACCACTGTTGCAGGAAGTAGATCCGCAGCATTCGCTCCAAGCCAATCGGCGGACGGCCTCGCGTGCCCTTCGGGTAATGCGGTTCGATTGCCGACAGCAAGCGCTGCCACGGCACAATCTTCTCCATCTCCGTCAGGAAGCGTTGGCGCCTCGTCACGCGCTTCTTGCCTGCAATTTCCGCTTCCGCGAAGCCGATCTGCCTCTTCATCGTCGTGGGTCCGTTCCGTGAGCTGCCTTCTATAACGTTCTCGGCTACGTTAGCGATGACCGCCGAGCTTCATTAATCAGCGTTTCCCTAATGTCTTGCATCGATGGGTCACAGAACATGAACGCTATGGGCACCATTCCCTGAGTGATGGGAATCTGTCGGCACACCCGCAGACGGCACTGACGGTGTCGTCACCGCAGGCAGCTACTCCATTTATCCCTATCCCCTTCAGTCCACCGCCGCAAGCGGGCAGCAATGAGTCCATCCATCTGGAACTGAAGCGTGGCCCCAGCACGGTGAACGTTTCCTGGCCGGTGAGCGCCGCGGGACAGTGCGTCGATCTCCTTCGCGAGTGGCTGCGATGATTCACGTCGAAGCCATCTGGCTAGCCACCGAACCGCTGGATATGCGCGCAGGCGCGGGCACAGCATTGGCGCGTGTGGTGGCGGTATTCGGTGCGGCGCGGCCGCATCATGCGTACTGCTTTGCCAACCTATGGCGCGCTAATCGTATGAAGGTGCTGGTCCATGACGGCATTGGCGTCTGGCTGGCCGCCCGACGTTTGAACCGGGGCAAGTTTGTCTGGGCCGATGCCTTGAACGGTCCCCATGTTGAACTGGACACGACGCAATGGGGCGCCCTACGCAATGGCGTATCGGGCATGCGCAGGGCAACGATGAACACGATGGCGCACACCAGGGCGGCGATGCCATACACCAGCTCGAAGTTGGTCGCGAGTTGGGAAGTTTCAGACAGACCTTGCAACGCCGAACGTCCGTGCTCCAGCGTGCCATGAGCGATACCAAGCCCGGAGGCGATGATGGCCCCCGCCAGTGTCGATCCGCCAGCACCGCCCACCGAGCGAAGCACGAGCAATCCGCCAGTGGCAGCACCGATGTCTTTCGTGGCTACAGCGTTCTGGGCACTCATGATGGTTCCCAGCAGGCATATGCCTATACCCGGCGCCGTGATGACCATGGCGGCAACCCGCATCCATACGGGTGCATCGAGCGGCAGCGCAGCCATAAGAACCAGTCCGACACAACTGGCTGCAGAACCCATCCGCAACGCCCCACGTATCGCACCGTAGCGGCGCGCGTACATGCCGCCGAGGACATTCCCGCAGACGTTGGCCAGCATGAAAGGCGCCACATACAGGCCCGAGGTCGCGGCTGTTGCGCCGCGGACCAGTTGGAAATACAGCGGAATGGAGAACAGGCAGACAAAAAGCACGACGGCCGCCAGTGTGGAGACGATGACGCTGGAGACGTAGCTGGGGCTGGCAAAGGCCGAGGGGGGAAGCACCGGGTCGCTGGCCCGCCGTTCCTGCCAGCGCAGCAGGCCGATCAGGACGCAGCCCATCACCACCATGCCCAGAATCTGGTAGGAGGTCCATGCGTATTCGTTGCCACCCCAGCTCAGCCCGAGCAGCAAGGACGAGATCGCGCCGGCGAGCAACAGCATTCCCAGTAGGTCGATGCGGGGCTTGCCAGGGAGGGTTACCACGCTGATGTGTTTGAGTCCGTTGTTGCAGACCCACATAGCCACGGCGCCCAGCGGCAGGTTGATCCAGAAGATCCAACGCCAGGACCACTGCTCGGCGACGAGACCGCCCACCAGCGGCCCGCTGATGGAAGCCAGCGCCCATACGGCGGACAGGTAGCCCTGATAGCGGCCACGTTCGCGCGGCGGCGCCACATCGGCGATGGCGGCCTGCGCCAACGCCATCAGTCCGCCTCCTCCCAAGCCCTGCAGTGCGCGGAACCATATGAGTTGGTCGATGGACTGCGCCAGTGCGCACAGTGCCGAGGTCGCAATGAAGAGAGCGATGCAAGTCGTCAGCAGGCGCCGACGTCCATAGGTGTCCGACAGCTTCCCGTAAATCGGTGTACTGATGGTCGATGCGATCAGGTAGGCGGCGACGATCCAGGAGAGCTGCTCGTATCCACCCAAGTCGCCGGCGATGGCGGGGACCGCCGGGATCACCACAGTCTGGTCAAGTGCGGCCAGCAGGATGCACAACATGACGCCTGCGATGACACGCCTGACATCGGTGTGCGAATAAGGTTTGGCAGATATGGGAACGGAGTCGGTAGCTGTATCTCGAACGTGTGACACGGGCTGTTTAGGTCTCTCTGAATCTCGCGCCAGTTAGCTCGCGAACAGCAGTAGCCACTGACGCGGCGCTGGCAAATACGCACTATTAGATAGAAAGGCGGCGATGCAGTCTTTCGATGAAAAGTCAATCAATGTAGAATAAGAGACAAATGGCGAAAAAAACGAAGTGGGAAATAATCGCGCGCTCTCCGGATGCCGTACCACCCCAGCCCATGACCAAGCGGGTGCAGTCTATTCCTGCCCGACATTACTTCGCCGAGCACACTCATGAGTGGAATCAAGTCGTCTACGCCATCTCCGGCGTGCTGACCGTCGTCGCCGACGGCCGTTCGTTTGTGATTTCGCCGGAGCATGCCGCCTGGCTGTCTCCCGGAACGGTGCATCGTGTCGGCTCTTTCCTTGGAGCCGAATTCCGCAGCCTCTGGCTTGCTGACGCGCCCGGAGGCCCACTTTGCGAGCGAAGCGCAACCGTATTTGGTATGTCCCCCTTTCTGAAGGCGCTGATCCTAGAGGCTTCAGCTCTCGATGCCGCGACTGACAGCGACGGTTATTTCGGGCGAATTTATCAGTTGATACTCGATCAACTGTTGCGCGCTCGTCCGGTCTCGTCGGCGCTTTCGTGGCCGCAGAGCGCGACCTTATCCGAATTGTGCGAGGCGCTGTACAACGACCCTGCAGACCCGCGCGGTCCCAAAGAATGGGGCGTGGAATTCGGCATGTTGGGCCGCACGCTCGCTCGGAAATTCCTGGCAGACATGGGGGTTACCATGCGTTCGTGGCGCCGCCAGCTCAGGTTGTTTCGCGCCATCGAGTTTCTGGAAAACGGGATGGACGTGACGAGGACGGCAATGGAACTCGGCTACAACTCCACCTCTGCATTCATATACGCATTCCGTTCGGATATGAAATTAAGTCCGCTGGCCTATATGCGTAAGCGATCCATGCCCACTATCTGAAGTTCAGCCAATTGGCAGCTTGAATCGCCCCGGGTATCGCGGAGGCTCCAACTCTTGAGAGAATGCGAGCCATGAGCAAGAACAACGCGAACAAGTTTTCCCCGGAAGTGCGCGAGCGCGCGGTGCGCCTGGTGCAGGAGTCCCGCAGCGAGTACCCGTCGCTATGGGTGGCGGTCGAGTCCATTGCGCCCAAGATCGGCTGCTCGGCGCAGACGCTGCTGACCTGGGTCAAGCGGCATGAAGTCGACAGCGGGCAGCGCCATGGCGTGACCACCAGCGAGCGCGAGCGGATCAAGGCCTTAGAACGAGAGGTGCGCGAACTTCGCCGTGCCAACGACATTCTGCGTACGGCCAGCGCTTTTTTCGCGCAGGCGGAGCTCGACCGCAAGCTGAAGTCGTAAACACCTACATCGACCGGCACCGGGAGGTCTACGGGGTCGAGCCGATCTGCAAGGTGTTGCAGGTTGCCTCGTCGGCCTATCGGCGCCACGCCGCGCGGCTGCGCGATCCATCGCGGCGCAGCGACCGCGCTCGGCGTGACGAACATCTGAAGCCGCATGTCCATCGGGTCTGGCAGGAGAACCATCGCGTGTACGGCGCTGACAAGGTCTGGCGGCAACTGAACCGCGAAGGCGTGGCGGTTGCCCGTTGCACGGTCGAGCGCTTGATGCGCGCCCAGGGCCTGCAAGGCGTGCGGCGCGGCAAGCGGTTGCGCACCACAGTTCCCGACGATGCGGCCACCCAGCCGCTGGATCGCGTCAACCGGCAGTTCCGGGCGGATCGGCCGAACCAGCTCTGGGTCTCGGACTTCACCTACGGTACGCCCAGCCAGCGTGGCCCGCCCGTATGGGGGTGAAACTGCTTGAGCATGTTTGGAATGCAGTACCCGGAGGAGTTGACGTTGTAGTACCGGGGCATGCCCTTCCTCTGCTGCGAGAGGAAGTGAGCCGAAGCGGCGGTGACTTGCCGACACTGGCAAGGTGACGTAGTCCGTGGGAAACGGGGCTTGCGGCGAAGCGGTTACGCCAAGATGAGCCTCCAGGCTGAGCATGGGACGGTTGAGGAACACGAACCTGTTAAACCGCATCTGAGGGTTGAAATGTCACCCCTGCCCACACCGCTTTACGGGCAGGACGCGAACTGTTGCCGGTCACACGTATGGCCCGGCGGCACGATTGCTGACCGGACAGGTAAGCTGATCAGCAAGGGTCCACGGGGAGCGCGCAGCTAGACCGTGGTGTTCGCGACGACTTGCGGCAAGCAAGGATAAAGACTGCGACAGGCAGCCTCGCCCATGCGTTGAGTCCAGCATGTGAACTGGGGAAGGGGCAATGTCCCACAGACAGTTGAAGGTTGGGACGGCGGGTGCGGCATAGATTATGCGACCTTGCGATCATGGTCAAT
>NZ_UFQC01000075.1 GCF_900496975.1 Achromobacter veterisilvae
CGGCTGGAGACCAGCGGCGCCGCCGGCGCCCTGGGCGGGCTGGCCAGCCGCCTGCTCGGCCAGGCGCTGGCCGCGGACACCCTGCCCGAGCGCTGGCGCTGACCGGGCGCGGCTTGACGCCGCGCATTCCCCGCCGGCGGGATTCAGCGAATAATTGGGATACAGTGGACAGCGCCGCCGACCGCGGCGCGCACAAGGAGACGCTCATGAAACGCATCCTGATCCCCGTGGACGGCTCGCAACAGTCCACCCACGCCGTCCAGGCCCTGCTGGACGCCCGCCGCTACGATCCGGTCGAGCGCGTGGAACTCCTCACCGTCCAGGTTCCCCTGCAGGCGGGCAAGATCGGCCGCGGCCTGTCCCAGGCCGAGATCGACGCCTACCACCAGGAAGAAGGCCAGGCCGCCCTGCAGGCCGCCAGCGCCCTGCTGAGCGAGGCGGGCGTGCCCTTCCAGGCGCGCGTCGAAGTGGGCGCGGCGGCCGACACCATCGTCCGCGTCGCCAACGAATCCGACGCCGACGAGATCTACATGGGCTCGCGCGGCCTGGGCTCCGTCTCGTCCTGGTTCCTGGGTTCGGTCGCGACCCGCGTCCTGCACCTGACGGACTTGCCCGTCACGCTGGTCAAGTAACGCATCGAGGAGCATCCATGTCCATGCTGAACATCCTGGTCCCCGTCGACGGCTCCGACAATGCCGACCGCGCCGTCCTGTACGCCCGCCAGCTTGCCCAGGGCGCCGGATCCGCGCGCGTCCACCTCCTGAACGTCCAGACGCCGGTGCAGGGCCGGGCCGGCCTGTCGCGGCTGATCACGCAGGAAATGATCGACGACTTCTACGTCCGCGAAGGCCAGGAAGCCATGGAGGAAGCGCGCAAGCTGCTCGACGTGACCGGCACCGCCCACGCCAGCCACGTCGCGTTCGGCCACGTGGCGACCGAGATCGCCGGCTACGCGCGCGACCACGACTGCGCGCGCATCGTGATGGGCACGCGCGGCAACGGCTCGCTGGCGAACATCCTGATCGGGTCGGTCGCCAATCAGGTGCTGCAACTGGCCGACGTGCCGGTCACGCTGGTGAAGTAACGCCGGGACGCCTTCGGCCCGCGAACCCGGCGCGGCGTCACGCGGCCGGCAGCCACAGCGACACCCGGAGCCCGCCCAGCGGAGAACGCGCCGCGCGCACCTCGCCGCCGTACGTGCCGGCCAGGTCGCGCACGATGTCCAGCCCCAGCCCCGAACCCGGGCGCTGCTCGTCCATGCGCACGCCGCGCAGGAAGATCCGCTCGCGCTCGTGGTCCTCGATGCCCGGCCCGTCGTCATCGACGTGGATCAGCAGGCGCCCCGGCCCGTCCCGCTCCGCCGCGACCCGCACCTGGCCGGCGGCCCATTTGCAGGCGTTGTCCAGCAGGTTGCCCAGCATTTCCTGGAGGTCCTGCTGTTCGCCGCGGAACACCAGGTCCGGCGCGACTTCCGCGCCGTCGATGCGCAGATGGCGCTCGGCGTACAGGCGCCTGAGCGCGCGCAGCAGGCCCTGGGCCGTTTCCGCAAGCGGCGTGCGCCCGTCGGCCGCGCCCGAGGACGCGGCGGCCCGCGCGCGCGCCAGGTGGTAGTCGATCTGGCGGTTCGCCGCGCCGACCTGCTCGCGCACCAGGCCCGCCAGCGCGCCGTCGTCGCGCGCGGCCGCGTTGGCCAGGATGGCCAGCGGCGTCTTCACGGCGTGCGCAAGATTGCCGGCTTGCGTCCGCGCGCGCTGCACGATCTCGGCATTCATCGCCAGCACCTTGTTGAAGTCGTCGACCAGCGGCTGGATTTCGCTGGGAAAACGGCCCTCGATGCGGCTGCTGCCGCCGGCGTTCTGCGCCGCCAGTTGCCGCCGCAGACGGGCCAGCGGCCGCAAGCCGACCACGACCTGCACGACCGCGGCCAGGGTCAGCCCGGCGGCCAGCGCGCCCAGCGCGATCGCCAGCATGTGGTTGAAGCGCCCCATGGGTTCGGACAGCACGGCCCGGTCCGCGGCCACCAGCAGGCGCAGCGGAGCCGCGTCCTCCTCGGCCGGTTTCAGGACGCGCGCCAGCACGGCCAGCTTGCGCCCGTCCGGCCCGGCAATATCGTGGACCTGATCCCCCGTGCCTTCCGCCGCAAATGGCGCCCGCAGCGTCTGGTCCCACAGCGAACGCGAGCGCGCCACGCCGGCCGCCGCCGGCCGGCCGCCCTCGGCCAGCCGGTCGATCTGCCAGTACAGGCCGGACAGCGGCTGCTCCAGCCGCGGGTCGCTCAGCGGCGGGGCGACCACGGGCCGCCCGTCCGCGCCGATATTGACGGCGGCCGTGAGCTGGTTCAGGTGCAGCGTCAGTTCCGCCTGCAACTGCTGGGTGATGTGCTGCCGGAACAGACTGGCCAGGCCCCAGCCCGCCAGCGCCACGGACAGGAGGATCCAGGCCAGCGTGCCGGCCAGCAGCCGCAGCCGCAGCGAACCCGCCGGGCGCCGCTCGGCCGTCATGCGCGGGCCGCCAGGCGGTAGCCCAGCCCGCGCACGGTCTCGATGGTGTCGGGCGGCAGTTTCTTGCGCAGGCGGCCGATGAAGACTTCGATCGTATTGGAATCGCGGTCGAAATCCTGCGCATAGACGTGCTCGGTCAGCTCGCTGCGCGACACGACCTCGCCAGCGCGCTGCATGAGCACCGACAACACCTTGAACTCGTGGCTGGTCAGCGTCAGCGCGCGGCCGTCGACGCTGGCCCTGGCCTGGCGCGTATCCAGCACCAGGGGGCCGCAGCGCCACTGGGCGCTGGCGTGCGCCGTACTGCGGCGCAACAGCGCGCGCACGCGCGCCAGCAATTCTTCCATGTGGAAAGGCTTGGTCAGGTAATCGTCCGCGCCGGCGTCGATGCCGGCAACCTTCTCGTGCCAGTTGTCCCGAGCGGTGAGGATCAGCACCGGCATGTTGCGCCCGCCGGCGCGCCAGCCCTTCAGGACGGTCAAGCCGTCCAGCACGGGCAGGCCCAGGTCCAGCACCACCGCGTCGAACGCCTCCACGTCGCCCAGGTAGCGCGCCGATTCGCCGTCGGCGGCCGCGTCCACCGTATAGCCCGCGCCGCGCAGCGCCTCGGCGAGCTGGCCGGCCAGCGTGGGTTCGTCTTCGACCACGAGTATGCGCATCAGGGCTTGCCCTTGAACTTGATGTCGCGGCCCTTGACGCTCAGCAGCGTGCCGTCGCGCGCGTCGATCTTCAGCTTGAGGATGCCGCCGCCGCTTTGCAGCACCCGGATTTCGTAGATGAATTCATCGTCGTCCTCTTCGAACTCGACCTTGACCACCTGCCCCGGGAAATCGCGCTCGACGATGTCCAGCACCGCGCCCAGCGGCAGCACCTTGCCGGCCTCCAGGGCCTGGCGCGCGCGCTCGTGGTCGCTCTCATCGGCCAGCCCGGCCACGGGCCCCGCGGCCAGCGCGAGCGCCAGCGCGCAGGCCGACAGGGCCAGGCCGCCGCGCCTACGCCGAATCATGCTGTCTTCCACGGTCGCGCAAGGCCGGGCCTCTCTTGAAACGGGGATGGATCAAGCGTCTTTTATACCGCGCAATGGATGAACCCCGCATGAACGGCGGCTTCAGAATGGGTTCATGCGCCGGCCCCAATAATGGCCGCATGGCCGTGGAGACGGCCTTGTCCACCCTGTCAAACCCAAGGAGATATCCATGATGACGCGCATTCAGAAAACCCTGGCGGCCCTGGCGATCGGCGGCTCGGCCCTGGCCGCCGGCGCCCCGGCCTTCGCGCAGGCGGCCGCGCCGCAAGCCCCCGCCGCGGCCGCCGCTCCCGCCCCGATGCTGACGATCCGCCAGGTCTACGACAAGATGGAAGCCGCCGGCTACCGCAACATCTCCGAGATCGAACGCTCCAGCAAGCACGGCTACGAGGTCAAGGCCTACGACCCGCAGGGCCAGCGCGTCAAACTGCGCGTCGATCCGCAATCCGGGGCCGTCACGCGCAGCCGGTTCGACGATTGAACCCATGCGGGCGCGGGCCCGCCTGAGTATGATGGGACATCGTCCAGGAGTCGCATCATGCAGATCCTACGCATTATGGCCGCGGCCGGCCTCGCGCTGGCCACGCTCAGCGCCTGCGGCGAAATGGCCACGTTGCCCGTCGAGGCGGGCATGGGGCCGGCGCCCGAGCTTCCCGCCCCCAACCCCACGCTGATCCCCACCGTCAAGACCGCCCGCGCGGTCGGCTGGCCGGCGGGCGCGCACCCGGTGGCCGCGGCAGGCCTGGAAGTGACCGCGTTCGCGGGCGGCCTGGACCATCCGCGCTGGCTGTACGTGCTGCCCAACGGCGACGTGCTGGTGGCCGAGACGAACGCGCCGCCCAAGCCGGAATCGGCCTCGGGCGGGCTGAAGGCCTGGGTGGCCGGGCTGGCGATGAAACGGGCGGGCGCCAGGACCGCCAGCGCCAACCGCATCGCCCTGCTGCGCGACGCCGACGGCGATGGCATCGCGGAAACGCGCAGCGTGCTGCTGGAAGGCCTGAATTCGCCGTTCGGCATGGCCCTCGTCGGCCGCTGGCTGTACGTGGCCAATGCGGACGCCGTGATGCGCTTCCCCTATGAAACCGGGCAGACCCGCATCGACTCGCCCGGCGAGAAAGTCACCGACCTGCCGGCCGGCATCAACCACCACTGGACCAAGAACCTGCTTGCCAGTCCCGACGGCGGCAGGCTGTACGTATCCGTGGGGTCCAATAGCAACGTGGCCGAGAACGGCATGGACGCCGAGGAAGGCCGCGCGGCCATCTGGGAGATCGACGTGGCCAGCGGCGCCAAGCGCCTGTACGCCACGGGGCTGCGCAACCCGGTGGGCATGGCCTGGGGGCCGGACGGCAAGACGCTGTGGACCGCCGTGAACGAACGCGACGAACTGGGCAGCGACCTGGTCCCCGACTACATGACCTCGGTGCGCGACGGCGGTTTCTACGGCTGGCCCTACAGCTACTTCGGCCAGCACGTCGACACCCGCGTCGCGCCGCAGCGGCCGGACCTGGTGGCCCGCGCCATCGTCCCCGACTATGCGCTGGGGCCGCACACCGCCTCGCTGGGCCTGGCCTGGTCCGGCGGCGCGAGGCTGTCCGGGCGCTACGCCGACGGCATGTTCGTGGGCCAGCACGGTTCCTGGAACCGCGATCCGCGCAGCGGCTACAAGGTCATCTTCGTGCCCTTCGCCCAGGGCAGGCCCGACGGGCCGGCGGTCGACGTGCTGACGGGCTTCCTGAACGAAAGCGGCGAGGCGCAGGGCCGGCCGGTGGGCGTGGCCGTCGACCGCCAGGGCGGCCTGCTGGTGGCCGACGACGTGGGCAACACTGTCTGGCGCGTCGGCGCCCCGCGCTGAGCTTTCCGCCCGCGCCGGCCCCTACAATGGCCATCCCGAGCATTCCACACAGGAGCGAGCATGAGCACGGAAAAAGTGGCGATCGTTACCGCTGGCGGCAGCGGCATGGGTGCGGCGGCGGCGCGCAAGCTGGCGGCCGACGGCTGGCGCGTGGCCATATTGTCTTCCTCCGGCAAGGGCGAGGCCCTGGCGCGGGAATTGGACGGGCTGGGCGTCACGGGCTCGAACCGGTCGCCCGACGACCTGTCCCGGCTGGTCGACGCCACCCTGCGGAAATGGGGCCGCGTCGACGCGGTGGTCAACAGCGCCGGCCACGGCCCCAAGGGCCCGCTGCTCGAGATCAGCGACGACGACTGGCACCTGGGCATGGAGTTCTATCTGCTGAACGTCGTGCGCATCGCGCGCCTGGTCGCGCCGGTCATGAAGCGGCAGAAATCCGGCGCCATCGTCAATATCTCCACCTACGCCACCTTCGAGCCCGAAGCGCTGTTCCCGACCTCGGGCGTGTTCCGCGCCGGACTGGCCGCCTTCACCAAGGTGTTCGCGGACGAGTACGCCGAACACAACGTGCGGATGAACAACGTGCTGCCGGGCTTCATCGACAGCCTGCCCGAAAAGGAAGACCGCCGCGTCCGCATCCCGATGGGCCGCTATGGCACGGCCGAGGAAGTCGCGGACCTGATCGCCTTCCTGGCGTCCGACGCCTCGTCCTACATCACGGGCCAGAACATCCGCATCGACGGCGGCATCACCCGGTCGGTGTGAGCCTCCAGCTTTTGGACTAATCCCTCATCCGAATGACGGTATTGAAGCCCGCCCGGGGCTTCGGTACCGTAGGTTTTCGCATTCGACGAGGTGCCTGCGCATGTCCGCTACGCCGTCAGCGGCTGCGCAGCAGTCCGCCGCCCCCCCGCTCTCCCGCCCCACGCCCGGCCAGGCCTCGCGCTTCCTGGCCCAGGCCACCTTCGGCCCCACGCCCGCCGACATCGACGCCGTGGCGCGCGACGGCTACGCGGCCTGGCTGGACGCGCAACTGGCGCTGCCGCCGTCGCAGACGCATTTCGACTGGCTGCTGCAACAGGGGAAGAACACCGAGGCGTTCAAGGGCAACGGCATCAACGCGCCGCTGGAATCCACGCTGTGGCGCAAATTCATTACCGCCCCCGACCAGGTCCGCGCGCGGGTGGCGTTCTCGCTGTCGGAGATCTTCGTCGTCGGCGTGTCGTCCATCACCGCGTCCTGGCCGCTGTTCGGCGCGGCCGGCTTCATGGACCTGCTGGCCGAGCACGCCCTGGGCGACTACCGGGAATTGCTGACCGCCGTCAGCCGGAACCTGTCGATGGGCTGCATGCTGACCTACCGCGGCAACCGCAAGGAAGATCCCAGGACCGGCCGCCATCCCGACGAAAACTACGCCCGCGAGATCATGCAGCTCTTCAGTATCGGCCTGCTGGAACTGGAACCCGACGGCTCGGTCAGGATGGTCGATGGCGCGCCCGTGGAAACCTATACCAACGCGGACGTGCAGGGACTGGCCAAGGTCTTCACCGGCTGGGACATCGACGGCCCGGAAACCGACGTGGAATTCCACCGCCGGCCGATGGCGCTGAACAATGCGCTGCACTCGATGGCCGAAAAGCGCTTCCTGGGCGCCGTCATCCCGCCCGGCACCGATGGGCGCCTGTCGCTCAAGCGCGCCATGGAAGTCATCAGCGCCCACCCGAACGTGGGCCCCTTCATCGGCACGCAACTGATCCAGAGACTGGTCACCAGCAACCCCAGCCGCGCCTACGTACGCCGCGTGTCGGCCGCGTTCGACGACGACGGCGCCGGCGCGCGCGGCAACCTGAAAGCCGTGGTGCGCGCCATCCTGCTGGACCCCGAGGCGCGCAACCCGGACCTGGGCGCGCCCGACTGGGGCAAGGTGCGCGAACCCATCCTGCGCTTTTCGGGGTGGGCCCGCGCCTTCGAGGCGAAATCCACCAACGGCGCCTGGGCCATGCCCGACACCACCGACAACACGATACGGCTGGCCCAGAGCCCCATGCGCTCGGCCAGCGTCTTCAACTTCTTCCGCCCCCGCTACGTGCCGCCGGTCACCGAACTGGCGCGCCGGCACCTGGTGGCGCCCGAATTGCAGATCACCGATGAAACCAGCGTCGCCGGCTACCTGAACTTCCTGGCCATCTACGTCGACCGAGGCTGGGAAGACCTGCAAACCCCGTACACCGCCGAGATCGCGCTGGCGCGCGACCCCGCGGCGCTGGTGGCGCGGGTGACGCTGTTGCTGGCCGGAGACGCCTTCTCCGCGCAAACCGCCGCGGCCATCGCTCGGGCCGTATCCACGATCCCGCCGGAACGGCCTCGCGACCGGGTGCGCGCCGCGATCACGCTGGTGGCGGCCAGCCCTGAATACTTGGTGCAGAAATGAAGAGAAGAGCCCCCCTCGCTGCGCGAGCTTGCTGCCCCCCGAGGGGGCCCTTTATCCGCTGGGCTGCCCCGAGATGAAAGGCACCCGCCGCGAATTCCTGCTGCGCGCCTGCGCGCTGGGCGCATCGGGCGCCGCCGCGCCGCTGGCGCTGAACCTGGCGGCGCTGGGCGCGGCGGCGGCGCAATCCGCGCCGGCGTCCTACAAGGCGCTGGTCTGCGTCTTCCTGTACGGCGGCAACGACCCCTACAACTCCGTGGTTCCCTACGACGCGGCCGCATACCGGGCCTATGCCCAGGCGCGCGGCGACATCGCGCTGCCTCGCGACCCCTTGCAGGCGACCGCGCTGCGCGGCACGGAACCCGCGCCCGGCGGCGCGCAGTTCGCGCTGGCGCCGTCGCTGGCGCCGCTCAAGCCGCTCTATGAGCGCGGCGACATGGCCGTGCTGCTGAACATCGGCCCCCTGGTCGTGCCGACGACGAAGGCCGAATACATCGGCGCGCGCGTGCCCTTGCCCCCGAAGCTGTTCTCGCACAACGACCAGCAATCGTACTGGCAGGCGCTGGCCCCCGAAGGCGCGTCCTCGGGCTGGGCCGGCAGGCTCACGGACCTGTACGCCGACGCCAACGCGCAGCGCACGTTCACGGGCATCACCGCGGGCGGCAGCACCGTGCTGCTTGCCGGCCGCCGGGTCGCGGGGTATCGCGTCGGCATCCACGGATCGACGCGCATGGACCTGCTGACCCGCGACCTGTACGGATCCAGCGACTGCACGGCGCTGTTGCGGCAATTGATCACCCAGCCGCGCGAGCACCTGATGGAACGCGAACTGTCGCGCATCGCCGCCCAGTCCATCGACGCCGACACGCAGTTGCGCGCCGCGCTGGCGGACGTGGCGGTGCCCGGAGATTTCGAGTCGCCCCTGGCCCAGCAACTGAAGATCGTCGCCCGCATCATCGGCGCGCGGCAGGCGCTCGGGGCGCGGCGCCAGGTCTTTTTCGTCTCGCAGAACGGCTACGACAACCACGCCGGCCTGAACGACGCCCACCCGGCCCTGCTGCGGGAACTGGGCCAGGCGCTGGCCGCCTTCCAGCAGGCGCTGTCGGCCATGGGCGTGGCCGACCAGGTCACGACCTTCACCGCGTCCGAGTTCGGCCGCACCCTGGGATCCAACGGCAATGGATCCGACCACGGCTGGGGCTCGCACCATTTCGTGCTCGGCGGCGCCGTCAGGGGCGGACGCTATTACGGCCAGCATCCCGAGATCGCGCGGGACGGCCCCGGCTTCGTCGACAACGGCCGCCTGCTGCCCACCCTGGCGGTGGACCAGCTTGGCGCCTCGCTGGGCGGATGGTTCGGCGCCAGCCCCGACGACCTGCGGCTGGTGTTCCCGAACCTGCGGCGCTTCGACGCGGACGCGCTGGCGTTGTTCGAAGCATGAGGGGGGAGTTCTTTGTATTTGGGTGGGGCGTAGGATGGGTGGAGCGCGAGAGTTCTTAAGCAAGAAAACCGCTCTCCAGCGCGCGCAACCCATGCGGCCGTGGGCAGACAGTGCCCGGCATCGGCCCAAAAAACAATCTGCCCACGGCCGCATGGGTTACGCGCGCTGGAGAGCCGGGTTTTTCTTCCGAGGATCTCGCGCTCCACCCATCCTACGCCCCCCGGTCATCCGCAGTAGATCGATTCGTCACCGCCTGCGCCGCCGGTCCGCTGGAAAGCCTATGCTGGCCTGGATGACTTCCTATAGACGCCTTTATCTGCCGGGCGGCACTTACTTTTTTACCGTGGCCGCGCTCCCACGCGGGACCCGGCGCCTCGTCGAACGCGCCGAGCTGCTGAAAGCCTGCATCCGCGCGGAGCAGCGGCTCGCGCCGTTCTCCATTCTGGCCGCCGTCATCATGCCGGACCACCTTCACATGGTCTGGCGGCTACCGGAAGGCGACAGCGACTACCCGAACCGCTGGCGGCGGATCAAGGCCCGGTTCTCGCGCGCGCTGCCGCCGCATCCACCCATCGTGACGCGGCGGGGCCGCGGCGAGCGCGAGATCTGGCAAAGGCGGTACTGGGAACATGCCGTCCGCGATGAAGCGGAATTGGCCGCTTGCATCGGCTATGTCCACTCCAACCCGATCAAGCATGGCTATGCGGAACGGCCGGAGGAATGGCCGCATTCCACGTATCTCGCCTGGAGAGAACGCCAACGGCGATGAAGGATCTCTTGGCGAGAGCGGCCCGGCAGTTCTATAAACTGGATTACCGGGCCGGATCCGGCCGGCTCCCTCCACCGCCAACGCCCCCATGACTTCCCCCGCCCTGACGCTACGGCCCGCCACCGACGACGACCTGCCTTTCCTGCTTGCCCTGCGCAAGGCCACCATGACGGAGCACCTGCGGCGCGCGGGCGCGCCGGACGATGACGAGCACCATCTGGCCCGCATCCGCCATCGCTTCGACGATGCCCGGATCGTCTGGGCCGCGGACCAGCCCGCCGGCCTGTTCAAGACCTCCCGCGACGCCGATGCCTGGCGCGTGGTGCAGATCCAGATCGCCCCGCCTTCCAGGGCCAGGGACTCGGACGGCGCCTGCTGGTCGACCTGCTGGAGCAGGCGGACGCCCAGGGCGCGGCCGTCACCCTGAGCGTACTGCGGGGCAATCCCGCCCGCCGGCTCTACGAGTCGCTGGGCTTCACCCCTGTCGAGGAGAAAGGACCTGAAACTGAAATGCGATACGACCCCGGCGCAGTCCGGCCGGCCCGCTGACCCTTTGCAGGTTATTTCGGCCCGCCGGGAATAAACCCGAAACGGCCGGCGTCTGTAGAGGGCAGTCCCCCAACTTCCCCTATCTACGAGGCACACCATGCGCAACCACACCGCCGCAGCCCTGGCCCTTGCCGCCGCCGCCCTGTTCTCGGCCGGCGCCCAGGCACAGGCCGTCAAGACCCAGGACGGCATCCTGGTCAACAGCGCCGGCATGACGCTCTATACCTTCGACAAGGACGCGGGCGGCAAGAGCGCCTGCAATGACCAGTGCGCCAAGATCTGGCCGCCCGTCATGGCCAGCGCCGACGCCAAGCCCATGGGCGACATGACCGTCATCACCCGCGACGACGGCACCAAGCAATGGGCCAGCAAGGGCAAACCGCTGTACACGTACGCCAAGGACGCCAAGGCCGGGGACAAGGCCGGCGACAACTTCAAGGAAGTCTGGCACGTGGCCAAGCCCTGAACCGGCGCAGCACCCGCCGCCGCAAGCCATGCGCGCCGACGACGAAGCCCTGATCCTGGCCTGCATCCCCAGCCTGCGGCGCTATGCCCGCGGGCTGACGGGCGACCCCCACCGGGCCGACGACCTGGTCCAGGACACGCTCGAGCGCGCATGGAGCCGCTATTCGCGCTGGCAGCGGCGCGGAGAGCTGCGCGCCTGGATGTTCGGCATCATGCACAACCATTTCATCGACGGAGTGCGCGCCAGCAGCCGGCGGGCGGACCAGACCGCCCCCGGCGAACTGCCCGACGCGCCGGTGCGCGCCACCCAGACCGACCGCCTGGAGGTGCGCGACCTGGACCGCTGCCTGCAAACCCTGCCCGCCGAGCAGCGGGAAGTCCTGCTGCTGGTGTGCGTGGAGGACCTGTCCTATCAGGAAACCGCCCAGATACTGGACGTGCCGATGGGCACGGTCATGTCGCGCCTGTCGCGCGCCCGCGAAAAGCTGGGCGCGCTGATGCAGGGGCGCGACGCCGTCAACCGGCTCCACCGCGTGAAATGACATGAACGACAAACGCCTCCACCCGGTGCCCGGCGCGGGCACCCCCATTACCGAAGCCGACCTGCATGCCTACGCGGACGGCCAGTTGCCGCCTGCGCGCCACGCCGAGGTCGAGGCCTTTCTCGCCGCGCACCCGCAGGACCAGACCCGGGTGGACGACTGGAAGGAACAGCGGCGCGCGCTGCACGCTTTGCTGGATCCCGTGCTGGACGAGCCGCTGCCGCTGCGCCTGCCCCTGGCGCCGCCCGCGCGCCGCTGGCCCTGGCGCGCGCTGGCCGCCGGCGTGGCGGT
>NZ_UFQC01000087.1 GCF_900496975.1 Achromobacter veterisilvae
AATAAAAGCCTGACGATGACCTACTTTCACAGACGTCCGTCCACTATCATCGGCGCAAAGTCGTTTCACTGTCCTGTTCGGGATGGGAAGGAGTGGGACCAACTCGCTATGGTCGTCAGGCGTAACTGGTTGAGCTGCCGCGCATAAGCGCAACCGCTCCAATCTGGGAAGAAACACAACGCGTGGTGACCAGAGTCGAACTCGATGGTCACGCACGAAGGGGGTGTAATTGATGTTGGCTGGCTGCCGACGGTGCAGCCAGATTTTGATTTGAACGACACTTGGAACGCTACATCACCAGGTCATAACCATCAGTGTTATAGGATCAAGCCTCACGGGCAATTAGTATCGGTTAGCTTAACGCATTACTGCGCTTCCACACCCGACCTATCAACGTCCTGGTCTCGAACGACCCTTCAGGGGGATCAAGTCCCCGGGATACCTTATCTTCAGACGAGTTTCCCGCTTAGATGCCTTCAGCGGTTATCTCTTCCGTACTTAGCTACCCGGCAATGCCATTGGCATGACAACCGGTACACCAGAGGTACGTCCACTCCGGTCCTCTCGTACTAGGAGCAGGCTCCGTCAAGTATCCAACGCCCACGGCAGATAGGGACCAAACTGTCTCACGACGTTTTAAACCCAGCTCACGTACCTCTTTAAATGGCGAACAGCCATACCCTTGGGACCGGCTACAGCCCCAGGATGAGATGAGCCGACATCGAGGTGCCAAACACCGCCGTCGATATGAACTCTTGGGCGGTATCAGCCTGTTATCCCCAGAGTACCTTTTATCCGTTGAGCGATGGCCCTTCCATTCAGAACCACCGGATCACTATGTCCTGCTTTCGCACCTGTTCGACTTGTCAGTCTCACAGTCAAGCACGCTTATGCCATTGCACTATCAGCACGATTTCCGACCGTACCTAGCGTACCTTCGAACTCCTCCGTTACACTTTGGGAGGAGACCGCCCCAGTCAAACTGCCCACCATGCACTGTCCCCGATCCGGATAACGGACCAAGGTTAGAACCGCAAACAAACCAGGGTGGTATTTCAAGGTTGGCTCCACGCGATCTAGCGACCACGCTTCAAAGCCTCCCACCTATCCTACACAGGCCGGTTCACAGATCAATGCAAAGCTACAGTAAAGGTTCATGGGGTCTTTCCGTCTAGCCGCGGGTAGATTGCATCATCACAAACACTTCAACTTCGCTGAGTCTCAGGAGGAGACAGTGTGGCCATCGTTACGCCATTCGTGCAGGTCGGAACTTACCCGACAAGGAATTTCGCTACCTTAGGACCGTTATAGTTACGGCCGCCGTTTACCGGGGCTTCGATCAAGAGCTTGCACCCCATCACTTAACCTTCCGGCACCGGGCAGGCGTCACACCCTATACGTCGACTTTCGTCTTTGCAGAGTGCTGTGTTTTTAATAAACAGTCGCAGCCACCGATTCTCTGCGACCCCATCATGCTCAGCGCGCAGGCGCATCACACTACCGGGGTATACCTTCTCCCGAAGTTACGGTATCAATTTGCCGAGTTCCTTCTCCTGAGTTCTCTCAAGCGCCTTGGAATATTCATCCCGTCCACCTGTGTCGGTTTGCGGTACGGTCTCGTACAGCTGAAGCTTAGAGGCTTTTCTTGGAACCACTTCCAATCACTTCGCAAGCCATGCTCGCTCGTGCCACACCCTTGATTTACGCGCCCGGATTTGCCTAAGCGCCATCTTCGATGCAGCAACAGGGACATCCAACACCCTGATGATCTTCCGCAATCCGTCCCCCCATCGCACTGTACGACGGTGCTGGAATATTAACCAGCTTCCCATCAGCTACGCATCTCTGCCTCGCCTTAGGGGCCGACTCACCCTGCGCCGATGAACGTTGCGCAGGAAACCTTGGACTTACGGCGAGGGGGCTTTTCACCCCCTTTATCGCTACTCATGTCAGCATTCGCACTTCTGATACCTCCAGCAGCCTTTACAAGCCACCTTCGCAGGCTTACAGAACGCTCTCCTACCGCGTGCACTAAAAGTGCACACCCGCAGCTTCGGTTTATCGCTTAGCCCCGTTACATCTTCCGCGCAGGACGACTCGATCAGTGAGCTATTACGCTTTCTTTAAAGGATGGCTGCTTCTAAGCCAACCTCCTGACTGTCTATGCCTTCCCACTTCGTTTCCCACTTAGCGATAATTCGGGACCTTAGCTGGCGGTCTGGGTTGTTTCCCTCTTGAGTCCGGACGTTAGCACCCGGTGCTCTGTCTCCCAAGCTGTACTTGCGGGTATTCGGAGTTTGCCATAGTTTGGTAAGTCGCCATGACCCCCTAGCTATAACAGTGCTCTACCCCCCGCAGTAATACTTGAGGCACTACCTAAATAGTTTTCGGAGAGAACCAGCTATTTCCAGATTTGTTTAGCCTTTCACCCCTATCCACAGCTCATCCCCTAATTTTTCAACATTAGTGGGTTCGGTCCTCCAGCACGTGTTACCGTGCCTTCAACCTGGCCATGGATAGATCATCTGGTTTCGGGTCTACACCCAGCGACTAGAATCGCCCTATTCGGACTCGCTTTCGCTACGGCTTCCCTATTCGGTTAACCTTGCCACTGAATGTAAGTCGCTGACCCATTATACAAAAGGTACGCAGTCACCCCACAAGGAGGCTCCTACTGTTTGTATGCATACGGTTTCAGGATCTATTTCACTCCCCTTCCGGGGTTCTTTTCGCCTTTCCCTCACGGTACTGGTTCACTATCGGTCGATCACGAGTATTTAGCCTTGGAGGATGGTCCCCCCATCTTCAAACAGGATTTCACGTGTCCCGCCCTACTTGTCTTACGCTTAGTTCCACACACAAAATTTCGTCTACAGGGCTATCACCTGCTACGGCCGGGCTTTCCATCCCGTTCGACTATCTTGCATGCTAAAACGTAAAGGCTCTTCCGATTTCGCTCGCCACTACTTTCGGAATCTCGGTTGATTTCTTTTCCTCGAGCTACTGAGATGTTTCAGTTCACCCGGTTCGCTTCCACTAGCCTATGTATTCAGCTAGGGATACCGCATTGCTGCGGTGGGTTTCCCCATTCGGATATCTGCGGATCAAAGCTTGTTTGCCAGCTCCCCGCAGCTTTTCGCAGGCTACTACGTCCTTCATCGCCTGTGATCGCCAAGGCATCCACCATATGCACTTAGTCGCTTGATCCTATAACGCTGTAGGCTATAGGACCTGAGTATTAGCGTTTGTGCCGTTCATAAGTTTCAAAGCAGTCTGAGGTTGTTCACCCCAGTCTTGAGAACTTGGAACAAAATTAATGCAATCACAACCCGTACTCATCTTCTTCGACTTGCGCCGAGTACTCGATAAGTACATTTCGTTGTGCTTCTTCCAGATTGTTAAAGAAC
>NZ_UFQC01000005.1 GCF_900496975.1 Achromobacter veterisilvae
GCAGGCGGGGAGGGACCCGCGCGTCCGCCAGGCCCAGCGCCGCCGCGCGCCGCGCGTCGGCGCCGCGGCCCGTGAGCATCATGTCGAGCGCCGCGGGCGCGCCGATCAGCCGCGGCAGGCGCAGCATGCCGCCCCAGCCCGGGAAAATGCCCAGCATGACCTCGGGCAGCGCGAGCGACGCGCCGGGCTGGTTGGCCACCAGGCGGTAGCGGCAGGCCAGGGCCAGCTCCAGGCCGCCGCCCAGGCAATGGCCCTGGATCAGCGCCAGGGTGGGGTAGCGCACCGCGGCCAGGCGGTTGAAGAGGTTCCAGCCGCGCGCGACCAGCGCGCGCGCTTGCTCGGGTGTGTCCAGGCTGGCGAATTCGTTGACGTCCGCGCCCACGATGAAGCCCGTGGCCTTGCCGGACCGGATGACCAGGCCGGCGGGCGGCGCGGCGTCCAGCGCGTCCAGCACGACGGTCAGTTCGGCCAGGGTATCGGCCGACAAGGCGTTGACGGCGCTGCCGGCCCGGTCGAACGTCAGCCAGGCCAGGCCGTCGGGATCGCGGTCCAGGCGCCAGTGGGAAAGCGTATCGATCGTCGTCATGGGCGGTCCTCGTCCAGGGTTTCGACCAGCATTGCGCCGCCTTGGCCGCCGCCGATGCAGATGGCCGCCATGCCGCGCCTGGCGCGCCGGCGCTTCAGGGCGTCGAGCAGGTGCAGCACGATGCGGGCGCCGGAGGCGCCCACCGGGTGCCCGATGGCGATCGCGCCGCCGTCGACGTTGAGCCGGGCGGGATCGAGATCGCCCCAGGCCGCGGTGCCGAGGTGTTCCCGGCAATAGGCCTCGTCGCGCCAGGCCGCGAGGCAGCCCAGCACCTGCGCGGCGAAGGCTTCGTTGATTTCCCACAGGTCGAGGTCATTGAGCCCCAGGCCGTGGCGTTGCAGGATCGGGGTGGCGGCATGCACCGGGCCCAGGCCCATCTGCGCCGGGTCCAGGCCGGCCCACTGGCTGTCCACGATGCGGCCCAGCGGCCGCAGGTTCCATTTGCGGACGGCTTCTTCCGAGGCCAGCGCCAGCATGGCGGCGCCGTCGGTGACCTGCGAGCTGTTGCCTGCCGTGATATTGCCCCAGGGTTTGTCGAACACGGGCTTGAGCCTGGCCAGCTTTTCCGGCGTGGAGTCCGCGCGCACGCCGTCGTCTTCAGGGTACAGCCTGCCTTGCGTGTCGATCAAGGGCGCGATCTCGCCCATGGGGCCACCGGCGCGGGCCGCCAGCGCGCGCCGGTGGCTCTCGGCCGCATAGGCGTCCATCGCGGCGCGGTCGATGCCGAAGCGGGTGGCGAGGTTCTCGGCGGTCTGCCCCATGGACAGGCCGACCACGGGGTCGGTCAGGCCCTTGAGCAGGCCGATGACGGGCGCCAGGTTGCGCAGCCGGAACCGGCGCAGCGCCGCCAGTTTGGCGCCCGCGCCGCGCGCCGCGTACCATCCGGCCAGCCAGCGCACCATGTCGTCCGAGAACAACACCGGCGCGCGCGACAGCGCGTCGGTGCCGCCGGCCAGCACCAGTTCCGAACGGCCGGACTGGATATTGGCGATGCCGGAATCCAGCGCCTGCATGCCGGACGCGCAGTTGCGCATCACGGTCCAGCCCGGCACCTTGTTGCCGCAGCCCAGCCGCAGCGCGATCACGCGGCCGATGTTCACTTCGTCGGGGGAAGGGGCGGCGCAGCCCACGATGACCTCGTCGAGGTCGGCGGGCGCGAACGGCTGGCGCAGCAGCAGGGCGCGGCCCGCCTGCACGGCGAGGTCGCCGGCGGAGAAGGGGCCCGGGCCGGACCGCGCCTTGAGGAACGGCGTGCGCAGGCCGTCGACCACGTAAACCGGTTTGAATGCCATCCGATTCCTCCTTCAAGCGGCCTTGCGTTCGGCGGCGGGATCGACCCGATCCACGGTGCCGAGGTCGAAGGCGAAATCATCCACTTTCACCACGGCATCGCGCAAGCGGTTGCGGCGCTTCATCACCGCGTATTCTTCCGCGGTGATGCCTCCGATGGCGAAAGCGGCATCGGCGATGTCACGCACGTTGGCTTGCGGATTGCCGTCCAGCGCGCCGCGCTTCTCGAGTTCGCGGATCTTGGCCTCGATGGGCTCGGCGTCCAGCGTGGCGGCCAGCGCCTGTTCGATGGCGCCCACGGGTTCCGCGTCGGTGGCGGGCAGGTGGCAGCCCGCGGTCAGGCGGTCGCGGGTGGCGCCAGGCTGGATCAGCAGGCGCGCCACGTCCTGGCCCAGTTGGTCCGACGGCAGGGCCTGGCGGCGGCCCCACGGAAAGATGAGGCGGGCCAGGCACCAGGCCACGGCCCGGTTGGGAAGATTGTCCAGCACGCCGTCGAAGGCCTGCTGCAGCTTGAACAGCGCGTCCTGGATGGACCAGTGCGCCAGGGGTTCGTCGGCGGCCTGGCGGCCTTCGTCCTCGAAGCGCTTGAGCGTGGCGCTCGCCAGGTACATCTGCGAGAGGATGTCGCCCAGCCGCGCGGACAGGCGTTCGCGCCGCTTCAGGCTGCCGCCGAGCACCAGCATCGAGGTGTCGGCCAGCAGCGCGAAGGCGGCGCTGTAGCGGCTGAGCAACTGGTAGTAGCGTTTCATGGCGGGCGCGGCGTCGGCGTTCACGCCGACAAACCGCGCGCCCGTCAAGGCGGTGCCCGCGGCGCGCAGCGCATTCCCGGCGACGAAGGCGGCGTGGCCCCAGAAGGCCCGGTCGAAATCGGCCAGCCCCTGCCGGCGGTCGGACGACTGCGCGGCCTGCATTTCCGCCAGCACGTAGGGATGGCAGCGGATCGCGCCCTGGCCGAAGATGATCAGGCTGCGGGTGAGGATGTTGGCGCCTTCGACGGTGATGCCGATGGGAATCTGCTGGTAGGCGCGGCCCAGGAAGTTGGAGGGGCCCAGGCAGATGCCCTTGCCGCCGATGACGTCCATGCCGTCGTTGACGACCTGGCGGGCGCGTTCGGTCACGTGGTACTTGACGATGGCGGAGACGACCGACGGCTTTTCGCCCAGGTCCACCGCGCCGGCCGTCATGGCGCGGGCGGCGTCCATCATGTAGGTGTTGCCGCCGATGCGCGCCAGCGCCTCTTCCACGCCTTCGAATTTGCCCACGGGCATGCGGAACTGGCTGCGCACGCGGGCATAGCCGCCGACGGCGCGCGCCGTCAGCTTGGACATGCCGGTATTGGACGAAGGCAGCGAGATCGAGCGCCCCGCCGCCAGGCACTCCATCAGCATCCGCCAGCCCTGTCCCGCCATGGCCGGGCCGCCGATGATGAATTCCAGCGGCATGAAGACGTCGGTGCCGCGCGTGGGGCCGTTCATGAACATCGCGTTCAACGGGAAATGGCGGCGGCCGGTGTCCACGCCCGGGTGGTCGTGCGGCACCAGCGCGCAGGTGATGCCCAGGTCTTTCTTGCCGCCCAGCAGGCCGTCGGGATCGTACAGGCGGAACGCCAGGCCCAGCAGGGTGCATACCGGCGCCAGCGTGATGTAGCGCTTGTCCCAGGTGACCTTCATGCCGATCACTTCGCGGCCCTGCCATTCGCCCTTGCACACGATGCCGCTGTCCGGGATGGCGGCGGCGTCGGATCCGGCCCAGGGGCTGGTCAGCGCGAAGGCGGGCACTTCCTCGCCGCGGGCCAGCCGGGGCAGGTAGTGGTTCTTCTGTTCGTCGGTGCCGTAGTGCAGCAGCAGTTCGGCCGGGCCGAGCGAGTTCGGCACCATGACCGACACCGCCAGCGCCGACGAGCGCGTGGACAGCTTGGTCACGATTTCGGAATGGGCATAGGCGGAGAACGCCAGGCCGCCGTATTCCTTCGGAATGATCATGCCGAGGAAGCCCTCGGCCTTCAGGTAGTTCCAGACGTCCGCCGGCAGGTCGAAGCGTTCCTGCGTGACGTTCCAGTCGTCGACCCTGCGGCAGGCCTCTTCGGCCTGGTGGTCCAGGAAGCGCTGTTCCTCCTCGGTCAGCCGCGGGCGGGGATAGGCGAGCAGGCGGCTCCAGTCGGGCCGGCCGCGGAACAACTCGCCCTCCCACCAGACCGTGCCGGCCTCCAGCGCATCGCGCTCGGTGTCCGACATCTGCGGCAGCACCTTGCGGTACAGGTTGAAGATCGGCGCCGACAGCAGGGCCCGGCGGATGGGACGCACGCCCAGCGCGGCGGCGGCCAGCACCGCGACGACGGCCAGGGCGAGGATGACTGCGTTCATGTTCTTGTCTCCATGGATGTTCGGTTCCGGCCGGCGGGCCGCGGTGCCGGTCAGGGCACCGGCGGCAGGGGGGAGCGCAGGCCCCCGAGCAGGAAGCTCATCAGGCGCGGCAGCAGCAGGTCCGGGTTGTCGGGCTGTTCGGCTTCGTCGATGGTCCAGCCCGTGACCGAGCGCAGCAGGTCCGTGCCGATGATGGCGTACGACGTGGCGCCCAGCATGAACTGGAAGCGCCACATGATTTCCGCGCGGGGCACGTCGGGCAGCGCCGCGAACAGCGCGTTGCGGTAGCGCTCCAGCACGTCCGCGTATTCCTCGGCAAACAGGGCGCGGATGAAATCCGAAGGGTCCGTCATGGTGCGTTCCAGCAGCGGCAGGAAGGTGCTGCCGGCCTGGGCGGGGTCGGCGGCCAGACGCAGCAGCGTGCCGAAGAAGGCGTCCACGATCTGCGACGGCTTGAGGGGCTTGCCTTCGGCTTGCGCCTCCAGTTCGTCCAAAAGCCGCAGGCGTTCGTGGTTCAGCACCGCCAGGCGGCGTTTGAGCACCGCTTGCACGAGTGACTCCTTGGAGCCGAAGTGATAGTTCACCGAGGCAAGGTTCACGCCGGCCGCGCCCGTGATCTGCCGCATCGACGTCGCGTCGTGTCCCTGCTGCGCGAACAGGGCTTCGGCGGTGTCCAGGATCGCTTCACGGGTAGAGGGGGATCTGATTTCTTGCATAAGGTTGAATTCAAACGTTTGTTTAAAAATCATTATGCGTTAGGGATGGCCGAGATGCGAGCCTCGGCTATCCCCAATAGGGTTTACCACTAGCGTTCAGGCGCCCGTCATGTCGCGTTCGTCCGTTTCCGCGCCGGCTCCGCCGCATGGATGAGCGGGACCGTGCGGCTGGACGAGCCGGCGCCTCGGCCGTCCGGACGAGCTTGAGCCTTTTGCCCTCGGGCTGGCGCTCTAGGATAAATGTGGTCTGGAAGACAAGCGCAAAAGCACGCAGTATCGGCGCGAGGGATCGAATGCGCAGAGCCGAAAAAGCCCGCATGCATGGCTAGCCCGTTCGCGGTACGGGCAGGGAAAACGGACTCGCCCCGACACAGGAGCAGGAGAAATGAAGACCTACAGAGTGGGACTGCTGGTTGATGGGTATGAGCAACCCGGCTGGATGCATGAGATGGTCGAGTGGCTCCAGCACAGCCAGGATTTCGCTATTGCTGCTTTGCTGGTGATGAACGGGGCGCTCGACGACAGGCCGCCCCGCCTGGGGGCGCGCGCCCTGTTCGGCACGCTGTCGCGCCTGGAAGCCCGGCTGCTGCCCGCCAAGCAGCGCGACATGCTGGCTTGCCACGACCTGCGCGACAGCCTGCCGCTGGAAGCGGCCGCCGTCGTGCCGCTGGCGCGGGACGCCGCCGCGGCCGAGAGGCAGGACGAGGTCGCCGCGCTGGCGCTGGATCTGGTGATCACACTGGGGTCGTCGCCGGCCTCGCGCGAACAGATGGCGGGCTGGGCGCGGCTGGGCGTATGGCAGTTGAGTTATTCCGACATCGCGGTGGCGACC
The DNA here is from genome assembly GCF_900496975.1 of Achromobacter veterisilvae. Classification (GTDB taxonomy): domain Bacteria; phylum Pseudomonadota; class Gammaproteobacteria; order Burkholderiales; family Burkholderiaceae_B; genus Achromobacter; species Achromobacter veterisilvae. The sequence goes on from NZ_UFQC01000005.1 coordinate 5,788, forward strand.
AGCCGGTACGCCGGCTTCTGGGAGGTCTACCAGCGCGAGGACCACACCACCGTGAAGCTCTGGCGCGTCGGGCTCTGCGTCGAAGACGACGAGCTGCTGGACCAGCGCAGTTTCAACACCGAAGTGTTCTGGTTGAAGAACCAGGCCCGCGCGTTCAGCCTGGGAAATTTCATGGTCTATGACGCGCTCCAGGCGCTGGCCCGTTCGCGGCAGGGCGCCGCGCCGCCGGGCATGCAGATCATGAGCGGCCAGCGGCGGGCGGATCCGGCGGAGTGGGATAGCGCGGCTTATATCGCGCGTCAGGCGTGGTTAATGTCCGATTTAATTGTGCGACGCATCATGAAACGCAACGTGCGGTGGCGGATCGGCATGTTCCCGTCTGCCAGGCAGCAGGCCGTGGTGTCCGAGGCCATGGTGTTGCAGCCGCCCAAGGGCAGGTTCTTCGCGGATCCGTTCGTATATACACAGGACAAGAAGCCATATATATTTTTCGAAGACTACGATTTTAATTCCCGCAAGGGCACGATCTCTGTCGCCACCTACTCCGACGGGGCTTTCCGCCTGCTGGGAACCGCCCTGAACCTGCCGTACCACCTGTCGTTCCCCTATATCTTCGAGCACGACGGCGTGACCTACATGGTGCCGGAGACCTGCGGAAACCGCAGTATAGAATTATGGAAATGCACGGATTTTCCGCTGAAATGGGAGTTGGATGTTAATCTGATGACGAATATATCGGCGGTCGATACGATTATTTTCAAACACGGCGAATACTGGTGGCTATTAACTAATATCGACCGCACCGACGGGCAAAGTCATTGCGACGAATTGTTCGCCTTTTTCGCCGATTCGCCGCGCTCGACGGAGTGGACGCCGCATGCCTGCAACCCCATCGTCCGCAACCCGATGCGCGCCCGCAACGCCGGAATCGTTGTGTCGCCTGGCGGAGAGGTGATCCGCTGCGCCCAGTACCAGGGCTTCTGCCACTACGGCAAGGGCGTCTCCCTGAACCGGATCGAAGAACTTTCGCCGTCCAGCTACGTGGAAACGGACGGCGAAATCCACTACGCGAGCTTCCTGAGGAAGCGTCATGCTTCAATGCACCATTGGCACCACCAGGGGGGGCATACGGTATTTGACTTCGCCTATATGGAGTAAATGATGCCGGCCGCGCAAAAATTAAAATGTTACCCATATTTCGAATACGGAAAGCGCCCACGGGCTCGATGTGTCCGAGGAAACATCTAGACAGCTATTGGCCCCGAAAACGGAAGTTCCTGGCCGCGTCTGGCAGATGCCCCGACGCGGCTTTTTCATGGTTGTAACAGCGGCGGCGGCGGCCGGATCCGCCGCCGGGCGAGGCCGCCGTCATAGGGAAAACGGCGTTTGTGGCAGAGAGAATTCCTGGTGGAAACCCTAGCGTCTGAAAGAACGAAAGGAACATCTCATCCGGATTTACGATAGTGATTAAGGCTAACGAATGATTTCTGTTTTTGTCGGATTATATCGCCGCGAAACGTCTTGATTTTGCCAATTTCGAACCATAAGATGGGTTCATGCCATCCGTTATGTTGGCTACCAAAGTCTCCCAGCCCAAATGCCCCGGTTCGGCTTCATTAGATACTCCGGGATATTGCGGACCACCCCCGCGGGGCTGGATAAAAATAGTCTTCAGCACAGCGAAGATCCCTTCTAGGCCCGTCGAAAAACCGGGAGGACACCATGGCCAAGATGGTCCTGATTGAAGCCCATCCGCTCCTGCGGCTGGGGTTGTGGCAGATTCTTAGCAAGTTGGATGATGTGTGGGAAATCGAGGGGATGGGCCTGGCGGACGTTTCCAAGGCCGATGGCGTGCATGCGGGTGCCGATCTCCTCATCTACGGATTGCCGGTGGACACCGACGAGGCGTGGAGCGCGCTGCACGAAATCCAGCGCGTCCTGACGCCCAAGCGGATCCTGCTTCTGACGGACGTGATGCCGTTGCCCATGCCGGTGCAGGGGCTGCCGGGCGCAAGCGTCTACGGCTGCCTGATGAAAACGGCTTCGGTCGAAATCCTGGAAGCGGCCATTCGCCTGGTCATGGCGGGCGGGCAGTGCTTCCCCAGCGAGCAGGCCCTGCAGACTTCCGCGCAGGCGGTCTGCGCCTTGCCTGCCCGGGACGCCGACGATGCCGCTTCCAAGGGCGCCATGCCCGTCAGCGCCGGCGCGCAGTTGCTGCAGATCACGCCGCGCCAATATGAAGTGCTGGTGCTGCTGGCCCGGGGGTATCCGATCAAGACGGTCAGCAGGATGCTCAATATTTCGGTGGCCACGGCGAAGACGCATGCCTGCACGCTGTACCAGCGGCTGCATGTCAAGAACAAGGGCGAAGCCGTATACGCGGCGCTGCAGCGCGGCGCGACCCTGGAATGGCATGAACCCAACGGCAGGGACGTGGATGCCGGGCAGATGTACGGGCGCAAGGTCGGATAGCGGTTGCGGGTTGCGCTGCCTGCCCGGCAGCCTGGAACGCCAGTTCCGGTGCTGCCGGGCCCGCGCATAGCCATCCTGGCTACGTCATACATAGCAGTGAGGTGGTTGCAGCACAAGCGTATTCCTCCACCATTCATCCACCTGAACGAGATTCAGCGAACGTAGCCGCTGATAGCATGGGTTGTGTCCGCAAGCATGGGTCGAAAGGGCGAACCACCGCCGCCTCGCCAATGCGATCCGATGCCGTGGACGAGCTTCCCGTGAGGTCGGTGACGCAAATAGCCTGCCGTTGCAGCAATGATGCGCCAGCGTCATGGGAACCGTGTATGGGCCGTGTGTCACAAGGTTCCCCTCGGGATGACAACCGTACTGATCGAAGACTACGCTCTGCTTCGTGTCGCGATCCAGCATGTGCTGGAGCGTGTGCGGAACGCCGACGACATCCTGGCCATCTCGCCAGCGCATCTGCTCAATATGTCCAGCTCGATCAACCGCCCAGTGGAACTGCTGGTCGTGGGTTGCAGCGGCCTGGCCGAACAGGACGTGGGACTCCTGTCGCAATCGATGGCGTTCTTCATGCCCCGGCTGGTGCTGGTGCTGTATTCCGTGCTGGACCAGGGCGTCATGGCGGCGTGCGCGCGCGCCGGAGTCGCGGGCTACCTGCCCAAGGCGTCCAATCCCGACGCGCTGGCCGCCGCGGTCAACCTGGTGCTCGCGGGCGGCGAATGCTATCCGCAACCCGTCGCCCGGCCCCATGGCGCCGTGCACGCGCCGACGCAGGAACTGCGCGAACTGACGCAACGACAGGAAGAGATCCTGCAACTGCTGGTACAGGGCAAGACGATGCGTGAGATAGGCGAGCACGTCGGCATTTCGGTGGCGACCGTGAAGAGCCATGCGCGCACCCTGTACTGGAAGCTGAATGCGCGCAACCAGGCCGAGGCGGCCTATATCGCGGTGCAGATGGGGCTGGTCAGGAGCGGCGGCCAAACATGAGCCGGCGCGTAGGATGGGTGGAGCGCGGGAGTTTTTAAGTAAGAACTCAGGTATCCAGCGCGCGAAACCCATGCGGCCGTGGGCAGACAGTGCCCGCAATGCAGGTGTCTGACACCCCTGAAACGCTGGTGCAAGCCGAAGGTTAAACCCATGCGGCCGTGGGCAGACAGCGCCCGCAATGCAGGTGTCTGACACCCCCGAAACGCCGATGCAAGCCGAAGCTTGTCTCCCCGGGTGTCAGACACCGATGGAGCAGACTGTGCCCGGCATCGGCAGGAAAACAACCGATTGCGGCAGCATGGGTTTCGCGCGCTGGATACCTGAGTTCTTACTTAAGAACTCCCGCGCTCCACCCATCCTACGTCACACGCCAGCCCCCGCCGGTTTTCCCTTGGAGGCCGCGACGGCGGCGAATTCGCGTTCGGCCGCCGCCAGCACGGCGTCCACGTGCAGGTGGGCCTGCGCGTACTGGCGCGCGGCGGCGCCCAGCGTTTCCCGGATCTGCGCGTTGTAGCTGAGCTTGCGCACCGCCTCGGCCATGGCCGCGCCGTCCTCGGGCGGCGTCACGAGGCCGCAGCGTGCCACGACGGCGGCCAGTTCCGTGCCGGGCGCGGCGCCGCACACCACGGGCCGGCCACTGGCCAGCATGCCGGTCAGCTTGGAGGGCATCACGAGGTCGGCCGCGCCGGCGCGTTGCGGCAGCAGATGGATGTCGGCGGTGTTCAAGAGTTCGCCCAGCCTTTCGGCCGGCTGCAGGTCCAGAAAGGCGACGCGGGGGAGCCCCTGGCATTGGGCCTCGAGCGGAGCGCGTTCCGGGCCCTGGCCGCAGAACACGAACCACAGGCGCTGCTCGCGGCCGAGCCGCCGCGCCACGTCCGCCAGCGTGTGCAGGCCTTGCTTGCCGCCCATGTTGCCCGAATACAGCGCGACGACGGCGTTGTCCGGTATGCCCAGCTCGGCGCGGTAATCGCCGCCTTCGCGCGGCGCGATCGCGTCCACGTCGATCCAGTTCGGCAGCAGCACCGCGCGGCCCGGCTCCACGCCCTTGGCCAGCGCCAGGTCCAGCATGCGGTTCGAAATCGTGGAAACGCGGTCGAAGCGGCGCATCAGCCAGCGTTCGGCGCGGCGCACGGCGGCGCGCAGGCCCTTGCCCTTGAGCAAGCCCAGTTCGAACGCGGCATCGACTTCGTAGTCCTGAATGTGCAGCCACGCGCGGGCGCCGCAAAGCCGCGCCGCCAGCCAGGCGGCGGGCGCGCAGAAGAGCGCGGGCTCGACCACGAGGACAATGTCGGGCCGTCCGGCGGCGGCGCGCAAGAGCGAGGGCAGGCTGGACAGGGCGAAGCTCGCCAGGTGGACCAGGCGCTTGAGTCCGCCCGGCTTCCCGGGGACCCAGAGCGGCGCCCGGCGCACCGTGACGCCGCGCCGCGTCTCCTTGGCATAGCGGCCCGCCCGGTAGCCCGGGTGCACCTCCCACTGGGGATAGTAGGGCGGGGCGGTCACCACGCCGACTTCATGTCCGCGCGCGGCCAGCCATTCGGCCATCTCGGCGCTGTATTTGCCGATGCCGGTGAGTTCGGGCGCGTAGTTGATGCCGTAGATGAGGATCTTCATGCCGCGCCAGCCTTGCGCGGCCGGACGGGGCGGCACGGGTTGCCGTGGCACACCATGGCGGGCGGCATGTTGCGGAACACCGAGCTGCGGGCGCCGACCACGGCCTCGCGCCCGATCGTCACGCCGGGGCCGACGAATACGTCGGTCGCCACCCAGGCGCCTTCCTCGACGCGGACGGCGCGTTCGCGCAGGGGAAATTCGGGCTGCGCGGCGTCGTGGTCGGCCGCGCACAGATAGCTGCGCTGCGAGACCACCGCGTGGGCGCCGATCTGGATGGGGCCCAGGCTGTAGATCACCGCGTCGTCGCCGATCCACGCGTAGTCGCCTATCTCCACCTTCCAGGGATAGGTCACGGTGGCGGTGGGCCGGATCAGCACCTTGCGGCCGATGCGCGCGCCGAAGCATCGTAGCAGCCACCGGCGGAATCCGTATGCGACCTGCGGCGACCAGCGGAACAGCGTGCCTTGCACCAGCCACCACAACTGCACCGTCAACGCGGAGCGGCCGCGCTGGCCCGGGGCCAGCGCAAAGCGGTCCAGACGCTGGAGCGCGCTCATTTCGCCGCTCCCGCCACGGTGCCGTCGCGCGCCGCGGCGGCGCTGGCCTGGCGCGCCTTCCGGAGTTCCTCGGTCTTGATCCGGATCTGCCAGTAATACATGGCGCGCGCCACGGCGTAGTCGTAGCCGGCCTTGCCGTCCAGGAAGCCCAGCCGGAAAACGTAGGAGTGCAGGAAGGAGATCGGCGCCTTGAACGGCATGGCCTGGAAGATGCGCTTGAGCAGCGCGCGGGCGCCGACGTTGGCTTCGCGCGGATCGTTCATCAGGCCCTTGGTGCGCAGGTTGGCCTCCCAGTCGGAGTAGCGGTTGTGCTTGTCGAAATAGTGATAGAGCGAGTCATGGTCGTTGTGCACCATGCGCTGGCGCAGGGCGAAGGTCCCGCCCTGGACCTGCGGCTGGTAGTGTCCTTCCACTTCCCACATGTGGGCGACGTCCAGGTCGTCGTAGTCCAGGAAGCGCGACCGGTCGCGCGCCAGCAGCGCCAGCTTGTAGACGCGATGGCCGTGTTCCAGCTTCTTGCCGCAGAACACGTAGTCGAACGGCACGAAGGCGCCGCCCGCGCCGGCGGCGAAGCGCGGCAGCGCCTCGCGTATCTCCGCGGCCAGCCCGGGCGTCATTTCCTCGTCGGCGTCGACGTACAGCACCACCGGGTGCGAGAAAGGCAGTTGTTCCAGGCACCACTGCTTTTTCTTCGGGTACTTGCCGTTCCATTGGAAGTTGGACACCTTGGCGCCCAGCGCCGCCGCCATCGCGCAGGTGGCGTCCGTGCTGTTGGAATCCACGACGAAGACCTCGTCGAATTCGGCCAGCGCCTTCAGGCACTTGGCGATATTGCGTTCCTCGTTCTTCGTCATGACGACGACCGAAACCGGTATCTTCTGCATGATGCTGTCCTGTTCAGGGCGTGCCGCGCTGCATCAGCGGCTGGAATAGCGCGATGACGTTGCGGCAGTGCCGTTCTAGGGAAAAGGCGTCGGCGCGTTCGGGGCCCTGGGCGGCCAGCCGTTCCCGCATGTCGCCGTCATAGGCCAGCCGGCGCACCGCGGCGGCCAGCGCGGCGGCGTCGCCCACGGGCACCAGCAGGCCGTAGCGGCCGGAGTCCAGGATTTCGGCGGGGCCATGGGGGCAGTCGGTGGAGATCACCGGCACGCCCAGGCACAGCGCCTCCACGAGCACGTTGCCGAAGCTCTCGCGCACGGAAGTCAGGGCGAACGCGCCGGCGCCCGCGATCACGGGAAACGGATTGTCGATGTGGCCGGCCAGCGTGACCCGCGTGCGCGAGCCGTGATCGTCGATCCGCTTCTGCAGGGCGGCATGTTCGGACCCCTCGCCCAGGATGGTGAAGGCGATGCCGGGGTCGTCCAGCAGCGCGGCGGCGTCGACCAGCGTGGCGTAGTCCTTCACCGCTTCCAGCCGCCCGACCGCGACCACGCGGTAGGGCGCCTGGTCCGACGGTTCCTGGGCGCGGTGCGCGCCCTGCTGGCGGACATTGTCCAGCGGCACGCCGTTGTAGATGGTGTGGACCTTGCCGCGCAGCGGAGGGAACATGCTGACCAGGTCCTCCTTCACGCCGCGCGACACGCCCACCACCGCGTCATGGCGCCGGTAGGTCTGGCTGACGAGCCAGTATTTCAGGCGCCGCATGCGCGAGGCCCCGTAATGGATGGCCGGACTGCTGTGCTCGAAGGCGACCGTGCTGAAACGCCCGCGCAGCAGTTTCTTGGCCAGCACCACCAGCATGTTGCACAGCAGTCCGTGCGAGCAGACGATGGCCGGCTTGTCGCGCCTGATCTGGCGAAGCAGGCGGATGAAGGCCATGGGCAGCATCAGCCGCAGCCGGGTGGGCGACTCGATGATGGGCAGCGCGCGCGTCACCTGGGGGTTGGAGACGGGGTACTCCCGGTTGCGCGAACGCAGCAGGAACAGGGCGGAATCCACTCCCTGTTCCGGCAAGGCGTCCACGATGAAGGCGACGCATCTTCCGACGCCGCCGTGCAGGTCCGGCGCGACAAACAAGACATCAGGCATGAGGAATCACTCGTGGTGGAGTCCGGCGCCCGGTGTCCGGACGAGGGCTGGGGGCGGACGGCGCGGTCGAGGGGACGGGCATGGTCTGCGCATTGCGCATCAGCGACAGGCAATAGCACAGCAGGAAACCGGTGAAGGCGGTCTTGGGGGCGTAGGCCAGCCCGCCGGACATCGAGTCGATGAAGATGTAGACGGGCGCGGTCGCCAGCAGGTAGCGCCTGTGCAGCTCCAGGCCGGGATGCGCGTATCGCCTGAGCAGCGTCAGCAGCAGGATGAGCAGGGGCGGCAGCATGATCATGGTCGTTCCGACCACGCCGAATTTCATCAGGTAGAAGGCCCAGGAATTGTGGGCGAAGGTGCTGAGTTCGAAGCCGTTCTCGCCCATGACCCAGCTCCGGAAGCCGGCGCCCTTGCCGAACACGGGGCTTTCCGCGAAGAAATCCATCTGCCCCTGCATCTCCTGGATGCGCGCGCCGTAGCTGGAGTCCTCGTCCAGGCGTTCGACGCTGAAGATGCGGTTGGCCAGCACGTCCAGGTAGCCGATGCTGGCGAAGACCAGCACGCCGGCGATCGCGGCGGGCGCGAACACCAGGATGGCGCGCCGCCGGATCTCGGGGCCGGCGCCCAGCATCACGGCGATCAGGACGGAAACCGCCAGTTGCAGGTATTGGCTGCGGTTGAGCGAAAAGACCAGCGCCAGCAGCATGTAGACCGTCAGCGCATAGGCCTTGGGCCCGGAGACGTTCAGGGTGCGGCGGAAGTACAGCAGCGACACGACGCCGAACGGGATGGCCCAGACGCCCAGGCGCACGTTGCGCAGCGGGTTGGACACGCTGAAGCCCTGCACCTGTTCCAGCAGCATCAGCGTGGCGACGGCGAGGCAGGCGGCCACGATGTATTTCTGCAGCACCGCGTAGGCGGCCGGGCTGTCGATGTCCTTGTAGCAGAGGAAAGGCGTGCACAGGAAATAGAACACGATGCGCAGGTCCCGCGCCACGTCGCCGGTTTCGATGCCGGGGTGGTGCATCGACACCAGCAGCAGGTACACCACCGAGAGGCTCTGGATGCCCAGCAGCAGGCCCAGCAGACCGCGCGGCAGGGCGTAGGCGGCCGGATCCGCGAGCCGCAGCGCCTTGACCACCAGCATGGCGACGAACAGCACGTCGAAGGGGGACAGCTTGAAGCTGCCTACGCCCAGGACGAAACGGTCGTCGTTGAGGGCGAGCGCCGTGAAGGCGAACAGGCCCAGCAGGTGCAGGGTGGACAGGCGGCGGTGCGGATTCATTGCGGCTTTTCTCCGTGTGGACGGGACCTAGTGCGCGGACCAGTCGTCGCGGCCGAATATCTTGGTGGTCAGTTTGTCCAACAGGTAGGACAGGTCGCCCTGCCGCGCGTGCGCGGCCACCTTGGAGGCGCGGCAGGACAGTTCGAACAGCCGCCCCAGTCCCGGCTCGGTGCGCCGGATGCGCGTCACGATCTGTTCGCGCTCTTCCAGCAGCACGTCCTGCATCAGCGCGGTCTTGGTTTCGTCATGGGCCGTGTACACGCCCATGGCGTCGGGCACGATCAGGTTCTTGCCTTCGCGCAGCAGGCGGCTCCACAGTTCCAGGTCCATGCAGTAGCGCATGCTTTCCTGCAGCAGGCCGTACTTGCGCAGCAGGTCGCGGCGGAAGATGGCGGACTGGTTGGGAATGGACGCCTTCACGACCGTCAGCGTGCCCCGGTTGACCGGCGTGTAATGGATCTTGCGGAAGATCCGGTTGTCCGCGTCCGCCACGAACAGGTTGCCGCTGACGATAGGCGCGCGGCCTTTCGAGGCCGCCGAGCCCAGTTTGCGCAGCGCGCCCGGGAAGTACAGGTCGTCCGAGTTCTGCCAGCCCACGTAGTCGCCGGTGGCGCGCTCGAAGCCCTTGTTGATGGCGTGGGACTGGCCGCGGTCCGGCGTGCTTTCCCAGTAGGTCAGATAGCGCTCGTACTTGCGGATGATGTCCACGCTGCCGTCGGTCGAACCGCCGTCGATAATGATGTATTCCAACCGCGGATAGCCCTGGTTCAGCACGGACAGGATGGTGCGTTCCAGGAAGCGGGCCTGGTTGAACGAGGGGGTCACGATGGTCACTTTCGGCATCAGGCCGCCGGCGATCGGCGCTGGCGGGCGAAGCTCGCGGACGAAGTCGATGAGCTGACGTGAATACTCGTTATGACGCTTGCGCATGTAGGACCTCAGCATGTTGGTTGGTGTGAACAAGCCCTAGCGGGTGGCCGCAGGCAAGGCGCCCGGGAAATCGGGGCGGGATTGACGGATGGCGAGTGCCACGCCGGCCAGCGTGATCGCCCCATAGGCCATGCGGCCCCAGGCCGCGGCGTGTTCTCCCGCGACGTGCACCAGCCCCGCCATGACGCACAGCATGGCCAGTCCGCCCAGGCCGTTCAGGATGGCGATCGCGCGGGAATTGCCGAGTCCCAGCAGGGAGAAATGGGCCGCGGCGTTCAGGGACAGCAGGCCCGACGCCACGATGAGCAACTGGAAGGTCCCGAGATGATCCCGGGCCACGTCCGCGCTCAGCAGCACGTTCAGGAGCGGATGGCTGACGGCCAGCACCGCGAGCGTCGCGCCGGCGGACAGCGCCAGGTTCCACAGCATCATGCGGCGGATTTCGCGTTCGGCGGCCCCGGGGTAGGGGGGCGAGACGGACAGGCGGCTGACGCGCGGCATGGCCTTCTGGAAAATGGCGACCGACGCGGTGTGGATGATCTGGCCGACCTGCACGCCCACGGTATAGATCGCCAGCGCCGCCGGGCCCATCAGGCTGCCCACCAGCACGCGGTCCACCGATCCGAAGGCCAGGGCGCTCAGGCTGTTCAGCCACGACCAGCGGGAGAACCGGAAGGCGTCCATCATGGCGCCGCGGTCGCGCACGGGGCGCACCAGCAGCCGGCCGTAGGCGCGGGAGAACACGCCCATCTTCACGGAGCCGGCAAGCAGCAGCCCGAGCGCCTGGGCCAGGCCGGTCCAGGTGGGGGAAGCCGTCAGCCAGGCCGCGGCGCAGGCCAGCGCCATCGTGCCGCTGCGGCTGAACACCTCGCACAGCGCCGTGGAACGGAAGTCCTCGCGCCCTTTCAGGCAGCCGGAGAACAACTGGTCGTACTGCTGCGTCAGGTAGATGGCCAGCGCGGGCAGCGCCAGCATGGTCACCGCCACGCCGCCGAAGGTGGCGCCGGGCCAGCCCAGGCCCACGGCGCCCCAGAGCAGCAGCGCGGCCAGGGTCACGACGCCCAGCGCGCAGCCGATGAGCGACAGGCTCACGCCCGCCGCGCGGTAGGCGCCGCCGGGCTCGTGCAGGCGTTCGGACACCAGCTTGGTAGCGGTCACGGCCGCGCCCAGGTTGGCGGCGTTGCCGAAGCCGGCCAGGGCGATGATCATGGAGTACTGGCCGAAGCCCACCGTCCCCAACTGCCGGAACAGGATGGGCAGGGCCACCAGCGCGGCGACGGGGCCGATGCCGTACTCCACCAGCCCCCAGAAGGAGGCGTTGCCGGCGATGTGTTTCCTGAGCAGTCCAAGCATGGCTAGGGCCTGTTGACGCGGCCGTCAGGCCACGGGCAGCGCATGCTGGGTGCGCTCGCGCAGAAAGTGTCCGTAGGCCAGCGTGATGCCGTGCGTCAGCGAGATCTCCGGCCGCCATCCCAGCGCCCGCACCCGGGTCGAGTCCATCAGCTTGCGCGGCGTGCCGTCGGGCTTGCCGGTGTCATAGACGATGTTGCCGGTGTAGCCCACGACGCGCGCCACCAGCCTGGCCAGCTCGGCGATCGAAATGTCCTGGCCGGCGCCGATGTTATAGATGCCTTCGGCCTCGGGATGCTCCATCAGCATGACGCAGGCCTGGGCCAGATCGTCCACGTACAGGAACTCGCGCAGCGGCGCCCCGGTGCCCCAGATGGTCACGCTGTCCTGGCCCGATTCGAGCCCTTCATGGAACTTGCGGATAAGCGCGGGCAGCACGTGGCTGCTGTGCAGGTCGTAGTTGTCGCGCGGGCCGTAGAGGTTGGTCGGCATGGCGCAGATGAAGCGCGCCCCGTACTGGCGCTGGTATGCCTCGCACAGTTTCAGGCCGGCGATCTTGGCGATGGCGTAGGGTTCGTTGGTGGATTCCAGGGGCCCGGTCAGCAGCGCGTCTTCGCGGATCGGCTGGGGGGCTTCCCGGGGGTAGATGCACGACGACCCCAGGAACAGCAGCTTGCGCACCCCCGCCGCGTAGGCGGCGCGGATGACGTTGCACTGGATCATGAGATTCTTGTAGAGGAAATCCACCGGATGCGTCTGGTTGGCCAGGATGCCGCCCACCTTGGCGGCGGCCAGGTACACCACGTCGACCGGCGTGGTCGAGAAAAAGCGGTGCACCTGGTTCTGGTTCTCCAGGTCCAGCTCCTCGCGGCTGCGGGTCACTACGTTGGCATAGCCGCGGCGATGCAGTTCGCGGACGATCGCGGCGCCCACCATGCCGCGATGGCCGGCGACGAAGACGCGCTGCTCCAGGTTCGTCATGGCCGACTACTCCTTGTAGGCATAGATTTCGTAGCCGTTCTGCTCGACCAGCGCATCGCGCCGCGCGTCCCGCAGATCGCTTTCGATCATTTCCTTGACCAGTTCCGCGAACGTGGTGCGCGGCGACCAGCCGAGCTTCTCGCGCGCCTTGGTCGGGTCGCCCAGCAGGGTCTCCACTTCCGTGGGCCGGAAGTAGCGCGGGTCGACCCGCACGATGACCTGGCCGGGCTTGACGTCGTGCACCGGCGAGAACAGCACGGTCGCGGTCTCGTCCAGGCCTTCGCCCTCCCAGGCCAGCAGGATGCCCAGCTCGCGCGCGGCGGTGTTGATGAATTCGCGGACGCTGTATTGCATGCCGGTCGCGATGACGTAATCCTCGGGGGTGTCCTGCTGCAGCATCAGCCACTGCATTTCGACGTAGTCCCGGGCGTGGCCCCAGTCGCGCAGCGCCGACAGGTTGCCCAGGTACAGGCACTCCTGCAGCCCCAGCACGATGCGCGCCAGGCCGCGGGTGATCTTGCGGGTGACGAACGTCTCGCCGCGCTTGGGCGATTCATGGTTGAACAGGATGCCGTTGCAGGCGTACATGCCATACGCCTCGCGGTAGTTCACGCTGATCCAGTAGGCGTACAGCTTGGCCGCGGCGTACGGGCTGCGCGGATAGAACGGGGTCGTCTCCTTCTGCGGAGTTTCCTGCACCAGGCCGTAGAGTTCGGACGTCGAGGCCTGGTAGAAGCGGGCCTTGTTCTCCAGCTTCAGGATGCGGATCGCTTCCAGCAGGCGCAGCGTGCCCAGGCCGTCGGCATTGGCCGTGTACTCGGGCTCCTCGAACGACACGCCGACGTGGCTCTGCGCGGCCAGGTTGTAGATCTCGTCGGGCTGCACCGACTGCACGATGCGGATCAGGCTGCAGGAGTCGGTCATGTCGCCGTGATGCAGCACGAAATTGCGGGGCTGATCGTGAGGATCCTGGTACAGGTGGTCGATGCGGGCCGTGTTGAACAGCGAAGCGCGCCGCTTGATGCCGTGGACCTCATAGCCCTTGGCAAGCAGGAACTCCGCCAGGTAGGACCCGTCTTGGCCGGTTACGCCGGTAATCAGTGCCCGTTTTGGCATGGTTGTATCCTTAAGACTTAGTAACTGCACGAAAGGAGCCGAAGGCTGCGGTACCAATGTGCAATGAGATTACTGTTGCACCAGCCGCAGAGATATCGGCCAAAAGGTCTAAGAAATCAGCCTGTCGATAGGGAAAAAGGGACTGGATTGATTCATCCAGCGCACCCAGCGCCGAGACCGCCAGCAGGGCCGTCAGCCCGGGGCGCCGGTTGACCGAGAGATAAATGAGCCCGGTCAGGAAGGCGTAGGCCGCAAGGTGCAGGCGCTTGTCCCCGAAGGCGTCGGACATGTCGGACGCCAGCCCGGGCAGATTGCCCACCGTCACCAGCGCGAGGAAGAACAGCCCGGCGGCCGGCAGGCAGATCCGGGCCATGCCGGGGCGCCAAAAAGGAATACGGTCATACCCTTCCATACATGTCCTGGAATCGAACGATGTCGTCTTCTCCGAGATAGGCTCCCGACTGCACCTCGATGATCTCCAGCGGGATCTTCCCGGGGTTTTCCAGGCTGTGGATTTCGCCCAGCGGGATGTAGGTCGACTGGTTCTCGGTCAACAGGTACTGCTTGTCGCCGTTGTAGATGCGCGCCGTTCCCGACACCACGATCCAGTGTTCCGCCCGGTGGTGGTGCATCTGCGAGGACAGGCGCGCCCCGGGTTTCACCGTGATGCGCTTGACCTGGTAGCGCGGCCCCTGGCCGACCGAGTCGTAGGATCCCCAGGGCCGCTGGACCTCGCGGTGGTGGTTGAGTTCCGAGCGGTGCTGGGTCTTGAAGATCTCGACCAGGCGCTTGACGTCCTGCGAGCGCGACTTGTGGGCCACCAGGACGGCGTCGGCCGTTTCGATGACGACGATGTCGTCCAGCCCCACCGAGGCGACCAGCCTGCTGGTGGAGTGGATGAGGCAGTTGCGCGAATCCTCCACCATGACGTCGCCCGTGGTGGAGTTGCCCTCCACCGTCTTCTGGGCGATGCCCCAGACCGCGTCCCAGGCGCCCACGTCGCTCCACGATGCCGCCAGCGGGATGACGACGGCGCTGTCCGTGCGCTCCATGATGGCGTAGTCCATCGAATCGCTGGGGCAGTCCTCGAAGGACGGGCCGTCCAGGTGGAAGAGCGCGTTTTCGCCATGCCCGGCGGCCACGGCCGCCTGCACCTGTTCCAGGATCCTGGGGGCCAGCCTGGCCATTTCCGACAGGAAGACCGAGGCCTGGAAGGCGAACATGCCGCTGTTCCAGTAGTAGCCGCCGTCCTCGATGAAACGTTGGGCGACTTCGGGCGACGGCTTTTCGACGAAGCGGCGCACGCGGCGCGCGGGCTCCATGGCGCCGGGCTCGTCGGCCTGGATGTAGCCGTAGCCGCTGAGCGGAGCGGTCGGCTTGATGCCGAAGGTCACCAGCGCGCCCTGCCGCGCGGCTTGGTAGGCCTCGGCGAAGGCGGCGCGCAGGACGTCGCCATCCTCCAGCACGTGGTCCGACGGCATGATGAGCATGACCGGGTCTTCGCCGTCGCGCATCGCGCGCAGGGTGGCGGCTGCGATCGCCGGCGCCGTGTTGCGCGCGTAGGGTTCCAGGATCACCTCGACGTCCTTGATGCCCAGCTCCAGCGCCTGCTCGGCCGCGATGTAGCGGTGCGCGTCGTTGCACACCAGCGTGGGCCTGGCCTCGGCGCCGGCCGAGCCCAGGCGCCGCAGCGTGTTCTGCAGCAGACTGCGGTCATCGGTCAAACGGATGAACTGCTTCGGCAGCAGTTCGCGCGAAAGCGGCCACAGGCGCGAGCCGGAGCCGCCGCAAAGAATGACGGCCCGGTACGGGGGAGGGGGATTGGTCATGGCGCTCACTCCTTGAAGTAGGCCTGGGTGTATGGATGCACGCCGGGGTCGGCGGCGATCGCCTCCGCGGGCTGCCAGCGGTAGCTGCGGTGCTGGGCCTGGGGCAGGCTGGAGATGTCCAACGGGATTTCCGCCTCGTAGGCGAGGACGACGTAATGGGTGGAGCGTCCGGCTTCGCCCGCGAAATTGGTGCCATAGAAGTGCTCGTACACGCCCCTCGGCTTCCAGGCCTGTTCAGGGACGGGCACGCCCAGCTCGTCGCGGGCGATGCGGCGCAGCGCGTCGCGCAGCGTTTCGTTCTTGCGGATGCGCCCGCCCGGCACGAACCAGGCGCCCTGGGCGGGCGGGTTCGCGCGCAGGCCGGTCAGATAGCGGCCGGCGGCGTCGCGCAGCAGCAGGTCGATGGACACCAGGGGCAGCATCTCGACCGCGCGGCGGAAGTCGGCGCCGGCCAGCATGCCGTTCTTGCGCGCGGCCGGCTCCGGGCGCGCGGGCCATCCCAACGGTTCAGTAGACATTGCGGCCCGTCCATCCCGATACCGCCGTGCGGGCGATGATCAGCAGGTCCATCCTGAACGTCCAGTTCTGGATGTAGTAAATGTCGTGCTCGACGCGGTCGCTCATCTTGCGCAGCGTGTCCGTCTGGCCCCGCAGGCCATTGACCTGCGCCCAGCCCGTGATGCCCGGCTTGACGCGGTGGCGCATCATGTAGCGCTGCACCAGGTCCTTGTAGAGTTCGTTGTGCTCCAGCGCGTGGGGCCTCGGGCCCACCACGGACATATCCCCCATCAGCACGTTGAGGAACTGGGGCAGTTCGTCCAGGCTGGTGCGGCGCAGGAATCCGCCGATCCGCGTGACGCGGGAATCGTTGCGCGTGGCCTGCGTCACCACGCCGTGTTCCTGGTGCATCGTCATGGTCCGGAACTTGTAGACGTGGAACACCTTGCCGTCCACGCCCAGGCGCGGCTGGGTGAAGAACACGGGGCCGCGCGACGTCGCCTTCACCAGCAGGGCCACGGTCAGCATCAAGGGAGAGAGGCCGATCAGCGCGCAGAAGGCGAAGCTGCGGTCGAAGACCTCCTTGGCCAGCCCCCGCACGCCGGCGGCCGGCAGGCTGTTCAACTGGATGGCGGGCAGGCCCAGGAATTCGCCGATCTGGTGCCCGAGCAACTGGATGGACATCACATCGGGGATCCAGCGGATGTCCACCAGGTCATTGCGCAGGTGGTACAGGACTTCGCGCAGCTCCTGGCCCGCCTCCATCGGAAGCACGATCCAGATTTCGCGGACGTTGTTCTCGTGCACGAAGCCGTGCAGGCCGTCCAGGTCGTGCAGCCGGCGCACCTGGGGCGGCAGGTTCTCGTGGGGCTCGGCGTAGATGCCCGCCACTTCATAGCCCGTGCCGCGGTAGCGCTCGACGCGGCGCCACAGGTCGTGGCCCAGCGCCCCGAAGCCCACCAGCAGCACGCGCTTGCGGTCCAGCCCGCGGTCGCGCGCCGCGCCCAGGGCCGCATAGACCGCGATGCGCACGCCGGCCAGCGTCAGCGCCGCCATGACGAACCACGTAGCCGCCCATATGCGGGATATCGCCGCGGTCTGGTGCATGAGAAAACTGATGCAGATGCCCAGCGCGAACACGGTGGCCCATGCCGCCAGACTGCGCCCGACCAGGTCGGCCAGCCGCCGGCCGCGCCAGGACACGTACAGCCGGAAGGCGGGGAAGATGGCGATGACCCCGAGGCCGCACAGGTACACAAGGAACAGATGGATCTGCGGGGGATCCGCCAGAGCATCGTCCGAGAATTTCAATCCGGTGGCAGTCAGGCCGCAGGTAATGACGATCGCGGCGTCGAGCAAGCGATAGAGATAGCTTGCTCCGCTGAATCTTGCCGACGTGTCCGCTTGAGACGGGTCCATCGCGCACTCCTGTTCGTGGGGAGCCGCCTTGCCGTGCGCCGGGAAAAACCGTGCACCGCCGCAAAGCGTGGGGCTACCGACAAAATCTTATTGAGTGCCAAGCCCACCCGAAACCTCCAAACGATGTAGGAGAAGGCTTAGGGCATCCGTCGAATGTGCGGGGCCAGGAAAAGGGAGTGGAATGTCGCAACCCGTTACGCATCGGGCTCCTTTCCAAGCAACGAAGTCATTCACAAGTGGATTTGCCATGACTACTTTTTTCGGAACGTTGAGCCGAGCCATAGCCGCTATCGCGCTCGTGTCCTCGCTGGGCGCTTGCGCCCTGTCTCCCGGTATGACCTTTGACGCCAATCAGCTCGCAGACCCGCTGGATCCCAATTCGAAGGCCGTGATCAAGGAAATCACGCCCAGTCTGGTCCTCGACGACCAGCGCGCGCGCGAAGCGCTGCTGGACAACGCCGGCATCGACCGCCTTTATGGCAAGTCCGGACCCTACGTCATCGGCCCGGGAGACATCCTGTCGGTCGTGGTGTGGGACCACCCCGAGCTCGTCCTTCCGACGCAAACCTACGCCATTGGTTCTGGGGTAACCGAACTAGCCATCGGGGATACCGCTTCGGGCATTCCGGGCTATACGGTCTCATCCACTGGATATATCCAATTTCCCTATGCCGGACTGCTGAAAGTGGCGGGGTTGACGGAACTCCAGGCGCGCAATCTCATAGTGAACAGTTCAGGCAAGTACATCCAGGATCCGCAGATCACCGTGCGCGTTCTGGGATATCGCAGCAAGCGCGTCTACGTCGATGGCGAAGTGACGACGCCGGGCACGGTTGCGATCAACGATATTCCGATGACCCTGCTGGAAGCGATCAACAGGGCCGGCGGCATTTTGCCGACGGGCGACCGCAGCGCAGTGTACGTGATTCGCGAGGGGCGGCGTACCCGGGTGAACCTGCCCGCGCTGATCGAGCGCGGCCAGGACCTGAACCAGGTACTGCTGAAGCCGGGCGACATCGTCAGGGTGACGCCGCGCGACGACAGCAAGGTATTCGTGATGGGCGAAGTCACCGTGCCCACCGCGGCAGTGATGCGCGACGGACGCATGTCGTTGACCGAGGCGCTGGGCTTGGCCGGAGGACCGAACCAGTTGACCGCCAATCCGTCGCAGGTGTTTGTCGTTCGCAGCACGGAGCAGGCGACGCCGCTGGTGTTCCACCTGAACGCCGGTTCGCCGCAGGCCCTTGCGGTGGCGGAGAAGTTTGAGTTGCAACCCAAAGACGTCGTGTTCGTGGATTCGGCCGGCCTGGTGCGGTGGAACCGCTTCATCAGCAACCTGTTCCCGAGCGCGCAAACGGTACAGACCGTGAAAGCCATTGACTAGTTTTTGATCCACGCCTTTGGGGACGCCGCGACCGCAGCGGCGTCTTCTCTTGGAGAGCTGCATGTCGTTGCCCATCGAATCGTTCGAGCCGTCCGTGCCGGCTCGCCAGCAGGAAACCCCGTTGTCGTCCCACGTGGACGCCATCTTCTCCAACCGGTGGATGATCATTGCGATCGCGCTGCTCGCTTTCCTGGGAGCGCTCGCCTACGTGATGGTCACCCCGAAGGTGTTCTCGGCCGACATCATCGTCCAGGTGGAGGAGGAGATGCCGCAGGGCCAGAGCCGCAGCCTGCTCGGGGACGTCTCGACCATGTTCGACACCAAGGCGGAGACCTCGGGCGAAATGGAGGTGCTGCGTTCGCGCATGGTCGTCGGTCCGGCCGTCGACAAGTTCCTGCTGTACATCCACGCCAAGCCGCGCTATTTCCCGGTGGTGGGCGAATGGCTCGCGCAGCGCTATGAAAGCATGCCCTATCCCACGAGCCTGCCGCGCGGCGGCTACGCGTGGGGCGGCGAGGCCATCGCGATCTCGCAGTTGGACGTGCCCAACGAATGGCTGGGCAAGCCCTTCCGCGTGACCACGCTGGGAGAGGGGCGCTTTACGCTGAGCGACAAGCTGACCGGCGCGACCTTCAACGGCACGGTCGGCAAGCCCGAGCACTTCCTGCTGCCGGGCGGCGGGGCCATGGACGTGCACATCGACGCGCTGACCGGGCGCCCCGGCACCGAGTTCGTCGTGTCGCGCAGTTCGCGCCTGGCCGCCATCGAGGACGTGCAGGCGCGCCTGGGCATTTTCGAGCGCGGCCGCACCTCGGGCGTGATCGGCGTCACGCTGGAAGGCAACGATCCCGCGCTGACCACCGCCGTGCTGAACCAGATCGGGCAGGAGTACGTGCAGCAGAACGTGAACCGCAAGTCGGCCCAGGCCGAGAAGTCGCTGGTTTTCCTCGAACAGCAGTTGCCCGTCCTCAAGGGCGAGCTGGACGCGGCCGAGACCAAGTACAACGCGCTGCGCAACAAGCGCGGCACCATCGACCTGAGCGAAGAGGCCAAGCTGATCCTCGCCCAGTCGGTGGACGCGCAGACCAAGGTGATGGAGCTGCGCTCCAAGCGGCAGGAAATGATCACGCGCTTCGCGCCCACCCATCCGAGCATCGTGGCCATCGACCGGCAGATCGCGGGCCTGACCGGCGACGTGAACCGCATCGGCAACAACATCCGGCAACTGCCCGACCTCGAGCAGGACGTGGTGCGCCTGGTGCGCGACGTGCGCGTCAATACCGAGCTCTACACGGCGCTGCTGAACAACGCCCAGCAACTGCGCCTGATCCGCGCCGGCAAGGTGGGCAACGTGCGCATCCTGGACGCCGCCGTGCAGCCCGACAAGCCCGTGCGCCCCAAGGCCGCCATCATCATCGGCGTGGCGACGGCGTTCGGCCTGATCTTCGGCATGCTGTGCGCCTTCGTGCGCAACGCCCTGTTCGGCGGCCTGTCCGAACCGGACGACGTCGAGCGCCATACCGGACTGCCGGTGCTGGCCGCCATCCCCTACAGCGACATGCAGGACAAGCTGTGGCGCCGCAGCCGGCGCAAGAACGCCACCGTGCCCGCGCTGCTGGCGCAGAGCCAGGGCAACGCGCCGCCCATCGAAAGCCTGCGCTCCTTCCGTAACGTGCTGCAGGCGTCGCTGCGCCAGTCGGCCAACAACATGGTCATGTTCACCGGCCCCGTGGCCGGGGTGGGCAAGTCCTTCCTGTCGGCCAATTTCGCCTTCATCCAGGGCGGCGTGGGCAAGCGCGTGCTGCTGATCGACGCCGACTTCCGCAAGGGTCAATTGAACCGCTATTTCGGCGTGCCCAAGGAAGACGGCCTGTTCGAGGTGCTGTCGGGCACGATCCCGCTCAGCCGGGTGCGCAAGCACAGCGTGTCCGAGGGCGTGGACTTCATCGCCACCGGCGCGGTCACCTTCGACCCCTCCGAGCTGCTGGCCTCGCCCGTGTTCGGCGAAACCCTGCGCGAACTCGCTTCCCAGTACGACATGGTGATCCTGGACACGGCGCCCGTGCTGTCGTCCCCGGACGCGGCCGTCGTCGGCACGCACGCCGCCGCGGTCATGGTGGTGGTGCGCTCCGGCATGAACACGGTGGGCGAGATCCGGGAAACGGCCAAGCGCCTGATCCAGGCGGGCGCGCCGGTCGACGGCGTGCTGTTCAACGGTCTCAAGCTCCTGCCGGAACGCTTCGGCTTCCGGTCCAAGTACGGCAGTTACCGCTACTCCCGTGCGGCGTATTACGGCGACTTCAAACAGAACGGCCCTAAGTGAACGCCACCCGGAGAAAATGGCATGCACGGAACATTTGGCTGGGACACCCCGCAAATTCTGGATGCGGTTTTCAAGGCTTATGACATACGCGGCACGGTGCCGGACGAGATCGACGCGCGTTTCGCGCACAGCCTGGGCATGGCGGCGGGAGCCCGGGCGCGCGAGCAGGGCGCGCGGTCGATGGTGGTGGGGCGCGACGGCAGGCTGAGCAGCGTGGAGCTGGCGGCCGCGCTGCAGGCCGGCCTGCGCTCGGCGGGCATGCACGTGATCGACATCGGCATGGCGACGACGCCGATGGTGTATTTCGCGGCCCGCCTGATGGACACGGGCTCGGGGATCGCGGTCACGGGCAGCCACAACCCGCCCGCGCACAACGGCTTCAAGATCGTGCTGGACGGCGCCTCGCTGTATGGCGAGGGCATCACCGCGCTGCGCGACGCGATGCGCCAGCCGATCGAGTCGGCCAGCGTGGCCGGCGGCCGCACGCAGATGCAGATCATGCCGTGCTACGCGGCGCGCCTGATGGGCGACATCCGCATGGCGCGCCCGATGAAGATCGCCATCGACTGCGGCAACGGCGTGGCGGGCGCGGTGGCGCCGCCGCTGTTCCGCGCGCTGGGCTGCGAAGTGACCGAGCTGTTCTGCGAGGTCGACGGCTCGTTCCCCGGCCATCATCCGGACCCCGCCGATCCGCAGAACCTGCAGGACCTGATCTATTGCCTGCGTTATTCCGACTGCGAGGTCGGCCTGGCGTTCGACGGCGACGGCGACCGGCTGGGCGTGGTGACGAAGTCCGGCCAGATCATCTGGCCCGACCGCCAGTTGATCCTGTTCGCGCGCGACGTGCTGTCGCGCAATCCGGGCGCCGAGATCCTCTACGACGTCAAATGCAGCCGCCACGTGGCGCGCGCGGTGACCGAGGCCGGCGGCAAGCCCACGATGTGCAGGACCGGGCATTCGCTGATCAAGGCCAGGATGCGCGAAACCGGCGCGCTGCTGGCCGGCGAGATGAGCGGCCATATTTTCTTCAAAGAGCGCTGGTACGGCTTCGACGACGGCATCTACGCCGCCGCGCGGCTGCTGGAGATCCTGTCGGCCGCGCCGGACCCGTCCGCGCTGCTGGAGAATCTGCCGCAATCCTGCGCCACGCCTGAAATCAAGCTGGGAACCGCCGAGGGCGAGCAGTTCGATCTGGTGGAGGCGCTGCGCGCGCAGGGGGAATTCCCCGGCGCCGTCTCCGTCAGCAATCTGGACGGTGTCCGGGTGGACTATGCCGACGGCTTCGGCCTGGCGCGTCCGTCCAACACCACGCCGACGGTGGTATTGCGTTTCGAAGGGGACACCGTGGCCGCCCTGGCCCGTATCGAGGAGGACTTCCGCAACGCGTTCCGACGCATTGCCCCTCATGTTCGTTTACCGTTTTAAGGAGCATCACGCGATGGGAAAGGCCAAATATGCGATTGAGGCGTTGAGGGCGAATTCCGGGCTGGCGGACAGCCCGGAGTGGCTGGCGTTTGCGCAGGCCGCGCACTCCGCCGAGCTGGATGCCGGCGCGCTGAAGGTCATCGAGGCGGCGGGCTTGTGCGTGGATCTGACCATGCAGCGGCAGTCCCCGGCGCTGGACGCCGCGGCGCAGTCGCTGCTGCAGGCGCGCGGGCTGGCGGACGCGCGCCGCGCGCTGTTCGCGGGCGAGCCGGTCAACTGGACCGAAGGCAAGCCGGCCTGGCACACGGCGCTGCGCGCCGGGCGCACGCGCGAGCAGCCGGACGGGCAGGACGCGGATTCCGTCTGCGAGTATTCGCGCATGGCGGACTTCGTCCGCAAGCTGGACCAGGCCGCCGATTTCTCCACGGTGCTGCACATCGGCATCGGCGGCAGCGATTGGGGGCCGCGCCTGGCGATCCAGGCGTTCGGCGGGCCGTCGCAGCGCCGGCAGATCCGCTTCGTGTCCAATATCGACGGGCATGCCTTCCACGACGCCGTGGCGGGGCTGGACCCGCGCCGCTGCCTGGTGGTGGTGTCCTCCAAGTCCTTCACCACCGCCGAGACGCTGCACAACGCGCGCGCCGCCATCGCGTGGCTCAAGCACGGCGGCGTGGCCGACGTGTCGGAACACCTGGCGGCGGTCACCGCTAATGCGTCGGCCGCGCGCGCGCTGGGCGTGCCTTCCAGCCAGGTCTTCAAGATGTGCGACTGGGTGGGCGGGCGCTATTCGGTCTGGTCGGTGGCGGGCCTGTCCATCGCGCTGACGGTGGGCGCGGAGGTGCT
Source organism: Achromobacter veterisilvae (assembly GCF_900496975.1). Classification (GTDB taxonomy): domain Bacteria; phylum Pseudomonadota; class Gammaproteobacteria; order Burkholderiales; family Burkholderiaceae_B; genus Achromobacter; species Achromobacter veterisilvae. The sequence continues at coordinate 28,835 of NZ_UFQC01000005.1, forward strand.
GATCGGCATGCGGGCGGGCGCCGAAGCCATGGACCAGCATTTCCAGCAGGCGCCGTTCGCGTCGAACGCGCCGGTGCAGCTCGCGCTGGCGGGGCTGGTCAATTGCAGCGTGCTGGGGCACAACTCCCTGAACATCGCCGCCTACAGCGCGCGCCTGCTGCACCTGGTCACCTACCTGCAGCAACTGGAGATGGAATCGCTGGGCAAGCGGGTCGCGGGCGACGGCGCGGCGGTCGGCGTGCCGACCGCGCCGATCATCTGGGGCATGCCGGGCACCGATGGACAGCACACCTTTTTCCAGTGGCTGCACCAGAGCGAGGACGGCGCGCCGGTGGACTTCATCGCCAGCCTGCAGGGCCATGCCGACAGCCCGGACGCGCACCGCATGCTGCTGGCCAACTGCCTGGCGCAGCGCCAGGCCCTGCTGCGTGGCAAATGCCTGGAACAGGCGCTGATGGACGTCGCGCACATCGACGACCAGGAGCGCGCGCTGAGCCTGGCGCAGCACATGGTGCACCCGGGCGGGCGGCCGTCCTCCCTGATCGTGCTGCGCCAGTTGGATCCGCGCGGACTGGGCGCGCTGCTGGCCCTGTACGAGCACAAGGTGTTCGTGCAGAGCGTGGTGTGGGGCATCAATCCCTTCGACCAATGGGGCGTCGAGCTGGGCAAGCGCCTGGCCACCGGCATCGAGCGCGAACTGGCGGTGCCGGTGTCGGCCGGCCTGGTGGACTGGGGGCACGACGCGTCCACCTCGTACTGGATCGACCGCTACCGCAGCCATGCGCAGGCGCCGCGTCCGCGCCATGCCTGGGTGCCGGGCGTGGCCGCGCATCTGTGACGGCGGAGGTCAGCCCATGCCGGACCTGCATGTATTGGTGACGGGCGGCGCCGGCTACATCGGCACGCACACGCTGGTGGCGATGCTGGCGGCCGGCCAGCGCCCGCTGGTGCTGGACGACTTCAGCAACGGCAGCCGCGAGGCCGTGCGCCGGGTGGAACGCCTGTGCGGCGCGGAGATCCCGCTGGTCGAAGGGGATATCCGCAGCCCGGGCCTGGTCGAGTCGGTGCTGGCCGCCTCTGCGGCCCGCGGCGCGCCGGTGGCGGCGGTGCTGCACCTGGCGGGCAGCAAGGCGGTGGGCGAGTCGGTCGCGGACCCGCTCAAGTACTACGACAACAATGTCGGGGGCTCGGTGGCCTTGCTTCGCGCGATGCGCGAGGCCGGCGTGGCGCGGCTGGTGTTCAGTTCGTCCGCCACGGTCTATGGCGAGCCGCAATACCTGCCTTTCACCGAGGCGCATCCGCTGGCGCCGACCAACCCCTACGGGCGCACCAAGCTGATGGTGGAAGAGATACTGCGCGACGTCTGCGCGGCCGACCCCGCCTTCAGCGCCGTGACGCTGCGCTACTTCAATCCCATCGGCGCGCACCGCAGCGGGCAGATCGGCGAAAGCCCGCGCGATACGCCCAACAACCTGTTCCCCTTCATCACCCAGGTGGCGGTGGGCCGCCAGCCTTTCCTGCGCGTCTTCGGCGACGACTACGACACGGCCGACGGCACCGGCGTGCGCGACTATCTGCACGTCATGGACCTGGCGCAGGGCCACGTGCGGGCGCTGGCGTATTCGGAGGGCCACCCCGGTTTCGTGGCGGTGAACCTGGGAACCGGGCAGGGCACCAGCGTGCTCGAACTGGTGCGGGCCTTCGAGCGCGTCAACGGCTGCCGGATCCCCTTGCAGCCGCAGCCCCGGCGCCCTGGCGACATCGAACGGATGTGGGCCGATCCGGCGCTGGCGGCCTCCCTGCTGGGATGGCGCAGCACGCACGGCGTGGACGCCATGTGCGCGGACGGCTGGCGCTGGCAGCAGGGCAACCCCCAGGGCTACGAGCCGGAGGCCGGGACATAAACCCCTACGCCGTGTCGGAAGGATTCCGCGAAACGGGCGCGAGCGGTTACAGTTGACGGGAATATTGCGAAGCAGCATTGCCCGGCGGCCAGGCCGCCGGGACGATACACCGTCAGCGAGGCATCTCCCATGTTCGATTTCAACCCGTATGCCGGCGCGGCCGGCGCCCGGCCGGAGCTCCGGCGATGAGCGGGCCCACCTACATTGCGCCGGCCCACTGGAACCTGGACAGCATCGTGTCCGGCCTGCGCGAAGCGCGGGTCGCGTGGCGCGGCCCGCGCGGCCGCCTGCGCGAGGACGCCGGCCTGCGCGAGTTCCCGTCCCTGGAAAGCCTGCGCCAGATCATCAAGGAACTCTGTGGCGCCTTGTTCCCGATGCGCCTGGGGCCGATCGACCTGCGCGAGGAGGTCGAGGATTTCTACGTCGGCCACACCATCGGCGCGGCGCTCGACGCGCTCCTGCACCAGGTCTGTCTGGAACTCCAGTACGTGGGCCGGCCCGAGCAGGCCGCGTCCTCGGGCACGCGGCAGCGGGCCATCGAGATCGTGCGCCAGTTCGGCGCCGAACTGCCGCGCGTGCGCGCCGCGCTGGACCTGGACGTGACCGCCGCCTACCAGGGCGATCCGGCCGCGCACAGCGTGGATGAAGTGCTGCTGTGCTACCCGGGCGTGGCGGCGATGATCCACCACCGCCTGGCCAACGTCCTGTACCGCCTGGGCGTGCCGGTGCTGGCGCGCATGGTGGCCGAGATCGCCCACGCCGACACGGGCATCGACATCCATCCCGGTGCCACTATCGGGCGCAGCTTCTTCATCGACCACGGCACGGGCGTCGTGATCGGCGAAACCGCCATCATCGGCGATCGAGTCCGCCTCTACCAGATGGTCACGCTGGGGGCCAAGCGCTTCCCGCCCGGCGAGAACGGCGAACTCAAGAAAGGCCTGGCGCGCCACCCCTTGATCGAAGACGACGTGGTGATCTACGCTGGCGCCACGATTCTCGGCCGCGTCACGATCGGCAAGGGCTCGACCATCGGCGGCAACGTCTGGCTCACGCGCAGCGTGCCGCCGGGCAGCAACGTCACCCAGGCCAGCCTGGTCAGCGACATGCCCGACTGCGGCCTGGGCGGCTGAACGCCGCTGCCCGCGGGTGCCGCCCCGCGCACCCGGGGCGGCCGCATTGGAGTCAGGATGGATACACGAGTCTCGGATCTGGCCGCGCTGCGCGGTTTCATCGACCGCCACCCGCGGCTGTTCGTGCTGACCGGGGCGGGCGTCAGCACCGATTCGGGCATTCCCGACTACCGCGACACCGAAGGCGAATGGAAGCGCAAGCCGCCCATGACGCTGCAAACCTTCATGGGCGGCGACCTGGCCCGCGCGCGCTACTGGGCGCGCAGCATGGTGGGCTGGCGCCGTTTCGGCCACGTGCAGCCCAACGCCTCGCACCGGGCGCTGGCCCGGCTGGAATCGCGCGGCCGCGTGGCGCTGCTGGTGACGCAGAACGTGGACGGCCTGCACGAGGCCGCCGGCAGCCGCGAGGTCGTGGACCTGCACGGCAGGCTGGATCAGGTGCGCTGCATGGCCTGCGACTGGCGCGGCGGGCGCCACGCATGGCAGGAGGCGCTGCAGGACGGCAATCCGGACTGGACGCTGCTGGACGCCACGGACGCGCCCGACGGCGATGCGGACCTGGACGGCGAGGATTTCACCCGGTTCCGCGTGCCGCCCTGTCCGAACTGCGGCGGAATCGTCAAGCCGGATGTGGTCTTCTTCGGCGAGACGGTGCCGCGCGCGCGGGTGGACCGCGCCAACGCGGGCCTCATGGGCGCCGACGCGGTGCTGGTGGCGGGGTCGTCCCTGATGGTGTATTCCGGCTACCGCTTCGTGACCGCCGCCGCGCGCAACGGCATGCCCATCGCGGCGATCAACCTGGGCCGCACCCGCGCCGACAGCATGCTGACCCTGAAAGTGGAATTGCCCTGCGCCGTGGCGCTGGATGCCCTGTAACGGGCGGGCGGAAGGCCGCCGCCGCCGGCCGGTTTTTGACCGGTTTAAGCAAGTGCTTGCCCCGCAAGGATTTTTTTACGCTGTTACAGACCTTTCCATAGGGTTGTCCACAGGAACTGGGGATAACTCCTAGGGATAACCCCGATTTTTGGACCTTTCCCGGGGCGGATCTGTCAAGCCTCCGCGGCCTCTGCCGCGTCCCCCATTAGCGCCTTGCGCGCCGCATGCCAACTGCCGGCGTCCGGCGCGTACAGCAGCCCGCCGGTCCGATGGGTGGGCTTATAGGGAGATCCGTCGAAGTGCGCCGAGTAGCCGCCGGCCTCCCGGTGCAGCAGCCAGCCCGCCGCGTGGTCCCAGGCGGTCAACTGGTTGTACAGCGCGACGTGGCAGTGCCCGGCGGCCAGCATGCGGTATTCATGCGCGGCGCAGCGCAGCGAGGCCGTGCTGGCCAGGCGCGAGAGGTTGCCGTTGACGGCCGTGCGCAGCGGCTCGGGCAGGGCGCCGGTGGCGATCAGGCCGTCCATGTCCTCGGGAGGCGCGGGGCTGGCCACCGCCAGTGGGACCTGCCGGCCGTTCTCGTACTCCATCCACGCGCCTTCGCCGCGCACCGCCAGCGCGCTGTCGCGGTTGAGGGGATCGTAGATCACGCCGGCGATCACGTCGCCGCGATGACAGGCGGCGACCATCATGCCGAAGAGCGGCAGGCCCGCCACATAATTGCGGGTGCCGTCGATGGGGTCGATCAGGAAGGCCAGGTCGGCGTCGACCAGCATGTTCAGCAAGGCGGGGTTGCGGGCCGAGGCTTCTTCGCCGATCAGCACGGCGCCCGGATGCAGCTTGGACAGGCGCGCCGCGATGAGGCGCTCGGCGGCTTCGTCCGCGTCGGTCACGAGGTCGCGCGGAGAACTCTTGCCGCGCACCGCGCCTTCCGGCAGGTTGCGAAAACGCGGCATGACCTCCGTTTGCGCCGTTTCGGCCAGAACGGCCGCAAGCCGGCGGGTGTCCTCGCGGGTAAAGGTTCTGCTCATACGGGCTGGGCCTGCTCATCTGGGGAACGGGCAAATCTACCATGCCTGGCGGGATGGGCTGGTGTCAGACACCCGGGAAGGTTCGCGTCAGCCCGTAAGGGCGTCTCGTACGGGTGTCAGACACCGGGACGGCCAGGCGTCAGACGCTGAACGAGATCAGGTGTCAGACACCCGTACGAGACAGCCTCACGAACCAAGGCAGCCCCACCCGGGTGTCTGACACCCCCCCAGAACTCACCCCCCCAAATCAACGCAGAGGTACTTGATCTCCAGGTATTCCTCGATCCCGTACTTCGAGCCTTCGCGGCCCAGGCCGGATTGCTTGACGCCGCCGAACGGGCCGACTTCGTTGGAGATGATGCCGGTGTTGATGCCGACGATGCCGTACTCCAGCGCTTCCGACACGCGCCAGATGCGGGCGTAGTCGCGGGTGAAGAAGTAGGCGGCCAGGCCGAAGATGGTGTCGTTGGCCATGCCGATGACTTCCTCTTCCGTATCGAAGCGGAACAGCGGGGCCACCGGGCCGAAGGTTTCCTCGGTCGCGAAGCGCATCGACTGGGTCACGTCGCGCACCACGGTCGGTTCGAAGAACGTGCCGCCCAGCGCATGCGGCTTGCCGCCGGCGATGACCTTCGCGCCGTGCGCGGTGGCGTCGGCGATGTGTTCCTGCACTTTTTCCACGGCGCTGCTGTCGATCAGCGGACCTTGCGTGACGCCGTCGGCGAAGCCGTCGCCCACCTTCATGGCCTCGACCTTGGCCACCAGGCGCTTGGCGATCTCTTCGTAGACGCCGGCCTGCACGTAGATGCGGTTGGCGCACACGCAGGTCTGGCCGGCGTTGCGGTACTTCGAGGCCAGGATGCCGTCCACGGCGCGGTCCAGGTCGGCGTCGTCGAACACGATGAAGGGCGCGTTGCCGCCCAGTTCGAGCGACAGCTTCTTGATGGTGGGCGCGCATTGCTCCATCAGCGTGCGGCCGACTTCGGTCGAGCCCGTGAAGCTCAGCTTGCGGACCACGTCGCTTTCGCACAGCGCCGCGCCGATTTCACGCGAGCTGCCGGTGATGACGTGGAAAACGCCCGCGGGCACGCCCGCTTCCTCGGCCAGCACGGCCAGCGCCAGCGCGGTCAGCGGCGTCTGCTGGGCCGGCTTGACGACCATGGTGCAGCCGGCGGCCAGCGCGGGGCCGACCTTGCGCGTGATCATCGCGGCGGGGAAGTTCCAGGGCGTGATGGCGGCGGTGACGCCGATGGGCTGCTTGAGCGCCATCAGGCGCTGGCCGGCCTTGGGGCTTTGCAGAATGTCGCCGTCGATGCGCTTGGCTTCTTCGGCGAACCACTCCAGGAACGAGGCGGCGTAGGCGATTTCGCCGGCGGCTTCGGTCACGGGCTTGCCCTGTTCGGACGTCATGATGGCGGCCAGGTCCTTCTGGTGCTGCACCATGAGCTGGGCCCACTTCAGCAGGATCGCGGCGCGTTCCTTGCCGGTCTTGGCGCTCCAGGCGGGCAGGGCGGCCTCGGCGCTGGCGATGGCCTGTTCGGCTTCCTTGCGGCCCAGCTTGGGCACCGACACGATGGTCTTGCCGGTGGAGGGATTGTCCACGGGGATGGCGGGGCCGTCGCCGGCGCCCACCCACTTGCCGTCGATGTAGCAGGCGTCGCGCAGCAGATTGGGGCGCGCCAGGGGTTGGGTCAGTGCAGTCATTGTTGGAGTCTCCTTGAATGGAATGCGGCCGGCCGGGAAACGCTTGCGGGCGCCGCGGGTTTTCCGGCTCGATGGCCGAGCCGGAAACCGCTACGCCCGCAATGCTTGTGCCTGCCCGCCGGAAATCGGATGCTCAGGCCCCGGTCGTCAGGCCGCCAGCGCCTCGGACAGGATGGCCAGCGCGCGATCGAACTGGGCCTCGGGAATGGTCAAGGGGTACAGGAACCGCAGGACGTTGCCGTACACCCCGCAGCTTAGCAAAATCAGGCCCTTTTCGATGGCGCGGGCTTGCACGCGCTTGACCGCTTCCGCGTCCGGCTTGCCGGTGGCGGGATCGTTCAGCTCCAGGGCGACCATGGAACCCAGGCCGCGCACGTCGGCGATGCCGGGGACCTTGGCGCGCAGGCCTTCCAGGTGCGCGCGCAGCTTGTCGCCCAGTTGGTCGGCGCGTTCGCACAGCTTTTCCTCGGCGATCACGTCCAGCACGGCGTGCGCGGCGGCGACCGCCAGCGGGTTGCCGGCGTAGGTGCCGCCCAGCCCGCCCGCGGCCGGGGCGTCCATGACGTCGGCGCGGCCGACCACGCCCGAGATCGGGAAGCCGCCGCCCAGGCTCTTGGCCATCGTGATCAGGTCGGCCTGGACCGCGTGGTGTTCCATGGCGAACAGCTTGCCGGTGCGGCCGAAGCCGGTCTGGACTTCATCGGCGATCAGCAGGATGCCGTGCTCGTCGCAGACCTTGCGCAGCGCCGTCATCAGTTCGGGCGGGGTGATGTTGAAGCCGCCTTCGCCCTGCACCGGCTCGATGATGATGGCCGCGACGCGCTTGGGGTCGATGTCGCACTTGAACAGCAGGTCCAGCGCCTTGAGCGAATCGGCCACGGTGATGGACTGGGTGGCGTTGGGGAACGGCACGTGATAGATGTCGCCGGGCATCGGGCCGAACGACAGCTTGTAGGGGGCGACCTTGCCGGTCAGCGCCATGCCCAGCATGGTGCGGCCGTGGAAGGAGCCGGAGAAGGCGATGACGCCCGAGCGGCCGGTGGCCGAACGCGCGATCTTCACGGCGTTTTCCACGGCTTCCACGCCGGTGGTGAAGAAGGCGCTCTTCTTCAGGCCGTCGATGGGCGCCAGGCGGTTGATGCGCTCGGCCAGCGAGACATAGCCTTCGTACGGCACGATCTGGTAGGCCGTGTGCGTGAAATTGTCCAGTTGCGCGGAGACCGCGGCCTTGACCTTGGGGTGCAGGTGGCCGGTGTTCAGGACGGCGATGCCGCCCGCGAAATCGATGTATTCCTTGCCGTTGGCGTCCCACAGCGTGGCGTTTTCGGCGCGCACCGCGTAGAAGTCGCACATGACGCCGACGCCACGCGGCGTGGCCAGGGAACGGCGGGTATTCAGGTCCTGATTCTTCATCTCAGCCTCGCAGAGCATGATGGGCGGTAAAAAAACCCCACGCCGCGCCTTCGGCTTGCCGCCCCCCGAGGGGGCGTTTTTTACCTGGGGGCGGCCCGGCGGTAATAAACCCTATTTAATGCTACGATGGCCCCATTTGTGGGAACCACTTTGATAAATCAGGTAGAACCAATTGCGTTCCATCGTCGGTGACTTGCTGCTGCTGCGCCTGGCCGATGGGTCCGGCGAGCCCATGAACAAGCGCTTGTACCAGGGCATCCGGGAAGCGATCCTGGACGGGGCCATCGCCGCGGACTCGCGGCTGCCCGCCACGCGCGACCTGGCGGCCGAACTCGGCATCGCCCGCAATACGGTTGTCCACGTCTACAGCCAGCTCCTGGCGGAAGGCTATACCCGCAGCCGCCAGGGCAACGGCACCTTCGTCAACGCCTCCGTCCCGGATTCCTACCTGGCCAGCGGCCGGCGCCGGCGCCAGCCGCCGCCGGCCCAGCCGCGCCCGGCGCTGTCCCCGCGCGGCGCGGCCATCGTCGACGGCGCGTCGGCCTCGCCCTACCAATGGGGCGCCTTCATGCCCGGCGTGCCCGACCTGACCGAATTCCCGCACAAGAAGTTCGGCCGCATTTTCAGCGCCCTGTGGCGCAATCCCTCGCCCGACCTGCTGACCTACGCCTATGGCGGCGGCCTGCCGGCGCTGCGCGAGGCGCTGGCGCAGCATCTGGCGCTGACCCGCTCCATCGACTGCGACCCCGAACAGATCATCATCACCGAGGGCTCGCACCAGGCCATCGACCTGACCGCCCGCATCCTGGGCGAGGCCGGCGAGACGGCCTGGGTCGAGGATCCGGGCTACTGGGGCGCCCGCACCATCCTGCAGGCCAACGGCCTGCGCACGGTGCACCTGCCCGTGGACGAAGAGGGCATGCGGCTGCCCGAGACCGCCGCCACGCCGCCGCGCTTCATTTTCGTCACCCCGTCGCACCAGTATCCGCTGGGCCCGGTCATGTCGCTGGCGCGCCGCCGCCAGTTGCTGGCGGTGGCGCGCCAGAGCGGCAGTTGGATCATCGAGGACGACTACGACAGCGAATTCCGCTTTTCCGGCCGCCCCATCGCCTCGCTGCTGGGGCTGGAGCCGGACGCGCCCGTCATCTACATGGGCACGTTCAGCAAGACGCTGTATCCGGGCTTGCGGGTCGGCTACCTGGTGCTGCCCAAGGCCCTGACGGCCGCGTTCCAGGCCGCGCACGCGGAGCTTTACCGCGAAGGCCACCTGATGACGCACGCCGCGCTGGCCACCTTCATCTCGGAAGGCCATTACGCCGCCCACATCCGCCGCATGCGCATGCTGTACGGGCGCCGCCGCGCCATGCTCGTCAACCTGATCGAACGGCGGCTGGGCCCCGACTGGCTGCATCGCGACGCCAGCATGGCGGGCCTGCATCTGGTGCTGACCCTGCCGCGGGACATGGACGACCTGCGCGTCGTGGACGTGGCGCGCGGCAAGGGCGTGCTGACGCGCGCGCTGTCGCGCTACTACGTCAATGAAGAAGGGCGCCGGCCCGGCCTGCTGCTGGGCTACGCCTGCGTCCCCGAGAACGAGATCGCGCGCAAATTCGAAGTGCTGCTGGAAAGCCTGGCCGAGGTGGCGCGCGCGCCCGCCGCGGATCAAAAGCGCGGCAGCGCTGAGGCGAAGGCGGCGGCGTTGCGCATGCCCTGATCCTCGAAGTTGGTGTTGAACACCGCATGCGCCTGGGCGCTTTGCGCGGCCAGGCGGGAAAAACGTTCGGCCAGTTCCGCCAGTTCCTGTTCCGAATATTCGTACTGGAAACGTCCCGAGGACGCCGCGCCGGCGGCGTTCCACGCGGCCGCGTTGCGGCCATGCAGGCGGAGCAGGGTCAGCTCCGGATGCGTGTTTTCCCAGACGGCGGGCACCGTGTTGTCGAAGCCCTGCGGCGCGTCGACGACCGTGTGCACCACGCCCAGGTCGCGCTCGAACGCCAGCGTATCGGCCGTGGCCGCGGGGGTCTCGAACCAACTGCGATGCCGGAACTCCACCGAGATCAAGTGTTCTTCCATGCGCCGCGCGCAATCGGCCACGCGCGCGCGCCCGCGCGCATCGCGCCGGATCCAGGACGGAAACTGGAAATGCACCGCGCCGAGTTTGCCGGGCATGCGCAAGGGCTCCAGCGCCAGTTGATACCGGCGCCACAGTTCGCCGCGAAGATCCTCGGGCATCTGGTCGTGATAGAGGGCGGCCTCGGGACTATCGCCCAGTTCGCGCCGGATATCCGCCGGCAGCGCGGCAAGTGGCGTCCGGTGCCCGGTGAACAGCCGGAAGGCCTTGATGTTGAAGACGAATCCGTCCGGCGTGCGCTGGTCCCACAGATAGGCGTTTTCCGCGGTGGGCAGGGCATAGAAGCTGGAATCCACTTCGGCCATCCCGTACCGCGATGCGTAAAAGCGCAAGCGTTCTTCGGCGCTGCGGGCCTCGGGCGGATAGAAGCGTCCGCAGGCCAGCAGGGTGGGATCGGTCCAGGAGGCGGTGCCGGTCAGGAGGCGCATCGGACGAAAGTCAAAAAATTCTGTATAAATATACAGTGTTCATCCAGAGCCGGGCAACGCCCCGGCTCGTTATTTCCCGAGGCCGCCGTGCGCGGCCCTGTTCCATGTCCGACCCGACCCGCCTGCCGTCCCCGTCCGATTCCAACCGTCCCGACCCCTTAGCCGACCTCAACCCCGCCCAGCGCGAGGCCGCCGAGTTTGGCGTGGCCGGCGCGCCCGGGGACGACGGCCCCCTGCTGGTGATCGCGGGAGCGGGCTCGGGCAAGACCAATACGCTGGCGCACCGGGTCGCGCACCTGATCCTGAACGGCGCGGATCCCCAGCGCATGCTGCTCCTGACGTTCTCGCGCCGCGCGGCGCTGGAAATGGAGCGGCGCGTGGGGTCGGTGCTGCAGCGGGTGATGAACCTGCGCGCCACGCAGCAGCCGCCGTCGCTGCCCTGGGCCGGCACCTTCCACGCGATCGGCGCGCGGCTGTTGCGCGATTGCGCGCAGCGGATCGGCCTGTCCGAAGCCTTCACCATCCACGACCGCGGCGACGCCGAGGACCTGATGGGCATGGTCCGCCATGAACTGGGCCTGTCTTCCACGAAATCCCGGTTTCCGCTCAAGGGCACCTGCCTGGCCGTCTATTCGCGCGTGGTCAACAGCCAGACCCCGGTGGCCGACGTGCTGAAGACGTCCTTTCCCTGGTGCGCCCAATGGGAAGAGGAACTGAAGAACCTGTTTCGCGGCTACGTCGCGGCCAAGCAGGACCAGCAGGTGCTGGACTACGACGACCTGCTGCTCTATTGGGCGGAGATGATGTCGGACCCCGGGATAGCGGCCGACGTGGGGGCGCGCTTCGACCATGTGCTCGTGGACGAATACCAGGACACCAACCGCCTGCAGGCGGCCATCCTGCTGGCGATGAAGCCCGACGGGCGCGGCCTGACCGTGGTGGGCGACGACGCCCAGTCCATCTATTCGTTCCGCGCGGCCACCGTGCGCAACATCCTCGACTTTCCGGCCCAGTTCCCCAAGCCCGCGCGCGTCATCACGCTGGACCGCAACTACCGTTCCACCCAGCCCATCCTGAACGCGTCCAACGCCGTCATCGGCCTGGCGACGGAGCGCTACGCCAAGGATCTCTGGACCGACCGCCAGTCGTCCCAGTTGCCCGAACTGGTGACGGTCAGCGACGAAGCCGGGCAGGCGCGCTGGGTGGCCGACCAGGTGCTGGCGCAACGCGAAGCCGGGGCCGCGCTCAAGTCGCAGGCCGCGCTGTTCCGCACCTCCAGCCACAGCGCCGCGCTGGAACTGGAGCTGACCCGCCGCAACATCCCCTTCGTGAAGTTCGGCGGCCTGCGCTTCCTGGAGGCCGCGCACGTGAAGGACCTGCTGTCGCTGCTGCGCTGGGCCGAGAATCCGCGGGGGCGCATGGCGGGTTTCCGCGTGGCGCAACTGCTGCCGGGCATCGGCCCCGCCACCGCGGGCAAGCTCATGGACGCCATGTCAGCGTCGGCGGAACCCTTGCGCGCGCTGCGCGAATTCAAGCCGGGCGCGGCCGCGCAGGAAGAATGGGGCGGCTTCGCCGATACCTACGCGGCGCTGTGCGATCCGGGATTGAAATGGCCGGCCGACGCGGACCTGGCCCTGCGCTGGTACGCGGGGCAACTGGAGCGCCTGTACGACGACGCGCGCGTGCGCCGGGCGGATCTCGACCAGTTGTTGCGCATCGCCTCGGGCTACCCGTCGCGCGAACGCTTCCTGACCGAACTGACGCTGGATCCTCCGGACGCCACCAGCGACGAATCGGGCGCGCCGCTGCGCGACGAGGACTACATGATCCTGTCCACCATCCATTCCGCCAAGGGGCAGGAATGGAAGGCGGTCTACGTCCTGAACGCGGTGGACGGCTGCATTCCGTCCGACATGAGCACCGGCACCGCGGAAGAAATCGAAGAGGAGCGCCGGCTGCTGTACGTGGCGATGACGCGCGCCAAGGAACGCCTGCAGCTCATCGTGCCGCAGCGCTTCTACGTGCACCAGCAGACCGGCATGGGCGACCGCCACGTGTACGGCTCGCGGACCCGCTATATCTCGAATGCGATGCTGCCGCTGTTCGACCACCTGCCCAAGCTGCCCGACCTGCCCGCGGGGCGCGGCGCGCCGAAAGAGCCCCAGGCGCCCAGCGTGGACGTGGCCCGGCGGGTGCGCAGCCTGTTCTCGTAGAACGGGCTATCATCGCCCGATACCTACAAGCTGTCCGGCAGGGATCGCATTGCCCGAGGGTGTTTATGTCTACTGAAGAACGTGCCGCCGACCCGACGACGCGCGAGGTCGTGGCGTCGATCGCCTACGTGAACGGACGGCGGGAGCGCGAGGTTCCCATCGACCAGGTCGCGCAGTACGTCGGCCGGGACCAGGGCATGCTCTGGATCGGCCTGCGCAATCCCGGTCCGGAACTGCTGGCCAGGGTCGCGCGCGAACTCGGCGCCTGCGACAAGAACCAGGAAGAGATGCTGGAAGCCCACCGGCGGCCGAAGATCATCGACTACGGGAACATGATCCTCATCGTCGCCATCACGGTGGAGGTCGAGGCCGAACGGCCCATTTTCGGCGAGACCCAGTTCCTCATCGGCGACGGTTTCCTGGTCACGGTGCGCCGCGGCGCCACCGCCGGCCACAGCCCCCTGCGGGAACGGCTGGAGGCCTCGCCCGATCTTCTCAAGCGGGGCAGCGACTACGTCGCGTCCGAATTGCTGGACTGGCTGGTCGACCGCTACGTCGCGGCGGCCGGCAAGATCGAGACGGTGGTGGAGGGCGCCGAGCAGAAGCTCCTGATCCGGGGCGCCAAGGACTCCGACATCCGCAGGCTGTACCGGCAGCGGCGCGACCTGCTGCGCATCCACACGGTGGTGTCGCCGCTGGCCGAGATCTGCCGCCGGCTGGCGCGCGTGGAAATGTCGGCCGTGGACGAGCACGCCCGCCCGTACTTCGGCGAAGTGGCCGACCGCGTGCTGCGCGTGGACGAACTGTTCAATTCCCTGCGCGAATCCCTGGCGTTCGCCTTCGAAGCCAGCCTGATGATCGGCCAGGCGGCGCAGAACGACACCACCCGCAAGCTGGCCTCCTGGGCCGCCATCCTGGCCGTGCCCACCGCCATCGCCGGCATCTACGGCATGAACTTCGAATTCATGCCCGAACTGAAGTCCCCCTGGGGCTATCCCGTCACCCTGGGCGCCATCGCGACGGCGTGCTCCGTCCTGTACTGGCGCTTCCGCAAATCCGGTTGGCTGTAGGATGGGTGAAGCGCGAGAGTCCTTAAGCAAGAACCCCAGCATCCAGCGCGCGCAACCCATGCGGTCGCAATCGGCTGTTGTCGGCCGATGCCGGGCGCCGGTTTCTCACGGCCGCATGGGTTGCGCGCGTTCAGCGCTGTCGTTCTTGCTTAAGGACTCTCGCGCTTCACCCATCCTACGCCGCTACTCCCTGTTTTTCGGCTCCCGGCAAGAATAGCCGCCCCGCCGCCGGGCCGCCCCAAGGCGGCGCGGGGGCCGACCATCTATGGCACACTCCCACCGTTTTCCTACCTGGAGCCGGCGGTGCGTCGCAAATCTCCCTTTGGCGGCAGCAAGCTGACCGCCCTGGCCGTGGCCGTGATTCTTGCGGCCGCGGGCGCCATCGTCAATTGGCTGCAGCCCTCGGAGCCGGAAGGGCGGCGGTCGCCCCCCTCCGCCCAGAACCGGCCGGGCCCGGCCCTGGCGGGCGGGATTCCCCAAGGCAGCTACACGCTGACCGGCATGATCGTCAATGTCGCCGACGGCGATACCGTGACCCTGCGCGCGCCGGACGGCCAGCGCAGGATCCGCATGGACAGCATCGACGCGCCCGAGGAGGGCCATGGCGCCGAACAGCCCGGCCAGCCCTATGCCGAGGCCTCGCGCAAGCACCTGGCCGGCCTGGTCGCGGGCAAGACGCTCACCGCGCAATGCTACGAGCAGGACCAGTACGGACGGGACGTCTGCGCGCTGATCCTGGAAGACGGCCGCTCCGCCAACCGCGCCCAGGTCGAGGCCGGCTACGCCTGGGCCTATACGGCGCGGCAGGGCGACTACCTGCGCGACAAGGCCATGCCGGACCTCCAGCGCCAGGCCAAGGCGGCCGGGCGCGGCCTGTGGGCCCAACAGGGCGCCATGCAGCCCTGGAAATGGCGCTATGACTGCTGGCGGCAGCGCCAATGCGGCTGACCGGCAGCCGGCCGTAGGGGATGCCTGGGTATGGGCCCGGGCCCGTGTTTGCTATCCTCTGTCGCAACGATTCGAAGGGAAGGTTTCCATGCGTGCACTGAAGCGGCTCTGGGCGACGGCCATGCTGTTGTTGCTGGCGTTGGCGGGCTGCTCGCAAGAAAGCCCCATCAACAGTCCCTATCCGTCCGGCGCCGAAGCCCGGAACACGCTGTATTCCGCTTTCGTCAAGCGTTCCCCGAAGTACCTGGACCCGGCCAGTTCCTATTCCGGCGATGAAACTCCCTATACCTACAACATCTACGAGACGCTTTACGGCTACCACTATCTGAAGCGGCCGTACGAACTGGTGCCGCGCGCGGCGGCGTCGATCGATCCGCCGGTCTACCTGGACGCGCAGGGCAACACGCTGCCGGCCGACACGCCGGGCGAGCAGATCGCGCAAAGCGTCTACGACATCAAGATCCGCCCGGGTTCGCGCTTCGCGCCCCATCCGGCGTTCGCCCGCAAGCCCGACGGCGGCTACGACTACTATCCGCTGGCGCCGGGCGAGCTGGACGGCAAGTACTACATTCCCGATTTCCCGCGCACCGGCACACGCGAACTGACCGCCGACGACTACGTCTACGCCTTCCGCCGGCTGGCCAGCCCGCGCGTGGTGTCGCCGATTTCCTCCCTGATGGCCGAGCACGTGGCCGGCCTGAAGGAATACGGCGAACGCCTGCGCCAGCGCGACCAGGCGCTGCGCCGCGACGCGCCGGGCGGAGCCGGCGCGCCGCCCTGGCTGGACCTGCGCGAGCCCGACGGCTTCACCGGCGTGCAGGCGCTGGATCCGCACACGCTGCGCATCCGCGTCAACGGCAAGTACCCGCAGTTCAAGTACTGGCTGGCCATGACCTTCACGGCGCCCATCCCCTGGGAGGCCGACCGCTTCTACAGCCAGCCCGGCATGGCGGCGCACGACCTGTCGTTCAATACCTGGCCCGTGGGCACCGGCCCGTACATGCTGGTGGAGTCCTTGCAGAACCGCCGCCACGTGCTGGGCCGCAATCCCAATTTCCACGGCGAACCCTATCCCTGCGAGGGCGAGCCCGGCGACCGCGCCGCCGGCCTGCTGGCGGACTGCGGCAAGCCCACGCCCTTCATCGACCGGGCGGAATTCAGCGTGGAAAAGGAAATTACCCCGCTGACGGGCAAATTCACTCAGGGCTATTACGACATGCCGCAGATCGAGCGCGGCGAGTACGGGGTGGCCATGTTGGTCGCCGCCGCCGACAGCCAGGACAAGGCGCGCCTCTACAGCGAGCACGGCATCAAACTGCCCACCACGGTCGAGACCGCCAACTGGTACATGGGCTTCAACTGGCTGGACCCCGTCGTGGGCAAGGGCGATACGCCCGAGCAGGAGGAAAAGAACCGCAAGCTGCGCCAGGCGATCAGCATCGCCTTCGACTGGGAGGAATACGTGGCGGTGTTCGAGAACAGCCAGGCGTCCGTGGCCTACGGCCCGGTGCCGCCCGGCGTGCTCGGCTACCGCGATCCGCCCGAGGGCGTGAATCCGGTGGTCTACGACCTGGTGGACGGCAAGCCGGTGCGCAAGTCCGTGGACGCGGCCAAGCGCCTGCTGGCCGAAGCCGGATACCCGGACGGCCGCAACGCCAAGACCGGCGCGCCGCTGGTGCTGTACTACGACTCCATGTCGGGCGGCGGCTCCAATCCGCAGTTCGACTGGATGCGGCGCCAGCTTGCCAAGATCGGCGTCCAGTTGGACGTGCGCGCCACCGACTACAACCGCTTCCAGGACAAGATGATGCGCGGCGCCGCCCAGATCTTCCTGTGGGGCTGGAGCGCCGACTATCCCGACGCCGAGAACTTCCTGTTCCTGTTGTACGGCCCGAACGCCAAGGCCAAGGGCGGCGGCGAGAACGCGGCCAACTACGCCAGCCCCGAGTACGACCGCCTCTTCGAACAACTGAAGTTCCTGGACGACGGCCCCGAAAAAGAACAGTTGATCGCCAGGATGGTGGCCATCGTGCAGCGCGACGCGCCCTGGATGTTCGGCTATTTCCCGATGTCGGGCGGCGCCTACCAGCAATGGGTGGGCAACGCCAAACCGACGCAGATGGTTCGCAACACGCTCCAGTACATGAAGATCGACCCCGAACTGCGCCAGCGGAAAATCGACGAATGGAATTCTCCGCGGTGGTGGCCCATCGGTGTCTTCATATTGCTGCTGGCGCTGGCGGTCTGGCCTTCCTACGTGGCGCTGAAGCGGCGTGAACGCCAGACGGCATTTGTGCCGCGCGTCGGCAAGGAGCATCAATCATGATCGGCTACGTGATCCGCCGGCTGCTGTACGGCGTGCTGATCCTGATCGGCGTGAACCTCTTCACCTTCATCCTGTTCTTCGCGGTGAACACGCCCGACGACATGGCGCGGCTGGCCATCGGCGGGCAGCGCGCCAACCAGGAAGCGGTGGAAAAATGGAAGGCCGAACGCGGCTACGACAAGCCGCTGTTCTTCAATGGCCAGGCGCAGGGCGCGGCGCGGCTCACCGACACGGTGTTCTACCAGCGTTCGGTGCCGCTCCTGGCCATGGACTTCGGCGCCTCCGACGGCGGCCGCGACATCGGCCGCGAGATCCAGACGCGCATGGGGCCCAGCCTGGCGCTCGCGGTGCCCACCTTCGTCCTGGGGCTTTTCGTCAGCATCGTCTTTTCCCTGACGCTGGTGTATTTCCGGGCCACGCGGCTCGACTTCTGGGGCGTGGTGCTCTGCGTGCTGCTGCTGTCCATTTCCAGCCTGTTCTACATCATCGCCGGCCAATGGGTCTTCGCGAAGCTGCTGCGGCTGGTGCCGTTCTCGGGCTTTTCCGGGGGGCTGGACGCGGTCAAGTTCCTGGCGCTGCCGGTGCTGGTGGCCATTGTGTCGCGGCTGGGGCCGGAGGCGCGCTTCTACCGCACCCTGTTCCTGGAGGAGATCGGCAAGGACTACGTGCGCACCGCCCGTTCCAAAGGGCTGGCCGAGCGCGTGGTGCTGTTCCGGCACGTGCTGCGCAATGCCATGCTGCCTATCCTGACCAGCACGGTGGCCGCCTTGCCGCTGCTGTTCATGGGCAGCCTGATCGCGGAATCCTTCTTCGGCATCCCCGGCCTGGGCAGCTACACCATCGACGCCATCAACGCGCAGGACTTTTCGATCGTGCGCGCCATGGTGTTCCTCGGTTCGGCCCTCTACATCGTCGGGCTGATCCTGGCCGACATTTCCTACACGCTGGCCGACCCCCGCGTCAGATTCGAGTAGCCGACATGCCCAAGTTCGTCTTCCTCTGGACCGATATCGCGCTGTGGCTCATGGCGCTGGGCGCCGCGGCCTACGCCTGGCGCGTGCGCCGCAGCCCCAACCTGCGCGCGACCTGGGTCCGCGTCGCCCGCGATACGCCCGCCATGTGTTCGGCCGTGATCCTTTCCGCCTTCGTCGCGGTCGGCCTGCTCGATTCGGTGCACTACCGGCCGCTGCTGCCGCCGGCGCCCGGGGCGGCGGCCGACGCGGGCCCGGTCTATGCGCCCGCGGTCCAGTCGGCGCTGGACGGCCTGCTGGCCGGCACCGTGCTGACGCGGCCGGAGAAAACCTATTCCGTGCCGCTGGCCGTGCGCCAGTTCACCAAGGAAACCCTGCTCGTCGACGGCAAGCCGGTGCGCGACTTTCCCCGGCTGCGTGGCGCGGGCGTGCACCTGGACGATCCCGACGGGGATCACTTGGGCGACGTGTTCAAGCGGCTGGGCGGGGGCCTGGCCGGGGGGCTGGCGGTCGCGCTGGCGGCGGCGGGGCTGCTGTCTGTCGGCCTGGCGCGGCGCGCCCGGGCGGCCGCCGACACGGGGAGCGGCCATGCCGGCGTGCCATGGGTCGCCATGTTGCTGACGTTCACGCTGCTGTGCCTGGCGGTCGGCGCCCTGGCCGGGCTGTCCAGCGGCTACCATGCGCTGGGCACCGACCGCATCGGCAACGACGTGCTGTGGCAGGCGCTGAAAAGCATCCGCACCGCGCTGGTCATCGGCAGCCTCACCACCATCGCCATGCTGCCGCCGGCGATCGTCTTCGGCATCGCCGCCGGCTATTTCAAGGGCAAGGTCGACGACGCCATCCAGTATCTCTACACCACCATCACCTCGATCCCGGGCGTGCTGCTGGTGGCCGCCTGCGCGTTGATGATGCAGGTCTACATCGACAACCACGCCGACCTGTTCGATACCTCCGCCGCGCGCGCGGACCTGCGCCTGTTCCTGCTCTGCATGATCCTGGGGTTCACGGGGTGGGCGGGGCTGTGCCGCCTGCTGCGCGCGGAAACGCTGAAGCTGCGCGAACTGGAATACGTGCAGGCGGCGCGGGCGTTCGGCGTGTCGCACTGGCGCATCATGACGCGCCACCTGCTGCCCAACGTGGCGCACCTGGTGCTGATCACCATGGTGCTGGAATTCTCGGGCCTGGTCCTGTATGAAGCCGTGCTGTCCTACCTGGGCATCGGCGTGGATCCCAGCATGAATTCCTTCGGCTCCATGATCGACGGCGCCCGGCTGGAGATGTCCCGCGATCCCATGGTCTGGTGGAATCTGATGACCGCTTTCATTTTCATGCTGGCGCTGGTGCTGGCGGCCAATCTGTTCGCCGACGCCGTGCGCGACGCCTTCGACCCCCGCACCCGCCGCTACAAGCCCGGCCGCATCGCCCGCTACGGCCTGTTCGGCCGGGGGGCCAAGCCCGCGCTGGCGGCGGACGCCCGCCAGTCCCGGCCGGGAGACGCGCCATGAACCAGGCTCCCTTGCTGGAGGTGCGCGGCCTGGACGTGGACATCGCCGGCGAAAGCGGCATGACGCACGCGGTCAAGCGCTTGCAACTGGCCATCGCCCGGCGGCAGACTTTCGCGCTGGTCGGCGAATCCGGCTGCGGCAAGAGCATGACGGCGCTTGCCTTGCTGCGCCTGCTGCCGGACGCCGGACGCATCGTGGGCGGGCAGATCGACCTGGACGGAGAAGACCTGAACCGCCTGCCGGAAAGCGCCATGCGCGGGGTGCGGGGCGGCCGGATCGGCATCATTTTCCAGGAACCGTCCACCAGCCTGAACCCGGTCATGCGGGTGGGCGACCAGATCGTCGAAACGCTGGCCGCCCATACGCCCCTGCGCGGCGCGGCGGCGCGCGCGCGCGCCATCGACTGGCTGCGGCGGGTGGGCATCCCCGAACCCGAGCGGCGCGTCGACGACTATCCGTTCCAGTTCTCGGGCGGCCAGAAGCAGCGCGTCATGATCGCTATCGCGCTGGCGGCCGAACCGTCGCTGCTGATCGCCGACGAGCCGACCACGGCGCTGGACGTCACCGTGCAGGCGCAGGTGCTGGACCTGCTGGCCGACATCCAGCGCGAAATGGGCATGGCCGTGCTGCTGATCACGCATGACCTCGCCGTCGTGAAGAACGTGGCCCACCACGTGGCCCTGATGCGCGGGGGCGAGATCGTGGAGAGCGCCGACGCCGAGGAGTTCTTCCGGGCGCCCAAGCATCCCTATGCGCGGCAACTGTTCGAAGCCATTCCCACCTTCGAGAAGCGCGGCGTTCCCTTGACGGAGCCGGGCCGCGAGGCCATGGCCCGCGGCGGCCGCGCCGCGGACCGGGCCGCGCGCGGCGGCGTGGTGCTCGACGTCCAGGACCTCAAGGTCCATTACCCCGTGCGCAAGGGCCCGCTGCGCCGCATCGTGTCCTGGGTCAAGGCCGCCGACGGGGTCACGTTCACGCTGAAGGCGGGCGAGACCCTGGCCCTGCTGGGCGAGTCCGGCTGCGGCAAGACCACCACCGGCAAGGCGCTGCTGCGGCTGATCGACGGCGCGCGGGTCTCGGGCCGCGCCATGCTGCTGGGACAGGACCTGCTCGTCGCCGACCGCCGCAAGCTGCAGCGCCTGCGGCAGGACATCCAGATTGTCTTCCAGGATCCCTACGCCTCGCTCGATCCGCGCATGCGGGTGGGAGACATCCTGGACGAAGGCCTGGCGTCCCTGCGGCGCGGCATGAGCAAGGAGGCGCGCGCCGAACGGGCGGCGCGCCTGGTCGAACGGGTCGGCCTGCCGGCCAACACGCTTGCCCGCTATCCGCATGAATTCTCGGGCGGCCAGCGCCAGCGCATCGCGATCGCGCGGGCGCTGGCCGTCGAACCGAAAGTGCTGATCTGCGATGAGCCCACGTCCGCCCTGGACGTGTCGGTGCAGGCGCAGATCCTGGACCTGCTGCGCGAGCTGCAGGACGAACTGGGCATCGCCTACCTGTTCATCACGCACAACTTCGGCGTGGTCGAATACCTGGCGGACCGCATCGCGGTCATGGAGGGCGGCCGCATCATCGAACTGGGGCCGGCCGCCGAGGTGCTGCATGCGCCGCGCCAGGACATGACGCGCAGGCTGCTGGCGGCCGTGCCGCGCCTGCAGTTCGGTCCGTCCGGACCCGCCTGAAAGCCGATGCGCCCCGTTCCTCGCGGAACGGGGCGCGCATTGCCATGCCCGGGCCGGAGTCCGCCCGTCAGAACGTGCGCTGCGCGCTGCCCGCTTCCAGCCAGACGAGCGTGTCGTGCCGCAGGGCGCGCACGCACTGCGCCAGGTAGGCGTGCACCGTCTCCAGCTCCATGGCGTCGTAGCGGCGCGCCGTCGCCGCGACCGCGTCGGCCACCCACTGCCGTTCCTGCAACAGGTGCTGGCACTGTTCCTCGACCGGCCGGATGACGATCATGCGGCGGTCCAGGGGATGGCGGCCGCGCTGCACGTATCCGGCCGCCTCCAGCCGGTTGATCAGGGCCGTCGCGCCGCCCGAGCTGATGCCCATCAACTGGGCGAGCTGCCCGGTGGGCAGGGCGTCGAACTCCATCACCAGCTCCAGCGCCTTCAGGTCGGCCAGTGGGATGCCCAGCTTTTCGGCGAGGGCGGACTGGCACGCCGCGTGGTAGGCGGCGAACTGCCTGCCCAGCATCAGGACGACGTCCTCCAGCATCTCCGGACGCGCTTCGCTTCTGCGCGCATCGGGCATCACGGTCACATGCTCGTGGCGCAGAATGGTCTCTTGTTGCAGCATGGCTTCGCTCCCTTGAGGATGGAGGATCATTGCCGGGCCGACAGGCCGCCCAGCAGGCCGCCCAGGAGGCCGCCGTTGGCGGCGCCGCCGCCGGTAGTGCCGCCGGTAGCGCCGCCGGTCAGGCCGCCCGTGACGCCGCCGAGGCCGCCGGTCAGCGAGGCGACGGCTCCGGTGGCGTTCGCGAGCGTCGCGCCCAGCGGATTGGCGTTGCCCGGCGTGGCGTGGAGCAGGCCGCCGGCGCTGGCGACCGTGCCGCCCAGGCCTTGCAGCACGCCGTTCAGTCCGGCGGCTTCCCCGGGCAGCGATCCGCCCAGGTTGGTGACGGTGCCGCCCAGGCTGGTCAGCAGGCCGGCAACCGGCGCGCCCAGCCGGGTGGTGTCGCCCACCTGCTGGGTCAGCCCGGTCGCGGTGCCGGCGAGCGGGCTGGCGCTGGGATCGAGCGCCGCGCCCAGGCCGGCCAGCGTGGGTTGCAGGCCCAGCGGCAGCACGTTGTCCACGGTCTTGCCGGCATTGCCCAGCGCCGGTTCCAGCAGCGGGGTCGACGGGCCGCCCAGCACGCCGCCGGTGATGCCGGACGCCGCCTGCGTCACGGGATTGAGCAGGCCGCCCTGTCCCGACAGGCCCGCGGTCAAGGCGCCCACGGCGCTGGTGGCGTTGCCCAGCACGGTCGTCAGGGGATCGGGGTTGTTCGCGTCAGCATGCAGCAGGCCGCCGGTGCTGGCCACCGTCTTGCCCAGGCCGTCCACCAGGCCGCCGACGCCGGCGCCCAGGCCGCCCGGCAGGCCCGCGCCGTCGACCGTGGCGCCCAGGCCGCCGACCAGGTCGCCGACCTGTTTGGCGGCGCCGTCCACCGGCTGCCCCAGGCCCGTCGCGGCGCCGATCTGCTGGGTCAGGCCCACCACCGTATCGGCCACGGGCTTGACGGTGGGATCCAGGGCCTTGCCCACGCCGCCCAGCGTCGCGTCCAGATTCAGCGGCAGGGTGTTGTCCACGGCGCCGCCGGTGTTGCCCAGGGTCGTTTCAAGCAGGCCGGCCGTGACGGGATTGGTCGGGTCGGTGCCGCCGGGCTTGGTGCCGCCGGGGCTCGTCGGGATGCCCGTGCCCGGCAAACCCGCGGATTTGCTGCCGCCACCGCCGCCGCCGCATGCGGCCAGCGCGCTCATCAGCGCGGCGGCCAGGGCCGTGGAAGTCAGGATGCGCGAAAGGCGGCGAACCTCGATTTTGGTATGCATGGCGAACTCCTTGTGTTGGAAGAGTCAGGCGGAGAAACGGCCCGATACACCTACACATGCACAAAGCGTGCCAACATTTTTCAAATTGCGAGTCCAGCCTCTGATGCTCGTGACTCGGTTGTAAAAAATCCTTTTATTTCATGGTGTTGAGAGCCGGTGTCGGGTTTACCCCGATTCTGTGAAACTCACGGATTTACGATCACGCGGAGCCTGCGAATGTTACGAATGGCCGCTTATCCGGGGTAACGTTACGGATAACGTTACGTTACGCCGGACACGGTTGCCATGCCGGAAAGACGAAGGCCGCGGGAGGGGGGAAGCGCGGGCGTCCAGATGGGTTGCGCGCGCGCGACGGCGTTCAGAACGCGTCGTAATAGAGCGAGTAATTGGCGTTGAACCGCAGGTCGCGATTGTTGTCGATGGTTGCGGATCCCACCGGCTTGGCGACGTTGAAATCGAACAGATAGTATTTGTCGTCCGTGAAGCGGATGCCCAGCGCCACGGAAGACAGATGCCGCTGGTTCAGCGCCTGCAGGCTCTTGTTGTTGTACCAGGTGCGCGCGTAGTCGACCAAGGCATAGGGCTGCACGCCGGACAGGTATTCCCAGCCCGTGCCGAAGCGCCGGTTGATTTCCGCCGACACGCCTATGCCCTTGTCCCCGCTCTGTTCGCCTTGGGGATACCCCATGGCATAGCGCCAACTGCCGTACGAGACCTGCTCCGACGACGGCAGGATGTCGCTGGAATATTGCCCGGCGCCCGAGAAGGTCAGGCCGAACTGGGCGGGCAGCGCGAAGGTCTGCTTCGCGTTGAGGTTGTAGCGGGTGAAGTCCAGGTCGAGGATGGGCTTGGCGGAATATCCGTAGTTCGTGGAGATGTCCTTCTTGGCGCCGGCCGCGTCGAAGCCCTTGGCCACGCTCAGCGCCACGTCCGTGGCCTGGCTTTCGGATAGCTGGATGTAGCGCAGTTCGGCGCTGGCGGCGCGCACGCGGGCATCCTGCTGCAGCCAGCGGTCGGTGCTGCGGGAGTCGTAGCGGTCCTTGGAATTGGCGGCATACACGCCGAGCGTGCCCGTAAGCGAACGCGTGTTGTTCAGCAGGAACGGATAGCTCACTCCGATGCCGATGCGGTCATTCTTCACGCGCCGCTCGAAGCCCAGGTATTCGATGGCGTCGTCCTTGGGCCTGGCGTCGTAGTGGTAGCCGTCGACCTTCACCGCCAGGCCGTCGGCGCCGATCGGCACGCGGATTTCGCCCGACACGTACTTCACGTCGTCGGTGTTGAAGGGCACCGAGGCGGTCAGCTTCACCTGTTCGCCCAGAGGCGTCAGGCTGTTGGCCGCCAGGTTCACCAGCGGCTGCATGCCGGTGCCGAGGTCGGCGATGCCGCCGGTGAGGCCGACGGGCTGCCGGCTCGCCGCCAGCACCAGTTCGGTGGCGCCATCGGCGCGGCGCGGCAGATCCAGGCTGGGCGTGAACTTGACCCCGGGCACCGTGCGCATCAGGTTCAGTTGCCGTTCCAGCGTGGCCTGCCTGAGCGGCCTTTCCTCTTTCAAGGGGCCGGCCAGGGTTTCAAGGCGGTCCAGCGCATTGCCGATGTCGCCTTCGATGCGCACCGAACCGATGAATCCCTCGACCACCGTCACCACGACCAGGCCATTGGCGAAAGCCTGGTTCTGCACCAGCGCGAACGACAGGGGATAGCCCTTGTCGCGGTAGAGCTGGGTGATCTTGTCCACCTGCTGCACCAATTCGCCCAGGCTGATTTCCTTGCCCGCCAATGGGCTCAGCAGCGCGGAAACCTCTTCGAAGGGAATGGCGCGCACGCCGGTCACGTCGAAATTGCGCGGCACGATGCGCTGCGCCAGGCGAGCCCGCAGGGCCAATTGTTCAGGAGTCGCCGTCTGCACGACGGGCGGAGGCTGCGTTGCCGAAGGCGGGCGTTCCAGCTTCGGCATGGCATCGACTGGATTGCCCCGCAGCGGACCTTCCGCGCGGGCATCGGCGCCGGCCGCGAGGGCGCAGACGAGGGCGAGGGAAAGCGGGCCTGCCGGAAGCGTGCGTCTCATGCCTTTTATGTCTCTCGTTTCGGCGGCGCAGTTCAACAGAAGTCCGATATTCGCCGGGTCTCGGATACGGGACGGAACAACGCCTGTAAACAAAATTTGCCGTGAGGTTTCGAATATGGTGCCAGCCGCTCGTTAAAATGACAATTTATTTCAAGCCGCTTAATTAGAAACGGCAAAATACCAACAATGTTGCAAACTTGAAACTGCATGAATAGGAATAAAACAGGGCTAAATAATTGTTTTAAATGAGATATACAAGAATATAGGAATATGAGTTACATATTGAATCCAGCATTATTACGAATATTGGTGAAAACCCTGATGTGTATTAAATAGTAATAGATAAGACTATAAAAAACGTATTTGTAAATGGCACTGGCTCAGGCTACGGGAGTCCATCGGATGAGCAAGGGTGACCGCAAGAAGAACCGCAAGCGCGAGCCGGCCGCGCGGGGCAGCCGGTTTCAAAAAGGTCGGCCATGACCCCGGGCGAAATCGTTCCGCTTTCCTTCAACGGGGGGCTCGTGGCGCTCTCGTTCCTGGTCGCCGTTCTCGGTTCCTACGTGGCCATGCTGGCGGCGGCGGGCATCCGGGCCGAAACCCGGGACGGCGAAATCCGCATCGGCTACATCCTCATCGGCGCGGTCGCGATGGGCGGGGTCGGTATCTGGAGCATGCATTTCATCGGCATGCAGGCCCAGAACCTGCCGTTCGAAGTGGGTTATCAACTGGGTCTCACCGTGCTCAGTTTCCTGGTCGCCGCCGGCCTTTCCGGTTGGGCCTTCTGGTTTATCGGGCGCGAGCGTTTCACTTTTTTCCGCTGCCTGACCGGCGGCGCCGCGGCGGGACTGGGCGTGGTGGCCATGCATTATGTGGGCATGAGCGCCATGCGTATGCCGGCCGTATTGCTCTGGAATCTGCCGATGGTGGTTTTGTCGGCGTTTATCGCCGTCATTGCCGCTTCCGCGGCGTTGTGGCTCGCTTTCAATACCCAGAATGAACGCCAGCGTTTTGGATCGGCGGTCTTGATGGCGCTGGCGATCTGCGGCATGCATTACACCGGCGCGGCGGCGGGAACCGTCGTCTGCACGGCGGCTCGGGAATATGCCAGCCTGCAGATCGGCGGCGTCATGCTGCCCTATATCGCATTCGCTTTGTCCGCGGCGACGATGCTGCTCATGAGATGGCATTTGCAGCGGGCATCCAGACGGTTCCGCGCGCGCACCGCGCGGCGCATCGACTCGATCATTGAATCGGCGCCGATGGCGAGTCCGGGGAGGTTGCCCGGATCCGCCCCGGGGCCGGGTTAGGGGGGGCTCCGGATGCGCGCCGGCAAGCGACAGCGCCGGCGCGCGGGGCGGTTCCGGGGAAAGTGGGCTGATTCCGCCGCAGGCGGGCAGCCCGGTGATAAATCGAGATCGATGGAGCTCGACATGAAAGCAAAACTTGCGCAGTTCTGGAATGACGAAGACGGCATCACCGCCCTGGAGTACGGGCTGATCGCCGGCATGATCGCGGTGGCCCTGCTCATCTCCGTAAAGACCTTCACCGATGCGCTGGATGGCCTGTTCGCGGGAATCGGCGAGGCGTTGAGCGGCAACACGCCCGGCGCAGGCGGCTGACGCGGCCGGATCCGGAACGGGGCCATGCCGCGATGCCGGGCTGCTTCCCGCCATCGCGGCGTCCACCCGCCTGTCCGCGTCCTCGGCTTGAAGAGAACGTCGTCCATCCGGAGGGACGGGCCCGCCGTTGAAT
The DNA here is from genome assembly GCF_900496975.1 of Achromobacter veterisilvae. GTDB lineage: Bacteria > Pseudomonadota > Gammaproteobacteria > Burkholderiales > Burkholderiaceae_B > Achromobacter > Achromobacter veterisilvae. The sequence continues at coordinate 55,841 of NZ_UFQC01000005.1, forward strand.
CCGATTTCTGAAGGTTCTGCCTTGTATCCAGGGGAAGTATTGTGGTGGCTGCTGTTCGCAAGCTGGATTCTGGCGCTGATCCACAGCGATCTGCGCTATCGCCGCGTCCCCAACGCCTTGATCGTCGCGGGGGCGGCGGCGCAGTTGCTATGGCTGCTGGCCGCGTTGTTCGCGCCTGGCTGGGCCTACCCGCCGCGCTGGTCGGGATGGCTCATGGCATTGCTGGGATTCCTGGCCGCGGTTCCGTTCCTGCCGCTGTGGACCCGGCGCCTGATGGGCGCGGGCGACATCAAGGCGATCGCCGTCCTGGGCCTGCTGCTGGGCCTGGCGCCGCTGCTGGCGGTTCTTGCGATTGCCAGCCTGCTGGCGGGCCTGCACGCCTTGCTGTACCTGGCGGCGTCGCGCTTCGTGACGCTGGGCGGACGGCTGCGCCAGATTCCGTACGCCGCCTACCTGGGCGCCGCCGCGCTCAGCGTGGCGCTTATGCCCTTGAATTCGGCCTGGTATTCGTGGTGTTCTTCCTGGTGTTCTACGGGATCCTGACGTATTCCCTCGTGGCCGCCGCGCAGAACTCCGTCGCGCTTGCCGCGCAGGACGGCGCGCGCAAGGTGTTGCAGTGGCAGGCGGGCACGCCTTCGCTCGCGGCTCGCGCCAACGCGGGACGCGATACCGCCCTGCGGCGCGCGGAATGGATCAGCGCGGTCTCGGCATCGCCGGTCCAGGTGGCGGTTTGCGGCAGTTCGGGCACGCTGAGCAGTTCGGCGGGCGGGGCCTGCAGCGGATTGCCGGTGGCCGCCGGCCAGGTCGAGGTGACGGTTTCCTATGCGTACGGGGCCCACCCCCTGATCCCCTCGGTGCCCTTGCTGCGGACGGCGCTGATGCCGGCCTCCAGCGTGCTGAGCGCCCGCGCCCTGGTGCATCTGGGCGATTCCCTGGACGAGGGAGGCTGAGATGCGCGCGCCTTGCCGGTTCCATGCGCCGCATTCCCCCCGCCGGTCCCAGCGAGGCATCGCGGCGCTGGAATTTTCGCTGACCTTGATCATGCTGCTGATGTTCATCTGCGGCGTGCTCGGCTTCGGCGCCTTGTTCTGGATGCAGCAGCAACTGGCCTCGGCGTCGGCCGACGGCGCGCGCGCCGCCGTCTTCGCGCGGTTCAGCGGCCAGGCCGATGCGCCGTCCGCGGCGTGTTCCGCCGCGATGAGCGCCTTCTCGCCCGGCTCCGGCGTGGCGTGCGCGGCCTCCAGCGCGCCGTGCGACTGGGTCGGCTCCGAAGGGCAGCAGGCCAATTGCGCCACGGTGGCCATGACTTACGACACCCAGTCCTGGCCGTTGCTGGCCACCTTGCAGGGCCTGATCGCCGCTTTGCCCGGCGTGGGGCGGAACTGGATTCCCACCCGGCTGCATTCGCAAGCCGTCGTACAGATATCGCAGGGGGCGCCATGAGCGGTTTGAGCAAGTTCGTCGCGGGGATGCTGTTGGCGGCGGGCCTGGTGCTGGCCTTCATCGCCTGGAGGCTGGCTTCCGCGCCGGCCCCCGTCGCGCCGGCGCCCGCGCCCGCACCGCAGGCGGCGCAGCCCGCCGCGCCGGTCAAGTTCCATCCCGTCGTCGTGGCCAGGGAGCCGATGCCGGCCGGCACGCGCATCGATGCCGCAAAGATGCTGGCGGTGGCCCAGTGGCAGGCGGCGCTGTCGGGCGGCTACGAGACCGTGGCCCCGCTGGAAGGCGCCGTGACGAAGGTGGACGTCGCCGCGGGCGACCCGATTCTGCCCAGCCTGCTGGCGCAGGGGCTGGCCCGCCACCTCAAGCCGGGCGAACGCGCCGTCGCCATCGCGGTGGACGACGTGGCCGGCGGCGGCAACCGCATCGCGCCGGGCGATTGGGTGGATGTGTTCTTCATGATCGACAAGGGACAGGAGGTGCCCGGCGCCCAGGCGCGCCTGCTGCAGGCCCAGGTGCGCGTGCTGGCATACGGCAGGGCGTCCGTGGACGGGCCGGAGGAAAAAACGGCGGGACAGCCGGGCGCGTCCGGCCAGCCCGCGAAGACGGCGATGCTGGCGGTGCCGGTCGAACAGGTCAACGAACTGATGCTGGCCAGCCGCGCGGGCCGGCTGCAACTGGCGCTGCGTCCGGTGGGCGACGAGAACGTGCCGGACGCGGAACTGTTCGTGCCGCGCGGCGCGGTCCTGGCGGCCCGGGCCGATTTGACGCCGGCGCAGCGCGAAGCGCTGAAGCAGCCGCCGAACCGCGCCTTCGCCGGCGAAAGCCTGGTCCAGCTCGATGGAACGACGGCCGTCGCGCGTCCGCCCGCCGCGGCCGCGCGCAGCGCGCCGGGGGGCGGAAGGACGGTCGAAATCCTGCGTGGAGACAAATCCGAACGAGTGCGCTACTGAACGCAGCCGCGCGTGGCCGGGCCACTCGCGGCTGGACTCTTGCCTATGACCAGATCCAGTCCAATGAAGAAACCTCAGTGCATCTCTCTCATCCGGCGCCTGTCGGCGATCGCGGCGATCGGCTGCGGCGGCATCGCCCTGGCGCAGTCCGCCGTGCCCGCGGCGGCTGCCGACGCGCCGGCTCCCGTCCGCGATCTTGCCCTGGCCGTCAAGGGCCAGCAGACGCTGCTGCTCGATGGCGCGGCGCCTTCGCGCATCGCGATCGGCGATCCCGACGTGGCCGACGTGAGGATCCTGCCCGCCTCGGGCAAGCGCGCGGGCTCGCTGCTGATCTACGGCAAGAAGCCCGGCACCACGCAGTTGCGGATCTGGAGCGGCGCCAGCCCCGCGCCGCAAGTCTGGAACCTGCGCGTGGGCGGCAGTGTCCAGGGCGCGCTGGCCAGCCGGGGCATCGCAGGCGGGGCCAATATCGATATCGCGGGCGACCGCGCCGTGGTCTCCGGCCATGCCGAAACGCCGATGGGGCAGGTCGCCTCCGTCGCCATGGCCGCCGCCGCCGTGGGCGGCGAGAAGAACGTGGTGGACGTATCGTCCGCCGGCACCAGCGGCGTCGTGCAGGTCGAAGTCAAAGTCGTCGAGGTGTCGCGTTCGGTGATGAAGGAGGCCGGCATCAACTGGACCGCGGGAGGCAGCGGGCCGTGGAGCGCGGCCAGCAGCCTGATCCCGGCAAACCTGGGCGCGGCGGCGTCCGGCTTTTCGCTGTTCTACGACACCAACAATTTCTCCGCCAACCTGCGCCTGCTGCAGACCAACGGCATGGCGCGCGTGCTGGCCGAACCCACGCTCGTGGCGCTGACCGGGCAGAGCGCCAGCTTCCTGGCGGGCGGCGAGCTGCCGATTCCGGAGTCCGGGGGGCTGGGAACGGTGTCGGTCGCGTTCAAGCCTTTCGGCATCGGCCTGACCGTCACGCCCACGGTGCTGTCGCGCGACCGCATTTCGTTGAAGGTGGCCCCCGAGGCCAGCGAACTGGACTACAGCAACGGCATCGCGATCAGCAACGGTCCGGACTCCACCTCGATCATCCCGGCCTTGCGCACGCGCCGCGCCGATACGACTGTCGAGCTGGGCGATGGCGAAAGTTTCGTGATCAGCGGCCTGGTGTCGCGCCAGACCAAGGCGATGGTCAGCAAGGTGCCGCTGCTGGGCGACCTGCCGATCATCGGGTCGTTCTTCCGCAGCCTGGACTACAAGCAGGAGGACACCGAGCTGGTCATCGTGGTGACGCCGCGCCTGGTGCGCCCCATCGCGCGCGGCGTGACCTTGCCGCTGCCGGGGGAAAAACAGGAGCGCGCGGACAGCGGCTTCAATGCGTGGGGCTATTACCTGACCGGCCCGGTGGGCGGCCAGCAGATGCCGGGCTTTTCGCGGTGAACAATATGAAAACACATGCTAGCGAGTGGGTGGGCCTGCAAAACAGCAGGCGGTTTCTGTTTTGCTCCCAGGGCGCGGACGTCGCCGCCCAACTGGGACAGGCGCTGGGAGACATGGGGATGCTGACCCAGGAATCGCCCGGCACGGAAGAACTGGCGCGGCGCCTGGCGGAAATAGCGCCGCAGGTGGTGTTCCTGGATTTCACCCTGAGCGGGGACGAGCCCGGGAAACTGTTCAAGTCCGCCGAACTGGCGCGCCTGTTGGCGCGCATTGCGCCGAGCCTGCCGCGGGTGGCGGTCGGGCTGCTGAGCCAGCCGGAAGGGGCCATCGCGGCCTTGCGCGCGGGCGTCAGCGATTTCGTGGATCCCACGGTGGCGCCGCAGGAAATCAAGGAAATCGTGCTGAGGCTGCTGGACGCGCAGCCCGGCGACTCGCGTGCGGACGGTTCGCGGCGCAGCGTGCTGCTGCTGGGCGCACGGCCCGGCGTGGGCGCCAGCACCCTGGCCGTGCACCTGGCCGGCATGGTGCAGGACCGCCTGAAGCACGTGCATGCCGCGCACGCCGGCGCCCATGCGGGCAAGGCCCCCAAGGCCCACGCGGCCGAGCCGGGGGACTTGCTGCCCTTGTCCAGCCGCGTGGCGCTGATGGACCTGGGCTGGCCGGTGGGCGATTGCCAGCTCTATCTGAACATTGGCGGCGATTTCGACTTCGCCGAGGCGGCGCGCAATCTGCGCCGCCTGGACTCCACGCTGCTGGGATCGGCCATGCCGCACACGGCCAGCGGCCTGAGCGTCCTGTCCCTGCCCCGCGACCTGGGGCAGATGCGCGATGTCTCGCAGTCCGACTCGCTGCTGGTCTTCGAGCGCATGCGCCAGCACTTCGGCGTGGTGGTCGCGGATTCGGGCGGCTTCACCAATCCGGAGTTCGTGGCCGGGCTGGCGCGGGCCTCGCAGCAGAACTGGATCGTGACCGACCAGAGCGTCGGCGCGCTGGTGTCGCTGGCGGGGCTGCTGCAGGAGCTGGAGCAGTTGCACGTCGAACGCCGCAGCCTGGGCCTGATCGTCAACCGCTACGACGAGCGCTACGGCATGACCGCGCAGCAGATCGCCGAGCGCTTCCAGTTGGAGCTGGTGGGCACGCTGCCGGACCGCACGCTGGCCCTGATGGTGTGCACCAACCAGGGCCATCTGCTGCACGAGGAAGCCGAGCGGGACATCTACGTGCGCGCGGTGCAGACGCTTGCGGAAAAGCTGTGCGTGGAAGAGAACCCGCCTGGCGGGCGGGCAGGCTGGCTGGCCACCTGGCTGCCCGGCGTGCATCGCCGGATGGTGGTCGGTTAACGGAAAGACGAACGGACGGACAGCGGCGGGATCCGACATGATCATGACAGCGACGGTAGAGTTCGGCGGAGACGGCGACAAGGGCTTTTCGGCGTCGAACCGATTCCAGGAAGTGAAGACGGCGGCGTACGAGCACCTGCTTTCCCGGATCGAGGAACTGGGCGCCGAGTTCGGCCGCTGGGCCCGTTCGGCGATCCAGGAGTTCGTGGACATCGAGGTCGCGAGCTTCGTGCGCCTGCGCAGGGTGCCGATCAACGAAGGCGAAATGCGGCAGATCGCCGAGGCGCTGACCAAGGAACTGGCGGGCCTGGGGCCGCTGGAGGATCTGTTGGCGGATCCGGCCGTGGAAGACATCCTGATCAACGGCTACGACAATGTGTTCGTGTCGCGCCGCGGCGTGCTCGCCCGCGAGACGCTGAGGTTCACCGACAACCAGCACGTGTTGCGCATCGTGCGCCGCATCCTGGCTCCGATCGGCCGCCGCCTGGACGAGTCCAGCCCCATGGTGGACGCGCGCCTGCCCGACGGCGGCCGCCTGAACGTGGTGATCGAGCCGCTGGCCGTGGACGGCCCCATGGTCTCGATCCGCAAGTTCCGCCAGGATCCGCTCAAGCCGGCCGACCTGCTGACCCTGGGCACCTTCGACGAAGAGATCTACCGGCTGCTGCACGAGGCAGTGAAGAACCGCTGCAACATCCTGGTCTCCGGCGGCACGAGTTCCGGCAAGACCTCGCTGCTCAACGCGCTGGCGTTCTTCATTCCGGAGACCGAGCGCGTGGTCACGGTGGAGGACACCGCGGAACTCTCGCTCAACCACCCGCACGTGGTGCGGCTGGAGTCCCGCCAGGGCGGCTTCGACGGCAGCGGCGCGGTCAGCATCCGCGAACTGATCCGCAATAGCCTGCGGATGCGGCCGGACCGCGTGGTGGTCGGCGAAGTGCGCGGCGCGGAAGTCATGGACATGCTGCAGGCGATGAACACGGGCCACGAGGGGTCGATGGCCACCATCCATGCGAATTCGCCGCGCGAATGCCTCTACCGGATCGAGATGCTGGCGGGATTCGCCGGTTTCCAGGGCAGCGAGGACAGCCTGAGGCGGCAGATCGCCAGCGCGCTGGATTTCATCGTGCAGATCGGCCGCCTGTCCAGCGGCAAGCGCCGCGTGCTGTCGGTGACCGAGGTCACGGGCATGGGCGACAGCGTTATTTCCACCCAGGAGCTTTACCGCCACGAGACGTTCATGACGCCCGAGGGCGAGGAAAAGGACCGCTGGAAGTGGCTGGGCATCCATCCCCATACGCCCAAGCTGGCCAAGATGCGTTCCGAGGCGCGCGCCAACGACGCCGCGGCGGGCGATGCCGACGGGGGCGGCGCGGGCGGATTCTGGAGCCGGAGGCGCTGATGGATCAGGTCCTGGTACTGGCGAGCCTGGCGGCGGTGCTGGCCGTCGGAGCGGTCCTGTTGTGGCGCCATGCCAGCAGCGGCGCGCGCCGCGCCGCGAGTTCGGCGTTTCTGGAGAACCAGCTCAGCCGGGGCCGCGACGCGCGCCGCGAGAGCGAGCCCTTTTCGGCGGGCTCGCGGGCCATGCGCAGCGGCCTGCTGGGATGGGACCGCCTGTTGCTGCTGGCCGGCGTGCGCCAGAGCGCGGGGCTGTATCTGCGCCTTGCGGCGGCACCCGTCGGCGGGGCGGCGCTGGCCTGGCTGTTCCTGGGGGGATTGTCCGGCGCGGTGACGCTGGTGCTGGCGGCCGTGCTGGAGTATTTCCTGCTGTGGCTGCGGGCCGACAAGCGCCAGCGCCGGATGATTTCGCAGTTGCCCGCGTTCCTGGACAACATCGTTCGCCTCGTCACCATCGGCAACAGCATGGGCTCGGCCTTCCAGACGGCGGCGGCCAACACGGACGAACCCTTGCGCGAGGTGATGGAAACGGCCGCCAGCCTGAGCCGCTCGGCCAAGGAACTGGACGCGGCTCTCGTGCACGTGTCGCGCCTGTACGGGCTGAAGGAGCTGTACATGATCGCCGCCGTCGTATCGCTGGCGATGCGTTTCGGCGGCCGCAGCGACCAGGTGCTGGAACGCATGGCCGCCTTCATGCGCGACGTGGCCCAGGCGCGCAACGAACTGTCGGCAAGCTCTGCCGAGGTGCGGCTGTCGGCCTGGATCCTGGCGCTGCTGCCGGTGGGGATCGCGGGCTTCATCATCGTGGCGAACAACAATCTGTTCATGGGGCTGTGGCACGACCCCGCGGGCTTCAAGATGCTGGCGACCGCCGTGGGCCTGCAGATCGGCGGCAGTTATTGGCTGTACCGCATGGCCAAGTCCATTTGAGGGGAGGCGCCTGATGGACATCCCGCAATCCTGGAACGTCTCCACCGTGCTGGCGATGGCGTTGATGCTCGTCGCCGCGGGGATGCTGGTGCTGGGCATCGGCATCTTGCGGCGCCTGCGCGGGCAGAGCAGGAGCCGGCAGGTCGTGGACCAGGCGCTGACGGCGCGGCGGATGGGCGGCGGATCCGCCGCGGTCCCGCCGGCGCAGGACGGGCAGGGCAGGTTCGCGGCCGCCGCGCGCGCGGCGGATTCGTTCGGCAAGCGGTTGAGCGAGGGCCGGCTGGCCGATACGCTGCTGGCCGCCGAAGACCGCAAATTGGTGGACATGGCGGGCTACGCCGACACGGGCACGGCCCGGTCGCGCTTCGCCGCCATCCGTTTCGGCCTGGCGCTGCTGCTGCCCGTCGCCGCCGTGGCGGCGGGCCTGCGCTACCGCCATATCGATGCCTGGGAAGAAATGCTCGTCGCCGCCTTTTTCGGGTTCGCGATCGGCTACATGCTGCCCAAGTGGATCGTGCGCCGCCGCGTGGCGCGCCGCCGCCGCATGGCGGCCGACGAATTGCCCTTGCTGGTCGACCTGCTGCGCCTGCTGCAGGGCGTGGGGCTGTCGATCGACCAGAGCCTCCAGGTGCTGGTGACGGAGTTCGGACAGGTGCTGCCAGTGCTGTCCCAGGAACTGCGCCTGGCGTCCGAACTGTATGTGCGCGGCAGGACGCGCGAGCAGTCGCTGGCCAGGCTGGCGGCGGGCTTCGACAACGACGACCTCTCCGCCATCTGCCGCCTGATCGCGCAGGTGGACCAGCACGGGGGCGCGGTGCAGGAGCCCCTGAACCGCTTCGGCGAGCGGCTGCGCGAATCGCGCCGGCTGGAATTGAAGGAGAAGGTGGGCAAGGCCACGGTCAAGATGACGGGGGTCATGATCGTGACCTTGCTGCCCGCGCTGTTGATCATCACGGGCGGAGCGGGATTCATCGCGGTGATACGCGCGTTGTCGCGCATGGGGGGAACATGATGGCGGGCGCAATGGAAAGGCGGCGGGGCGCGGCGCGCTGGATGCTGGCGGCCGCGTCGGCGGCGGCGGTCGCCGGCCTGGCCGGATGCAAGACGAACAGCGCGGAATCCGCGTGGCAGCTCATCCAGCAACAGCAGCAGGAACAGGCGCTGGCGCGCCAGAAAGAGGACGAGGCCCAGGGCCGCAACCGGCCGCGGGAACCGGACATGATGCTGTCCATGATCGCCGAGGCGCAGCGCCAGGAACGCTACTTCGCGTCCCTGGCCTACATCGACGCATACCAGCAGAAGTTCGGCGCCGACAGCCGCGTGGCGGTCATGCGCGCGGACGCCCTGCGGCAGACCGGGCAGACCGCGGCCAGCGAGCAGGCCTATCGCGCGCTGACCCACGGCGGCCAGGCGGCGGAGGGGTGGCACGGCCTGGGCCTGATCGCCGGCGGCCGGGGCCAGTTCGACCAGGCGGCCGACGACTTCGCGCGGGCGGCCAGGCTGGCCCCGATGAACGCGCGCATCCTGGGCGACCTGGGCTACGCGAGATTGCGGGCGGGCGACCTGAACGGGGCGCGGGTGCCGCTGGGACAGGCCGCCGAACTGGCGCCCGAGAACGGCAGGGTCCTGGCCAATATGGCGGTGCTGCTGCTGGTCGAGGGCGACCCCGTCAAGGCCCGGCGCCTGATGGACCAGGCGCAGTTGGGGGACGAGGCGCGCGGGCAAGTGCAGCGCCTGGCCTCCGAGATCCGTGGCCAGCTCGCGCCCGCGCCCTTGCCCGCCGCCAACCTGCCGGCTACCCGCGTGTCCAGCGGCGCGGGCCCCGCCATGCCGATGATGAGCCCCTTGATGGACGGCCTGGGCAACGGGCCCATCGTGCGCTAACCCCATATTCAGGAAAACTCCCATGTCCCACGCGCGCTACCTCGCTTCGTTTTCCCTGGCCATGGCGCTGGCCATGTTGGCTGCGCCGGCCAGCCATGCCCAGTCGAATGCGCCGCTGACCGGCGCCATGTCGGGCGCCGCGCCGCCGCCCGCCGCGCTGCCCGACCGGCCCGTGGTGCAGCAGGTATCCGCGCCGATGCCCGCGGAGGCGCCGGCCATGGCGCAGGCGGGCGCCCAGGCAGCCTCTCAGGCAACGCCCCAGGCCGCGGCCCCCGAAGGCTTCGGCGACGTGACGCGCGGCCTGCTGGCGGCGCAGGCCGACGGCCGGCGGGCGGGCGGAGCGCTGCCCATCCTGGGCCCGGTGTCCACCGCGGCCTGGAACCGCTATCTGGACAGTTTCAAGCATCCCATTCCCGAATGGATGCAGAAGCGCGTCGAAACCAAGAACACCAATTGAGGCCGGGATCCCAGCCCCAGCCGCCAGATCATGCCCGCCTTTTCTTCGCCTCCCGTTCCGTTGCCGCGCCAGCGCGGCAGCGTCACCGTGGCCGTGGTGTTCGCGGTCCTGGTGGGGCTGGTGCTGCTGGGCGCGGTGCAACTGGCCTACGGCTTCTACATGAAGCGCGAAATGCAGAAGGGGGCGGACCTCGCCGCCCTGTCGGCGGTCCAGGTGCTGGGCCTGGGGGCGGCCGCCGATTGCGCGCAGGCCGTCACCGCCGGCCGCATTTCGGCGCTGCGCAACGTGCCCGATCTATTCGATTCGTTCACGAACGCCGACATCACCGTCGAGTGCAAGGTCTGGGATTCCGGCCGCGCCGACGCATCCGGGATGCATGTGTTCGACGCCGCCGAGGGGGAACCGTTCAACGCCATGCGCGTGAGCGTGCGCAAGCGGCTGGTCGGCATCATCCCCGCCTTTTCAGGCGGCTCGGACGGCGGCACCCTGATCGCGGCCACGGCGGTGGCCACCATCACGCAACCCGTCGCGGCCTTCTCGGTGGGATCGAGGCTGTTGCGCCTGGAGCGCGGCGGCCTGCTGTCGCGGCTGCTTGCGTCGGCGGGCGCCTCGCCCGCGCAACTGGACGTGCTGGACGCGGCCGGCCTGGCTTCGGCCGACATTACGCCGGCGGGCCTGCTGCAGGCCCTGGGCCTGCCGCTATCCGTCGCGACCGGCGTGGGCACGCCCGAGCAATTGGCCGCCGTCGACAACCTGACCCTGGGCCAGTTGCTGAACGCCACGCTGACCGTCATCGACAAGACGGGCACCGCCAACGCCGACGTGGGGCTGTTGGCCGACGCGATCAATACCGTCCTGGCCGTGATGCCGCTGGACCTGCCGGTCAAGCTGTTCGGCGGCGGCGGCGTGATGGACGTGTCCCTCGCTGGCGGCGCCGCGAATTCCGCGCTGCAGGCCAAGGTGAATGCGCGCAATCTTCTCGAGACCGCGCTGGCCGTCGCCAACGGCGAAAACCTGATCGACCTCGGGCTGGGCAGCGCGCCGCTGGCGGGCCTGGAGGCGAAGGTCCGCATCGTGGAGCCGCCCACGGTGGCAGTCGGCGGCAAGGGCACGAGCGCGACCAGCGCCGGCATTCGCGTGTATCTGCGGCTCAATTCCAGCAGCATCCCGCTCTTGGGCCCGCTCCTGGGGAACCTCCTGAGCACGGCCGCGGACATCCCTATCGTCATCGACGTGGCGCGATCCACCGCCACCCTGACAAATATGTGCGAAGCGTCGCTGCCGCCCGGGCAGGCGACCATCGCGGTGACGGCGTCGGCGGCCAATGTCTGCGTGGGGCGTTTCCCCGGCATGCCGGGCGCGGGGGCGACCGCGGCGGAATTCGTGTCGCTGACGAACAGTTGCGAGCCCGGCTCGGCCGGCGCCATCGGGCGGTATCAGATATTGAAGCTGCTGGGCGTGCCGTTCACCGCCAAGGCCACGGTGTTCGCGTTCAGCTCATCGCAGGATACGGTCGTGACGCTGACCGAGCCGCCTTCTCCGGATTCCAGCACCACTGTCAACGCCGCGAGCCTGGATCTCGCGGGGCTGGCGTCCAGCGTCCTGAGCACACTGCTCAACGACATCCTGGGCGATGTGATCGCCACGGACCGCCAGGGATTGGCCGCGACGCTGGTGGGCGGCGGCGGCGCCAATGCGGGCAAGACCATCGCGCAGGTGTTCTCCGGCCTGAAGAACGATACGACCAGCCTGAATTCGCGCCTGGCCTCGGGCGGGCTGATCGGCCTGCTGGGCGGCACCCTGCAACTGGTCGGCAATCTTCTGGGCGGGGTGGTGGACGCGTTGGCGACCACCACGGCCGACATTGCCTGCAATCTGGCCGGCGGATTGCTGTTCCCGGATCAGGGGAAGATCCGCGAATGCCGTATCAATTACATCGCCGACAACGCGCTGGGCGGGGGCGCGGGCCATCCAAACGCCGGCTTGCAGTCGATCGTCATGATTTTGCTGGAGCCTCTGCTGGACAGCTTGTCCCTTCTATTGAATCAGGCGCTAGCCCTGCTCGGCGTGAGCCTGGGCCAGACCGACGTGTCGCTGCTTTCCGTGGATTGCGGCCGGCCCCGCCTGGTGTACTGATGATGAATACCGTGATCTCCGCTGCCTCCTTGCCCGCATGGTCCAAGCCATGAGCCAGAAATTCACTCGCGACGAATTCGACCTGTACGTCTGGGAAGGCACGTCCGACATCGCCAGCCGGGCGGAACGCTGCCTGGCCGGCATGGACGTGTCGCTGCTGCGGGCGGACGCCGGCACGGCGTTCCCGCCGCCCCGGGACCCGGGACGGCCCGCGGTGGCCCTGGTGTCGGTGTCGGTGATGGGCGACACGCGCTTCAGCGGCTACGACTGGCTGGCCGCGCAGGGCCTGCCCGTCATCTGGGTGGCGTCCGAAGCCCGCGGGCGCGATCCGCGCTACTACCCGCCCGAATACTCGTACACCCTGCCGCTGTCGTTCACCGCGTCGGACCTGCGCAAGCTGCTGTTCGAACTGCTGGGCACGCTGGACCGGCTCAGCCGTTCGGCGCCCAGGCGCGAACAGCCGCTCATCGCCGTGTCGGAACCGATGCGGAACCTGCTGGCCGAGGCGGACCTGTTCGCCGACTGCCGCAGCAATGTGCTGATCCACGGTGAAACCGGCGTGGGCAAGGAGCGTGTCGCGCGCCTGCTGCACGACCGCGCGGCCTGGTCCGACGGCCCGTTCGTGGCGGTCAACTGCGGCGCCATTCCCGAGGGCCTGTTCGAGGCGCATTTCTTCGGCCATGCCAAGGGCGCGTTCACCGGCGCGGTCGGCGCGCACAAGGGATACTTCGAGCAGGCGCACGGCGGCACGCTGTTCCTGGACGAGATCGGCGACCTGCCGCTCTATCAGCAGGTCAAGCTGCTGCGCGTCCTGGAACAAAGCTCCGTGACGCGGCTGGGTTCGACGGTGGAGGTGCCCGTGGACTTCCGCCTGGTCGCCGCCACCAACAAAGACCTGCGCGCCCTCGTGGGGCAGGAGGCGTTCCGGGCCGACCTGTACTACCGGCTGGCCGTCATCGAACTGCGCATCCCCAATCTGGAGGAACGCGGCGGCGCCGAAAAGGCCGCGATATTCCGGGCCTTGCTGGAACGGCTGGGCTCAGAGGACGAGCCGCCCGCGTGGCTGCTGGACCGCGTTTCGCGCACGCGCTTCGCGGGCAACGTCCGCGAACTCTCCAACGTGGCCGAGCGCGTGGCGATCATGAGGCGGCAATTCAAGGCCTGGGACCAGCCCCGCATCGAACGGATTTTCGACCGGATCGCCGAGCCGCCGGGCGCCTTCGGCGCCGCAGGCTCGCAATGCGAACCGCCCGTGTTCACCGACGCGGAGCGCGCCGAGCGCGCCCGCATCCTGGCCGCGCTGGACGTCAACGGCTGGCGGCGGCAGGACACCGCCAATACGCTGGGGATCAGCCGCAAGGTGCTGTGGGAAAAGATGCGCAAGCTGCACCTGGGGGCGGGGCAGGGCGAAACCGCCGAAGGCATTGTGGAGGCATCGTGAATAGGCAATAGGGAATCGCCCGTAGAGAACGACAATCCGTCCCGCGGCAAAGGTAACCCTATCTGCCCGGATCGAAATAAATTGCTATAGTTTCGCAACAATTTTTTTGGGGTAGGCATGAACGTCCACTTTATCCGTGGCGCCGCACGCATGGCGCTGTTGGGCACGGCCCTTTCCGGCCTGGCGGCCTGCGCCGTCGCGCAGCCCGAGGCGTCCCGGCCCACGGTTAAACAGGTGGAGGACACGCAGGCCGCGTCCGAGCCCGTGACGCCGCCCGCGGGCGCGCCGGCGCTCGCCGAGCGTGCGTCGTCCACCGTCGCCGAACTGCAGGGCCTGATCCAGGACCGCCAGGTTTCGGAGCTGCGCACGGCCTATAACGGCACCTACGGCGCCAGCCTGCTGTTCAAGCCCGAGGACCTGACCTACTACGTCGCCCTGTTCCAGCAGAAAGACTTCTGGCGCGTGCTGAAGACCAAGTCGGACAAGCAGGCCGAGGCGACGTACCGGGCCTTCGCCGGCCAATCGGCCAGCCTGGCCGAAGTGGACATCAAGCGGATCAAGCTGCAGGCCCAGTACGCGCACGCCGAAAAGCTGCTGGCCAGCCGCAGCGCGGAATTGAGCACCTTGCAGGCGGACCGCGCCCTGCGCCTGCAGCAGGAAGAACAGGTGGCGGCGCGCCAGGAACAATCGCGCCAGGAAGCCACGGCGCTGGCCGGCCAGGAAAAGGACGTGCGCCAGCAACTGCGCGACCTGCAGCGCCAGATCGACGCCTTGCAGGCCCAGCAGGCCCAGGTGCCGAAACCGCCCGCCCAGAAGCGCGGAAAGTAGGCGCGGCGGCGCCGGGAAAGCGGGCCTGGGGGCCCGCTTTGTCTTGGGCCGCCGGGATGAGGTAAAGCCGCCGGCCGCCGGCGCTTTCTTGTATTCTGCCTATTGCACCCCATATAGATGCCATGGCACTGAAAGTTTTCGACCTCCAGTGCGAACACAGCCACATCTTCGAGGGCTGGTTCGGTTCGCACGAAGATTACGACGCGCAGCAGGCGCGTGGCCTCGTCACGTGTCCCGTCTGCGGTTCGGCCAGCATCACCAAGCGCCTGTCGGCGCCGCGCCTGAACGTCGCCCACCTGCATGCGCCGGCCGCCCGGCCCGCCGTGCCGTCCAATGCCTCCGACGCCGAGAAAATGGCGGCGTTGCAGGCGGTCGTCATGCGCCAGGTGCGCGCCGTGCTGCGCAACACCGAAAACGTCGGGCCGCGGTTTGCCGAAGAGGCGCGCCGCATCCACGAGGGCGACGCCGATGACCGCCCGATCCGCGGCACCGCGACGCCTGAAGAACGCGCGTCGCTGGCCGAAGACGGCATCGACGTGATGGCCGTGCCGGATTTCCTGGACGACGAACGGCTGCAATGAGGGCGCCCCACCGGGGGCGCCCCGTCTCGGAGCGGCTGTGCTTGCGAGGGCTGTCGTTGCAGGTGCCGGACGAAAAAAAAGCCAGGCTCGAAGCCTGGCTTTTTTTCGTCCGTCGCCGATCAGTTGACGCGGCTGCGGTATTCGTTCGTGCGGGTGTCGATTTCGATCTTGTCGCCGATGGCGCAGAACAGCGGCACGTTCAGTTCGTAGCCGGTGTTGATCTTGGCGGGCTTGGTCACCTTGCCCGAGGTGTCGCCGCGGACGGCGGGTTCGGTGTAGGTGATTTCGCGCACGATGGTCGTGGGCAGTTCCACCGAAATGGCGCGGCCGTCGTAGAAGACCACTTCCACGGGCATCGCTTCTTCCAGGTAGTTCAGCGCGTCGCCCATGCTTTCGGCTTCGATTTCGTACTGGTTGTACTCTTCGTCCATGAAGACGTACATCGGATCGCCGAAATAGGAGTACGTGCACTCCTTGCGGTCGAGCTGGACGACTTCGAACTTTTCGTCGGCCTTGTAGACCGATTCGCTGGCCGAAGCGGTCAAGAGGTTCTTGAACTTCAGCTTCACGACGGCCGCGTTGCGGCCAGACTTGTTGTATTCGGCCTTCTGGACCACGAGGGGGTCCTTGCCGACCATGACCACGTTGCCGACTCGCAATTCCTGAGCGGTTTTCATCGATAAAACTCCGGGGGTGATAGGTGCACTCGCCGTGCTAGCAGAAAGCCCTGTCGCATTGGCCGGCGGCCAGTGTTTTCGGCTTCGTGCACACGCCCGGGAGGCGTCATAGCTGAGGCCCGACAGTTCCAGGGTCCTCAGAAAACTCTCTATTCTAACGTTTCTTGGCCAACTCTGCGCAAAAATCGGCCAGATTTTCAGCCAGGTCGGGCCTTGCCGCCTGGCTGGCATCCCATTTCCGGGCGGCCTCGGCCCAGGCGTCCCAGGCACCGGGCGCCAGGGCGGCGGCTACCGCGCCGGCCGCCAGGCCGGTCTCGGGCTGGTTCCATGCCCGGATGAGGGCCTGGGCGGCTTCCGGGGCAGGATAGCGGGCCAGCCAGGCTTCCAGCTTTTCCAGGTGGACGTTCCCGTCCTGGGGGTAGATCTGCCAGACCAGCGGGCGCGCCGCCCACGCGGCCCGGACGAAGGAGTCCTCGCCGCGCACGAAGTTCAGGTCGCAGCACCAGAGCAGCCGGTCGAAGTCCGGCTGCGCCACGAAGGGCAGCCGGGCCAGCAGGGGCGCGCCAGGCGCGGCGCAGGCGGCTTCCAGCCCGGGCGCGACGCCCTCGGGCGCCAGCAGCACGCTGGGGCGCGGATCGGCCGACAGGGCGCAGACCAGCTCCTTTACCGGAGCGGCGGGGTAGCAAAACAGGGACACGGTGCGAGCGCCGTCGCGGCGGCGCAACAGCAGGTCCGGTCCGACGCCCAGCGTGCGCAGGAAGGCGGCTTGCGCGTCCGCCGACGCCTGCAGCGCGTCCCGTTCGGCCGACAGGCCGGGTTCGCGCAGCAGGCCGCCGGTGGCGGCGGTGAAGCCGGGAAAGAAGAAATGCTTGACCAGCCCGTCCGGCCGCTGCGAGGGCAGGCCGTGGCAGCTTTCCACCCAGGATTCGGCGCTCAGGTATTCCAGGTTGATCCAGGCGGGGTGCGCGCGGCGCATGCTGTCCAGGAACGCCTCGGGGGGATCGCAGGCGAACGCCTCGATCACCACGTCGCGGGCCGTCAGCGCCGGATCCGGGCTGGCGGTCCAGTGCACGACGTCGATGCCGGCCAGCCGCTGGCGCGCCGCGCCGGGGACGATGCCCGGCTGGATGCGGGCGAAGCTGGCCAGGTCGTCGACCCACAAGCGGACATCCCAGCCGCGGCCGTGCGCCAGGCGGCGCGCCAGCCGCCAGCAGACGCCGATGTCGCCGTAGTTGTCGACGACCCGGCAGAAGATGTCCGCTTGCATCGCGGCCTAGTGGAACTTGGCCGGGGAGGCTTCCGCGTCCTCGGGCAACTCGGCGTGCACCAGTTCGCCCAGCGGGTTCGGGAAGTAGGGCGCGCCGCAATCCTCGCAATACTCGGGCGGCAGCACGCCGGGGATGCGGCGCACTTCGGTGACGCCGTATTCCTTGAGCAGGGCCGCGATCTCGTCGATGACGTCGGGCTGGCCTTCGTCCGCGGGCAGGTCTTCCTCGCGGCCGTACAGCGGCCACACGCAGCCGTAGTAGACGTCGTTGCTGCTGCGCGCCGTGAAGCCGATGCGGTATTCGTCGATCCGGCTTTCGCCGCAGCCGGCCACCACCGCGCGCAGTTGCGAGGCCTCGAGGCTGACCGCGCCTTCGAGCCAGCTTACCGCCGCGCGCAGCGACAGGGGGCGCACCCGCCGGTCCGCCTCGCGGTTGCTCACGTAATAGGCATCCGGCAGCAGGGCTTCGAAGCCGCAGCCGGGCAGCAGGGCGGCCAGCGTGGGCTGGGCCTGGGCCGCCCATTGTTCCTGGCTGGCGTCGCGGCTGGCCTCAGCTTCGCCCAGTTGTTCCTGCCAGCGGAAGATCGGCTCGTTTTCGGGCACGGCCACGGCGGCCACGATGTAGCGCGTGTCGGCCAGCATGTTGGCCGTCTCGGCCTCGGTGTTCAGCGCGGGCTTGGTGGTCTCGGCGCCCAGCGCCTGCGACCCCAGGCGCTGCAGCCATTGCCAGGTTTCCGAGAAGGTGCGGGGCATCTGGTCGACGCTGACCAGCACGGGCATCAGCGCGCTGCGGGCCTTGCTGGACAGGACGTGCCCGTGCAACTGCGCCATCAGGGCCTGCTGCGCGCTGGCGGAGATCGGGCCGGTGGGGATGGCGTAGCGGGTCCAGGCGACGATGGGCGCCACGATCAGCAGGATGTCGTAGCGGACGCCGTTCTTTTCGATTTTCATCGACTCGGACAGGGTTTCCGCCTGTTCGATCAGCACTTCGTAAGCGCCCACGTCGCTTTGCGCGAGGTGGTCCAGGGCCGCTTCCAGGGGGGCGTCCTGCCCTGCCTTGAGCAGCTTCGGGATCGCTTCGCCAAGCTGGGTCTCCCAGAAGACGTCTTCCAGGCGGCTGCCCGAGCGGTTGAGCGCCTGGGCCAGCGCGACCAGCCGGGTGGCGTCACGGGTCATGCGGGGAGCGGATTGGCTGCGGGATCGGGCCATAACTTCGGAGAACGTCCAGAAAGTGTGCAACGCGATAGTTTAACGCCCGCGCGACAGGGCGGCACGGCGGGCAGCCGGCCGGGGCGCCTGCGGGGCGGTCGGCGAGATTGGTGCCAAAACGGCAACATACTATCCCTTTGCACGGGGTTTATTGCTGAATGGAAACAGTGGAGAATGATTTCATCGACTCAATACCAGGAGGTCCCGCCATGCGCTGGCCCACGCTTTTCGTTTCCCATGGATCCCCGATGCTGGCCGTCGAGCCCGGCCTGACCGGCCCCGCGCTGGCGGACTGGAGCGCCGCGCAGGGCCGCAAGCCCAAGGGCGTGCTGGTGGTTTCGCCGCACTGGATGGGCGAGGGGCTGGCGCTGTCCACTCGCGACCGCCAGGTGGCCTGGCACGATTTCGGCGGTTTCCCGCCGGAACTCTATACCTTGCAGTACGGCGCTCCCGGCTCGCCGGCCCTGGCGTCGCGCGTGCAGGCGCTGCTGGCCGGGGCGGGCATCGCGGCCGAACAGGATTCCCGCCGTCCGCTGGACCATGGCGCCTGGGTGCCGCTGCGCTACCTGTACCCCGAGGCCGACGTGCCGGTGGTGCAGTTGTCGCTGGACCTGGGGCGCGACGCGGCCGGGCAGTTGGCGCTGGGCCGCGCGCTCGCGCCCCTGCGGGACGAGGACGTGCTGATCATCGGGTCGGGCTCGCTGACGCACAACCTGCGCGATGTCCGCATGCCGCAGAACGCGCCGGCCGTGCCCTACGTGCCCGCCTTCCAGGGCTGGTACGCGAGCAAGCTGGCGGAGCGCGACCTGCCCGCGCTGCTGGACTGGCAGGCGCAGGCCCCGGGCGCGGCGCGGGCGCACCCGCACGACGAGCACCTGATGCCCCTCTACGTGGCCCTGGGAGCGGGCGGCCCGTCGGCCACCCGGCTGACCGACGAGATCTCGTACGGCGCGCTGGCGATGGACGCGTACGCGTTCGAGGACTGAGCGGCGGGGAAGCGGCCCTTGTCGCGCACGGCGTCCCGCGGACGAGACCCGGCCGGAAGGCCGGGCCGCCGCGATCAGAAGTTCACCGAGGCGGACAGCATGTAGGTCCGGCCGGCCGCGTACGAAGCGTAGCCGTTGGAACCGTTCTGGCCCGCCGCCAGCCAATAGCGCTTGTCGGCCACGTTCTCGACGTTGGCGCGCAATACGACTTCCTTGCCGGCGATCTCGGTGCGATAGCGCGCGCCGAGGTCGAAGCGGGTGACGCCCGGCAGGCGCTTCTCGTGGGCGTTGTCCAGGTAAACGGCCGAAGTGTAAATGGCGCGGCCATTGACGGCCAGGCCCTGCACGCCGGGCACGTCCCAGTCCAGGCCCAGGCTGAACGCGCGGCTGGGCACGCCCTGCGCGCGATTGCCCTGGTTCACGCCGTCCTGCGTCTTGGTGAGTTCGCTGTTGATGAAGGTGGCGCTGGCCAGCACGCGCAGGCTCGGGACGATTTCGCCAAAGGCGTTCAGCTCCAGGCCGCGGTTGCGCTGTTCGCCGAAATAGCCGTAGAGGTTGTCGTCATTGGCGTAGGCGGACGGCCGCTCGATCTGGAATAGCGCCGCGGTAGTGGTGATGCTGCCCCAGTCGACCTTGACGCCGGCCTCCGCTGACTTGGATTTGTAGGGCTTCAACGTGTCGCCTTCGTTCCCGTAGCCATAGCCCAGCGGCACGGTGCCGCCGCTCGTCAGGCCCTTGGTGAAGTTCGCGTACACGGACACGTTGCGCAGCGGCTTGACCACCAGGCCCACCACCGGCGACACGGCGCTGGAACGATAATCCTCGCTGGACACGCTATCCACGTTTACGGTCTGGTGGCGCGCGCCCAGCGTCAACAACACGCGGTCCTGCATGAAAGACAGCGTGTCGGCCAGCGCGTAGCTGGTCAGCGTCGTGTCGTCCGTCTTGGCCGGCTTGAGCCGCTCGGCCGGCAGCGCCGGCAGCGGGGCGGGGTCGTAGATATTCGAATTGCCCATGCCGCCGGTGGTGAAGGAGTTGCCATTTTCCTGCGCCATGCGGGTGACGCCGAACGCCACGCGGTGGCCGACGGGGCCGGTCTGGAACGTCGCGGTCAGGCCGGTGTCGCCACTGAAGGTCTTGGAGTAAGAGTCGTAGTAATAGTTATAGATGGTGAAATCGCCGTTGGCGTCCGCGCCGGCCGTCCACGGCAGTAGCTGGCGGTTCTTGCCATCCCGATAGCCCGCGCCGATGTGGGCCGTAATGTGGTCGGTGAAGTCGTATTCCAGGCGCGACATGATGGTCTGGTCGCGCTGCGTCAGCTTGGCGCCGGGGAACAGGTTGGTATCGCCCTTGGGCGCCTTGGGAATGTCGGCGTCCAGGAAACCCATCTGGCCGCGGAAGCTGTCGGTGTCGTATTCCTGGTAAATCGCGTCCAGCGACCAGCGCAGGCGTTCGCCGCGGTAATCCAGCCCCAGCGCGCCCATGTCGAGTTGCTGGTCGCCGCCGCTCACGGTTGCCTCGCCGCCGCGCTTGGCGCCGTTGAAGCGCACCCCCCAGGCGTTGTTTTCGCCGAAGCGGCGGCCCATGTCTATCTGCCCCGTGAAGTTGGATTCGCTCATGTAGCTGGCGGTCACGCGGGTCAGCGGTTCGTCCTCGGCGCGCTTGGTCACGATGTTGATCGCGCCGCCCACGCTGCCTTCCGGCGGAATGCCGCGCATCAGCGTGCCGGGGCCTTTGAGCACTTCCACGCGCTCCATGATCTGCACCGGCACGCGGCTGGACGACACCAGGCCGTACAAGCCGTTCACGCTCACGTCGCCGCTGTTGACCGCGAAGCCTCGGATCTGGAAGTCGTCGCTGAATCCACCCGTCGACGTGGTCATGCGCACGGAAGCGTCGTTTACCACCACGTCGGCCAGGGTGCGCGCCTGTTCGTTGTACAGCAGGTCGGACGTGTAGTTGACGGTGGAGAACGGCGTGTCCATCACGTCGGTCGACCCCAGCAGGCCCAGGCTGCCCCCGGTGGCGACCTGCCCGCCCGCGTAGGGCTCGGCCAGCGTGCCGAGAATGCCCGCGCTCACGGTCACCGGCTCGAGCGTCGTCGCTTCCGCCACCGGGCGGGACAATCTGACGTTATTGCCGCTGCGCGTGTACTGGATGTCCGTTCCGGTCAGCAATTGCCGCAGCGCTTCCTCGGGGGCGAGCCGGCCGGACACGGGGCGGGCGGCCAGCCCCGCCACCAGATCGGGTGAAAAGAAGACTTGCAGCGACGTCTGCTGGCCCAGTTTCAGCAATGCGTCGCCCAGCGGCTGGGCGGCGATGCTGACGTTGACGGCTGCATCCTGCGCCCTGACCTGCTGAGGCGCCAGGCTGAACGCCAGCGCGAGGGACAGGGCCAGGGCGGTCATGCCGCCGGCCGATATGGGCCGGCGTTGCGGCCGGCGAACAAGGGTGTGGCTCATGGTTCGGGGTTTTCCTGTGAAAAGCCGGCGCACGCGGACGCGTGCTCCTACACCCTTACAGACGCATAACCCCCTCTGGCACCAGAATAAAAATCATTCCTATAAGGAACTTTTACTTTTTGTCACAGATTTTCGGCCGCCGCCGCAATCACCACGCCGCCGTCCGGCAGCCGCCGCACGTGCACGGGCGCAATGGAAGGCAAGGCGTCGATCATGGCGTCGGGGTCGTCCACGCTGAAAACCCCGGACACGCGGTACTTTCCCGTTTCCGTTCCGGCCAGCCGGGCGGGGTAGGCCAGATAGCGGTTCATTTCGTGCACGACGCTGGCCAATGGCACGTTGTTGAACACCACCTTGCCGCGCTGCCAGGCGGCCACCTCGGCGGCATTGACGCGCTGGATACGCTCCGGCATCTGTCCGGCGCGGGCGACGATCTGCTGATTCGCGGCAAGCTCCCGGACGCTGCGGCGCCACCAGCGGCCGGACGCCACCTGCACGGATCCGGACTCCACCGTGACCCGCATTGCGTCGGCGTCGCGCCACACGTCGAAGCGCGTGCCTGTGGCGGCGGCCTGCCCCACGCCCGCGTCCACCACGAAGGGGCGGCTCGCGTCCGGCGCCACGTCCAGGAATACCTCGCCGCAATGCAGAACGAGCAAACGCTGGTCGTCGCACAAGCGCAAGGTCACACGGGTATCGGAATTCAGGTCGAGCGTCGAACCGTCCGGCAACGGAACGCGGCGGCGCTCGCCCTTGCGCGTTTCCAGTTCGGCGGCATATTGCGGCGATGCTTCCAGCCAGCCGGCCTGGCGAAGCGCGCCCGCCGTCACGGCCAGCGTACAAACCGCCGCCAGTCCCAGCCCGAAGCGCCGGCGCGAAGACAGCGACTTCGGCGGCGCGGCAGGATCCGCCGCCATGGCGCGCAGGCGCGATTCGGGAACGGACGAGGCGGCGTCCCACAGCCGGGCCAGTTTGCCGTAGCGCCGATCGTGCTCCGGGTCGGCGGCGCGCCAGGCGGCGAAAGCCCGCCGCTCTTCTTCGGTCACCTCGCCGGAATGCATCCGGGCAAACCATTGGGCGGCGTCGCGAGGATGCTCTAGCGCGTCGGGGGGCCGCCCCGCGCGGTGGCCGGGATCGTCAATAGGGCGCATGGATGTCCAGGCGCTCTTCGAGGTGGCGCAGGGCGCGGGTCATGTACTTTTCCACCATGCTGCGGGACAGGCCCATTTCCTGCGCGATTTCGCTGTGAGTCTGGCCTTCGAGCCGATGCCGGACATAAATCTGCCGGCATTTGAGCGGCAGTTCTTCCAGTGCGGATGCCAGGGCATCGGCCAGTTGCCGGCATCGTACGTGGGTCTCCGCGCCCGGCGCGACCGAATGCGAGGCTTCTCCCAGTTCGTCGAGCGGCAGCATTTCCAGCGCCCTGGCATGGCGATGCCGGCTGATCAGGCGGTTGGATATTCCTCGCGCCAGATAGGCGCGCGGGTCCTGGATGGCGCCGACGCCGTTTTCCAGCATGCCCTGTACGGTATCGTGCAGGGCATCCTCGCTGTCTTCCCGTCCCAGGTCTTTGCGCCGCAAAATGCCGAACAGATCGCGGTAATGGGCAAGCCAATCTTTTTTCAGCCTGGCGGACATGGAGGACAACGCAAACGCAGGAAGGTTGCAATTATAATGATTTTGATAATCATTTTCAATTTTTGACGCTGTGACTACACCTTCCGCGGCACGAAGCTGACCCAGGTAGCGGCTCAATAAGATAAGAGGCCTGAGCCCGGTACGGTACCGGACTCAGGCCCTGGCCTTCCTGAACTGCGATCAGGCCGCGAGCAGTTGGCGCAGCACGAAGGGCAGGATGCCGCCGTGCTGGTAGTAGTCGACTTCGATCGGGGTGTCGATGCGCAGCAGCACCGTCACGTCCTGTTTGGAACCGTCCTTGCGGGTGATCGTCAGGGTGACGTCCTGCATCGGCTTGATGCCGTTTTCCAGGCCCGAGATGTCGTACGTTTCTTCGCCGGTGATGCCCAGCGACTGCACGCTGTCGGCGCCCTTGAACTGCAGCGGCAGCACGCCCATGCCCACCAGGTTGCTGCGGTGGATGCGTTCGAAGCTGCGGGTGATCACGGCCTTCACGCCCAGCAACTGGGTGCCCTTGGCCGCCCAGTCGCGCGACGAGCCGGTGCCGTATTCTTCGCCGCCGAACACCACGGTGGGCGTATCGGCCGCGACGTACTGCATGGCCGCGTCATAGATGGACATCTGTTCGCCGGTGGGCTGGAACAGGGTGTCGCCGCCTTCGAAGCGGCTGCCGTCGGGCAGTGCCGGGATCATGAGGTTCTTGATGCGCACGTTGGCGAAGGTGCCGCGCATCATGATTTCGTGGTTGCCGCGGCGCGAACCGTAGCTGTTGAAGTCGGCCTTCATGACGCCGTTCTCTTTCAGCCACTTGCCCGCGGGCGAGGTTTCCTTGATGGAGCCGGCCGGCGAGATGTGGTCGGTGGTGACCGAATCGCCGAACACGCCCAGCGCGCGGGCGCCCTTGACGGTCGGGATCGCGCCCGGCGTCATGCCGAAGCCCTCGAAGAAGGGCGGTTCGGCGATGTAGGTGGAGTCGGGCCAGTTGTAGGTGTCGCCCTTGACGCCCTTGATGTTCTCCCAGAGCTTGCCCGGGTTGGTCTTGACCTGGCCGTAGTTGGCCTCGAACGCCTTCGGGTCCAGCGCGTACTTCAGCAGGGCTTCGACTTCCTCGGTGGTCGGCCAGATGTCGCCCAGCCACACGTCGCCCTTCTTGCCGCGGCCCACGGGTTCGGTCATCAGGTCGCGCATGACGGTGCCGGCCAGGGCGTAGGCCACGACCAGCGGCGGCGAGGCCAGGAAGTTGGCCTTGATGTTCGGGTGGATGCGGGCCTCGAAGTTGCGGTTGCCCGAGAGCACGGCCGAGCAGATCAGGTCGTTGCCGATGATGGCTTCGTTCAGGTCCGGGGTCAGGTCGCCGGCGTTGCCGATGCAGGTCGTGCAGCCGTAGGCGGCGACGTCGAAGCCGAGCTTTTCCAGGTAGGGCAGGAGGCCCGTCTTGGTCAGGTATTCGGTGACCACGCGGGATCCGGGGGCCAGCGAGGTCTTGATGTGCTTGGGCACCGTCAGGCCCGCTTCCACGGCCTTCTTGGCCAGCAGGCCGGCCGCCAGCAGCACGCTGGGGTTGGACGTGTTGGTGCAGGACGTGATGGCCGCGATCAGGATGTCGCCGTTCTTGACCTGGGTGCCGGCGCTGGTGGTGAAGGCGCGGCCCAGCTTTTCGGCGGGCTGGTTGAAGCCGTTTTCGGCGACGGGCTTGGAGTACAGGTCGATGAAGGTGTTCTTGACGTTGCCGATCTCGATGCGGTCCTGCGGACGCTTGGGGCCGGCCAGCGACGGCGCGACGGTGGACAGGTCCAGCGTCAGCAGCTTGGTGAAGTTGATGTCCCCGGCGGCGGGCACGCCGAACATCTTCTGGGCCTTGAAATAGGCCTCGAACGCGGCGATTTCGTCTTCGGTGCGGCCGGTGCCGCGGAAGTAGTCGATGGTGCGCTCGTCGACGGGGAAGAAACCCATGGTGGCGCCGTACTCGGGCGCCATGTTGCCGATGGTGGCGCGTTCGGCCACGGACAGGCTGGCCGTGCCTTCGCCACAGAACTCGACGAACTTGCCCACCACTTTTTCACGGCGCAGCATTTCGGTGATGGTCAGCACCAGGTCGGTGGCGGTGACGCCGCCGCGCAGCTTGCCCTTGAGCTCCACGCCGACCACGTCGGGGGTCAGGAAGTAGACGGGCTGGCCCAGCATGCCGGCTTCCGCCTCGATGCCGCCCACGCCCCAGCCCACCACGCCGATGCCGTTGATCATGGTGGTGTGGCTGTCGGTGCCCACCAGCGAGTCGGGGTAGTAGACGTTGTTCTTCTTGTCCAGGTGCACGCCGCGCGCCAGGTATTCCAGGTTCACCTGGTGGACGATGCCGAAGCCCGGAGGCACGACGCCGAAGGTGTCGAACGCCTGCATGCCCCACTTCATGAACTGGTAGCGCTCCTGGTTGCGCTTGAATTCCAGCTTCATGTTCAGGTCCAGCGCATTCTTGGTGCCGAAGTAGTCGATCATGACCGAGTGGTCCACCACCAGGTCCACTGGCACCAGGGGCTCGATGCTCTTGGGGCTCTTGCCCATCTTGTCGGCCACCGAGCGCATGGCGGCGATGTCGGCCAGCAGCGGCACGCCGGTGAAGTCCTGCAGCACCACCCGGGCCACGACGAAGGGGATCTCGTCTTCGCGGCGGGCGTTGGCCTGCCAGTTGGCGAGTTGCCTGATGTGTTCTTCGGTGACTTTCTTGCCATCGCAGTTGCGCAACACCGATTCCAGGACGATCCGGATCGAGACCGGGAGCCGCTGCACGTCGATGCCGAGGGACTTGCCCAGCGCCGGCAGCGAATAGTACTGACAGGATTTATTGCCGATCTTGAAATTCTTGAGGGTGTCTAGGGTGTTGTGCGGCATGATGGACTCCGTGGTTTTTGCCCGGCTGAAGCCGGCATTTTCTGGCGTTTTTGCGCATTTGTCATTCTATGTGAGACTGGCGCCTGCGCGGCCGTATGTCTTATATCTTATATAAGACTTGGATGGGCCGTCAAAGTTCCCGTCCGGTGATGTGGCGGGCGGCCTTCTGCCTCACCCGATACTCTGGCCGAGGCACGCGCGACTCGCAAGCCTCTTTTATCAAGAAAGTCCTACGCCGGTGTTGCGGCCGCGCGAGGATTCCTACGCAAGAAAGTCGCCCAGCAGCGCGGTCACTTCAGTGCGCAGGAAATCGACCACCGCGCGCTGGGCGGTCGATGGATAGGGGTTGGGCGTGGTCAGGATGAAGAGCTTGTCGCCCGGTCCCAGGGCCTGATAGGCGGGCAGCACCGGCGTCAGCCGTCCGGCCGCGATGTCTTCATGCACCACATAGGCCGGCAGCAGCGCCACGCCCGCGCCGGCGCGGGTGGCCTGCGCCAGAAACGGGAAATACTCCGATTGCAGCCGCGGCGCGAGCTTGGCCTCGTGCAACTGATCTTTGCGGCGCAGGCGCAGCGTGACCTGGGGCCTGGGGTCTGGCGGGCCCAGGAACTGCAGGCGGGCAAGGTCGCGCGGATGGGCCGGCGGGCCGAACTGCGCCAGATAGGCGGGCGCCGCGCAAAGCACCCATTTCACCTCGCCGAGCGCGCGCGCCACATAGTCCTGCGGCGGCGTGCTCATTACCCGCAGCGCCACATCTATTTCCGACGAGATCAGGTCGCTTACCCGGTTGGAAAACAGCACGCGCAAGGTCAGAGAGGGATGCCGCAGGGCGAAGCTCACCAGCAGCGGTCGCAAGGGGTCCAGCTCTCCCAGCCCGGTGGGAATGCTCAGCCGAACGTGGCCCGTGGGCTCGGAGCCGAGCTTCTGCAGGGCGTGGCGGGCGGACTCGACTTCGCGCGCCATGCGCGTGCCGTGTTCATACAGCACCGAGCCCTGTTGCGTTAGTTCCAGCCGGCGCGTGCTGCGCCGGATGAGCTGGGCGCCGAAGGCGCGTTCGAGTTTCTGCAGGTTGCGGCTCACGTGC
Organism: Achromobacter veterisilvae; assembly: GCF_900496975.1. Classification (GTDB taxonomy): domain Bacteria; phylum Pseudomonadota; class Gammaproteobacteria; order Burkholderiales; family Burkholderiaceae_B; genus Achromobacter; species Achromobacter veterisilvae. Next base: position 82,866 of record NZ_UFQC01000005.1, read on the forward strand.
GAGCGCGTGACGCCGTGGCGCACCGCCGCCTCGCTCAAGGTGCCGGCGTCGACGATGGTGACGAACAGTTGTATCAGGTTGAGGTCCAGCGCGGGCAGGGCGGGCATGCGCAGTCTGATTGTTGACTGTGAGGAAACATAGTTTACGCAAAGTGCGGGATTGTCGCGGTATGGCGCGGGTTGATATTCTGGTCTTCAACCAACAGGAGACCTGGCCATGCCGCAGACCCCGCCCACCGGAAGCCCCCCTCAAACCATGTTCCGCGCCGACCTGTTCCGCGGCCAACGCATCCTCGTCACCGGCGGCGGCACCGGCCTGGGTCACGCCATGGCGGAACGGCTGGCGTCCCTGGGCGCGTCGCTGCATCTGTGGGGGCGCCGCGCGGCCGTGCTGGAGGAGGCCGCCGCGGGCTTGCGCGAACGCCACGGCGCCGAGGTCCAGGTGCAGGCGGTGGATATCCGCGACGCCGAGGCCGTGGACGCCGCGGTGCAGGCCATCTGGACAGAGCATGGGGCGTTGACGGGCTTGATCAACAATGCCGCGGGCAACTTCATCAGCCCCACGGAGAAACTGTCGCCGCGCGGCTTCAATGCCATCGCCGACACCGTGTTTCGCGGCACCTTCTATACCACCCAGGCCGTGGGCAAGCGCTGGATCGCGGAAGGCCGCGGCGGCGCGGTGCTGTCCATTGTGGTGACCTGGGTCTGGACCGGTTCGCCCTTCGTGGTTCCGTCGGCCATGTCCAAGGCCGGCATAGACGCCATGACCAAATCGCTGGCCATCGAATGGGGCCGCCACGGCATCCGCCTGAATGCCCTCGCGCCAGGCGTGATTCCGACCGAAGGGGCCAGCGCGCGGCTGCGGCCCAAGGACACGAGCGCCGATGCCCAGGCCCGGCAGAACCCCATGCGGCGCCTGGGCACCGGACACGACATCGGCGAGCTGGCGGCCTTCCTGCTGAGTCCGGGCTACGACTGGATCAACGGCCAGACCATTGCGCTGGATGGCGGCGATTATCTGGCCAACGGCGCCTACTTCAAGCAGTACGCCGAATGGAGCGATGCAGACTGGGCCGCCGCGCGCCAGGCGATCGAAGCGCGCACGGCGCAGGACAAGGCGCAGCGCAGCACGGGGGGCGCATGACCGGCAGCGGCATCCATGCGGGCGGCCAGAGCCTGTCGGGCGCGGCGCTGGCCGCGCGCGGCGAGCAGGTCGCCGCCGGCCTGGCGGCTCGCGGCTTGCGGGAAGGCGACGTGATCGCCGTCCTGCTGCGCAACGGCTTGCCCTATCTTGAAATCATCCAGGCGTGCAAACGGCTGGGCTGCTACTACTGTCCGATCAACTGGCACTTCACCGCGGCGGAAGTGGCGTTCCTGGTTGAGGATAGCGGCGCCCGGCTGCTGATCGCCAGCGCCGATCTGTGGCTGCCGCTGCGCGACGCATTGCCCGCCGGACTGCCCGTGCTGCTGGCCGGTCCCGGCGCGTCGCAGTCCGGGGCCGAGGACTACGACGCCTGGCGCGACCGCCAGCCCCCCTACGACGGGCCGCGCGTGGCGCCGCGCGGCCACATGGCCTATACCTCCGGCACGACGGGCCGGCCCAAGGGCGTGGTGCGCGCGCCATTCCCGCTGGAGCATCTGGCGCGCCATCTGGAGCAGGTCGAGGCCGTCGTGGAAGCGGCCTACGGCCTGCGCCCGGGATGCCGCGCGCTGCTGCCCGCGCCGATCTACCACAGCGCGCCCAGCGTGTTTGCGCAGGTGGCCTTGCGGGTCTGCGAAACCTTCGTCCTGACCGACAGGTTCGATCCCGTCGAAGTCCTGCGCCTGATCGAAGCGCATCGCATCGATACGGTCTACCTGGTGCCCATCATGTACGTGCGCATGCTGAAGCTGGATGGCGCCACGCGCGCCGCGCACGATCTGTCGTCGTTGCGCTTTGTCGCGTCGACCGGCGCGCCTTGCGCGCCCGAGATCAAGCGCGCCATGATCGAATGGCTGGGTCCCGTGGTGCATGAAACCTACGCCTCCAGCGAGGCCGGCATGGTCACGGTCATCGATTCGCATGAGGCGCTTGCCCGCCCCGGCAGCGCCGGCCGCCCCATCGGCGGCGCGCAGGTAAGGATCTATGGCGAAGACGGGACGCCCTGCGCGGCGGGCCAGGTCGGGCGGATCCACGTGCGCCAGCCGGCCTACGCGGATTTCACCTATCGCAACAACCCGGAGGCCCGCGCCGAGGTGGAGAAGGACGGCCTTATCGGTCTGGGCGACCTGGGCTACCTGGACGCGGACGGTTATCTGTACGTGTGCGACCGTGAATCGGACCTGGTGATCTCGGGCGGCGTGAACATTTATCCGGCCGAGGTCGAGCACCAGCTCATGCAGTATCCCGGCGTGGCGGATTGCGCGGTGTTCGGCGTTCCGGACGACGAGTACGGAGAGCGCCTGATGGCGCTGGTGCAGCCCGCGGCGGGCGCGTCGCCCGAACCCGCGGAAATGACGCAATGGCTGGCCGGGCGGATCGCGCGCTACAAGGTCCCGCGTGAACTGCGCTTGCGCCCGGAGCTGCCGCGCGACGACAACGGCAAGATCGCCAAGCGCAGGCTGCGCGCCGAATTCTGGGCGGGGCGCCAGCGCAAGGTATAGCGGATAGCGGCGCATGGCCGCGATTACAAGAGCTGGATAGCTCGGGAGACAAGCAATGACATACAGACTGACCTCCAGGCTGCGCCGCATCGCGGCCGTGGCAATCTTCGCGCTCGCCGGCCCGCCCGCCGCGCTGGCATCCTTTCCGGACAAGCCCGTCAAGCTGGTCGTGCCCTATACCCCCGGCGGCTCGGCCGACCAGTTGTCGCGGATGCTGGCCGAAGGCCTGTCGCGCGACCTCGGGCAACCCGTCGTGGTGGAGAACAAGCCGGGCGCCAACACCATGATCGCCGCCACGCAGGTGGCGCGGTCCGCGCCCGACGGCTATACGCTCTTGCTGGCCAGCAATGCCAGCATGGTGCTCAATCCCATGCTCTACCGGCGCATCGCCTACGATGCGGCGCGCGATTTCCGTGTGCTCGGCATTGCCGCCGAGCTGCCGCTGGTGGTGGTGGCCAACAACGAGGTGCCCGCCGCCACGCTGGCCGAATTCGTTGGCTATGCCAAGGCGCGGCCCGGCAAGCTGAACTATGCCTCGGTGGGGATAGGCAATCCGCTGCAGTTGGCGACCGAGCTGTTGAAATCGCGCACCGGCATGGACGTGGCGCACATCCCGTACAACGGCAGCGCGCCCGCGCTGACCTCGCTGATGGGCAACGACACGCAGCTCATGGTCGACGTGATCAGTACCTCGTTGCCGCTGGTGCGGGAGCGCAAGATCAAGGCCCTGGCCGTCACGACCAGCGAGCGGCTGGCCGTGCTGCCGGATGTGCCGACCGTGGCGGAAAGCGGCTTTCCGGGATTCCGCGCGGCCACCTGGTTCGGCGTGGCCGTGCCTGGCGCCGTGCCGCGGGCCGAGGCGCAGCGTCTGCGGGCGGCGGTGGACAAGGTGCTGAAGGATCCGGCCTTCCGCGGCCGCTTCGAGCCGCTGGGCCTGGTGATCCAGGCGCCGCGCAGCCAGGCCGATGTCGATGCCTATGTGGAGGAAGACCGCCAGCGCTGGAGCGCGGTGATCAAGGCCAACGCCATCAAGCTGGATTGAGGCGGGCAGGGCGCACCGCCCCGTCCGCAGGGGCGCCGCGCCTTCAGGCTTTCTTGCGGCTGCCGCGGCGCGCGTTGCGCGTGACGTTGCGCCGCGACATTTCGGAATCCAGGATCAGCCGGCCCTCGAGCTTGCCGTGCATGCGCTTGACCGAGCGCATCGCGTCCTGCATGTGTTCGCTCATCAGCGCGCGCACCTGTTCGACGTCGCGTTCCCGGGCCGCCGCCAGGATCTGGCGGTGAAAGCCCGTGTTGGCGCTGCCGAAGCGCTGTTGTTCGGCCAGGGGCATTTCGTTGTCGAAGACCGTTAGCTGCCGGATCATTTCGTTGGTCATTTCGCAACTGAACCGCAGGAACGGGTTGGGGCAGGCCGCGGCGAAGATGTCGTGGAAATTCATTTCCTCCTGGCGCTGCGCCAGCGGGTCCTCGACATGCTCGGCGGACGGATCGCAGCAGGCGATGTTCTGTTCCAGCGCGGCGAAGTGCGCCTCCGTCAGGAACGGCACGGCGCTGGCGGCCAGCTCGGGTTCCAGGAGCTTGCGCACCTGGTAGATGTCCTCGATCCGCACTTCCTTGAAGAACAGGTAATTCTGCATCAACTGGAAGGTGCGGTCCAGCGGCACCTCGACCACCGTGGCGCCGCCGCCCGGGCCGGTGCTGACCTTCACCAGCCCCTGCACCTCCAGGGACTTGAGCGCCTCGCGCATGGTGCTTTTGCTGACCGAGAACATGCTTTGCAGTTCGCTCTCGCGCGGAAGCTTGTCGCCGGGCAACAGATTCTTGGCCGTGATCAGCCGCTTGATCTCTTCGGCGACCAGATCGCTGCGCTTGGGCGGGCTGGAGATGCCGCCGGCCGGTAGGTCCTGACTGTCGAACGCCATTGCGTTTCTCCGTTGCGGGTGTGCGGGGGCGCGCCGCTTACGGCTCGCCGCGGCCCAGGGTTATACCTGATACCGCGGCTATTGACAGAGCCGGACCCCCAATCTGATCATAATAATAATCCTATTTATCATGATAAATAGGATGGTAGTCGCGGGATGGGCAGGCCGCGCTTTTCGGGGCGGCCGCGCCCAGGAGCTTGGAGCAGACAGAGTCGGAAAGGGGACGCGCATGGGGCGCGCTCGACATCGTCAATATGCCGCGGCAATGCCGGCGGCAGCCAGGGAGAACCATCTTGAATCGCCGCAACCTGCTGAAAATCGCCGCGCTTGGCGCGGTGCCCGGATCGCTGTGGGCCGCCCGGTCCGCGCTGGCGCAAGCCGACGCCATCCAGTTCGGGTGTCCGGTGCCCATGTCGGGCCCCTTCGCCGCCAACGGCAAGTTCGCCGATCTGGGCATGAAACTGGCGCTGGAGCAATACGGCCGCGCGCTGGACCGGCCGCTGGCCTATACCGTGCTGGACACCGAGGGCAAGCCGGCGACGGCCGTGCGCAAGGTGCAGGAAGTCGCGCAGCAGAAGGGCGTCAAGTTCTTCGCCGGCGGGATCCTGTCGTCGGAAGCGCTGGCCATGGGCAAGGAGGTCGAGCGCGCGGGCGGCGTGTTCATCACCACCGCGGGCGCCGACGAAATCACCGGCAAGGACTGCAACAAGGCGACGTTCCGCTGGTCGGTGCCCACCTTCGGCGCCATCGAGCAGACCGTCCGTCCGCTGCTGGAAACGCTGCCCAACGCCAAGCGCTGGTACACGATCACGCCGCAGTACGTGTTCGGCGACGGCCTGCTGAACGCGGCCAAGGCGATCTTCAAGGAAAAGGGCATCGAGCACGTGGGCAACAGCTACCACTCGCTGACCGAGAAGGAATTCAGCGGCTATCTCACCAATGCGATGGCCGCCAAGCCCGACGTGCTGCTGATCCTGAACTTCGGTTCGCAGTCGTCGGACACGCTGCGCCAGGCCGTCAGCTTCGGCATGAAGCAGAACTGCACCATCCTGGTGGCCTGGGCGTCGGGCCTGGAACAGTTCGAAAGCCTGGGCGCCGACCTGTGCGAAGGCGTCTACTTCGGCGCCCAGTACTGGCATGGCATCGATTCGCCGCTGAACAAGGAACTGGTGAAGCTGTCCCAGGAAAAGACCCGCGCCAACCCGAACTACAGCCTGGCCGGATCCTACATCTGCACCCGCATCATGCTGGACGCCATCGTCAAGGCCGGCAGCGCCGATCCGGCCAAGGTCGTGGCCGCGATGGAAGGCATGGCCTACCAGGGGCTGACGGGGCCGGAGGAAATCCGCAAGGAAGACCACCAGGTCCTGAAGAACTACTACCTGCTCAAGGGGCGCGCCAAGAAGGACATGAAGGACAAGGACGACTACGCCGAGATCGTGCATAGCGGCCGGTCCTTCCTGCCGCCCGCGGAAACCGGCTGCAAGCTCTAGCCCGCCCTCGAGGCCGGCCCCGCGGGCGCGCCTGCCGCCCGCGCGGGCCGCGCGTCCTGCGGCCTTTCGTTTCCTCCACCGGGCATCCCCATGAACGTCTATCTGCTCCAGGTCATCAATGGGATCGGGGTGGGCATGCTGTACTTCCTGCTGGCAGTCGGCCTGTCCATCGTCTTCGGTCTGTTGCGCTTCGTGAACTTCGCCCACGGGGCGTTTTATCTGCTGGGCGCCTATTTCTGCTTCCAGGCCATCCAATGGGGCCTGGACTTCTGGCTGGCCTTGGCCATCGTGCCGCTGCTGGTGGGCGCATGCGCCTGGGCGGCCGAAAAACTGGTGCTGCGCCACGTCTACGCGCAGGCGCACGAGTTCCACATCCTGATCACCGTGGGCCTGGCCCTGGTGCTGCAGGAACTGGTCATCGTGGTCTGGGGGCCGATCGGCGACAACGTGGCCGCGCCCGCCTCGCTGCAGGGCGTGGTCATGTGGGGCAGCTTCATCTATCCCAAGTACCGCCTGTTCGTGATCGGCTTCACCGCGGTCTTCTCGCTTCTGCTCTGGTACGTGCTGGAAGGCACGCGGCTGGGCAGCGCCGTGCGCGCCGGCAGCGAATCCACCGAAATGGTGTCGATGCTGGGCATCAACGTGTTCCGCATGTTCAGCCTGGTGTTCGCGCTGGGCGCGGCCACCGCGGCGCTGGCCGGGGTCCTGGCCGCGCCGATCCGCGGAGTGGAGCCCTTCATGGGCGTGGAGGCGCTGGGCATCGCCTTCGTCATCGTGGTGGTGGGCGGCATGGGCAGCTTCTTCGGCGCGCTCGTCGGCGGCCTGCTCATCGGCGTGGTGCAAAGCGTGATGAGCACGCTGTGGCCGGAAGGCGCGCGGCTGATGATTTATGTGGCGATGGCGGCGGTGCTGCTGCTGCGTCCCCACGGCCTGATGGGGAGAGGATGATGACGCGCTTGAAATCGCACGCCCAATTGCTGCTGGCGCTGGCCGTGGTGCTGTTGCTGCCGCTGTGCATGCAGTCCGGATCCCTGGCCGCGGAAGTGCTGATCTACGCCCTGGCGGTGCTGGGCTGCAACCTGCTGCTGGGCTTCACCGGCCTGCTGTCGTTCGGGCAGGGCATCTTCTTCGGCCTGGGCAGCTATGCCGTCGGCATTCTGCTGACGCGCACCGGCATTCCGCTGCCGCTGGCGCTGCTGGCGGCCATGGCGGTGGGGGCGCTGGCCGCGACGCTGGTGGGCTGGTTCGCGATCCGCCAGCGCGGCACCTATTTCGTGATGCTGACCTTGGCCTTCGCGCAGATGTTCTACTTCCTGGCCTACAGCCTGCCGGACCTGACCGGGGGCGACAACGGCCTGCTGGACGTGCCGCGTCCGCCGCTCTCGGTGGGCGGGCTGGAGATCCTGCCTCTGGATTCGCCGTGGCGGTTCTACGGCTTCGTGGCCGGTTGCTTCCTGGCGGTGTTCTGGCTGCTGCTGCGAGTGACCAATTCCGTCTTCGGCCGCACCCTGCTCGCGATCCGCGACAACGAGGCGCGCGCCACGGCGGTGGGCTACAACGTGCGGATGTTCAAGCTGGCGGCATTCGCCATTTCCGGCGCCGTCACGGCGCTGGCGGGCGCCTTCCTGGCCATGATGACCGGTATTGCGCCGCTGTCCAGCATCGAATACCACAGCAGCGAGATGATCCTGGTGATGACGGTCATCGGCGGCACCGGCAATCTGTTCGCCTCGGTGCTGGGCTCGGCGTTCTATGTCTTGTTCGCCGATTGGCTTTCCACGCTCTGGCCCCGCTGGCTGATGCTGCTGGGCTTCCTGCTGATCGCCGTCAGCCTGTTCATGCAGAAGGGGCTGTGGGGCCTGGGAGAACGCATCTGGCTGGCGCTGCGGCATCGCGCTGGCGGCTCGGAGCCGGCCGCCAAGGAGACGAACGCATGAATCAGGCCACTTCCACGCCGCTCATGCAGGCGCGCGGCATCGTCAAGCGCTTCGGCAAATTCGTGGCCCTGCACGGGGTGGACCTGCAGGTGCGGCCGCGCACCGTGCATTCCGTCATCGGCCCCAACGGCGCCGGCAAGACCACGCTGTTCCACATCCTGACGGGCACGCTGCGAGCGAGCGAGGGCAGCATCGTGTTCGACGGCCAGGACGTCACCCAGGAGGCCGACTACCAGCGCGTGCAGCGCGGCATCGCCCGGTCCTTCCAGGTGACCAGCCTGTTCGCCAACCTGTCGGTGCGCGAAAACCTGCGGCTGGCGGCGCAGGGCGCGCACCGGGCCGGCGCATTCGATTGCTGGCATCCGCCGACGGGCGCGCGCGCGCAGCGCGAAGTCGTGGACGCGGCGCTGGAGCGCCTGGGGCTGCCGCGGCTGGCCCACGTGGCCGCGGGCGCGCTGTCGCACGGCCAGCAGCGGCGCCTGGAGGTGGGCATGGCCCTGGCGGCGCGGCCCCGCGCGATCTTCCTGGACGAGCCGACCTCCGGCATGGGGGTGGACGACCTGGAGGAAATGAAGCGCCTGATCCGCAGCCTGCGCGACGACCACACCGTGGTGCTGATCGAGCACAACATGAACATCGTCATGGACATCTCCGACACCATCACGGTGATGCAGCAGGGCCGGGTGCTGGTCGAAGGCCCGCCCGACGCGATCCGCAGCGACGAACGGGTGCGCGCCGCGTACCTGGGCAACATGATCACGGGAGGCCGGGCATGATCCTGCACGTCGACGCCATCCACAGTTATTACGGCAAGAGCCATATCCTGCAAGGCGTGTCGCTGACGCTGCCGCAGGGCACGGTGGTCACGCTGCTGGGGCGCAACGGCGCCGGCAAGTCCACCACCTTGAAGACCATCGCCGGCGTGATCGCGCCCAAGGCCGGGGCGGTGCGCTTCGGCGGCCGCGACATCGCCGGGCTGCCGGCCCACAAGATCGCCGCCCTGGGAATCTGCCTGGTGCCCGAACACCGCGGCATCTTCAAGCTGCTGACGGTCGAGGAAAACCTGAAGCTGGGCATGCGCCGCGATTCGCCGTGGCAACTGGACGACATCTACCGCATCTTTCCGCGCCTGAAAGAACGGCGCAGGAACGGCGGCGGCCAGTTGTCCGGCGGCGAACAGCAGATGCTGGCCATCGGGCGGGCGCTCATGAACCATCCGCGCGTGCTGATGCTGGACGAGCCGGTCGAGGGCCTGGCGCCCGTGATCGTCGAGGAGATCGTGGCGCAGATCCAGTCCATCAAGCGGGCGGGCGTCACCATCCTGCTGGTGGAGCAGAACCTCGAGGTCTGCACCCAGCTTGCCGACCGCCATTTCATCATCGAACAGGGAACCATCGTCTACGAAGGCAGCAACGCCGACTTCATGGCGGACGAGAACGTGAAGGACCGCTATCTGGGCGTGGGCGTCTAGCCCCATGCGCAAAGACCGCAAGGAAACCACCATGGAAATGAACGCATTGGAGGCCGTCAGCGGCATCCGCATCGACGGCGAGCGCCTCTGGGATTCGCTGATGGAACTGGCCCGCATCGGCGGCACCGACAAAGGCGGCGTGTGCCGGCTGGCCCTGACCGACCTGGACCGCCAGGGGCGCGACCTGGTCTGCGCCTGGGCCCGCGAACTGGGCTGCAGCGTGCGCGTGGACGCCATCGGCAATATCTTCATGCGCCGCCCGGGGCTGCGCGACGACCTGCCCGCCGTCATGACGGGCAGCCATATCGACACCCAGCCCACCGGCGGCAAGTTCGACGGCAATTACGGCGTGCTCGCCGGCATCGAGGTCCTGCGCACCCTGCAGCAGCACGGCATCGCCACCGAGGCGCCGCTGGAAGTGGTGGTGTGGACCAACGAGGAAGGCTCGCGCTTCGTGCCCGTGATGATGGGGTCCGGCGTGTACGCGGGCGCCTTCACGCTGGAGCATGCGCTGGCGGCGCGGGACCGCGACGGCGTTAGCGTGGGCGACGCGCTGCGCGCCATCGGCTATGACGGCCCCGAGCCGGCCAGGCCGCGGGCGGCGGCCGCGTATTTCGAAGCGCATATCGAACAGGGCCCCATCCTCGAAGCCCGCGGCATCACCATCGGCGCGGTGCAGGGCGCGCTGGGCCAGCGCTGGTACGACGTCGTCGTCACCGGGCAGGAGGCGCACGCCGGGCCCACCCCGATGGAGCTGCGCCGCGACGCCCTGGTGGCCGCATCCCGGCTGGTGCTGGAGATCAATCGCATTGCGCTGGACCATGCCCCGCACGGCCGCGCCACGGTGGGCTGCATCGACGGCTACCCGAATTCGCGCAACGTGATCCCGGGCCGCGTGGCGCTGACCGTGGACCTGCGGGCGGCCGACGACGCCACCCTGGACAGCATGGCCGCCGCCCTGGCGCGCGCCTGCGGCGAACTGGCGGAGCCCGGCCGGCTCGATATCGAGAGCAAGGAAGTGGTGTACTTCCCGCCGCAGCCCTTCGAGCCCCGGCTGGTGCAGGCTGTCCGGGACGGCGCCCGCACGCTGGGGCTGGATTCGCTGGACGTGATCAGCGGCGCGGGCCATGACGCGGTCTACATGGCGCGGGTCGCGCCCACGGCCATGATCTTCGTGCCGTGCAAGGACGGCATCAGCCACAACGAAATCGAGGACGCTCGGCCCGAGCACCTCGAGGCCGGCTGCAATGTGCTGCTGCACGCCATGCTGCGCTGCTGCGGCCGGATCCAGTTCCCCGAAGGAGCGCCGGCATGAAAGTCCTGATCGCCCGCATGAACCACGAGACCAACACCTTCTCGCCGGTGCCCACGCCGCTGTCCGCGTTCGGGCTGGACGGCCCCACCTACGATGCCGGCGCCTATGCCGAGAATCACGGCAAGCGCACCGCCATGTCGGCCTTCATCGACCTGGCCGAGGCGCGCGGCGCGGAACTGGCCACGCCGGTGTCGGCCACTGCCTATCCCAGCGGCCGCGTGGCCGCCGACGCCTACGAAGCCATATGCGAACGCATTGTCGCGGCCGCGCCGGGCTGCGGCGCCATCCTGCTGGACCTGCACGGCGCGATGGCGGTGGAAAGCACCGACGACGGCGAAGGGGACCTGCTGGAGCGCGTTCGCCGCGCCGCGCCGGGCGTGCCCATCGGGGTGGCGCTGGACCTGCACGGCAACGTGACGCCCAAGATGGTCGCGAACGCCGACGTCATCATCAGCTTCAAGACCTATCCGCACATCGACATGTACGAAACCGGCGAACACGCGGGCCGGCTGCTGTTCGACAGCATCGACGGCCGCATCGCGCCATTCATGGCCTGGCGCCGCCTGCCGCTGGTGTCGCACACGCTGCGCAGCAACACGGACGAAGGCGCCATGCGCGACGCCGTGGAGATGGCCAGGCGCGCCGAAGCCGAGGGCGCGCTGGGCGTGTCCGTGCTGGCGGGTTTCGGGCTGGCCGACATCCCCCATCCCTGCCTGAGCGTGGTGGCGGTGGCCGACGGCAGCCAGGAGGCGGCCGAACGAGTCGCCAGCGATATGGCCGCGGCGATCTGGGCTCGCCGCGAAGGCTTTCTCTACGAAAGCGAACCGCTCGCGCAATCGCTGGCGCGCGCGGGGCGGCTGGCCGAGAGCGCCGACAAGCCCGTGCTGCTGCTGGACCACGGCGACAACTGCATGAGCGGCGGAACCTGCGACACGATGGACGTGCTGGTGGCGGCGGTGGAGGCGGGGCTGGACGGCATCGTCGCGGGCCTGTATTGCGACCCCGAGGCCGTCGACACACTGACTCGCGCCGGCGTCGGCGCGGAGGTGGAGCTGCCCGTGGGCAACAAGCGGCCCATCGACAGCATCGGCCGGCCGGCCAGTCCGGTCACGCTGCGCGGCACCGTAAGCGCGCTCACCAACGGCGAATACGTCATCACGGGGCCCACCTACACCGGTCAGCTCGTCAGCATGGGCCGCAGCGCCGTGCTCGATATCGGCGCGGCCAGGCTGGTCATTACCGAGCGCACCCACGAACCCTGGGACCTGGGCGTGTTCCGCAGCCTGGGGGTCGAGCCCACCGAGGCGCGCTACATCCTGGTCAAGTCGCGCATGTATTGCCGACCGGTGTTCGTGCCGATTTCCTCGGCGCTGGTGGAGTGCGACAGCCCCGGCGTCACCAGCTCGGACTGGTCGCTCTTCGATTTCCGCAAGCGCGCCGGCCCGCATTTTCCGCTGGAACCGCTGGCCCCGGGCGACTACGATGCCAGCCGCGCGCCGGTGGAAGGGTGAGAGTCCGAAGGGCAGGTGTCTGACACCGGCGTCGGCAGTCGTCTCTTGGTCAGGTGTCTGACACCCGTACGGGACGGCCTTCAGTTTGCTCCAGTGCTTCCCGGGTGTCAGACACCCGGCGGCGGCAATCGCATCTTCGCGGGTGTCAGACACCCGTGACCACCCCTGCAAGCCGTAGCGGCATCGCGTACGGGTGTCAGACACTTGGTCGCTCTTCGATTTAGGTCAGGTGTCTGACACCCGTACGGGGCGGCCTTCAGTTTGCTCCAGTGCTTCCCGGGTGTCAGACACCCGGCGGCAGCAATCGCATCTTCGCGGGTGTCAGACACCCGTGACCACCCCAGCAAACCGTAGCGGCGTCGCGTACGGGTGTCAGACACTTGGTCGCTCTTCGATTTAGGTCAGGTGTCTGACACCCGTACGGGACGGCCTTCAGTTTGCTCCAGTGCTTCCCGGGTGTCAGACACCCGGCGGCAGCAATCGCATCTTCGCGGGTGTCAGACACCCATGACCACCCCAGCAAACCGTAGCGACGTCGCGTACGGGTGTCTGACACTGACTCACCTGGCGATTTTTAGGGCCGTTGCCGCTCGGCAACATTCACATGTTTAGCATCTAAGATAAATAATGAGAATGATTCCTCTTTTTCGTATCATGCACGGAAAGAGTTGAAGCCCCATGGTGCCGGAGGCCGGCCGCGTCCCTTCGGGACCGGCGGCGCCCCTGCATGGCGCACCCGCCCCATCGGGATTCCGTAGTTCCCCGATTTCTTCCGCATGAACGGACATCCCGACATGAAAATCAAGACCCTAGCCTGCATGGTGGCCGCGCTTCCGTGGTGCCTTCCCGTCCACGCCCAGAACGCCGCGCCGCCGGCTCCCGCCACTGGCCAGGGGCCGGTCGTTTCCATGGATGCCATCACCGTCGAGGCCAGCGCGGACGCGTCGGCCGGCGGCCTGGCCGAGCCCTTCGCGGGCGGGCAGGTCGCGCGCGGCGGCCGCATCGGCCTGTTCGGCACGCAGGACATCATGGATACGCCGTTCAGCATCACCAGCTACACCAACGAGCTGATCCAGGACAGGCAGGCCCGCAGCGTGGGCGACGTGCTGCAGAATGATTCGGGCGTTCGCGTGGCGCGCGGCTTCGGCAACTTCCAGGAGTCGTACTTCATCCGCGGCTTTATTCTCGGCTCCGACGACGTGGCCTACAACGGCCTGTACAGCCTGCTGCCGCGCCAGTACATCGCCACCGAACTGTTCGAGCGCGTGGAAGTGCTGCGCGGCGCGTCCACCTTCCTGACCGGCGCGGCGCCGGGCGGCGGCGGCATCGGCGGGGTGATCAACCTGGTGCCCAAGCGCGCGCCGAACGACCCTCTGACCCGCGTCACCACCGGCGTGTCCAGCGGCGGCCAGTTCCAGTTGTCCACCGACATCGCCCGCCGTTTCGGCCCGGGCGACAGCACCGGCATCCGCTTCAACGCGGCGCAGCGCAGCGGCGACACCGGCATCGACGACGAGCATTCCCGCACTAGCCTGGTGTCCCTGGGCCTGGACTGGCGCTCGGCCGACACGCGTTTGTCGGCGGACATCGGCTGGCAGGAAAACAAGCTCAAGCGCGCGCGTCCCAACGTGACGCTGGGCGCCGGCGTGACCTCCGTGCCCGATGCGCCGGACGCCAGCTCCAACTATGCGCAGCCGTGGTCCTATTCCAATGAGCGCGACGTTTTCGGCACCGTGCGCGCCGAGCACGACTTCAGCGACAAGCTGACGGCCTATGCGGCGTACGGTTTTCGCCGCAGCGACGAAGCCAATTCGCTCGGCAACGTCACGCTGAGCAACGGCAGCACGGGCGCCGGCAGCTTCTATCGCTTCGACAACACCCGTGAAGACAGCGTGAACACGGGCGAACTGGGCCTGCGCGGCAAGGTGCGCACCGGCCCGGTGGGCCACGAGTTCGTCGTGTCGGCATCCTTCTTCGACCTGAAGAAGAAAAACGCCTACGTGATGGACTGGCAGAACACGTTCGCCACCAACATCTACGATCCGGTTTCGTATGACAAGCCGGCATTCAGCGCCGCCGCGCTGCGCGGCAACGACCTGGACGATCCGGCGCTGCAAGGCCGCACTCGCCTGAGCAGCTACGCCATCGGCGATACCCTGTCGTTCCTGGACGACAAGGTCCTGCTGACGGCCGGCATCCGCCACCAGCGCCTGTCCCAGCGGGACTACGCGTACAACACCGGCAAGGAAAGCGGCGCCTACGACGCCAGCCACAATTCGCCCGCCGCCGGCATCGTCGTCAAGGTCGCGCCCAGCGTGTCCCTGTACGCGAACTACATCGAGGCGCTGGTCGCGGGTCCGACCGCGCCCGCGGTCGCTGGCGGCCGGCCGGTGCCCAACGTCGGCGAGAGCCTTTCGCCCTTTGTCTCCAAGCAGAAGGAAATCGGCGCGAAGTACGAATCGGATCGACTGGGCGGCGGCCTCGCGCTGTTTTCCACCGACAAGCCGCGCGCCATGTACAACGCCAACAACGAGCTGACCACCTCCGGCAAGGACCGCCATCAGGGCATCGAGCTGACGATGTACGGCGAACCCGTGAAAAGCGTGCGCCTGCTGGGCGGGCTGACCTGGCTGGACGCCGAGCAGCGCTCGACCGGCACGCCCGCCATCGACGGCAACCGCGTGATCGGCGTGCCGCGCTTCCAGGCGAACCTGGGCGTGGAATGGGACATCCCCGGCGTTCCCGGCCTGGCCGTGGACGGCCGCATGGTCTACACCGGCTCTTCCTACGCCGACGACGCCAATACGCTCAAGGTGCCCGGCTGGACCCGCTTCGACGCCGGCCTGCGCTACATGATGGACGTGGACGGCCACGTCCTGACCCTGCGGGCGCGCGTGGACAACATCGCCAACCGCAACTACTGGTCCTCGGTGGGCGGCTATCCCGGCAACGGCTACCTGGTGCTGGGCGGGCCGCGCACGTTCTCGCTGAGCGCGAGCATGGACTTCTGAGGACGCCCCGCGGAGTACGCCCGCGGGTGAAAATCCCGGCCTCCGGCTTCCGGACCGGGATTCTCGGTTGTACCGAACGCGGGCCCGGGTTCAATGCAGACGCAGATACGCGGCTGCATTGTCATACAGCCACGCCCGGCGCACGTCGTCGGTCAGCGCCAGCTCCTCGATTTCGGCGATCGAGCGGTCTACCGGAATCATCGGATAGCCCGACCCGAACAGAACGCGCTGTTTGAGCAGGCCGGCTCCATACCGCAAAAGCGGTTCGTAGCCCGAACCCGGAGTGCCCGCCAGTTTCGGCCGCACGGCGCTCAGCCCGATCCATAGGTTGGGATGGCGCCATGCCATGGCGATGAGCTCCGAGATCCAGGGCCACCCAGGCGGCGACGCGCACACCCGCAGGGTCGGGAATGCGGTCAGGACATCGTCCAGCGCCAGCGGATGGCCGTAGATGGCCTTGCTGGATAGCGAAAAATTCATGCCGCAGTGGATGTTCACCGGGATGTCGAGTTCAGCGCACAGTTCATAGAGCGCCATCAGCTTGGGATCATTGATGGCCAACTGATGCTCGAATCCCTGGACGTTGAGCCCGCGCAAGCCGAGGTCGCGGATGGCGTGATTCAACTCATCCAGCGCGTCCGCGCCGCGATGCGGGTCCACCGCGGCGAACCCAATGAACCGCGGGCCGAATTTTTCGCAGAAATCCGCGATCACCTCGTTCGGAACCTTGAACCCCATGGTGGTCTGCGCATCGCGCGCCTTCAGCACCACGTGCTTGGCATTCAGGCGGTCGTACAGCGCAAGGTAGTCAGCCAGCGCTTCCGGTCCCGACGCCTTCGGTACCAGGCTTTCGCTTTTGGCGTACACGCGCCGATAGTTGTCCATGTGCTGCGTGTTGATTATGAATTCCGCCAGGGGCGGACGGCTCGCAAAATCGATGATCATGATGATTCAGCCTTTATCGGACGGTTGCAGCGCGATGGCGCTTTCCGGCAGGAAACACACCTGCACGGACTCCCCTTTGCCGTACAAACGCGTGCCCGGATGGTTGGATTGCTGCACGGTGATCTCCTTATTGCCAGCCAGCCGCACACGGTGCTTGACCGTGCCGCCAAGGATCAGGTGATCCACGACATCGGCGCGCAGGCAGTTCTCGGCCGGCGCGACGCGCGCGGCATCGGCCGCGCGCAGCACGAAGTTCTCGGGGCGAACCAATACCGTCAAGGCGTCGCCGGCTTTGCCCGGGCGCCGCGCGCCCGCGCATCGTAGGCGCAAGCCCGCGGTCTCGACCTCGAAATGGCCGTCGTCGGCGGAGATCATCCTGGCGTCGAAGAAATTTCCCTGCCCGATGAAATCCGCGGCAAACACGGTCCGGGGCGAGAAATACAGTTCGGACGGCGTGCCGATCTGTTCGATCGCGCCGTTGTTCATCAGCACGATGCGGTCGGAGAGCGTCAGTGCTTCTTCCTGGTCGTGCGTCACGTTCACCATCGTGATGCCGAGATCGGCGTGCAGTTGCTTGATCTCGAATTGCATTTGTTCGCGCAATTTCTTGTCCAGCGCGCCCAGCGGTTCGTCCATCAGAATGAGCGAAGGGCAGTAGACGATGCAGCGCGCCAGCGAGACGCGCTGCTGCTGGCCGCCCGATAGCTCCTTGGGCCTGCGCTGCTCGACGTTGGACAGGCGCACCAGGTCGAGCACTTCCCGCACGCGCCGCTTGATGTCCTTTTCGGCCACGCGCCGCACGCGCAGCGGGAAGGCGATGTTCTCGAAAACGGTCATGTGCGGCATCAGCGCATAGTTCTGAAAAACCATGCCCAGCCCCCGCTCACCCGGAGAGAGGCTGGCCGTGTCCTTGCCGTCGATCAGCAGCTTGCCCGTGGTCGGCTTGATCAGGCCGGCGATCAGGTTGAGCAGTGTGGTCTTGCCCGAGCCGCTGGGGCCGAGCAATGTCAGGAACTCCCCGCGCTCGACGCTCAGGTTGATCAATTCAAGCGCGGTGGTGTTCCCGTAGCGCTTGCCGATGTCTATGAAATCTACCATTCCCATGTCGTCAGCCTTTGGAGTTCGAGTTGCCCAGGAACTTCCCGACCACGGCGGCCGCATTGTGTCCCGGGACGCCTGTTACGCCGCCGCCGGGGTGCGTGGAGGCGCCGCACATGAACAGGGCGTTTACCGGCGTTCGATAGTCGGCAAAACCCTTTGCCGGACGCTTGAAGAAAATCTGGTCGGCGCTGAGTTCGCCGTGATGCACATGCCCGCCCGGAAGGAAGAACTCGCGTTCGAAGTCCGGCGCCACTTTGATCTGGCCGTGCAGGATCTGCGCGCGGATGCCGGGCGCATGGGTTTCCAGGGTGGCAATCGTGCATTCGTACAGCGCCTGGCGATCGGCGTCCGTCCAGTCGCCCGTTTTCAGGCGATAGGGCGCATGCGAGCCGAAAATGCTCATTACGTGGTGGCCGGCGGGGGCCAGGGTGTCGTCCAGCGCCGACGGCGTCAGCACCGCCAGGCACGGGTTGCGCGCAAACTCGCCGTATTTCGAGCAGTCGAACGCGCGTTCGATGTAATCGATGCTGGGGCCGATCTTGACCAGCGTGGGATAGTCGTACCCCATGCTTTCCGGATCGAACAGCCGGAAGCGCGGCAGGCCGTTCAGGGCCAGGTGGACTTTGTAGGACGTGGACCGGTCGCGGATACGGGCCACTTCCTGCCGGAACGCCTCGGGCAGCGGCGTGTCGCGCAGGAGTTGCTGGAAGGTCAGCTTGGCCGGCGCGTTGCTGATGATGGCCCGCGCGAGCAAGGTTTCGCCTCCGGCGAGCCGCACGCCGACGGCCCGGTTGTTCTCGACCAGGATCTCTTCAACCTGGGCATTGCAGCGGGCCTGCATGCCGTATTCGGATCCGGCGCGCAAAATGGCTTGCGAGATCGAGCCCATGCCGCCGCGGATGATCCCCGGCCCGCCAGCCGCGGTCGTGTTGTCGCGGAGAAAGCCGCGCAGCAGAATGTAGGCCGAGCCGGGCGTTTTCATGCTCATCGTGCCGCCCGCCGCAGAGGCATAGAACCCCAGCACGGATTTGACGTCGTCGGATTCGAACCATCGCCCCAGAAAGTCGTAGGCGCTGAGGGTGAGCAGATCGTAGATGTCGTAGAGCTGGTCCAGGGCCGCGCGGTTGCGCCACCCGAATTTCGCGAGTTCGAGCAGCTTGGGCAGGCTGGCCGAGGTGGGGTTGATCGGCGCCTGGAACAGCAGGGCGCGTACTTTTTCGCCGGCCGTCTTCATGAATTCCAGGTAACCGGCATAGGCGTCGGCATCCTTGCGCGAGAACTTGGCGAACTCGCTTTTCAGGCGTTCCGGATCGTGCCAGAAGGTGAACGAGGCGTCGCCCTCCAGAGGCTGGAAGGTGGGGGTTTGCGCGATGACTTCCAGGCCGTGCCGTTTCAGATCGAGGTCGAGCATGACCTTTGGTTGCAGCAATGCCATGAGGTAGGAAGCCGGCGAAACGCGGTAGCCCGGCCAGAGTTCCTCGGTCACGACCGCGCCGCCCACTTGCGCCTTGCGCTCCAGCACACACACTTTGGCGCCTCGGCGTGCCAGGTAGGCGCCGCAGACCAGGCCGTTGTGGCCGCCGCCGATGATGATGGCATCGAAATCGTTCATGCCGATTTCTCCATATTCGGGGCATCCAGCCATTGCCCGGATTGGCGATCGAAAGTGCGTTCCTTCATGTCCGTGGCCTGCTCGCGCAAGGTGCCCTTGGCGATCTTCAGCGAGGCGGTCTTGGGCAACGCGTCGATGAAGGAGTAGTAGCGGGGAACCTTGAACTTCGCCAGGTTCGTCTGGCAACCGGCGATGATCCGTTGCAAGGACTCGTCGCTCGCGGGCACGCCTTCGCGCAGGACGATATAGGCTTTCACCTCTTCGCCGCGGATGGAATCGGGCACCGGAACGGCCGCCGATTCGCCGACTTCGTTCAATCCATTGAGCACCGCTTCCACCTCGCGCGCGGCGATGTTCTCCGCGCTGCGGCGGATCATGTCCTTGTAGCGGCCCTGGATGTAGAAGTAGCCTCTCTCGTCGCGGCGAAAGGCGTCGCCGGTGCGAAACCAGCCATCCAGGAATGCGCTTTCGGTGGCCGACGGGTTGTTGTAGTAGCCCAGGAGAATGCCGCGTCCCCGGATGCAGAGTTCGCCCACTTCGCCTGGGGCAGCCTCGTTTCCGGACTCGTCGATCACCTTGCACTCGCGGAAAGGCGAGGGCACGCCGCAAGCGCCGGAGCCCACCATGTCGGTCGCTTCGATCGGCATGAACATGGCCGGGCCCACTTCGGTCATGCCGAAGGCTTCGCGCGCCACCACGTCGAATCGCTGCTCGATCCGGGCGTGCAGGTCGCGCGGCGCGCCGTAGATGTTCGCCCGCACCAGACGATTCTTCCCATCCTCGGGCTGCGGCTCCTGCTTGTAGATCAGGTAAGGCATCAGGCAGAAGTTGATTTCATAATCCCTGACCCATTGCATGAAGCGCGACGCGCTCTGCTTGTTCGCCACGAACAGCGTGCCGCGCTGATAGATCGTCATCAGCAGGAGCCACTGCGGATCCATGTAGTAGAACGGCGTGGGCGCCAGCAGGTTGCGGTAGCGGCGGCCGTCGCGGAACGCGTTCGCCTTGCCGCTTACCAGCCAGTACTCCTGCGTCAGCATGCAGCCCTTGGGGAACCCCGTGGTGCCGGAGGTGTACTGGATATTCAGGAGATCACCGTGGCCGACCGAGGAGGTGTCCAGCGGGCGGCGCGGCGTATCCGCGAGCGTCTCCCAGGAAGTGAAGCCGTGGTCCTGGCCCGTGACCACGACATGGTCATGTTGCAGCTTGGTGGACGCGTTGCGCACGAACTCTTCGATCAACGGGGCGAGCGAGTCGTGGGTGACGAGGAACGTCGCATCGCTGTTGGACAGGACGTAGGTCAGCTCGCGCGGGGTGTAGCTGGTGTTGACGGGCACCATGACCGCGCCCAGGGTGGCGATGGCGAACCAGGTGAGCGGCATGGCGGGAACGTTCGGCATCATGACCGCCACGTGGTCGCCCTTTTTGACGCCCAGGTCCTGCAGGCCGGCCGCCAGGCGCTCGACGCGCTCCAGGCAGTCGGCGTAGGTGATGGTTTCGCCGATTTCAAAGAAATTCCACAGGGTGGCGGACCCGTTGTCGCTGGCCGCTTCCGCCAAGAGCGCATGAAGGTTTTCGGGCAGCGGCGCGCTTTCGATCTTGCGCCGGCGTTCGGGCAAGGAGGCAACGGTCTGTGCGAGAGTGTCGTGATAAGCCATGTTTCAGTTGTGCGCTTTAGGATTGGATTCTTTCAATGCGAGGATGGCGAGGCAGAAGACCAGCGAGGCGATCGTCAGCATGCTGGATATCGCGGTCAGCACGGGCGAGACCTCCCAGCGCAGGGCGCTGTACATGCGCACCGGCAGGGTCGTGGTTTCCGGCCCCGTAATGAAGTAGGCGACCACGACTTCGTCGAACGAGATGAGGAACGCAAACAGGAGGCCGACCAGGATCGACGTCTTTATCTGCGGAACCAGCACCTGGAAGAACGTCCGGAAAGGCCCGGCGCCCATCAAGGTCGATACGGCTTCCAGCGCGGGATCCGTGTGCCGCATGCCGGCGCTGATCGAGATGAACATGAACGGCATCACCAGCGTGCTGTGGGTCATGACCAGCCCAAGCGTGGTGTTGTCGATGCGGACGGAGGAGAAGAAGATGTACACCCCCAGCCCCAGCGAAATCACCGGGATGAGCATGGGGCTGATGAAGAACAGCTCCACCGCCTTCAGGCCGCCGAATCGGCACCGGTTGAGCGCATACGCCGCGGGCAAGGTGACCGCCAGCGCCAGGATCGACGTGAGCAGGGCGACGGCCAGGCTCTGGAGCGCCGGCTGCCACCACGACGGGTCGGAAAAGAAGGCGCGATAGAGTTCGAACGACAGGTGCTCGGGAGGAAAGGTGATTTCCTGGCCGCCGCTGAACGACGCGGCGACGATGATGGCGATCGGACCGACCAGGAACACGTAGCCCAGGATGGCGATCGCCCACGGAAGGGCTGTGCTGCAACGGCCGAGGAACTTGGAGAATCGGGTAGTCTTCACGCGGTGGGCTCCTTCTGGCCGGGAGCGCCGCCCTGAGTCTTCAGCAGCAGCAGGATGAATGCGCCCGACAGGGCCAGCAGAATCATGGCGATGGCGGATGCGCCTTCCCAGTCCAGGATCTGGCGGGTATAGAGGTCGACGAGATTGGCCATCATCATGTCCTGCCGTCCGCCCAGAAGCGCGGGCGTGACGAACATGCCCAGGGAGAGCGTCATCGCCATCAGGGTGGCCGCCATGACGCCCGGCATGCTCAATGGCAGCGTGATGCGCAGGAAAATGCGGATCGGACCGGCGCCCATCAGCCTGGCCGCGCGGGCCAGCAGCGGATCCACGGCCAGCAGGCTGGCGAGGATGGGAAAGACGGTGAACGGCAGCAGGTAGTTGATCATCCCGATGATCACGCCGGTGCCGTTGAACAGCATCTGGATCCGGGCCTGTTCCCCGAACAGGCTGACGATCGCCCGGTTCAACAGGCCCTGGTCGCCCAGCAGCACCGTCAGCGAAAAGCTCTTGACCAGCACGCTGGTCCACAGGGGAACCATTACGAGAGTCAGGTAGATGAGGCGCCGGGCGCCGTTCTGGCGAGCGATGTGAACGGCAAGGCAATAGCCGCCCAGCGTGCTGAGCAGGGTCGCGATGAAAGACACCTTCAGCGTATTGGCAAGGACCTTGGCGAACAGGGGGCCTTCGAACAGCGACGCGTAGGAGGCCAGGGTGTAGCCCCCCGAGTACACGCTTTTCCAAGCGACGACACACAGAGGATAGAGAAAGAAGACGCACAACAGCAGGCTAGCGGGCGCCAACAGCAGCGCCGCATGCCGCTTTCCAAGCATGCTGACCATGATCGACGGAATCTCCGAAAAGAGGGCGGTGTGCCGGATCGGTCTCCGGCACCCTTACTGCGCGCTGCCCTAGACGAGCAGCCAGCCGGTGAAGCGCTTCTGGAGCGCTTCGAAGTTGTCCGCCCACCACGCGTCGTCGATGACGATGTTTTCCCTGCTGGCCATGTCGGGCAGGTACTTCTTCGTGGCTTCCTGCACCAGCCCCGCCGCTGCCTTGTTATTCGGCGAGAAGAACATGCGATTGGAGAACTCGGCCTGGCGGTCGGGGCGCAGGACGAAGGCGATGTAGCGCATCGCGGCTTCCCGGTTCTTGGATCCCTTGGGCACGGCCAGGTACTCAGTGGCGTTCACGGTCTGCGACAAGGGCATGTCGATCGAATTGCCGGCCTGCTGAGAAGGGATGACGCGGGTGATGAAGCTGTAGGAGAAATCCACTTCATTGTTTATCACCAGCGATATCGTTTCCGGCGTGGTCTCGGTCCATTTCCGGACGTGCTTCTTGATGCGTTCGAGCGACTTGAAAGCGCGCTCGACATCCAGCGGATACAGCTTGGACGGTTCCACGCCGTCCGCCACCAGCGCGATTTCCAGCATTTCGCTCACGCGTGGACGCAGGGCGCGGCGTCCGGGGAATTTCTCCACGTCCCAGAACTCCTTGAAGTTCGTCGGGAACTTGCCGGAGGGAAAGCGCTTTGGGTCATAGGCGATGCCCGCGGCGAAGAGGAAAGTCCCCACGTGGTCCGCGCCTCCGGGCACGATCAGGCTGGAGGTGTCCACGATGTTGCGGTCGATGGGTTCCCAGATGCCGTCCTTGGAGGCGGAGAGAATATGCGGCCCGATGCTATCGAAGACGTCCCAGGAGACGTTGTTGTTGCGAACCTGGACCTTGAGCTTCGTCAGGTCCGCGTTGTTGACGATGTTTACGCCGATGCCGGTTTCCTTGGTGAACGGTTCGGCAAAGATCGCGCGCACGTTCTTTTCATAGTCTCCGCCCCAGCAGGTCACGGTAATCGACTGGGCGGCGCTTGCGGCGGGCGCCCAGGAGGCGAGGCCGGCCAGCGGCGCCGCGGCGGCCGCCTTGAGGATCGAGCGGCGCGTTACGCCATGGACCGCGCTGCTGGTGGTGGTGTCTTTGATTTTCATGTGTTTCCCCTTGGTGTGTCGTTGTCGTGAATCGATCAATCAATCAATGCGCAAGCCAGATGGACTTCCAGTCGGTGTACTTGTCGAAGGCATGCAAGGACTTGTCCCGGCCGAAGCCCGATTGCTTGAATCCGCCGAACGGGGCGGACATGCTGCCGCGGTCGAAGCAGTTCACCCACACGACGCCAGCTCGCAGCATGCGCGATGCATTCATGGCCGTTTTGACGTTGTCGGTCCAGATGCCCGCGGCCAGGCCATACTGGCTCGCGTTGGCCACGGCGATCGCTTCGTCCGCGCCCGACACGGTGATGGCGGACAGCACCGGTCCGAAGATCTCTTCCTGCGCGATCCGCATATCGGGCGAGACGTCGGCGAAGACGGTGGGCTCCATGAAGAAGCCGCCGGATTCCTCCCGGGCGCGCCGGCCGCCCGCGATCAGGCTGGCGCCTTGCCGGGTGCCGGACTCGACGTACGACATGATGCGGTCGAGTTGCTTCTCGCTGATGATCGCGCCCAGGCGCGTGTCGGGATCCAGCGGGTCGCCGGGGCGCAGGCGGGCGGCATGCTCGGCGACCTTGCCCAGGAATACGTCCTTGATCGCCCGGTCCACGATCAGGCGCGAGCCGGCATTGCAGACCTGGCCGGCGTTGGCGAAGATCCCCGCGGCGACCGACTGCGCGGCGGCATCGAGGTCGCTGCAATCCGCCAGCACGATATGCGGGCTCTTGCCGCCCAGTTCCAGGCCGATGCGCTTAATGTTGGACAGACCCGAATACTGCATGAACAGTTTTCCGACCTCGGTCGATCCGGTGAAGCCGATCGCATCGACGTCCATGTGCATGCCCAGGGCGCGGCCCGCGGTTTCGCCAAAGCCGGGGACGACGTTCAGCACGCCCTTCGGAATGCCGGCGTCGGTGGCCAATTGGGCAATGCGGATCGCCGTCAGCGGCGATTGCTCCGCGGGCTTGAGGACCACCGAATTGCCGGAGGCCAGCGCCGGGCCGAGCTTCCAGCAGGCCATGGACAGCGGGTAGTTCCAGGGCACCACGGCAGCCACCACGCCCAGCGCCTCGCGGATGACCATGGTGGTCATCGCATGGCCCGAAGGGGCCACTTCGCCGTAGACCTTGTCGATGGCTTCGGCATACCACTGGATCGTCGTGGCGGCGCTAACGATATCGCCATTGAATGCGTTGGTGATGGGCTTGCCAACGTTCAACGACTCCAGCAGCGCGAGCTCTTCCCGGTGCGCCAGGAGCAGGGCGGAAAACTGCAGCATGATGCGCTTGCGCTCCAGGGGAGGCATGCGCGACCAGTCGCCGCGCTCGAATGCGCCGCGGCAACTGGCGACGGCCCGATCGACGTCCGCAGCCTTGCAGGAGGCGATCTGGGCAAGGGCCTTGCCCGTGGCCGGGTTGATGCAGGCGAAAGTTTCCGAATCAATGGCATCGACGTAGGCGCCGTCGATGTACGCACGCCCTTCGATGCTGAGTTGGTTGGAACGTTGATGCCAATCAAGCTGTACAGACACTGAATTCCCCTGAGGTGGTCTATCGGTAGGGGAAGTCTAGGATTGCGCATCCCATTGCGTCTATTAGTATTTAGTTGGAATGAACCAAAATAAAATTGATAAGGTGTAAACCCTAATGCTCAATATCCGTTATTTATCCGCAGTGCGTGCCGTCATGCGCGCAGGGTCGATTTCCGGTGCTGCGCGCATGCTTTTCCTGACACAGCCGGCGGTGACGAAATCGATCCAGCTCGCCGAGGAGGAGCTGGGGGTAAAGCTCTTCGTCCGATCGAAAGGGAAGCTGATTCCGACAGCCGAAGCGACATTTCTGTACCCTGAGATGGAGCGCATTTTCGGCGACATCTTTCATTTGCAGGATCTTGCGAACGAAGTGCGCCAGGGGCATGCGGGCCGCATCGTCCTTGCCACGGTGTCCAATCTGTCGGCGGCGCTTTTGGGGCGGGCGATCGCCCAATTCCGCACGCGGCATCCCAAGGTCCGCTTCGACGTTGAAGTCCACAGCACCAAGGTAGTGCTGGAGCGGGTGAGGCTGGGGCAGGTGGGATTGGGGCTGCTGGATCTGAGCCCCAAGGACCCGTCGAACGTGGACGTCATGGAGCTGTGCGACGCCTCGGTGCATTGCGTGATGCCGCGGGATCATCCGCTGGCGCAGTTCGAGTCCGTCACGCCGGCATTGCTGGTCGACTACCCCATCCTGACGTTTCCCGACGATACGACCTCAAACAGTCTGGTGCGGGAGGCGTTCAGGCAGGACAAGGTGCCGTGCAACTTCATCATGACGATCAATCACTCCTACCTGGCTTGCTCCTTGATCGATCTTGGCAGCGGCGTCGGCCTGATAGACGAATTCCATCTTCACACCGACTCCTTTCCCCGGCTGACCGCGCGCCCCTTCCTGCCGACGATCCAGCTCAAGCCCACGGTCGTGACGACGGCGGGGCGCATGGTGTCGTTGATCGTGGGCGAGTTCATCGAAGAGTTGAAAGTGACCGCCCAGCGTGTCGCCCGATAGGCGTGCGGCCATCTTGCGGCCGCCGAGGATCTACCAGAACCATCCGCCCCGCGTCAGGCTGCTCTCGCAGCCCTTGTACTGCGCGCTGAACTTCTCGGCGCGCGCCTGGACCTTCTGCGATACGGTCTTGAGCCAGGCCTTGCGGTCATAGCTGCGATTGCGGTAGCCCGTCCAGCCCTCGTGGTAGTTCAGGTACTGGCCGTAGGCGTCCCATTTGGAGATGCCGTTGAGGCGCTGGGTCCTGTTCATGTACCAGCCCATGAAGTCCAGGGCATCGGCGAAGTCGTCGCGGCTGGCTCCCCAGCCGCCGGCGTCCTTCTTGTAGTCGGCCCAGGTTTCGTCCTTGGCCTGGGCATAGCCATAGGCGGAACTGACCCGGCCCCAGGGAATGATGCCCAGGAAGTAGTAGCGGGGTGGCACCGCGTCCTGCTTGAACGAGGACTCCTGGTACATCATGGCCATCGGCACCGGCACCGGCGCGCCCCATTTCTTCTGTACCTTCAGCGCGGCGTCGTGCCAGTCCGGCTTTTCGCGGAAGATGGCGCAGATATTCTCGGTATTGGACGGCGGCGCGGTGGCGCAGCCGGCCAGCGCCAGCAATAGCGGCAGCGGCAGCAAAAGCCGGGTCATCGCGCAATGATCCTCAGGGGCGGGGAGCCGGCGGCGGCAACGAAGGAGGGCGTGAAAGGTCTGGGAGCTGGCAATGAGACTCGCAATGGCAAAGAGGCCAGTTAGGCGCACTGGAATGGGTCGGCAAACTTCTCACAACAATTATAGTTATTTCGTATATATTTGAATCAAGTTGTGACGCCGACGTTTTAATGAAGCGCAATCTGGGAGACATACATGCCTCAGTCCAGCCGTTTCTTTTTTTTCGTCCTTGTTCATGTAGGGGTTGCAAACGCCGAGTGTCCGATCCCGGATGGCCCGCTTGCAGCACGCATACCGATCGCTCAGACAACGCCGGAAACATTGGCCTGTGATTTCCGCGCGGAGCGCGCTGCGCGGCCCTCTCCCCAGGTCGGACTTGCTTTGTCTGGTGGTGGCACGCGAGCGGGCCTGTTTGCGCATGGCGTCATGCAGGGTCTGTTCGATTCAGGGCTTCTCGAAAAGGTTGACACCATATCGAGCGTTTCCGGTGGAGGCTATGCTGCGCTTTGGTACTTCACCAAACGTATGGAAGCGGCGCGCCAGGGCTGGGATTATCGGCAGATCTTCTCCGACTGCCTTCCCACTTGGTGGGTGGGGGACCCAGGCAGACAGGCGGGACCGCTTACCGATCTCCAAAAACTCATCGCGCAGGCCAAGGGTTGGCCCATGGCTTGTCCGAATTCTGCGCATTTTGCACCTGGCGATCCCTATCGGTGGCAGGCCCATCTGGCCCGATGGCCCGACATCTTTGGCGAATCGCCCGTTGTTGTGACGGGAAGCCGGCAATCCGGTCCTTGGTTTCAGTTGCTGGGCATGGGGATCGAGGCTGCATTCACGACTATTACGCGACTGCAATTGCGTAGCGATGTCGGGGATCTTTATCAGGCTGGCATCGAACGGACCTGGGGCTTGAATCCTGTGCCGCGCAGTTTTAACGGGCCGGTGAACGCGCTTGCGGACAGAAAGACGAAATGGGCATATACCAACGATAACGGCAATCCGCGAAGGACTACGGTAGGGTTAGCGGTGGATTTGGCCAATTGGGCTGCGTTGCGCGATTGGCTCGGCAGGACGCCTAATGCGCCTAGTTGGGTACTGAACGCCAGAATAGGGAACAAGCAGCACGACGTGCGCCCTGAGACCATTTATGAAATGAGTCCGTTCGTCTACGGTAGCGATAGCAGCAAATACAGTGGCGCCGATTTTCCCTATCCTGGTCTAGGGACCGCGGTTCGGATTTCCGGGGCATTCGCAGACTATCAGGGGCTGCCTGAGGGGACGGGGGCCGCGAAGACACTCCAACGCTTTTCCGCAATCACTCGCAACGCTCGTTGGAGTATGGAAATGAAGGGCGAGGCGGGCCAGGCTCCATACAATCTGAGCGATGGGGGCGGTGAGGAGAATCTCGCGCTGTACAGTCTGGTTCGACGCGGTATTCCCAACATCATCGCGGTCGATGCGAGTTTCGATGCCGCAGGACGCATGGACGATCTTTGCCGGGTGCGCCAGGGGCTCGCTCGCGACGGGCTCGTGCTTGAAGTCCCGGCGCTGGAAGAGTTGCAGCAGGTTTGCGAGCAGGCTGGAACCAAGGCCTATAACACCTCGGCCTGGTTGAATCCGGTAATGAGCGGGAGGGTGAAGTGGCCCGTCAATCCGGCCACGGGTGCGGTAACGATGCCCGACACCAAAATCTGGTTCATCAAGCTCGGCTGGAACCAGCAAGAGTATCGCCGCGCATTTAACGAGGGCCAATGCGAGAACGCGGCGCATCCCGTGTCTTGCCTGTTGACCGTCTACTACGGGCATAACACCACGATTGTCGACAAGAAAGACCGCTATATGCTGTTTCCGCAACTTAGCACCGCTGGCCTAACGCTGAACTCAAGTACCTATTTGTTCTGGGCCTACCGCGAACTGGGGCGCTCGGCTGGCAGGATGCTTACGTGGAATGAAGCGGCCGAGACTATCGAGTACGCCGCAACGCGCGAATGCGCCCAGGTCGCTCGACGATATGTCAAAGGTCATCGCGCCGGTGTTTTGCCACGCGACACAAGCAGCGATCCTTCCTGCAGGGACGCGCCGCCTTGAAAGGAGAAACGAAAGATATGCTGGAGATGGATAAGGATGAGATTGACGCGGCCGGCTACTTCAATCACGTCAACCTAGTGGTAGGCATGTTTGGCGTGTCGGCCTCCTTGACGGTCATGCAGTTTCGCGCGCCCGCGGTACCCGCTTTGGTGCTTGCCATATTGATGACGTGCGCGGCGATAGGTTACGCGGGCCCGTTCCGGAAGGACTATCACAAGCGCTATCGAGGACTGTGGAAAATTCCAGCTTTCATAGGCAAGATGTGGCTGTTTTTGATGAATATCGTCTTTCTGATGCTGGTCGGGGTTGGTTTCATTACTAAAGAGCAGTTGTCCGCATTTGTCTGACCAAAAAAAGCCCGGAGTATGAACTACCCCTCAAGGTTGGATTCATGTCCAACTCATGGGGCAGTTCAGTACTCCGGGGCTGTCGCGCAGGCCTGGGCCTGGCGGTAGCGGGCAGGGCCCGCCGGCCGCTTAGACTTCGATGACGTCGGCCACGTCCTTGTAGTCGGCGATCTTGTCGAAGTTCAGGTACTGGTAGATCTGGTCGCCGCTCTTGTTGATGACGCCCATGTCGGCCATGTACTCGTCCTTGGTCGGAATGCGGCCCAGCTTCGAGCAGATGGCGGCCAGTTCGGCCGAACCCAGGTACACGTTGGTGTTCTTGCCCAGGCGGTTCGGGAAGTTGCGGGTGCTGGTCGACATGACCGTCGCGCCTTCGCGGACTTGCGCCTGGTTGCCCATGCACAGCGAGCAGCCCGGCATTTCCGTGCGGGCGCCGGCCGTGCCGAACACGCCGTAGTGGCCTTCCTCGGTCAATTGCGTGGCGTCCATCTTGGTCGGCGGGGCGACCCACAGCTTGACCGGGATGTCGCGCTTGCCTTCCAGCAGCTTGGAGGCCGCGCGGAAGTGGCCGATGTTGGTCATGCAGCTACCGATGAACACTTCGTCGATCTTGGCGCCGGCGACTTCCGACAGCGTCTTCACGTCGTCCGGGTCGTTCGGGCAGGCCACGATGGGCTCGTGCACGTCGGCCAGGTCGATCTCGATGACGGCGGCGTATTCGGCGTCGGCGTCCGGCTCCAGCAGCTTGGGATCGGCCAGCCAGGCTTCCATGGCCTTGATGCGGCGGCCCAGCGTGCGTTCGTCTTCATAGCCGTTGGCGATCATCCACTTCAGCATCACGATGTTGCTGTTGATGTATTCGATGATCGGTTCCTTGTTCAGGAACACCGAGCAGCCGGCGGCCGAACGTTCGGCGGAGGCGTCCGACAGTTCGAAGGCTTGTTCGACCTTCAGGTCGGGCAGGCCTTCGATTTCGAGGATGCGGCCCGAGAAGATGTTCTTCTTGCCTTGCTTGGCGACCGTCAGCAGGCCTTGCTTGATGGCGTACAGCGGGATGGCGTTGACCAGGTCGCGCAGCGTGACGCCGGGTTGCAGCTTGCCCTTGAAGCGGACCAGCACCGATTCCGGCATGTCCAGGGGCATCACGCCCGTGGCGGCGGCGAAGGCCACCAGGCCCGAGCCGGCCGGGAACGAGATGCCGATGGGGAAGCGGGTGTGCGAGTCGCCGCCGGTGCCGACGGTGTCGGGCAGCAGCATGCGGTTCAGCCACGAGTGGATCACGCCGTCGCCCGGACGCAGCGAGACGCCGCCGCGGGTGCTGATGAATTCCGGCAGCGTGTGGTGCGTCTTCACGTCCACGGGCTTGGGATAGGCGGCGGTGTGGCAGAACGACTGCATCACCAGGTCGGCCGAGAAGCCCAGGCAGGCCAGGTCCTTCAGCTCGTCGCGGGTCATGGGGCCGGTGGTGTCCTGGCTGCCCACCGAGGTCATCTTCGGTTCGCAGTAGGTGCCCGGGCGGATGCCCTTGCCTTCCGGCAGGCCGCAGGCGCGGCCGACCATCTTCTGGGCCAGGGTGTAGCCCTTGCCCGTGTCGGCCGGATCCTTCGGCAGGCGGAACAGCGTCGACGGCGCCAGGCCCAGCGCTTCGCGCGCCTTGGCGGTCAGGCCGCGGCCGATGATCAGCGGAATGCGGCCGCCGGCGCGCACTTCGTCGAACAGCACGTCGGACTTCACTTCGAATTCGGCGATGACTTCGCCGTTCTTGATGGCGCGGCCTTCATAGGGGCGCAGTTCGACCACGTCGCCCATTTCCATCTTGGAAACGTCGAGTTCGATCGGCAGGGCGCCGGCGTCTTCCATGGTGTTGTAGAAGATCGGGGCGATCTTGTTGCCCAGGCACACGCCGCCAAAGCGCTTGTTCGGCACGAAGGGGATGTCTTCGCCCGTGAACCACAGCACCGAGTTGGTGGCCGACTTGCGCGACGAACCCGTGCCGACCACGTCGCCCACGTAGGCGACCAGGTGGCCCTTTTCCTTCAGCGATTCGATGAACTTGACCGGGCCGCGCTTGCCGTCTTCTTCCGGTTCGAACGCGGCGCCGTCGCGCTTGTTCTTCAGCATCGCCAGGGCGTGCATCGGGATGTCGGGGCGGGTCGTGGCGTCGGGCGCCGGCGACAGGTCGTCGGTGTTGGTTTCGCCAGGCACCTTGAAGACGGTGATGGTCAGGCTTTCCGGCAGTTCCGGACGGCTGGTGAACCATTCGGCGTCGGCCCAGCTTTGCAGCACGGACTTGGCGTTGGCGTTGCCCTTGTCCGCCTTTTCCTTCACGTCGTGGAAGGCGTCGAACATCAACAGGGTCTTTTTCAGCGCATCGGCGGCGATGGTGCCGATTTCAGCATCGTCCAGCAGTTCGACCAGCGGGCCAATGTTGTAGCCGCCGAGCATCGTGCCCAGCAGTTCCGTCGCCTTGGCACGGCTGATCAGCGCACAAGCTTCCTTGCCCAGCGCCACGGCGGCCAGGTACGAGGCCTTGACCTTGGCGGCATCGTCCACGCCGGCCGGCACGCGGTGGGTCAGCAGCTCGACCAGGTTCTGCTCTTCGCCAGCGGGCGGATTCTTCAGCAGTTCGATCAGTTCAGCGGTTTGTTTGGCCGTAAGGGGCAGCGGGGGGATCCCCAGGGCCGCGCGTTCGGCGACGTGTTGGCGGTAGTTATCCAGCATGTGAGGCCTGCTCAAAGTCGGGTTGGAAGAAGGGTTGTCGGCCCGAATTGTAGAGGGAAGAGGGGGACGCAAGCAAATGTCTTATATCTTATATAAGACTTGGCTCGATAGCTGTTGCGTAAGGGCGACGCCGGCCGGCCCGGCCCGCAGGGAGGCCGCCCGCCGCCCGGCGGCGCTAGCGCGCGTCCGCGTCGTACACTATTTCCACCCGGGCGAAATTGGCGCCGTGCTGCTTCACGTTTACCTGGAACGGCGCGCTCTCGCCCGGCTTGAGCCTGGGCAGGCGCAGCTCCTGGAAAGTGGCGCCCGACAATTGGTCCTGGGCGTCGTAGAGGCTCACCCAGGCCTTGACGCTCTCGACTTCGGCCGGACTGTCGTTGCGCACGCGTCCGTGGACGGTCACGTACTTGTAGCGGTAGCGGTAGGTGAAGTTCAGGGTGCCCGTGCCGACGCTGGCCTCGGTGTTTTCGACCGAGACGTCCAGTTTGGGCCGCGGGCCGGGCAGGGCGGCGCGCTTGGCGGGCAGCCAGTCCGTCTTGACTTCCGTGTAGCGCTCGACGCGCCCGGTCAGCGCCACCGGCACCCGTTCGCCGGGATACAGATGGGCCGGCAGGCTCCAGGCCTGCCTCAGGTCCAGCGCGCGCGAGCCGTCGAATACCGCGATCGCCGCCTTCGGCGACAGGGCCACGTACCGGTCGCTGGTATTGACCACTTCCGCGTACAGCACCGGGCGCTCGATTTCGTCTAGCAGCCGCCGCGGCGCCGACAGCGTGAGCGCGGCCGGGTCGAACAGGGCGAATTGCGGATCCAGCAGTTCTTCGGTGCTCAGGCGCACGTGGTCGATCACCCGCACGTCGGCGGGGCTGACGCGCACGATGCGGCTGGGCGGGGCGTCTTCCCGGGGCGGGGCGGCCGCGGCCGCCGGCGCGGGCCGGGCGGAGGAAGGCGCGCCGCCGGGCAGGAGGTTCGTGTGCTTCCACAGGGCATAGCCGCCGGCGGCAAGCAGGATCAGGCCCAGGCCGGCCATGGCCGGCCTGGACAGGCGCCTGGATTCGGAACGGTCAGCCTTCACTTTGCACCATGTAGTC
This sequence comes from Achromobacter veterisilvae, assembly GCF_900496975.1. Classification (GTDB taxonomy): domain Bacteria; phylum Pseudomonadota; class Gammaproteobacteria; order Burkholderiales; family Burkholderiaceae_B; genus Achromobacter; species Achromobacter veterisilvae. The sequence goes on from NZ_UFQC01000005.1 coordinate 115,729, forward strand.
GTAGGAGGCGACCGCGCCGTCGGCCAGCATTTCGCAGCGCGCGTCGAAGGCCGTCAGCGCGCCCGGCGCGAGCGGGCTGGCGGCGCCGTAGGCGTTGCCGATGCCGATCAGCCTTCCATCGCCGCCGTACAGCATTACCGTGACCTGGCTGCTGTTGGCCGCCTGGGCCCCGTTGTTCTTCAGCAGGCCGACCAGGCGGTAGCTGCCGTCGTTGCGCACCAGTTGCACCTTGCTGGCGGCCACGTCGTTGTTCCTGCCGCGGGCGGGGACCGGCGGGGACACCTGGAGGTCATAGCGCGTATAGGCCCGGTCCGGGACCGAGACCGTCATGGGCGCGTACTCGCCCGGTTGCAGCGAGCGCGCGGGCGCCGAACCGGACGTGGACGAAAGCGAAAGCTCGCCCTGGAAGAAGGACGCCGTGACGCGCGGCATTTCGATCTTCCGGCCGGTTTCGTTGCGCACGATCATGACGAGCTGGCGGCGGCCCCGGGCCTGGACTTCCCGGACGTCGGTCAGTTTGACCAGCGAGGCGTCGATGGGAGGGGGCGCGGGCGGCAGGCGCGGCACGCCGCGCGTATCCGAGCCCAGCAGCGAAATCGCCACCGACACCGCGATGGCGGCCGCGACGGTGACGGCGATCGCCGCCAGGGCGCCGGGCCCGGGTCGGGCGGGCCGCGCCGGCTGCTGCATGCCGCGCAGGATCTTCTCGAGCCGCTGGGCGACGTTGTCTTCGACCAGCGTCACCGCATGGCAATGGCCGCAGCGGTATTCGTTGGTGTCCAGCTTGGTGAACTGGGCGCTGCCGCAGGTGGAGCAGGTCAGAGTCACCGTGTTGATCGTGGTCTGTCGGGGCGTCATCGGCGCGGGGCGCAATGGGTGGCTGGGCGGCAAGGATAGCGGGCTCCCGCCAGGGGCGGGGTGCATGAGCGCATCTGTTTGTGACAAAACATGTGCGCGCCGATGCTATGATCGCCGGCGACAAGAAATGTAGATCCCAGCGCGCCGTTCCCCCGTCGATCCGCCCCCATGCCGCGTCCATGCGCGGCCCGGGCAGAGCCGAGGCAGGTCAGGCTCTTCCCTTAAGCATGAGTATTTCCCAATATTTGCTGTTCCTCGCCTGCGTGGCGCTCGCCACCTATGCGCAGACGATGACGGGTTTTGCGTTCGGCCTGGTGCTGCTGGGCCTGTCGGGCATATTCCAACTGGCGTCGGTGTCCGAGGTGGCCAATGTGGTCAGCGTGCTGTCCCTGGTGAACGCCGCCGTGACGCTGGCGCGGGCCAGGCCCCAGGTGAACTGGTCGGTGATGCGCCCCGCCATGTTCAGCAGCCTGCTGGGCGTGGGGGCGGGCGTCGCCGCCCTGGCGTGGATCAGCGGATCGATGGCCGTCCTGCTGCAACTGCTGCTGGGCGTCACCATCCTGGCCTGCGCCGTCCTGCTGGTGGCGCGCGCGCAACCGCTGGCGCGCGTGTCGTCGCGCAAGTCGTTCCTGTTCTTCGGCGCCGTCTCGGGCGTGCTGGGCGGCCTGTTTTCCAGCGCCGGCCCTCCCATGGTCTATCACCTGTACCGCCAGCCCCTGCCGCTGGCCGCCATCCGCAACAGCCTGCTGATCCTGTTTTCGCTCAATGCCATCGTGCGCCTGACCCTGGTGACCGGACAGGGCGAATTCATGGCTTCGTCGTTGTGGTTGAGCGTGCTGGCGCTGCCGATCGTGATCGGCGTGACCTGGCTGGCGCGCCGCTACGCCACGGCCGATTCGATGAAGACCGTCAAGCGCATGGTGTTCGTGCTGCTGCTGGCCGCCGGCCTGGGGTTGATCGTGCCGGCGTTCAGGACGCTCGCGGCGGGATAGCCGCGAGAGCCCGCCGGCGTCAGCCGCGTTCGCCGGTGATGTAGCGTTCGAGTTCGTGGATGATGAACTTCTGTTCGCTCATGACGTCCTTGACCAGGTCGCCTATGGACAGCAGCCCGATCAGCTTGCCGTCCTCGATGACGGGCAGATGGCGGAAGTGCCTTTCGGTCATCATCGCCATACAGTGCTCGCGGGTGTCGGCGCGGCTGACGTAGTAGACGGAATCGGTCATGATGTCCCGGACCTTCGTGGTCCGGGACGAGCGGTCCTGGAGGACGATCTTGCGGGCATAGTCGCGCTCGGTCAGCATGCCCAGCACCGCGTCCCCCTGCACGACGACCACGGCCCCGATGCCGCGTTCCGCCATGGTCTTGATGGCGTCGAAGACCGACGAGTCCGGCGAAACCGTCACGACGGAATCGTTGGCCTTTTCCCTGAGAAGTTCAGCAACTGTCTTCACGATGTGCTCCCGAATCGCTGGTGAAGTCGAACCCCGGTCCGGCGCCGAAGCGCGAGCCCTGGGGCAGCGCTGCGGCGTGGCCATGCTCCATCCTAAGCCTGCGGGCCATGTTGCCGCAAGCGGCCCGCGTTTATTTGGCGGCCTTGTCCCGGAACGCCAGGCTGGCCATTTCGCGCAGATTGCGCGTGGCGCTGCGTTCCGTGGCGGGGTTCCAGGCCAGTGAAATGCCGATCGAGGCGTCCGCGGGAAAGTCGGCCAGCCGCTTGTAGACCACGTTGGTGCCGGGATGGCGCCGGCCGCCGGCGGGGACCAGGGCGACGCCCAGGCCGCTTTCGACCAGGCTCAGCAGCGTCTGCACCTGCACCGCTTCCTGCGCGATGCGGGGCGTGAAGCCGCGCAGTTGGCAGGCATTGATCGCGGCCATGCGCAGGCCGGCGGCTTCGGCCGCGGTATACATGATGAAGGCTTCATCGGCCAGGTCGGTCAGCCGGATGCGGCTGCGGCGCGCCAGCGGGTGCGTCTTGGGCACGGCCAGCGCGAAGCTCTCGGTCGTGAGCGGCGCCAGCCGCACGTTCGATCCCATCGCCACCGGCACGCGCACGATGCCGACTTCCAGCGTGTCTTCCTCGAGTTCCTGCATGATGCGTATCGACGTGGCTTCGCGCAGCACCACGGTGACGCCCGGATAGCGCTGGCGGAAAGCCGGCAGGATGCGCGGCAGCACGCCGTGCGTCGCCGATCCGACGAAGCCGATGCGCACCGTGCCGCCTTCGCCGGCCGCGCCCGCGCGCGCGGCCTGCCGGAACTGCTCGGCATGGAACAAGGCGCGCCGCGCTTCGTCCAGCGCCGCCAGGCCGGCTTCGGTCAGCCTGACGCCCTGGCGTCCGCGGATGAACAGCGGCACGCCCACCATCTCTTCGAGCTTGCGTATCGACACGGACAGGGGCGGCTGCGACATGTGCAGCTTTTCCGCCGCGCGATGGAAGTTCAGCGTTTCGGCCAGGACGAGGAATTGCTGCAGGTGACGGAAATCCATGGTGGCGTTCTGAAGGAGGCGTGCCACGGATGATACTGTCTGCATATCGGTTCCCGCATCGGTGCTATCCCTTCACTATCAGGCGATCACGCCTTGCGCGCGCAGGGCGGCCAGCGCCGCCTCGTCCAGCGCCAGCGTGCGCGCCAGCACGGCGTCGGTGTGCTCGCCCAGGCGCGGCGGGGCGGTGGGCTCGCGGGGAGGCGTGCCGCGCAGGTGCAAGGGAGAGCGCAGCAGGCGCAGCGTGCCGTGGCGGGCGTCGGGCGTGTCGGCGATCATGCCGCGCGCCGCGATCTCGGGCGCGTCCAGCGCTTCGTCCACGCGGCGCACCGCGCCCGCGGGGATGCCCGCGGCGCGCACGCGGGCCAGCCAGTGCGCGGTGTCTTCGGCGGCGAACAGGGCTTCCAGCAGCGGGATGAGGCGGTCGCGGTTCAGCACCCGCGCCCGGCTGGTCGCGTAGTCCGGGTCCGCGCTCCATTCCGGATGCCCGAGCAGGCCGCAGAGGCGGGCGAACTGCGCATCGTTGCCCACGGCCAGGGCGAACGAGCCGTCGCGCGTCGCGAAGATCTGGTAGGGCACCACGGTGGGATGCGCGTTGCCCAGGCGCCTGGGCGCCTGGCCCGCCGCCAGGTAGCCCGAGCCGACGTTGGCCAGCACGGCGACCGCCCCGTCCAGCAGCGCCAGGTCGATGTGCTGGCCGCGGCCGTTGCGCGCGCGAGCCAGCAGCGCGGCCAGGATCGCCTGCACGCCGTTCATGCCGGTGACCAGGTCGGTGATCGCCACGCCCAGCTTCATCGGCGCGCCGTCGGGCTCGCCGGTGATCGACATCAGGCCGCTTTCGGCCTGGATCACGAAGTCGTAGCCCGGTTCGGCGGCGCGCGGCCCGCTGCGGCCGTAGCCGCTGATGGAGCAGTAGACCAGTCCGGGATTGGTGGCGGCCAGGTCTTCGTAGCCCAGCCCGAAGGCGTCGAGCGCGCCCAGCCGGTAGTTTTCGACCAGCACGTCGGCCTGCCGCGCCAGGTCGCGCACGATGCGCTGCCCTTCGGGGTGCTTCAGGTTGACGGCGATCGATTCCTTGCTGCGGTTGGCGCACAGAAAATAGGTGGACTCGCCGCCGACGTCGGGCGGGGACCAGCCGCGGGTGTCGTCGCCCTGTCCGGGCGCTTCGATCTTCCAGACTTCCGCGCCCAGGTCGGCCAGCGTCTGCGTGCACCAGGGCCCGGCCAGCACGCGGCTCAGGTCGAGCACGCGGATGCCGGCCAGCGGCAGTTCGTTGCGGGGTTCTGCGTTCATGCGGCCACCTTGCCGTAGAGTGCGCCGCGCAGGTACGACAGCGCGTCGCCGCCGCTGGCCACGGCGCCCGCGCCGATGCGTTCGTGCCAATGGGTCTCCGATCCGCCGGCCAGCCGCCATTCGCGCAACCGCCGGGTGTAGAGCTGCAAATCGTATTCTTCGGTGACGCCGATGGCGCCGTGCACCGCGTGCGCGATGTCGGCCACCAGCGGCGCGGCCTGGCTGGCGCGCGCCTTGCCGGTCGCGGCCAGCAGGAGGGCGGGCTGCCCGTCGCCGCCCTGGAACGCCAACTGCGCGGCCATGCGGGCGGCCCATACCTGTTCCGCCATCACGCTGACCTGCTGCTGCACGGCCTGGAAGCGGCCGATGGGCTTGCCGAACTGCGCGCGCTGGTTGGCGTAGTCCAGCGTCATGGCCAGCACCCGCTCCATGGCGCCCGCGATGAGGCCCGCGTAGGCGGCGGCGGCCAGCACGTCCAGGGGGGACCCGCCGTCGACGCGTTCGGCGTCGCCCAGCGCCCACGAGGCCTCCGCGGCCAGGTTGCCGTGCACGCCGTTGGGCTGGATGCTGGCGGCCTGGACGGGAAGCAGCCAGGCCTGTCCGCCGGCCTCGGCCAGGACGTAGTCCGCGGTGCGGACCCAGGGCACGTTGGCGCCGCGCAGGCGCCCGTCCTGGACCGAGAGGCCGTGCGGGGCCAGCGCGATGGAACCCGTCGCCTGCGGGCGTCGCGCGCGGCAGAGCCAGGCGCGCGCCAGCAGCGTGTGGGCGATGGGATAGGGGCACAGGTGGCGGCCCGCCGCCAGCACGATGGGAAGCGCCTCGGCCAGGTCCAGGCCCGCGCCGCCGTCTTCCTGCGGCACCAGGGCATCGCCGAAGCCGGCGTCTTCGCAGGCCTGCCAGGCCTCGGCGGGCCGATGTCCCTGTTCGGCGCGGCGGATGACATCCGGCGTGCAGGTTTGCGCAAACAGGCGTTCGGCGGCGTCGCCAAAAATGTTGTCCATGAAGTCGTCCTTATCGAAGGCCAAGGCCGCGCGCGATGATGCCGCGCAGGATTTCGCGGGTGCCGCCGCGCAGCGAGAAGGTGGGCGCCACCTGTTCCAGGTAGGCCAGCGTGCGCAGCAGCGGCGGGGGGAACGGCAGGTCGGGGCGGCGCGCCAGCGCATCGCCGATCAGGCGCGGGATGGCCTGCTCCAGTTCGGTGCCCAGGTCTTTCACGAGCGCGGCCTCGGTGGCGGGGCTGAGCCCCGCCGCCAGCTTGCCCGCGATCGACAGGGACATGGCGCGCAGCACGGCCATCTGCGACAGGATGCCGCCCAGGACGGCCTGGCTGGCCGTGTCCTCGGCCTGGCCGCGGCAATGCGCGAGCCAGCATTCCAGCAGCGCGATGCTCGAATACAGGCGCTCGGGCCCGCTGCGCTCGAACGCCAGCTCCGCATTCACCTGCGCCCAGCCGGCGCCTTCCGCGCCGATCAGCGCGTCTTCGGCGAGTTCCACGTTGTCGAAGAACACTTCCGAGAAATGCGCGTCGCCCGCCAGGTCTTCGATGGGGCGGACCGAGACGCCCGGCAGCGACAGGTCCACGATGAACTGCGACAGTCCCTGATGGCGGTCCTCGGCGGTGCCGGACGTGCGGACCAGCGCGATCATGTAGTGCGAGCGGTGCGCGTTGGTCGTCCAGATCTTGCTGCCGTTCAGGCGCCAGCCGCCGGCGGCCGGCACGGCCCGCGTGCGGATGCTGGCCAGGTCGGATCCCGATCCCGGCTCGCTCATGCCGATGCAGAAAAACGCCTCCGCCCGGCAGATGCGGGGCAGATAGAACGCCTGTTGCGCGGGAGTGCCATACTTCAGGATCAGCGGCGCGCTCTGGCGGTCGGCGATCCAGTGCGCCGAGACCGGCGCGCCCGCGCCCAGCAGTTCCTCGGACAGGACGAAGCGCGCGAAGTGGCCGCGCGCCGAGCCGCCGTGTTCGCGCGGCAGGGTCAGGCCCAGCCAGCCGCGTTCGGCAAGCTGGCGGCTGAAGCCCGCGTCGAAGCCCATCCACGACCGGGCCCGCTTGTCGGGTGCCAGGCCGTCCAGCGTTTGCGCCAGGAATTCCCGGACTTCTGCGCGCAAGGCTTCGTCTTCGGGCGGAATGGCGATGAGTTCCAGCGTATCTATCATGGGGCGCTCCGATGCGGACAGGGCGCCGCAGCATGGCGCCGTAGCCCACTATCCCCCGGCGGGCTGAAAGCCGTCCAATATTATTTTTTTGATTTTCGATATGAATTCAGTATCGAAACACCCGGCCCGCCGATACGCTTCCGGTATCGGAATCGCAAAAACTAATATTGGACGGCAGGCCCCCGCGTGCCTACGCTGGTGTTGGTTCCGCGCCTGGCGCGCCGGCATTCGAAACAATAGACCGAAGTCTTTCAGCAAAGGAGGGGTCCATGGCGGATCTCGTGCAGTACGAAAAGAACGCGGACGGCGTGGTCACCTTGACCCTGGACGATCCGAAAACCCGCAATGCCCTGACCGGCAGCACGATGGTCGACGAACTGCTCGCGGCGTTCGCCCGCATCGAACGCGACCCCGAGGCGCGCGTGCTGGTCATCGCCGCGGCCGGCAAGGTGTTTTCGTCGGGCGGCAACGTGAACGACATGCAGCGGCAGATCGGCCCCGAGGTGGGCGGCACCGCGCTGCGCCAGGAATACCGCCACGGCATACAGCGCCTGCCGCTGGCGCTGCATGCGCTGGAAGTGCCCACCATCGCCGCGGTCAACGGTCCCGCCGTCGGCGCGGGCTGCGACCTGGCCTGCATGTGCGACATCCGCATCGCCGCCGAAGAGGCGTCCTTCGCCGAGAGCTTCGTGAAGCTGGGCATCGTGCCGGGCGACGGCGGCGCCTGGTTCCTGCCGCGGCTGATCGGCATGGCGCGGGCGGCCGAGATGTCGTTCACGGGCGATGCCATCGACGCGCGCACGGCGGTGGAATGGGGCCTGGTGTCGCGCGTGGTGCCGGCGGCCGAATTGCTGCCCGCGGCGCACGCGCTGGCCGGCCGCATCGCCGCGAATTCCCCCGACGCGGTGCGCCTTACCAAGCGCCTGCTGCGCGAAAGCCAGCATGCGCGCCTGGACACGCTGCTGGAATTGTCGGCGGCCTACCAGTCGCTGGCGCACAAGACGCCGGCGCATGCGGAGGCCGTGCGGGATTTCGTCGCGCGCCGCGCCGCGCGCAAGGCCTGACCGCCGGCGGGCTCGCGCCCGGCCGCCGCCGGGCGCATGTATCGCGAACGCCGCCGCGGAAGAGGCGGCGCATCACCCGCGGCTCATTTTCCGCAGCGCGTCGATGTTGCGGATCTCCAGCCGCCTTCTGCGCACGTTGACCAACTTGGCCACTTGCAGGCGCGCAAATACGCGGCACACGGTTTCGACCTTCATTCCGAGATGGTTGGCGATGTCTTCGCGCGTCATTTTCAGGACGAACTCGCGGGGCGAGTATCCGTTGGCCGCCATTTGCTCCGATATTCCCATCAGGAAGTCCGCCATCCGTTCCTCGGCCGTCATGCAGCCCAGGGCCAGCAGCAGGTGGCGGCATTCGTTGATGTCGCGGGCGATCAGCCGGTTGAAGAGCTGGGCCGCCGTGAAATCCTGGCGGCAGTTGCCCATCAGCTCGGAAAACGGCAGGACGCACACGAGCGAGTCTTCCAGGGCGATGGCGTCGCTGGTGTGCGTGCCGGTTTCGATGGCGTCCAGCCCGAGCAGGGCGCCCGCGACGGGGAATGCCGTGATCTGTTCCAGGCCCGATGGATTGGTGCTGCGGACCTTCACGGACCCGGAGCGCAGCCGGTACAGGTTCTGCAAGGCATCGCCCGCCCGGTAAATGGCTTCTCCCTGGCGGATCGGCCGCCGCGCGCGGAAGGCCGGGGCCGCCGGCAAGGCGTCTTCGTCCCGGATCGCGCGGCAGACGCGCGCCAGGGGACATGCGGCGCAGTCGCCTGGCGCCGCCGCGGGCGGCGGCGATGCGTGGTGGGGGGATGCGAAGAGGATTTCCATGGCCGCGCCTCGCGATGTCGGACAGTCCCGGGACCGGCGCCGGACAGGCATTGCCCGCGATACGCCGGTTCCTGGAAGCAGTATGCGTGGCCGGCAAGCGCCGCGCTATCAGCGCAACCCGCCGGATTTTCGCTGTAATCGCCTACGGCTGTAGGAAATTTCCTACGCTGCGCGGCCGGCGCCGGTGGCTCAGAGGTCGGGGGCATCCTGTTCATCGACCAGGCGGTGCCTGATCGCGTAGCGGACCAGGTCCGCCTGATTGCGCAAGTGCATCTTGACGAGGATGCGGCTTTTGTAGGTGCTGATGGTCTTGACGCTCAGGAACAGGAGCCTGGCGATGTCCGAATTGTTCAGGCCGGAAGCCAGATGCCGGAATACCGACAGCTCTCGGTCCGACAGCAACAGATGGGGCAGGGAATCGGCATCGCCGTGCCGTTCAAAGGCGATGTTCTCCGCCAGGGACCGGCTCAGATAGCGGCCGCCGCCAGCGACCTTCCGGACCGCCTCCACCAGCTCTTCGGCGGCGCTGTCCTTGGTCAGATAGCCGGCCGCGCCCGCCTTGATCGCGCGCACTGCGTATTGCTGTTCGCCATGCATGGTAAGGACCAGGATCGGCAGTTTCGGATGTTCATTCCTGATCTGGCGGATCAGGTCCACGCCATCCCGGCCCGGCATGGACATGTCCAGCACCAGCAGGTCCCAAGGCCGCCGGGCCAGCAGTTCCAATGCCTCGGCGCCGTTGCCGGCCTCGCCCTCGACCGAAATGTCGCCGGCATGCTCCAGCAGGCGCCGCAGCCCCGCGCGCAGCAAGGTATGGTCGTCCGCCAGCATGACGGCAATCACGGTGCGCCCCAGGGCGATTCGGGGGGCTGGGCCGGCATGCGGACCTGCAGACGGAAGCCGCCCTTCTTCCGCGTGTGGATGGTGACCTCCCCGTTGAGCAGCCGGACACGCTCGCGTATGCCTTGCAGTCCCAGCGACAAAGGCAGTTTCTTCGCCAGGCTTTCGGGCGCCGCGCCCACGCCGTTGTCCTGGACGGTCAGTTCGCACTGCGACTCCGTGCAGTGCAGCCGTAGCGAAACCTTGCTCGCCTGGGCATGCTTGGCGATATTGGTGAGCGCCTCCTGGACGATCCGGAACAAGGTGGTGGCGACGGGTTTGGAGGGTTCCGCGTTGCCGATCGATATCTCGGCCTCGGTGTCGATGCCGTACCGCGATACGAAATCCGCCACCAGCCATTCGCCGGCCGCGGCCAGGCCCAGATCGTCCAGCATGACCGGCCTCAGATCGGAGGCGATGCGCCGCAGCGAGGCGAAGGTCTTTTTTATCAGGCGCCGCATGGCGCGCACGCGTGCGCGCGCTTCGGCGTCGCCCGGCGGGCAGCCGGCTTCCAGTTGGGAAAGCTCCATGGTCAACGCCGTCAAGGTCTGGCCCAGGTCGTCGTGCAGCTCGCGGGCAATATGCTTCTTTTCCTGTTCGCGCACGTGCAGCAATGCATTGGAGAGCCGGGTGAGTTCGTCGCGGGAGGCCCGCAAGGCCTGGTCGACCCGCTGCCGTTCGGTGATGTCCCGCAGGAATACGGAGAGGAATACGCCGGCCTCGGACCGCGTCTGGGAAATGGAGGCCTCCATGGGAAATTCCTCGCCGTTCGATCGCAGGCCCCACAGCGGGCCGCCCAGGCCCATCTGCCGGTCGGACATGCCGGTATCCTTGAAGCGGCTGACGTGCCTGGCATGGGCGGCGCGGAAGCGCGCCGGGATGAGGATGTCCAGGCTCGCGCCGATGGCCTGGTCGGCGCCGCACAGGAAGACGCGTTCGGCCGCCGGATTGAACATCACGATGCGCTGGCGCTCGTCTATCGTGATGATCGGTTCGGTGGCGGACTGGATGATGTCGAGCAGGGGCGGCGCGCTGAGCGGATGCTTCATTGCGGGAACGTGCGATGTGCCGATGTCGCCTGGTTCGGATGACGACTCATTGCAGCACACATTCCCGCGCCAGGCTACCGGGGCGCGGCGCGGTAATCCAAAAGGGCTAGGGCCCGGCGCCGGGGCGCGGGCTCAGTCGATGGCGGGCAGCACGGGGTCGTCCCAGCCCGCGCGCCCCGCGGCCGCCAGCGTCTGTTCCTTGAAGCGGCAAAGGGATGCATCGCATTCCTCGGCCAGCACGTCGTACTGCTTCAGGAGCAGGATGGAGCGGGGTTTCGAGCCCGCGAGGGTCGCGATGTCGTCGATGGCGCGAAAGCCCCCATAGCCCGACATGACGCAGATCGCCGAGTAGGCCTTGATCAGCCGGCCCTGGGTCTTGAGGAAAGCCCGCATGGGAGCCGCCAGCGACCGCAGCCACACCGGCGCGATCAGGACGACATGGTCCAGCTCGTCCAGCGCCGGGCCGTCGTAGCGGAAGTCGGGGCTGCGCTTGAGCAGGCTGTCGACGACGCAGCGCGCGTCGCCGCCCAGCCCGAATCTGGGCACCGCGTCCCTGACTTCATGGACGGGCCATCCGCTCAGGGAGGCCAGGCGTTCGGCGGCCACCCGGGCGGTGCCGGTGCGGGAATAGAAAACGATTCCGATACGGTCCATGGCGGCTTCCTATCGTGTACGCGCGCTCACGCTTCCTGGGCCAGCAGCGCCCGCAGGATATCGCGCCGGCTGACCACGCCGACCAGCTTGCCGTCGCGGGTGACGGCGACGCGCTTGATGCCCCGCTTGAGGAGCAGATCGGCGATCTGCGACAAATCCGCGGTTTCCGCCACCGTGATGACCGGGCTGCTCATGACGGTGGCGGCGGTCTGCTCGCCCAATTGCAGATTGTGCAGGAATTCCAGGTTCAGCGCCTCTCCTTCGGCCAGTTGCGCAAGCCAATGGTCTATTTTCTTCAGGTGCGAGCTATCCTGCCGCCGCACCAGGTCGCCTTCGCTGACCAGGCCGATAAGCTGGCCGTCATCGCCCAGCACCATCACGGCGCTGATGCTCCTGTCCAGCATGGCGCGCATGATCTGGGAAACAGGCGTTCTCGCGTTGACGCAGCAGGGGGCCGGGGTCATGAGGTCGCGCGCGCGCATGGTTGCTCTCCGGGGCGCCAGGGGCGCAGTGTTGATGATTCGTCGCTTCCGGACCGATCCGGTCAAGGCGTCCCGTCGGGGGCGCGCACCAGCAGTACGGGGACATGGGCGCCTCGCAGGATTCCCTCGGCGCTGCTGCCGAGCACCATGCGGCGCACGCCGCGGCGGCCGTGCGTGCCGATGACGATCAGGTCGGCCTTCCAGGTTTCGGCCTCGGCGATCACGCGCTGCTGCACGGTCTTGTCCAGGTTTTCATAGAGCACGGTATCCGCGGCGATACCTTGCGCCCGCACCGTGGCCAGCGCCTTTTCCAGGATCTCGGCGCCATTCTTGCGCAGGAGGTCCAGCAGTTCGCCCGCTTGATAGCTATAGGCGTCCACCGAGAAGGCGAACGAGAGTTCGTCGATGACATGGATCAGCCTCAGCCTGGCGTGGGTCAACTGCGCCAGCCGTATCGCTTCCGTCAGGCCGAGGTCCGAGGTGTCGCTTCCATCGACGGGTACGAGAATGCGTTGGTACATGAGGAGTTCTCCTGAGGCCTAGTTGATCAGGATGACGGGGATATGGATGGTGTGCAGCACCTTCAGCGTGACCGATCCCAGCAGCAGGCTTCCCGTCGCGCCCAGCCCCCGGGATCCCATCACGACGTGGTCGCATTGCTGCTCCGTCGCGTAAGCCTTGATCGATTCGGCGATATTGCCGACGCGCAGCGCCGCCTGATAGACGATTCCCGATTTGTCCAGAACCGCTTTTGCATCGGACAGGGCAGTTTTCGCCTCGTCTTCGTAGTACTCCTGGATGGTCGTCTGATCGACGAAGGCCAGTACCGTTCCGGAAACGATGGGAAGCTGCACATTGAGCAGGTGGATGGCGCAAGGGCCGTTTTCTCTGATGTGATCGACCATGTAGCGCACGGCGCGCAGCGAATTGGCCGATCCGTCGACGGGGACAAGTACGTTTTTCACAGCGCCTCCGAGAATGGGACGCCCTGGTTTGCATGGAACGCGCGCAGGGCATGTCTCCATCATGGCGCCGCGGCCGGCGCCCGAGTTGACGCCGGTCAATTTCGCGCCGGTTTTCTTCGGATGGCGGAAAGCGGCCGGATTTTCGTCCCCGTTTTGCGCTTGACAAAGGTCAACATGGGCGGCGCGCGGCGGAGCAATATGGGATCGAAGGCGGGCCGGTGCCCGCCGCTCATCCGACAAGGAGATAGCCATGCCGCGCTTGACTCAATACAGCCCCTTTTCCGCCGAACCCTTCGCGGACGTGTTCCAGGCCTTTCTTCGGCCGATCCGGCAGAACGTAGACGACCAGGCGCCCCGGATGGACATCGATGTCACCGAGGAAGGGGACAAGTACGTGCTGAAGGCCGAGGTTCCCGGCATCGACAAGAAAGACATCACGGTGGAAATCGACGGGAACACCGTCATGATCTCGGCCAACAAGGAAAAAAGCAGCGAAGTAAAAGAGGCGGGCAACACGGTCCGCCAGGAAAGGTTCTGGGGGCGAATCCAGCGTTCGGTGTCGCTGGCCAGCCCGATAGACCAGGCCGCCGCCAAGGCGGCTTGCGAGAACGGCGTGCTCGTCCTGACGCTGCCCAAGGCCGCCGGCAACCGGAACAAGACATTGCAGATCGAATGAGGGCCCCGGCGGCGCCGCAACCCATCGCTCCTGAAACTTTTCATTTCCCGCGGAGGCAGCCATGTTTCGCCGCATTGCCGTTCACCTGGATCACGGAACCGATACCTTGCGCCGGATCGAGTTTTCCCTGCTGCTGGCCAAGGCGCACGACGCCCACCTCACGGGCATATTCGCCAGCTACATCGCGCCCGGCTACTTCTACGACGAAGCGGGACTGTGGGTGCGGTCCATGGATATGGCCAGGCAGATCAATGAAAAAGGCCGCAGCGCCGCCCAGACGGCTTTCAGCGAGGCGGCAAGAGAGGCCGGCGTGTCCGCATCGTGGCGGCAAGGGGAGGGCACGCCGGCCGAATGCGTGGCGAAGCACGCGCGCTGTTCCGACGTGCTCATCGTCAGCCAGGAGAACACCGACGATATCGACGCCGCGATAGGGAACGATTTCGTGGAGCAGGTGCTGATGTCCGCCGGCCGTCCGGTCATCGTCCTGCCGGCCGCCGGCACGTTCAAGGGCGTCGGCGCGCGAGTGCTGTACTGCTGGGACCGCGGGCGCGAAGCCGCCCGCGCCCTTGCCGATGCCGCGCCGTTGTTGCGCAATGCCAATGCGCTCACGGTCCTGACGCTGGACGAAGGCGGAGACGAAGCGTCCGGCCTGGAGGTGCCGTTCGAAGACCTGGCGGCGTACTGCGCCTGCCACGGATTTCCCCTGCCCAGGCACGAATTCCGCAGCACGCGGGACACGGACGTGGGCGACGCGATCCTGAGCGCGGCGGCGGACGCCGGCGCCGATCTCATCGTCATGGGCGCGTACGGGCACAGCCGCATGCGCCAATGGGTCATGGGCGGCGCGACGCGTTCGCTGCTGGAGGCCATGACGGTGCCGGTGCTGTTTTCCCATTGACGGTCCGGGCGCCGGGGGCTTTCGTGCCCTCGGCGCGCTATCCGCAGATCCGGCAGTCCTGGGCGGGCGGTCCATCGAGCGGGCGGAGTTCCGGCGCGGAGGACATGACGGCGTCCAGCTCCGGGTCGGGGCGGAAAATCGTCAGTCCTTTCAGGCCCGTCCGCCATCCCTGCATGAACAGGGCCTGCACGTCCTCGACGCGCCAGCGGGTGGGGACGGGAACCGTCTTCGAGATCGAGGCATCGACATAGGGTTGCAGCGCCGCGAGCATGGCGACATGATCCGCCGGCGCGATGGCCGCTGCTTCGAGGAAGTAGCCGGGCAGGGCCGACGCCCCGGGGTGCAGGCGTTTCCAGAGCCGCCATGCATGGTTTTCCGCCGTCATTTCCGTGGGCGGTTCGCCCCGGAACCGCAGCCGCCGGCGATACGTCCAGCCGTAGGCGGGCTCGATGCCGTTGGAGCAGTTGTCCGCGAAAGCCAGGCTGACGCTGCCGGTCGGCGCGTAGGAAACGAGGTGGCTGTTTCGCAAGCCGTGCGCCGCGATCGCCTTGCGCACCTCGCCGGGAAGCGAATCGCAGGCTCCGCCCGGCGCCAGATAATCGTCGGGTCGGTAGAGCGGAAACGGCCCGCGCTCCGCCGCCAAGGCCGCGGAGGCCGCATAGGCGTTATCCCGGATGCAGCGGGCGGCCGCCTGGGCGGCGGTCCGCCCGGCTTCGCTGTCATAGCGCAACTGCATCATCGCGAGCATGTCCGCCAGGCCCGTGACCCCCACTCCGATCCTGCGTTTGGCGCGAGCCTCTTTCGCCTGGGCGGGGAGGGGCCAGCGCGTCAGGTCGATGACGTTGTCCAGCATGCGCACCTGCGTCCGCACCAGGTCCGCGAGCCGGGTCAGGTCCATTTCCGGCGCGCCGGCGTGGCCGAACGGATGCTTCACCAGGCGGCCGAGGTCGATGGGGCCCAGGACGCAGCAGCCGTATTCGGGTAGAGGCTGTTCGCCGCAAGGATTGGTCGCGCGTATCGTCTCCAGCGCGCGCAGGCGGTTCGTCCGGTTGATGGTGTCCAGGTAGAGCAGGCCGGGTTCCGCGCTGTGCAGGGCCTGGCGGCAGATCTCGTCCCAGATCGCCCGGGCGGAATCCACCCGATAGCGCCACAGCCCGCCTTCCGAGCGGGCCGCCCCTGCCGCGATCGCCGCCGGGCTCGGCGCGGCGGGGTGCAGCAGCGGCCACGGGGCGTCGCGCTCGACCGCCACGAGAAACGCATCCGTGACCGCGACGGAAACATTGAACGTGCCCCAGCGCTTGCGGCCGTGCTTGGCGCGCACGAATTCGACGATGTCCGGGTGGTCGCAGGACAGCACCGCCATCTGCGCGCCGCGCCGGCTGCCCTGCCAGGGAAGCTGGGTGCAGGCCTGGTCATAGCGGTCGATCGCCTGGCAGACGGGCGGCGCGGCGCGGTGGGCTTCGGCGTCCGCCGCGGCCGGCGGCAGCGGGGAAAAGTCATATCCGACGCCACCGCCCATGGCCAGCGTCGCGCAGGCCTGCGCCAGCCCCTCGTCGAAGGACAGAGCGGAATGCGCGCCGCCGACCGGCTGGACGAAACAGTTGACCATGGTCGCGCGGGCGTCCGTTCCGGCGTTGGCCATGATGCGGCCGGCGCCGATGGCGCCGCATTCCATGTTGCGCAGGAACAGGCGGGCGATTTCCGCCCGCTTCCCGGCAGGCTCGGCCTGCGCCAGGGCGCGCGCGACGCGCGCATAGACGTGCGCCGCCAGAGACTCGCCGGACGCCGCGTAGCGGTCGGCCAGCACCTGGGAGCAGATGGGCTGCGCGGTCAGTCGCATGAAATCAATCGATCTCCAGCCTGTCGTCCACGCCGAGCACGCTCGGCGCGCTCCATGCCGCGCGCTCGGCCGCATAGCGCTCCGGCAGGCTGCGCACCTTTCCGGTCAAGGTTACGTGCCTGCCATGGACCGAAACCTGGATTTCCTCGGCTTCCAGCTCGGCGCTGCGCCTGAGCGCGGTCTGTATTCTTTCCTTGATGTCGCTCACCTGCGCGACGGGGTTCAGGGCGATGAGGTTGGAGACCCCTTTGACGCCCCCAAGCTGGCGCACGGCGCTTTCGGCCGCCGCGCGCTGGTAGTTCCAGTCGACTTCCCCGGTCAGCGTCACCCATCCTTGCTGCACTTTGACCTGCACCGCGTCGGCCGGCACCGACACGTTCCAGCCTATCACGCTGACCGCGCGGGTCGCTATCCGGTCGTCCGCGGTCTGCTCTTCGTACTCGCTGCGGACCTGGATTTCCTGGGCGATTCCCCTCACGCCCCTGACTCCCTGCACGATGCGCTCCGCATCGTACTTTTCGGCGTAGGTCTTTACGTGGCCGGTCAAGGTCACCACGCCGTTGGCGACGGCGACCCCGATACCCGCGGCGTCGACGCGCGGATCGTATTCCAGGGCGTCCAGGGCGCGGCGGCGAAGTTTTTCATCTTCCACTTCCATGACGATTCTCCAATGGCAAGGACTTCCCGGGCCTGCGCGAGCCGTCTTCCGGCGCCCCGGCCCGGGCGGCGGCCGGACTCGCCTCCAGGCTTCGAGTTTCCGCGCATGGGCCGGACGGGGGTTGACAAATATCAGCAAGAAATGGGGCGGCATGGAGCGCCGCGCGGCGCCGTCGCCGCCATTTGGACGCCGGCGCTTGCCCTGACGGACGAAGTGTCGGTCTAATGGGGATGATGCAGAGGCCCGTGGGCGGAAGTCGACACTTGCTAAAAAAGCCATTGGATCCGCTGCTTACATCAATAGTAAATTCTCAAGGAATCTCCTGCCATGAATGAAGTCATCGTCGCGTCCGCCGTCCGTACCGCCATCGGCGATTTCGGGGGCGCGCTGAAAGACGTGCCGCCGTGCGACCTGGGCGCCACTGTCATCAAGGCCGCGCTGGAACGCGCCGGCGTCAAGGGCGACGAGGTCGGCCACGTCGCGGTCGGCCATGTGATCAACACCGAACCCCGCGACATGTACCTGTCGCGCGTGGCCGCCATGAACGCCGGCATCGCCAAGGAGACCCCGGCCTTCAACGTCAACCGCCTGTGCGGCTCGGGCCTGCAGGCCATCGTGTCGGCGGCGCAGACCATCCTGCTGGGCGACGCGGACATCGCGATCGGCGCCGGCGCCGAAAGCATGAGCCGCGCGCCCTATATCGCGCCGGCCCAGCGCTGGGGCGCGCGCATGGGCGACAGCGTCATGCTGGACATGATGACCGGCGCGCTGTCGGATCCTTTCGGCCGCATGCACATGGGCGTCACCGCCGAGAACGTGGCGGCCAAATTCGGCATCAGCCGCCAGGACCAGGACGCCGTGGCCGCCGAATCGCACCGCCGCGCCGCCGCCGCCATCGATGCCGGCTACTTCCGCGACCAGATCGTGCCGGTGGTCATGAAGTCGCGCAAGGGCGAGGTCGTGTTCGATACCGACGAACACGTGCGCCGCGACATCTCGGCCGATAGCCTGGCCACGCTCAAGCCGGTATTCCAGAAGGAAAACGGCACCGTCACGGCGGGCAACGCCTCGGGCCTGAACGACGGCGCCGGCGCGGTGGTGCTGATGAACGCCTCGGTGGCGGCCAAGCGCGGCATCAAGCCGCTGGCCCGCCTGGTCGCGTACGCCCACGCGGGCGTGGACCCCGACATCATGGGCATCGGCCCGGTCCCGGCGACCCAGGCCGCGCTCAAGCGCGCCGGCCTGACCGTGGACCAACTGGACGTGATCGAGGCCAACGAGGCTTTCGCGGCGCAGGCATGCGCCGTGTCGCGCGAACTGAAGCTGGACCCGGCCAAGGTGAACCCCAACGGCAGCGGCATCGGCTTGGGCCATCCCATCGGCGCCACCGGCGCGATCATCACCGTCAAGGCGCTGCACGAACTGCAACGCGTGGGCGGCCGCTACGCGCTGGTGACCATGTGCATCGGCGGCGGCCAGGGCATCGCCGCGATCTTCGAGCGCATCTGAAGAGAATGAAGATGCAAGGTGTCTGAGACCCCTGCGCAAGGTGTCTGACACCCCATGAGATGCTCGTCCAAGTTGACGCTGGTGTCCTCGGGTGTCAGACACCCAGAGGCACTTGCGCAAGGTGTCGATACGCAAGGTGTCTGACACCCCCATGAGATGCTCGTCCAAGTTGAAGCCGGCGTTCCCGGGTGTCAGACACCCGGAGGCACTTGCGCAAGGTGTCGATACGCAAGGTGTCTGACACCCCATGAGATGCTCGTCCAAGTTGAAGCCGGTGTCCCCGGGTGTCAGACACCCGGAGGCACTTGCGCAAGGTGTCGATATGCAAGGTGTCTGACACCCATACGAGATGCTCGTCCAAGTTGAAGCCGGTGTCCCCGGGTGTCAGACACCCGGCGACACTTGCCTCGGCTTGAACGAACAACTCGTATGGGTGTCAGACACTGCAAAATCCGCGTTGCGGGGGAACTTCAGCAGCCTTTCCTCAGCCCAGGTAATCCCCCGCCCACGCCTGGCACTCGGCGCGCAGCAGCGCGCCCATCTGCGCCCGCCGGGGCGCGTCCAGGCGGCTGCTGATCGCGCCGAAGCTGAACGCCACCCAAGTCAGCTCCGACACCCGGAACGCCGCGCCCACGCCGGAGACGCCCGGCGTGATGGTGTCCACGATTTCCGAATAGCCCGCCTTGCGGGCCTGCCTCACCGCTTTCATCAGCGAGGCGCTGGATACGCCGATCTGCGCGTAGCTGGCGGCGTGCCGCGCATAGAGCGACGCGATCTCTTCGTCCGGCAGCGCGGCCATCAGCGCCAGCCCGCCCGCGCCCACGCCCAGCAGGCGCCGTTCCCCCTGGTCGATGGTGAACACCTTCACGGGGAACGAGCCGGCCTCGCGCAACAGGCACAAGGCGTAATCGCCCTGGCGTATCACCAGGAACACCGTGTCGCCCGATAGCCGCGCCAGCTTTTGCGCGAACGGGCGCAGCGCGTCCAGCAGCGGCGTGCGCCGCAGCGCCGCGAACCCCAGTTGCATGGAATCCACGCCCAGGCGGTAGCGCCGCGTGCGCGCGTCGCGTTCGGCGAACTGTTCCTCCAGCAGGCTGCTGAGCAGGCGGTGCGCCGTGGAGCGCTCCAGCCCGGTGGCGGCCATGACGCCCTGCAGATCGATGCCTTCTTCCTGGTGCTGCGCCAGCACGCGCAGCAGGGCCAGGGCGCGCCGCATGCTTTGGGTACCGCCGGTTGAGGCTAGGTTGTTCATGATATGGGAAATAGTTGTTGAATATTTTGTATTTTAGGATTCCAGGTGCGTTAATTCAATCCAAAGGACCGCGCCGCCTTCGAGGGCGCGGCGGAACAAGGACGAGGAGACCATGGAATACGCCACCCTGGCCGTCGAGCGGCACGACTCCGTATGCCGCATCAGCCTGGCGCGCGAGTCCGCGCGCAATGCCCAGAGCCAGCAGATGCTGGACGAACTGGACGAAGCCCTGACCCGGGCCGAGCGCGACGACTCGGTGCGGGTCGTGGTGCTGGCGGGCCGCGGCGCCCATTTTTCAGCCGGGCACGATCTGAAGGAAGCCCAGGCCAAGCGCGCCGACTTCACGGTGGAGGAGCGCTGGGAGTACGAGTCGCGCCGCTATTACGGCTATTGCCTGCGCATCTGGGACTTTCCCAAGCCGACCGTGGCCCAGGTCCAGGGCGCCTGCGTGGCGGGCGGGTTCATGATCGCCAACATGTGCGACCTGGTGGTATGCGCCGACACCGCGTACTTCTCGGATCCGGTGGGCCACACGCTGGCGGCCGCGGCCACCGAGGTGCTGATCCATCCCTGGGTGATGGGGCTGCGCAAGGCCAAGGAAATGCTCTACACCGGCGAAAAGGTCGACGCCCAGGAAGCGCAGCGGATCGGCATGGTGAACCGCGTGGTGCCCGAGGCCGAGCTGGACGCCGCGGCGCTGGCGCTGGCGCAGCGCATCGCGCAGGCGCCGCCGTTCGGCCTGCGCCTGATCAAGCGATCGCTGAACCGCACGGCCGACGCGCAGGGTTTCCGCACGGCCTTGTCGGCGCACTTCGACACCCATCAGTTGTCGCACCTGAGCGAAGAATTCCAGGCCGTGCGCGAGCGCGGGCTGGCCCAGGCGATCCAGCGCAACAAGGAGGGCAAGACCGCATGAGCGCGTCCCTGGATCCCTTGCTGAATCCGCGCTCCATCGCGATGATCGGCGCCAGCGCCGACGCGGGGCGCATCGGCGGCATGCCGCTGGAACTGCTGACGCGCTTCGGCTATGCCGGCGGCATCTATCCCGTGAACCCGAAATACCGGGAAGTGTTCGGCCGGCGCTGCTTTCCCGATATCGAATCCGTGCCCGAACCGGTGGACCTGGCGGTGCTGGCGATCGCCGCCGCCGACGTGACGCCCATGCTGCGCCGCTGCCATGCGCGGGGCGTGCGCGCGGCCATCGTCTATGCCGCGGGCTTCGCCGAGGCGGGCGGCGAGGGCGCGCGCTTGCAGGACGAACTGGAGGCCTTCGTGGCGGAAAGCGGCATGGCCGTGGCCGGCCCGAACTGCATGGGCTTCGCCAATCTGAACACCCAGGCCTACACGGCGTTCGCCTCCGTGTTCAAGACCGCGCCGGCGCAGAGCGGGCCGGGCACGGTCAGCCTGCTGACGCAGAGCGGCAACGTGTGCGCCGCCGTGTACGCCATCGCGCGCGGGCTGGGCCTGCCGTTTTCGCACTTCATCAATACGGGCAACGAAGCCTGCCTGGATTTTTCGCAGTACCTCGAATACCTGGCCGCGGATCCGCAGACGGAAATCGTGCTGGGCTACATCGAACAACTGCGCGACGGCGAGCGTTTCATCCGAGCCTGCCGCGAACTGGAACGCCAGGGCAAGCTGCTGATCGCGCTGAAGGCGGGCTCCACGGACAAGGGCGCGCAGGCGGTGCAGTCGCATACCTCGGCGCTGGCCGGGGACCGGCGCGTGTACGGGGCGGCCTTCCGGCAGTTGAACGTGATCGAGGCCACCGACTTCGCGCAGATGGCGCACCTGGCCAGCCTCGCCACGTTGCGCCATCGCAGCGCGGGCAAGCGCGTCGCCGTGCTGACGATGTCGGGCGCGCTGGGCGCCATCCTGGCGGACAAGTTCATCGGCGCCGGGCTGGAACTGCCCGACCTGCCGCCCGACCTGCAGGCCGTGCTGCGCGGCGGCATTCCCGACTACGGCATGGTGGGCAACCCGGTGGACGTGACGGGCAATGTCGTCAACGATCCGGACTTCGTGCGCACCGTGCTGCAGGCGCTGGCCACCAGCGCCGCCATCGACGCCGTGGTGGTGTACGCGCCCGGCTACATGCTCGACCGCATGGCCGAGGCGCTGGCCGACGTGTCCCGCAGGCATCCGCGGCTGTTCGTCGCGATCGACACCGGGCAGGCCCAGAGCCGCGCCGCGCTGCGCGAGGCCGGCGTGGCGGTGTTCGAGGACCTGGGCCTCGCGGTCTCGGCCCTGGCGCCCTACCTGCTGTGGTGCGAGGCGCGCGGCGCAAAGCGCATCGCGCCGTCGCCGTCGCCGGCCGCGGCCGAGGCGCCGGCCCTGCCATGCAACGAGGCCGACGCCCGCGCCTATGTGGCGGCCTTCGGCCTGCCGCAAGCGCGGGCGGGCGCCGCGCGCGGCGCCGACGAGGCGGTGGCCCACGCGCGCGCCGCCGGCTATCCGGTGGCCCTGAAGATCCTGAGCCCCGATATCGCCCACAAGACGGAGGCGGGCGGCGTGGCGCTGAACCTGGCGGACGACGAAGCCGTGCGCGCCGCGTACCTGGCGGTGACGCAGGCCGCGGCGCGGGCGCGGCCGGACGCGCGCATCGACGGCGCGATGGTGCAGAAGATGGAGCGCGGCGTGGCGGAGATCATCGTCGGCGCCACCCGCGACCCGGTCTTCGGCCCGGTGCTGACCGTGGGCCTGGGCGGCGTGCTGACCGAGCTTTACCAGGACACCAGCCACCGCCTGCTGCCGGTCGACGAAGACATCGCGTTGCAGATGCTGCGCGAACTCAAGGCGTACGCGCTGCTGGACGGCTACCGGGGCAAGCCCCGGGCCGACGTGGCGGCGGCGTGCCGCAGCATCGTGGCCGTGGGCGACGCCTTGCTCGCCGCGCCCGCGGCCGTGGCGGAAATCGAAGTCAATCCATTGCTCATCAAAGAGGCGGGGCAGGGCGTCGCGGTGCTGGACGCGCTGATCCTGCCCGCAACCCCGTAGCGCGCGAGCGCAACGCAATCCCAGGAGGAGACAAGCATGATGATGAAGAGACTATTGGCCGGCGTGGCGCTGGCCTGCATCGGCGCGAGCGGCCCGGCGCTGGCCCAGGACAACTACCCCAACCGCCCCGTGCGCATCGTGGTGCCGTTCTCGCCGGGCGGCGCGACCGACATCATGAGCCGCCTGCTGGCGGAGAAGCTCGGCGCCAGGCTGGGCCAGCCGGTGATCGTGGAGAACAAGCCGGGCGGCGGCACGATGATCGCCTCCGACTACGTCTCGCGCGCCGAGCCCGACGGCTACACCTTGCTGATGGCGGCGTCTTCGCTGGGCATCGCGCCCAGCATCTACGCCAAGGTCAATTACGACCCCATCAAGGACTTCACGCCCGTCAGCCAGGTGGCCTCGGTGGTGCACGTGCTGGAAGTGCATCCGTCGGTTCCCGCCAAGAACGTGGGCGAGCTCATCGCCTACCTGAAGGCGAATCCCGGCAAGGTCAGCTATGGCTCGGTGGGCACCGGCAGCTCCACCCACCTGGAGGCCGAACTGTTCAACAGCATGGCGGGCGTGCAGATGGCGCACATCCCGTACAAGGGCAGCGCGCCGGCCTTGAACGATCTGGTGGCGGGCCGCCTGCAGGTCATGTTCGACGCCTGGGCGTCGTCTGGCCCCTTCGTGAAGGACGGCAAGCTGCGCGTGCTGGCGGTGACCACGGCCCAGCCTTCGGCCTCGGTCCCGGACCTGCCGACCGTGGCGGCCTCGGGCCTGCCCGGCTATTCCGCCATGCCCTGGCTGGGCCTGGTGGCGCCCGCCCGCACGCCGCAGCCGGTGGTGGACAAGCTCTACAAGAACCTGGCGCAGATCCTGGAGCAGCCCGACGTCAAGGCGCAGTTCGTGGGGCTGGGGCTGGACATCATCGGCAGCGACCCCAAGGCCTTCGGCGAGTTCATCCGCCAGGACGTCGCGACCTGGGCCAAGGTCGCGCGCGAGTCGAACATCCGCCTGGAGTGACGGCATGACCCAGTTGGAAACCGCCGCGGCGGACGACGAGGCGTTCCGCCAGGACTTGCGCGCCTGGCTGGAGCGGGCCTATGCCGGCTTCGTCCGCGGCTGGCCGGGCGGGGCCGATCCGCGCAACCTGGATTTCCGGCGCGCCTGGGAAGACACCCTTTGCGCCAACGGCTGGTCGGGGCTGGGCTGGCCCACGGAACACGGCGGACGCGCCTTGCCGCTGTCGCGGCAGGCGGTGTTCCACGAAGAGCATGCGCGCTGCGGCTCGCCGCTGGGCGTGAACCTGATCGGGCACGGCATTCTTGCGCCGACGCTGCTGCATTTCGGCACCGAGGCGCAGAAGCGCCGCTTCCTGCCCGGCATCCTGTCCAACCGCGAGATCTGGTGCCAGGGCTATTCGGAACCGGGCGCCGGTTCCGACCTGGCCTCGGTGCGCGCGCGGGCGGAGCCGGCGCCGGGCGGCTACCTCCTGAACGGCCACAAGATCTGGACCTCGTTCGCGGACCGGGCGCAGCGGTGCTTCGTGCTGGCGCGCACGGATCCGCGGGCGTCGCGGCACAAGGGACTGAGCTTCCTGCTCGTGGACATGCGCAGCCCCGGCGTGCGCGTGGAGCCCATCCGCCAGCTCACGGGCGAGGCCGAGTTCTGCGAAGTGTTTTTCGAGAACGTGTTCGTGCCCGGCGAGGACCTGCTGGGCGAGGAAAACCAGGGCTGGAGGATCGCCATGGCCGCGGCCGGCTTCGAGCGCGGCACCTACTTCATCCCGCGGCTGGTGCGGTTCGCGCAGGAATTGCGGCAGGTGCGCGAACTGGCGCTGTGCGCCGACGCCTACGGCCGCGTGCCGGCGTCCTCGGCCGACGTGCGCCACCGCTGGGCGCGGCTGGCCGCCGACAGCCACGTGCTGGCGCTGAAATCGCAGCGCGCGCTGGCCGGCGCCATGCGCGGCGATCCGCCCGGCCCGGAGGGTTCTTCCACCAAGATCCACTGGAGCGAAGCCCACCAGCGCCTGCTCGAACTGTCGATGCAGTTGCTGGGCGACGAGGCCTGCCTGGCGGAAGCGACGGCCGTCCCGGGGGCCGCCGGCCTGGTGCATGCCTACCTGTGGTCGCGCGCCGAAACCATTCTGGCTGGCACTTCGGAGATCCAGCGCAACATCGTCGCCGAGCAGATGCTCGGCCTGCCCAAGGCTTGAATCCCCATGGACCTGCACCCGACCGAAGACCAGCGCATGCTGCAAGACGCGGCCCAGCGCTACCTGGCCGAGCGCCATCCTCCCGCCGCGGCGCGCGCCGCCGCCGCCCGGCCCCTGCCGGCACGCCTGGCGCAATGGCGCGAGATCGCCGGCCAGGGCTGGCCGGCCCTGTTGGCGCCCGTGTCGCAAGACGGGCTGGGGCTGGGCCTGCGCGAGGCCTGGATCGTGGCCGAAGCCGCCGGGCGGCACCTTTTGAGCCTGCCGCTGGCGGCCAACATGGCGGTCCTGCCCACGCTGTGCGCGGCGGGCGCGGCCGGACCCGCCGCGCAATGGGCCGCCGCGATGATGGCGGGCGACACCTATTTCGCCGATGCCGTCCCGCGGCCCGACGGCTCGGCCTTCGTCGAGGGCGCGGGCGAGGGCGTGCGCGCGCTGGCGGTGCGCCGGACGGGCGCCCGCGCCTTGCGGCTGGAATTGCTCGCGCCCGCGGCGGGCGAGGCCGGGCTGGACCCGACCATGCCGGTGGCGCGGGTCCGCTCTCCGGAAGTGCTGGAGAGCGTGGACCTGGAGGCCGGCCCGGAAACCTGGACGCTGCTGCGCACCCGGCTGCGCCTGCTGCGGACCGCCGAATTGCTGGGCGCGGCGTCGGCCGCCCTGGACGCGGCGGCGGCCTACGCGCGCGAACGCCGCCAGTTCGATCGCGCGATCGGCGCGAACCAGGCGGTCAAGCACCGCCTGGCCGACGACTGGATGGCCCTGGACGACGCGCGGCTGGCCGGCGTCGCGGCCGCCGTCGCGCTCGATGCCGGCGCCGCGTCGGCGGAGCGGGACAGCCTGTTCGCGCCCCTGCTGGCGGCCGAGGCCGGCCGGCGCGCGGCGCAGAACGCCATCCAGGTCCACGGGGCGCTGGGCGTGACCTGGGAATGCGGCGCGCACCTCTACCTGAAGCGCGTGCTGCGCCTGGCGGCGAGCCTGGAGGCGGAAGCGTCCCGCTCGGAACTGCTGGAGCGGATCTGGGAAGGCGCGGGCGGCGGACTGGCGGCTTAGGACGGGCGGGGAGTCCGGCCTACAATCCCGCCATGCACAAATCGACCTTTCCTTCCGAACTCGACCAGCCGACTCTTTCCGAGGTGGACGGCGTCCGCTATCTGCACTTCAACACCGAATGGGTCCAGGGCGCGATGCGCATCAAGAATCCCTCGGAACTGGTGCTGGAATACACCGGCCAGATGATGGCCTGGCTGCTGTTCCTGGACCCGCCCAAGGAAGAGGCCATCGGCATGCTGGGTCTGGGCGCCGGGTCGCTGGCGCGTTTCTGCGTGAAGCACACCCGCAGCCCGCTGCTGGCGGTGGAGTGGAATCCGCGCGTGACGGCGGCCTGCCATATGTTCTTCCGGCTGCCCGGGTCCAACCGGCTCGAGGTCGAGCACGCCGACGCCGGCGCCTGGGTGGCGGATCCGCTGAACGCGGGGCGCTGCCCAGTGCTGATGGTGGACCTCTACGACGCCTCGGCCGAAGGGCCGGTGCGCGACAGCGTGAAGTTCTACCGGGACTGCCGCCGCGTGCTGGGCGAGGTGGGCGTGCTGGCGGTGAATCTGTTCGGCCGCCATGAAAGCTTCGGCAAGAACATCGACAACCTGTCCAAGGCCTTCGACGACCGCGTGGTGCTGCTGCCTGAAATCGACGCCGGCAACCAGATCGTGCTGGCGTTTTCCGGCCCGCGCCTGGCGATCTCGCCGGCCCAGTTGCTGGGCAGGGCCGCGGTGGTCGAGGCCCGCTACGGCCTGCCGGCGCGGCGCTGGGCGCGTTCGCTGACGCGCCACGCCGTGGACGGCATGCTGCACTTCTAGAACCGGCGCCCGCCCGGGCGGCGACGAACCATTAGGGTAGGTACGGAGGCGGAAGGGGGTTTACCTTTCTTCCGGACCGGACCTATCATGGGCTTATTCATAATTATGAATTACAGCGGGCGGCGGCAAGCCCGCCGGCCATCGTCCCATGACCCTACCCATCGTCCGGCAAGCCCTCTACCTGGAAGTCGCCGACCGCCTGCGCGGCATGATCCACGCGCGCTCCCTGCGCAATGGCGAATGGATCGACGAACTGCGCCTGGCGGGCGAGCTGGGCATTTCCCGCACGCCGCTGCGCGAGGCGCTGAAGGTGCTGGCCACCGAAGGGCTGGTGCGGCTGGAGCCCCGGCGCGGCTGTTTCGTCAACGAACTGTCCGCGCAAGACCTGGAAGACATCTTCCCGCTGATGGCCATGCTGGAAGGGCGCTGCGCCTTCGAGGCCGCGCGCAAGGCCAGCGACGAACAACTGGCCGCGCTGGAACCGCTGCATGCCGCCCTGGCGGGCCATGCCGAGGCCGGGCGCATCGACGCCTACTACAAAACCAACTACCTGATCCACGAAGCGGTGCAGGCCCTGGCCGGCAACCAGTGGCTGTCGGACGTGGTCGGCAACCTGCGCAAGGTGCTGAGCCTGTCGCGCCACCGCAGCCTGTCGCAGCCGGGCCGGATCCAGCAGTCCTGCGCCGAGCACCTGGCCATTTTCGCGGCGCTGAAGGCGCGCGACTGCGAAGCCGCCCAGGCGCTCGCGCACACCCACCTGATGCGGCAGTTGGAAGCGCTGCGCGCATTGAGCCACGCGGACGCCGGCGATCCGGCGTCGTCAGCACCCATCGTCATCGAGGAGCCCGCCCATGTCCGGACCCGTCAATCTCGCTCCCGCGCGCGGCGCGCGCACGCCTGAGCCCGAGGCCGATACCCCCGATGCGGCGGCCGCGGCTGAGAGCGCCGGCCTGATCACCCGGCTCGGCCGCCTGTGGGAACGCGGCCGCCTGCCCAGCGAATCCGAAGTCCGGCGCCTGTTCGAGGCGCGCCTGACCGACGTGGCCGCCAACAAGCTGGCGCGCCGCTGGTGCGAACTGTACGGCGCCGCGGACGGCAAGGACCGCCGGCTGATGCTGGCCGCGCTGGCGCAGGCGCGCGGCGCGTTCCCCGACGGCGGCGCCGAGGGCGCGCGCCTTTTCAAGCGCTTCAACGCCCAGCCCCAGGGGCTGCGCTTCCTGGTGGAATTGCGCGCGGACATGCTGCGCTGGCGCAAGCAGGTGTCGGGCATCCAGGCGCTGGACAAGGACCTGGAAGGCCTGCTGTCCGCCTGGTTCGACGTGGGCCTGCTGGAATTGCGTCCGTTGACCTGGGATTCGCCGGCCTCGCTGCTGGAAAAGCTGATCCTCTACGAGGCCGTCCACGAGATCAAGTCCTGGGACGACCTGCGCCGCCGCGTGTCGCCGGACCGCCGCTGCTACGCCTACTTCCATCCGCAGATGCCCGGGGTGCCGCTCATCTTCGTGGAAGTGGCCTTCGCCAGCCAGATGGCCGACGACGTGCAGGTGCTGCTGGACAGCACGCTGCCGCCGCAGGACCTGGACAAGGCGCGCTGGGCCATCTTCTATTCCATTTCGAACACGCAGCCCGGCCTGAAGGGCATCAGCTTCGGCAACTTCCTGCTCAAGCGCGTGGTCGAGCAATTGCTGGACGAACTGCCCAAGCTCAAGTCCTTCGCCACCCTGTCGCCGATCCCCGGCTTCGCGGACTGGCTGGGCAAGCTGGACGCGGAGGCGGTCGAAGCCATCGTGCGCGAGGACAAGGTCCGCGCCAAGACCCGCAAGCGCGAGGGCGTGCCCGATGGGCAGCGCTGGGTCGCGCGCCTGTCCAGGGCGGCCCAGGGCAAGGCGCCGGACGTAGTCAGGCGGGCGGGTTTCCGCCTGGCGGCCAGCTACCTGCAATCCATGAAGAACGGGCTGCCGGTGGATCCGGTGGCGCGGTTCCACCTGGGCAACGGCGCGCGCATCGAGCGGCTCAACTGGGCGGCGGACACCTCGGCCAAGGGGCTCAAGCAGTCCTGCGCCATGATGGTCAACTATCTCTACGACCTGGATGAACTGGACGCCAACCTCGCCCGGCTGGGCGAAGGCAAGCCCCAGGTCAGCCGGGGTGTGGGGCGCGTGGCATAGCGCCGGATCGGCGGCGGAACGACAAGATAAAAGGGCAGGGGACATGACGGAAGAGGTGGCTGGCCGCGTGCTGCTGGAGCGCGAGGGGCATCTGGCCTGGGTGACGCTATCGCACCCGGGGCGCCTGAACGCGATCACGGTGGGCATGTGGCAGGAATTGCGCGAGGTGTTCGAGCGCATCGCGGACGACGACGCCGTGCGCTGCGTCATCGTGCGCGGCGAAGGCGGCAATTTCGCCGCGGGCGCCGACATCCGCGAATTTCCCGCCCAGCGCGCCGATATGGCGGGCGTGCAGCGCTACCACCGCGAGGTGCTGGCGCCGGCGCTGCGGGCGGTCGCGCAGTGCCCGCAGCCCGTGGTGGCCCAGATCGAGGGGGTGTGCGTGGGCGGCGGCCTGGAAATCGCCAGCCAGTGCGACCTGCGCATCGCGGGCAGTTCGGCGCGCTTCGGCGTGCCGATCAACCGGCTGGGGTTTCCCATGGCGCCCGACGAAATGAGCGGCCTGCTGGCGCTGGCCGGGCGCGCCGCCACCCTGGCCATCTTGCTGGAAGGACGCGTGTTCGGCGCCGAAGAAGCGCGCGGACTGGGCCTCTTGACCCGCATCGTGGCCGACGGCGAGGTGGCCGGCGCCGCCCGCCAGAGCGCCGACCGCATCGCGCGGGGCGCGCCGCTTGCCGCCCGCATCAACAAGCGCCTGTCCCGCAGGCTCGCCTCGGGCGGGGCCTTGACCGAGGACGAATATCGGGATTACTTCTCTTACGCCGAAAGCCGGGACCACAAGGAGGGCGTGCGCGCCTTCCTGGCCGGCGTAGACCCTTCCTTTTCCGGAGACTAGACAAGGTGAGCAACGCCAATCTATATGCTGTCCTGCAAGGCGGCTTTCCCAAAGACCGCCGCAAAGTCGCGCTGGAGACGCCCGACCTGCAATACACCTGGGACGACATCGATCGCGCCACCGCGTGCCTGGCCAACCTGCTGGCCTCGCTGGACCTGCCGGCCGGATCGCGCGTGGCGGTGCAGGTCGAAAAGTCGCCGGAAGCCCTGATGCTGTACCTGGCCACGCTGCGCGCGGGCCTGGTGTACCTGCCGCTGAACACCGCCTACCGCGAATCGGAAATCGAGTACTTCCTGGGCAACGCCGAGCCCGCCGTGGTGGTCTGCTCCGGCAAGAACCTGGAATGGGTGAAGCGCGCCGCCGACCGCGCCGGCTGCGCGCACGTCTACACGCTGGACGAAGACCGCAGCGGCAGCCTGCTCGACGCCGCCGGGGGTCTGCCGCAGACTTTCAAGACCGTGGCGCGCCAGCCCGACGACCTGGCCGCGATCCTGTACACGTCCGGCACCACCGGGCGCAGCAAGGGCGCGATGCTGTCGCACGGCAACCTGGCCGCCAACGCCCGAGTGCTGAACGACTACTGGGGCTGGCGCAAGGACGACGTGCTGCTGCACATGCTGCCCATCTTCCACGTGCACGGCCTGTTCGTGGCGTCGCACGGCGCGCTGCTGGCCGGCGCGAAGATGATCTGGCTGCCCAAGCTGGACGCCGACCTGGCCCTGCGCTACCTGCCGCAGAGCACGGTGATGATGGGCGTGCCCACCTATTACGTTCGCCTCCTGGCGGACCCCCGCTTCGGCCGCGAAGTCTGCGCGAATATGCGCCTGTTCATTTCGGGCTCGGCCCCCTTGCTGGCCGAGACCTTCTCGGATTTCCAGAAGCGCAGCGGCCACGCCATCCTGGAACGCTACGGCATGAGCGAAACCGTCATGCTGACCTCCAACCCCTACGATCCGGGGCTGGGCGAGCGCCTGGCCGGCACCGTGGGCCGCGCCCTGCCGGGCGTGCAGGTGCGCGTGGTGGACGATGCCGGCATCGCGCAGGCTCCGGGCGAGATCGGCAACGTGCAGGTGCGCGGGCCCAATGTGTTCTCGGGCTATTGGCGCATGCCGGAGAAGACCCGCGAGGAATTCACCGACGACGGCTGGTTCAAGACGGGCGACGTGGGCCGCTGGGGCGGCGAATCCGCGGGGCGCGACGTGCCCGCCGACTACCTGTCCATCGTGGGCCGCAGCAAGGACCTGATCATCTCGGGCGGGTACAACGTCTATCCGAAGGAAATCGAGACGCTGATCGACGACATGCCCGGCGTGGCCGAGTCCGCGGTCATCGGCGTGCCGCATGCCGATTTCGGCGAGGCGGTGGTGGCCGTGGTGGTGCCCAAGGAAGGCGCGGCGCTGGACGCGGCCGCCATGCAGGCCGAACTGAAGGCGCGCATCGCCAACTTCAAGGTGCCCAAGCGCGTGCACATCATCGACCAACTGCCGCGCAACACCATGGGCAAGGTCCAGAAGAACGTGCTGCGCGAAACCTACCAGGCGCTCTGAGCCCGCGGCGGCCGCCTCCCTTACCGGGGGCGCGGCCTTCGCCGCGGGCAGGCAAGCGCGACGCCCGCGGACAGCGGGGCAACCCCATTTTCCAGGAGCCCATTCCCAGACATTCCACCCAAGCCCGAGCAGCTTCATTCAATAAGAAATTCAAGAGACGAGACGCAATAGAACCGCGCCGTCCCCATGCTGCAGCAAGAGGAGACAACATGAAATATCGCACTACCGCCGCGGCCGTCTTCGCCGTGTTCGCCACGGGTTTCGGCGGCGCCGCCGCCGCGCAATGGCCCGAGCGTCCGATCACGCTGATCGTGCCTTTCCCCGCCGGGGGCGGCACGGACACCTTCGCCCGCCCGCTGGCCCAGCAACTGACCACGCAACTGGGCCAGACGGTGGTCATCGACAACAAGGGCGGCGCGGGCGGGACCGTGGGCGCCGGGGTCGCGGCCAAGGCCAGGCCCGACGGCTACACCTTCTTCATGGGCGGCGCCCACCATGCGCTGGCCCCTTCGCTGTACAAGAGCCTGAACTACGACATCCAGAAGGATTTCGTCCCGGTCGCGCTCGTCGCCCAGCCGCCGCAGGTAATCGTCATCAACCAGGGCAAGCTGCCGGTGAAGACCGTCCAGGAACTCATCGCCTACGCCAAGACGCGTCCCGGGGAAATCAACTTCGGCACGGCGGGCAAGGGCAGCACGCACCATCTGGCGGGTGAGCTGTTCGCGATGCAGACGGGCATCAAGCTGGTGGACGTTCCCTACCAGGGCGCCGGGCCGATGCTGTCGGCGCTGATCGGCGGCCAGGTGGACCTGGCGTTCGACGGCCTGGGCTCGTCGGCCGGCCACATCCGCGCCGGTTCGATCACGCCGCTGGCGGTGGCCGCCACCGAACGCTCGCCGTCGCTGCCCGACGTGCCCACCGCGACCGAGGCGGGGGTGCCGAACTACGTGGTGTCGACCTGGTATGCGATCTGGGCGCCCGCCGGGACGCCCAAGGAGGCGGTGGACAAGATGAGCGCCGAGATCACCAAGGCCCTGAACGCGCCGAAGATCAAGGAAACCTGGACCGGCAACGGTTCGGCGGTGCCGACGCTGACGGGCGCCGAGTTCGGCAAGTTCGTCGACAGCGAAGTCGAGCGCTGGGCCAAGGTCGTGAAGGACTCGGGCGTCAAGCTGGATTGACGCGGGCGCGCGCCAGCCGGCGCGCGCCGCGCCTCAGCGCCAATCGCTGGCCTGGCTGAGCTTGGCCAACTGGTCGTGGGTCAGCGCCAGGCTGGCGGCCTTGACCAGTTCGTCCAGTTGCGCCAGCGAGGTGGCGCTGACGATGGGGGCGGTGATGCCGGGCTGGGCGATCTGCCAGGCCAGCGCGGCCTGCGCGGGCGTGCAACCGGCTTCCTCGGACACTTCGTCCAGCGCCTTCAGGATGCGGTAGCCGCGGTCGTTGAGGTAGGTCTCGACGATCTTGCGGCCCCGCGGGCTCTTGTCCGCGTCCGCGGGGCTGCGGTACTTGCCGCTGAGAAAGCCGCTGGCCAGCGCGTAATAGTTGATCGTGCCCATCTGCTGCGTCTTCACCAGGCTTTGCAGTCCGGATTCGAAGGGCTCGCGGCGGTACAGGTTGTATTCGGGCTGGATGCTTTCGTAGCGCGGCAGGCTGTGGCGTTCGCTGGCGATCAGCGCCTCGGACAGCCGCACGGCGGTGTAGTTGGAGGCGCCGATGGCGCGTATCTTGCCGGACTCGATGTGCTTGGCGTATTCCGCCAGCGTGTCGGTCAGCGGCGTGTCGGGATCGTCCTGGTGCGATTGGTACAGGTCGATGTGGTCCGTCTGCAGGCGGGCCAGCGACGCTTCCAGGGCGCGGCGGATGTAGGCGGGCGCCAGGCCCTTGGCATCGGGCCCCATCTCCATGCCGACCTTGGTGGCGATGAGCACGCGGTCGCGCTTGCCCGAGCGCTTGAGCCATTTGCCGATCAGCGTCTCGGATTCCCCGCCCTGGTTGCCCGGGACCCAGCGGGAATACACGTCGGCCGTGTCGATGAAATTCAGTCCCGCGTCCACCAGCGCGTCCAGCAGGGAATAGGTGCCGGCTTCGTCCACGGTCCAGCCGAAGACGTTGCCGCCGAAGGTGAGCGGGGGAACCTGCAGGCCGGAACGGCCCAATGCGCGTTTGATCATGGTGAGGCCTCTGGATGCTGGGATACCTGCTGGAAGGGGGGGCGGACGGCATGCACCACCACAGGGATTCCCCCCAAAGTCATTTTGCTTGGCGGCAAGTTAGACTATACGGCTTTATGGCGGGACCGGCCGGCGGGGAGCCTCCGGCGGCGCCGTAATAATGGATAAATACCAAGGGTTCAAGGAGCTTACCTATGCTGATCGGAAAAAAACATTTTCTGACGGTTGGCGCCATGGCATTGGCGATGGCTATCGCCGCGCCCGTGGCGGCGCAGCAGAAGTCGGTGGCGGTCACCGCCATTGTCGAGCACCCGGCGCTGGACGCCGTGCGTGACGGGGTGCAGGACGCCCTCAAGCAAGCCGGCTACGAGCCGGGCAAGAACCTGAAGTGGCAATACCAGAGCGCGCAGGGCAACAACGGCACCGCCGCGCAGATCGCCCGCAAGTTCGTGGGCGACAGGCCCGACGCCATCGTCGCGATCGCCACCCCGTCGGCCCAGGCCGTCGTGGCCGCCACCAAGGACGTGCCGGTGGTGTATTCCGCCGTCACCGATCCGGTCGCCGCCCAACTGGTTTCCAGCATGGACGCCTCGGGCACCAACGTGACCGGCGTGTCGGACCTGCTGGCGCTGGACAAGCAGGTCGAACTGATCAAGAAGATCGTTCCCAACGCCAAGCGCGTGGGCATGGTCTACAACCCGGGCGAGGCCAACTCGGTCGTGGTCGTGAAGAAGCTCCAGGAGATCCTGCCCAAGTCCGGCATGAGCCTGGTCGAGGCCGCCGCGCCGCGCTCCGTGGACGTGGCCTCCGCGGCCCGCAGCCTGATCGGCAAGGTCGACGTCATCTACACCAACACGGACAACAACGTCGTGTCGGCCTATGAATCGCTGGTCAAGGTCGGCAACGACGCCAAGATCCCGCTGATCGCGTCCGACACCGACAGCGTCAAGCGCGGCGGCATCGCCGCCCTGGGCATCAACTACCGCGACCTCGGCGTGCAGACGGGCAAGATCGTGGTGCGCATCCTCAAGGGCGAGAAGCCGGGCGCCATCCCCTCGGAAACGAGTTCCAAGCTGGAGCTCTACGTGAATCCGGGCGCCGCCGCCAAGCAGGGCGTGACCCTGCCCGACGCGTTGGTCAAGTCCGCCGCGGTGGTCGTCAAGTAAACCGACGCCGTACCCGCCCCGCCATGCCTACCCGGCGTGAGCGGGGTTTTTCTTGAGTTTTTGTCTGACCCAAGTTCCTCAGGGCGGCAGCGTTCACGAGATGCCCGCGGCCCGGCGCGATGTGCTGGTCTTGAATGGCCTGGCGGCCCGTCCTCGCGGCGCGGCGCCCGGCGTTTCTGCTTCCTGAAGGGTCTCGCGGACGCCCGCCGGCGGTTTTTCCCGGCGTGCGGACGCTTTGGCAGGAAACGAGGGAAAATCGCGGGTTGGGAAACGTTTATTGCGAAAGCTGGGGTAAAACTGACCCCTAAACGCAAGAAGTCCGACGTTTCAACTCTTTAACATGCTCGTTTCTTACCTACCTTATCTGGATTTGACCCATGTCATTGTTTTCGTTGTTGGGCGCACTGGAGATCGGCCTGATCTTCAGCCTGGTGGCCTTGGGTGTGTTCATCTCGTTCCGCCTGCTGCGCTTCCCGGACCTGACCGTTGACGGCAGCTTCCCGCTGGGCGGGGCCGTCTGTGCCACGCTGATCGCGTCGGGCATGGACCCGTTCCTGGCCACCGTCGCCGCCACGATCGCCGGCGCCGCCGCCGGCCTGGTCACCGGCTGGCTGAACGTGAAGCTGAAGATCATGGACCTGCTGGCGAGCATCCTGATGATGATCGCCCTGTACTCGGTCAACCTGCGCATCATGGGCAAGCCCAACGTGCCGCTGATCACCGAATCCACCGTCTTCACCATCCTGCAGCCGGAGTGGCTGTCGGACTACGTCGCCCGTCCGCTGATCCTGGCCGTCATCGTGGTCCTGGCCAAGCTCGCGCTGGACTGGTTCTTCGCCACGCAGACCGGGCTGGCCGTGCGCGCCACCGGTTCCAACGGCCGCATGGCCCGCGCCCAGGGCGTGAACACCGGCCGCATGATCCTCGGCGGCATGGCGCTGTCCAACGCGCTGGTCGCCATGGCGGGCGCGCTGTTCGCGCAGACCCAGGGCGGCTCGGACATTTCCATGGGCATCGGCACCATCGTGATCGGCCTGGCCGCGGTGATCGTGGGCGAAAGCATCCTGCCGTCGCGCAAGCTGGTGCTGGCGACACTGGCCGTCATCATCGGCGCCATCGTCTACCGCTTCTTCATCGCGCTGGCCCTCAACAGCGATTTCATCGGCCTGAAGGCGCAGGACCTGAACCTCGTCACCGCGGTGCTGGTCACGATCGCCCTGGTGATCCCGATGCTCAAGCGCCGCCTGGTCGGCAAGAGGTGAGGCCCCGGATGAGGCTCTCCCCCGAAGCGCCCGCGGCGCTCCCCCTCTCAAGGGGCGCCACCGGCGGACCGGCAAAGCCGGCTCCGCGGCGGCCTGGGTCGAGTTGCATTGGATTCGTGCGGCGCGGGTGCCGCGACTGCACAATGGAGTACTGAAATGTTGTCCGCCAAAGACTTGAAAATTACCTTCAACGCGGGGACGCCCATCGAGACGCGCGCTTTGCGCGGCCTGTCGCTGGAGATTCCGTCGGGCCAGTTCGTGACCGTCATCGGTTCCAACGGCGCCGGCAAGTCCACGTTCCTCAACGCGGTCTCGGGCGACCTGCCGGTCGATTCCGGCCGCATCGACATCAACGGCGTGGACGTCACGCGCCAGCCCGTGTGGGCGCGCGCCGGCCGCGTGGCCCGGGTGTTCCAGGACCCGATGGCCGGCACCTGCGAAGACCTGACCATCGAAGAGAACATGGCGCTGGCGCAGATGCGCGGCGCCCGCCGCGGCTACAGCCGCGCCGTCAAGGCGTCGATGCGCGAAGGGTTCCGCGAGCGCCTGGCCACGCTGGGCCTGGGCCTGGAAAACCGCCTGGCGGACCGCATCGGCCTGCTGTCGGGCGGCCAGCGGCAGGCGGTCAGCCTGCTGATGGCGGCCTTGCAGCCGTCGCGCATCCTGCTGCTGGACGAGCACACGGCGGCGCTGGATCCGCGCACCGCGGACTTCGTGCTGCAACTGACCGCGCGCATCGTGTCGGAAAACCAGCTCACCACCATGATGGTGACGCACAGCATGCGCCAGGCCCTGGACGTGGGCGAGCGCACGGTCATGCTGCACCAGGGGCAGGTGGTGCTGGACGTCTCGGGCGACGAACGCCGCGGCATGGACGTGCCGGACCTGCTGGCCATGTTCGAGCGCGTGCGCGGCGAAAAACTTTCGGATGACGCGCTGTTGCTGGGGTGACTTTGAGTGCGCAGTGTCTGACACCCGTACGAGATGACCTGCGGTTTGCCGCGGTGCTTCCCGGGTGTCTGACACCCGAAGCATTGCGTTCTTTTGCCGGTGTCAGACACCCGGGAAGTCCGGCTTCAGCCGGACGGTCATCTCGTACGGGTGTCAGACACCTCGCACAAAATTATCTCGTACGGGTGTCAGACACCTTCCACAAAATCATCTCGTACGGGTGTCAGACACTGCCTTCCCGCATCTTCAAAGATACCGCCCCGGCCGGAACGCCGCGTGGCGCGCCGCGCCGCCTTCCTCGCACATGAGTTCTCCCAGGATCCTGGCCGTGCCCGGCGCGGTGCTGAATCCGATGTGCTGGTGGCCCAGCGCCAGCCACAGGCCGGGGTGGCGCGGCGCCTGGCCGATCATCGGGCGGCTGTCGGGCAGCGTCGGGCGCCGGCCCAGCCAGGCCTCCGGGTCCAGGCGCCGGTCCAGGGGAAAGGCCTCGCGGGCGCGGGCCTCGGCCAGGTCGAGCTGTTCCGGACGGGCCGGCGCGTCGCAGTCATCCAGTTCCACACCGGTGGTCAGGCGCAGGCCGCGCGCCATGGGCGACAGCACGTAGCCGCCGCCGGTGTCGTGGACGGGGCGCGACAGGCCCGCGCCCTCGCGTCCGCTGTAATGCATGTGATAGCCCCGCTCGAAGGCCATGGGCAGGTCGATGCCGGCCGTCTTCAGCAGTTCCTTCGACCAGGGCCCCAGGGCCACGACCAGCCGGTCCGCCGACAGCGCCGCGGATCCCTGTCCGCCCTGGATCGTCCAGCGCTGCCCGTCGCGGCGGATGGCGCTGGCCGACATGCGCGTGAACGCGCCGCCCTGGCGGCGGAACAGGGCGGCATAGGCGGCGGCCACTTCGTGCGGATCGTCGACGGAATACGAGCCCTGGATCCACAGGGCCCGGGGGAAGATCGGCGCCAGGGCGGGTTCGAGTTCGGCCAGTTCGGCGGCGTTCAGGGCCTGGGTCGGGACCTGGTGCCGCGCATACGTCCGGCACGCCAGTTCGCTGCCCTTCCAGGCCTGTTCCGACCGGTACAGCAGCATCCAGCCCGTGTCGCGCAGCCGGCGCGAGGCCCCGGACTCGGCCAGCAGGCGCAGGTGCTCGGGCGCGGACAGGCGGATCAGGCCGTCCAGTGCCGCCACGGTCTCCTGGAAGACCGAGGGCCGGGCGTTCAGGAGGAAGCGCGCCGCCCAGCCCAGGTTCTTCGCCAGGTAGCGCCAGCGGTATCGGAACTGGACGGTGTCGTTTTTCAGGAGCCGCGGCAACTGCGCCCACAGGCCGGGGTGGTTGAAGGGCATGAGCGAACTGCGGGCGATCACGCCGGCGTTGCCCAGCGAGGTTTCGCGCCCGGGTTCCTGCCGGTCTACCAAGGTGACCGACATGCCCCGGCGCAACAGTTCGAGCGCGCAGCACACTCCGACGATGCCCGCGCC
Source organism: Achromobacter veterisilvae (assembly GCF_900496975.1). Classification (GTDB taxonomy): domain Bacteria; phylum Pseudomonadota; class Gammaproteobacteria; order Burkholderiales; family Burkholderiaceae_B; genus Achromobacter; species Achromobacter veterisilvae. The sequence continues at coordinate 153,878 of NZ_UFQC01000005.1, forward strand.
GAGGACGATGACCTGCTTTCCCATAGGCTTCCACCCGAGTTCCGACCAAAGCCGCCGTGCCGCCGGCGGGGACGGCGAATTGTATTGCAGCGGACCGCGCGCCGGGATCAGGCCGGGGGAGGCGGCTGGCCGAGGATCCTGCCCGCCGCCACGACGCCCCACCACGCGGCTTCCTCGAACACGGAATAGCCGGACAGATCCGCATGCGCGAACAGCACGGGGCCGTCCACCTCGCGCAGCGCCGCCAGGCCCGGGTTGGACAGATAGCCGCATAGCGGCGAGGCCATGGCGTGGCCGCGCACGGTGATCTCCAGCGCCCGCGCGTGCCGCCAGAATTCCCTGCCGTAAGCGGCGACCAGGTCGGCCGCGGCTTCCTCGCGCAAGGCTTCCGGACTGGCGGCGGCCAGCCATTCGCGCGCGGCCCGCGGCGTCTGTCCGCTGAGCGCGTGATAGGCGGTGAAGACGCTGCGCGGCGACGGGGCCACGCGCAGCAACTGGTGCGTGGACACGACGTAGCCCAGCGCCTTCCCGCCGTAGACCACGTTGTCCCAGGACAGCGGCTCGCCCGGGGCTTCCGCGGGGTAGCCGTCCATGACGAAGTTCGACACCATCCAGGCCGCGCGCGAGGACGCGTGCGCGGCCGGATCGTAGCCGTAGGCGCGGATGTCGGGCAGGATGCGCTGGGCCACGAACAGCGGCATCGCGCACACCGTGCGGCGGGTCTGCACGGTGTAGGCGCCGGGCGCGGGGCCGGGCGCGAGGCAGGTGACCAGCGGGCCGGCGGCCGTGTCCTGGACGCGCACGGCGGTGCCGCCGGCGAGCCAGCCGTCATGGCCGAGCTTGCGCGTGATGGCATCGCGCATGCGGCCGGCCAGCACGGACAGGCCGCCGGGCCAGGTCAGCACCGCGCCTTCGCCCGCATTGGCGGCGTGCCCGTCGCGGCTGGCGAAATAGTGCAGGCCGGCCCAGGCCGACACCGCGTCGTACCGCGCGCCGTAGTCGTCGCGGCAGCAGTAGTCCAGATACCAGTGCAGCGCCCGGGAGGTATAGCCTTCGCGGTCCAGCCATTGTTTGAACGTGACGGCATCCAGCGCGCGCCAGGCCGGGTCGCGCGATGACAGCACGAGCGGAATGCTGAAGACTTTGCGGCCGTCGCGGCCGGTTTCGGCGCGCAGGCGTTCGACCAGGGCGAGAAAGCGCCGGTGCTGCGCCAGTTCCGCCTCGGGCAGGCCGGCCATGGGCAGCAGGCCGTCTTCCCAGCGGCCGCCGCGCAGCAGCCGCTCCTGCGGCGAGTGCGCCAGCGCGGCCTCGTCGTAGTAGGGCCGGACCTCGCCCGCGCCGCGCTCGATGAGGCCGAAGTCGGCCAGCATCTCGCGCACGTGCGAGGACGCCAGCGACGGCAGCGGCAGGTAGTGCGCGCCCCGCGGATAGTCCAGGCCGCCGCGCCGCCCGGCGGCCGCGTTGCCGGCGAACTCGGGGCCTTGCACCACGATGAAGTCGGTGTAGCCTTCGCGCGCCAGCTTCCACGCGCAGGACAGGCCCGCGACGCCGGACCCCAGGATCGCCACGCCGTGCCGGCGGCTCTCCGTCGGTTGCGGCCAGGACGCGCCGTCGCGCAACGCGTGGCCGGCCTGCATGCCGGGGTAATCGACGTCGGGCGCGGTCTCGACGATGCGCGACCGCCAGTAGCCGGCGGCGCCGGCGGCCGCGGCCGTGGCCGCGCCCAGCAGGAAGCTGCGGCGGCGCATCAGCGGATGACCTGGCGCCAGTCCTCGTCGAAGTAGCGCACGAGCGACTGTTCATTCAAGCGGTTGGGCGGCATCGCGAGGGCCGGCATGTCGGCCGGGAAATGGAACAGCTCGCGCGTCGTGGCGGGATCCAGGTAGCGCGTGGCCACCGTGATTTTTTCCGGCGGCGCGTAGTCCTTGCGCTTGCCGGCCAGGATGAAGCCCCAGTCGCCGAAGGAGGGCACATAGGCGTGGTACGGCCAGGTGTTCAGGCCGGCCTCCTTCAGGGTGGCGTCCACGCTCCAGAACGAACGCGGCGCGAAATAAGGCGAGGTGGACTGGACGACCAGGTAGCCGTTTTCCGCCAGGTGGCGCGCCATCAGGTGGTAGACGGGCACCGAGTACAGGCGGCCCAGGCCGAAGTTCGACGGATCGGGGAAGTCCACCACGATGAAGTCGTAGACCTCGGCGTGGGTTTCCAGCCAGCGGCCCGCGTCGTCGTTGATGACCGTGACGCGCGGATCCTTCAGCGAACCCTGGTTCAGCCGGGTCAGCGGTTCGGAGCGCGAGAACAGGCCCGTCATGGCGGGGTCCAGGTCCACCAGCGTCACGCGCTCGATATGCCTGTACTTGAGGATTTCGCGCACGGCCAGTCCGTCGCCGCCGCCCAGCACCAGCACGTTGCGCGCCCAGGGCAGGGCCTGCAGGCCCGGGTGCACCAGCGACTCGTGATAGCGGTGTTCGTCGCGCGACGAGAATTGCAAATTGCCGTTGATGTACAGGCGCAGGTCGTCGTGCCAGCGGGTGACGACCAGGCGCTGGTACGGCGTGGTTTCCGCGTGCACCACCTCGTCGCCGTACAGCCCTTTCTCGGCCCACGCCGTCATGCTGCCCGAATACAGAAAGCCCAGCCCGAGCAGCCCGATCACGATGCCGGCGCGCGCGGCCCGTTCGCCGGGCCGGCGGACTTCGGCGCGGAACAGCCAGGTGGTCCACAGCGCCACGCTGGCGTTCAGGATGCCGAACAGGAAGCTGGTGCGCAGCAGCCCCAGCTTGGGGGCGAGCAGCAAGGGGAACACCAGCGATACGGCCAGCGCGCCCAGGTAGTCGAAGGTCAGCACGCGGCTGACGATTTCGCGGAACTCGGTCTTGCGCTGGTTGAATACGCGCATCACCAGCGGGATCTCCATGCCGACCATCAGGCCGATGACGAAGACGCCGACGTACAGCGCGGCGCGGAACGGGGCGGACAGCCACGCGAAGACCAGGAACAGCACCGCGGCGGACACGCCGCCCAGCAGCGCGACCAGCAGCTCGACGTCGATAAACCGATTCAAAACGTCTTCGTCTTTTACATATTTTGACAACCATGAGCCGATGCCCATGGCGAACAGATAGCAGCCGATGACGGAAGAGAACTGGAGGATGGAATCCCCAAGCAAATAGCTGGCGAGCGCGCTGCTGATGAGCTCATAGCCCAAACCGCAGGAGGCGACGATCAATACCGAGAGGATGAGAACGCGGTCGCGCATGGGGTGTCCGACACGGAAAATGCGTTCGCAGTATATCGAAGCCGGCGTATATACTGCGCGCAATTGGGAGGCTGGCAATGGGAGAAGCGATGCATCCGGCGGTGACCTATCTGATCTATATGGCGTCGGCGCTCGCCATGCTGGGCGTCTTCACCCTCGTCTACACCGCCGTCACGCGCTACAAGGAATTCGAACTCATCCGCGAAGGCAATATCGCCGCCGTGCTGTCCTATGGCGGCGCGCTGGTGGGCTTCAGCTTCACCCTGTGTTCCAGCATCGCCGTGCACGCCAGCTTCGTCATGTTCCTGGTCTGGGGCGCCGCGGCCATGCTGGTCCAGATCGTCGTGTACGTGGCGGTGGCGCAGGCCATCCGCGGCATGGACGACGCCATCGAGGAAAACAACATCGCCATGGGCGGGCTGATCGGCTCGATTTCGATCGCCGCCGGCATCGTCAACGCCGCCTGCCTGACCTGACCGCCGCAGGCGCGCCGACTCCGATCCGACAGGAGGACTTTCCATGAGTCTCGGTTCATTCATCCGCAAGCAGTTCATCGACATCCTGCAATGGAACGAGGACCGCGACGGCGTGCTCGCCTGGCGCCATCCGATGCAGGACTTCGAAATCCAGTACGGCGCCAGCCTGACCGTGCGCGAATCGCAGATGGCGGTGTTCGTCAACGAAGGCAAGGTGGCCGACGTGTTCGGCCCCGGCATGTACAAGCTGACGACGCAGACCCTGCCGATCCTGACCTACCTGAAGAACTGGGACAAGCTCTTCGAGTCGCCCTTCAAGTCGGACGTGATCTTCTTCAGCACGCGCCTGCAACTGGGCCGGCGCTGGGGCACGGCGCAACCGGTCACGCTGCGCGACAGCGAATTCGGCATGGTGCGCCTGCGCGCCTTCGGCGTGTATTCGTACCAGATCTCCGATCCGGGCAAGTTCTACCGCGAAATCAGCGGCACTCGCGACGAGTACACCGTCGACGACCTGGAGGCGCAACTGCGCAACATGGTGGTCGCGGCCATGACCACGGCGCTGGGCGGCTCCAAGGTGCCGTTCCTCGACATCGCCGGCAACCAGGGGCTGATGTCGCAAAGCATCGGCGAGCAGCTCGGGCCGGTGTTCGACCGCTACGGCGTCAGGCTGGACAACTTCACGGTGGAAAACGTCTCGCTGCCGGAGGAACTGCAAAAGGCGCTGGACACGCGGATCTCGATGGGCATGGCCGGCGACCTGGGCAAGTTCACCCAGTACCAGACCGCGACTTCGATCCCGCTGGCCGCGCAGAACGAAGGCGGCATCGCCGGCATCGGCGCCGGCCTGGCGGCGGGCGCCGCGCTGGGCCAGACCATGGCGCAGGGGCTGGGCGCGGCCCAGGGCCAGGCCGGCCAGCAACCCGCCGCCGCGGGCGCGGACCCGGTGCAGCGGCTGCAGCAGCTCAAGGACTTGCTGGACAAAGGGCTGATCACGGCCGCCGACTACGATTCGGCCAAGGCCGAAGTGCTGAAGAAACTCACCAGCTAGCGCCTAATGCAACAGGTTCTGTGCCCGCAGTGCGGCGCTCCGGTCAAGTTCACGTCCACGGCTTCCGTGATGGCGGTCTGCGGCGCCTGCCGCAGCACCTTGCTCAAGGACGCGGAGTCGGTCCGGCGCATCGGCGAAATGGCCGACGTCCTGGAAGACTATTCGCCCCTGTGCCTGGGCGCGGCGGGCAAATACGAGGGCAAGCGCTTCGACGTGATCGGCCGCATCCAGTTGCGCTACGCGGAAGGCTTCTGGAACGAGTGGTACCTGTGGTTCGAGGACGGCTCCGACGGCTGGCTGTCGGACGCGTCGGGCCAGTACGCCGTGACCCGGCGGCGCAAGGTGAAGGACGCGCAGGGCATGCCGGCGTTCAGGGATATCGCGCCGGGCGACGAACTGAAGCTGGACGGCCAGCGCTTCACGGCCGCCGACCTGCGGGCCTGCAAGGCGGGCGGGGCGCAAGGCGAGCTGCCCTTCGTGCCGGGCGAGGGCTGGCAGGCGAAGGTGGCGGACTTCCGCAGCCTGGACGCGTTCCTGACGCTGGACTACTCCGACGGGCCCGAACCCGAGCTGTACATCGGCAAGGCGTTCGACCTGTCCGCCATGCAGGCGGCTTCGCTGCGCAGCCAGGCGCAGGTGGAGGAGGCCGCCGGCCGCTTCCGCGGCCAGATCAAGGCGCTGGCCTGCCCGAATTGCGGCGGCCCGATAAGCTTCGTGGCCGCCCTGGCCACGCAGGTGGTCTGCCCGTCCTGCGCCGCGGCGGTCGATTGCTCGGGGCCCGCCGCCGAGGTCATCGAAAAGGCCCGCAAGGTCCAGGCGATCAAGACCACGCTGGCGCTGGGGGCGCAGGCCACGATCGACGGCAACGCCTATACCCTCATCGGCCTGATGAAATGCGCCGATCCGGATCCCGAGGACCCCTCGGACTGGATCGAGTACCTGCTGTTCAATCCGGCCAAGGGCTTCATCTGGCTGGTGGAGACGGACGAGGGCTGGGAGCGCGCGCAGGTCTGCGACACCTGGCCCAGCCACAACAACGCGACCAGCGTGCGCTGGCGCTCCCGGCTGTACAGCAAGCTGTACGACTACACCTCGCGCGTCGAGCTGGCGCTGGGCGCCTTCAATTGGCGGGTGACGGCCGGCGACACCACCCGGATCACGGACTACCAGGCCGGCGACCTGAAGCTCACCCGCGAGCTGACCGACACCGAACTGGGCTGGTCGGCTTCCGGTCCCGTGGCGCCGGCGCAACTGGCCGAATGGTTCGGCGACCCCGCGCTGGCCAGGCAGAAGGCCATGCCCCGGCGCGGCGCGGGCGGCGGCTACCGCAAGTGGGCCTGGACGGCGATGATCGCGCTGGGCTTCCTGAACCTGGGCAATATTTTCAGCGGACGCTTCATCCCCATCCTGATCGGCATGGCGTTCCTCTGGTTCCCCGCCACGCTGGCGGACAAACTTTCCGGCAAGGACGAATAGCGCGATGGGCAAACTCCTGTATGCCATCTATGCCGTGGTGGTCGTGCTGGCCGCGACCGGCGCCAGTTCCTCCGGCGGCGGCTACTCCAGCGGCGGCGGCGGTAGCTGGGGCGGCAGTTCGGGCAGTTCGGGATGGTCGTCGGGCGGATCCCACAAGTGACCGGGCACGCCACCCGCGGCCGCCACGTGCTGGCCGATTTCCGCGGTGTGCGGGCGGACCGGCTGACGGATCCGCAAGCGCTGGAACGCCAGTTGACCGACGCGGCGCGGGCCGCGGGCGCGCGCGTGCTGAGCGCCCATTTCCACCATTTCGGCGCGGGCGCCGGCGTCACCGGCGTGGTCATGCTGAGCGAATCCCACATCAGTATCCATTCCTGGCCCGAACACCGCTACGCGGCCCTGGACATTTTCATGTGCGGCGCGGCCAGGCCGGAACTCGCGCTCGAGCACCTGCGGGCGCAACTGGCCCCCGAATCGGTGAGCGTCACCACGGTGGCGCGCGGCTGAGGGCCGCCGCCACTCCTTGATCTGGCTCAATGCCTCGCGCCCGGTGAAATTGACGGGCGTTATATACCTATATATATTTCGTTACCGACATAGCGATTCCCCAGGGAGAAAATCATGTTCCGCAAACATACGATCGTGGCGCTGTCCATGGCGCTGGCCGCCGCATGGGGGACTGGCGCCCACGCCGGCGACCTGGTGGTGTCGGCCGCCGCCAGCCTGACCAACGCGTTCAAGGAAGTGGCGCAGGGCTACGAGAAAGAACATGCCGGCACCAAGGTGATCCTGAACTTCGGCGCCTCGGACGTGCTGCTCCAGCAGATCGTCAAGGGCGCGCCCGCCGACGTCTTCGCGTCGGCCGACCAGAAGGCCATGGACAAGGCGGTCGAGGAAAAGGCCGTCAAGCCGGCGTCCCGCGTGGACTTCGCCGCCAACCAGGTGGTGCTGATCGTTCCCGCGGACAGCAAGGCGAACATCACCGAACTGAAGGACCTGACGCGCGAGGACGTCAAGCGCATCGCCTACGGCAATCCCGCGTCGGTGCCGGTGGGACGCTACACGCAGGGCGCCTTGCAGGCCGCCGGCCTGTGGGACGCCGTGCAGGCCAAGAGCGTGCTGGCCCAGAACGTGCGCCAGAGCTTGGACTACGTGGCGCGCGGCGAGGTGGACGCCGGGTTCGTGTTCGCCACCGACGCGGCCATCATGGCCGACAAGGTCAAGGTGGCCGTGCGCGTGCCGTCGCAGACGCCGGTGACCTATCCCATCGCCGTGACCACGCGCGAGGCGGCCGCCAAGGAAGCCGAGAGCTTCGTCGCCTACGTGCTGTCCCCCGCCGGCCAGGCGATACTGTCGCGCTACGGTTTCCAGAAGCCCTGACACCTGCCGAATCGTAGCCGTCGATGACTGATCCGGTTTGGGTGCCCCTGCTGCTTTCCCTGAAAGTGGCAGGCTGGGCAACGCTGTTGGCCACCGTATGCGGCACGGCCGCGGCCTACGGCCTGTCGCGCTGGCGCTGGCCGGGCCGCGACCTGCTGGATGCCATTCTCACCTTGCCGCTGGTGCTGCCGCCCACCGTGCTGGGCTATTACCTGCTGGTGCTGCTGGGCCGCCGCGGCATTCTCGGCGAGACGCTGGCGAGCTGGGGCATCGAACTGGTCTTTACCTGGCAGGGGGCGGTGATCGCGGCGGCCGTGGTGGCGTTTCCGCTGGTGTTCAAGTCCGCCCGCGCCGCCTTCGAGAACGTAGACGGCCACCTGGAAAGCGCGGCGCGCGTGCTGGGCGTCTGCGAGGCGGGCGTGTTCTTCCGCGTGACCCTGCCGCTGGCCGCGCGCGGCATCGCCGCCGGCGTGCTGCTCGCGTTCGCGCGGGCGCTGGGCGAATTCGGCGCCACGCTGATGATCGCCGGCAACCTGCCGGGACGCACCCAGACCCTGTCGGTGGCCATCTACGAAGCCGTGCAGGCGGGTGAGGACGCCACCGCCAACATGCTGGTGCTGGTGACCTCGGTGACCTGCATCGCGGTCCTGCTGCTGGCCGGCCGGCTGGTGCCCGTCAGCGGCGGCCGGCGCGACGGGGGCCTGCAATGAGCGTGAGCATCCAGGTGCGCAAGCAGATGGTGTCGGGCGACCGGCGCTTCGCGCTGGACGTCGCCTTCGATTCCTCGGCCCAGCGCATCGCGCTGTTCGGCCCGTCCGGGGCGGGCAAGAGCCTGACCCTGCGCGCGGTGGCCGGCCTGCTGCGCCCGGATGCGGGCCGTATCGAAATCAATGGCCGCGTGCTGTACGACTCCCAGGCCGGCATCTGCTTGCCCGCGCAGTCGCGCCGCGTCGCCTACCTGTTCCAGGACTATGCCCTGTTTCCCCACCTGACGGTGGCGCAGAACATCGCGTTCGGTTTGCGGCGCGGCTGGCTCAATCCGCCCCGGCGCGAGGTCGGGCCGCAGGCGCAGCGCTGGGTGGATGCCTTCGAACTGCGTTCCATCGTGGGCAGCTACCCGAGCGAGATTTCCGGCGGGCAGAAGCAGCGGGTGGCCCTGGCGCGCGCGCTGATGCTGCAACCGGACATCCTGCTGCTGGACGAGCCGTTCTCGGCGCTGGACGCGCAGTTGCGGGGCAAGATGCGGTCGGAGCTCAACGCGCTGCAGCGGCAGTTGGACGTGCCGATGGTGCTGATCACGCACGATCCCGCCGACGTGGACGCGCTGGCCGACGAGGTGTTCGAGGTGCGCGAGGGCAGGGTGCGCCGCTACGACGCGGATGTGGGTGTGTAGGATGGGTGCAGCGCGAGAGTGCTCAAACAAGAACTCAAGTATCGAACGCGCGTAACCCATCAGGCGGCGCCAGCCGCCGGTTTTCTTGGCAAGCGCAAATGCCGGCTTGCGCCGGCTGATGGGTTACGCGCGTTCAGCGTCGGCGTTCTTGCCGAAGGCTTGCCGCGCTCCACCCATCCTACTCCAGCACCCCGAGAATCACGCTGGACGCCTTGAAGATCGCCACGGCGTCGGCGCCGACGTCCAGGCCGAGGTCGTTCGCGCTTTCGTTCGTGACGATGGCCGCCAGCGTGACGCCGCCTTCCAGGTCGATCCGGATCTCGCTGTTCACGGCGCCGGGGCGCAGGGCCGAGATCCTGCCGGGTAGCTGATTGCGCGCGGACAGGCGCAGGCCCGGCCCGGGCGCGCCGACGATCACCGACGACGCCTTGACCAGCGCGATCGCCTCCTTGCCTATCGCCAGCCCCAGTTCCTGGGTGCTTTCGCGCGTGATGACGGCCGTGATGGCCTGGCCGCCGGCGATGCGCAGCACGATCTCGTCATTGACGGCTCCCTCGCGGATCTGGATGACGGTGCCCAGCAGTTTGTTGCGCGCGCTGGTCTTGAGCATGAAACGCCTCATGAGGTCGATATCGCCGCTGGCGTCCAGGCCGGCGCGGGTCAGGTTTTCCATGAACTTGCGGTGTTCCGCCTCCAGCGCCCGGAAGGTCGCGATCAGGCGGCGGGCGCGGTCGGTCAGTTGCGTGCCGCCGCCGCCCTTGCCGCCGGCGGCCCGGACCACCAGCGGTTCGCCGGCCAGGTTGTTCATGGCGTCGATGGCGTCCCAGGCTCCCTTGTAGCTCATGCCCACGGCGCGCGCGGCGTTCGTGATCGAGCCGGTGGCGTCGATCTGCGACAGGAGGTCTATGCGGTTTTTTCCGCCCCAGGTCTGGGCGCCGGAACGAAACCAAATCGAGCCGTCGAGTTCCAACATCGGTATCGGGCCTGTAGTCTGGGCCGGGAATGGCACAGTGGAAAGTGTAATGGACGGAGGGACGGCGCGGCGCCGCGCCCCTATGTTGAGAATGAGATTCTGTTGATATTTTGCAGGCTTCGCGGCACTATGTTGACGCCTTGGCTCACGGAGATAACGACATGAAAGCGTTGAAATGGCTGGCGGCGGGTTCCATGACGGGATTGTTGGCGGCTTGCGCGTCCGGCCCCACAGTGAAGGGCGACTACGATCACCAGGCCGACTTCGCCCAGTACCGCAGTTTCGGATTCATGTCGCCTCTGGGCACGGACAAGGCGGGCTACAGCACCTTGCTGACCGAGCGCCTGAAGACCGCCACGCGCGGCCAGATGGAAATGCGCGGCTACGTCTACAGCGCCACCAACCCCGACCTGCTGGTCAATTTCGGCGCCAAGCTGCAACAGAAGACGCAGGTCACTCCCGCGCCGCCGATGGGGCCGTACTACGGCTACCGCACCGGGTTCTACGGCGGCTGGCCCGGCTACGGCTGGGGCGACGACGTCTACCAATACACCGAGGGCACCCTGAACATCGACCTCGTCGACGCGCGCCGCAAGCAGTTGGTGTGGGAAGGCGTGGCGGTGGGTGAAGTCCAGAACCCCGATACCGCCGGATCCACGGCAAGCACGGACAAGGCCGTCGCCCAGATCTTCGCGAAGTATCCTTTCCGCGCGGGCGTCGCCGCCCCGCAGTTGCCGGACAAGAGCAAACCGTAGTGTCAACAGGCCTTAGCAAGGAAGCCGCATGAGTGCACGCCGCAAGGCACCGTCCCCGGACACCGGCGATACGCCGTCCTACGAAGTCGTCGCCCTGGTGCTGCAGGGCGGCGGCGCGCTTGGAGCCTACCAGGCCGGCGTCTACCAGGGCCTGCACGAAGCGGGCATCCGGCCCAACTGGATCTCGGGCATTTCCATCGGATCGATCAACGCCGCCATCATCGCGGGTTCGCCCGAGGACGAGCGCGTGGACCGTCTGCGCGGCTTCTGGGAGAGCATCTGCCGTCCGGCGGGGTTCGCCTCCATGCCCTGGGGCGACGCGATGGCGGATATGTTCGCGGGCTTGCCGTTCGGTTTCGGCTCGCCGGTCCTGAACGGGCAGGTCTCGGCCTTCCAGGCCCTGTTCTCCGGGCAGCCGGGCTTTTTCAAGCCGCGCTTTCCTCCGCCCTACCTGGTGCATGGCAAGGGCGCGGCCTCCACCAGTTTCTACGACACCACGCCCCTGATCGAGACCTTGCGGCAGTACGTGGATTTCGACCTCCTCAACAGCGGGGCCGTGCGGGCCAGTTTCGGCGTGGTGAACGTGCGGAGCGGCAACTTCGCCTATTTCGACAGCCTGAAACACACCCTGCGGCCCGAGCACATCATGGCCTCGGGCGCCTTGCCGCCGGGTTTCCCGTCCATCGAAATCGACGGCGAGCATTACTGGGACGGCGGCGTCGTGTCCAACACCCCGCTGGCGCAGGTGCTGACCACGGACAGTATGCGCGACACCCTCGCGTTCCAGGTGGATTTGTGGCCGGCGCGCGGCGGCCTGCCGACTTCCCTGGAAGAGGTGGCCGAGCGGCAGAAGGACATCCAGTATTCCAGCCGCACCCGCCTGGTCACCGACCAGTTGCGGCGCGTGCTCAAGCTGCGGCATGGCCTGCAGCGCCTCCTGGAACGCCTGCCGGAAGCCGACCGCAACGCGGCCGAGTTCGAGGAGATCCGCAGGCTGTCCCACACGCCCGCCACCAATATCGTCAACCTCATCTACGAATCCAAGCACCTGGAACGTTATTCCAAGGACTACGAATTCGGCACCGAGGCCATGCGGGAACACTGGGAGTCCGGGCTGGCCGACATCCGCCACACCCTGGCCAAGCCGGACATCCTGGCCCGCCCGACGGAGGATAGCTGCTTCGTGACCCACGACATCCACCGCAACGGCAAGCGCACCTGAGGCGCGCCGGCCGCCGATTCCACGCCCAGAATCGGACCCGGCCTGGGGTTTGGAACCGCAAAAGTCAGTGATTTCCCCAATAACTGAGTTACATTAACGGGCTATTCACGTGCCTTGATGACGCATGCATTTATTTTGATCGCGGGAAAAGTCGCGGTTAAATACTGCGATTGCTTGCGCGACTACGGTTTACAACGCTTACGCGGGGGTTTCAATGCGGTTTTCGCCTAAACGTGTTTCGGGGCTGGCTTTCTCCGGTGGAGTCCTCGCGCTGATATTGGCGGGTTGCGGTGAAAAGCCGCAAATGAACCCAGGCATGCCCCAGGTCAGCGTCATCACGATTCAGCCGCAGCGCGCGCCCATCGTCTCCGAACTACCCGGCCGCGTCGACGCCGTGCGCGACGCCCAGATCCGCTCGCGGGTCACCGGCATCGTGCAGAAGATCACCTTCGAACAGGGCGGCGACGTCAAGGAAAACCAACTGCTCTTCAAGATCGACCCGGCGCCCTACAAGGCCGCCTACGATCAGGCGGCGGCGCAGCTCAAGCAGGCGCAGGCCAATCTGTTCAGCGCCAAGCTGCTGGCCGACCGCTACGCGCCGCTGGTCAAGGCCAACGCCGTCAGCAAGCAGGAATACGACAACGCCGTGGCCTCGTACCGCCAGGCGGACGCCGCCGTCGCCGCCGCCAAGGCCGCGCAGGACAACGCCGCGATCAACCTGGGCTACACCGACGTCACCTCGCCCATCACGGGCCGCATCGGCAAGCCGCTGGTCACCGAAGGCGCGCTGGTCGAAGCCACGTCCGCCACGCAGATGGCCATCGTGCAGCAACTGGACCCGATCTACGTGGACTTCACCCAGTCCACCGCGGAACTGGCGTCCCTGCGCCGCGCGTTCGCCAGCGGCCAGTTGCAGCAGGTGGGCAAGGACACGGCGCGCGCCACCATCGTCCTGGAAGACGGCTCCGAATACGGCCAGCCCGGCAAGCTGCTGTTCACCGGCATCACCGTGGATCCGTCCACCGGCCAGGTGAACCTGCGCGCCGAGGTCCCCAACCCCGACGGCATCCTGCTGCCCGGCATGTACGTGCGCGTGCGCCTGGAGCAGGGCGTGGACGACAAGGCCCTGATGGTGCCGCAGCAGGCGCTGCAGCGCACCGCGGACGGCCTGCAAAGCCTGATGCTGGTCAAGGACAACAAGATCGAACAGATCCCGGTCACCACCGGCGGCGCCATCAAGAGCGATTGGCTGGTCACCAGCGGCTTGAAGGCTGGCGACGTGGTCGTGGTGGAAGGGTTCCAGAAGATCCGTCCCGGCGCGCCGGTGCAGGCCAGCGAGTGGAACAAGAACGGCGCGCCCGCGCCGGGCGGCCAGGCTCCCGCGCAACCGGGGGCCAAGCCGGCGGAATCCGCCCCGCAGCCCGGCGCCAAGCCGGCCGAGCCTGCGCAGCAGGACAAGGCCGCAGGCCAGAAATCTTAAGCGGCACGCGGCGCAAGCGCCGCGTTCCTCTTTGGTGAGCATCGCTTTCAGAGTCAGCCCACATGCCGCAATTTTTCATCGATAGACCGATTTTCGCCTGGGTAGTCGCCCTGTTCATCCTGCTGGCCGGGGTGCTGGCGATCCCGAACATGCCGATTTCGCAGTACCCGGACGTGGCGCCTCCCGCGATCACGATCACGGCCACCTACCCGGGCGCTTCGGCCAACGAAGTGGCCGAGCAGGTCACCAGTATCATCGAGGACCAGCTCAACGGCGCCAAGGGCCTGATCTACTACGAGTCGGTCAGCGATTCCTACGGCACCTCGACCATCACCGCGACCTTCGCGCCCGGCACCAACCCGGACCTTGCGCAGGTGGACGTGCAGAACCGCGTGTCCAACGTGGTTGCGCAGTTGCCCACCGCCGTGCAGCAGCAGGGCCTGCAATACGAGCAGACCAGCACCGGCTTCCTGATGGTGGCGGCGGTATCGTCCACCGACGGGTCGCTGGACCAGACCGCGCTGGCCGACTACATCACCCGCAACATCAAGAACCCGGTGTCGCGCGTGCCCGGCGTGGGCCAGTTCCAGTTGTTCGCGGCGCCGCGCGCCATGCGCGTCTGGGTCGATCCCGCCAAGCTGGTGGGCTTCAACCTGAGCATGTCGCAGGTCAACCAGGCCATCGCCGAGCAGAACGTGGTAATTTCCGGCGGCAGCATCGGCGCGCCGCCCAACCCGGATTCGCAGCGCATCACCGCCACGGTCACGGCCAACGGCCAACTGAGCACGGTGGAAGGCTTCGGCAAGATCGTCCTGCGCGCCAATACCGACGGCTCCAGGGTGCTGCTGCGCGACGTCGCCCGCATCGAAGTCGGCGCCGACAACTACCAGTTCGGCGCCCGCCTGAACGGCAAGCCGACGGCGGCCTTCGCCATCGTGCTGTCGCCGAACGCGAACGCGCTGGCCACCGCGCAGGGCGTGCGCCAGCAGATGGAGGAACTGTCCAAGTACTTCCCCGGCAACATCACCTATTCCATCCCCTACGACACCGCGCCCTACGTGAAGGTGTCCATCGAGCAGGTGGTGCATACCCTGGTCGAAGCCATGGTGCTGGTGTTCCTGGTGATGTACCTGTTCCTGCAGAACGTCCGCTACACCCTGATCCCGGCCCTGGTGGTGCCGGTGGCCATGCTGGGGGCGTTCGCGGTGATGCTGGCGCTCGGCTTCTCCATCAACGTGCTGACCATGTTCGCCATGGTGCTGGCCATCGGGATCCTGGTGGACGACGCCATCGTGGTGGTGGAGAACGTCGAGCGGATCATGTCCACGGAAGGCCTGCCGCCCAAGGAAGCCACCAAGAAGGCCATGCCGCAGATCAGCGGCGCCATCATCGGCATCACGCTGGTGCTGGTGACGGTGTTCCTGCCCCTGGCCTTCATGAGCGGTTCGGTGGGCGTGATCTATCGCCAGTTCTCGATCGCGATGGCCGTGTCCATCTTCTTCTCCGCGCTGCTGGCGCTGACCTTCACTCCGGCGCTGTGCGCCACCATCCTCAAGCCGGTGCCCAAGGGACACCACGAGGACAAGAAGGGTTTCTTCGGCTGGTTCAACCGCAAGTTCGACGCCACCACCCACAACTACCAGAACTGGGTGTCGCGCATCCTGCACAAGGGCGGCCGCATGATGCTGGCCTTCCTGGTGCTGGTGATCCTGCTGGGCTGGCTGTACCTGCGCCTGCCTTCGTCCTTCCTGCCCGAGGAAGACCAGGGCTACGTGGTCAGCAACATCGAACTGCCCACCGGCGCCACCGCCAACCGCACGGTCGAGGTCATCGAGCAGGTCGAGAAATATTTCTCGGGCGTCTCGGCGGTCGAGAACGTCATCGCCGTGCAGGGCTACAGCTTCAACGGCAACGGCCTGAACGCCGCCATCGCGTTCGTCACGCTGAAGGACTTCAGCGAGCGCAAGGCGCGCCAGGATTCCGCGGGCGCGATCGCCTTCCAGGCCTTCGAGAAGCAACTGATGGGCATCCATGACGCGCAGGTGTTCACCCTGGTGCCGCCCGCCATTTCGTCCCTGGGCAACGCCACCGGCTTCGACTTCCGCCTGCAGGATCGCGGCTCGGCGGGTTCCGCCGGCCTGGCGGCGGCCACTGGCCAGTTGATGGGCCTGGTCATGAAGAGCCCGGTGCTGTCGCAGGTGCGGATCACCGGCCTCGGACCGGGCGCCCAGCTTGGCCTGACGATCGACCGCGACAAGGCGGCCGCGCTGGGCGTGGACTTCAACGAGGCTGCCTCGCTGATTTCCACGGCGGTCGGTTCCGCCTACCTGAGCAAGTTCCCCAACCTGGGCCGGATGCAGAACATCTGGGTGCAGGCCGACGCGCCGTACCGCATGCAGCTCAATGACGTGCTGCAGCTCAACGCGCGCAACGCCCAGGGCGGCATGGTGCCGCTGTCCACCTTCGTCAAGGCGGAGTGGAAGCAGGGCCCGGTGCAGGTGGTGCGCTACAACAGCTACGAGTCCATGCGCATCAGCGGCGACGCGGCGGCGGGGTACACCACGGGCGAGGCGATGGCCGAGATGGAACGCCTGGTCGGGCAGTTGCCCCAGGGCTTCGGCTACGAATGGAACGGCCTGTCCTACCAGGAACGCCAGGCCGGCAACCAGGCTCCCATCCTGATGGGCCTGTCGCTGCTGGTCGTGTTCCTGGTGCTGGCCGCCCTGTACGAAAGCTGGGCCATCCCGATTTCGGTGATGCTGGTGGTGCCGCTGGGCATGCTGGGCGCCGTGGCGCTGATCAGCGCGCTGGGCATGTCCAACGACGTGTACTTCCAGGTGGGCATGGTGACCGTGATCGGCTTGGCGGCCAAGAACGCCATCCTGATCGTGGAATTCGCCAAGGACCAGTACGCGCGCGGCATGGGTCTTTACGAGTCCGCGGTGGAAGCCGCGAGGCTGCGGTTCCGTCCCATCCTGATGACGTCGCTGGCGTTCATCCTGGGCGTGGTCCCGCTGGCGATGGCGACCGGCGCGGGCGCCGCCAGCCAGAAGGCGGTGGGCCTGGGCGTGCTGGGCGGCATGCTGGCCGCCACGCCGTTCGCGGTGATCTTCGTGCCGACCTTCTTCGTGGTGGTGCTGGGCCTGTTCAAGACCCGGCCCCGCCTGCTGGGCGCCGAACTGCGCGCCTTCGAGGAAGAACAGGCCGCCAAGAAGGCCGCCGGAGAGACGGCGCCGGAAGCCGCGCAATCCCCCGCACAACCCAACGGTGGCCAGGAGGGCAAGGAATGAAAGCCCTGAAGTTCAAACAGACCGCCTTGTCCGCTTTTGTGGCGGTGGCGTTGGCCGGCTGCTCGCTGGCGCCCGATTACAAGCGTCCCGACGCGCCGGTGTCGGGCCTGTGGCCCGACCAGCCCAAGGTGCAATATGGCGGCTACGCCAAGCCGACGTCGCTGGGCATGCAGCCGTCCACCGGCGTCATGCCGCAGGACGGCACGCCCGCGGCCGACCTGGGCTGGCGCGAGTTCTTCCGGGATCCGCGCCTGCAGAGCCTGATCGAACTGTCGCTGGCGAACAACCGCGACCTGCGCGTGGCGGTGCAGCGCGTGGAAGAGGCCCGCGCCCAGTACGGCGTCCAGCGCGGCGCGCAATGGCCCAGCATCGGCGCCGGCATCCAGGGCCAGCGCCAGCACCTGCCCCCCGACATGCGGACGCCGGGCGCCGGCTCGATCAGCAGTTCGTACCAGGCCGGCATCGGCCTGACCACGTTCGAGATCGACCTGTTCGGCCGGCTGCGCAGCCTGTCCGAGGCGGCGTACCAGCAGTACCTGTCGACGGAACAGGCGCAAAAGAGCGTGCAGATCACGCTGGTCGGCTCGGTCGCGCAATCGTATTTCAACCTGCGCGCCGCCGAGGTCCAGCTTGATCTGACGCAGCGCACCCTGGCCTCGCGCCAAGAATCCTATAACCTGGTCAAGCGCCGCTTCGACGGCGGCGTGGCTTCGGAACTGGACCTGAACCAGGCCAAGACGCTGCTGGACACGGCCTCGGCCGACCTGGCGCAACTGGCCCGCGCCCAGGCCCAGGCGACGAACGCCCTGGTGCTGCTGGTGGGCGTACCCCTGCCGCAGGACCTGCCGGCGCCGGCGACGTTCGGCCGCGACCAACTGCTGGCCGCCGTGCCTGCCGGCCTGCCGTCCGACCTGCTGGAACGCCGTCCGGACATCCTGGCGGCCGAAAACCAGTTGAAATCCGCCAACGCCAATATCGGCGCGGCGCGCGCGGCGTTCTTCCCGACGATCTCGCTGACCGGCCTCCTGGGCGTAGCCAGCCCCTCGTTGGGCGACCTGTTCAAGGGCGGCCAGGGGTACTGGAGCTTTTCGCCGTCGATCACGACGCCGCTGTTCGCCGGCGGCAGCATCCGCGAAGGGCTGAACCTGGCCAAGGCGCGCGACAATATCGCCGTGGCGCAGTACGAACAGTCCATCCAGCAGGCGTTCCGGGAAGTGTCGGACGCGCTGGCGGGCGAAGCCACCTACGGGGCCCAGCTCGACGCGCTGCGCGCGCTGCAGGATTCGTCCGCGCGCACGCTGGAACTGTCGAATCTGCGCTATACCAACGGTATCGACAGCTACCTGCAGGTGCAGACCGCCCAGGTGGACTTTTTCAATGCCCAGCTCTCGCTGGTCCAGACCGGCCTGGCGGCGCTGATCAACCGCGTCGAACTCTATAAGGCCCTGGGCGGCGGCTGGGAAGAAACAACGAAAGTGCAATGATGGAACTTGGTGTAAACATCGATCACGTCGCCACGCTGCGGCAACAACGCCACACGGCCTATCCGGATCCAGTCGCCGCGGCGCTGCGCGCGGAAGACGCCGGCGCCGACCTGATCACGCTGCATCTGCGCGAAGACCGGCGCCACATCCAGGACGCGGACGTCTACGCCATCCGTCCGCAGTTGCGCACGCGCATGAACCTCGAATGCGCGGTCACGCCGGAAATGCTCGAGATCGCCTGCGCGGTCAAGCCCAGCGACGTCTGCCTGGTGCCCGAAAAGCGCACCGAGCTCACGACCGAGGGCGGCCTGGAGGTCGCGGGCGCCATGGGGCCGGTGTCGGACGCGGTGGCCCTGCTTACCGAAGCCGGCATCCGCGTGTCGCTCTTCATCGACCCGGACCCGGCGCAGATCGCGGCGGCGGCCAAGGCCGGCGCGCCGGTGATCGAACTGCACACGGGCGCCTACGCCGAAGCCGAAGGCGAGGCCGCCCAGGCCGAGCTGCAGCGCCTGCGCCTGGCGGTGGCGGAAGGGCTGCGCCATGGCCTGCGCGTGAACGCCGGCCACGGCCTGCACTACGGCAACGTCACGCCGGTGGCCGCGCTGGACGGCATTTCCGAACTCAATATCGGCCATGCCATCGTGGCGCAGGCGGTGTTCGACGGCTGGGAGAAGGCCGTGCGCGACATGAAGGCGCTGATGGTGCAGGCCCGCCTGCGCCATGTCTGACATCCCTCGCGCCGCGCCGCCCGCGGGAGCCATCGCCGGCATCGGCATGGACCTGCTGCGCATCGACCGGATCGAGCGCGCGCTGGCGCGCCACGGCGACCGTTTCGCCGAAAAGATCCTGGGCGCCGAGGAACTGCAGAAGTTCCATGCCCGCCGCGCCCGCGATCCGGCGCGCGGCCTGCGTTTCCTGGCGACGCGCTTCGCCGCCAAAGAGGCGTTTTCGAAGGCGATCGGGCTGGGCATGCGCATGCCCATGACGTGGCGGCGCGTGCAGACGCTGAACGCGCCCGGCGGACGGCCCGTGCTGGTGATCGCGCCCGAACTGCTGGACTGGTACGTCCAGCGCTTCGGCGCGGCCCATGTTTCCATTACCGACGAATCCGACATGGCCGCCGCCTACGTGGTGGTCGAACGCAAGCCCTGAGCCGCGGGTTCCGCGCCCGCTGCCCGCCGGCCGGCTTGCCAGACTTAGACAGAAGGACACCCTGACATGGCCAAGAAGAAATCCAGGGCGGTCCTGCCGCCCGGCCCCGTGATGGTCGACGTGGCGGGATACGCGCTGACGAAGGAAGAAAAGAAGCGCCTGCGCCATCCGCTGGTCGGCGGCGTGATTCTTTTCGCCCGCAATTTCGAAAGCCGCCGCCAGTTGACCGCCCTGACTCGCCAGATCCACAAGGCCCGCAAGGAGCCGCTGCTGATCCTGGTGGACCACGAGGGCGGCCGCGTGCAGCGCTTCCGCGAAGACGGCTTCACGCCGCTGCCGCCGATGCGCGAGCTGGGCGCGCTGTGGGACCGGGATCCGCTCCTGGCGATGCGCCTGGCGACCGAGGCCGGCTACGTGCTGGCGGCCGAACTGCGGGCCTGCGGCGTGGACATGAGCTTCACCCCCGTGCTGGACCTGGACTACGGCGTCAGCAAGGTGATCGGCAACCGCGCCTTCCACCGCGATCCGCGCGTGGTCGCCATGCTGTCGCGCGCGCTGATCCAGGGCCTGCAACTGGCCGGCATGTCGGCCTGCGGCAAGCATTTCCCGGGGCATGGCTTCGTGGAGGCCGATTCGCACCACGAGATTCCCGTGGACGAGCGGCCGCTTGCGCGTATCCTGGAGGAAGACGGCGCGCCGTACGCCTGGCTGGGTGACGCCGTGCTGCCGTCCGTGATGCCCGCGCACGTGATCTATCCCAAGGTCGACCGCCATCCGGCCGGTTTTTCCAAGCGCTGGGTGCGGGATATCCTGCGCAAGCGCCTGGGTTACGACGGGGTGGTGTTCTCGGACGACCTGACGATGGAAGGGGCGTCGGTGGCGGGCGACATCCTGGCCCGCGCCAACGCCGCGCTGGGCGCCGGATGCGATATGGTGCTGGTGTGCAACCGGCCGGACCTGGCGGACGAACTGCTGTCGCGCCTGGAGTTCGAGCATCCGCCCGAGTCCGTGGCCCGCATCCGCCGCCTGATGCCGCGCTTCGAGGCGCCGGACTGGGACACCCTGCAGGCCGAAACCCGTTACCAGAATGCCCGACGACTTCAATCTCAAATCGTTCCTGGCTGACCTGCCGCACCTGCCGGGCGTGTACCGGCACCTGGATGCGGCCGGGGAGGTCATGTATGTCGGCAAGGCGCGCGACCTGAAGAAGCGCGTCTCGTCGTATTTCCAGAAGAACCTGGCCAGCCCCCGCATCGCCCAGATGGTGGCGAAGGTGGCGCGGCTGGAAGTGACCGTGACGCGCTCCGAGGCCGAAGCGCTGATCCTGGAAAACAACCTCATCAAGAGCCTGAAGCCGCGCTACAACATCCTGTTCCGCGACGACAAGTCCTACCCGTACCTGCTGATCACCGGCCATGCCTGGCCGCGCATCGCCTATTACCGCGGCGCCACCAACAAGCGCGGCCAGTACTTCGGCCCGTTTCCCAATGCCTGGGCCGTGCGCGAGACCATCCAGATCCTGCAGAAGGTGTTCCGCCTGCGTACCTGCGAAGACACAGTCTTCGCCAACCGCTCGCGGCCCTGTCTGCTGCATCAGATCGGCCGCTGTTCGGCGCCCTGTGTGGGCGCCATCGAGGCCGGGGAATACGAGCGCGACGTGGGGCGCGCCGTGCGCTTCCTGAACGGGGAAGCGAAGGACGTGATGGGCGAGATCGAGAGCCGGATGCTGCAGGCTTCCAGCGAACTGCGCTTCGAGGAGGCCGCCGCGCTGCGCGACCAGATGGGGTCGCTGGCGCGCGTGCTGCACCAGCAGACCATGGAGAACGTCAGCGGCGAGGACACCGACATCATCGCGGTGGCGATCGCCGGCGGCAAGGTCTGCGTGAACCTGGCGATGGTGCGCGGCGGCCGCCACCTGGGCGACAAGCCTTTCTTCCCCTCGCACGCCGAGGGCGAGGCGGCGCCGCAGGTGCTGGAAGCCTTCGTGGCCCAGCACTACACCGACAACGCGCTGCCGCCCGTGCTGGTCTGTTCGCACGCGCTGCCGGATTCAGGCCTGATCGACCTGCTGGTGGAGCAGGCCGGCGGCCGGCCCTCGCGGGTGCTGACGCGTCCGCAGGGCACTCGCCGGGCATGGCTGGAACAGGCCGGAAAGAATGCCGAGATGGCCCTGGCGCGCGCGCTGACCGAATCCGGGGCCCGCGCGGCCCGCACGCTGGCGCTGGCCGAGGCGCTGGAACTGGATACGGACGAAACGGCCCTGGACGCGCTGCGCATCGAATGCTTCGACATCAGCCACACGGCCGGCGAGGCGACGCAGGCGTCCTGCGTGGTGTTCGAGCACCACGACATGCAGCCTTCGCTTTACCGCCGCTACAACATCGCCGGTATTACGCCGGGCGACGACTACGCCGCCATGCGCCAGGTGCTGACCCGCCGGTTCGCCAAGGTGGCCGACGGCGAAGCGCCGATGCCCGGCCTGGTGCTGATCGACGGCGGCAAGGGCCAGGTGGAAGTGGCGCGCAAGGTGTTCGTGGAACTGGGCCTGGACGTGCAGACGCTGGTGGGCGTGGCCAAGGGGGAAGGGCGCAAGGTCGGCCTGGAAACCCTGGTTTTCGCCGACGAACGTCCGCCGGTCGCGCTGGGCGGCGAATCGGCCGCGCTGATGCTGATCGCCCAGGTGCGCGACGAGGCCCACCGCTTCGCCATCACCGGCATGCGGGCGCGCCGCGCCAAGGCGCGCAACGTGTCCCGCCTGGAGGAAATCGAAGGCGTCGGCGCCCGCCGCCGCCAGCGCCTGCTGGCCCGCTTCGGCGGCTTCTCCGGCGTGGCCTCCGCCAGCATCGAAGATCTGGCGTCCGTGGACGGCATCTCCCAGGACCTCGCCATCCGCATCTACGAAGCGCTGCGGTAGAAGGGGAGCGAGGCGCCCATGCCTGTAAAGATCGCCCAGTATCCTCCCGCGGGCATCCCCCCTTCGGGGCAACCGCTACGCACACAACCACTCCCCCAAGCCAGGCCGCGCGGATCCGGCTCCGCCGGTCCGCAGAGGCGCCCCCCTGGGGGGGGAAGCGCCTCCGGCGCTTCGGGGGGGGACCTCCTCTTGCTGTTAGCATACGAACACTATGCCAATTAACGTACCCATTATCCTGACATGGCTGCGCATCGCCATGATTCCGTTGGTGGTCGGGCTGTTCTACCTGCCCGATAGCTGGATGTCCGTTCCCATGCGCGACACCCTGGCTGCCTGGGCCTTCATCATCGCGGCCTTGACGGACTGGTTCGACGGATGGCTGGCGCGCCGCTGGAACCAGACGTCCGCGTTCGGCGCGTTCCTGGATCCCGTGGCCGACAAACTGATGGTTTGCGCCGCGCTGATCGTCCTGCTGGATCTCAGCCGGGTCGACGCTTTCATCTCGCTGATCATCATCGGCCGGGAAATCACGATTTCCGCCCTGCGCGAATGGATGGCCAAGATCGGCGCCAGCGCCAGCGTGGCGGTGCACAGACTGGGTAAATTCAAGACGGCCGCGCAGATGGTCGCGATTCCGTGCCTGCTGTATAACCAGCCGGTCTACGGCGTCAGCACCAAGCTGCTGGGCGACGTGCTGATCGTCGTCGCGGCGGTGCTGACGGTGTGGTCGATGCTGTATTACCTGCAGCGCGCCTGGCCCGCCATCCGCGAAAAGGCCCTGTAGTCGGTTTTGCATTACCGGGGTCCGCCCCGCGATACCTAGAATGCGGCGTCCGGCTCCGGACGCCGCCGGAGACAACCCGCAAGGCGCCGCAGGCGCCGCGCACCTTGCCGCCGCCGGCGGCCCTTTTTGCGATGAACACCGCTGCGAATACTTTGGCCATGGACGCCTCCGTCCGCCGGCGCGACTGGAAGATCATCCTGCTGATCGGGGTGGCCCACGCTTCCTCGCACTTTTTCCAACTGGTCCTGCCGTCGCTCTACGTTTCCCTGGGCAACGCCTTCGGGCTGGACTTCGCCCGCCTGGGGCTGCTGGTTTCCACCTTCTACGTGGTGTCCGGCATCGGGCAGGCGTCTTCGGGATTCGTCGTCGACCGGATCGGCGCGCGGCCGGTGCTGTGGTTCGGGCTGGCGTGCTTCGTGCTGTCGGGGCTGCTGATCGGGTCGGCCAACGGCTACGCCATGCTGATCGCGGCGGCCGTGGTGGGCGGCATCGGCAATTCCGTCTTCCATCCGGCCGACTATTCCATCATCAACCATCGCATCACCGCGCCGCGGCTGGGCCACGCGTTTTCCGCGCACGGGCTGACGGGCAACCTGGGCTGGGCGCTCACGCCCGTGTTCATGACGACCATCACCTTGCTGGCCGACTGGCGGGTGGCGGCTTACAGCGCGGCCGGCCTGGTCGCGCTGGTGCTGCTGTTGACCGTGCTGGGGCGCGACCTGCTCGGCGGCCCGCTGCCGCAGGAAGGCCCGGCCGGGCCCGAGGCCGCCAAGCCCGCCGCCAGGCCGGCCGCCAAGCCGCAGGAAGGCGTGCTGGCGACTCTGGGCACGCTGCTGTCCAAGCCGGCCCTGTGGGGCGCGTTCCTGTTCTTCGCCTGCACCTCCATCGCCCTGTCGTCGGTGCAGAACTACACCATCCCGCTGCTGGGCCAACTGTACGACCTCTCCAAGGTCGCCGCCAGCTCGGCGCTGTCGGGCTATATGGTGGCTTCGGCCGTCGGCATGGCCGCCGGCGGTTTCCTCGTGTCGGCCAATCCGCGCACGGAGCGCACCGTCATGGTGGCGCTGATCCTGGCGGGCCTGACCCTGGTGGTGCTGGCGCTGGGCCTGGTGCCGGCCGTGCTGGCCGCGCCCGTGGTCGGCCTGGCCGGCTTCTGCTCCGGCGTGGCCGCGCCTTCGCGCGACATGCTGATCCGCCGCGTGACGCCCAAGGGCTCCACGGGCTCCGTCTACGGGCTGGTCTATTCCGGCATGGACGTGGGTTCGGCCCTGGGGCCGCTGGCCTTCGGCCTGCTGCTGGATGCCGGCATGCGCCAGGGCCCCTGGGTGGGCGCGGGCGTGGCGTTCGCCGCGGCGGCCCTTCTGGCGCAGTGGATCGCGGTGCAGGCGCGGCGGGCGGAACCCGCCGCGGCCAGCGGAGCCGCCGCCCGTTCCTGAACACGCCGGCCGCGACCCTGGCGGCCATTTGATGCGACGCAAAGCCTGGCCGGCTTCAGCCTGATGTAATGACCATGCAACTCAAAAGGTTATTACCCAGGAGAAGAAAATGAGTAAGGCAAGCATATTGCTGGCGGCAGGGATCGCATTGGGCTGTTGGAACAATCTGGCCGCGGCGGCCTCGGACGAACCGATACAGCCGGTGGAGCCGGCCGTGGTCAAGGAACCGGCCAAGGTGGAGCTGGGCAAGAAGCTCTTCTTTGATCCGCGCCTGTCGCGGTCCGGCGCGATTTCCTGCAACTCCTGCCATAACCTGGCCATGGGCGGCTCGGACAACCTCAAGGCCTCCATCGGCCATAAATGGCAGCAGGGCTCGATCAATTCGCCCACGGTGCTCAATTCCAGCCTGAACATCGCCCAGTTCTGGGACGGCCGCGCCAAGGACCTGCGCGAGCAGGCGGGCGGCCCGATCGCCAATCCCATGGAAATGGCGTCCACGCACGAACTGGCCATCCAGGTGCTGAATTCCATCCCCGGCTACCGGGCGGAGTTCAAGCGGGTCTTCGGCAAGGACGGAATCACGATCGAGGAGGTGACCGGCGCGCTGGCCGCGTTCGAGGAAACGCTGGTGACGCCCAATTCGCGCTTCGACCAATGGCTGCGCGGCGACAAGAAGGCGCTGACGGTGCGCGAGCTGGCCGGCTACGAGCTGTTCAAGAACAGCGGTTGCGTCGCCTGCCACAACGGCGTGGCGGTGGGCGGCAATTCGTTCCAGAAGATGGGCCTGGTCGCGCCCTACCAGACGGACAACAAGGCCGAAGGCCGCGCTGGGGTCACGGGCAAGGACGCCGACCGCTTCAACTTCAAGGTGCCCACCTTGCGCAACGTGGCGCTGACCTATCCGTACTTCCATGACGGCGAGGCCGCCACGCTGACGCAGGCGGTGGACGTGATGGGGCGGCTGCAACTGGGCCGGACCTTCACGCCGGACGAGAACGCGCAGATCGTGGCGTTCCTGAAGACGCTGACGGGCGACCAGCCGGCGATCCAGTACCCGGTGCTGCCGCCGTCCGAAGACGACACGCCGCGGCCCGAACCCTTCCTGAAGTAAGGGGTTCGCGGGGAGGGGCGTCTACTGGCGGACGGTGCGCAGGTCCGCCGTGGGCGCCGCCTCGAAGTTGCTGCGCCACGGATTGATGTCCAGGCCGCCGCGGCGCGTATAGCGCGCATAGACGGTCAGTTGCTCGGGCCGGCAGGCCCGCATGATGTCGGTGAAGATGCGTTCGACGCAGTGTTCGTGGAATTCCGCATGCTGGCGGAACGACACGATATAGCGCAGCAGCGATTCGCGGTTTATCGGCGCGCCGCGGTAGCGGATCTGCACGCTGGCCCAGTCCGGCTGCCCCGTCACGGGGCAGTTCGACTTCAGCAGGCGCGAGGCCAGCGTTTCCTCGACGGTATCCCCGGGCCGGGTGCGCAGCAATTCCGGCGCCGGCTCGTAGGTGTCGATCTCGATATCGAGCTTATCGATATAGATGCCGTCCAGTTCGCCCATGTGCAATTCGGAGAAGCGCTGGGGCAGGAAGAAATCCAGCCCGACGGGAGCGCCCGCCGCGGCGCTCAGGTCGCGTTCCAGTCGGCCGCGCAACGCGGCCGAATTGACCAGCCGGGTCTGGTTGAACGAATTCAAATAGAGCTTGAACGACTTGGACTCGATGATGTTGGGGCTGTCGGCCGGCACCGAGAACGTGGCCATGGCGATGCGGGGCTTGCCCTTGGCGTCCAGCCACGACAACTCATAGGCATTCCACAAATCCACGCCCGTGAACGGCAGCTTGCCGGCGGCGAGGTTCAAGGCCGCCCGATTATGCGAGCGCGCGATGGGAAAGAGCAGCGTCGGGTCGTATTGCGAGACGTAGGACACGCTCTGGCCGAGCGGGCCGTGGGACAAAGTCATGGCGGAATCACGAAAGCAGGGGGAATGGACGCATTGTAGGCGGTCGGAAAGCGCGTCATTTTCCGCATTGTGAAATGTAACCTTCGCCATATGAAAGTGCCTGCTGCGCAGCAGCGCCAGCCCATTTCACAGACGACAATTGCGTTTCGTAATACGGAATGATGTTTATAACTTATTGATATTCATGAGTAATATTTTTTGTCTTCTATAAGACATCGACTCACCTTGCTCTGCAGCAGAGGCATAGACTTTGTCCAACGATTCACGCAATGCAAGACGCGAATCTTTTGAAGTCTTTCCCATCACTGACCAGGAGCATCACCATGAGCACCCGCGAAACCGAAATCCGCAATCTGCAGAAGGACTGGGCCGAGAACGCCCGCTGGCAAGGCATCAAGCGCGACTACAGCGCCGAGGACGTCATCCGCCTGCGCGGCTCCATCGGCGTGGAACACACGCTGGCGCGCCGCGGCGCCACCCGCCTGTGGGAACTCCTGCACAGCGAGCCGTTCGTGAATTCGCTGGGCGCCCTGACCGGCAACCAGGCCATGCAGCAGGTCAAGGCCGGCCTGAAGGCCATCTATCTGTCCGGCTGGCAGGTCGCGGGCGACGCCAACCTGGCCGGCGAGATGTACCCCGACCAATCCCTGTACCCCGCCAATTCCGTGCCGCAGGTGGTCCGCCGCATCAATAATTCGCTCTCCCGCTGCGACCAGATCCAGTGGATGGAAGGCAAGAACCCCGGCGACGAGGGCTACATCGATTTCTTCGCGCCCATCGTGGCCGATGCCGAGGCCGGTTTCGGCGGCGTGCTGAACGCCTTCGAACTGATGAAGGCGATGATCGAGGCGGGCGCCGCCGGCGTGCACTTCGAAGACCAACTGGCCTCCGTGAAGAAGTGCGGCCACATGGGCGGCAAGGTGCTGGTGCCCACCCGCGAAGCCGTTGCCAAGCTGGTGTCCGCCCGCCTGGCGGCCGACACGATGGGCACGCCCACCGTGCTGCTGGCGCGCACCGACGCCGACGCGGCGGACCTGGTGACCAGCGACGTGGACGAGAACGACCGTCCCTTCATCACCGGCGAGCGCACCGTGGAAGGTTTCTTCCGCACCCGCGCCGGCATCGACCAGGCGATCTCGCGCGGCCTGGCCTATGCGTCCTACGCCGACCTGATCTGGTGCGAAACGTCCACGCCCAACCTGGAATACGCCCGCAAGTTCGCCGAGGCCATCCATCGCCAGTTCCCGGGCAAGCTGCTGGCGTACAACTGCTCGCCGTCGTTCAACTGGAAGAAGAACCTGGATGACGGCACGATCGCCAAGTTCCAGCGCGAACTGGGCGCCATGGGATACAAGTTCCAGTTCATCACGCTGGCCGGCTTCCATGCGCTGAACTACGGCATGTTCGAACTGGCCCACGGCTACGCCCGCCGCCAGATGAGCGCCTTCGTCGAACTGCAGCAGAAGGAATTCGCCGCCGCCGACCTCGGCTTCACCGCCGTGAAGCACCAGCGCGAAGTGGGCACGGGCTACTTCGACGCCGTCACGCAGACGATCGAAGGCGGCCAGTCCTCGACCACCGCGCTGACGGGCTCCACCGAGGAAGCCCAGTTCGAGCACGGCAAGGCCCAGAAGGCCGCGTAAGCATCGCAGGAGAGTTATGCAGTTGTAGTTGCTGTTGTAGGGTGGATTTCGGGTGCCTTCGGGCACCCTTTTTTTTCGGATGAATCCATCCAGCGCTACAGATTCTTCGCGTAGAACGCCGTCAGCCTGCCCATCGCCGCATCCACGTACTTGGGAACCCAGTAGGTCTCGATGTGCGTGGCGCCGTCGATCTTGAACAGCTCCTTGTCCTTCGCGCCGGTGGCCTTGGCGAACGCATCCTCGCTCATGTACAGGCTGTCGGCCTTGCCGCCTGCGATCATCAGCAGCGGCTGGTCGATCAGGTCGATCTGGTCCGTGGCGTCCCAGCGCATCAGGTCCAGCAAGCTGCTCACCGTGTAGGCGCCGCCGGAATTGGGGTAGGCGCCGGAGTCGGGATGGCCGTGGGTGCGTTCGTAATAGACGGTGCCCTCGCGGTACATCTCGAACGGCATCGCGGCGATCTGCGCATCGGTCGCCGCGGCGCCGCCTCCGACATAGGGAACCTTGCCGCCCGCCGCTTCCTGCGCACGCGCCTCGGAAGCCTGCCGCAAGCGATCCTGGATGGTGTTCAGTTGCGAGTCTTCGAAGCCATTGCGGCGAACGCGTCCCGAGTTGAACATGCTCAGCGTCGCCACCGACTTGAAGCGCTTGTCGGTTTTCGCCGCCGCCAACGAGTAGCCGCCGCCTCCGCAGATGCCCAGCAGGCCAAGACGCTCGGCATCCACGCCCGCATACCGGGTGATGAAGTCTGCCGCGCCGTGGATGTCCTCGGTGCGATAGGCGGGCTTGTCCACGTTGCGCGGCTGGCCGCCGCTTCCGCCCTGGTACGCCGCGTCCATCGCGATCGTGATGTAGCCCTGTTCGGCCAGGCGCTGCGCATACAGGCCCGCGACCTGTTCCTTCACGCCGCCGTTCGGATGGGCCACGACGATCGCGGGATACTTTTTCTTCGGATCGTAGTTGGCCGGGGTATAGACGTTGGCGGCAATGTCCAGGCCGCCCAGCCTGTATTTGACAGGGTGGATGTTGACCTTGCCCGGTTCGTTCTTCGCGATGGCGCCGCCGTAGGCCAGGGTGAACGGGTTCTGCCGGTAGTCTTCGGCGAGCGCCGGGCCGCCGAAGCCGCCGACGATTGCGGCCATGAGGGTGGCCTTCAGGACGGTGCGTTTCATGGGAGGGTTCCTTGCAAGTGGGATGGGTGCCGCGGGGCGGCGGCAAGCGCCTGTGTCAGCGCCTCGCTCGCGCGCTTGGCCGCCTGCGCGTCGCCGCGCTCGGCCAGGACCTGCGTCAACTGGCGCAATTGCGCGGCCGTCAGGCCCACGCGCATGCTGGCGGCCATGTGCGAGCGCAACTGCGGCTCCACGCCAGGCATGGCGGCCAGCGCCCCGACCGTGGCCAGTTCACGGCTTTGCCAATCGAGGTTGTCGCGCTCGAAGATGTCGCCGAACAGGTGGGCTTGCAGATACTGGTTGATGACCGGGGCGAAGTCCGTCACTGCGTTCCTGACCGGCGCGCCGGAAATCTTCGTCTGGTTGGCGGTGCCGGCC
This sequence comes from Achromobacter veterisilvae, assembly GCF_900496975.1. Lineage (GTDB taxonomy): Bacteria > Pseudomonadota > Gammaproteobacteria > Burkholderiales > Burkholderiaceae_B > Achromobacter > Achromobacter veterisilvae. Next base: position 183,550 of record NZ_UFQC01000005.1, read on the forward strand.
GCGAGCAGCGCATCGCCTGTCGGCACGGGCCGGCTGGGTTCGCGCCCCGGCGCGTCCTGGAGGCCGCGCTGCCTGCGCGCGTCCAGCACCGTCAGCAGTTCTCCCAGCGCGTTCAGGCTCTTGGGGAAGCCGGCGTAGGCGTAGAGCTGCACCAGGATTTCCTTGGCCTCGCTGATGGTCAGCCCGGCGTCCAGGCCCTGGTTCAGGGCGGTATTGAGCCTGGGCATGTCGCTCGCGGCCATGAAAGACGCGATCAGGGGAATGGCCTGCTGCCTGGCGGACAGCGTGTCCGAGGCCGGCTGGGTAGTCGTCATGGCACGCGGTTCCTGAACGCCAGGGGATTGTGCGGCGGCAAGGCCGGATGGCGCGGCCAAGGCGAATGCGAGCGCGACGGCGCCGCGCTTAGCGGGCGTTGTATTGCTCATCGCTCACCAACTCTTTCCAGTCCGCGCTTTTGCCGTCCTTCATGTAGGCGATGGCGAGGTGGCGCATGCCGTTGGCCTGTGCCGCGCCATGCCAGTGCTTGACGCCGGCCTCGATCCAGACCGTATCGCCCGCCTTGATCTCGCGCCGGGGCTGGCCGTCTTCCTGCACCCAGCCCTGGCCGTCGGTGACGATGAGCAACTGGCCCACCGGGTGGGTGTGCCACGCGGTGCGCGCCCCGGGCGCGAAATCGACCATGCCGACACTGCCGTGCCTGCCGCTGCCGCCCGCCGACTTGATGTCCACCGCCACGTGGCCGCTGAAGTTCTGCGCCGGGCCCAGGGCGGTGGGGGTCGTGCCCGCGGGGGCGATCCGGATGCCTTGGGCGTGCGCTGAAGACGCGCCCATCATCACGATCGACGCGCCCGCGGCGATGAGGTTCTTTTTCATGGGATTTCCTTCCTGTGATCCGCGCCGACCCCGCGTGCTTCATGAGCATGTGGATGGCCGGCGCCCGATCTGTCTTGACGAAGGAAATCTTAGAGGGCCGGACTGTTTTGATTAAGTCCAAAATCCCGCATTCGGTTTTGAATTGAATTCAGCAATACGGGAACGGGCGCGTGGACGCGCCTACGATGCCGAAGGGCGCTTCGGTTTCGCAGTCTTGCCAGGTTTGCGGGGCGGCTCCCGATGCCGCAGGGCTTCGACGATGACGGCCAGGGCCCCCGACGATTGCCGACGGCTGGGGTAGTACAGGTGGTAGCCGGTATAGGGCTGGCACCAGTCGTCCAGCACGCGGACCAGCCGGCCCTCGGCGATGTGTTCGGCCACCGCGTCCTCGGGCACGAAGGCCAGGCCCTGCCCGGCCAGCGACGCGCGCACGATGGGCGAAATACTGTTGTAGATCCACTGTCCGGTCACGCGCACCTTGAGTTCGCGCTTGCCCTTGCGGAAATCCCAGACCATGAGTCCGCCGTGGGTGGGCAGACGCAGGTTGATGCAGTTGTGCTCGGCCAGGTCGTGGGGTTTCTTCGGCGGGGGCCTGCCCGCGAAGTAGGCGGGCGAACCAACCACCGCGATGCGCATGTCGGAACTGATGCGGACCGCGATCATGTCCTTGGCGATCTCGTCGCCCAGGCGCACTCCCGCGTCATAGCGTTCGGAGACGATATCGGTGCGGTTGTAGTCCACTGTCACCTCCACGGCGATGTCGGGATAATCCGGCAGAACCTTGGACAGCTTGGGCCATATCAGGTACGTGGCGGGAAACTCCGCCGCCGTGATGCGGACCAGTCCCGATGGCTTCTTGCGCAATTCGCTCACCGCCGCCAGTTCGGCGTCGATGTCCTCGAAGTGCGGGGCAACACTGGCCAGCAGCCGTTCGCCTGCTTCCGTGACGGAGACGCTGCGCGTGGTGCGGGTCAGCAGGCGGACGTCCAGGCGGGCTTCGAGCGCCCGGATGGCATGGCTGAGCGCGGACGGAGACACGCCCATTTGCGCAGCCGCCCGCGTGAAGCTGCCTTGCTGTGCCACCTGGATGAACGCAAGCAGGTCGTTGTAGCTGTCACGCGGCATTGCCGAATCCCATTCACAGGTCTTGAAGAAATCCAGCATCCGGCCGGATGCCTGGATAGTGACGGCGGTGGAATCGTCCGCGGCAGGCTAGCCCGCGACCGCCGGAGCGCCGCCCAGCGCGGCCAGGCAATCGTCCAAGGGAGGGATGCCCCGCGCCAGGGCCGCGACCGTCTCGGCATCGACCTTGGACAGCGGAGGAATCTCGGCCAGCACGCGCACGTTGCCGAAGCGCTCGATGGCTTCCTTGTTGCCCGCCGAGAGCGGGCCGCTCATGATGACGCCCAGCACGGGCACGCCCCGGCGCTTGAGCGCCTCCAGGCTGAGCAGGGTGTGGTTGATGGTGCCCAGGCCGCTGCGCGCCGCCAGCACCACGGGCATCCCCAGCCGCGCGATCAGGTCGATCATCATGTGCGTGTCGTCGATGGGCACATAGAGCCCGCCGGCTCCTTCCACGATCAGCGGCGCCTGGGTGGCGGGCGGAACGATGCTGGTCGCGTCGACGACGGCGTCTTCCAGCGTGGCCGCCGCCCAGGGCGACAGCGGCGCCTGGAGTACGTAGGCTGGCAGGTGCAGGCGTTCAGGCGGAAGCCCGGCCAGTTGCGCGACGGTTTCCGTGTCCCCCGGTTCCTCGGACACGCCGGTCTGCACCGGTTTCCAGTAGTCGGCGTTCCAGGCGCGCGCCAGGATGGCGGAGACGAGCGTCTTGCCGATGCCGGTGTCGGTGCCGGTCACGAAAACCCCGGTGGGGCGCTGGTTGTTTTTCTTCCACATACCGTAGGCCAGGTGATACGTCACCGAGGCTCCTTGTTCGTCGAACGCCGCCAGCACGCGCCGCAGCCCGGCCGCGCTGAGCGGCCGGCTTCCAGGGGCGGGCGTGGTGGCGCCTATGCCTTTCAGGCCTTTCAGGAAATGCAGGCCGTCAGGATGATTATGTATCAGGCGCTCGCTCCGGACGCCACCCGCCAGATTGCCCATGTCCGGACGGATGGCGGCGGCGGCGGGATAGGGCGGCGTGGCCGCGCCGAGGCCGGCCGCGAGATGGGCCGCTCGCCATTCGCGGAAGGTGCCGTCGGCCAGCGTCGCCACCGCCAGGCAGCCGTCCGCGGCCAGCATCGCCGCCAGCCGGCCCAGGCCGGCGTTCAGGTCGGAAAACCATTGCACCGCCAGGCTGGAGCAGATCAGGTCGTAGCCGCCGGGCAGCCCCAGCGGGTGCTCGCCGTCCAGCAACTGGTAGCGGGACGTTCCGGGCAAGGGCGGGTGGCGCTGCGCCGCCGCCAGCATGCCGGGAGAGATGTCCGTCACAGTCCAGTCGGCGGGTCCGAGGCGGCGCGCCAGCGCCCGGGTCAGCAGGCCGGTGCCGCAGCCGATCTCCAGGATGCGCGGAAACCGGGGCAGGGGCAGCAGGGCGATATCGCTGGCCAGGCGTTCGGCCGCGATGCGCTGCACGGGGGCATGCTCGTCGTAGCGGCCGGCGGCCGCGCCGAAGCGCGCGCCGACCCGGGCGTTGCGCGGCGCCTGCGTCATGCCCCGGGCGCCACGCGGGCAATGAAGGCGCGGATGTGCCCGGCGCACCAGGGCGCGTCCGAGACCGGCAGCAGGTGGCCGCCGCGTTCGCGCCAATGCAGATCGCCGGCGGGACGATCCGCGAAGGCCGCCCGGGTCATCGGGGCCGGCACGATGGGATCTTCCCCGCCCGCCAGGACCAGCAGCGGCACGCGCAGCGCGGCCAGCGCGGCGCGCTGGTCGTCGTCGCGCAGCGCCCGCAAGTCGCGGTCCAGCGCCTCGATCCGGGGTTCGCCGAAGGGCTCCGCCGCGCCGCAGCGCAGGCGGAAGTCCCGCAGCACCGCCGCGGGGTCCGCGGACAGGCGCTTCCCCATGCGGTCCAGCATGCGGGCCGGCACGCCGTCCTCGAAGCCGGGCCCGGCGGCGAAGCGCGGGAATCCGTTGATGGAAACCAGTCCCGCGCAGTCTTGCGGCAGGCGGCGCAACAGGCGCAGCGCGCCCAGCGAGTGGCCGATGGCGATGGCCGGGCCGGCAAGGTCCGGCTCCTGCGCCGGACCGAAGTAGCCGGCGTCGAAGACCGCCTGCGGCCAGTCGCGCAGTTCGGCGCGCAAGGGCGCCCAGACCGAGGCGTCGAAGGCCCATCCGTGGACGAACAGCAGGGTGGGGCGCGCGGCCGGCGCCGCCATGGAGGACCCGCGCATCACGCCAGCACGGCGGCGAAGCCGTCGATCAGCCGCGAGACGTCGGCGTCGCGGTGAGCGGCGCTCAGCGTGACGCGCAGGCGGCTGGTGCCGGCGGGAACGGTGGGCGGGCGGATCGCCACGGCCAGCAGGCCGCGCCGTTCCAGCCTGGACGCCATCTCCAGGGCGCGGGCTTCGTCGCCCACGATGGCCGGCACGATCTGGGTGGACGAGGCGCCGGTGTCCAGGCCCATCTCCCGCAGGGCGGCGCGCAGGCGGTCGCCGGCGGCCGCCAGCCGGGCGCGCTCGGCGTCCAGCGCGGGCACCAGGTCCAGCGCGGCGTCCATGGCGCCCAGCACCGCGGGCGGCAGCGCCGTCGTATAGATGAAGCCGGAGCATGCGTTGACCAGGTAATCGCACAAGGCGCGCGAGCCGGCCACGTAGGCGCCGAACCCGCCCAGCGCCTTGCTGAACGTGCCCATGGCCAGGTCGATCCGCCCCGGCGCCAGGCCGGCCAGCCCCATGCCGCCGGGGCCGAGCACGCCGGTGGCGTGCGCTTCGTCCAGGTAGACGAAGGCCTGGTAGCGGTCGGCCAGGTCGGCCAGGCGCGCCACGTCGGTGCGGTCGCCGTCCATGCTGAACACGCTTTCCGTGACGATGAAGCGGGCAACGGGCTTGCCCGCCGCCGCTTCCGCCCGCGCCGCCAGCAGGCTTTCCAGGTGGTCCAGGTCGTTGTGCCGGAACCGGATCTGCCGGGCGCCGGCCGCCTGGCAGCCGTGATGCAGGCTGGCGTGGTTGAGCTTGTCGGCGTAGAGCTCGACGTCGCCCTGGCCGGCGGCGGCGCGCAGCAGGGCGGGCAGCACGGCGGCGTTGGCCTGCCAGCCCGAGGCCAGCAGCAGCGCCGCTTCCGTGCCTTTCAGCCGGGCCAGCTTGGCTTCCACCTGTTCGTGCAGGTCCAGGTTGCCGCAGACCAGGCGCGAGGCCTGGGCGCCGGCGCCGTGGCGGGCCGCCCATTCGCGGGCGCGCTCGACCAGCAGCGGATGCCGGGCCAGCCCGAGATAGTCGTTGCTGGAGAAATTCAGGACGGGCGCGCCGCCCAGCACGATGCGCCCGGGGGCGGCGGCGGTGGCCGTGCGCAGGCGGCGGCGCACGCGGCGCGTTTCGGCCCGCGCCAACTCGGAGGAAAATAGCGAATCCAGCTTTGACATCGATCTGCCCTGCGGCGGCCGGGCGGGCGGGGGTGTCCGCGCCAGGCCGTAGAATGCGGGCCATTGTAGTGGAGGCGCAAGCCGCCCTTGCCGGGACGCGCCGGCGCGGGCGCGGCCTGCGCCGGCTTTCAGGAGGTGATCCATGCACACGCCCGACTGGGTGGCCCGGGGCCAACCCCACATCTGGCTTCCCTATGCCCAGATGAAGACCGCGACGCCGCCGTTGCCCGTGGCGCGCAGCCGCGGCAGCCGTCTCGAACTGGCCGACGGCCGCAGCCTGATCGACGGGGTGGCCTCCTGGTGGACCGCCTGCCACGGATACAACCACCCCCACATCGCGCAGGCGGTGCGCGCGCAACTGGACGCCATGCCGCACGTGATGTTCGGCGGGCTGACCCACGAACCGGCGCTGACCCTGGCGCGCCGGCTGGCCGGCCTGCTCGGTCCGGGGCTGGACCGCGTCTTCTATACGGATTCGGGCTCGGTGGCGGTCGAGGTGGCCATGAAGATGGCCCTGCAATTCTGGCTGAACCAGGGCGAGCGCGGCCGCAGCCGCTTCCTGGCGTTCCGGGGCGGCTACCACGGCGACACCTTCGGCACCATGGCGGTGTGCGATCCGGAGGAGGGCATGCACAGCCTGTACCGGGGCATGCTGGCCGAACACGACATCGTCGACCTGCCGCGCGGCGAGGCCGAACTGGCCGCGCTCGAGGCCCACCTCGACCTCCACGGCGAGCGTCTGGCCGGCATCCTGGTCGAGCCGCTGGTGCAGGGCGCGGGCGGTATGCTGCTGCACGATCCGGAAGTGCTGCGGCGGCTGCGCCGCCTGGCCGACCGGCACGGCCTGCTGCTGATCTTCGACGAAATCTTCACCGGCTTCGGACGCACGGGCACGATGTTCGCGTTCGAACAGGCCGGCATCCGGCCCGACATCCTGACCCTGTCCAAGGCCCTGACCGGCGGCACCTTGCCGCTGGCCGCCACGGTGGCCAGCAACCGGGTATTCGACGCCTTCTGGTCCGACGACCCGTCCCACGCGCTGATGCACGGCCCCACCTTCATGGGCAACGCGCTGGCCTGCGCGGCGGCCAACGCCTCGCTGGACCTGTTCGAGACCGAGCCGCGCCTGGAACAGGCCCGCGCCGTCTCCGCCGGCCTGGCGGCGGGGCTGGAGCCGTGCCGCGGACTGGACTGGGTGCGGGACGTGCGGGTGCTGGGCGCCATCGGGGTCGTGGAGCTGGACGGCATCGCCGACCGCGAGGCCCTCAAGCGGCGCCTGGTCGAGGCCGGCGTCTGGGTGCGGCCGTTCGGCAACGTGGTCTACCTGACCCCGGCGCTGACCATCGGCGAGGACGACCTGGCCAGCCTGACGCGGGCCGTGGCCGGCGTGCTGGGCCGGCAGCGCCCCTGATTCCGGCGGACGCCCGGGGACGGGGGTCCGGCAAGCCGGACCGGGCGCCTTGATTCAGATCAAGGCATGGGCTCGCCGCGCTGGTTACCATCGGCGCATGCGAGCAAAATCGATCTTCGCCGTCCCGGCCGGCCTGTCCCAGGCCGACCGCCAGCAGCGCCGCCATGCGCTGGTGCGCCTGTCGCTGGCGTGGCTGGCGATGATGCAGGTCATGATGTTCGCCTGGCCCGGCTACCTGCGCAATGACGGCATACCGGCGGACGCCTTGGAAACCCTGGACTGGGCCATCGTGCTGATGAACTGGGCCAGCTTCGCGCTGACCGTTCCGGTGGTCCTGTATTCGGCGTGGCCCATCTGGCGCCACGCGGGCGGCAACCTGCGGCAGGGCCGCGCCGGCATGGACGTGCCGGTGGCGCTGGGCATCGTCGCCGCCTTCATTCCCAGCGTCCACGCCACTTATACCGGCCGGGGCGAGGTCTATTTCGATTCGGTCACGATGTTCGTGGCCTTCCTGCTGACCGCGCGCTACCTCGAACTGTGCGCCCGCCAGTCCTTCGGCGGCGCGGCCGGTGGACTGCGCCATGAACGCATCGAGGCGCAGCGCCTCGAACTCGGCGCCCGCGCCGACCGCCTGGCCTCGCGCTTCGTCATGGTCCAGGTCGCGCTGGCGCTCGCCGCCGCGGCCGCCTGGGCCTACATCGACCCCGCGCACAGCATCCCCGTGATGGTGGCCCTGCTGGTGATGAGCTGTCCCTGCGCCATGTCGATGGCGGTGCCCACCGCCATGGCTTCGGCGCACTCCGCGCTGGCCGCCCATCCCAACATGCCCGACGCCGCGCTCGACGCGCTGCTGGCCGAGGCGCGGCGCAAGGCCCGCCAGAACCTCCACGGCTCGGTGGTCTGGCACCTGCTCATGACGCCGCTGGCGCTGGCCGGCTGGGTCACGCCGTGGCTGGCCGCCATCACCATGCTGGTGTCGTCGCTGGCGGTCGCCTACAACTCCTGGCGCCTGTGCCGCCGCGACTGGTCCGGCGACCTGCCTCCCGGCACCGCGCTGGAAGCGTCTCCATGACCATCCTCTACCTGCTGCTGCCCCTGTCCCTGCTGTTCGTGCTGGTCATCGGCGTGTCCCTCTGGTGGGCCGTCTTCAACGGCCAGTACGACGATACCGACGAAGCCGGCACAGCCATCCTGCGCGACGACGACAGCGGGCCCGCCGGCCGCGGCTGAGGCCGCCCGCTGCCGCGTTTTCCGTCGCGCCGGCGGCATTGGTCCGTTGCGCCGACCGCGTGTTCCCCTGCACGGCCAGTAGGGTTTGATCCATATCAACGTCCGTTTACGCGCCAACCCCCATCATTACAGCCTGGATCTATTTGTTTCTCTTTAGGGGAAGGTGATGAACGATTGCGCCGCAATCGCAAGCAAGGCCGATACCTTCAACTACAAGGTCGTGAGGCAGTTCGCGCTCATGACGGTAGTCTGGGGCATCGTCGGCATGGCCGTGGGCGTTTTTCTGGCCGCGCAGCTCATCTGGCCGCAACTGAACTTCGACACGGCGTGGCTGTCGTACGGCCGCCTGCGCCCGCTGCACACCAACGCGGTCATTTTCGCGTTCGGCGGCAGCGCGCTGTTCGCGACGTCGTACTACGTGGTCCAGCGCACCTGTCAGGCGCGCCTGTTCTGTGGCCCGCTGGCCGCGTTCACGTTCTGGGGCTGGCAGATCGTCATCGTCGCCGCCGCCATCACCTTGCCCATGGGTTTCACCAGCAGCAAGGAATACGCCGAACTGGAATGGCCCATCGACATCCTGATCACGCTGGTCTGGGTGGCCTATGCCATTGTGTTCTTCGGCACCATCATCAAGCGCCGGTCCAAGCACATCTACGTGGCCAACTGGTTCTTCGGCTCGTACATCCTCACGATCGCCATCCTGCACATCTTCAACAACATCGAGATGCCGGTCACGCTGTGGAAGTCCTACTCCGCCTACGCGGGCGTGCAGGACGCCATGGTGCAGTGGTGGTACGGCCACAACGCCGTAGGCTTCTTCCTGACCACCAGCTTCCTGGGCATGATGTACTACTTCGTGCCGAAGCAGGCGGGCCGCCCCATCTATTCCTACCGCCTGTCCATCGTCCACTTCTGGGCGCTGGCCTTCACGTACATGTGGGCGGGCCCGCACCATCTGCTGTACACCTCGCTGCCCGACTGGACCCAGTCGCTGGGCATGACGTTCTCGCTGATCCTGCTGGCGCCGTCGTGGGGCGGCATGATCAACGGCATCATGACCCTGCAGGGCGCCTGGTACAAGCTGCGCACCGATCCGATCCTGAAGTTCATGGTGACGGCGCTGTCGTTCTACGGCATGTCTACCTTCGAAGGCTCGATGATGTCGATCCGCACCGTCAACGCGCTGTCGCACTACACGGACTGGACCATCGGCCACGTCCACTCGGGCGCGCTGGGCTGGGTCGCCATGATTTCCTTCGGCTCGCTCTACTACCTGATCCCGCGCCTCTACGGCCGTGAAAAGATGTACAGCGTGAAGGCCATCGAACTGCACTTCTGGATCGCGACCATCGGCGTGGTGCTCTACATCGCCGCCATGTGGATCGCCGGCGTGCAGCAAGGCCTGATGTGGCGCGACACCGCAAGCGACGGCACGCTGGTCTACAGCTTCGTCGAAGAACTGAAGACGCGGGTCCCGTATTACCTGATCCGCCTGCTGGGTGGCACGCTGTTCCTGTCGGGTGTGTTCGTCATGGCCTGGAACGTGTGGATGACGGTGCGCGGCGCGCGCCCGGTCAACCCCGCCATTCCCCTGGACGATCCCCATGCCGCGCGTCCGTCGGTCCCCGTGACCGCCGTGCCGGCCACTGTTTGACGAGGACATCATGGCCAACAAGCAACACGGCTTCTTTTCTCACGAAACGCTCGAGAAGAACATCGGCTGGATGATCATCGCCAGCATCCTGGTGGTGTCCTTCGCGGGCCTGGTCCAGATCGTTCCGCTGTTCTTCCAGCACAGCACGACCCAGACCGTCGCGGGCGTCGAGCCCTACAGCCCGCTGCGGCTGATGGGCCGCGACATCTACATCCGCGAAGGCTGCGTCGGCTGTCACTCGCAGCAGGTGCGGGTGCTGGCTGCGGAAGTGCAGCGCTACGGCTCGTACTCGGTCGCGGCGGAATCGGTCTTCGACCATCCGTTCCTGTGGGGCTCCAAGCGCACGGGTCCCGACCTGGCGCGCGTGGGCGAACGCTACTCCGACGACTGGCACCGCATCCACCTGCGCGATCCGCGCAAGGTGGTGCCGGAATCCAACATGCCCGCCTACCCCTGGCTGGAAAAGACGGTCATCACCGGCGAGAACGTGGACCAGCGCATGCGCGCCCTGCGCACGCTGGGCGTGCCTTACACGGACGAGGAAATCGCCGCCGCGCCCAAGGCCATCGAAGGCAAGACCGAGGAAGACGCGCTGGTCGCGTACCTGCAGGGCCTGGGCGTCGGCATGCGCAAGGCCAAGCAGGCCGAGCAGGCGAAACAGGCGGAAGCGGCCAAGAAGGCGGCCCAGTCCGCCGAGCAGCCGGCCGCGCCGGCCGCCACGGGAGGCTGATCATGCTGGGCTACCTGAGCGCAATCGTCACCGCCATCTCGATGGCGACATTCTTCGGCATCGTCTGGTGGGCCTGCTCGCGCGGCCGCCAGGGCGCCAACCGCGAATCGGCCATGCTGCCGTTCGCACTGCCCGATGAATTCGGGCCGGGACAACAAGATGGAGCGAATCGGTCATGAGCGATTTCGTTAATGGCTTTTGGGGGTATTTCATCTCGATCGTCGCCGTGGGCGGCGTGCTCTGGTGCGTCTGGCTGCTGTACACGCAGCGCCGCTGGCTCAACACCAAGCCGGCCAGCGGCCAGGTCGAGGACACGGGCCACGTCTGGGACGGCGACCTGACCGAGCTCAACAACCCGGTGCCGGGCTGGTGGACCTGGATGTACCTGCTGGCCTGCGCCTTCGCGCTGGGCTACCTGTTCTTCATGCCCGGCCTGGGCGAGTACAAGGGCCAGTTGGGCTACAGCAGCACGCAGGAAGTCGCGCAGCAGCAGGCCAAGATGGCCGAGGCCGTCCGCCCGATCTACGCGCGTTTCGAGACCATGGACATTCCGCAGATCGCCCAGGATCCGGGCGCCCGCGAAATCGGCCAGCGCCTGTTCCTGAACACCTGCGCGCAGTGCCATGGCTCCGACGCCAAGGGCGGCCCCAGCTTCCCCAACCTGGCGGACGGCGACTGGCTGCACGGCGGCTCTCCGGAAGCCATCACGCAGACCATCACCCAGGGCCGCATCGGCGTGATGCCTCCGTGGAAGGCGGCGATCGACGCCAAGACGGCCGGCGACATCGCGCAGTACGTGCGTTCGCTGTCCGGCCTGACCGCCGATCCGGTCCGCGTGTTCCGCGGCAAGCGCGAGTTCGCCAACTTCTGCGTCGCCTGTCACGGCGTCGACGGCAAGGGCAACCAGGCGCTGGGCGCGCCCAACCTGACGGACGACGTCTGGCTCTACGGCAGTTCCGAGGCCACCATCGTGAAGACGATTCTGGACGGCCGCGACAACCGGATGCCCGCGCACCAGGACATCCTGTCGCCCGAGCAGATCAAGATCCTGACGGCGTGGGTCTGGGGCTTGTCGAACAAGCCCGACGCGGCGCCCCAGGCATCGGCCGAGGCGGCGAAGTAAAGGCATCCGCGGCGCTTGGATAGGGGCGCGAAAGCGCCCCCATATCGATTGGACTTACAGCAGGGAGCAGCAAATGGAAGATGGGTCAACCGCAAGCGTCGGCAATTCGCCTGGCGGTGACCCGCCGCCCTGGCGGCCGCATGTGAGGCCGCCGCGTCCCGGCCAGGAGACCCTGGAACAGACGCTGGCGGGTGTGCGCAGCAAGATCTATCCGCGATCCGTCAGCGGCATCTTCGCCCGCTGGCGCATCGCGTTTGTCTTTGCCACGCAACTGATTTTCTACGGCCTGCCCTGGCTCCAGTGGAACGGGCGCCAGGCGGTGCTGTTCGACCTGGGCGCGCGCAAGTTCTATCTCTTCGGCCTGGTGCTGTGGCCGCAGGACGTCGTCTACCTGGCGGTGCTGCTGGTCATTTCCGCGCTGGCGCTGTTCCTGTTCACCGCGGTGGCGGGGCGCCTGTTCTGCGGCTACGCCTGTCCGCAGACCGTCTACACCGAAATCTTCATGTGGATCGAGCGCAAGGTCGAAGGCGACCGCGTCGCGCGCATCCGCCTGGACGAATCGCCATGGTCCTGGCACAAGGCGCGCCTGAAGCTGACCAAGCATTTCCTGTGGATCGCGCTGGCATGGTGGACCGGCTCCACCTTCATCGGCTACTTCGCGCCCATACGCGAACTGGGCCACGAACTCTACGCCTTGCAACTGGGGCCGTGGCAGTGGTTCTGGATGCTGTTCTACGGCTTCGCCACCTGGGGCAACGCCGGTTTCATGCGCGAATCGGTGTGCAAGTACATGTGCCCCTACGCGCGTTTCCAGAGCGTGATGGTGGACCCGGACACCTTCGTGGTCACCTACGACAAGCGCCGCGGCGACCCCAGGGGCGGGCGCTCGCGCAAGATCGACCACAAGGCGGCGGGGATGGGCGATTGCGTCGATTGCAGCCTGTGCGTGCAGGTCTGTCCGACGGGCATCGACATCCGCGACGGCCTGCAATACATGTGCATCGGCTGCGGCGCCTGTATCGACGCCTGCGAACAGGTCATGGACAAGATGCAGTACGAGCCGGGGCTGATCCGGTACACCTCGGAACGCGCGATGCTCGACGGCCTGTCCGCCAAGAGCGCGCGGTCCCACTTGCTGCGCCCGCGCGTGTTGATCTACGGCACGCTGATCCTGGGGCTGGCGGTCGCGTTCGTCGTGTCGCTGGCCATGCGCAACCCCCTGCGCGTCGACGTCATCCGCGACCGCGGCGCGCTGGGACGCGAGGTGGCCGGCGGCCTGATCGAGAACGTCTACCGGCTCCAGATCATCAACACGTCCGACCAGCCCATGCACCTGCGCCTGTCGGCCGAGGGCATGGCGGGCCTGGCCGTGCTGGCCGGCCAGCAGGGTTCCGACACGGTCGACGTGGAGCCCGCGGCCAACAAGCTGGTGCCGATGGTGATCCGCGCCCCGGCCGGCTCGCAGCCCGGCGCCCACGCCATCACGCTGCGCGCGCGCGGCCAGGACGGCGAGAACCGCCAGATCGAAACCGACGAAGCCGCCAGCTTCTACGTCCCCGAGTAAGCACTGAAAAGGATATGTCCATGAACGCCGCCCAACCCGCGAAGCCCGCCAAACCCTGGTACCGTGAACCCTGGCCCTGGATCCTGATGGCCGGGCCCTTCGCGGCCATGGTCGGCTGCTTCGTCACGATCTATTTCGCGTTCACGAACTTCAGCAACCAGCCGATCCAGGAGGGCGTCGTCAAGCGCGGCCTGGTCATCGAGCAGGCCGCGCCGAACGCCAATCCGTAAACGGGGGAATGCACAGATGGGCTTGCGATCGTTGATGTGGATACTGTGGCCGTCGTTCCTGGCGGCCGCGGCGGGGAGCGCGCTGATATTCGCCCTGATCGACCCCCTGGACGTGGCGATCTTCGGCCACGTGCCGACAGGGCGCACGGGCTTCTACACCGTGTCGTTCTTCGTGCTGTGGGTGATGGCCGGACTGTCCAGCACGCTCACGGCCTACCTGATGCCCAAGCCCGAGGAAGACGAAGACCTGTAGCGGTGCGCGGCGGGTTTCCGCCACGCGCCCGGGGCCCTAGACCTTCTTGACGAATTCCGACTTGAGGCTCATGGGGCCGAAGCCGTCGATCTTGCAGTCGATGTCGTGGTCGCCATCGACCAGCCGGATGCCCTTGACCTTGGTTCCCATCTTGATCACGCCACCGGAGCCCTTGAGCTTCAGGTCCTTGATGACGGTGACGGTGTCGCCGTCCTGAAGCACGTTGCCGGCCGAATCGCGGTAGACCCGGGCTTCCTCGGCGGCTTCGGCCGCCTGCGGCGGCCATTCGTGCGCGCATTCGGGGCAGATGTAGACGCCGCTGTCTTCATAGGTGAATTCGGACTGGCATTTCGGACAGGCGGGCAGGGCGCTCACGGGTAAACCTCTGGTGCAAAAACGGCGCGGTACGCGCAACGCGTAAGTATACGGCGCAGCAGCGCGCGCCGTCCGTTGTAGGCGCGGGTGTCTGACACCCGTACGGCAAGGAGCGACGGGCTTGAAGCAGCGTAGCGGGGTGTCTGACACCAATCGGGGCGGCGATAGCGTTTCCCCCGGGGGTGTCAGACACCCGGCTACACCTCTGTAAGCCGTGCCGTCATCTCGTAGGGGTGTCTGACACTTGCCTACCCCCGCGCGCTGCGCGCCGCCGCCTCAGGCGCAGGTGTCTGACACCCGTACGGCAAGGAGCGACGGGCTTGAAGCAGCGCATCGGGGTGTCAGACACCGATCGGGGCGGCGATACCGTTTCCCCCGAGTGTCAGACACCCGGCGGCACCTCTGCAAACCGTGCGGTCATCTCGTAAGGGTGTCTGACACTTGCCTGCCCCGCACGCCGCCGCCTCAGGCGCAGGTGTCTGACACTTGCCTGCCCGCGCACGCCGCCGGCTCCGCCAGCTATTTCCAAAACACACTGTTCCGCCCCGCCAAACAAGCGGCGGCGGTGTGGCGGGTAAAATCCCTGGCTGTCGATCAAGTTGGGGGCGTGCGTGCAACCGGTCATTTCAATCCAGGACTTATCCAAGCGGTACGCTTCGGGTTTCCAGGCGCTCAAGAACGTGAACCTGGATATCCGGCGCGGCGAAATCTTCGCCCTGCTTGGACCGAACGGCGCGGGCAAGACGACGCTGATCAGCATCATCTGCGGCATCGTCAACCCCACCGCAGGCAAGGTGCTGGCCGACGGCCATGACATAGTGTCCGAGTTCCGCGCGGCGCGCGCCAAGATCGGGCTGGTGCCGCAGGAAATCTCCACGGACGCGTTCGAGACCGTCTGGAATACCGTCAATTTCAGCCGCGGCCTGTTCGGCAAGCCGACCGACCACGCCTACATCGAAAAGGTGCTGCGCGACCTGTCCCTGTGGGACAAGAAGGACAGCCGCATCATGGCGCTGTCGGGCGGGATGAAGCGCCGGGTCATGATCGCCAAGGCGCTGTCGCACGAGCCCGCCATCCTGTTCCTGGACGAACCCACCGCCGGGGTGGACGTCGAGTTGCGGCGCGGCATGTGGGAAATGGTGCGGCGGCTGCGCGAAAGCGGCGTCACCATCATCCTGACCACGCACTACATCGAGGAAGCCCAGGAAATGGCCGACCGGATCGGCGTGATCCGCAAGGGCGAGATCATCCTGGTCGAGGAAAAGCACGCGCTGATGAAAAAGCTGGGCAAGCGCCAACTGGCGCTGACCCTGAAGTCGCCGCTGCCCGGCATCCCGACGGCGCTGGAAGGCTTCCAACTGGACCTGTCGGCCGACGGCCACAGGCTGGTCTATACCTACGACAACCAGGGCGGCGGCGAGATTTCGCGGCTGCTGCACGAGCTGGGCAGGCTGGAGATCGAATTCACGGACCTGAATTCGTCGGAAAGCTCGCTCGAGGATATCTTTGTCAGCCTGGTGCACGGTCAATCATGAATTTCTACGCCATCCGCGCTATCTACCTGTTCGAAATGGCCCGCGCGTGGCGCACGCTGATGCAGAGCGTGCTGTCGCCGGTGATTTCCACGTCGCTGTATTTCGTGGTGTTCGGCTCCGCCATCGGCTCGCACATGGTGGAGATCGACGGCGTGAGCTACGGCGCCTTCATCGTGCCGGGCATGATCATGCTGTCGCTGCTGACGCAGAGCATCGCCAACGCGTCCTTCGGCATCTACATGCCGCGCTTTTCCGGGACCATCTACGAAATCCACTCGGCGCCCATCTCCTATGTGGAGATCGTCATGGGCTACGTCGGGGCCGCCGCCAGCAAGTCCATCGTCCTGGGGCTGATCATGCTGGCCACGGCGCGGCTGTTCGTGGACTTCCACGTGGCGCATCCGGTCTGGATGCTGGCGTTCCTGGTGCTTACCTCGGTGACGTTCAGCCTGTTCGGCTTCATCATCGGGATCTGCGCCGACGGCTTTGAAAGGCTGCAGATCATTCCGCTGATGATCATCACGCCGCTGACCTTCCTGGGCGGCACCTTCTATTCCATCAAGATGCTGCCCCCGTTCTGGCAGGCCGTCACGCTGTTCAATCCGGTCGTGTACCTCGTCAGCGGCTTCCGCTGGGCGTTCTACGGGGTGGCCGACGTCAGCGTGGGCATCAGCGTGGGCATGACGCTGGGTTTCCTGTTGGCCTGCCTGCTGGGAGTGCGCTGGATTTTCAAGACGGGCTACCGGCTGAAGGCCTGATCTTCCGCCGGGCCCGCGCGGTGCCTCAGGCCCGGGGGATGATCTTCCGGTCCATGAGCACGCCCAGCCAGTGCTTGACGGATCGCTCCGTGTCGAAGGTCTGGGTAAAGCCCGCCTGCTTGATCTTGACTGTGCTGACAAAAGCCGGCGGGGGCATTTCCTTCAGGCCGTAGCCGAACCGGGCATCCGCCGAAAAATGGGACTGCCCCAGTATCTCGTCCATGCTCAGGGGCCTCAGGCCGTGCTCCCGCACGAGTTCCGACCAGCGTTGCGCGCGGCTGGGCAGGTATTGCGCCAGCCGGACCGGCCGGTCCGGGCCGGATTCGAGGTGAAAGAAATCCGCCAGGCCGGGCCAGAGATCGCGCCAACTGAAGACTTCCCCGTTGGTCAGGTTGTAATGTTCGCCCCAGGCCGCGGGCGTGTCCGCCGCCCACGCGGCGGCATTGCCGATCAGGCGCACATCCACGGCTTCGCGGGGAAAGGCGATGTGGCCGGGATAGCAGAACGGCTGGCCTTCCGCGCGGCACAGCGACGCATAGACGCCGATGATGGGCACGGTATTCATGGCCACCCCCACATTGGGCCCCACCACGATGGCGGGGCGGAAGATGGTCCAGCCGAATCCAAGCTCGGCGGCCTTCTCCTTGATGTAGTCCTCCTGGAACCAATAGGAGTTCGGATGATCGTCGCGCGGCTCGCGCTCCCGCGCGGGAATGCGGATGGGATGCAGGTGCACGCCGTAGGCCTTCGTGCCCTGGAGCAGGGTCACGTGCCGCAGCCGGGCGGCCCGGCCCAGCGGCTCGATGACGTTCTTGATCATCTCCAGATTGGTGGACATCTGGTCGGCGTCCTGCCAGCCCGCGATCAGGCCGGGCTTTTCGTAGACGGCGGCATACACCACATGCGTCACCTGGGCCAGCGCGCTGAAGCAGGCGCGGCTGGCGTCGGCGTCCCGCAAGTCCACCGACAAATGGGTGAACGGCTTTTGGCTGAAGACTTCGGGGCGCCGGCGGGAAACGGCGATGACTTCCCAGCCTTCATCGAGGAACGCGTCGATGGCGGCGGTGCCGACCAGCCCGCTGGCGCCAGTGATGAGAACAGTGCGTGGCATCCGGTTACCTTGTTCGGTGTGTGTGTGGCCCGGTCAGTCCATGACCAGGTCGATCTGCGAGAACAGTTCCTTGAAGCGGGCGGATTCGTCCGCCATGCGCTTGCCGAACTCCTGCCGGCTGTCCGAGGCCGCCGCGATGCCCAGCGTGGCGAACTTCTGCTGCACGTCGGGATCGTGCACCGCCTTGGCGATCTCCGCGTTCAGGCGATCCAGGATTTCCACCGGCGTGCCGGCCGGCGCCACGATGCCGTACCACGCCACGCTTTCCGCGCCCGGCAAGCCCGCCTCGGCGATCGTGGGCACGTCGGGCAGCATGGGGGAGCGCTTCACGTCGGCCACCGCCAAGGCGCGCAGTCTGCCGGATTTGACGAAGGACAGGATGGGAGGCAGGCCGCTGATGACCATCTGCGTGCGCCCGCCCAGCGTGTCGGTGACGGCGTCGCTGTTGCCCTTGTAGGGGACGTGCAATATCTTGGTGTGCGAGTAGTGCTGGAACAGTTCGCCCGCGATGTGATTGCTGGTGCCCATGCCGGCCGAGGCGTAGCTGACCTTGTCCGGGTTGGCCTTGATGTAGCCGATCAATTCCTGAAGGGTGTTCACCGGCAGCGAGGGATTGACCAGGATCACATTGGGTCCGGTGGCCACCAGCGCGACGGGCGCGAGGTCCTTGGCCGGATCGTAGGGCATGCGCTTGCGGACGTTCGGATTGACGGTGATCGGCCCGGCGGACGCGAAGCCGATGGTGTAGCCATCCTTGGGCGACTTGGCGATGATGTCGGTGCCCAGGTCGCCGCCCGCGCCGGGCTTGTTTTCGACGATGACCGGCTGGCCCATCTGCTCGGACAGGGACTTCGCGACGAGCCGGGCGATGATGTCGATGGAGCTTCCCGGGCCATAGGTGGCGATCAGGCGGATAGGCCGGTCGGGATAGGATGGCGCGGCCGTCTGGGCGGCGGCGAAGGTGGCGGTCGCCCCCAGGGCCAGGCCCGCGAGCAGTCTGGATATCGTCATGATGTTGTCTCCTTGCCGATGCGTTGGCTTTAATTCGTGTGGGAATACATGAGCTTGCCGGGCTGCGGCATCTGGGCGCGCAGGATGACGCCCTGTTCCGCTTCGGTGATGTACAGCGTGCGGCGGTCGGGGCCGCCGAACGCCACATTGGTGGTGCGCAGGCCCGCGCAGGAACGGATGCGGTACAGCGGTTCGCCCAGCGGGCTGAAAAGCCAGACAGTGCCGGCCTGGGCATGCACGACCGCTAGGTTCCCGGCCTCGTCGATGGCCAGGCCGTCGGGCCCCGCCGTGCTGCCCGACAACTGGATGTAGCGGCTGGCCTTTTTCATCCTGCCGTCCGGCTCCAGCCGCAGCGCGTAGATCGCGTTGTCGTGCGTGATGGCGACGTAGAGCACGTTCTCGGCCCGATTGAGCACCAGCCCGTTGGGCCCGGCCAGGCCGTCCATCAACAGGTCCACGGTCTTGCCGTCGGCGCGCAGCCGGAAGACCCGTCCGGTCGGATTTTCAAGCGCGCTTTCGCCCTGGTCGGTGAAGTACAGGTCGCCGTTGGACGCGAAGAACAGATCGTTCAGTCCCCTGAGGCCCTCGCGCATCGCATGCTGCAAATAGGGCTTGATCGTCCGTGCCCGCGGATCCAGCAGCATGAGGCCATGCAGGTGGTCGGCCACGAAAATGCGGCCGTCGCGGTGGATCTTCAGCCCGTTGGGTTCGCCTTCGTAGCGGATCACGACCTCGAAGTTTCCCGCCGGGTCCACGCGCAGGATGCGTCCGTGCGCAAGATCCACGCACCACAGATTGCCTGCGCGGTCGAATGACGGCCCTTCCAGAAAGGAATGCATCTTGACGTGGCGCGCGGCCAGCCAGGAAGAGGGCTCGTCGGTCAGGTAGAGCGAGTCGGGCAGCCGGGCGTAGACGTCGGTGCCGAGATTCTCTGCGGGTGGGTACATGGATACACCTCGGGATTTCCAGGATTACTGAGGGTTGCCGGGCAGTTCGATGCCCAGGATGAGCGAACTGAGCGCCTTGCCATGGGGATCCAGCCGCAGGGACCGCGTCACGCCGCCGGCCAGCACGTCCTGGATGACGAAGTTGAGCGCCCTGAGGCTTTCGATCTCGTAGCGCTGCACCGGGCCCGCTCCCAGGTGCGCATAGGCCTGCCTCACGCGCTCGGCCGTCAATTCCCTGCGCAGCACTTGCCAGGCGGATTCGTCGTAGGCGATGACCGCGACGTTCGAGGTATTGCCTTTGTCGCCGGAACGCGCGTGGGCCAAGTCGTAAACCAGTGTTCCCATGCCTATGCTCCTACCGTGATCACTTGGGGCGTGACCCAGTTCCTGGGAATCAGGACCGAGTCCACCGCGATGACTTCCTTCGCGCCCAGGTTGACCGGGCCGCCCGCGCCGTAGGGGCCTTGCATATTCAGTTGGCGCACATGGTCGCCCAGCAGGTGGGCGCTCTTCTTGTCGGGGCAGCGCGCCGCAATGCGCAGGCGGACTTCGTAAGGGTCTTCGGACGAGGCCCGCGGGCGGTCGCCATGCAGGCTGCTCATGCCGATGAGATCGACCTGGAATTCGCTGGCCGTGCCGCCGTCGAGCCTGAAGCGTTCCTGGACGATCCGGGCGGCCAGTTGCGCCCGCGCCACGGCATTGAGGCCGGCGTACGCCACTTCGCCGGCGCCTATCCAGCCATCGGCATAGCCCACGACGACTTTGTAGGTGTCGGTGCGCGCGCGGGCGTTCGCGCCGCGCACGGCGACGCGGTCGGGCGTCAGTTCCTCGAACGAGAGCCCGTCCAGGCTGAGCACGCAGTCCGGCGTGATATAGGCGCGCGGGTCGTGTATTTCATAGAGCGCCTGCTCGGTGCAGGTCATGCGGTCGAGCCGGCCGCCGGATCCGTCGGGCTTGGCGATGTGGAGTTCGCCGTCGCCGTAGATATCCGCGTAGGGATAGGGCAGCTCGGCCAGCCGCGGCACTTCCTTCCTGCCCGGGTCGGCGAAGTATCCGCCGGTCACCTGGGCCGAGCATTCCAGCAGATGTCCCATGATGGTGCCGGCCGCCATGCGCGGCAGATCGTCATGGGCCCAGCCATGGTGGTGCATGGCCACGCCCAGAAACAGCGAGGGGTCCGCGACGCGGCCCGACAGCACGACGTGCGCGCCGGTGGCCAGTGCGTCGCGCACCGTGTCGGCGCCCAGGTAGGCGTTCGCGGAAGCCAGCCTGGGCAGTATCTCTTCCAGCGGGAGCTTGCGCTCGCGGAGCTGAAGCTCGGGATGCCCGCGCAGGCGGTCGGCGACGTCGTCGCCCACGATCGCGGCGCACTTCAGGTCCTGCCAACCCAGGGACCGGCCGATGGCCAGCGCGGCTTGCGCGGCGCCGACCGGATTGGCCGCGCCCATGTTGGAGACCAGCCGCACGCCTTTTTCGCGGCACAAGGGCAGGAAACTGCGCATGCGTTCGGCCAGCATGGGATTGAAGCCCAGCTTGTCGTCATGCTGGCGCGCGAGCGTTTCGCGCGCAATGGTGCGCTCGGCCAGGCATTCGCACACCAGGTAGTCCAGCTCGCATTGCTCGAGCAGCGCGATCGCCGGCCCCACGCGGTCGTCCGCCATGCCCGCGCCCACTCCTACGCGAAGCCGCGTGCGGGGATCTTTCATGCTCCATCTCCATCTGCGCAGGGTTGCCTGCGTGCCGTCTCGGAAAGCCCCGCCGTTGCGCCGCCTGGACGGGGGCAAGGACCTTTGAGATCAGTATGAAGATATTTTCTTAATGCTCAAAATGATATATTCATATCTCGGTGATAACCAATGCGCATCACGGTGAATAGACTCACACTGACCATCTCTGAACTGGAAGCCGTGCTGTTGGTGGCGGACACCCTCAATTTCCGCGCCGCGGCCGAGCGGGCCAGCATATCGCAGCCGGCGCTCAGCCGGCGGGTGCAGGCGGCCGAGCAGAAGCTCAATGCAAAGCTGTTCGATCGCGACCGGCACGGGGTCTCGCTGACCGACGCCGGCGCCGAGCTGGTGCCCATCGCCCAAAGAATGCTCTCGGAGTTTCGCGACTCGCTGAGCGACCTGTCCGAATTCATCGCGGGCCGGCGGGGCAGCGTGAGCATCAGCGCGCTGCCTTCGGTGGCGGCGGCCATTCTGCCGCAGGCGGCGCAGGCCTTCCAGGAATTCCACCCCCAGGTGCGCCTGGTCATCCAGGCGGTGTCCGCCGGCCAGGTGACGCGGGCGGTCGCGGAGGGCAGCGCGGACATCGGCCTTTCCATCGCGCCCTCGGTGCCTGCCCAGGGAGTCGCCTTCAGTCCTTTGCTCAAAGAGCACTTCGTGTTGATCTGCCCGCGCCACGATCCGCTGGCGCGCAGGAAGACCGTGGACTGGAGCGCCTTTTCGGATCGGCCCTTCATCGCCAGCGGCCCGGCCAGCAGCATCCGATTGCTGACGGACAGGATCCTGGCGGCCTCCGGCCAGGCGCCGGAAGCCAACTATGTCGCGGACAACATTTCGGTGGTCGGGGCGATGGTGGCGGCCGGCGTGGGCATCGCGGCGGTGCCCAAGCTGGCCCTGCGCCTGATGGACACCACCCGCTTGCACAGCGTGGCGCTGCAATCGCCCGCGGCCACGCGCGAAATCGGCATCCTGGTGAAAGAGCAGCGCTCTTTGTCGGCCGCCGCGAAACGCTTTGTCGCCACCTTGCAGCAGGTGGGGGCCGACATGATGAAAACCCTCTAGCCGTCCGCGCCGGTCAGAACGGCCCTGTGGGGGCGGCCCGCGCCATGCCGCCGAAGGCGTCCAGCAGCCGCTCGCGCCAGGCATGGACGGGGTCGTCCGCGGCCAGCAGTTCCAGGGGGCTGGTGCAGCGGGCCCACATGAACATGCCGAATACCGCATAGTCCGCGTAGGCGGGCCGCTCGCCCGCCAGGCAGGGCTGCCTGGCCAGCGTCTGCCGCAGCGGCAGGAGCGCCGCGCGCAGCGCCGCGATCTGCGCTTCGTAGCCCGCGGGCAGGTCCTCCAGCTTGCCGAAGCGCTTTTCGCGCGTCGCGCGGAAGTAGTCCTTGTCCTTGTCGTGGATCAGGCCATGGATGCCGGGCAGCAGCAGGCGGGCCAGGGGCGGCACCAGCGTGGTGTCGGCCCAGGAATTCGCGAACAGGCTCAGCGCGCGTCCGCCCGCGCCGCCGAACAGCGAAGGCCGTTCGGGGAAGGTGTCCTCGAGGTAACAGGCGATCTGCCATGAATCGCTGACCACGTGCGTGCCGTGCACTAGCACCGGCACCAGCTTCTGGCCGGAAAAGTCGATCGCTTCTTTCTCGGTGAAGCGCCAGGGCACGGTGTCGGCGGACAGGCCCTTGTGGGCCAGCGCCATGCGCGTCTTCCAGCAGTGCGGGCTGAAGCGCAGCGACGGGTCGGCGCCCGCCAGGTCATAGAGAGTGAGATCCGGGGTCAAGATTCCGCGCTCCTTGGACAGGGCTTTCGGGAAGGAAACGGAAGTAGGATAACCAAAAAAAGACGCCACGCGCCCGAGGGCGGGTGGCGCTTGCCGCGGCGGGGGGCTGCGGCGGCATTACTGGGCGGCGGGGCCGCCCTTGCTCAGGTTCATCACGCGCTGCTTGAGCTGGGGATCCTGTTGCACGGCCTGGCCGATGCCATTGAATTCCTCGACGCTCAGGCCGTCCGCGCGGACCAGTTGCACCATTTTGGCGTCCGCTTCCTGGACGACCTTCTGCTTGGCTTCGTCCGTCTTGGCGGCGTCGACCTTGGGACGGTATTCGTCCACGACGCCGGATATCTTCTGCGAGGCCGCCGCGTAGCGCTGTAGCTGCTGGTCGGTCGGTTGCACCGCGGCCGGGGGCGCCATCTGCTGCTGCGCCTGGCCGGCCTGTTGGGCAAGGGCGGGGGCACCGGACAGCACCGTCGTCAGCAGGGCGGCGGATAGGAATGCGTAAGTGGAACGCTGCATGAAACCTCCTTGTTCCGGTTGAATGTCTGGCCATGATGACGAGCCGGCCGGTCCAGGGGCAAGTTTCGCGATGTGTTTTCCTGTGTCGGCAGGCCACGGGACGCGCGCGCGGCCCGGGAGGGCGGCCCCGCGGGCGGGCCGGAAACGTTTTGCGCGCTTTCGTAGTCGCTGCTGGCCGCGATGTTTCCTTAGGTGTTCGGCTTGCGGGGCCTAGACGGCCAGCATGCTCAGCATCACCAGCGCCAGCAGCAGCACGTAGACGCGGGCGTGCAGGCGGTCGGGGATGCGGGGGATCAGCGGCGCCGCCAGGCGGATGCCCGCCAGCGAGCCCAGCGCCAGCGCGGCGAAGGCCAGCAGGTCCACATAGCCGACGATCCAGGGCGCCAGGGCCTCGGACAGGCCGCGGGCCGCCGCCATGTAGGCCAGCGTCCCGGCGATGGCGACGGGCAGCGTCAGCGGATTGGCCATCGCGGCCGCCTTGGACATGGGCAGGCCCCGGCGCCGCAGCAGCGGCACCGTCATGACGCTGCCGCCGACGCCCAGGAACGCGGCGATCGCGCCGATGGCCACGCCGCCGCCCACCAGCACGCCCGGGCCCAGGGGGCGCGGGCGCGCGTCGCCCTGCGCCATGAAGCCCTGGCGCAGCAGGCAGTCCAGGATGGTCACGCCCAGGTAGGCGATGAAGGCGTTGCGCACCAGCCCGCCGCTGGCCCAGGTGGCGGCCAGCGCGCCCAGCAGGGCGCCCGCCGCGATGAAGGCCGCCAGCGGCCAGACATAGGCGCGCAGGATGTTGCCCGCGCGCTGGTGCTTGCGCGTGGCCGCGACGGAATTGACGATCATGACGCAGGTGGAGGTGGCCACCGCGATGTGCATGGCCGATTGCCCGATGGCGTCCTGCGCGCCGTGGGTCGCGGTCAGCACGCCGTATAGCACGGGCACCACGACAAAGCCGCCGCCGAAGCCGAACAGCACGGTCGTCACGCCGCTGAGGCAACCGAAAAAAGCCAGAACCAGATAAACCATGCCGCCCGTCCTTCCAGGGAAACCGTCACGATACGGCCGTGGGGGCTGGCTCGCTTTCGAGGATCGGACAATAATGTTCGCATTTCGGCCACAGCATCCGCCGCCCGCAGGCGGCGCAAGCGCCATGCGCAACGCCCACATCGACCGCTACGACCACCTGGACCGCCCCGTCGTCGCCATCGGCAACGACTACCCGCCCGGCCAACTGCTGCCCGCCCACGCGCACCGCCGGGCCCAGTTGCTGTACGGCGCCACGGGCGTCATGCAGGTCGCCACCCGCGACGGCAACTGGGTGGTGCCGCCGCAGCGCGCCGTGTGGATCCCGGCGGGCGTGACGCACGAGGTCCGCATGCTGGGCGTCAGCACGCGCAGCGCCTACATCGAACCGGGGGCGGCGCGCGCGGACGGGCGGGCCTGCGAAGTGATCGAGGTGTCGCCGCTGCTGCGGCAGTTGCTGATGGACGCGGTGGACATGCCCGCCGACTACGACCGCGCCGGGCGGGACGGCGCGCTGGCGGCCTTGCTGCTGCACGAGGTCGAGCGCGCCCCGGTGCTGCCCCTGCATATCCCGCTGCCGCCCGACGAACGCCTGGCGGCCCTGTGCCGGGCGTTCATCGCCGCGCCCGACGCGCGCGCCGCGCCGCAGGCCTGGGCCGATCGCCTGCACATGAGCCCGCGCACTTTCAGCCGCCATTTCCGCGAGCAGACCGGCATGGCGTTTTCGGAATGGCGCCAGCGCGCCTGCGTGGTGCTGGCGCTGTCGCGGCTGGCTTCGGGCGCGCCCGTCACCGCCATCGCGCTGGATTTCGGCTACCAGGGCCCGGCCGCGTTTTCCACGATGTTCCGGCGCGTGCTGGGCCGCCCGCCCACGGAGTACCTGCGCCAGGGCTAGCGGCCTCAGGCCGCGTACCAGAGCACCGCGAAGAAGTGGCAGACGGTGCCGGCCAGCACGAACAGATGCCACACGAAGTGGCTGTAGCGCCAGCGGTTGTCCAGCACGAAGAACGCCACCCCGCCCGTGTACGCCAGCCCGCCCGCCACCAGCCACCACAGGCCGCCGGTGGGCACGCGTTCGATCAGGGGCTTCACCGCGATGAGCACCAGCCAGCCCATGGCCAGGTACAGGCCCGTGGAGACGGCGGGCCGGTTGAGCCGCTTGCTGGCTTTCAGTCCGACGCCGAGCAGGGCCATGCCCCAGACCAAGCCGAACAGGGTCCAGCCCCAGGGGCCGCGCAGGGCGCCCAGCGCGAACGGCGTATAGGTGCCGGCGATCAGCAGGTAGATGGCCGAGTGGTCCAGCACGTTGAAGAACTGCTTGGCGCGGCTGCGGGGCAAGGCGTGGTAAATGGTGGACGCCAGGTACAGCAGGCACATCGACGCCGCGAAGACCGCGGCGCCCGCGATGAAGGCGGCGTCGCCCTGGCGCACCGCGGCTATGATCAGGATGGGCGCCGACGCCACGGCGCCGGCCGCGCCGACGCCATGGCTGATGGTATTGGCGATTTCTTCGCCTAGGGTCTGGGGTCTGTCGTCGGGAAACATGAATGCGTCTTGTTGGCTGGAAGCCACCACCATAGGCGCTTTGCGCCGCCGCCTCAAGGCCGCCGCCGCTTTTTGCGCGCGCGATGCGGGGACGGTTTGATCTTGTGCAAACCCGGGCCTGCCCCGAGGCCCGGGATGCCGCTGGCGGATAGTTACGGTGTGATACATTCCATGCGGTGTCACGCTCAACGGGTTTACTGGCCGAGGCCTAGAATGGCGCGCAGTTTTACCAGTTTGTTCTTCAAAACCGCAAAGAAATTCGGCAGGCTTCAGCGCGCGGCGCTGCGCGCGGCCGCTCCGCAGGCCGCCAAACGGCGCAGCGCGACCCGGCGCAAGGCGACCGTCGCCGCCAGGCAGGCCGCCAAGTCCGCGGCGCCCGCGGTTCCCTCGCTGGGCGGCGGCCGCTGGGAGGCCGCCAGGCAATTCTCCGACAGCCGGGGCCACCGCCTCGGTTTCTCCCGCTATACGCCCGTTTCCGCGCCGGCGGCAGGCATGCCGCTGGTGGTGATGCTGCATGGCTGCAGGCAGACCTCCCAGGCGTTCGCCCGCGGCTCCCGCATGAACCAATGGGCCGATGCGGGCGGTTTCATGGTGCTGTACCCGCAGCAGTCCCTGGCGCGCCAGGTGCAGCGCTGCTGGCGCTGGTTCCAGCCGGACGATGCGCACGGGGGCGCGGAGGCCGATCTGATCGCCGCGCTGATCCGGTCGGAGTCGGCCAGGTTCGGGCTGGACCCGGAACGCATCTACGTCGCCGGTCTGTCCGCCGGCGCCGGCATGGCCGCGCTGGTGGCCCTGCGGCACCCGGAACTGGTCGCCGCGGTGGCCATGCATTCGGGGCCGGTGGTGGGCGATGCCCACAGCGCGGCCAGCGGCATCGGCATCATGCGGCGCGGCACCCTCAAGCCGCTGCTTCCGCTGGTGGAGCGCGTGTCGGATCCGGCCGTGTTCCGCCTCGGCATGCCCGCCCTGATCCTGCAAGGGCAACTGGATCCGGCGGTGGCGCCGCGCAACGCCCGGCAGTTGTTCGAACAGTTCCGGGCGCTCAACGGCCTGCCGCCGGAAAGCGCGCCCGTCGAACACGTGCTGGGCCTGGGCACCGAAAAGGCCTATCGCCGGGTGGACATGCTGCGCGGCCAGAACACCGTGCTGCGCCTGTGCGAGATCACGCGGCTGGAACATGCCTGGAGCGGAGGCGACGCGTCCATCCGGTATCACGCGCGCAGCGGGCCCGACGCGTCGGCGCTGATCTGGCGTTTCTTCCAGGGGCAGCGCCGGCCGGCCGGCTGACGGGCGCGCGGCGCCCGGATATAGGCGTATGCTCGATGGACCGGCGCGCCGTGCGCCGGCCGCCATGCCTTTTCGGGAATCATTGCCATGCCCCTGTCCATGTACCAGGCTTGCGTGCCTGTCTTCATCCGCGGCCTGACCGTCCTGGCCGCCCTGCTGGAAAAGGGCGCCGCCCACGCCGCCGCGGCGGGCGCCGATCCTGCCGGCCTCATCGATGCCCGCCTCGCGCCCGACATGTATCCGCTGTCCGGGCAGGTGCAGCGCGCCAGCGACACGTCCAAGTTCGCGGTGCAGCGCCTGTCCCAGGTGGAGGCGCCCAAGTTCGCCGACGAGGAAACCACCTTCGAGCAGCTACAGCAGCGCATCGCCGCGACGATCGAATACCTGCGGGGCGTGTCGGCGGACAAGCTGGAAGGCGCCGAAAGCCGCAAGATCACGCTCGCCTTCGGCGACTTCAGGCAGGAGTTCCAGGGCGACGATTATCTGCTGACGTTCGCGCTGCCCAATTTCTATTTCCACGTCACGACGGCCTACGGCATCCTGCGGCAGGCCGGCGTGCAGATCGGCAAGCTCGATTTCCTGGGGCCGTACCCGCAGTCCTAGCGTGAACTAGCCCGGCTGCTTCCTGGACGGGTCGCCGCAGCCTTCCATTTCGCCCATTGCCGCCATGTTCCGCTGGATTTCCTCCGGCGTCAGGTCGAGCTTGTGCGTGGCGATGGACCAGCGGTGCCCGAACGGATCCACCACCTGGCCGTAGCGGTCGCCCCAGAACATGTCCGCCACGGGCATCGTCACCTGCGCGCCCGCCGCCACGGCCTGCTTCATGGCGGCGTCGACGTCGTCCACGTACAGGTGCAGAGTGACGGGCGTGCCTTTCAGCGCCTTCGCGCCCAGGCTGCCCCATTCGGGGAAATCGTCCATCAGCATCAGGACGGAATCGCCGATGCGCACGGCCGCGTGCATGATCTTGCCGTTGGGGCCGGGAAGCCGCGCGAGTTCCTCGGCATTGAAGGCTTGCTTGAAAAAGGCGATGGCGTCCGACGCGCCCTCGCACACGATGTGCGGGGTCAGCGTGTGCATGCCTTCGGGAATGGTCCTGGTCGCAGGGGTGCTCATATCGAGTCTCCGGGAGGTTCGGTTGAAGAGAGGCGCGGATGGAATTTCCGGCCGCCTCGGTTAATTGCCCACCAAGGTGCTGAATCCGCCCCAGCACATGCGCTTGAAATCGAATACGCCTTCGCAGGACATGTCCTTCAGGCGGGGATCCGACATGACCTTGGCGTTGATGCGGTCCCGCTCCGCCTTGCTGGCGTACAGGATCCACGCGAATACGACGGTCTCGCCGTCGCGCGCGCCGGCCGCGGCGGTGAACGAGCCGAAGCCTTCCCCGTCGATGTCGTCCGCCACGCCTTCGCGGTAGTCCAGCGCGCCGTGCTCCAGCCACACCGCCTGGGCCTGCTGCGCCATCTTCTTGTAGGTATCGAGATTGGCCTTGGGGACGCTCAACAGGTAACCGTCTATGTACTTTTCCATCGTTGACTCCTTTGGTCCGCGTTGTTCTATCGCGCTTGGGCTCGCCCCGCTGGCCGTCCGCCGCGCAACCCGGATCTGGTTCCGGTAGTGCCACTGTATCGGGATCGGGCGCGGTTTCAGATAGGCGATTGCGACAATCTTGAGGGTGGATTGCGACAGCCCGCAGGCGTATGCTTTGCGGGATGAAAAACATCGCGTTCCTGCTGCCGCTGGGGGCTAATATCGCGTCGCTGGAAACCGCGCGGCACGGCTTCCTGGTCGCCAACGAATACCTGGCCGCGCGCGGGCGCGAGCCCAGGTTCCAGGTGCGCACCCTGGCGCTGACGCGCGAGGTCAGGCTGGATGACGGCCGCATCACCGTGCAGGCCGACATGGTGCTGGCCGACGCCCGCGGCGTCGACATCTGCATCGCCCCGCCGCTGCTGGGCTCGGTGTCCGACGCCGTGCTGTCCAACCGCGAGCTCATCGAGTGGCTGTCGCGGCATCACCGCGAGGGCGGGGAGGTGGCCAGCCTGTGCATGGGCGCCGCGCTGCTCGCGGCGGGCGGCATCCTGGACGGGCAGCAGGCCGTCGTCCACTGGGTCGCGCAGAACCTGTATGCCAATCTGTTCCCCAGCGTGCATTGGGTCAGCGACCGCGTCGTGATGGCGGACAACGGCGTCTACACCAGCGGCGGCGCGTTTTCCGCCGCGCACCTGGTGCTGCACCTGATCGAGAAGTACACCGACCGCGACACCGCCATCTGGTGCGCCAAGTACTTCCAGCTCGACTGGAGCCGCCAGAGCCAATTGCCGTTCTCGGTGTTCATGGGGCAGAAGGCCCATGCCGACGAGGTCGTGCGCGCGGTGCAGGACTACATCGAAGGCCGCTACACGGAAAAGATCACGGTCGAGGAACTGGCCGGCCGCCACGCCATGGGCCGGCGCACCCTGGAGCGGCGCTTTCGCCAGGCCACCGGCAACAGCATCGTGGAATACGTGCAGCGCGTGCGCGTGGAAGCCGCCAAGCAGCGCCTGGAAACCTCGCGCAAGAGCGTGGCGGAAGTCATGTACGAGGTCGGCTACAACGACACCAAGGCTTTCCGCGATATTTTCAGCAAGTACTGCGGCATGTCGCCGGTGGGATACCGCGAGCGCTACCACTACCAGTAGCGCGGGTTCAGCCCTGGTAGCGGTACACCCGGGTATCGCGCATCGCGAAGCCCGCCGATTCGTACAAGTGGTGGGCCGACAGCCGGCCGGGATTGGACGTCAGGTCCAGCGTCCTTGCGTTCAGTTCGCGGCTCTTGACGATGGCCGCGTGCGTCAGCGCCATGCCGACCTTCATTCCGCGCGCCTGTTCGTCCACCACCACGTCCTCGATCCAGGCCCGCACGCCCGTGGGGATGCGGAAATGCACCAGCGTCAGCGTGCCGACGATGCGCCGGTCCTCGCCCATGGCGGCGATGAACACGTGGTTGGAGGGCGCGCGGATGATCTCGTCCAGCGCCTCGCGCGACAGCAGCGGGGCGGTCCTGGACAGTTGCGGCAGCAGCCGCGCGAAAGCCGCGACCAGCGCGTCGTCGGCTTGCGTGGCCAGCGTGACTTCGACGTGATTTCCCAAGGGCTTCACCGGGGTCTCCTGCGAGAGCTACCTCGATGTTGTAGCCCACACCCGGTCCGGATACCAAGCGGTGAATTTCATCGCCCCGGCAAGCGCGGCGACCGTCACCGCGATCACGATGGCCTGCGGCGGCCGGGGGTGGTGCGCCAGCAGGGCATCGGTCGCCGCCATGGCCGCGAACGCCAGCGCCCAGGCGGCGGCCACCGCATATTTCATGCGCATGAACCGGCGGCTCCGCCAGACGTAGTCGGGTTCTTTTTCGCGCGCGTATTCCAGGGTGAAGGGCCGGCGCAGCGCGATGCTCAGCAGCACCAGGAACAGCAGCCCGCCATCCACCCGCAGGCGCGTTTCGGCGATCGTCCAGGATTCGCCGTCGGCCATCGGCGCGTACACGGTCAGTCCTGTGAACAGCAGGAGCGTGCCGGTTTCCAGGAGCTTCAGGCGGCGTTCCGGGTTGAGCCAGTCGCGCAGCACCAGCCCGGCGGACACGAAGGCGCCCGCGGCCAATCCTTCCAGCGCCCCGACAGCCCTTTCGATGATGACAAACACGATGAAGGGCGCGAACGCCAGCAGGATGTTCATCTCGACTCCCCGACCTTGAGCGCGTCCCGGCGCGCTTGCCGCGCCGCTGTGAGAATCGAGACGCGAACATGTCTATTTCTTCCTGCCCGCCAGGGTGGGGCATATTTCGCCGTTCGTCCATCGGCCGCCTGGATGGGGCCGGATGGAGGAACTCCCATGCCGCATCGGCTGCCCCCAGGCGGCAACCGGGCCTCAGGCCATAGCGCAGGCCTCGTCGAACGGCAGCCGCGGCAGCCTGCCGCGCAAGGGCGCGGCGGCGGCATACCCCAGGTTGCAGAGGAAGCTGACCTCCGCGCGTCCGCCGGGGAAGTAGCGCCGCGTTACGGCGTCCGCGTCGAAGCCTCCCATGGGGCCGCAATCCAGGCCCAGCGCGCGGGCGGCGATGATGAAATAGCCGTGCTGCAGGCTGGCGTTGCGCAGCGCGGCATCGCGCGTGGAGGCCGGGCTGCCGGTGAACCAGCCGCGGGCCTGCGGCTGGTGCGGATAGAGGAAGTCCAGCCGCTCATGGAAATGCAGGTCGCAGGCGAGCACGGCGGTGACCGGCGCCAGCCGCGTCTGCTCGCGGTTGCCCGCGTCCAGCAGCGGCAGCAGCTCCGCTTTCCCGGCCGCGCTCTGCACGAACACGATCCTGGCGGGTTGGCAGTTGGCCGAGGTCGGGCCCATGCCCATGAGCCGGTACAGCTCGCGCAGCAGGGCCGGCGCCACGGGGCGTTCCTGCCAGGCGCGCGTGGTCCTGGCCTGGAGGAACAGGCGGTCGAGGCAGGCCCCGGCCAAGGGACTGGACCAGAGGGCGCCGTCCGGCGCGTTGCGACCGTCAGGCATCCTGCCGCCTCGCGCCGCGCAGGAGCTTGCCGGGCAGTTCGCCGGTGGCCGCGCCGTCCTCGAAGATGGGAAGCCCGTCGACCAGCGTGGCCAGGTAGCCATCGGCGCGCTGGATGAGGCGGCGGCCGCCGCCCGGCAGGTCGAACACCATTTCGGGGCAATGCACTTTCACCGCGCCGGGGTCGATGACGTTGACGTCGGCCTTGTAGCCCGGGCGCAGCAGGCCGCGGTCCAGCAGCCCGTAGACGCTGGCGGTGTCGCGCGTCTGGCGCTTGACCACGTGCTCCAGGTCCAGCAGCGGGCCGCGGCGGCGGTCGCGGGTCCAGTGGCTGAGCATGAACGTCGGCATGCTGACGTCGCAGATGTAGCCGCAGTGCGCGCCGCCGTCGGAAAGGCTGTTCACCGTATTGGGGTGCTGCATCAACTGGTGCAGATGGTCCAGGTTCTCGTACGAATAGTTGAACGACGGGTAGTAGAGGATGGCCTGGCCATCGTTCTCCAGCATGAGGTCGTAGACGATTTCCAGCGGCGGGCGGCCGCTGCGCCGCGCCATGGCGGCCACGCTTTCCTCGGGCAGCGGCTCGTAGTCGGGATCGCTGCCCAGGCGGTAGATTTTGTGGAAGCTGCTGAACAGCGTTTCGGCGCGGCGGTCGAGCAGGCCGCGCTGTTCGTTCATGATGCGGCGGCGCGTTTCGGGATCGCGCAGCCGGGCCAGCTTTTCCGGCAAGGGCAGGGCGTGCAGGGCCTGGTAGCTCGGGTGCGCGATGAACGGGTGCAGGGAACTCTGCCAGGAAAAGAGAATGCCCAGCGGCCGTCCGCTGATGCCCGCCAGCAGCGGCACCCCCTCCTGGTGCGCGCGGTCCAGGTTCAGCACGATCTGCTTCCAGACGTCGGGCGCGGCGTCGGTCTGCTGCAGGTTGAAGAGCACGGGCAGGCGGTTGTGGCGGGCCAGTTGTTCCAGCCAGGGCATTTCGCCCTCCATGGCGGGATGGTTCGCCGTCATCTGGAATACGCCGTGGCCCACCTCGCCCATGACCGATCCGAGCGCGGTGATTTCCTCGCCGGTGGCGAAGGTGCCGGGCGGATACTTGCGGTCGTCGTACTTGTGCAGGAACGTGCGGGACGTGGAGAATCCGACCGCCCCGGCGAGCAGCGCTTCGCGCACCACCTCGCGCATGGCGATCAGGTCGGCGGGCGAGGCTTCGTCGTGGTGGATGGCGCGTTCGCCCATCACATAGGCGCGCACGGCGCTGTGCGGGATCTGCGCGCCCACGTCCAGCGCCTTGGGGCGGCGGTCCAGCGCGTCGAGGTATTCGGGGAAGGTCTCCCAATCCCACTGGATGCCCTCGGACAGCACCGAGCCGGGAATGTCCTCCACCCCCTCCATGACCTTGATGAGCCAGTCGCGGCGGTCGGGCTTCACGGGGGCGAAGCCCACGCCGCAATTGCCCATGATGGCCGTGGTGACGCCATGCCAGGTTGACGGGCTGAGGTAGGGATCCCAGGTGGCCTGGCCGTCGTAGTGGGTATGGATGTCCACCCAGCCCGGCGCCACCAGGCAGCCGTCGGCCCGGATCTCGCGCCGGGCGGCGCCGGCCTTGCCTTCCGCCTGGACGACGCGGCCGCCGTCGATGGCGAGGTCGCCCGTGTGGCGGGGCTGGCCCGAACCATCGACGATCGTGCCGCCGCGTATGACCAGATCATGCATTGCGCTCTCCTTTGAACTCGCGCGGGATTACTGGAGGACCAGGCCGATGCGCCGGATCACGGCGCCCCAGCGATCGCTGTCCTTCCGGACGATCTGCGAGAACTCCTTCGGCCCCGCGCCGCTGACTTCGTTGCCTTGCGACACGATGCTCTGCGTCACCTCCGGGGTGTCCAGCGCTTCGCGGAACACCTGGGCCACGCGCTCGGCCAGCGCGGGCGGCATGTCGCCGGGCCCGAAAATGCCTTGCCAGCCGACGATGTCCAGGCCGGCGATGCCCTGTTCCTTCAGGGTGGGCAGGTCCGGCAGCACGCTCAGGCGGCGGTCGGTGGCGGGGCCCAGCAGCTTGACCTTGCCGGCGCGCGCGTTCTCCACGGCGGTCGCCGTGCCGTCGAAGTAGACCTGCACCTCGCCGGCCAGCAGCGCGCGGCTGGCGTCGGCCGTGCCCTTGTACGGCACATGCACGATGTCGATGCCGGTCTGCTGCTTCAGGATCTCGCCATTGAGATGGGAGGTGGAGCCCAGGCTGTACGAGGCGAAGTTCAGCTTGCCGGGATTCGCCCGGGCGTAGTCGATCATTTCGGCCGTCGTCGAGAAGGGCGCGTCCTTGTTGGCGACCAGCACCGTCGCCGAGCGCACCACCTGCAGGACGGGCGTGAAGTCCTTGACCGGGTCGTACGGCAGTTTCTTGTAGAGATGCGGGTTCTGGGTGTGCGTGACGACGATGGTGTAGAGCAGGGTGTAGCCGTCGGGGTTGGCGCGCGCCACTTCCTGCGCGCCGATCATGGTGCCCGCGCCAGGCTTGTTGTCCACGATCACCGGGGCGCCGGTCCGCTGCGTGACCTTCATCGCCAGCATGCGCGCCAGCGCGTCCGAACCGGACCCGGCCGGAAACGGCACCACCATCCGGATGGGCTTGCCGCCGCCGGGCCACGGCGGGGCCTGCGTGGCGGGCGCGGCGCCCGCCGAAAGACAGGCCAGGGCGCCCAGCATCGCAGCCCCGCCTTTGCCCAACAACCTTAAAAACGACTTGCGGTCCATGTTGTCTCCTCCTGGGGGTAGGCAATGTCGCGCATTGCTCTGGTCGGGGTGCGCCATCGGGCGGTGTTTTTCTTGCCGCGCAACCTGCGCGGCGGAGGAATTTCCCGTCCTGGCAAGCTGTTTTAGTCTTGCCATTGATCGGAATCAAATGCATATTTAGCCGAATCTTGATGAGAAAAATGCATGAGCCTCTCGATCCGGTCGCTCCAGCACTTCGCGGTGCTCGTGGAGGAAAAACACTTTTCGCGCGCGGCGCAGCGGCTGCACCTGACGCAGTCCGCGCTGACGCGCAGCATCCAGGCGCTGGAAGACTCTCTGGGCCTGGTGCTGGTCGACCGGGCGTCCACCGGCGTCGCGCCCACGCAGGCCGGGCGCACGGTGCTGGAGCGCGCGCAGCGCATCCTGGGGGAAACCCGCGACCTGCGCCGCGAGGCCGAACTGATCCGAGGCCATGACACCGGCCGCGTGAACCTGGGGGTAGGCGTGTTTCCGGCGGCCGGGTTCCTGTCGCCGCTGCTGGTGCGCATCGCGCGCGAGCATCCGGGGTTGAGCGTGCACGTGGAAGTGGAGAGCTGGCAGCGCCTGCTGGACAAGCTGCTGCAGGACAAGCTGGATTTCGCGGTGGCGGTCACCCACAGCCTGCCGCCGCCGGACGACTTCGCGGTCCGGCCCCTGCCGCCCCAGCATGGCGGCCTGTTCACGCGCGCTGGCCATCCGCTGCAGGGCGTGGCCAAACCCAGGCTGCGCGCCGCGCTCGGGCAATACCGCCTGGCCGCCACCGACCTGCCGCCGCGGGCGCGCGAATACCTGGCCCGCCTCTACCAGGTGGCGCGGCACGACGAATTGCCCATCGCCTTCGAATGCGACAGCGTCGCCGCGCTGCGGGACGTGGCCCTGGGCAGCGACGTCGTGCTCTTCTGCACGCGCGAGGCCATCGCGGCCGAACTGGCGCAGGGCCTGCTCGTGCCGCTGCCGCTGGCGTATCCGGCCACCGGCCCGCTCACCCACAGCATCATCCACCGGGCCCGCCGCACGCTGTCGCCGACCGCCGAGCGCGTGATCGAACTGGTGCAGGAACTGCTGGCCGGGGCGGCCGCGCCCGCGAAGAAGCCGCGCCGGCGCTAGCGTCCCGTCCCGCAGGCATGCCGCGTGTTCAGTCCGGGATCTCGGGTTCGACCAGGCGCTTCAATTGTTCCAGCGAATCCTGCCAGCCCAGGTAGCACATCTCGGCGGGAATCGTCTCGGGGATGCCTTCCTGCCGGATGCTGATTTCCGTTCCGCAGGAGACCTGCCGCAAGGTGATGGTCGTCTGCATCTGGCCGGGCAGGCCCGGATCGTCGAACTGGTCCGAATAGCGGATTTTCTCGTTCGGGACGAGTTCCAGGTATTCGCCGCCGAAGTCGTGGCTGTGGCCGGTGCCGAAGTTGCGGAACGACATCTTGTGCAGGCCGCCGACCTTGGCATCCAGTTGATGGACCAGGCAGGTGTAGCCATAGGGAGGAAGCCAGCGCGCGATCGCGTCGGGTTCCAGGAATGCCCGGTAGATGCGCTCGGGCGCCGCGCGCATGACGCGATGGAGATTGACAGTGCCGGTAGTCATGGTGAGTCCGCCTTTCGGGAAGTTGTGCGTACTGACACGACGTACCAGTGGACCGGAAATCGACACGCCCGGTCTCGGGGAAAACCCTCGATATGCACATCCCGTTACGAAGTCGACGCCGGCTCCCCATCGGCCGGGCGGTTGCGCCGCCGGCGCGCCGCCAGCCACTTGCCCGCGGCGATGACCAGCAGGGCGCCCGCCAGTTCGACGCCCATCTTGAGCATGGGGGCGGGCTGGCCCCAGCGCTCGACGATGAAGATGTCGGTGATCAGCATGCCGCCCGCGATCCAGCCCAGCAGCCCCGCGCCGAACGTGACGGCCACGGGGAAGCGGTCGATCAGCTTCAGGACCAGGGTGCTGCCCCACACGATGATGGGCACGCTCACGCACAGGCCGAAGATGACGTAATAAAGCTGGTGGTCGGACTGGGTGTTCTGGGCGGCGCCCGCGATGGCGATGACGTTGTCCAGGCTCATCGCGAAATCGGCCAGGATGATGGTCTTGATGGCCGACAGCACGGTGGCGCCTCCGGCGACGTTGCCATGCGCGTCTTCTTCCGGCGCCAGCAGCTTGATGCCGATCCATACCAGCAGGAGGCAGCCCAGGGCCTTCAGGAAAGGGATGTCCAGGAGCACGAGCGCGAAGGCGATCAGCAGCACCCGGAGCAGGACCGCGCCCGCGGTGCCCCAGAGTATGCCGCGGATCCGCTGCCGGGCCGGCAGATTGCGGCAGGCCAGCGCGATCACGACGGCGTTATCGCCGCCAAGCAGGATGTCGATGAGGACGATCTGGAATATGGCGCCCCAATGGAACGTCTCGATGGCTTCGAGCATAGGTATCCCGCCGAAAAGAACAAGGAAGCGCAACGCGTTGCGCGGCCTGTCCAGGCGGCGTCTGCCCCGCGCGTTTTCTTTTCATTCTAGGCAGGGCGGGCGCCGGACCCGCGAGTACTGGCGCTGCGTTCATGGTTATGGAGGCGGCGCGGACGCCGCGCGGCTTCAGGGTATCGGGTCCCGCATGACCAGCGCCGAAATCGTGTGGTTCTTCCAGAAGACCTGATGGATGCGGGGCAGCAGGGTGCGCAGCGCCGCGGCGCTGCAATCGTGGAAGACCACCAGGACGGCCGGGCGCTCGCCGGTGCCGGGAACGCGTTCGATGCGGTCGAACGAAGGAAAGCCGTACTTGATGAGGAAGCTCCTGATCTCTTCGTCGGTGGTGCTTTCCTCCACATGGTTGATGAGTAGTTCAGCCATGATCGTATCTCCTAGGTAATGACGGCCAGGCCATGGCGCGCGCGGTTCCGTTCAGAACAGCTCGGGAACGTGCCGCAGCGGACGGTTGGGCTCGCGGTAATCCCCCGCCTTCTGCCGTTTCGGCAGCTTGACCTTGGCACGGGGCAGGGGCTCGTATGGAATGCTCGCGAGCAGATGGCTGATGATGTTCAGGCGCACCCGCTTCTTGTCGTCGGACTGCGCCACGTACCACGGCGACAGGTCGGTGTCGGACGCCAGGAACATATCGTCGCGCGCGCGGGAGTAGTCGTACCAGCGGCTGTACGAATCCAGGTCCAGCCTGGAGAGTTTCCAGACCTTGCGCTCGTCGTTGATCCGGGCCTGCAGCCGGCGGGCCTGTTCCTCTTCGCTGACTTCCAGCCAGTACTTCAGCAGCAGGACCCCGGAACCGATGATGGCGCGCTCCATGAGCGGAACGGCCCGGAGGAAGACCTTGGCCTCTTCCTTGGTGCAGAACCCCATCACGCGCTCGACCCCCGCGCGGTTGTACCAGCTACGATCGAAGATCACGATCTCGCCGGCCGCGGGCAGGTGCGGAAGATAACGCTGCATGTACATCTGTGTTTTCTCGCGGTCCGACGGCGCGGGCAGGGCGATCACGCGGAACACGCGGGGGCTCACGCGTTCCGTGATCGCCTTGATCGTGCCGCCTTTTCCCGCGCCGTCGCGGCCTTCGAACAGGATGCAGACCTTGGCGCCTGTCCGCACTACCCATTCCTGCAGCTTGACCAGCTCGACGTGCAGGCGCGCCAGTTCTTTTTCGTATGCCTTGGCCGACAGCTTGGTTTGCGCCGGCTGTTTTTCCTGTCCTGCTGCCTTCTTCCGAGCGTTCATGATGGCACTCCAGAATGCACTGCGGGGAATCTTGGGAAACCTGCGTGTCGTGGCGTGATTCCGACTGTAGCGCCAAGCGGCCGGCGTTGTACATGGGGGCTTCGCGCAAGCCCCTCTGGCGAGAAGCAGGAAAGCTCAATAGAATCGGTTGGCACGGGACTTCCATCATGCAGCCGCGGCATTGCGCCAAGGAGAACAGGCCTCTTTCGATTTCGACCGCCCGGGGCTTGCGCGCGGCCGGCAGTCCCTGCCGGATGGCGCCGGCCCGGGTCCACAGGCGTCCTTGCGGCGTGCCCGGCCATGGCCGGGACGCGGCCTGGACCGTAGCGGTTAGGCTCTCGACCGACCGGATACCCGATGTCGCTGCGGACTTGTTCGAATCGGCTGCCGCTGATCGGCGTTCTCTGCCTCAGCGGTTGCGTGCAACTCGGGCCCGACTTCGAGCCCCAGCGCGAAGCCTGGACGCAAGACTGGAACACCCCGGCGCTCCAGCAAGCCAGCCGCGCGGCCATGCAGCCGGATGCCCGCCAGTGGTGGCGGATCTTCGACGATCCGGTCCTCGAATACCTGATCGCCCAGGCCGACGCCGGCAACGGCGGGCTGCGGATCGCCGGCCTGCGCATCATGGAAGCCCGCGCCCAGTTGGGCATCGCCCGCAGCGGCCGCTATCCGCAGGTCCAGGTGGTCGGCGCCGACGCCTTGTACATGCGCCGGTCCTCGCGTTCGGCTGAAGGCAATCCGCGGCCGGGCAGCTTCTGGCAGTACAGCGCGGGTTTCGACATCGGATGGGAGCTGGATTTCTGGGGACGATTCAGCCGCGCCATCGAGTCGGCCGACGCGGCGTATTTCGAGGCCCAGGCAAATCGTGAAGACGTACTAGTGCTGCTGCACGCCCAGGTGGCCGACACTTACTTCACGCTGCGCACCGCCGAGGCGCGGCTGCGGATCGCCCGCGCCAATGCGGCTATCCAGAAACGCAGCTACGAAATCACGCAACGGCTGTACGCCAGCGGCGAGAGCGACGAACTGGACCTACAGCAAGCGAAGACGCAATATCTGGCCACGCTGAGCTCCATTCCCGAATTCGAAAGCCAGATCATGCGGGCGGGCAATGCGCTCGCCGTTCTGATCGGGCGCGCGCCGGGCCCCATCCCCCAATTGGCGGAGAAGGAGGCGGTCATCCCCTTGGTCGACCGCGCCGTCCTGCAGGACGTCCCCGCCAACCTGCTGCTGCGCCGCCCCGATATCCGCGCGGCGGAACTGCGCATCGCCGCGCAGTCCGCGCAGATCGGCGTGGCCGAAGCGGACCTGTATCCCTCCCTGACCCTGCTGGGCAGCATCGCCTGGACCGCCACCTCGCTGGCGGGCACGTCGGGCGGCATGGCTTTGCTGGCCGGCCCCAGCCTTAGCTGGAACGTGTTCGACCACGGCCGCCTGAAGAACAACGTGCGCGTCCAGGACGCGCGGCTGCAGCAGTTGATCGTCGCCTACCAGGAAGAGGTGCGCCAGGCGGCGCGCGAGGCCGACGACGCGGCCAGCGGCTTGATCAAGGCCCTGGAGCGCGACGGCATCCTGCGGCAGTCCGCGCAGGCGGCGGAGCGATCGCTGACGCTGGCCAACGCGCTCTATCGCGAAGGCTACTCCGACTTCCAGCGAGTGCTGGACGCGCAGCGCTCGCTGGCCGCGCAGCAGGACGCCTACGTGGCCAACCGCGGCGGCGCGGTGGGCGACCTGATCGCCCTGTACAAGGCGCTGGGAGGCGGCTGGCACAGCGAAGAACCGGTGCTCGACCCGGCCACCCGGGAACAGATGCGGCGGCGCACCGATTGGGGAGACCTGCTGTCCGGGCCGGAAAGCCCCGCCGCCGCGCCCCTCGCGCAAAAGGTGCAGTCCGATGAGTAAACCGCCGCCGTCCTCCCCAGCGCCCGCGCCGCCCGATCCGGATCCCGCCAGGAGGGGAGTGCGGTGGGTCGTCCTGCTCATCGTGCTGAGCCTTGGCTGGTATCTGCTGGCCGACCGCTACACCCCGTACACCCAGCAGGCGCGGGTGGACGCCTTCGTCATTCCCGTGGCCTCGGAGGTGTCGGGACGCGTCACCAAGGTGTACGTGCGCAACAACCAGGACGTGCAGGCCGGCGCGGTGCTGTTCGACGTGGACCCGGAGCACTACCGGATCGCCGCCGACCGCGCCCGCGCGGATCTCGAATCGATGCGCCGGCAGATCGGCGCCAGCACGGCGGGCATCGACTCGGCGAAGGCCTCGCTGCGCGCCGCGCAAGCGAATGAACTGAAGGCGCGGCAGGACAGCAGCCGGCTCGAACGTTTGTACCGCGAAGACCGGGGCACGATCTCGCTGCGCCGCCTCGAGATCGCCCGGGCCGGCCTGGAGCAGGCGATCAGCCAGGTCGCCGCGGCGCGGGCCGAAGTGCAGCGGGCGCGCGAACAGGAGGGCGGCAGCGACGAAGACAACGCCAAGTTGCGCAGCGCCGCCGCCGCCGTGCAGAAGGCCGAACTGGACCTCGCCAATACCCAGGTGCGCGCGCGCTCGGCGGGACTGGTCACCGACCTGCGCACCGATGCCGGGCAGTTCGCCGCCGCGGGCAATCCAGTCATGACGCTGATCTCCATCCACGACGTCTGGATCAGCGCGGAGATGACGGAGAACAATCTCGGCCACGTCGAGCCGGGCACGCCGGTGGGCATCGTCCTGGACGCGCTGCCGGGGCGCATCTTCGACGGCCGCGTGCGCAGCGTCGGATATGGCGTCAACGTCGGCCCGGGCACGCCGCCGGGCAGCCTGCCTACGGTGCAGAACAGCCGCGACTGGCTCCGCCCCGCCCAGCGTTTTCCGGTCATCGTCGAATTCGACCGCGACGACCTGCCCAGCCTGCGCGACGTGCGCGTGGGCGGCCAGGCCGAGGTCATGGCGTTCCCCACGTCCGGCAACCCGCTCAATCCGCTCGGGCGCGCGTACCTGCGCCTCATGAGCTGGCTTTCCTATGCCTACTGACGCCATGGCCTCCCACCGCGATCCGCGCTGCCAGCGCGCCCTGCGCCTGGGCGTCGGCACGGCCCTCTGCCTGGCGATCGGCTTCGGCCTGGACCTGCCCATTCCCATGGTCGCGCCCGTGCTCGGCGTGTTCCTGTTGGCCTCGATGAACCGCCCCTTGCCGCTCAAGAGCGGACTGGCCCTGGTCCTGCTCGTGGTGTTCGCCACGGCGACCGGACTGCTGCTCAGTCCTCTGCTGCGCTACTACCCGCTGGCCGGCGTGCTGCTCATCGGCCTGTGTCTCTTCCTGGCCTTTCGCGCCGGCCTGCGCGGCGGCAACAGTCTGGCCTCGCTTTTCCTGGTGATCGGCCTGACCATCATCTCCGCCGCCGGCACCGTCGATTTCCGTCTGGCCGCCATGGCGGTCGAAGCGCTGGCCAAGGGCCTGCTGGTGGCCGTCGCCGTGCTGGGCTGCTGCCATTGGCTGTTCCCCGAACCCGCCGATGCGCTCGCGCCGCCCGCCGCGCCCGTCCTGCCCGCGCGCGAGGCCGGCAGGATGGCCTTGCGCGCGGCGCTGGTCGTCATGCCTGCCTTCCTGCTGGCGCTGACCGACCCGCTGGGCTACATGCCCATCATCCTGAAGTCGGTCAGCCTGGGACGGCAGAGTTGCGTCACGGCGGCGCATGGCGCGGCGCGCGAACTGCTCGGCTCCACGCTGCTGGGCGGCGTGCTGGCCGTGATCTTCTGGTGCGCCTTGAGCCTGTTCGTCAGCTTGTGGATGTTCTTTCTGTGGATGCTGCTGTTCGGCCTGCTGGCGGCGCGCAGGCTATATCGGCTGAGCCCCACGCGGCATCCGCCCAGCTTCTGGCTGAACACGCTGGTGACGCTCGTCATCCTGCTTGGCCAATCGGTGCAGGACAGCGTCGCGGGCAAGGACGTCTACACCGCCTTCGCCGTGCGCATGGGGCTGTTCATCGCCGTCACGCTCTATGCCTGCCTGATGCTGCAGTTGTTCGAACCGCGGCGCCGCGCGCCGCGCCCGCCGGAGCTTTCCGCTCCGGCTCCCTCAGACGCCTGAAGAGGAGTCAGCCATGTCATCGCCAGAGAACACGCTTCAACCCAGTCCCAAGACAGGATGGCGCTTCAAGTGCGGGATCGGACTTTTCATCGTGGCCTTCGCGCTATGGTTCCTCATCCCGGTTGCGGCCGCGATCGACGTGCCGGGTTCGCGCATCGCCGCGCTGACCGGCACCATATTCATCGCCAACAAAGTGTTGCTGCTGACTTGCGTCGCCGTCATGGGCAAGGAAGGCTTCCAGCAGCTCAAGGCCATCGTATTCGGGCACGCCAAACGGCTGGCGCCCGCGCAGAAGGTAGGCCCGGTCCGCCACGCCATCGGCCTGGTCATGTTCTTCATCCCCATCCTGACTTCGGTGCTGGAACCCTATCTCGATGAACTGTGGCCCGGCCTCAGGCCAGACATGTGGCAGTTGCAGGTCCTGGGGGACATCATGCTGATCGCGAGCTTCTTCGTGCTGGGCGGCGATTTCTGGAGCAAGCTGAGAGGGCTGTTCGTCCGCACGGTGTAACGGCGGCGCCCCGGCTACGCGGGCGGGCGGATGTGCTTGGGGACCAGTTCGAGCATGGGCGCGATCTGCGAGCCGTTATCGCCGAGCGTATACATGCACTGCACGTGCGAGGCGATCTCCGTCGAGATAGGGCGGAACGCCACCCCCGGGGTGCCCGTGCGCGACAGGCACTCGGGCACCACCGCGATGCCCATTCCTGTCGAGACGAACGACACGGCAGTCAGCCATTGGCCGACCTGATGCTCGATGCGCGGCACGAAGCCGGCCTCGGAACAGATCGACAGGATGGTGTCGAAGTAGAACGGTGACGATTCCCGGTTGAAGATAATGAAGTTCTCGTCGCGGAAACGGTCGATCCGCACCGGACCTTCCGGTACGCGGTACGACATGGGCATGCACACCAGGAACCGCTCGCGGAACAGGTTGACGCACCCTATGCGCGGGCTGTCATGTTGCACCAGGGAGTGCGCGAACCCCATGTCGAGGTCTCCCCGCAGGATGCTGTCGCGCTGGCGGATGGTCGACATCTCGTGCAGGGAAACCTGGACTTCCGGATGCGCGGCGCGGAACGCCTGCATGAGGGAACCCAGGCCGCGGTAGATCATCGATGCGTGGAAGCCCACGTTCAAGCGGCGCCGCAAGGCGCCGTCGAAGCCCCGCATCTCGTCGAAGGACTGGGAGGCCTGCGCGAGCAGGTTGCGGGCCCGGAAATGAAAGGCTCGCCCGGCGTCCGAAAGCTCGACATTGCGGCTGTTGCGCACGATCAGCTTCTGGCCCAGGAAAGATTCGAGCTGCTGAATCGCGACGCTGAATGGCGGTTGCGAAACGTTGCAGCGCGCGGCGGCCCTGCTGAAGCTGAGTTCCTCGGCCAGCGCTACGAAGTACCGGAGGTGACGCAGTTCTATGGCTTCCTTGTGCATGGCGGATCAGGTCTGGGTCAGCATGAAAACGCCATTCGCGATGGCGACCTTGGCTCCGTCGGAATCATAGACCACGCCGCTGGCGAAGCAGGTGCGTCCGCCCCGATAGTCGCAGCGGCACTCGGCGAGCAGCGTCGATCGCGCCGGTCTCAGGAATTTGGTCGACAGGTCCAGGGTGGCCACCCGCCAATGCAAGGGATCGTGCGCCCGGGCCGCCGCCGCCAGCGTGAAGTCGAGCAAGGCCACGATGGCCGGCCCGCTTACCGTGCCCGCGGCGTTCAGGAAGCGTTCCGACCAGGGCAGGATCGCCGTGGCCGCGTCGTCGGACAGTTCCTGGGCCTTGAGGTCGAACAGATCCACCACCGCTGCCCGGATGCCGAAGAAAGCCCCGTCGTCCAGATTCATGATCGTGCGTACCCGTAATACTCGAGGACTTCGGGAGGGCGATGCGGTCCGGGCTCGAAGATCTCCAGCAGCACGCGGTCCGGCGCCTCCAGCATGAAGTAGCCGCCTCCGTCCGATTCGCGGATACCTTTGGGAACAGGCAGGCCGGCGTGGACCATGCGCGCGTACAGG
Organism: Achromobacter veterisilvae; assembly: GCF_900496975.1. Lineage (GTDB taxonomy): Bacteria > Pseudomonadota > Gammaproteobacteria > Burkholderiales > Burkholderiaceae_B > Achromobacter > Achromobacter veterisilvae. Next base: position 227,819 of record NZ_UFQC01000005.1, read on the forward strand.
TCGCGCAGGCCGGCGACCTGGATCCCGAGGTGGTGCACCGCGTTGCGAGGCGCGGGGTCGATTCGTTTTTCGTAGAGATGCATGGCGCCCACGCCGATCTTCATGAAGACATTCCGGGTGCCGGCGAACACGCCGTCCCAGGCCACCTCCGCGTCGAACCAGTGACGGTAGAACGCGACTGTGACGTCGATGTCCGCGCAGATCACATGAGGATGGTGCAGGTGGTAGCGCTTGGAAGAACCATAGGGATAGCGCAAGGGTTCGGGATTGTCCGTCATGGGGTCACGTTTCTGGAAAAAGGGGAGGAGGGCGGCGGTATGTCGGCGGGGTGCCGGACAGGCGGATTGGCGAGGCAATGCCCCGGTAGCCCGGCTCCAGCTCGACGAGCAGTCCCATATGGCTGGTCTGCGGATCCTCCAGTACGTCCTGGACACTGCCGATGACGGCGGCGGGCACTCCGTCGCGCACCAGCTTGTCGACCAGGACCCGGCCGTCCACGGGCCGCAGCGCGTCCTCCAGCATGGGCCGCAGCAGGTGGCGATGGACCGACCTCGCGGGATTGGTGGCATAGCGGGAATCGGCGGCCACCCCGTCCAGTCCCAGGTGCCGGCACAGCGTGCGGAACTGCGCGTCGTTGCCTATGGCCAGATAAACGCCGGCAGTGGCCGTGTCGAAACTGTCGTAAGGGTAGATGTTCGGATGGGCGTTGCCAGTGGGCATCGGGCACGTGCCCGTGCCCAGAAAATTCGAGGCATGAGGGTGCAGCATGGAAATCGCATTTGCGTACAGGGTCGTTTCGATGAACTGTCCGCGTCCGGTGATTTCCCGCGCTCGCAACGCCAGCAGAACGCCGATGGCCGCGTTCAAGCCTGTCGTCATGTCGACGACGGGGAGTCCGACGCGCAGCGGTCCCGATTCGGGACTTCCGTTCACGCTCATCAGGCCGCACTGCGCTTGAATCGCCGTGTCATAGGCGGGCAGGCCGCCATAAGGACCGTCGGAGCCGAATCCGGACACGCGGCAGTGAATCAGGCGTGGATTCCGTTCTGAAAATTCGTCCGTCCGCCATCCCCACTTCTCCAGCGTGGACGGCTTGAAGTTCTCGATCAGCACGTCGGCCTCCGACAGCATTTCCATGAAACGCTCCCGCTCAGCCGCAAGCCGGAGATCGAGGACGACGCTGCGCTTGTTGCGGTTGGCCCCGGCGAAATACGCTGCATTCGGCCCCAGGTCGGGAGGCCCCCATTGGCGCGTATCGTCGCCTGCGGGCCCTTCGACCTTGACGACGTCTGCGCCATGGTCGCCAAGAATCTGCCCGCAATATGGGCCTCCCAGTACACGAGAAGCGTCGACGACCTTGATGCCGGTCAGAGCCCCGAAGCGTAAATCCATACTGCTCCCTGTCTGTCGTTGATAGGCAATCGGTAAGGCCGATCGCTCTGCGGAATTCTAGGAGCGCCGCCCGCGCGTTCGATACGAACTGCATATGGCTGCATTCGAAGATCGAATCGTTGGCCAATGCGGGCCTGCCTAGAATGCATCACCGATCTTTGGTGAGGAGACAGAAAATGAAAAAAAGGCTGATGGCCTTGCTTTGCTGCGTGGCCGGAATCACCTGCACCGCGGTTTACGCCGATGCCCCCTATCCGGCGCGAGCCTTGACCTTCGTGGTCCCTTATCCTCCCGGCGGCCCCGCCGATCTGCTGGCGCGCGCCGTGGCCCACAAGATGGGCGAGCTCGCCGGGCAAACGGTGATCGTCGAGAACCGGGCGGGCGCCAGCGGGAACATCGCGGGCGATTATGTCGCCCGGGCGCCCAAGGACGGCTACACCCTCATGTTCGGCTCGTCGCCCGTGCTGGTGATCAATCCCGGCCTGTACCGCAATCTCAAGTTCGATCCGCTGAAAGACTTCGAACCCATCGCCGATTTCGGCAGCCTGCCCAACGCGGTGCTGGTCGGCGAAAACCTTCCCGTCTCGTCGGTCCAGGAACTGATCGCCTATAGCCGTCAGCACAACGCGACGTATGCCTCGGCCGGCAGCGGCGGCACCACGCATCTGGCGGGCCTGCTGTTCGCGAAATCGTCCGACGTTTCCTTGACCCACATTCCATACAAGGGTTCGGCGCCCGCATTGCAGGCGCTGCTGGGGGATCAGGTCACCATGACCTTCACGGATGTCTACACGGCTTTTCCGTATATCCAGGCGCGAAAGCTGAAGGTGCTGGGGGTGACCTCGGCCAGCCGCTCGGACCTGTTGCCCGACGTGAAGACGCTGCAGGAACAAGGCATGAAGGACATGGATGTCAACGTCTTCTTCGCGCTGGTTGCGCCCAAAGGCATTCCCGAAGACGCTCGCGCGCGGCTAGAGACGTTGTCGCGCGAGGTGCTGGCGGACAAGGGCGTGCGTTCGCAGTTCGAGTCGCGAGGCCTGCTGCTGCCCAAGGATCCATCCGGCGCGGCCCTGGGCAGGAAAATGGCCGCCGAGACTGCGGCCTGGAAGAAACTGATCCAGGAAACGGGTGCGGCAATTGACTGATCCCGTCCTCCCGCCGGGCGCCGCCGGCGCCCCGCCCGATTCGGCGCGGCGCGGCGAGCTCGTGCGGACGCTGGCACAGGCCAGGCGGCAGGGCCGCCAGGTGCAGGGTGTCGAAGCGATCTACGCCATCGACGATGAGGAACAGGCGTTCCGGCTGATGCTGGACGTCGCGCTGGCGGTCGGCTGGGAACGCCAAGGCTGGAAGATCGCCGCGACGAACCGCATGCTGCAGCGGAAACTGCGCACGCAGGGGCCCGTCTGCGGCGCCACCTTCCGCCGCTTCCATCAGCGCGCTCCGGCCGTCCTGCGCCGCGACGAACTGTTGGACCCGGTCATCGAGTGCGAGTTCTTTTTTACCCTGGGAAAGCCCCTGCCGCCGCGTGCCTGCGTCTATGGCGAGGACGAGGTGGCGGAGGCGATCGATGCGGTGCATGCCGGGATCGAGGTGGCGGAATGCCGCTATCCGCGCAAGGCATTGCCCGCGGCCTGGTACGTGTACGCCGACGGCTTCGCGTCGGGCCGGTATATCCATGGCCCGGCGATTTCCGACTGGCGCGCCCGCCTGGACCAGGGCATCGACGTCACGTTGTGGCGCAACGGCCAACGGCTGGGGCGAGGAAGCTCGAACGACGTCATGGGGCACCCTCTGCGTTCGGTCCACTGGCTGGCCAACCGCCTGCGCGCGGCCGGCGTACCCCTGCGGGCGGGCGACGTGATCAGTTCTGGTTCCTGCAATATCCTTGCGGCCGCCCGGGCCGGCGACCGGTACATGGCGGATTTCGGCGGGGTGGGAAGCGTCGTCCTGGATATGGTCTGACCCGGCGCCCCCGGGTGCCGGCGCCTGGGGAAAAAAGGGATTGACATGGCTTATGCTCAACACTAGCATAAATCGTGCCCTTTTTTTGATCCATAAATGCTCAAAATGAGTATATAAGTGACGGAGACACCCATGGAAGTCCGCGCCCCACGATCCATCGAATTCGACCTGCCCGCGGCGGCGGGCTGCGCCGTCGGCCGGGCCTGGGCCCAGGTGCCGGAACCCTTGCCCGCGTCCGAGCGCGCCGCCGTCTCGGCCCGGGTGCGGTCCCTGCTCGAGCGCGAAAGCGCCGTGCTGGTGGCCCATTACTACGTGGATGCGGCGTTGCAGGAGCTGGCCGAGGAGACCGGCGGCTGCGTCGGCGACTCGCTGGAGATGGCGCGCTTCGGGCGGGACCACGCGGCGCGGACGCTGGTGGTGGCGGGCGTGCGTTTCATGGGGGAGACGGCCAAGATCCTCAGCCCGGACAAGCGCATCCTGATGCCGGACCTGGACGCCACCTGTTCGCTGGACCTGGGTTGCCCGGCAGACGATTTCGCCGCCTGGTGCGATGCCCATCCCGACCGGACGGTGGTGGTCTACGCCAATACCAGCGCGGCCGTGAAGGCGCGGGCGGACTGGGTCGTCACGTCGTCCATCGCGCTGGACGTGATCGCCGAACTGCATGCGCGCGGCGAAAAGATCCTGTGGGCGCCCGACCGCCATCTCGGCGGCTACATCCAGGGCCGGACCGGCGCCGACATGCTGCTGTGGCAGGGGTCCTGCATCGTGCACGACGAGTTCAAGGGCACCGAACTGGAGCTGTTGCGCGCCGACCATCCCGAGGCCAGGGTGCTGGCGCATCCCGAGTCGCCCGCGGCGGTGCTGGCGCAGGCGGACGTGGTCGGCTCGACCACGCAACTGATCGACGCCGCGCGCAAGCTGGACGCCGGGATCCTGATCGTGGCGACCGACCAGGGCATCCTGCACAAGATGCGGGCGCAGGCGCCGGGCAAGACGTTCCTGGCCGCGCCGACGGCGGGCGACAGCGCCACCTGCAAAAGCTGCGCGCATTGCCCATGGATGGCCATGAACGCCCTGACCAACCTGGCGGAAGCGCTCGAAGGCGGCCGCAACGAAATCATCCTGGATCCATCGCTGGGCCTGCGGGCCAAGACCCCGATCGACCGCATGCTGGATTTCGCCGAACGGCGCAAGCGCCGCGTGCAGGCCAGCGGGGACCTGGCCCGCGACACCGCGCTGTTCGCGCGGGTCGGCCCCGCGTAGCGTCCTCATCGTCCCTTACCGGAGAGCCGGCACATGGAATTCGACGTCATCATCATCGGAAGCGGGCTGGCCGGCCTGGCCGCCGCGCTGGAACTGGCGCCTCGGCGGCGGGTGGCGCTGGTGTCCAAGGGCGCCCTGGCCGACAGCGCCAGCAACCGCGCCCAGGGCGGCATCGCCGCGCCGCTGGCGGACGGCGACAGCGTGGAGGCGCACGTGCGCGACACGCTCGTCGCCGGCGCCGGCCTGTGCGACCTGCCCGCCACGCGGGACATCATCGCCCGGGCCCGCGGCGCGATCGCATGGCTGCAAGAGCACGGCGTCGCGTTCACCGGCGGACGCGAGGGCCTGCACCTGACGCGCGAGGGCGGCCACGGACTGCGCCGCATCGCGCACGCGGCCGACGCGACCGGCAGCGCCATCGTGGCCGCGCTGGGCAGCCGGGCGCGCGGGCGGGACGGCATCGTGCTGCTGGAGCATCACTGCGCCGTGGATCTGCTGCTGGCGGGCGAACCCGGAACCGCCGGGGCCGCCTGCCGCGGCGTGCGCCTGCTGGACGTGCGCGGCGGGCGGGCGTTCGATGCCGCCGCCGCCCATGTGGTGCTGGCCACCGGCGGCGCCGGCCAGGTGTACCGGACGACGACCGCGCCGGCGGCCGCGACGGGCGACGGCATCGCCATGGCGTGGCGCGCCGGGTGCCAGGTCGCCAACATGGAATTCACGCAGTTCCATCCCACGGGCCTGCATCATCCGCAAGCCGGCGGCTTCCTCATCTCCGAGGCCGTGCGCGGCGAAGGTGGCCTGCTGCGCCTGCCGGACGGCGCCCGCTTCATGCCGGCGCACGATCCGCGCGCCGAACTGGCGCCGCGCGACATCGTCGCCCGCGCCATCCAGGCCGAGATGGCCCGCCACGGCCTGGACTGCGTGCACCTGGACATCAGCCACCAGCCGCGGGATTTCCTGCAAGCGCACTTTCCCACCATCCATGCGCGATGCCTGGCGCTGGGCATCGACATCGCGGCCATGCCCATCCCCGTCGCGCCCGCCGCGCACTACACCTGCGGCGGCGTCGTCACGGACGTCGCGGGATGCAGCGGCCTGCCGGGGCTGTACGTGATCGGCGAGGCCGCGTGCACCGGATTGCACGGCGCCAACCGCCTGGCCAGCAACTCCCTGCTGGAATGCGCCGTGATGGGACGCGCCGCGGCGCAGGACATCCTGCGGCTTGCGGCGGCGCCAGTCCGGGCCGCGGCGGAAGGGCGGCCCGCGGCCGCGGCGCCGCGGCCCGCATCCCCCGACCTGGCGCGCCTGCGGCAAGACCTGCGCCAACTGATGAGCCGCGACGTCGGCGTCGTGCGCAGCGACGCCGCGCTGCGGCGCGCGGCCGCTTTCGTCGGGCCGCTGCGCGCCGAGATGGACGCGCGGCTGCATCGCGAAGGCCTGAGCCTGGACCTGCTGGAACTGCGCAACCTGGCGCTGGTGGCCGACCTGATCGTGCGCGCGGCGAGCGAGCGCGGTGAAAGCCGTGGCGCGCATTTCAACAGCGATCGCCGGGAGTGGAGCGAAGCGCGCGAGGGCCGCGCGGCGTCTTTCGCGGCGCCGTAGCATCCGGCCCGTGCCGGGTTCAGGAGACGCCGGTCAGCAGGTGCTGCGCGGGCCCGGTGGCCGCGCGCCGGAAGCGGGACGGCGACACGCCCATGTGTTCCCGGAAAAAACGGGAAAAGTTGCCCGGCGTGGAAAAGCCCAGATCCAGCGCCACCGAGGTCAGCGGCTGTTCCTGGTGCGCCAGCAGGCGCACGGCTTCCTCGACGCGCACGGCGCTCCAGAACACTTGCGGCGTCGTGTTGAGCTGGTCCCGGAAGAGCGCGAAGAAATGGCCGCGGGACAATCCCACCCGGCTCGCGACGTCTTCCACCGCGATCGGTTCGTGGACGTGCTCGCGCATATAGGCGATGGCCGCGCGCAGCCTGCGGTCCAGCGCGGGCGCCGCCGATACGGGGCGGTCCGTCCGGCCGGGGCCGGTGGACGATTCGATGGCGGCTTGCAGCAGGGCCTCGACCTCCGCGTCGAGATCGGCGCCCGGGTGTTCGTGCGGGGAGACGATCTTGTCCAGCAGGCGCCAGCAGCCCTGCCGCACGGCGGTGTCGATGGGGACGCCGGGCGCGGCGAAATGGAAGGGACGGCCGGTGGCGGCCCGGCGCTCGTCCAGCCAGGGCTTGGCGATGTAGAGCACCAGGAAAATGGCGGGGCCCGACCGGTCCAGCAGCCGGGCATCGTGCGATTCATAGGTATTGGTTCCCAGCGCAAGGTGTTCGCTGTAGGGCACCAGTGTCTGACCGACGTGGCCTTCCACGCGCGCGCCGCCCAGCCAGAGGGCGAGCTGCACTTCAGCGTGCGCATGCGCGATCAGGTCGTCGCGCAGTTCCAGCACGACGGCGCGGCCGAACGCGCCTTCGTGCAAGGCATAAGTCTCCTGCATCTCTGTCTCCATTTGTATCGTCCCCTCGCGAAGGCGGGCTTCTGCGGGGCGGCGAGTGCTTCGGGCGGGCGCGGCGCTTGCGAGAATTTTATGGGCGTTTGCGCCCTTGTCCGGCGTAGGTGTATTCACCTAGCACAAGATCTGACTCTGCGATAAGTCCGCGGACCCGGCGATAAGCACGTTGCCGCTCGCGCCGATAAAGTCCCGATCACCTGCCGGCGTATCGGGGGTTTGTTCAGGACGAAGAAGGAGACAGCATTGCGCATTGCTAGCTTTATGGTGAATGGAAGGCAGGAGGTGGGCCTGGTATCCGGCGACGGCATGACCGTGGCGCCGCTGGCGCTGGACGCGGAGCAACGGCGAGCCGGAGCCCAGGCCGTGATCGACCTGCTCGCCGCGGGCCGGGCGTTGCCCGGCAAGGGAGAGGCGCTGCCGCTCGCCGAAGTGGCGCTGCTGGCGCCATTGCCCAGGCCGCGCCGCAACCTGTGGTGCGTGGGACGGAACTACCACGCCCACGCGAAGGAACTCTCGGCCTCGGTCTTCAAGGACAACGACGCGAACCCCGAGTCCTGGCCCATCGTCTTCACCAAAGTGCCCGAGTGCGTGGTGGGGCCGCGGGCCGACGTGCTGCTGCCCGCGGGCGTCTCGGACCGGATCGACTACGAGGCCGAGCTGGCGGTCGTGATCGGCAGAGGCGGAAAGAATATCGCGCGCGCCGACGCCCTGGCCCACGTCTTCGGCTACACCGTCGTCAACGACGTCACCGCGCGGGACGTGCAGATGCGGCACCAGCAGTGGGACATGGGGAAGTCGTTCGATACCTTCTGCCCCATGGGGCCGTGGATCGCCACGGCGGACGAATTCGACGGGACCCGCACGCGCGTGCGCTGCTGGGTCAATGGCGAGCTGCGCCAGGACGGGCCGACGGAAAACATGATCTTCGATATTCCGTCCTTGATCGAAACGATTTCGCGCGGCATCACGCTCTATCCGGGCGACGTGATCGCGACGGGCACGCCTGCCGGCGTCGGCATGGGCATGCAGCCTCCCCGCTATCTCGCCGCGGGCGACGTGGTGCGCGTGGAGATCGACGGCCTGGGCACGATCGAGAACACTTTTGTCGAGGAACGGACATGAGCACGCACTACGTCAACGGCCTGGCCGTGGAGATCGACGGCCAGGGGCCGGCGCTGCTGTGCATACACGGCCTGGGCGGTTCGTCCAATACCTGGACGCCCGTGATGGATGCCTTCGAGGGCTTCCGCGTCATTCGCCCGGACCTGCCGGGCAGCGCGCGGTCGGCGCTGGCGCCGCAGGCGCTGTCCATCGATGCGTACGTCGGCGCGCTGGCCGGGATGCTCGATGAACTGGAGGTCGACGCGCTGCACGTCGCCGCGCATTCGCTGGGCACCATCGTGGCCCAGCATTTCGCCGTCGCGCATCCCGCCCGGGTCAGGTCGCTCGCGCTGTTCGGTCCGCTCGCGGCGCCGCCGGACGCCGGCCGGGCCGGCATCCGGGGGCGGGCGGAGCTGGCCCGCGGCGGCGACGCGGCGATGCAGGAAATAGCGGATGCCATCGTCAAGGGGGCAACCAGCGCCCAGACCAAGCGGGACCAGCCCGCGGTGCTGGCGCTGGTGCGCGAGAGCGTGATGCGGCAGCCGCCCGAAGGCTATGCGCAGAGCTGCGAGGCGCTGGCCGCCGCGCAACCCGCCGCCGTGGAGGGACTCGCCGTTCCGGCGCTGCTGGTGACCGGCGACCAGGACGGCGTGGCGCCCGCGGCCAACGTCGAGGCACTGGCGACCCGCATCCCCGGCAGCCGCCAGATCGTCCTCGGAGATTGCGGCCACTGGACGACCTACGAAAAACCCCACGCCTGCGTCGAGGCCTTGCGGGAGTTCTACGCGGCGCTGCGCTAGCTGCCGTTTTCCCGGCGTTTCAACATAAGAAATCGGCCCGCGCCGCGGGCCGGAGGAGACTTGTCATGTCCAGAATTGCCATCACCAACGTCGCCGTCTTCGATGGCGGCGGCGAGGCGCCCTTCAAAGGCGAGGTGCTGATCGAAGATGCGCGCATCGCCGAGGTCGCGCGTTCGCCCCGCCAAGTGGAAAGGGAAGGCGCGCGCGTCATCGACGGCCAGGGCCGTTTCCTGATGCCCGGGATGACCGAGGCGCACACGCATTTTTCGTGGAATGACCAGCCCTCGCTTTCCGCGATCCAATTCATGCCGCCGGAAGAACACATACTGTGGTGTGTGCGCGTGGCGAAGCGGTACCTGGAAATGGGCTGGACCTCGGCCATCGGCGCCGCGGCGGCCAAACCGCGCCTGGACGTGGTGCTGCGCAACGCGATCGACGCGGGGGAGTGCCCGGGGCCGCGCTATCTGGCGGGCAGCCAGGAGATCACGACAATCGGCGCGCTGGGCGACAATACGCTGCCGCACATGCCGTTCGAGGCCCTCAGCTTCGGCAGTGTGTGCAGCGGCCCTGAAGAGATCCGGCGGTCGGCGCGGACGTTCATCAAGTACGGGGTCGATCATCTGAAAATCAACCTGTCGGGCGAGTACATCGCCGGGTTGCCGGCCGAGATGTCGCCGTTCGCCGAGGACGAGATCGCCATGCTGGCCAGCGAGGCCAGGCGCTATGGAAAGCGCGTCGCGGCGCACGCGCGTTCCAGCGAATCGGTCAAACAGTGCGTGCGCCACGGCATCGAGATCATCTATCACGCCAGCTTCGCCGACGAAGAGGCGCTCGATATGCTGGAGGCCAACAAGGACAGGCACTTCGTCGCGCCGGGTATCGGCTGGCTGGTCAGGACGGCCTTCAATGCATCCGATTACGGCATCACACCGGCCATCGCCGAAAAGATGGGCTACAAGCGCGAACTGGAGATCGCCTCGGAATCGCTGCGCAAAATGCACAAGCGCGGCATCCGCATCCTGCCCGGCGGAGACTATGGCTTCGCGTGGATGCCGCATGGGACCAACGCCACCGACCTCCAGTACTTCGTCGACTACATCGGCATGACGCCCACCGAAGCGCTGGTGGCGGCCACCCGGCTGGGCGGCCAGATCATGCTGCGGCCGGATGAAATAGGCATGCTGCGCCCCGGCTACCTGGCGGACATCGTCATGGTGGACGGCAATCCGCTGGACGACTTGTCCTTGCTGGCCGATCCGGAACGGATCAGCCTGGTGATGAAGGACGGGAAGATCTGCAAGGACGCCGGCCCGCGCGGCGCGGACGCGGCGCCGCGCGCGGCCGGGCAGGGCAGCAGGGAGGCGGTCGCGGCGCATTGAACGCCGCGGCCATCAAGCCCCGGCCATGGCCTCCTTCACGCTGGCCGCGAGCAACTGCGCCGTCGCCGCCGAAAGCGTCCATCCCAGGTGGCCGTGGCCCGTGTTGTAGAACACGCCCGGCCGCTTGCCGGGGCCGACCCTCGGCATCATGTTCGGCGTCATCGGGCGCAGGCCGCACCAGGGCACCACGCGCGACGTGCGGATGCCGGGGAAGTGCTGGCGGGTCCAGTCGATCAGCGGCTGGACCCGCTCGGCGCGGATGTCCATGTTGAAGCCGTTGAATTCGGCCGTGCCGGCGACGCGGAAACGGTCGCCCAGCCGGCTGGTGACGATCTTGGCGGCTTCGTCGAGCAGGCTCACGCCGGGCGCGGCGGCGCGGCTTTCCGCGTCGTCCAGGTGCACGCTGATGGAATAGCCCTTGACCGGATAGATATTGAGCGAGTCGCCCAGCCGCTGGGCGAATTGCCGGCTCGCGGCGCCCGCGCAGATGACGATGGCGTCGGCGGATTCGCGCTGGCCGGGCCGCGCGCCGCCTTCGCCCGCGATGTCCAGCAGATAGGCGCCGCCTTCATGGACGATGTCCCGGACCTCGGCGTCCTGCACGAAGCGCACGCCCCGGCGTTCGCAGGCGCGGGCCAGGCCGCTGGTGAACTTGTGGATGTCGCCGGTGGCGTCCGACGGGGTGTAGAAACCGCCATGGCAGTCGGTCTGCAGCGCGGGCTCGATGCGGCGCGCTTCCTCGGCCGACACGGTATAGCGTTCCAGCCCGCCTTCCTGCAGCAGCGCGTTGGCGCGGCGCGCGGTTTCGAAGCTGGCGGCGTCGTGGTAGATGTGCAGGATGCCCCGGCGCTCCAGGTCGAAGTCTATGCCTTCCTCTTCGGCCATGGCGAACAGGTGCTGACGCGCTTCGATGGCCAGGCGCGTGGTGGCGATGGTGTTCTGGCGGTAGTGCCGGATCTGCCCGACGAACTGGGCCAGCCAGGAATACTTGTGCCAACTGAACCTGGGGTTGAGCAGCAGCGGCGCGTTATGGCGCCCGAGCCAGCGCAGGCCCTTCATGACGGTGGACACGCTGTTCCAGACCTCGGCGTTGCTGGCCGACAACTGGCCGCCGTTGGCGTAGGACGTTTCCATGGCGGGATAGCGCTGGCGGTCGTAAACGGTGACGTCGTATCCCAGTTTGTTCAAGGCGTAGGCGGACGTGACGCCGGTGATACCGGCGCCGATGATGGCGATGCGGGGCATGGTCGCTCCAGGGTCGAGTGGCCGCGGCCACCCGGCCGCAGCACCCCATCTGTCTCTGTACCTGAGAGCTTCACCCGTTCGCGCGGACGGCGGCGGGTTCCCCTTCGGTGGGCGCGCGCGGCGCCTCTCTCCAGATTGTCTAGACCGCGCAGTCCTGTTTGCCTGAGAGTTTCCGGGGCGGTTGCTCCGTCGGCGCCCGCCGCGGGGGCAGGTCTCTTCTGCGGGGTTTTGGATCGACTGGGAGAGAATAGCCAAAATTCCACGGAATGAGACCCAGGGTTAGTCCCAGTTTCAACGGACCCTTCGGTAACCAACTCCATCGAAGCGCTGAAGCGCGCGCTGTTCGGCGAAGTCTATGGCAGCCGGGACGAATAGACGATCTGGCCGAAAGCAGGAAGCGCCACGGCTACGAGCGGACGTTTTCCATCCCCCTGCGAATCGATTCATGGGATAGCTGGCTCAGGCGCCTGCCCAGGCCCTGATTGGCGGTTTCCGGGGCGGGGATGGCGGAAAGCACGTCCCCATTTCCCCTGTTACCTCTCTGTTGAACTGCACATTCCTGGTAAAGGAATCCCGGCGGGGATGCGCTATAACCCGTTTTTGTTGCTTCAAGCCGGACCCTTATTCATGCCCCGTGTTATCCGCCGTCCATCTGTTGCGCTGCTGGCTGTCCTGGCGGGCGTCCTGGCAGGGTGCTCATCCCCCAAACCCGAATTCGAAAAAGAGAACTTCGCCCAGAGCGACACCTATTCGCGGACGGTTCCCGCCGGCAGCGCCGCCGCCTGCGACGCCGGCCGCCGCGCCCTGCTGAGCCAGGGCTACAACATCGACAAGTTCGAGGGCGCCCGGGTGACGGGACATAAGAACTTCCAGGGCGAAGACGGCCAGCACACGCAGATCAGCTTCAATATCGAGTGCGCCTCCGACGGCAACTCGAACGAGCGTGCGACGGTGTTCGCCAACGCGGTGCAGGACCGCTACTCGATCAAGCGCACCGCCAACTCGGCCAGCGTGGGCGTGAGCGTGCTGGGCCAGGTGTCCATGCCGTTCGGCGCCAGCGACGACTCGCTGGTGAAGACGGCCAGCCAGACGGTGGCGCGCCCGCAGTTCTACGACGGGTTCTTCCAACTGTTGCAGCGCTTCCTGCCGGACGCCCAGGCCGCCTCCGCGCCGCAGGCGGCGCCCGCGAACCCGGCCCGCGCCAAGGCGCCGCCCAAGCCCGCGCCCGCCGAGCCCGCCGTGTCTCCGAACGCGCCGGCCGATACTTTGCCAAACCCCTACGGCCTCCCCCGTAACCACTCTTCCAGGTCATCCGCCGGCAACGGCGGCGAAAACAGGAACCCCT
>NZ_UFQC01000006.1 GCF_900496975.1 Achromobacter veterisilvae
TAGATGACGATGTCGCCGCGCTTGAGCACCGCGCCGATGGTTTCGCTGGCCTTGACCAGCGGGGTCAGGTCCGGCTGCTTGTACTCGTCGATGGGAGTCGGCACGGTCACGATGAACACGTTGGCCTGGCCCAGCTCCGCGCGGTCGGCGGTGTACGTCAGTTGGGCGGCTTCGGCCAGTTCGGCGTCGCTGACTTCGAGCGTATGGTCGTGGCCCGCCTTCAGCGCCTCGATGCGGCGCGTATTGATATCGAAGCCGATGACCGGACGCTTCTTGCCGAACTCCACGGCCAGCGGCAAGCCCACATAGCCCAGGCCGACGACAGCGAGTTTCACATCCTGGATTCGCAACATAACTCTCCCTTCACCGTAGAACGATTACGGCATTTTAAATATGGTCGGGTAATAGACAGATAACGGAGCCTCGGCGGAGAACGCCGAGGCGTTCAACACTAATCGGTGGTCCGCAAGACCGAAGGCAGCAGCAGCCAGCCAGGGCGGCGCCACGATACCAGGCGCGCGTAGAGCCAGATGTAGACGCTGGCGAACACCACCAGGCTGGCGCTCAGCGCCCAGGGGTTGTCCCACCAGATGGTGGCCGGCACCAGTCCGATCAAGGCCAGCACCCACATGTACGGCGACGCCAGCGCATTGCACAGCGCCGGCACGGCGTGGCGGCGGCCGCGGCTGAACGTGACGCGGACCAGCCGGCGGAACACCAGTTGGTGCAGGTGCAGGGCATCCGGCTGGTCCACCGGAACGCCGCGCTTGAAGCGGCGGCGCCAGATCGAGAAGCCGGTTTCGAATACGGGGTAGAACAGCACGGCCAGCGCGTAGAACGGCGACACCGAAGGATTGCGCACCACCAGCAGAACGGCCAGTTCCGCCAGCATGAAGCCCAGGAAATACGCGCCGCCATCGCCCAGGAACACGCGTCCGAACGGGAAATTCCAGACCAGGAAGCCCAGCGTCGCCGACGCCAGGGCCGCGGCCACCAGGAAGATCGGCACGTCGCCCACCTGCAGCGCCACCAGGCTGATGGATACCGCCATCAAGGTGGCGACCATGCCGGCCAGGCCGTTCATGCCATCCACGATATTCAGCGCATGGGTACAGCCGCCCACCGCGAACATGGTGAACAGCAGCGACACCGGCCAGAACGACAGCACGTAGTCCACCGGCGCCATGCCGACGCGGCTGACGCCGCCCAGCAGCCACCAGGCGATCGCCGCCGACAGGAAGGCGGCCAGCAGGCGCTTGCTGGCGCCGATGTCCTTGGTGATGTCCTCGAGCAGGCCGGCCACGAAAACGGGCAGCGCCGCGACGAACAGCGCGGGCCACAGCCAGGTGAGCGTCATGTTGCTGGGGCCGAGCACCAGCAGGCCGGCCAGCGTGCCCGCGAGCACCGCCAAGCCGCCGACCCGGGGCGTGGCCCGGGAATGGTTGGCTTGCGGTTTGTTGAGATCGCTATCGCCAGTGAAAGCGCCATGCCAGCGCTCCGACGCCACGATGAGTCCCCCCACCATGAATGCGACCACGCAGATGTACAGCCAGGTCACAGAATCACCTCTGGTTGGTCTATCGAGACAGGCCCGCCATTATCGGAGGCAGGTGTAACGCCCATATATGGGAGGAATAAGGAAGTGCAATTCACCGGCACAGAACGTAACGCCCCGTGGCGCGCCCCGGGCCGCTGGCCGGGACGGGCCGCTGCGGCTGAACCGCGGACGCGCGGAAATACGGATTTCATAGAGCGATTGTAGAGCTTTCCGCCCAGGCGCACCCGAAATATCCAAGGGAAAACGCGGGGATCGCCCTGGGCGGAAACCGCCGCCGCCCCTTGTGAGGGGGAAATTTTTCCAATCAAACAGGGACGCACCACTTCCGGACAAAAAAAAGCCCGAGATCGTGAGATCTCGGGCTAAATCCACCAAAGGAGGAGGGTGGAGGAGACAACCGTGGCATGTTGGGAGCTGGGCTTCTGCTCGCTGCGCTGCCGGGGTTTTGCACCGCGCCGACTGCGTTTCAACATCCAATGAGTGAATAGTACCGATGTTTTTTGTGCGATGCAAGATTTTTTTTAGGCTGCCGCCCAGGCTTTTTTTTCCGTTGCGTTTTTGCCGCACAACCGCCGCCCTCTCCCTGGAAAGCCGCGCCAATCAATGGCCTTGCCCAAAAAAGGGTTTTTGCCGAATGGGTAAACCCGTTTCGGACTAACCCTAGATCCCATCGGGTAATCCCGCGAAACTTTTTGCACCATTCCGGTGCGCCATGGCACCAGGATGCAGCTTTTTTGCGCATTGCAACATTTCGCGGCCGGCGGCCTCAGATCCGGTAGGCCGTGGTCGTCATGACCTTGGACATGGCCTTCATGGCCGTTCTCACGGGCAGGGACAGGGGCACGCCCCCCGCCGCCTCCGCGCTGGCGCGGTGCTGCGCCTCGTCTTCCTTCATCTTCTGGACGATCTGGCGGGAACGTTCGTCCTGCACCGGCAAGGTGCGCAAGTGGCTTTCGAGGTGGGCTTCCACCTGTTTTTCGGTTTCGGCCATGAACCCCAGGTTGCGGGGCACGCCCGCATAGCTGGCCAGCACGCCCAGCGCGAACGAGCCGGCGTACCAGATCGGATTCAACAGGCTGGCGCGGCTGCCGAGTTCGGCCAGGCGCTGGTTGCACCAGACCAGGTGGTCCACTTCCTCGGACGCGGCATTCAGCAGCAGCGCCCGGGGTCCGGGTTCGCGGCAGACCGATGCCTGGCCGCGATACAGCGCCTGGGCGCAGACTTCCCCGACGTGGTTGACGCGCATCAGCCCCGCCGCGTGGCGCTTCTCCTGCGCCGACAGGGCCTGGGGCGCTTCGTCGGCCGTGGCCGGATAGGGCCGGCCGGCGGTGGCGCTGCCGCTCAATACCCGCAGCGCGCGGTCCGCTTCGGCCAGCAGGGCGTCCAGGGGATTGGTGCGGCGCAGGAAGGAAACAGGGCCGGTTCTAGACAGGGCGGTGGACATAAGCGACTCCTCGGCAAGGCAGACGCCCACACCCCTGATGCGGGGCGGGGTTCTCGTGCCTGGAATTGTACGCAACAGGTATCATCGACCATTGACTGCGCTCAAGCTCAAGGACACGACAACATGGAATGCACGATCGACTGGGGCGGCCCGAACGGCATGCTCTTCACCGCCAGCACCGGCAGCGGCCACGTGGCCGTCATGGACGGCGCCGTGGACGGCGGCGGCCACAATCTGGCCCCCCGCCCGATGGAAATGCTGCTGGCCGGCACCGGCGGCTGCACCGCGTACGACGTGGTGCTGATCCTCAAGCGCGGCCGCCACGCGGTCAGCGGCTGCAGCGTCAAGCTGCAGGCCGACCGCGCCGACAGCGACCCCAAGGTCTTCACGCGCATCCATTTCGCCTTCACCGTCACCGGCCGGAACCTGCCGCGCGCCGCGGTCGAGCGCGCCGTGCAGCTCTCGCACGAAAAGTACTGCTCGGCCTCGGCCATGCTGGAAAAGACGGCGGCGCTGACGTTCTCGGTCGATATCGTCGACACGCAGGAAACCCCCGCCGCCGCCTGAACCGCCATGAAACAATACCTGGACCTCGTTCAAACCATCCTGGACACCGGCGCGTGGCAGGAAAACCGCACCGGCATCCGCACCCTGAGCATGCCCGGCGCCTCGTTGCGCTTCGACCTGCAACAAGGCTTCCCGGCGGTGACCACCAAGAAACTGGCGTTCAAGTCCGCCATCGGCGAAATGGTCGGGTTCATGCGCGCGTCCCGCAGCGCGGCGGAATTCCGCGAACTCGGCTGCAAGGTCTGGGACCAGAACGCCAACGAGAACAGCCAGTGGCTGGCCAACCCGTACCGTGAAGGCGCCGACGACCTCGGTCCGGTGTACGGCGTGCAATGGCGCCAATGGCCGGCCTACAAGGTGCTGGACGCCGGCCGCGGCGCCCAGATCGCCGATGCCCTGTCGCGCGGTTACGCCAAGGTGGCCGACCTGGAAGAAGGCGGCCAGCCCAAGGTGCTGCTGTACAAGGCGGTGGACCAGTTGCGGCAATGCCTGGACACCATCCACGAGCGCCCCGGCGACCGCCGCATCCTGTTCCACGGCTGGAACTGGGCGCAGATCGAGGAAATGGCGCTGCCGCCCTGCCACCTGCTGTACCAGTTCCTGCCGAACGCGACGACCCGCGAAATTTCCCTGTGCCTGTACATCCGGTCCAACGACGTGGGCCTGGGCACGCCGTTCAACCTGACCGAAGGCGCCGCGCTGCTGCACCTGGTCGGCCGCCTGACGGGCTACACGCCGCGCTGGTTCTCCTACTTCATCGGCGACGCCCATATCTACGAAAACCATCTGCCGATGCTGCGCGAACAACTGACGCGCGAACCCTACGAAGCGCCCCGGCTGGTCTTGTCGGACCGCATCCCCGATTTCGCCGCCACCGGGCGCTACGAGCCCGAATGGCTGGAAAAAGTGGAACCGTCGGACTTCTCGCTGTCCGGCTACCGGCACCACGCCCCGCTGACGGCGGCGATGGCCGTGTAGTCTCTCGCCGGGCCGCGCCGCCGCGGCCCTTCGGAACGGATCGGGCGGCCGATGCCCCGGGCGCCAGCCCGGGGCGGGACCCCCGCCGCGCCCCCCGCCTGGCCTCTCTGGTGAAGATTGGTGAGCTTCTGGAAGCGCGATTTCGGTATAACCCATCCCTTAGCCACGGACGCGCGTCCAGCATGCGTCGCGCGCCGTTGCTTCCGACCGGCCCATGCCGCGCCATGCCCGTCGCTCGCCGCGCACCCGGGCAATCCGCCCGGCAGCGCCGACCGCCGGCGTCGCCCAGCCGCCTTCCCCTTCCCGACCAGAGAGTACGCGAATCGCCAAACTCGGCAGCAGGATTTGCCCTGCGATCGAATTGCAACTGTTGACTACCAATTGAATTGAGTTGAAGCCCGCGCGGCGGCTGTATGCGCTAAGGACAGGACCCCACAAATGCTCGTTGGAACTTATAACCCTTCGCTCGTCCTCGTATCTTTAGGGGTCGCCATCCTGGCGTCGTACACAGCGCTGGGCATGGCCAACCGCGTCAGGGCCGCGAACGGGCTGCCCGCCGCGCGCTATTGGCTGGCGGGCGGCGCCTTCGCGATGGGCGTCGGCATCTGGTCCATGCATTTCGTGGGCATGCTGGCCTTCAGCCTGCCCATCCCCATGGGCTACGACCTGCCCCTGACCATCCTGTCGCTGGGCATCGCGATCGGCTGCTCCGCATTCGCGCTGTGGATCGTGAGCAAGGACGAACTGCCCGGCCGGCGGCTGGCGGTCGGCGCCCTGCTGATGGGCGCCGGCATCGCGGCGATGCATTACGTCGGCATGGGCGCAATGCGCATGGCGCCCGGCATCCACTACGACACGGCCTGGTTCGCGCTGTCCGTCCTCATCGCCGTGGCCGCGTCCGGCGCGGCGCTGTGGATCACCTACCGGCTGCGCCAGGACGGCCCCCGCGTGGCCCTGTCGCGCCCTCTGGCGGCGGTGATCATGGGCGTCGCCATCGTGGGCATGCACTACACCGGCATGGAAGCCGCCGGCTTCCCGGAGGGCAGCATCTGCATGGCGGCCGACGGCGGCATCTCGGCCGGCTGGCTGGCCATCGCCGTCACCGCCGTGACCTTGAGCGTGCTCGCCATCGCCTTGCTGGTCGCGGTGCTGGACAACCGGCTGGAGGCGCGCACCTCGGCCCTCGCCTCTTCGCTGGCCGAGGCCAACGAAGAGCTGGTGCAACTGGCGCTGCACGACACCCTGACCAAGCTGCCCAACCGCATCCTGCTGGAAGACCGGATGGAGCAGGCCATCGAAAGCGCCAGCCGGCGCCACGGCTATTTCGCGGTCCTGTTCTTCGACCTGGACGGCTTCAAGGCGGTCAACGACGCCTATGGGCACCACACGGGCGACGCCCTGCTGATCGACCTGGCGCAGCGCATCCGCCAGACGCTGCGCACCCAGGACACGGTCGCCCGCCTGGGCGGAGACGAGTTCATCGTGCTCAGCGAAGTGATCGAACCCACCGACGCCGCCAACGTGGCCGACCGCCTGGTCGACGCCATCGCCCGCCCGGTCATGGTCTACGGGCACGAAGTGCTGGTGACCTCCAGCGTCGGCATCGCCATCTACCCGAACGATGGCGAAGACACCCACTCCCTGCTGACCAATGCCGACGCCGCGATGTACCACGCCAAGCGTCTGGGCGGCACCGGGTACAGTTTCTTCGAGCCGTCCATGAACGCGGACGCGCACGAGCAGATCGAACTGCTGCACGACCTGCGCCTGGCCCAGGAGCGCGACCAGTTCGTCCTGCACTACCAGCCCAAGTACGAAGCGCCCGCCGGCCCCATCGTCGGCGCCGAGGCGCTGCTGCGCTGGAACCACCCCACCCGCGGCCTGGTCGGCCCGGACCAGTTCATCCCCACCGCCGAGAAGACCGGCCTGATCCTGTCCATCGGGGAATGGGTCATCAACGAAGCCTGCCGCCAGATGCGGGAATGGATCGACGCCGGCCAGGGCCATTGGACCATCGCCGTCAATATTTCGGCGCTGCAATTCGCCCATGCCAGCCTGGTGGAAACGGTGCGCACCGCCCTGCTGCGGCACGACGTGCCGCCGGCCTGCCTGACCCTGGAGGTGACGGAATCCACCGCCATGCGCGACGCAGAAGCCAGCCTGGCCGTGCTCAAGCGCCTGTCCACCCTGGGCGTGACGATCTCCATCGACGACTTCGGCACCGGCTATTCCAGCCTGCTCTACCTGAAACGCCTGCCCGCGACCGAACTGAAAATCGACCGGGGCTTCGTGAACCAACTGGAAAACGACAACGAGGACGCCGCCATCGTGTCGGCCATCGTCGCGCTGGCGCAGCAGCTCAATCTGCGCATCGTGGCCGAAGGCGTCGAAACGGCCGCGCAGCAGAAATTCCTGACCGGCCTGGGCTGCGATTCCCTGCAAGGCTTCCTGCTGGGCAAGCCCATGCCCGCCACCGAATTCCTGGAACACGCCGCGGACTGAGGCGCGGGCGCGGCGCCGGGCCGCGCAAATTTGCTACGCTAGGCGTGTCCGAACGAACCTCCTACACCGCCCATCCGCATGTCCGCCAGCCTCACCCTGATCGTCGCCTACTCCACCAACCGCGCCATCGGGCGCGACAACGCCCTGCCCTGGAAACTGCCAGGCGACCTGGCGCACTTCAAGCGCAGCACGCTGGGCAGCCCCATCATCATGGGCCGCAAGACCTGGGACTCCCTGGGCCGTCCCCTGCCCGGCCGCAGCAATATCGTGATCAGCCGCAACCCGGGATTCAGCGCCGAAGGCGCCATCCTCGTCCCCTCGCTGGAAGCCGCCATCGACGCCTGCGGCGACGTGGCCGAAGCCTTCGTGATCGGCGGCGCGCAGATCTACGCGCAGGCCTTGCCGCTGGCGCAACGCGTGCTGGCCACCGAAGTCCACGCCGAGGTCGAGGGCGACGCCTTCTTCCCGCTGCTGCCGTCCTTCCAATGGAAGGAAACGGCGCGCGAACCCCAGCCCGCGGAAAACGGCTACGACTACGACTTCGTCACGTACGAACGTCCGTAGGATGGGTAAAGCGCGAGACCATCGACACAAGAACGCAATTGCCCAGCGCGCGAAACCCATGCGGCCGCAATCGATTGTTTTCCGGCCGATGCCAGGCACAATCTGCCCACGGCCGCATGGGTTTCGCGCGCTGGATAGCAGTGTTCTAGCTTAAGAACTCTCGCGCTCCACCCATCCTACGCCCCCGCGTTGCGCATGAAGCGCCAGAGCTCCGGCGCTTCCGAATAGGCCACGTTGAAGCGTATCCAGGGCGTGTCGGCTTCGTCCGCCTCGAAATAGGAGATGGAAGGAAACGGCGCGCGAACCCCAGCCCGCGGAAAACGGCTACGACTACGACTTCGTCACGTACGAACGTCCGTAGGATGGGTAAAGCGCGAGACCATCGACGCAAGAACGCAACTGCCCAGCGCGCGAAACCCATGCGGCCGCAATCGATTGTTTTCCGGCCGATGCCAGGCACAATCTGCCCACGGCCGCATGGGTTTCGCGCGCTGGATAGCAGTTTTCTAGCTTAAGAACTCTCGCGCTCCACCCATCCTACGCCCCCGCGTTGCGCATGAAGCGCCAGAGCTCCGGCGCTTCCGAATAGGCCACGTTGAAGCGTATCCAGGGCGTGTCGGCTTCGTCCGCCTCGAAATAGGAGCCGGGGGCCAGCCAGATGCCGTCCTTCAGCGCCAGCTCGGCCAGGCCGTTGGCGCCGCGTTCGCGCCATTGCCCGCCCACCTTGGCCCACAGGAACAGGCCGCCCTGCGGCCGCCCGTAGATCTCGAAGCCGTGCTGCGCCATCAGCCGGCCCACGCCGGCGTGGGCCTCGGCCAGCCTTTCGCGGGTGCGGGCGATGTGGGCCCCGTAGCGCCCTTCCCGGATGACCTGGTGCACGATGCGCTCCATGATCTCCGGCGAAGTCAGGCCCACCGCCATCTTGGTGCGCGCGATATCGCGGACGAGGTCGCGGTGCGCCACCACGTAGCCCACCCGCACCGACGGGCTGATGACCTTGGAATAGCCGCCCAGGTAGACCACGCGCCGCGCGCCGTCCAGGGCGGCGAGCATCGGCGTCACCCCGGGCGCCAGTTCGCGCGATATGTCGTCCTCGATCACCCACAGCCCATGGCGCTCGGCCGCCTGCAGGATGCGGAACGCGTTGGCCATGCCGATGCTGGCGCCCGACGGATTCTGCAAGGCGGTATTGACGAACAGCGCACGAGGCCGGTGCCGGGCCACCGCGGCGTCCAGCGCGTCGCAATCCAGCCCGTCCACCGTGCGCGGCACGGCCACCGCCCGCAAGCCCGCCAACCGCAGCATCTGCAACAGGTTGGCGTAGGCCGGCTGCTCCACCACCACGGTGTCGCCCGGCCGCAGCAGCGTGCGGATCACCATGTCCAGTCCGTGGGTCACGCCCTGGGTCAGCAGCACCTGCGAGGCCTCGACCTCCATGCCCTGCGCGCCCAGGCTGGCCGCGATGGTCTCGCGCAGCGGCGCATAGCCGTAGGGATGCCCGTAGTTCGCGATGCGCATGGCCGGCACCCGCCCCATGTGGCGCAGGGCCATGTGCAGCCCTTCTTCGTTCAGCCATTCGCCCGGCAGCCAGCCGCAGCCGGATTTGATGGGAATGGAATGGTCCGCGAAGATGTCCGACAGCAGCCACCCGGCATTCAGGCGCGGCGGCTCCCAGGACAGCGGCTGGCGCGGGCGGGCCGGCGCGTCCGGCGTGGCGACGCGGTAGCCCGCGCCCGGCCGGGCCGCCAGCCAGCCCTGCGATACGAGCCGGCTGTAGGCGCTGGCCACGGTAAAGGTGCTGACGCCGTACTGGCGCGCGAACTCGCGCACCGAGGGCAGCGGCATGCCCGGGCGCAGCGTCTGCGCCTCGATGGCCTGGAGGATGGCGGCGACCAGTTGTTCGACCAGGGTCGGCCCCTGGCCCCGGGCGCGGTCGGGCTGGAAATCGATCACGGACATATCTGTACAGTTGTGCTGTTTACAACTATACAGTTAGCGGCATTTGCGTGGATCGTATATTTGCATTCCCTCCCGGACGCACCAGAATCGTCTGCATGCCGCTGGCTGCGCGATCGTCGCGCAGGCCCGGCGCCCGTCCCGACCCTGGAGCCGCCATGAACGCCCCCGCCTTGCCCGACCTGTCCCATCTCTGGATGCCTTTCACTGCCAACAAGCAGTTCAAGGCCCATCCGCGCATGCTGGCCACGGCCAAAGGCATGTACTACACCTCGGCCGACGGCCGCCAGGTGCTGGACGGCACCGCCGGCCTGTGGTGCGTCAACGCCGGCCACGGCCGCGAGGAAATCGTCGCCGCGATCGCCAACCAGGCGGGGACCATGGATTACGCGCCGGGCTTCCAACTGGGCCATCCGCTGGCCTTCGAAGCCGCCACCGCCGTGGCCGGCCTGATGCCGCAGGGGCTGGACCGCGTCTTCTTCACGAACTCGGGCTCCGAGTCCGTCGACACCTCGCTGAAAATCGCCCTGGCCTATCACCGCGCCCGCGGCGAGGGCCAGCGCACCCGCCTGATCGGCCGCGAGCGCGGCTACCACGGCGTGGGCTTCGGCGGCATCTCGGTCGGCGGTATCTCGGCCAACCGCAAGACCTTCTCCGGCGCGCTGCTGCCCGCCGTGGACCACCTGCCACACACGCACAACCTGGAGCAGAACGCCTACTCCAAGGGCCAGCCCGCCTGGGGCGCCCAACTGGCCGACGAACTGGAGCGCATCATCGCCCTGCACGATGCCTCCACCATCGCCGCCGTGATCGTCGAGCCCATGGCCGGCTCGACCGGCGTGCTGATCCCGCCCAAGGGCTACCTGGAAAAGCTGCGCGAAATCACCTCCAAGCACGGCATCCTGCTGATCTTCGACGAAGTCATCACCGCCTACGGCCGCCTGGGCGCCGCCACGGCCTCGGAATTGTTCGGCGTGACGCCGGACATCATCGCCATGGCCAAGGGCGTCAGCAACGCGGCCGTGCCCGCCGGCGCGGTCGCCGTCAAGCGCGAAGTGCACGACGCCATCGTCAACGGCCCCGCCGGCGGCATCGAATTCTTCCACGGCTACACCTATTCGGCGCACCCGCTCGCGGCCGCCGCCATCCTGGCCACCCTGGACATCTACCGCCGCGAAGACCTCTTCGGCCGCGCCCGCAAGCTGTCCGGCGCCTTCCAGGAAGCCGCCCACTCCCTGAAGGGCGCGCCCCACGTCATCGACGTGCGCAACCTGGGCCTGGTCAGCGGCATCGAGCTGGCCACGCGCGCCGGCGCGCCCGGCGCCCGCGCCGCGGAAGTCTTCCACAAGTGCTTCGACAGCGGCCTGATGGTGCGCTACACCGGCGACATCATCGCCGTCTCGCCCCCGCTGATCATCGACGAGGCCCAGATCGGACAGATTTTCGAACAGATCGGCAAGGTCCTGAAGGAAGTAGCATGAAGACGATCCCCCATTTCATCAACGGCCGGCGTTACGACGGCAGCGGCAACCGCTACGCGGAGGGCTTCAACCCCGCCACCGGCGAAGTCGCCTCCTCGATCCCGCTGGCGTCCAACGAGGACGTGGCGCTGGCCGTGGCCGCCGCCAACGCCGCCTTTCCGGCCTGGTCCGAAACCCCCGCGCTCAAGCGCGCCCGCGTCCTGTTCAACTTCAAGGCGCTGCTGGACAAGCACCAGGACGAACTGGCCGAACTGATCACGCGCGAACACGGCAAGGTCTTCTCCGACGCCAAGGGCGAAGTCACCCGCGGCATCGAGATCGTCGAATTCGCCTGCGGCATCCCGCAGTTGCTCAAGGGCCAGTACTCCGACCAGATCGGCGGCGGCATCGACAACTGGAGCATGCGCCAGGCCCTGGGCGTCGTGGCCGGCATCACGCCGTTCAACTTCCCCATGATGGTGCCGTGCTGGATGTTCCCCGTGGCGATCGCCTGCGGCAACACCTTCGTGCTCAAGCCCTCCGAACGCGACCCGTCGGCCTCGCTGCGCCTGGCCGAACTGCTGACCGAGGCCGGCCTGCCCCCCGGCGTCTTCAACGTCGTGCACGGCGACAAGCAGGCCGTGGACGCGCTGATCGCGCACCCGGACGTGGAAGGCCTGTCCTTCGTGGGCTCGACGCCCATCGCCGAATACATCTACGCGGAAGGCACCCGCCGCGGCAAGCGCGTGCAGGCGCTGGGCGGCGCCAAGAACCACCTGGTCGTCATGCCCGACGCGGACCTCGAACAAGTCACCGACGCGCTGATGGGCGCGGCCTACGGTTCCGCGGGCGAGCGCTGCATGGCCATCTCGGTGGCCGTGGCGGTGGGCGGCGTGGCCGACAAGCTGATCGAGCGGCTGACCCCGCGCGTAAAGTCGCTGATCGTCAAGGACGGCATGCAGGCGGACGCCGAAATGGGCCCGCTGGTGACCGCGCAGCATCGCAACAAGGTCATGGGCTACATCGAGGACGGCATCGCCGCCGGGGCCGACCTGGTGGTGGACGGGCGCGGCCTGACGGTGTCCGGCAACGAGCGCGGCTTCTTCCTGGGCGGCACCTTGTTCGACAACGTCAAGCCGTCCATGAACATCTACCGCGAAGAAATCTTCGGCCCGGTGCTGTGCATCGTGCGCGTGCCGGACTTCGCCACGGCGGTGGACCTGATCAACGCCCACGAATTCGGCAACGGCGTGGCCTGCTTCACCTCCGACGGCGGCGTGGCGCGCGCCTTCGCCCGCCAGATCAAGGTGGGCATGGTCGGCATCAACGTGCCGATCCCCGTGCCCATGGCCTGGCATTCCTTCGGCGGCTGGAAGCGTTCGCTGTTCGGCGACCACCACGCCTACGGCGAAGAAGGCATCCGCTTCTATTCGCGCTACAAGAGCGTGATGCAGCGCTGGCCGGACAGCATCGCCAAGGGCGCGGAATTCACCATGCCAGTCGCTAAGTGAGGGTCCCCCCCCGAAGCGCTTCGCGCTTCCCCCCCAGGGGGGCGTCGCTGCGGACCGGCGGAGCCGGATCCGCGCGACCCCGCTTGGGGACGGCCTTGCCTGATTGTGGCGTTGTGCCTGTTTTATGCGTGGTTGGGGGTACGGCAGCGCCACTTCAGAACTGACTCGGGCGCGGCGTAGCCGCGCCTTCCTCACATCAAAACGATAAGGGGAATCCGATGCGCATCGGGATAGGCGGGTTTCAGCACGAGACCAATACGTTCGCGCCGTCGCGCGCCACGTGGGAGGACTTCGCCGAGAAAGGCGGGGGCTGGCCCAGGCTGGTCAGCGGACCGGCGATGTTCCAGGCGGTCGCGGGCGCCAACATTCCGGTGGCGGGCTTCATCGAGGCCATGGGACGGCACACGCTGCTGCCCACCACCTGGGCCGCGGCCAGCCCCTCGGGCCCGGTCACCCGGGACGCCTTCGAACGCATCAGCGCCATGATCCTGCAAGGCCTGGCCCAGGCCGCGCCGCTGGACGGCGTCTACCTGGACCTGCACGGCGCCATGGTGACCGAGCACCTGGACGACGGCGAAGGCGAATTGCTCAGGCGCGTGCGCGAACTGGTGGGCCCGAACGTGCCGGTCGTGGCCAGCCTGGACCTGCATGCCAACGTCACGCGCGCCATGGTGCGCCACGCCGACGCGCTGGTCTGCTACCGCACCTATCCCCACATCGACATGGCCGAAACCGGGCAGCGCGCCGCGGAACTGCTGCAACGTCGGCTGGCGGGCATGCCGCGGCCCTGCGTGGCGCTGCGCTCCCTGCCCGATCTGATCTCCCTGTGCTGGCAGTCCACCGACATCGAACCGTCGCGCAGTCTGTACCGGCTGGTCGGCGACATCGAAGCGCGCGGCGCCGCCAGCCTGTCCTTCGCCACGGGTTTTCCCGCGGCGGACTTCCCCGAATGCGCGCCCACGGTGTGGGCCTATGGCGCCACCCAGGCCGAGGCCGACGCCGCGGCCGACGAAATGACGCGCGTCGTGCTCGATGCGGAACGCGACTTCGGCGGCCGGCTCTACACGCCGGACGAGGCCGTGCAGGAAGCCTTGCGGCTGGCGCGGGACGCCAGCAGGCCCGTGGTCATCGCCGATGCGCAGGACAACCCCGGCGCGGGCGGCAGTTCGGACACCACCGGCTTGCTGCGCGCCCTGATCCGGCACGATGCGCGCGATGCCGCCATCGGCCTGATCGTCGATCCGGCGGCCGCGCTGGCCGCCCACCGCGCGGGCGCGGGCAAGAAAGTTCGAATTGCATTGGGTGGACATTCGGGTATTCCCGACGACGAACCGCTGGACACCGAATTCATTGTCGAGAAAACTTCGGATGGGCGTTTCGATACGCACGGCGCGTTCTACCGCGGATTCCACATGGACCTGGGCCCCAGCGCCTGCCTGCGCATCGGCGGAGTGCGCATCATCGTCGCCTCCAACAAGGTGCAGATGGCCGACCAGGAAATGTTCCGTTTCGCGGGCGTGGAACCGCGGCGCGCGGCGATCCTGGCGGTCAAGAGTTCCGCGCACTTCCGCGCGGATTTTTCCCCCATCGCGCAGACGATCCTGGTGTGCGCGGCCCCCGGTTCCATGCTGATGGATGCGGCAAAACAACCATGGACACGGTTGCGCCCGGGCATCAGAATGGCGCCTTGCGGACCGGTCTTTCCCGGCCGGTCGGCTACTGCCTGAACCTCGCGCGCCGCGACTCGCGGCGGGTTAACGACGCAGCGGCGCATCGCGCCGCTCACTACGCACCAAGGGGAAGATTCATGCTGAAGTTCGTCCGAGCCGCCGCGTTGGCCGGCGCCACCCTCATGATGGCCCACGGCGCCTATGCCGAGACCGTCATCAAGACGGTGATGCACTCGCCTCTG
The DNA here is from genome assembly GCF_900496975.1 of Achromobacter veterisilvae. Taxonomy (GTDB): domain Bacteria; phylum Pseudomonadota; class Gammaproteobacteria; order Burkholderiales; family Burkholderiaceae_B; genus Achromobacter; species Achromobacter veterisilvae. The sequence continues at coordinate 14,453 of NZ_UFQC01000006.1, forward strand.
CGCCTGACCGATCCGCACGCCACCACCGCGTACATCACGACGTGGCACGGCTACATGATCTACGACACCCTTCTGGCCACCGACGCCGACAACAAGATCCAGCCGCAGATGCTCGAAAAATGGGAAGTCTCGCCCGACGGCAAGACCTACACCATGACGCTGCGCGACGGCCAGAAATGGCATGACGGCAAGCCCGTGACCTCGGAAGACTGCGTGGCCTCGATCAAGCGCTGGGCCGCCGGCGACGGCATGGGCCGCACGCTGCTGAAGTTCACCGACAAGATCGAAGTCATCGACGACAAGAACTTCCGCATCGTCATGAAAGAGCCCACCGACCTGGCGCTGCGCGCCCTGTCCAAGCCCACCGGCACCGCGCCGTTCATGATGCCCAAGCGCATCGCGGACCTGGCCATCGGCCAGCCCATCACCGACATGACCGGTTCGGGCCCGTTCAAGGTCACCGAGTTCAAGCCGGGCGTGAAGACGGTCTACGTCAAGAACGCCGACTACGTGCCGCGCAAGGAGCCCGCGAGCGGCCTGGCCGGCGGCAAGGTCGTCAATGTGGACAAGGTCGAATGGGACGTCATGCCCGACGCCCTGACCACCGCCAATGCGCTGCTGGGCGGCGAGATCGACTTCGTCGAACAGTTCCCGTACGACCTGCTGCCGATGATCGAAGGCAACAAGGACCTGAAGGAAGAGTCGCTCAGCCCTGTCGGCTACTTCACGATGTACCGCTTCAACTTCAAGTACCCGCCCTTCAACAACAAGAAGATCCGCCAGGCCGCGATGTACGCGATCGGCCAGGAGGACGTAATGAAGGCGCTGGTCGGCAATCCCAAGTACTGGAAGACGTGCGCGTCGCTGTGGGGCTGCGGCACGCCGCTGGAAACCGACATCGGCAAGGACGTGGTCGTCCCGTCCAACATCGACAAGGCGAAGGCCCTCCTGAAGGAAGCGGGCTACGACAACACGCCCATCCTGGTCATGCACGCGACCGACGTGGGCACGCTGTCGGCGCAGCCGGTCGTGATGGCGCAGGCGCTGCGCAAGGCGGGATTCAACGTCAACCTGGCGGCGATGGACTGGCAGAGCGTGGCCACGCGCCGCGCCTCGAAGGCCGCGCCCGCGGAAGGCGGCTGGAACATCCACAACACCAACTGGTACGCCACGGACGTGATGGATCCGGTCCGCTCCGCGCCGGCCGCCGCCAACGGCGACAACGCCTGGTTCGGCTGGCCCGACTTCCCGCAGGTCGAGGAACTGCGCACGAAGATGGCGCTGACCTCCGACCCCGCGGAACAGAAGAAGATCGCCGAGGAAGTGCAGCGCATCGGCATCGACGAGGGCCTGTACGTGCCGCTGGGCCAGATGTCGGTGCCCACGGTCTACTCGACCAAGCTCTCGGGCCTGGTGCACGCGCCGGTCTTCGCGTTCTGGAACGTCAAGAAAGCCCCTTGACGGGCACAAGCAGTTAGGGGGAATTACATGCTGGCATTTGTCTCACGCCGGCTCCTCGCGACCATCCCCGTTCTGGTGATGGTCGCGGTGGTGGTCTTCGCGATATTGCGTTTCAGCCCGGGGGATCCGGCCATCATCATGGCGGGCGACGGCGCCACGCCCGAACGTATCGAACAGATACGGCAGACGATGGGCCTGGACCAGCCGGTCATCAAACAGTTCTTCATCTGGGGCGGCAAGCTCCTGCAAGGCGACCTGGGCACCTCGCTGATGTCCGGCGTGCCCGTCACGAAACTGATCGGCCAGCGGCTGGAGCCTTCGTTGGGCCTGGCCGTCCTGACCCTGGTCTTCACCCTGCTCGTCGCCATCCCGCTGGGCATTCTCGCGGCATGGCGCCAGGGCAGGCTGCTGGACCGCGCGGTGATGGGCTTTTCGGTGCTGGGCTTCTCGGTGCCCGTGTTCGTCACGGGCTACCTGCTCATCTGGCTATTCGCCATCAAGCTGGGCTGGTTCAACGTGCAGGGCTACGCGCCGCTGGCCAACGGCTTCTGGCCGTTCCTGCACCGGCTCATCCTGCCGTCCCTGGCCCTGTCCACCGTCTATGTCGCGCTGATCGCGCGCATCACGCGCACCAGCGTGATCGAAGTCATGGGGGAAGACTTCATCCGCACCGCCCGCTCCAAGGGCCTGGGCGAAACCGGCGTGCTGCTGGGACACGCCCTGCGCAACGCCGCCGTGCCCATCGCCACCGTCGTGGGCCTGGGCATCGCGCTGCTGATCAGCGGCGTCGTCGTGACCGAATCGGTCTTCAACATCCCCGGCCTGGGCCGGCTGGTGGTGGAAGCCGTGCTGGCCCGCGACTATCCGGTCATCCAGGGCCTGACGCTGTTCTTCGCGTTCGTCTACGTGTTCATCAATCTGGTTGTCGATTGCGCCTACACGGTGTTCGACCCGCGGATCAGATACTAGGGGCCGACCCATGCAAACGCCAACCGACGCCGCCGACCTCCCCGGAGGCGGCAACCCCCAAGTCACGGCCTGGCGGCAAATCCGCCAGGGGCTCAAGAGCTGGCCGGTCATGCTTGCGCTGGCGGTGCTGGCGGCGATCGTCGTCGTCGCGCTGTTCGCGCCCCTGCTGGGCACCGTCGATCCCACCTTCATCGACCCCGGCGCCCGCCTGAAGCAGCCCTTCACCGACTACCTGTTCGGCACGGATGCCTTCGGCCGCGACGTCTGGTCGCGCGTGGCCTACGGCGCCCGCGTCTCGCTCATCGCGGGCCTGGGCGCGGCGGTCGTCAGCGTCGCCATCGGGTTGGTCGTCGGCGTGATCGCGGGCTGGTTCCGCTCGCTGGACGGCCTGATCATGCGCACCATGGACGCCATCATGGCGATCCCCGGCATCCTGCTGGCGATCGCCCTGGTGTCCGTCACCGGCGCCAGCCTCACGACCGTGCTGGTGGCCATCACCATCCCGGAAATCCCGCGCGTGGTCCGGCTGGTGCGCGGCCAGATCCTGACCGTGCGCGGCGAGCCCTACGTCGAAGCGGCGCTGGCCCTGGGCACGCCGCTGCCGCTGCTGCTGTGGCGCCACATGGTGCCCAGCACGATCGCGCCGCTGACCGTGCAGGGCACCTATGTCTTCGCGTCCGCCATGCTGACCGAAGCCATCCTCAGCTTCCTGGGCGCGGGCATTCCTCCCGAGATCGCCTCCTGGGGCAACATCATGTCCGAAGGCCGCATGTATTTCCGCATGCTGCCCGGGTTGATTCTCTTTCCCGGCCTGTTCCTGTCGCTGACCGTGCTCAGCGTGAACATCCTGGGAGACGCCCTGCGCGACGCGCTGGACCCCAAAATGGTGCGCAGGATCTGATGCCGATGACTTACTCTCCCACTCCTCCCGCGGGCGACACCTCGTCCGCCATCCTGGCCATCCGCAACCTGTCGGTGGAAGTGGCCGGCCCGGGCAACCGCGTCGTGCGCAACCTCAGCCTGGACGTGCATGCCGGCGAAACGGTATGCGTCGTCGGGGAATCCGGCTCGGGCAAGTCCGTCACGTCCCTGGCCGTCATGGGCCTGCTGCCGCCGGGCGTGCTGGCCGTCAGCGCCGGCTCGATCCGCGTGGAAGGCGAAGACGTGGTCACCGCCACACAGCGCCGCCTGCGCGAAATGCGGGCCACCCGCATGGCGATGGTGTTCCAGGAGCCCATGACCGCGCTGAATCCCGTGCATACGGTGGGCAAGCAGGTCGACGAAGTGCTGCGCCTGCACCGCAAGAAGATGTCGGCCGCGGAGCGCCGCGCCAAGGTGCTGGACATGTTCCGGTCCGTGCACCTGCCGGACGTCGAGCGCATCTTCGACTCCTATCCGCACCAGCTCTCGGGCGGCCAGCGCCAGCGCATCGTCATCGCGATGGCCCTGATCCTCGAACCCAAGCTGCTCATCGCCGACGAGCCCACCACCGCGCTGGACGTCACCACGCAGAAGCAGATCCTGGCGCTCATCAAGGAACTCCAGGTCAAGCACCGGACCGCGGTGCTGTTCATCACCCACGACTTCGGCGTCGTGGCCGAGATCTCCGACCGCATCGTCGTGATGAACCGCGGCGACCTGGTCGAAAGCGGCACCCGCAACGAGATCCTGGCCGAGCCCAAGCAGTCCTACACCCGCCGCCTGGTGTCTTCGGTGCCCAGCCTGGTGCCGTCGCGCCGCGAGGCGCCCGCCGGCATGCCGGTGCTGCACGTCAAGGGGCTGGGCCGCACCTACGCCGGCAAGGGCTCGCTGCTGTCGCGCCAGGCCGCGCACAACATCATCGCGGCCGCCGACGTGAACCTGACCCTGCGCCGCGGCGAGATCCTGGGCATCGTGGGCGAATCCGGCTCGGGCAAATCCACCGTGGCGCGCTGCATCGTGCGCCTGATCGAACCCACCGCCGGCCACATGATGATGGGCGGCGAAGACCTCAGCACCCTGTCCGGCTCGGCGCTGCGTCCCGTGCGCCGCCGGATCCAGATCGTGTTCCAGGACCCCTACCGCTCGCTGAATCCGCGCCGCACCGTGGGCGAATCCATTATCGAGGGCCTGCTCAACTTCGGCGTTCCGCGAGAAAAGGCCTTGAAACGCGCCGGCGAAACCCTGGCCGTGGTGGGCCTGAGCCCGGACGCGATGCGCCGCTACCCGCACCAGTTCTCCGGCGGCCAGCGCCAGCGCATCTGCATCGCGCGCGCGCTGGTCATGGATCCGGAGATCCTGGTGGCCGACGAGGCCGTGTCGGCGCTGGACGTATCGGTGCAGGCGCAGGTGCTGGAACTGCTTGAACAGGTGCGCCAGCGCACCGGCGTGGGCGTGCTGTTCATCACGCACGACCTGCGCGTGGCCGCGCAGATCTGCGACACCATCATGGTCATGCAGCGCGGCAAGGTGGTCGAAACGGGCTCCGCCGAAACCGTGCTGACCGAGCCGCGCCACGAGTACACCCGGGCCCTGATCGACGCAGCGCCCGGACGGGACTGGGATTTCCGCAACTTCCGGCCCCTCTCGGCCGGCCTGGCGTCCGCCCCCGCGCAATGACGCAACGATCCGCATACAGGAACCGCAATGCCGCAACCGCATGAACTGTCCGCCGTCGAGCTGCTTCAGGCATACCGCGACAAGACCCTGTCGCCCGTCGAAGCCACCCGCTCCGTGCTGGAGCACATCGCGCGCTGGGAACCGCAGTTGAAGGCCACCTATGCGCTGGACCCGGAAGGCGCGCTGGCGATGGCCCGCGCCTCCGAGGCCCGCTGGATGAAGGGCGAACCCCTGTCGGCCGGGGGCCACACGCTGGACGGCGTGCCGTCCACCATCAAGGAAAACATCGCCACTCGCGGCGTGCCCGTGCCGCTGGGCACGGCGGCGACCGACCTGACGCCCGCCGCCGCGGACGCGCCGCCCGCCGCCCGCATGCGCGAGGCGGGCGCCGTGCTGCTGGGCAAGACCACCATGCCCGACTACGGCATGCTGTCGTCCGGCCTGTCCAGCTTCCACGAATTGACGCGCAACCCCTGGGACCTGTCCAAGAACCCGGGCGGCTCCAGCGCCGGCGCGGGCGCCGCGGCCGCGGCGGGCTACGGCCCCCTGCACATCGGCACCGACATCGGCGGTTCGGTGCGGCTGCCGGCGGCGTGGTGCGGCATCGCCACCCTCAAGCCCAGCCTGGGCCGCATTCCCATCGACCCGCCGTTCATGGGCCGCTGCGCCGGTCCCATGACCCGCACGGTCGCCGACGCCGCGCTCATGATGGGCGTGCTGTCGCAGCCCGACGCGCGCGACCACATGAGCCTGCCCTTCCAGGACTTCGACTGGCTGGACCTGGAGCGCGACGTGCGCGGCCTGCGCATCGGCCTGTTGCTGGACGCGGGCTGCGGCCTGCCCGTGGATCCCGAGATCCTCGAAGCGGTGGAAGCCGCGGCGCGCGCCTTCGAGGCCTCGGGCGCCATCGTGACGCCCATGCAGCCCTGGATGACCCCGGACATGCTGGACGGCGTGGACCGCTTCTGGCGCACCCGCTCGGCGCTGGACCTGGCCGCCCTGCCCGAAGCGCGCCGCGCCAAGATCCTGCCTTTCATCCGGGCCTGGGCGGAAAGCGGCGGCGGCCAATCCGGCGAGGCCGTGTTCCGCAGCTACTACGAAACCGTGAACGTGCGCGCCAGGACGGTCGCGGCCTGCGCGCCGTACGACTACGTGCTGTCGCCGGTCGCCCCGGTGGTCGCCTACAACGCGGAATGGCCGTCGCCCACCAACGAGCTTGCGACCACGATGCACCACATCGGCTTCACCCTGCCTTTCAACATGAGCGAGCAGCCCGCCGCCTCCGTCAACTGCGGCTACACGAAGGCGGGCCTGCCCATCGGCCTGCAGATCGCCGGCCCGCGCTTCGACGACCTGGGCGTGCTGCGGATCGCGCGCGCCTGGGAACGGATGCGCCCCGCGCAACACTCCTGGCCCCAGCCTCCCAAGGCGGCCTGACCCTTCCACGGCAAACCCACAGGAACCCCCATGCGCTGGCTTCTGGCAATGATCAAGCACGAGACGAACACGTTTTCGCCCGTGCCGACCCCGCTCGAACGTTTCTTCCGCGGCAATCCCGAAATCCTGGCCGGCGATCGCGCCATCAAGGCCTACGAGAACACCGACAGCGGCCTGGGCGGCTACATCGAGGTGGCGCGCCGCGAGGGCGCCGAGATGGTCGTGCCCGTGGCCGCGGAGTCCTGGCCCAGCGGCCCGGCCAGCCCCGAAACGCATGAACGGCTGTGCGGGCTGATCCTGGACGAGGTCAAGCGCGGCGGCTTCGACGCCATCCTGCTGGACCTGCACGGCGCCATGGTCGCGCAGGGCGTGGACGACGCCGAAGGCGACCTGCTGCGCCGCCTGCGCGAGATCGACCCCGCGACACCCGTGGCGGTCACGCTGGACATGCACGCCAACATCTACGACGACATCGTCAAGAACGCCACCGTCATCAGCGGCTTCCACACCTATCCGCACGTGGACATCCGCGAATCGGGCGTGCGCGCCGCGAACGTGATCGTGCGCACCCTGAAGGGCGAGATCAAGCCCGTCATGGCCTGGGCCAACAAGCCCATGCTGCCCCACATCATGTGCCAGGGCACCCATGCCGCGCCCAACAAGCCCCTGCAGGAACGCTGCAAGGAACTGGAGGCCGGCGGCGTGCTGGCCGCCTCGGTCTTCGTGGGCTTTCCCCACGCCGACATCCGCGAAGCCGGCCTGAGCGCCGTCGTCTGTACGGACGGCAAGCAGGCCGAAGCCGAACAGTACCGCGACGAACTGCTGGACCGCGCCTGGACGGGCCGCGCCGACTGGGTGTTCCACCCGCAGCCGCTGGTGCCCACCATCGCGCGCGCCAAGGCCATCGAGCAAGGCCCCGTCGTGCTGCTGGACCACTACGACAACACGGGGTCGGGCGGCACCATGGACACCACCGCCGTCCTGGCCGAAGTGCTGCGCCAGGAACTGGACAATGTCGTCTTCTATGCGATCTGCGACCCGCAGGCCGCGCAGGAAGCGGCGGCCGCCGGCGTGGGCCGGACCGTCACGCTCAAGCTGGGCGGCAAGATGGCCATGCCCGCCATCAAAGAGCCGAGCGAGCCGCTGGAAGTCACCGGCCGCGTCAAACTGGCGTTCGACGGCGTCTACCTGAACCGCGGCCCCATGTACCGCGGCGTGCGCAACGACACCGGGCTGACCGTCGTGATCGACACGGGCCGCGTCGAAATCGTGGTGGTGTCGCGCCACCAGGAACCCTTCGACGTCAATTGCCTGCTGTCGGCCGGCATCGACCCGCTGCAAAAACGCTATGTGGTGCTGAAGAGCCGGGTCCATTGGCGCGCGGGCTTCTCCGGCATGGCGACGGAAGTCATCGAATGCACGGGCGTGGGAGTCACCACCTCCGATTACGGCCAGCTCGAATTCAAGAACGTGCGCCGCCCGGTCTATCCGCTGGATCCGCTGTAGGCACGCGCCCTTCTCCGGGAAAAAGCCGGCGCAAATGCGTCGGCTTTCATTTTGACATTTTCTGTAACTGCACGCACGGCCGGGGGGCCTGCCGCCTCGGTATACTCGCCGCGGGCCTTACAGGCCGATGAATGCGCGTATCCCGATGACGGCCGCCCCCAGGGCGTCCCGCGGCAGAAGCCGCCGCGGCCACCGGATATGACTCGATAATCAACGACACGAACAAAACGATGAAAAAGAGCGTAGCGATCACCCTCGGCGTGGTCATAGTGGGAGCAGGAAGCTGGGTAGGCGCCACGTGGTACACCGGCAAGCGCATCGAGGAAAGCGCGCAGCGCCACCTGGCCGAGGCCAACGAGAAACTGGCCAAGATCACGCCGCTGTTCGGCCTGCGCATCGACCAGCTCAAATACGAGCGGAGCCTGTTCTCGACCCAGGCGCGCTACGGCCTGTCCTTCGTCAAGAGCGACAACACCCCCGACGGCATGCCCGCGGGCATGGTCGAATTCGACGCCTCCATCGAGCACGGCCCCTTCCCCAAGAGCGCCCTGGCGCGCGGCGCGATCGCGCCCAAGCTGGCCTTCGTCCACACCGAGATCGCCAAGACGGACAACGTCAAGGAACTGTTCGAACTGACCAAGGACGTGGCCCCGCTGTCTGGCGACGCCGTCGTCAGCTACAGCGGCTTCGCCACTTCCACCACCAGGATAGCCCCGGTGAAGGTCGCGCATGAGGGCAATGCGGTCGACTTCAGCGGCATGACGGTCAACGGCACGTTCGACCGCAGCCTGCAGGCCGTCACGGCGCACGCCCTGATGGAGACGCTGTCGGTGGACGGCGCGAAGTCGAACGACCCCATCAAGATGACGATGTCCGGCCTGACGATGGACGTCAACAGCCGGATGGGCAAGTTCGGCCTGTCCATCGGCGACTCGAACATCAAGATCAAGCGCATCGACGTCACCAAGCCGGACGCCGACGTCAAGGTCTCGCTGGACAACCTGGGCTATGGCGTCAAGCTGGGCGAAGACGACAAGACCATCAACGCCGAAGCCACCTACCAGACCGGCGACATCACCCTGAACGACGTGGCGCTGGGCAACGGCCAGGCCGTCGTCAAGCTGGCGAAGCTGGACGGCGGCGCCGTCAAGCAACTGTCCGACACCTACAACCAGATCGTGCGCCAGTACATGATGGGCGCCAGCGACGAAGGCCTGAAGGACGAACAGTTCGACGCGCTGCTGGACAACGCCGGCAAGCTGCTCAACGGCAATCCGTCGTTCAGCATCGATCCGATCAGTTGGAAGACCGCCAAGGGCGAAAGCAAGCTGACCTTCGCGCTGGACCTGGCCAATCCGCCCAACGTGAAGGATCTGACGCCCCAGGAAATCGCGGTCAAGGCCATCAAGCAGATCGACGCCACCCTGGTCATCTCCAAACCCATGGTCCGCGACCTGATGGTGCAGTACGCCATGAAGAAGGAAGGCGTGGACGCCGAGAAGGCCGGCACCGAAGCCGACGAACAGATGCGCTCGCTGTCCGGCATGGCCGAAATGCTCAATGTCGGCAAGAACGACGGCGACAACATCGTCGGCAAGTTCCACTTCGCCGACGGCATGGGCGACCTGAACGGCACGAAGATCCCCGCCGATGAACTGTTCGCCGGCCTGCTGGGCGCGACCGGCCTGGACAGCATGGACGGCATGGATGGCGAGGACGAACCCGAAGGCATGGACCCGGACCAGGAAGAGCCTGCCGCGACCGCGGCTTCCGCCGACCTGATGCAGGACTTCGACCTCGACACCGTCAACGCCATGCTGACGGACATGTCGTACGCTCCCCGCAAGGAAGACGGCGAAGCGGGCCCCGTGCTGATCCTGGAGCCCGCCAACACGGGCGCCAGCGACCTGCGCGTCGAGCTCCTGTGCAACGACTTCACCGAAAAGTGCCATGACCTCGTGCTGACGGCCACCTACAGCGGCAAGAAGCCGATGTCGCTCAAGGCCATCAACGCCTGGAACCAGGAATACCGCTGGACGCGCGCCTACCTGGACGACAAGAACCAGGCCGTGCTGCAGATGGACATGAACTCGGAAGGCGGCATCGGCAAGGAAAACCTGCAGATCCTGCTGAACACGTTCTTCAGCATCGCGGAAGACTTCTCCGCCGCCAGCAAGGCCGCGCCGGCAAAGTAACTCCCGGCAAGGCGCAAGACCAAAAAAAATCCCCCGATCTTCGCGACGGGGGATTTTTTTTGGCTGGGCCCCGGCTTGCGCCGGGCCCGATGTCCAGCGCTCAGGCGTACGCTTCGACCGGCAGGCAGGCGCACACGAGATTGCGGTCGCCGTAGGCGTTGTCCACGCGCGCGACGGGCGGCCAATACTTCGCGTCGCGCAGGGACTCGACCGGATAGGCGGCCTGCTGGCGCGGATAGTCGTGCAACCATTCTTCGGCCAGCAGCATCTGCGCGGTGTGCGGTGCGTTCTTGAGGACGTTGTCCTCGCGATCGCGCTCGCCGCGCTCGATCTGGGCGATTTCCTCGCGGATCGAGATCATCGCGTCGATGAAACGGTCCAGTTCGGCGACGCCTTCCGATTCGGTCGGCTCGACCATCAGCGTGCCGGCCACCGGGAAGCTCATGGTGGGCGCGTGGAAGCCGTAGTCCATCAGGCGCTTGGCGATGTCCTCGGCGCTGATGCCGCTGGTTTCCTTCAGCGGACGCACGTCCAGGATGCACTCGTGCGCCACGCGGCCGTGACGGCCGGCATACAGCACCGGATAGTGGTCGCGCAGGCGCGTCGCGACGTAGTTGGCGTTCAGGATGGCCACTTCGGTCGCGCGGCGCAGGCCGTCGGCGCCCATCAGGGCGATGTATACGTACGGGATCGGCAGGATGCCGGCGGAGCCGAAGGGCGCGGCCGAGACCGGGCCGATCTTGGCGTCGCCGGGCAGCTTGCCCTGCTCGTTCACCACGCCCGGCAGGTAGGGCGCCAGGTGCGCGCGCACCGCCACGGGGCCCACGCCGGGGCCGCCGCCGCCGTGCGGGATGCAGAAGGTCTTGTGCAGGTTCAGGTGGGAGACGTCCGAACCGAACTTGCCCGGCTGCGCCACGCCGACCATGGCGTTCATGTTGGCGCCGTCCAGGTAGACCTGGCCGCCGGCCTTGTGAACCAGATCGCAGATCTCGGTCACGGCTTCCTCGAACACGCCGTGCGTGGAGGGATACGTGATCATCAGGGCGGCCAGCTTGTCGCCGACCTGTTCGATCTTGGCGCGCAGGTCCGGCAGGTCCACGTTGCCGTTGGCGTCGGAAGCCACCACCACCACGTCCATGCCGGCCAGTTGCGCCGAGGCGGGGTTGGTGCCGTGCGCCGACGACGGGATAAGGCAGATGTTGCGCTGGTGCTGGCCGTTGGCCTGGTGGTAGCCGCGGATCGCCAGCAGGCCGGCGTACTCGCCCTGCGCGCCCGAGTTGGGCTGCAGGCTGATGTTGTCGTAGCCGGTGATTTCGCACAGCGCGGCCGACAGGCGGCCGATCAGCTCGTCGTAGCCCTGGCTTTGCGAGGCGGGCGCGAACGGGTGGATCAACGCGAATTCGGGCCAGGTGATGGGGATCATCTCGGCGGTCGCGTTCAGCTTCATGGTGCACGAACCCAGCGGGATCATCGTGCGGTCCAGCGCCAGGTCCTTGTCGGCCAGCTTGCGCAGGTAGCGCAGCATGTCGGTCTCGGACTGCACGCTGGAGAACACCGGATGCGTCAGGATCGCGCTTTCGCGCGCCACGCCGGCGGGGATACCGCCAGCGGCGGCCGCGTCCAGCGCGTCGAGGTCGAGTTCGACGTCATCGCGTTCCAGGCCGGCGGCGAAGACGTTGACCAGGGCCTGCAGGTCTGCGGCGGTCACGGTCTCGTCCAGCGAGACCGCCAGGCGGGCGCCGTCGACGCGGCGCAGATTGATGCGGGCGCAGTCGGCCGCCGTCAGGATGGCCGGCGTGGCCGCGCCGGTTTCCAGCAGCAGCGTGTCGAAGAAGGTGTCGTTGGCGACCTTCACGCCCAGCTTGATCAGCTCGGCGCGCAGGATGGCGGTGCCGCGCTGCACGCGCTGGGCGATGCGGCGGATGCCCGCCGGGCCGTGCCAGACGGCGTACATGCCGGCCATCACGGCCAGCAGCACCTGCGCGGTGCAGATGTTGGAAGTGGCTTTCTCGCGGCGGATGTGCTGTTCGCGCGTCTGCAGCGCCAGGCGCATCGCCGGGTTGCCCTGCGCGTCCTTGGACACGCCCACCAGGCGGCCCGCCATGTTGCGCTTGAAGGCGTCCTTGCAGGCCATGAAGCCGGCGTGCGGGCCGCCGAAGCCGAACGGCACGCCGAAGCGCTGGGCCGAACCGATGGCGATGTCCGCGCCCCACTCGCCCGGGGCGGCCAGGAGGGCCAGCGCCAGCAGGTCGGTGGCGACGGCCACGACCGCGCCCTGCGCGTGCGCGGCCTCGGCCAGCTTGCGGTAATCGGACACGGAGCCGGTGCTGTGCGGGTACTGGAGCAGCACGCCGAAGCACTCGGGCAGGCCTTCGGCCTCGTCGCCCACCGCGATCTCGATGTCCAGGCCCTCGGCGCGCGTGCGCACGACTTCGAGGGTCTGGGGGTGCACGTGGCGCGAGACGAAGAACACCGGGCTCTTCGACTTGGCGCTGCGGCGCGCCAGCGTCATGGCTTCGGCCGCGGCGGTGCCTTCGTCCAGCAGCGAGGCGTTGGAGATGTCCAGCCCGGTCAGGTCGGCGACCATGGTCTGGTAGTTCAGCAGGGCCTCCAGGCGGCCCTGCGAGATCTCGGGCTGGTACGGCGTGTAGGCCGTGTACCAGGCGGGATTCTCGAGGATGTTGCGCAACACCACGTTGGGCGTGTGCGTGCCGTAGTACCCCTGGCCGATGTAGCTGCGGTAGACCTGGTTGCGGCCCGCGATCTGCTTCAGTTCGTCCAGCACGTCGGTTTCGCTGCGCGATTGCGGCAGCGCCAGCGGAGCCTGGCTGCGGATCTTGGGCGGCACGACTTCCTCGATCAGGGCGTCCAGGCTGGCGCTGCCGATGACGGCGAGCATGGCGGCCTGGTCGGCGTCGGAGGGGCCGATGTGGCGGGGGATGAAGTCGGTATGGGTGTCTAGGGCGCGCGACATGGGGATATCTCGGGGTGGCGGTGCCGTCGGGAGACGGACGGTATTGCATCTGGCGGGGCGGGCGCCGGGCCGCTATGGCCGCGCGCCCTCCCCGACCGGCTTAGCCGTTGGCGACGGCTTCGTAGCCGGCGGCGTCCAGCAGCTTGTCGGCGTCGGCCGCGTTGACCGGCTTGATCTTGAAGATCCAGGCGGTGAAGGCCGATTCGTTGATCAGGTTGGGGTTGTTTTCCAGTTCTTCGTTGAACGCGACGACCTCGCCGGCGACCGGCGCGTAGATGTCGGAGGCGGCCTTGACCGACTCGACCACGCCGGCGGTCTCGCCGGCGTTCAGCTTGGCGCCGACCTTCACGTCGCCGACGAAAACCAGGTCGCCCAACTGGTCCTGGGCGGTATCGGTGATGCCGACGACGAACACGTCGCCTTCGGCTTTGACCCATTCATGGGACTCGGTGTACTTGCGATCGGTGGGCAGACTCATGGGAACTCCTGAGGGAATGCGGGTAGATGAATGGTGTTGCGCGCCTCGCGCGGGCGGCCCTGCCGCCCCATAGGGGCCGGCGCCCGCGCGAAGCTTCGAGTTTACGAGTGTTCGACTTCTTTGCCGTTGCGGACGAACGGCAATTTGCATACCAGGGCGGGCACCCATTTGCCGCGGATATCGACCTCGGCCGTGTCGCCCGGACGCACGCCTTGCGGCAGGCGGGCAAAGCCGATGGACACGCCGAGCGTGGGCGACATGGTGCCGCTGGTGAGTTCGCCCATGCCTTCCTTGGTGCGCACGGCCATGTGCGCGCGCATGACGCCGCGCTCCTGCAGCTTCAGGCCGAGGAAGGCGGCCGGCGTGGCGAACTGCTCCAGCGCTTCGCGGCCGATGAAGCGGCGCTCGGCGTCCTTCAGGGACACGGTCCAGGTCAGGCCGGCCTGGCCGGGCTGGACCAGTTCGTCCATGTCCTGGCCGTAGAGGTTCATGCCGGCTTCCAGGCGCAGCGTGTCGCGCGCGCCCAGGCCGCAGGGACGCACGCCCTGGGCGGCCAGGTCGCGCCACAGTTGCACGGCCTCGGTGGCGGGCAGCACGATTTCGAAGCCGTCCTCGCCGGTGTAGCCGGTGCGGGCCACCAGGGTATCGTCGCCGACGACGGCGGCCACGAAGGGGGTCAACGATTCAGTGGCGGCCTGCCATGCCGGGCGCGCGGCCCAGACCTTGGCGCGGGCATTGGGGCCCTGCACGGCCACCATGGACAGGTCGCGGCGGGGCGCGATGACGACGTCGAAACCGCCGGCCTGCTTCACGCGCAGCATCCAGGCGATGTCCTTGTCGGCGGTGCCGGCATTGACGACCACGCGCCATTCGTCGGCGGCGAAGAAGTAGATGATCAGGTCGTCGATCACGCCGCCCTGCGGATTCAGCATGCAGCTATAGAGCGCCTTGCCGGGCACGGTCAGCTTGGCCACGTCGTTGGCGACCAGGCGCTGCAGGAACGCGAACGCGTCCGGGCCCGTCACGTCGACGTTCAGCATGTGCGACACGTCGAACATGCCCGCGTCCTGGCGCACGGCGTGGTGCTCTTCCAGTTGCGAGCCGTAGGCCAGGGGCATGTCCCAGCCGCCGAAGTCGACCATACGGGCGCCAGAGGCGATGTGTTCTTCGGCCAGCGGGGTGCGTTTGAGGGGTGCGGACATGCGCGGGAACTCCGGGACGGCATTGTTGCCAGGGTTACGGAATGCCGGTGGTACCAGGCGGGCTGCGCCTGCACAACGGCTGAATCTTCCGCCCCTCTGTCCTTTTGCCTGAGAGTTGCCCCGCTAAGCGGGTTTGCACCTTCGGCGCCTGGGCTGCTCGCTATGTCCCTTGTTCCAGGGGCGGCGCCAGGTCTCTCCAGAGTACTGTTTTGCCGCGTCCGCGCGGTAAAAAATCGGGACAGGGCAAGCATGGGCGGTATGGGTTACCTGAGCGATTCCGGGCGAATTGCGCCTTCGGCGGCGGCCGGGCATACAGGCCGCTCTCTCCCGCAACATGCGTGACAGCGCTGAAAGCATACATCGAAAAGAGGCCCCGGAAAAGGACCGGTGTCCGGCACATAAAAGGACCGGTGTCTGACACCCCTTACGCGCCCCCTTACGCGCCGGTGGCCCGCCCTACCCCAGCGCGGTGTCCAGCAGCATCATCAGCACGAAGCCCAGCATCAGCCCGCAAGTGGCGTAGACCTCGTGCCCCTTGCGGTGCGACTCCGGGATGATCTCGTGGCTGATCACGAACAGCATCGCGCCCGCGGCGAAACCCAGCCCCCACGGCAGCAGCGGTTCCGACCAGCCGACCACGGCCGCGCCCAGCACGGCGCCCAGCGGCTCGACCAGCCCGGACAGCATCCCCAGCGCCACCGCGAACGCGCGCTGGTAGCCCGCGGCCAGCAGCGCCACCGCCACGACCAGCCCCTCGGGGATGTCCTGGATCGCGATGCCAGTGGCCAGCGCGGTGCCGCGCACGGGATCGTTGCCCGCGTAGCCCACGCCGATGGCCAGGCCTTCCGGCAGGTTGTGCAGGGTGATGGCGAACACGAACAGCCAGGTGCGGCGCAGGCGGTGCGCCTCGATCCCTTCCCGGCCCTTGATGAAATGCTCATGCGGCAGCGTGCGGTCCATGATCAGCAGGACGGCCGCCCCCAGCAGCACGGCGGCGCCCACCGTCAGGCCCGCCCCCCACGGCCCGTAGCCCAGCTCGCGGCCCGCGGCGATGCCCGGGGCCACCAGCGAAAAGGCGCTGGCCGCCAGCATGACGCCGGCGCCGAAGCCGAACATGCTGTCCTGCATTTTCTGGGGAATGGTGCGCGCGAAAAGGATGGGCACCGTCCCCAGCGCGGTCGCGCCCGCGGCGACCAGCCCGCCCAGCAGGGCGTCCGCGACGTGCGGCGCGCGCACGTCCAGGTACGCCCATAGCTGGTGCAGCCCCAGGCAGGACACCAGCACGGCCAGCGTCCAGACGCTGATGCTGGTGGCCGCCGGCCGCACGCGATGACGGCTGAAGGTATTCATATACCGCTGCCCTCCTTGCCAGGGACGCGCTCAGCGCTTCGCCGCGGCGTAGCGGCGCGCCACTTCCGGCCAATTCACGACATTGTAGAAGGCGGCGATGTATTCCGGCCGGCGATTCTGGTACTTCAGGTAATAGGCATGTTCCCAGACGTCCAGCCCCAGGATCGGCGTATTGCCCAGCATCAGCGGGCTGTCCTGGTTGGCGCTGCTTTCCACCGCCAGCTTGCCGGCCGGCGTCACCGAGAGCCAGGCCCAGCCGCTGCCGAAACGGGTCAGCGCGGCCTTGGTGAAGGCGTCCTTGAAGGCGGCCAGGCCGCCCAGGTCGGACTCGATGGCCGCCGCCAGGGCGCCGTCGGGTTCGCCGCCGCCCTCGGGGGACATGACCGACCAGAACAGGCTGTGGTTGGCGTGGCCGCCGCCGTGGTTGCGCACGGCGCCGCGCACGGCCTCGGGCAACTGGTCCAGGCGGGACACCAGGGCCTCGACGGGCTCGTCGGTGGCGATGCCCGCCCCCTCCAGCGCCGCGTTCAGGCTGTTGACGTAGGTCTGGTGGTGCTTGCTGTAGTGGATCTCCATCGTCATCGCGTCGATGTGAGGCTCCAGGGCGTCGTAGGCGTACGGCAGGGTCGGAAGGGTATAGGCCATGCATGTCTCCGTCGGATCCGCCCTCGAATGAGGGCCGGCATCAATATCGAAAACATAAATGATATTTATTTTTATTTAATACCACAATGGCAATGCTGCAATTCCTTTCACACGGGGCGCCCGCCGCTATCGGCCCCGCCGGCCTACAGCGACTTGCCGCAAGCCACGCCCGAGGCCCAGGCCCACTGGAAGTTGTAGCCGCCCAGCCATCCGGTGACGTCCACGGCCTCGCCGATGAAGTAAAGGCCCGGAGCGGTCTTCGCCTGCATGGATTTCTGGTCCAGGCCGCGCGTGTCCACGCCGCCGCGCATCACTTCGGCCTTTTTGTAGCCGGCCGTGCCGCTGGGCACCAGCGTCCACTGGTGGATGTCCTGCGCCAGTCCGCGCAGGGTCTTGTCCGGCGCGTCGGCCAGGCGCAATGCCGCCAGCCCGGGCTTGCCCTTCTGCTCCGCCAGGTGCAGCCAGCGGTCGGCCAGCCGCTTGGGCCAGAGGCCGCTCAGCACCGTGTGCAGTTGCTGCCGGTTGCCGGACTTCGACGCCAGCAGTTCCTCGGCCAGGTCGCGGCCCGGCGCCAGGTCCACCACGATGGGTTCGCCCGGTTTCCAGAAGCTGGATATTTGCAGGATGGCCGGCCCCGACAGGCCGCGGTGCGTGAACAGCAGGTCTTCGAGGAATTCGCCGCGGGCCTTGCCCTGCCCCGTGTGCAGGCCGACCTCCAGCGCCACGCCGGACAGTTCCGACAAGGCCTGCCACTGCGCGGGGTCGAAGGTCAGGGGCACCAGCGCGGGCCGGGGCTCCACGATCTTCAGGCCGAACTGCCGCGCGATTTTCAGGCCGAAATCGGTGGCGCCCAGTTGCGGGATCGCCATGCCGCCGGTGGCCACCACCAGCTTGGCCGCGCGGATCGGGCCCTGGCCGGTGCGCAGTTCGAAGCCGGCCTCGCCGTGGGCCACCTCGGCCACCTGGCAGCCCATGCGCCACTGCACGCCGCCCGCTTCGCATTCCGTGCGCAGCATGTCGATGATGGCTTCGCTGGAATCGTCGCAGAACAACTGGCCGCGGTGCTTCTCGTGCCAGCCGATGCGGTGGCGCCTCACCAGCGCCAGGAAATCCTGCGGCGTGTAGCCCGACAGCGCCGACCGGCAGAAATGCGGATTGTCGGACAGGAAGTTGGCGGGCCCGGCCCCGATGTTGGTGAAGTTGCAGCGGCCTCCGCCGGAAATGCGGATCTTCTCCGCCAGGCGGGTGGCGTGGTCGACCAGCACCACGCGCAGGCCGCGCTGGCCGGCAACCGCGGCGCACATCATGCCAGCGGCGCCGGCGCCGAGGACGGCAACATCGAACATCGGGACTCCGGAGCGCGTCAGTCTTCGATCAGGCAGTCGACGTAGTAGCGCTTTTCGCCGTCCGGCCCCACTTCGTCGGCCAGGCCGTGGATGTAGGTCTCGAAGCCCGGGAAGCGCTCGTTGAACTCGCGCGCGAACTGCAGGTACTGGACGATGGTGCGGTTGAAGCGCTCGCCCGGGATCAGCAGCGGGATGCCCGGCGGGTACGGGGTCAGCAGCACGCCGGTGACGCGGCCTTCCAGCTTGTCGATGTCGACGCGCTCGACCTCGCGGTGCGCCATGCGGGCGAACGCGTCCGACGGCTTCAGGGCCGGGACCATGTCGCTCAGGTACATCTCGGTGGTCAGGCGGGCCACGTCGCGCTCGCGGTAGGCTTCGTGGATCTGCTGGCACAGGTCGCGCAGGCCCATGCGCTCGTAGCGGCGATGGTCGCGGCAGAATTCCGGCAGGATGCGCCACAGCGGCTGGTTGCGGTCGTAGTCGTCCTTGAATTGCTGCAAGGCGGTCAGGAGCGTGTTCCAGCGGCCCTTGGTGATGCCGATGGTGAACAGGATGAAGAAGGAATACAGGCCCGTCTTCTCGACCACCACGCCGTGCTCGGTCAGGTACTTGGAGACCAGCGCGGCGGGAATGCCGGTTTCGCCGAAGCTGCCCGACATGTCCAGCCCCGGGGTGATGACCGTGGCCTTGATCGGGTCCAGCATGTTGAAGCCTTCGGCCATTTCGCCGAAGCCGTGCCAGTGGTCGTTGGATTCCAGGATCCATTCATCGCGGTTGCCGATGCCTTCGGACACCAGGCGGTTCGGGCCCCAGACCTTGAACCACCAATCGTTCTTGCCGAATTCCGATTCCACCTTGCGCATGGCGCGGCGGAAGTCCAGGGCTTCGCGGATGCTTTCCTCGACCAGCGCGGTGCCGCCCGGCGGCTCCATCATGGCGGCGGCCACGTCGCAGGACGCGATGATCGCGTACTGGGGCGAGGTGGACGTGTGCATCAGGTAGGCTTCGTTGAAGACGTTGCGGTCCAGCTTGCGGGTCTCGGATTCCTGCACGATGATCTGCGAGGCCTGCGAAATGCCGGCCAGCAGCTTGTGCGTGGAGTGCGTGGCGAACACCATGGCGTCCTGGCTGCGCGGGCGGTCCTGGCCGATGGCGTGCATGTCCTGGTAGAACTCGTGGAACGACGCGTGCGGCAGCCAGGCTTCGTCGAAGTGCAGCGTATCGACGTAGCTGCCGAGCTGCTTCTTGATCATTTCGACGTTGTAGATGACGCCGTCGTACGTGCTCTGCGTCAGCGTCAGGATGCGCGGGTTCTTGTTCACCGCTTCGCGCGCGAAGGGGTTGGCCTCGATCTTCTTGCGGATGTTGTCCGGGTGGAATTCTTCCAGCGGGATCGGGCCGATGATGCCCAGGTGGTTGCGCGTGGGGCGCAGGAACACCGGGATCGCGCCCGTCATCGTGATGGCGTGCAGGATGGACTTGTGGCAGTTGCGGTCCACCACGACCACGTCGCCGGCCGCGACGTTGGCGTGCCACACCACCTTGTTCGAGGTGGAGGTGCCGTTCGTCACGAAGAAGCAGTGGTCGGCGTGGAAGATGCGCGCCGCGTTCAGTTCGGATTCGGCCACGGGGCCGGTATGGTCCAGCAACTGGCCCAGTTCGTCGACGGCGTTGCAGACGTCGGCGCGCAGCATGTTCTCGCCGAAGAACTGGTGGAACATCCGGCCCACGGGGCTCTTCAGGAACGCCACGCCGCCCGAGTGCCCGGGGCAGTGCCACGAGTACGAACCGTCCTGCGCGTACTTGACCAGTTCGCGGAAGAAGGGCGGCGGCAGGCTGTCGACGTAGCTGCGGGCTTCGCGGATGATGTGGCGCGCCACGAATTCGGGCGTGTCCTCGAACATGTGGATGAAGCCGTGCAGTTCGCGCAGGATGTCGTTCGGGATGTGTTCCGAAGTGCGCGTCTCGCCATACAGGTAGATGGGAATGTCGGCGTTGCGGAAGCGCAGTTCGCCGATGAAGGCGCGCAGGTTCTTGATCGCGCCGGCCACGTCCTCGGGCGAGTCCACGTCGAACTCTTCATCGTCGATCGACAGGATGAAGGCGCTCGCGCGGCTTTGCTGCTGGGCAAACGAACTCAGGTCGCCGTAACTGGTCACCCCGATCACCTCGACGCCCTCGGCCTCGATCGCGGCAGAAAGGGCTCGGATGCCCAAACCGGACGCGTTCTCGGAACGGTAGTCCTCGTCGATGATGAAAATGGGGAAGCGGAATTTCATGCGGGCGCTCCTGGGGGCAAGGCGAAATCGGACGCGTATCGCGGCGCGAGTGTACAGCTAGTAAAAATCCGCCTGATGACAGACGGCGCGAGCACCCGCCGGGGAGGCGGGAATGGCCGAATTGTAGGGCTGTTTTTCTTACAGTCCTACGGGAAATCCCCAGAAGGGATGCGCGAGCGTTGTCAGCGCGCCAAAAGCGCGGAATTCCGGGCCGGAAACGGGCGCCGGCCCTAGCGGATGGTCCGTGCCTCGCCCGCCTGCAGGGCCGCCATGAACTGCTCGAAATAAGGCGGAATGGCCTCGGCGGCCCCATAGCGGATCCGGCGTTCGACCTTGGCGATCGCGCCGAAGCAGACCTCGGTTCCCGGTTGGCCGCAGACCAGCACCACCGGATCCTCGTCGTCGCACACTTCGTACAGGCCGCCATGCGCGCGGCGTCCGACCTCGTAGAGGTAGGCGGCGGCGCCGACGGTCTGCATGGGGGTCAGGGGCAGGGTCCCGAGGTGGGCGGCCTCCAGCGCTTCATCCAGCGCATGGACGCTGGACGGCGAGTAGTCCAGCACGGCGCCGGTCTGGCCGGCCACGTGGACAAAGTCCTGCGCGGCATCCGCCACGCGCGCCACGAACTCTTCCTGGACTTCGTCGCGCTTGGCGTCCTGGTTTATCTTGAGGAAACCGAACATCAGTGGCTCCTTTGTGAAAACCGCAAGCGGCATTGGAACCTCCATTATAGGCAAGCCGCCCCTATATACTGCCCAAACCGCCCTCGAACGTTCCCTATTCCCAACACTTGCCTCCCATGCCCTCCCCCCTGGTCCAACGCCTCGTCCCCGCTGACGCCGCGGCCCTGCGCCAGCTACGCCTGGACGCGCTGGTCGAAACCCCCGAGTCGTTCGGATCGAGTTACGAAGAGGAACATACCCTGACATTGGAGGACATCCGCGGCTGGATCGCGCCGGCCGACGATGGCGCGATGTTCGGCGTCTTCCAGGACGAGGCGCTGGCAGGCATGGTCGGCGTGGCCCGGCAGCGCAAGCTGAAGATGCGGCACAAGGCGCACGTCTGGAGCATGTACGTCGCGCCCGCCCAGCGCGGCCGGGGCCTGGCCAAGCTGCTGATGCGGGCGGCCATCGACCATGCCGGGGCCATGCGCGGCATCCGCCACGTGCAGTTGAGCGTGACCTCGAACAATGCCGCGGCCGCCGCCCTGTACCTCAGCCTGGGCTTCGCCGAATACGGACGCGAGCGCGAAGCGCTGTGCGTGAACGGCTGCTTCCACGACGAAACGCTGATGGCGCTGGCGCTGTCGGGCAAATAGCCGGGCCGCTCACGCCGCGCCGGCCCGCCGCCGCGCGCCGTACACGCACACCTGGTTGCGGCCGCCGTCCTTGGCCCGGTAGAGCGCCTGGTCGGCCGCCTTGATCACCGCTTCCGGCCCGCGCAATGCGTCGCTGCGTTCGGCGACGCCCATGCTGACGGTCACCCGCAGCGGGCGCGCGTTGCGCCCGTCGCGCCCGCCGCGCCGGCGCATGCCGAGCTGATCGGCCTTGGGACGCGCCGGCTTGTCGCGCAGGCGCATCTGGTAGGCCTCGATGGAACGCCTGACGCTTTCGAGGTGCGGCTTGCATTCCGCCGCGGTCTTGCCCGGAAACACCAGCGTGAACTCTTCGCCGCCGAAGCGGTAGGCATGCCCGCCGCCCGGCACCCGCCGCAACTGGGCCGCCACCATGCGCAGGACCTGGTCGCCGACGTCGTGGCCGTGGGTGTCGTTGAACGCCTTGAAGTGGTCCACGTCCGCCATCGCCAATGCATAGACGCGCCCGCCCATGCGCTGCAGCCGCTCGTTCAGGGCGCGCCTGCCGGGCAGGCCGGTCAGCTCGTCGAGGAACGCCATGTGGAAGCCTTCGTGCGCCAGCGAGACGCACAGCGCCGTCAGCGCGGCGGCGGACATCAGCGCCAGTTCGACGGGATGCTGCGCCCCGCGCGGCAGGGCCCAGGCCAGGCACACGAAGCCCAGCCATTGCCCGGCCTGCTGCGGACGGCCATAGCGCAGAAACAGCAGCGTCAGCGCCAGGCCGGTGGCCAGCAGCGCGATCAGCCCTTCGATCGGCACGTTCAGGTGGGCGAGCTTGCCTTGCACGGACAGCACGCCGAGCGCATCGGCCACGCCGTCCTTGCCCGCCAGCGCGATCGCCGCCGCGCCCAGCGCCATCATGCCCACGCGCGCCGCCGTGTCCCGCAGCATGCTGGAACGCTCGGACCACAGGGCATTGATCGCGTAGGCCAGCGACCACCATGCCATGGCGGGGCCCAGCGCCCAGGGCGCATCCCGCGCCAGCGCCGGCCAGGACGCCGTGGCGGCCAGCACGCAGAGCGTCAGCGCCAGCGTCTGCGAACGCTGGTACATGAAGCAGGTCGCCGCGCAGATCAAGGCCATGGCCCAGGGCATGAACGGCACGATCAGCGTCAGCGCCGGCGGCCACTCCCGCCACAGCAGCAGCCCTCCCGCCGCGGCCACCGGCAGCGCGGGATAGAACAACAGGGGCAGCCAGGGGATATGGGGGTAACGCACGGATGGGGCTTTGCTCACGCTTGCGGAAATGACGGCGCCAAATCGGCAAACACATCTAGAGTCCTTTACGGACGCGGCGGAGGGTTCTTTAGCAATCGGGGGTCCACACCGGGGCCCGCTCCCGTGCTATGTTTTCCGGCCGCCCCCCGACGGAAGAAAACTCCCATGCGTATCCTGGTCAATATCGATGTGCCCGATCTGGAACATGCCATCGACTTCTATCGCCGCGCCTTCGGGTTGAGGCTGCGGCGCCGTCTGGGCCCCAAGGCCGCCGAAATGCGCGGCGCGCAGGCGCCCATCTATCTGCTGGAAAAGGCGGCCGGCACGCCCGCCGCCGGCGCGACGCGGCAACCGCGCGACTACGCCAGGCACTGGACGCCGGTCCATCTGGACGTGGTGGTCGAAGACGCGGACCGCGCGGTCGAGCAGGCGGTGGCGGCGGGCGCGCGGCTGGAAGACCCGGCCGTCTCGCATGAATGGGGCCGCATCGCGCACCTGAGCGATCCCTACGGGCACGGCATCTGCATCCTGCAGTTCCTGGGGCGGGGCTACGACGCGCTGGCGGCGCCGGACGTCCGGTACGAACCCGTCGGCGAGGCGGACTTCGAAGCGTTGCTGGCGCTGCGCATCGAAGCCATGCGAGAAAGCCTGGAACGGCTGGGCCGTTTCGATCCGGAGCGGGCGCGCTCGCGCCTGCGCGGCACGTTCCGGCCGGAATGCACCTGGTCCATCGAACTGGACGGGCAGCGCCTGGGCTTCTACGCGCTGCGCCCGGACGGCGACGGCCTGCGCCTGGACCACCTGTACCTGCGGCCGGGCGCGCAAGGGGAAGGCCTGGGCGGCCAGGTGTTGCGGCGGATCCTGGACGAGGCCGACCGCCTCGGGCTGCCGGTGCGCGTGGGCGCGCTGCGCGGCAGCGACTCGAACCGCTTCTATCGGCGGCATGGATTCGTCCAGACCGCCGAAAGCGAATGGGATATCGATTACCTGCGGCCGGCGCGCGCGCCGGCCCGCTGAGGCCTCAGGTGCGCGGCAAGGTCACGCCGCGCTGGCCCTGGTACTTGCCGCCGCGGTCGCGGTAGGACGTTTCGCAGACCTCGTCGCTTTCCAGGAACAGCATCTGCGCGCAGCCTTCGCCGGCGTAGATCTTGGCCGGCAGCGGCGTGGTGTTCGAGAATTCCAGCGTCACGTGGCCTTCCCATTCGGGTTCCAGCGGCGTGACGTTGACGATGATGCCGCAGCGCGCGTATGTGCTCTTGCCCAGGCAGACCGTCAGCACGCTGCGCGGAATGCGGAAGTATTCAACCGTGCGGGCCAGCGCGAACGAGTTCGGCGGGATGATGCAGACATCGCCCTTGAAATCCACGAAGGAGCCTTCGTCGAAATTCTTGGGATCGACGATGGTGGAATTGATGTTCGTGAAGATCTTGAATTCATCGGCGCAGCGCACGTCGTAGCCGTAGCTGCTGGTGCCATAGCTGACGATGCGCCCGCCATTGGCCGTGCGGACCTGCCCCGGTTCGAAGGGTTCGATCATGCCGGCTTCGGCCTGGCGGCGGATCCAGCGGTCGCTCTTGATGCTCATGGTGGGAATGGTGCAAGGGAATGGAGTGGACCCCATTTTATCCCGAGAGCGGGAGCCCCGCCGGCGGGCCGGGCGGGACAGGGCCGCCCGGCCGCGCCTCAATTCCCCCAGAAAGTGCGGTAGACCAGCGCGACGCCATTGACCGCCCCGCCCTTCAGGTCCACCGACAGGCCGCGCGCCAGGCGGTAGCTGGCCCGGCCGACGGTGTCGGTGCCGGAGAGCGCCTGCTCGACGCTGAGCGTGATGCCGTTGGCGAAGGTCTTGCTGGCCACCAGGAATTGCGTGGCAAGCTGGCTGTCGCTGTCCCGGTTTACGTCCCCCGCCACCGTGCGGTCGGGCAGGATGCTGCCCGAGCTGCCGATGTTGCCCGTCTTGATGCTGACGTCGTCCAGTCCGAACTGCTTGTAGAACGGCTGCCCGCCCCCCAGCAGCGCCGTGCCCACGGACATCAGCAGCGCGGCGTCGCCGCCGCTTTCGTCCGGGCCGCGGCCCAGCAGCAGCCAGGACAGTTTTTCCACGTCGCTGACGTCCGGGTAGGACACCAGGTCGATGCGGGGCCGCTGCGCGGTGCCGACCACCTTGACGCCCGCCTCGACCTGTTCGCCCGTGCGCAGCGCCTCGATGTCCAGCAGCGGGTTGTCCAGGCGGCCCTGGAAGGTCAGCGTGCCGCGGCTCAGCCGCAGCTTCTGGCCGTAGGCCTCGATGCCTCCGCCGCGGGTGCGCAACGCGCCCACGCCGGTCAGGCGCCCGTCTTGCAGCAGGATCTGGATGGAGCCCAGCAGGCCGGCGTCCAGCCCCATGCCGGTGATGTAGAAGCGCGGCCCCATGTCGAACTTCAGGTTCATGCCGACCTGCAGCGGCGTGGAGACCGCTCCGGGGTCGTCCCCCGGCCGGCGCACCTTGACGTCGTCGTCCAGCGAAGGCACGCCCTGCAGGATCTCCAGGCTGAACCAGCCCGCGTCCGCCTTCAGGTCGCCCACGATGTCGATGCGCGGCATGGCCGCCTTCACGTCGATGACGCCGGACACCATGGCGTAGCGGTCCGAACGCTGCAGGGCCGGGAAGCGGTACAGGGTCAGCCGGATGTCGCCGCCGCCGTCGATGAAATTCCACTGCCCCTTGGCCTCGGTGTAGCCGCCCTTGGCCTCGGGGTTGGTGGTGATCCACTCCTTGGTGCGCCATTCGGCCGGCATCACCCGCAGCGAAGCCGGGAAACGCAGGCTCTCCAGCACCACCCGGTCGCCGTCCAGCCGGGCGGACAACGTGCCGTCGATCAGCCGCACGCCGTCGTCGATGCGCACCACGCGCAGCTTGTCGCCGCGGATGTTGCCGCTGGCCGACCATTTGCCCGCCAGGGTGCCCTGGGCTTCCAGGTTGGCCTTGACCGTGCCGCCGACCTCCATCGAGTCGCCCACGAACAGGCCGACCCAGGCCAGGTCGGCGATATCGGCGTCCAGCTTGGCGCGCAGCGGCTGCCGCGGGTCCAGCGCCATGCCACCCTTGGCGTCCACCGCCAGCACGGCGGTGCCGGTGCCGTTGATCACGCCCATCTTGTCGGTCGCCAGATTGACCTTGGCATCCAGGCGGCTGGCATTGGCGGAAGTCGGCGTGGCGGTCACGTCCAGCACCAGCGCCTTCAGGCCGAGCGGAATGGGAGGATCGCCCGGTATCAGCAGGTCGCCTTCGCGGCGCGCGATGCGCGCCTTGCCGCCCAGCCGGCCATCGAACTTCAGATCCCACAGCACGTCCAGCGCGATGCGGCGCTGGCCCTCCGGAACCGTCGCGTTCACGCGGCTGGGCCGCTTGCCCAGCTTGGCCGCGGCCTCGGGATCGACCGCGCCGATCAGTTGGCGCGCCATGGCGGCGGTGATCACCAGATTGTCAGCCTGCCCGGCGGTTTCCCAGCGCTTGCCGCCGCCCCGCGACCCCTGGTGCGCCAGGATCACGCGTTCCTTGCCGGGCAGGGTCAGGCTCAGCGCCGTCTGCCCCACCTGCCACTGCCATTGCGGCTCCATGGCGGACGGCAGGTAGGCCAGCGCGACCGGCCGATCCGCCGCGACGGTGAAGCCGGCGGTCTCGGCCGTCAGCCGCGAGAACGTGCCGCGCCACCCCGGCAGGGCGGCGTCGGGCGTGCCGGCCGGCCCCTTGCCCCAGGCGCCGGCAAACGCGATGTTGGCCTTGGCGGGCGCCTCCCCCAGCACACCCGGGCGCGGCTTGGCTGGCGTGTAGCCGGCCGCCAGCTCGCCGCGGTGCGCGGCCAGGGTGCCCGTCAGTTTGCCCTTGAGTTCCGCGCCGCCCGGGATGCCGGGCCAGAATGCATCCAACTGGGGCGCCTTGGCGTCCAGCGACAGCGCGCCGTCCCGGGCGTCCAGCTCGCCCGTGGCCTGGATCTGGTTGCGGCCCAGCTTCAGGTCCACGTCCAGGCCGTGGATGCGCAGCCCGGCCAGCGGATCGGCATCGGGAGAGGCCGGCTCGTCACCGGCCGCCGCGATGTCCACCTGGGCCTTGAGCGCGCCGCTCAAGGGCTGCCTGTTCCAGCGCGTGCCCTCTTCGAAACGCAGGTCCACCGCGGCGTGGCGCAATTGGCTCAGGTTTTCGATGTCGGCCCGCACATCGCCGCGCACGGTCAGCACCGCGGGCGGAATGTCCTTGCCCAGCCAGGGCGACAGATCCAGGCGCTGGGCGCTTATCGTGCCCGCGATGCGCTCGCGGCCCGCCGCCTGGGCGGTATCCGATTGCAGGTCGAGCTGCGCGGCCAGGGTCGATTGGTCGGGCAATTGCGCCCGCGCCCGGGCGCTGCGCAGCACCAGCGCCGTGCGCGGCGCCAGGTCGGCGGTCACGTCCAGCAGCAGGCCGGAGCCTTCGCCGTCCAGCTTGGCCTGGATACCATCCAGGGAGCCGGCGGCATCCGCGCGCAGCACCACCTGGCAAGCGGGCCGAGGCGCCTCGGACGGCAAGGCGGACGCGGCGTCCGCAGCTTTGGCCTCCGCGGCCTTGGGGTCGCGCTTGCCGGCGCCAGCCTTGGGATCCGGTTTCCTGCCGGCGCCCTGCGCTTGCTCGAACACGCTGCTCAGCTTGTCGGCCTCGCACAGCGGGGAATCGGAGCCGGCGCCGCGCGCGATCACGTCCAGGCGCGCAGCGAACGGCCAGGGGTCGGCCATGCCTTGCAGTTCGGCCTGGCCGGAAATGTCCGCCTGCCCCGCCTCGTGGCCCACCCGCAGGCTGGCGATGCGCAACTGCGCTCCCTGCCTGCCCGCGGCGAACGTGGCCTCCAGATTGCCCAGGGTCACAGGCAGGGGCTGGCCGTCCTGCTCCAGCAGGAAATCGCCCAGCGCCACCCGGTCCACGGCGATGTCCACCGGCAGCGCGGGCAGCGAGAACGGCTCGCCGTCGTCTTCCTCGGGCGTCGTGTCGGGCGATGAGGCCAGAGCGACGCGCACCGTGCCCGCCGACACTTCGCGCACGTGCAGCAGGCGGTCGCCCAGCGCGCGCCAGTGCACGTTCAGGCGCAGATCGGAGATGTCGATGCGGGTGCCGCCCACGTCCAGATCCAGCTTGCCGACCGAGACGCCGCGCAACAGCGAACCCTTCACGTCCAGCGCCTGGCCGTTCAATTGCTGGGCGGCGGTGGTCAGCAGCAGCCGCGTGCCGTTCTGCGAGCCGGCCAGCCAGAACAGGAACCCGCCCGCCAGCACCGCCAGCATGGCCAGGCCCGGCAACCACCACACCAGCACCTGGCGCAGGAATTTGCGCAAGCCCTTCAAAACGCGATCCCCAAGGAGAAATGCAGGCGCAGGTCGCGGTCGCGCTGGCCGTAGGCGACGTCCAGGAACAGGGGGCCGGCCGGCGTGCGCACGCGCGCGCCGACACCGTAGCCCACCGCCATCGACATGTCGCCGAACGATTCCGCGGCGTCGCCCGCGTCCACGAACACGCCCATGCCCCAGCGCTCATCGAAATAATGGTCGTATTCGATGCTGCCGACCAGCAGCGTGGGCGCGCCCACCACGGCGTCATCGCGCTGCACGCCGATGCTCTGGTACTTGTAGCCCCGGATCGAACGCGCGCCGCCCGTGCGGAAACCGAAATCGTCCGGCACCCGCACCTTGCTGTTGGACCACACCCGGCCGACCTCGCCGCGCACGGTCAGGACGTCCAGCTTGCCGATGGGCCACCATTTCTGGGCCCGCAGCCGGGCGCGGGTGTAGGGTTCGCCCGTGTCCAGCGTCACGCCCACGCCGCCGCCCACCGCGATCAGGTTGCCTTCGCGCGGATCGTATTTGTTGTCCACGTCGCGGCGCAGCCATTCGGCCGTGGCGGTCAGGGTCGGCAAGATGTATTGGTCGCCGCCATCGATCTTCACGTGATCCTGCGCCAGCAGCATGCCCCAGCGCGTTTCGTATTCGACCCGGCTGTCGCCCGCGCCCTTGCGCTCTTGCAGGCGGGTCGCGCCCAGGGCGTAACGCGTCACGTCCAGCCCCTGGATGTCGGAATGGTCGTACAGGAGGCCGAAGGAGTCCTTGTAGCCGCGCTCATTCGGCGGCAACAGGAAGTCCGCGTAGACGCGCTGCTGCAGCCGGTCCACGCTGAAGCCCGTCTCCATGGTGAGCGGCTGGCCGAACACCACGTTCTGCCGGTACAGCGATTCCACGCGCAGGCCGGCCTCGTCGTCCACGCCTATCGACCCCGTGAACCGCTTGGGCGGCGCTTCCACCACCCGCACCTGCACCGGCAAGGTCACCTCGCCGTTCGAATCGTAGGCGGGCGGCGGCGCGGGCATGGCGCCGGACACGGAGGGATCTCCCGCCGGCGTGGCGGCGGCCAGGTCGGTCGAGCCCGGCGCGCGCGCCCGGTCGGCGTTGGGCGCGGGGGCCGGCTGCGCCTTGCCCGGCTGTTCCAGCGACACGAACGCACCACGGAAGAAAGCCGTGGATTGCAGATCCTGCTGCCAGGTGTCCAGCTTGTTCTGGTCATACGCGGCGCCCGGCGAATAGCGCACGTAGCGCTCGACCAGCTTCTCCGGCACCCGCTTCAGGCCGTCGGTGGTGAGTTCGCCCATGCGGACCTGGGGGCCGCTGTCTATCGTGACGCGCAAGGCGGCCGACGCCGTATCGGCCTCGATCTCGGCCTGCGACGCGGTCATGCGCGCCAGCATGAAGTCGCGCGAGGACACCTCGTCCAGCAGGGTCGATTTGGCCTTGTTCCAGTCGCTGTTGATGAAGGGCTGGCCCGCCTTCAGCAGCCAGTCTTCCCGCAGCTTGCGCACGCGATCGGCGAACTCGGGCCGGGTGATCCGGCCCGTGAAGGCCAGGTCCACCGAGCCGACGGTCGTGCGCTTGCCGGAGACGATGCCGATGTCCCACGTTTCGCCGCCGATGTCGGTGCCGGCCTCGAGCGTCACCGTCGGCGAGAAATAGCCCTGGGTGGCCAGCGCCGCCAGCGTCGCGTCGCGCGCGCGCCGGCGCAGGCGGTTGATTTCGCCGCCGTCCTGGTCTTCGGCCAGCCGCGCGATCGCGTCAACCGCCTCGGTGATCGCCTGCAGCGCGGCCGGCGGCACGCCGCCCGGGTCCACGATGATTTCCGGGCGCTTGGCCAGCGCCTCGCCCGCCATCACACAACATCCTGCCAAGAAGGCACGGGCTGTCCACCGCATGCTTCAGGTCGGCTGCTGCACGACGATGGACGGAAACTTGCCCGCCATGTCGCGCGGAAGCGCGGCGACGCCGGCGGCCAGCTTCCGGGCGATGCCGCGATACAGCGCCGCGGCCTCGCTGCCCGCGTCCGACACCACGGTCGGCGTGCCGGCGTCGGTCTGTTCGCGGATCGCCAGGGTCAGCGGCAGGCTGCCCAGCCACGGCGTGTGGTATTGCTCGGCCATGCGCTGGCCGCCGCCCTCGCCGAAAATGTGTTCCGCGTGCCCGCACTGCGAGCAGATGTGGATGGCCATGTTCTCGACCACGCCCAGGATCGGCACGTCGACCTTCTGGAACATGCGCAAGCCCTTGCGCGCGTCCAGCAGGGCCACGTCCTGCGGCGTGGTGACGATGACGGCGCCCACGACGGGCACCTTCTGCGCCAGGGTCAGGGCCACGTCGCCCGTGCCCGGGGGCATGTCGACGATCAGGTAATCGAGATCGCGCCAGTTGGTCTGGCGCAGCAGTTGTTCCAGGGCCTGCGTCACCATCGGGCCGCGCCAGATGGCGGGCGAATCGGCGTCGATCAGGAAGCCGATGGAATTGGCCTGCAGGCCGTGGCCCGTCAGCGGCTCCATGCTCTTGTTGTCCAGGCTCTCGGGGCGGCCCGAGATGCCCAGCATGGTCGGCACGCTGGGGCCGTAGATGTCGGCGTCCAGCAGGCCGACCTTGGCGCCTTCGGCCGCCAGGGCCAGGGCCAGGTTCACCGCCGTGGTGCTCTTGCCCACGCCGCCCTTGCCGGAGGCGACCGCAATAATGTTGCGCACGTTGGGCAGGGGCTTCAGCCCCTTCTGCACCGCGTGGGCGGCCACCTTCCAGGTCACGGAGACCTGCGCGCCAGGCGCCCCGGCGTCCGCGAGCGCCGCTTCGGCGATCTGGCGCACCTGGTCCTTGACGGCGTCGGCGGGATAGCCCAGTTCCAGCGCCACCGCGACGCGGCCGCCGCCCAACTGAATGTCACGATCTTTTACAGAAACACCCAAATCCAGGCCGGTATTCGGGTCTTGCGCGGCGCGCAGCGCGGCGCGGATGTTTTCTATCGTTATACTCATATCACTGTGGTTCCGTAGGCAGCGCGGCTTCTGCGGGCCGCCATCCCCTAAAGGATAGCGGATACCGGGAACCTTTCGCTGCGTTTTGCATCCGATCTTCATGACCAACACACTTATCCGCTTCTTTCGTGCCGTCCTATTCGCCGCCCTGGCCTTGATCGGCATGGCGATGGCGCTGGTGTTCATGCTTTCCACGGCGATCGCCGTGGCGATCCTGTACGTGGTCGCCAAGGTGCGCGGCAGACCTTTCGGCGTCCGCGCCTATTGGAGCCAGCGCCAGGGCGCCCGCACCGGACCGTTCCAGTCCGCCGCCGCCCCCTTCGCCACGCAACCGCGCGGCGACGTGATCGACGTCGAAGCCCGCGAAATCCGCTGACGGCGGCTTTCCCGATGCCCGCGGCGCAAGCGGGCCGCGGCTTCATGCGTCCGCAAGGCGGCCTCGCCGCCCGATCCCGCCGCTTCCCCTCGCCCTGAATCCAGCCTGATCCGCCCGCCGCGGCGGGCGGGCCGAGCCGTGGACGGGCCATTCCCGGCGCCCCCGCCAGGCAAGTCTTCGCCGTTGCCCTAAAATGGCCGGCCAATTCCTTTTCCCTCAACCTCTATCGACAACCATGTCTCGCACCCTCTTTGTCACCACTGCGCTGCCCTACGCCAACGGATCTTTCCACATCGGCCACATCATGGAGTACATCCAGGCCGATATCTGGGTTCGTTCGATGCGAATGGCGGGCCACACGGTGCACTTCGTGGGTGCGGATGACGCGCACGGCGCGCCCATCATGCTGAAGGCGGAAAAGGAAGGCATCACGCCGCAGGCGCTGGTGGCCCGCTACGCCGCGGAACGCCCGCAGTACCTGAACGGTTTCCACATCCGCTTCGACCACTGGCACTCCACCGATTCCGCCGAGAACGTCGCGCTGTCGCACGATATCTACCGCGCGCTGAAGGCCCAGGGCCTGATCGAGACCCGCTCCATCGAGCAGTTCTACGACCCGGTCAAGGGCATGTTCCTGGCCGACCGCTACATCAAGGGCGAATGCCCCAAGTGCCACGCCAAGGACCAGTACGGCGATTCCTGCGAGGTCTGCGGCGCGGTCTACGCGCCCACCGACCTGATCAACCCGTACTCGGCGCTGACCGGCGCCACGCCCGTGCTGAAGTCGTCGGACCACTTCTTCTTCAAGCTGTCCGATCCGCGCTGCGTGGAATTCCTGCAGCAATGGACCACCGGCTCGAACGCCGCCGGCACCAAGCACCTGCAGCCCGAAATGCTGGCCAAGACGCGCGAATGGCTGGGCGCGGACGATGGCGAAGCCAAGCTGGGCGACTGGGACATTTCCCGCGACGCCCCCTATTTCGGCATCGAGATCCCGGATGCGCCGGGCAAGTACTTCTACGTGTGGCTGGACGCGCCGGTGGGCTACCTGGCCTCGCTGAAGTCGTACTGCGCGCTCAAGGGCCTGGATTTCGACGCCCTGCTCGACCCCGCCGGCAGCACCGAACAGGTCCACTTCATCGGCAAGGACATCGTGTACTTCCACGCGCTGTTCTGGCCCGCGATGCTGAAGTTCGCCGGCCGCAAGACGCCGGACGCGGTGAACGTGCACGGTTTCATCACGGTCAGCGGCGAAAAGATGTCCAAGAGCCGCGGCACCGGCATTTCGCCGCTGCGCTACCTGGAACTCGGCATGAACGCCGAGTGGATGCGCTACTACATCGCCGCCAAGCTGAACGCGCGGGTCGAAGACATCGATTTCAATCCCGACGACTTCATCGCCCGGGTCAACAGCGACCTGGTCGGCAAGTACGTCAACATCGCCAGCCGCGCCGCCAGCTTCATCACCAAGCACTTCGACGGCGTGCTGGCCTACGCCGGCGACACCGCCGCGCTGGCCGCGGAATACGCCGAACAGGCGGAATCCATCCGCGCCGCGTTCGAGGCCCGCGAATACAACCGCGCCATCCGCGAGATCATGGCCTACGCCGACCGCATCAACCAGGCGTTCGACACCGCGCAGCCCTGGGTCCTGGCCAAGGGCATCGCCACGGCGGACGACGAACAAAAGGCCAGGCTGCAGGACATCTGCTCGCGCTCGCTGGCGGGCTTCAAGGCCCTGTCGGTCATGCTGGCGCCGGTGCTGCCGGCCCTGGCCGAACGCGTGGCGCTGGAACTCTTCGGCGCGCAGGCTCCGTTCACCTGGGCCGACGCCTCGGCGCTGCCGCAGGGCGTGGCGCCGTTCAAGCACCTGATGCAGCGCGTCGAACCGCAGATGCTGGACGACCTGTTCGAACCGCCCGCCGCCCCGGCGGTGGTGCCCGGCGGCGAACCGCTGGCCGACACCATCTCCATCGACGACTTCGCCCGCGTCGACCTGCGCATCGCGCAGATCGTCAACTGCGAACACGTGGAAGGCTCGACCAAGCTGCTGCGCCTGACGCTGGACGTGGGCGAAGGCCGCCACCGCAACGTGTTCTCCGGCATCAAGTCGGCCTACCAGCCCGAAGACCTGATCGGCAAGCTGACCGTCATGGTGGCCAACCTGGCCCCGCGCAAGATGAAGTTCGGCGTGTCCGAAGGCATGGTGCTGGCCGCCAGCCATGCGGACGAGTCGGTCGACGCGGGTATCTATGTGCTGGAACCGTTCCCCGGCGCCAAGCCGGGCATGCGGGTGCGGTAATCACTTCCGGGTGTCTGACACCCGGGGAGACGGTCTCAAGCCTGCGGGACTATCTCGTACGGGTGTCAGACACAGGGAGGTGTGGGGCTCGGCCGCCAGTGTCTGACACCCGTACGAGATGTCCTTCCGGGCTGGAGCAGGCCTTCCCGGGTGTCAGACACCCAAAGCGACAGACGGCTCCAACGCTGGATCCAGCGAAACCCGTTCATCGAACACGAAGCACTTGCCCTCGTAGCCCGGGCCGCCGGTTTCCTCGAAGTACTTGAGGATGCCGCCGTCGAGCTGGTAGACGTTCGGGATGCCGGCCTCGTTCATGTAGATGGCCGCCTTTTCGCAGCGGATGCCGCCGGTGCAGAAGCTGACCACGGTCTTGCCTTCGAGTTCGGCGCGGTGCGCCTGCACCGCGGCGGGAAACTGCGTGAAGCGCTCGATGCGCCAATCGATCGCGTTCGTGAAGGTGCCTTCATCCACTTCGAAGGCGTTGCGGGTGTCCAGCATGACCACCGGGCGCCCCGCGTCGTCCACGCCCTGTTCCAGCCAGCGCGCCAGCGTATGCGCGTCCACGCCGGGCGCCCGCCCCGCCTCGGGGCGGATGGCCGGGTGGTCCATGCGGATGATCTCGCGCTTGACCTTCACCAGCAGCTTGCGGAACGGCACGGCGCCGCTGCGGCTGAACTTCACCTCGAGGTCCGCGAAGCGCGCGTCGGCGCGCAGGGACCCCAGAAAACCGTCGATGCCCTCCGCCGACCCCGCCAGGAACAGGTTGATGCCCTCCTCGGCCAGCAGGATCGTGCCCTTGAGCGCGGCCTGGGCCGCCTCGTCCAGCAGCCGCAGGCGCAGCTCCGGCAGGCAATCCAGGGAAACGAATTTGTAGGCGGCGATATTGACGACGGAAGTCATGGAAAAGCGGCGGAAGACGGACGGCGAAACCCGTAATAGTAATCGCTGGCCGGCCGCCGCCCCCGTCCCGGCTTGACCGCGCTCAACGGGGGACGATTTCCTGTTCGACCACGGCGTCCAGCACCCAGCGCACGGACGAGGCGTCGGCGGGCGGATTCGGGTCCTGCACCTCGACGACGCGCAGCCGATAGCGGATGCCCGGCTGGAAATGGAAACCGGTTATTTCCCCGTGCCAGAACTGCCAGGGCTGCGCGGCGCTGTCCCGCACCTGGTAACACATGGCGCGGCCCACGCCCGCGCTGCACGGCACCCGCTCCGAGTTCACGTACACCAGCTTGGTCGGCCCCGGCTGGCCGCCGGCGATGGGATCGGTGCGGCGGCCGAAGTCCAGCGTGTCGCCCGAGGCCAGAATCCAGGTCATGCGCTGCGGGTTGTTGGTGCTGTCCACCGAACTGGCCGTGATGCGCGTCATGCCCGCCAGGAAATCCTGTTCCAGCGCCATGCTGTCGGGCGCGCAGGCCATCATCGTCGACACGGGATGGTCGCGCACGATCAGCAGGCCGTTGGCGACCGTGTAGGACGCGCTGTACTGGTTGCACCCCGCGAAACCCGCGATGCGCGGCGCGCCCTGGTCATGGATGAAGCTGACCGTGAGGGGACGCGAATGCGTGGACGGATGCGGCACCGGGCGCAGCGCGCCGCCCGGTTTCGTCCAGCGCGCCAGGTCCCAACTAGTCTGGGCCAGGATGTCCGACGCCGAGGCGGGCTGGAAACGGGGATCCTGTCCGTCGGCGGCGCGCCTGGGCGGCGACGAGCAGGCGGCAAGGCCGACGGCCAGCAGGCAGGGCGCCAGCCAGCGCAGGGAAGCGGAAATGGGCATGGGAATCTCCCGAAAGCAGGCGAAAACGCGTATCGGCCGCCGCGCCTACGGCGTCGGGGGATCCTGGCGCCGCGCGAATTCCAGCACGTCGCCGCCGCGCAGGTTGAAGGTCAGGTGCCGCGGCGCGCCGCCGCTGTCCAGCGTGAACGTGTCGATCGCGGCCAGGCCGCGCAGGTAGTCGGCCTCCAGGCGCGCGCGTTCGGGCGGCACGCAGGCCATGCGCGTGGCGGCGGGCGCGTCGATGTAGAGCTTGCCGCCCTCGAGCTTGTACGTCCCCATGTAGCGGTTGCAGCCCGAAAATCCGTTGACGCGGTACTGCTTGCCCTGCGCCAGGAAGGTCAGGCGCACGGGCTCGCCGTTGTCGCCATGGGGAATGTCGCGCAGCGACCCGCCAGGCTGTGTCCAGCGCACCAGTTCCCAACTGGTCTGCGCCAGCGAATCCGCGCTGCTGGCGGCATTGGCCGCGGCCGCGCCTTGCGGCCGCGCGCCGCCGGTCGAGCCTGCGCAGCCCGCCAATGCCGCGGCCAGAAGGCCCAGGCAAAGCAGCCGGCAAGGCGTGGACGTCAGGATAGGCATGAACGGGGCTCCAGAGAATTACATACCCCAACTGTAACCGCCCTTGGGGCATGGCGACTGTGTTCTCCGCCCAACAGCCGTATCCAAAAGCAGCACAGCGGCCATGCCGCCCGCTCCGAAGGCATGGCCTGCTGCATCGTAAGCCGCATGGCGGCGGCGGAGGGCGGCGCGCAGAATCGATACGGGTCCACCTCCGGCCGGACCTGGCAGCTCCAGGAAATGGGGAGTCGGCCGCAAGTACCGCAGGCGCAGGTGTCAGGCTCCCCGCAGGACCAAAAAAAACTATTCCTGGAGACACGGCGATGGGCTTCTTGAGAACCTTGTTGGCACTATCGGTGGTGCTGGATCACCTGGGCGGCGGCAATGCGGACCACCTGGTCGGCGGCAGGCTGGCGGTGCAACTGTTCTATGTCATTTCGGGCTTCCTGATTTCCTATGTGCTGACGGCCACCGACCACTACCAGGGCGCGGTGGGCAAGTTCTACGCGAACCGCTTCCTGCGCCTGTTCCCGATCTACCTGGCGGTGGCCGCCATGACGCTCCTCGCCCATGCGCTGAGCGGCGGCGCATTCTTCCGCTTCTACGAAGCGCTGCCCTTCAGCGCCGAACTCTTCCTGATCCTTTCCAATATTTTCATCATGGGCCAGGACTGGCTGATGTTCTTCGGCATCGAACACGCTACGCTGGCATTCACCGGCAGCTTCGCCCACAGCGAGGTGCCGCTGTACCACGGCCTGCTGGTGCCCCAGGCCTGGACCCTGGGCGTCGAGATGAGTTTCTACCTGGTGGCGCCTTTCGTGCTGGGATCGCCGCGCCGGCTGCTGGCCCTGCTGGCGGCGTCGCTCGCCCTGCGCGGAGTGCTGATCGCGACCGGCATCGGCCTGAGCGATCCCTGGACCTATCGCTTCTTTCCGACGGAACTGGCGCTGTTCCTGATCGGCTCGCTGTCGCACCAGGTCCTGCTGCCGCGCTACAGGGCATGGACCCAGAAGGCGAAGCGCCTGCCCGAACTGGGCACGGCGCTGCTGGTCGCGTACTGTATCGCGCACTTCTCGGTCGGCATCAACCCCACGGTGCGCGACGGCCTGGCGGTGCTGCTCTTCGCCGCGCTGCTGCCGCTGGCCTTCCTGTTCCAGTCCCGCCATCGGCTGGACAAGGCGATCGGGGAATTGAGCTACCCGATCTACATCTGCCACTCGCTGGTGATCATGTTCTTCAGTTGGCTGCTCGACGAGGTCAACGTGCACCAGCCCATGCTGTTCTCGGCCTTGGTCATCACGGGCTGTATCGGTTTCTCGGCGCTGCTCAACGGGCTGATCGCGGACCCGGTGGAGCGCCTGCGCAGCCGCCTGCGCACGGACGCCCGCGGCGCGGACGACGGCGCGCAGGCGCCGGCGGCCGGCGGCCGGCAGCGGCCTGCGGCGGCGGCCCAGCCGCTCGGGTCTATTCGCCGCGTGCCTTGATGTAGGCGGCCAGCACCTGCTCGATCTGCCGCTTTTCCTGCGAACTCAAACGGGCATAGGTGGCGTAGGAGACGGTTTCGAAGGGCCAGGCGGCCGGCACGGGAATCCCGCCCGCGCCGCAGGCGGAATCCGCGTTCAGCATCGGCCCCTCGCCGGTGCTGAGCCACATGGGATTGACGCACAGCGCGCGGGTCAGCTTGATGAGCGCGCCGCTGGACGGTTGCCGGCGCTGCCCGCTCTCGTAATTGCCGATAGCGCTTTGGGACAGGTTGCTCGCGACCGCCAAGTCCTTTTGAGTCCATCCCTGAAGCATTCTTGCGTTGCGCAGACGATGGCTAAACGTGTCCAATCGATCAACCTGAGACATTATTAATATGGATTTATGTTTTTTATTAAAGCATCCCGATACTGACGCCAAATAAACGGATTGCGCACCAATTCCCGGGCTAATCCGCAAATCGCGCTATCGGGCCGCCGCGCGCCGTTGCCGGCCGCGCGGATGCCAGGGCGCGCCCCTGATGCGCCCCATAAAATCCATATCTATCATCGACTTGGAAGATTTCAGCTACGTCAAAGCGCAGCCGTGGCCGCATGCGCCGGCCGGCGCGGGAAATGAAAACCGGCGCAAGTTTAGGGCTTTCTTGTATCTGAAATAGAAAATAATGTATCGGCGATACTTAATACGTTGTCGTCCCCAATTTCAAAACAAACACTATTTCAAGCATTTCCCCTCCATTTGATCTTGCACGTAAGTTACCATCGGAAACTAGAGAAACGTATCTTCACAAAAAAACACGCCCGTGTTTAAATGAAACACGGACGTGACTTCCCTGCGGCATCGACGCGCGGATCCGCCGAAAGCCGGCCGCAATGACCTGGACCTGGGCACCAGGCCGGCCGCGCGCCCCTTCGACCAACCCCGCCGGACGGCTGCGTCCTGGAAGCACCCATGAACAACACGCTGGATGTCATTTTTCTTGGCTACGACGACGCCAGACATGCCAGACTCGCCGAGGCCCTGTCTCATCTGGGCTTCAACGTCCGCCGTTGCAATGACCTGGCCAAGGTCTACGAGCGGTATTTCCGCCGCCCCTGCCCCCTGATCGTGCTGGAAGCGCCGCTGCCGGACATCCACAATGCCGCGGTGCGGCTGCGCGCGGCGGACCGCGGCCTGGGCATCGTCGCCATCTCCCCGTTTCCCGATGCTGAAAGCCGCATCCGCACCCTGCTCTGCGGGGCCGACGCCTGTCTGCCCCCGGACGTCACGGGGCTGGAACTGGCCGCGGCGCTGCAGGCCCTGGTGCGCCGGGCCGCCATCCAGGAAAGCGCGGACGTCTTTCCCGAGGCGCATGCGCCCATGGAGGCCGCCCAGGAAACCTGGCGCCTGGCAAACAAGGGATGGACGCTGGTCAGCCCGGACGGCCGCACGCTCGGCCTGACCACGGGCGAACGCGACTTCCTGTCGCGGCTGGTGGATTCTCCCGACCGCAAGGTCAGCCGCGATGCGTTCCACGCCGACGGGGCCGACGAAACGGACAGCGGCATCACGCGGCGCCGCTTCGTGGACGTGATGATCAGCCGCCTGCGCCGCAAGGCGGCCGCCCACCACATGGCCTTGCCCATCCGCGCCGTGCACGGCTGGGGCTATATGTTCGCCGCGGACATCGCGTTCGACCTGGAGTTTCGGGCGGTGGGGGAAGAGAGCCGGATGGAAGCGCTGGACGACTGGCGCCGGGAGATGGCGGACGCGTCTTCGTGACGGGGCCGGTCCGGCGGCGCGCCGCAGCCGGACGAAAAAAACGCGGCGCTGCCCCGAAAGGTAAGACGCCGCGCTAAAACAACACGTGAACCTGGAGTCATCAGCCGGCACTGATGCCTTCTACCTGGCCCACGCGATTCCAACATTCGTGCCTCATACTGCTCACGCACGGCCAAGCCGTGAATCCGTGCGGGGTCTCTAGTCCCTGCACAGACTGCAGCGTGATCAACGCCAGACGATGGACCCGCCCCGACAGACCGGCGGGCGCACCGCCCTTATCAGCGGCGATCCTTGCGGATAGCCGCGTGATGCAGGAAGTTTAGGACCTCGGGCAGGTTTCCAGTAATTCTTTGTTGATAGTCTTCTATACATATCCGGTATAGGACACCCTGGGTATGCGCACATCCTAAAATGCCGCCAAAGGACCCGCTCCCATGCCAATCATGCCCGTTCCCTTCATGCGCCGCGTCCGGAAACTGCTGGCGCTGTTTCCGCCCAACTGGTGCCTGGCCATCCTGGTGGCGCTGGACGGCTATGCCTTCATGCACCCGGTGCTGCGCGAAGTGCGCGCGCGGGAGTATTCATTCTGGCTCGCCATCGACAACTGGCACGAGGTCATGCGGGTGGTCGGCCTGCTGGAGATCCCGCGCCTGGTGCTGGGCATGGGATTGCAGGTCATCGCGCTGGGCCTGATCCTCAAGGCCCGCATCGCCTGGGCGTTTTCGCTGGTGCTGCTGATCGGCATCGGCACGTTCGCCATACTGGACGACCACGGCCGGGCCGGCCTGGGCATCTACACCCTGGTCCTCGTCATCGCGCTGATCGCCTACTGGCGGCGCTTCGACCGGGCCAGCGTCACCGCGGGCTCGCTGTTCGCCGTGGTGAGCATGCTGTCTCTGGTGATCTACGCGGTCTTCGGCACGCTCTACCTGGGCAGCGAATTCAACCCGCCGATCCGGGATGCCGGGACGGCCTTCTATTTCTCGATCGTATCCATGTCCACGGTGGGATACGGCGACATCACGCCCCACACGGGCACCGCGCGGCTGTTCACCGCGTCGATTATCATCCTGGGCATCACCATATTCGCCACCTCCATCAGCGCGATCGCCGGACCGGTGATCGGCGGCAATCTGAAACGGCTGGTCAAAGGCAAGTTTTCCACCGCCATGCGCAAGAACCACATCATCATCGCGGGCGCGACGCCCCTGGCGCTGAGCGTCTACGATGGCCTGCGCCGCCGCGGCGACGAGGTCACCGTCATCGTGCCCGCCGGCACGGCGCAGGAGTACCCGGCGGCCGCCGACCTGATCGAGGGCGACGCGTCCAGCGTGGAAGTGCTGCGCAACGCGGGTGTGGCCCGCGCGCGCTACGTGCTGGCGCTGCGCGACGACGACGCCGAGAACGCGTTCATCGTGCTGGCCGCGAAGGAAGCGACGGGCGACACCGGCGCCAAGACGGTGGCGCTGGTCAACACCAGCAAGCACCTCGAGAAAATCCGCCGCGTGCAGCCGGACCTGGTGTTCTCGGTGCAATTGCTGGGCGCGGAATTGCTGGCGCGCGCCATCAGCGGCGAACCCATGGACAGCCAGACCATCACCGACCTGTTCTTCACCAAGGCCGCTCCGGGCGGCAAGGCGGCTTGAACCCCTACCCCTCCTGGCCGGCGGCGCCCGCCTGCGCGTCCTCGGCGTACCAGCGCGCGAACTCGGCCGACGGCATGGGCCGCGCAAAGAAGTATCCCTGGATGAAGGCGACCCCGCGCGCCTTCAGGTAGTCGAACTGGCGCTGGGTCTCCACGCCCTCGGCCACCACCGCCAGCCCCAGGCGGCTGGACAGAGTGATGATCACGTCCAGCACCGGCGCCTCTTCGCCCGCCGATTCGATGGCCTGCACGAAACCCTTGTCGATTTTCAGGTAATCCACCGGAAACTCCTGCAAGTACGAAAGCGAGCAGTGCCCCGTGCCGAAGTCGTCGATGGCCACCCGCAAGCCCTTGGCGCGCAGGGCGTCGATATTGCGCCGCGCCTGCCCGTTGTCGGAGATCAGGCTGCGTTCCGTGATTTCGAGCACGATCAGCGGGCGGCGCGCCGCGACGCTCGCGACGAACGCCTGGATGTCGGGCACCAGCCCGGCGCTGGACAGGTGCTCGGGCGCGATGTTCACGCCGATGCGGAAGTCCGGCGGCGTGGCCCAGGTCCGCACGTCGCGCTCGATCAGCGTCAACAGGTGCCGGGTCAGCGCAACGATCATGCCTTCCGCCTCGGCCGCCGCGATGAAGATGTCCGGACGCACCGGGCCCACGCCGGGCCGCTCCCAGCGCATCAGCGCCTCGACGCCTTCGCACCGGCCCGTGGCCTGCCCGTACAACGGCTGGTAATGCACCTGGAACTCGTCGGCCCGCATGGCGCGGCGCAATTGCTCCTTGAACGACTGCCGGCTGGATTGCAGGCGATACGCGCCCAGCGCCAGGCCCGCCCCGATCAACAGCGCCGCCGGAAGATACGTCAACATGGACCGCGACCACGCCTGCACGAACGCCTCGGGCGGCACCATCACGTCGATGGCGAGCGCCGCTCCGCCCGGCCCGCTGGCGGTTTCCCGGTACAGCGGCATGGCGGGCGCCGCCGAACGCCCCCAGGAGTCGCTGCGGATCGGGGCGCCCTTGCCCACGATGAGTTCGAGCTGCAGGTCGCCCATGGTGGCGACGGCATTCAGAAGATCCTGGACATAGCGGCCGTCCACCTCGACGATGCCGCTATACCCGTCCGGACG
This sequence comes from Achromobacter veterisilvae, assembly GCF_900496975.1. Classification (GTDB taxonomy): domain Bacteria; phylum Pseudomonadota; class Gammaproteobacteria; order Burkholderiales; family Burkholderiaceae_B; genus Achromobacter; species Achromobacter veterisilvae. Next base: position 56,826 of record NZ_UFQC01000006.1, read on the forward strand.
GGATTTGCCCACCAGGACGGCCGGGCGGTCGGGAGCCAGGGGCGTGCCGGTCACCGTGAGCGGCCAGACGTCCGGCGATATGCGGACGGGCCATCGGCTGAAATCGTCGACCGAGGCATCCACCCCGCCCAGCGCCGACGAGCAATAGACGCGGCCGTCGCGGGCCAGGACCAGGGACCGGAAATACGGATTGAGCGCGCCCCAGCGCTGCAGGTCGGGCAGCAGTTCGGCGCACGGCCCGGACGCCAGCGCCGCTACCCGCTCCACCATGTCCCAGGACTGGGAGAGAATGCTCTCGGCCTGGACGCGCACGATGCGCGCCGCCATTCCGGCTTCCTGCCGCTGGACGCTGTTCGCATGCAGCCAGGTCCATACCACGCAGACGAGGACGGGAAGCGCCAGGGCCAGCGCCACGGGAAGATAGCGCCAGGACGGCCCGCCGACCGTCATTCCCGAAGTAGGCGCATCGCCTCGTCGCATAGCTCGTCCATGGCTGCCGCAGGGCCCAGCCTGGATAGGACACTATGGCGTCCGCAACGTCAAGAAGCCTGGCCCGCGCCTGGAGGAACCGGCGCGGCGGGCGGGCGCAACAATTCGCAGATCAGCGCCACGTGCGCCTGGCGGCGCTCCGGAAGATCGATGCGTTCGCCCGGACCGAACAGCGCCGACATGACGAGCGTATGGACGATGGGCGACAGCAGCAGCCAGGGGTGGTCCCGCGCCACGCAATCGCCGCAAAGGCCGCGGGCCCGCGCGCGTTCCAGCAGCCGGGCCATGTCGGCCTGGTGCGCGTCCGCGGTGTCGCTGCGCCAGCGCGCCGCCAGGTGCGGCACCCGGCCGCTTTCGGCCAGCAGCAGGCGCAGGGTGCTGACCATGGCGGGGTTGCCCAGGCTGACGTAGAGATGATTGACGATGCGCTCGGCCAGATGGCGTGGCGTCGCGGCGCCGTCCACCACGGCGTCGACGTCCAGCCGCGAGGGGCTCAGGTGCCGCGCCAGCAGGGCTTCGAAGACGGCCTCCTTGCTGTCGAAATGCGCGTATAGCCCCCCCTTGGACAGCCCCGCGCGCAGCGCGATGTCATCCATCCTGGCGCCGGCGTAGCCGGCCTGCGAGAATTCCTGCAGCGCGGCGTCGAGAATCTGCCCGACCCGCACGGCCTGCGGAAGACGACGGCGCTGCGTGTTCATCCTGCTGCTCCCTCCATGCATACAATGCATTAAAAACCGACCGGTCAGTCGCTAACTTGATCCAGGTCAAGGAATGCGCAGGCGCGGTTAGGCACAATACGGACATGACCTTGGTGCCGGGTGGTCCGTCCCGAAGGCGGCGCCACAAGCCTGCCTACCCGGGGCGGCCCCCGGCGCCCTCGCGCTGGAGAAACCTCGCATGACACGTCGCCCGTTTCCGGCCTCGATCGCCGCGCGTCTCGCGCCCGCCGCCCTGCTGGTGCTGCTGGCCGGCGGCTGCGTCTCGCTGGCGCCCGACTACCACCGCCCCGCCCTGCCCGTGCCCGCCACCTACGCGGCCGGCGATTCCGGCGCCGCGGCGGCCACGGCGGCGGCCGACATCGGCTGGCAAACCTACTTCCCCGACCCCGTGCTTCAAGGGCTGATCGCCACCGCCCTGGACAACAACCGCGACCTGCGCAATGCGCTGCTGCGCGTCGAAGAGGCGCGCGCGCTGTACGGCATCCAGCGCGCGGACCAGTTCCCCACCATCGGCGCGCAGGCCGACGGGTCCCGCTCCCGCGTGCCAGGCGACCTGAACCTCACCGGGCAACCGCAGGTGACCAGCCAATACCAGGTGGGACTTGGAATGGCCAGTTGGGAACTCGATTTCTGGGGCCGGGTGCGCAACCTGAAGGATGCCGCGCTGCAGAACTACCTGGCATCCGACGCGGCCGCCCGGGCCGCCACGCTGAGTCTCGTCGCCGAAGTGGCGGACAGCTACCTCTCGCTGCGCGAACTGGACGAACGCCTGGCGCTGACCCGCGAAACCATCGCCTCGCGCGAAGAGTCGCTGCGCATCTTCCGCCGCCGCTACGAAGTGGGCGCCATCTCGAAGCTGGACCTCACCCAGGTCGAAACGCTGTGGCAGCAGGCCAAGGCGCTGGGCGCCGACCTGGAACAGGCCCGCGCCGAACAGGCCCATGCGCTGGAACTGCTGCTGGGCGCGCCGCTGGACCTGCCCGGGATGCCTCCCCGCCTGGACGACGGCACGGTCATGCTCGATCTGCCGCCCGGACTGCCGTCGGAGCTGCTGGTCAACCGCCCCGACATCGTCGCCGCCGAACACCGCCTGCGGGCCTCGAATGCCAATATCGGCGCGGCCCGCGCCGCCTTCCTGCCCAGCATCACCCTGACCGGCGCGTTCGGCACCGCCAGCGCCGAACTGGACGGCCTGTTCGCGGGCGGCAGCCGCGCCTGGAATTTCGCGCCCAGCATCAGCCTGCCGCTCTTCGACGCCGGCCGCCGCAGCGCTACCGTGGACCTGGCCGAAGCGCGGCGCGACCAGGCCGTGGCCAGTTACGAACAGACCATACAGACGGCGTTCAAGGACGTGTCCGACGCCCTGTCCGCCCGCCGCTGGCTGGCGGAGCAAGTGGACGTGCTGCGCGCCACCGTGGCGGCGCAAAGCGAGCGCGCCCGCCTGGCGCAACTGCGCTATGACCACGGCGCGTCGCCGTACCTGGAAGTGCTGGACGCCCAGCGCGACCTGCTCGCGGCCCAGCAGAAGCTCGCGCAGACGCGCCGCGCCCTGCTGTCCAGCCGGGTCAGGCTGTACGCCGCGCTGGGCGGCGGCACGCAAGCCCCCGCCCCGGCCCAGGCCGCCGCGGTCCCGCAAGACGCCAGCCCCCGATAACTGAGAACCAAGGATCCTTCCGATGCGCCTGCCCACCCGAAAACTGGTCCCCGTCCTGGTTGTCCTGGCCGTCGCCGCTGCCGGTTATTACGGCTGGCGGATGCTTTCCGACAGCGGCCCGGGCGCCGGCTTCGTCAGCGGCAACGGCCGCATCGAAGCCACCGAGATCGACGTGGCGGCCAAGCTGGCGGGCCGCGTGCAGGAAGTGTTGGCCTCCGAAGGCGATTTCGTCACCGCGGGCCAGCCGCTGGCGCGCATGCAGATCGACACGCTGCAGGCCCAGCGCGAAGAGGCCCGCGCCCAGCACCAGCAGGCCGTCAACGCCGCGGCCAGCGCCCGCGCGCAGGTCGTCCAGCGCGAAAGCGACAAGCTGGCGGCCGAGGCCGTGGTGGTGCAGCGGGAAAGCGAACTGGACGCCGCCCGGCGCCGCCTCGCGCGCTCCGAGGCCCTGTCCAAGGAAGGCGCGTCCTCGATCCAGGAACTGGACGACGACCGCGCCCGCATGCGCAGCGCGCAGGCCGCCGTGCATGCCTCCCGCGCGCAGGTGAACGCGGCCCAGGCGGCCATCGACGCCGCGCGCGCCGCGCAGGTCGGCGCGGAATCCGCCGTCACGGCGGCGCAGGCCACCATCGCGCGCATCGAGGCCGACATCGCCGACAGCGAATTGCGCGCCCCGCGCGACGGCCGGGTGCAGTATCGGGTGGCGCAGCCGGGCGAAGTCCTGGGCGCCGGCGGCAAGGTGCTGAACATGGTGGACCTGGCCGACGTCTACATGACGTTCTTCCTGCCCGAGCAGGCGGCGGGCCGCGTGGCCATGGGCCAGGACGTGCGCATCATCCTGGACGCCGCGCCCCAGTACGTCATCCCCGCCAAGGTGTCCTTCGTGGCGAGCACCGCGCAGTTCACGCCCAAGACCGTGGAAACGGCCAGCGAACGGCAGAAGCTGATGTTCCGGGTCAAGGCCCAGATCAGCCCCGACCTGCTGCAGCGGCATCTTCAGCAGGTCAAGACCGGCCTGCCGGGCGTGGCCTGGCTCAAGCTGGACGCCGACGCCCAATGGCCCGCCAACCTTGAAGCCAAGGTGCCCTGATGGCGCCCGAGCAGACCGCCCCCGTCGTCACGCTGTCCGGCGTCAGCCTGCGCTACGGCAAGACGGTCGCGCTGGACGGCATCACGCTCGACATCCCCGCGGGCCGCATGGTGGGGCTGATCGGCCCCGACGGCGTGGGCAAGTCCAGCCTGCTGGCGCTGGCGGCCGGCGCCCGCAAGATACAGGAAGGCAAGGTCGAAGTGCTGGGCGGCGACATGGCCGGCAGCCGCCACCGCGATGCCGTGTGCCCGCGCATCGCCTACATGCCGCAGGGCCTGGGCAAGAACCTGTATCCCACCCTGTCGGTCGAAGAGAACCTGCAATTCTTCGGGCGCCTGTTCGGCCACGACGAGGCCGAGCGCCGCCGCCGCATCGACAGCCTGACCCGCAGCACGGGCATGTCGGCCTTCCTGTCGCGGCCCGCCGGCAAGCTGTCCGGCGGCATGAAGCAGAAGCTGGGGCTGTGCTGCGCGCTGATCCACGACCCCGACCTGCTGATCCTGGACGAACCCACCACCGGCGTGGATCCGCTGGCGCGCGCGCAGTTCTGGGACCTGATCAACCAGATCCGCAGCGAACGCAGCGGCATGAGCGTCATCGTCGCCACGGCCTATATGGACGAAGCGCAGCGCTTCGACTGGCTGATCGCCATGGACGAAGGCCGGGTGCTGGCCACCGGCACGCCCGCCGAACTGGAACGGCGCACCGGCGCGGATTCCCTGGAAGCCGCCTTCATCGCGCTGCTGCCCGAGGCGAAACGGCGCGGCCACAAACCCGTGGAAATCGTGCCGCTGGCGGTCGGCGACGATGCCGAGATCGCCATCGAAGCGCGCGACCTCACCATGAAGTTCGGCGATTTCGTCGCGGTGGACCACGTCAATTTCCGCATCCGGAAAGGCGAAATATTCGGGTTCCTGGGCTCCAACGGCTGCGGCAAGTCCACCACCATGAAAATGCTGACGGGCCTCTTGCCCGCCAGCGAGGGGCAGGCCTGGCTGTTCGGCGCGGAAGTCGACCCCAGGAACATCGATACCCGCCGCCGGGTGGGCTATATGTCGCAGGCGTTTTCGCTGTACGGCGAACTGACGGTCAGGCAGAACCTGGTGCTGCACGCTCGCCTGTTCCACGTGCCCGAGGCCGATATCCCGGCCCGCGTGGACGAGATGGTGGCGCGCTTCGACCTGGGCGAGGTGCTGGACGCCTTGCCCGAGAACCTGCCGATGGGGGTGCGCCAGCGCCTGTCGCTGGCGGTGGCCATGGTGCACCGGCCCGAACTGCTGATCCTGGACGAACCCACCTCGGGCGTGGACCCCGTCGCGCGCGATGGATTCTGGCGCCTGCTCATCGCGCTGGCGCGGCAGGACCAGGTCACTATCTTCATCTCCACGCATTTCATGAACGAGGCGCAGCGCTGCGACCGCATGTCGCTGATGCACGCCGGCAAGGTGCTGGTCAGCGCCTCGCCCGACGAGATCACCCGGATGCGCGGCGCGAAGACGCTGGAAGAGGCCTTCATCGCCTATCTGATCGATGCCGGCGCGGGCACCCAGGCGGAAGCGGCCACGCCCGAAGACACCGCCGCGCCCGAATCCGCCCCCGAGCCCGAGCGCCGCGGATTCAGCCTGCAGCGCATGCTGAGCTATATGTGGCGCGAATCGCTGGAACTGCGCCGCGACCCCGTGCGCGCGACGCTGGCCCTGGCCGGGTCGCTCCTGCTGATGTTCGTGATGGGGTTCGGCATCAGCCTGGACGTGGAGGACCTGCGCTATGCGGTCATGGACCGCGACCAGACCGGGCTGAGCCAGAACTACAGCCTGAACCTGGCCGGCTCGCGCTACTTCATCGAACATCCGCCCATCTCGGATTACGCCGACATGGACGCGCGCATGCGCAGCGGCGAGCTGTCGCTGGCCATCGAGATTCCGCAAGGATTCGCCCGCGACGTGCAGCGCGGCGCCAGCGCGCAGATCGGCGTCTGGATCGACGGCGCGATGCCGCAGCGAGCCGAAACCATCCGCGGCTACGTCATGGGCATGCACCAGGGCTGGCTGATGCAGCAGGCGCGCGAGCGGCTGGGCGCCAGCGCCGCGCTGCCCGTGGACATCGAAACGCGCTTCCGCTACAACCCGGACGTGCGCAGCCTGCCCGCCATGGTGCCCGCCGTGATTCCCCTGCTGCTGCTGATGATGCCCGCGATGCTGACCGCGCTGGCGGTGGTGCGCGAAAAGGAACTGGGTTCCATCATCAACCTCTACGTCACCCCGGTGACGCGGCTGGAATTCCTGCTGGGCAAACAGGCGCCCTACGTGGCGCTGGCCATGCTGAACTTCCTGCTGATGACCTTGCTGGCCGTGACGCTGTTCGGCGTCCCCATCACCGGGAGCTTTCCTACGCTGTTGCTGGCCGCGCTGATCTACAACGTGGTCGCCACCGCCATCGGCCTGCTGGCCTCCACCTTCACCCGCAGCCAGATCGCGGCGCTGTTCTTCACCATGATCGGAACGCTGGTGCCCGCGGTGCAGTTCGCGGGGCTGCTCAACCCCGTCTCTTCGCTGGAAGGCGCCGGCCGGCTGATCGGCCAGGTCTACCCCGCCACGCACATGCTCACCATCAGCCGCGGCGTGTTCAGCAAGGCCCTGGACTTCTCGAACCTGCAAAGCTCGTTCTGGCCCTTGCTGGCGGCGATTCCCATCGTCCTCGGCGCCTCGGCGCTCCTGCTGAAGAAACAGGAGACCTGACATGAGGCACCTGGCCAATATCTACCGCCTGGGCGTGAAGGAGCTGTGGAGCCTGGCGCGCGACCCGATGATGCTGATCCTGATCTTCGTGTCGTTCACGCTGATGATCTATACGGCGGCCACCGCGGTGCCCGAAACCCTGCACAACGCCCCCATCGCCGTGGTGGACGAAGACGTCTCGCCCCTGTCCGGGCGCATCGTCTCGGCCTTCTATCCGCCGCACTTCACGCCGCCGGATCTGATCACGTCGGCCGAGGCCGACGCCGGCATGGACGCGGGGCGCTACACCTTCTCGGTCGGCATCCCGCCCAATTTCCAGCGCGACGTGCTGGCGGGCAGGCCGGCGGAGATCCAGTTGAACGTGGACGCGACGCGGATGAGCCAGGCGTTCACCGGCAGCAGCTACATCCAGCAGATCATCACCGACGAGGTCAACGAATTCGTCAAGCGCTACCGAGCGCCCACCGAGCTGCCGGTCGAACTGGCCGTGCGCATGCGCTTCAACCCCAACCTGACGCAGGCCTGGTTCGGCGCGCTGATGGAGATCATCAACAACGTCACGATGCTGTCCATCATCCTGACGGGCGCCGCGCTGATCCGCGAACGCGAGCACGGCACGATCGAGCACCTGCTGGTGATGCCGGTGACGCCGACCGAGATCATGGTCGCCAAGGTCTGGTCGATGGGGCTGGTGGTCCTGGCGTCCGCCGGGCTATCGTTGACTTTCGTGGTGCGCGGCCTGCTGCAAGTCCCGATCGAAGGATCGGTGGCGCTGTTCCTGGCCGGCGCGGCGCTGCACCTGTTCGCGACGACGTCCATGGGCATTTTCATGGCCACCCTCGCGCGCAGCATGCCCCAGTTCGGCATGCTGCTGGTGCTCGTGCTGCTGCCGCTGCAGATGCTGTCGGGCGGCACCACCCCGCGTGAAAGCATGCCGCAGTTCGTGCAGGACATCATGCTGGCCGCCCCCACCACCCATTTCGTGGAGCTCGGCCAGGCCATTCTCTACCGCGGCGCGGGCATCGGCGTCGTATGGCAGCCGTTCCTGGCGCTGGCGCTGATCGGCGCGGTCCTGTTCGCGTTCTCGCTGGCGCGCTTTCGCAAGACCCTCAGCCAGATGGCGTGAGGCCGTGTATTCGTTGCCCCTTACCACTCTTTTAAAAGGACGGATGATGAAGAAAACAACTGCCTCCACGCCCCTGGGCCTCGCCGGCGCCAACGCCGCCTATTGCCAGCGCATGGCCGAACTTGCGCAGGAAAGCCAGCAACGCTGGGCCGAGCTGGGCCGCCGCCTGGCCGACGAGAACGCCGCGCGATACCTGTCCACGCTGGCGCCGCTGAAACAGTCCGGAAACTGGCAGGACATCGCCCCCGCGCTGGGCGAAGCCACCCGCAAGCAGTGGCAAAGCCAGCTCGAAGCCAGCCAGGCCATCACCCACGCGCTGCTGGAAGAACAGGCCGCGCTGGCCGCGGGCATCAGCGAAGCCATGACCGGCTGGCTGAAGCAGGCCGCCGCCGGCGGCGGCGGCCTGGATGCCACTCCCATGGCGCAGATCTGGACGACCCTGTCCAACCAGATGGCGTCCGCCTGCTCCGCGATGCGAGAGGCCAGCCAGTCCGGCACCCGCCGCGAGGGCTGAGCCCATGGGTCCGCCGCGGATCAAGCCCGCGGCGGACCCAGTTCCTCCAGCAGCGCAGACCTGTTCCTCACCGCCCTGGCGGCGCCCCCTCGGCCGCTCCAGCCAAACCGCCGGAGCAGGCGGCGCAGCCTGTCCTTCTGCGCTGCTTTTTTTGTAACGCGGCGGCGCCCGCGCAAGCTGGAACGCTGCCGGCTTCCCTATGAAGCATGCGGAAAATGCGGATTCCCTCCCAAAACTGATCCGCTTTTTTATTAGCTCTCTGAATCTGTACTGATAACAGCGGAAGTCCTACCGTCATGGCGTAGGACAAACATCCGTCAGGAATACCGCCATGGATAGCGACGCGCTATTGCTAGCCCGAATACAGTTCGGCTTCACGATTTCGTTTCACATCATCTTCCCCGCCATCACCATCGGACTGGCCAGCTATCTCGCGGTGCTGGAAGGCCTGTGGCTGCGCACGCGGGACACCGTCTACCGCGATCTCTACCATTTCTGGACCAAGATCTTCGCCGTCAACTTCGGCATGGGCGTCGTGTCCGGCCTGGTGATGGCCTACCAGTTCGGCACCAACTGGAGCTTCTTCTCCGATTTCGCGGGCAGCGTGACCGGCCCCTTGCTGGCCTACGAAGTGCTCACCGCCTTTTTCCTGGAAGCCGGATTCCTGGGCGTGATGCTGTTCGGCTGGTCGCGCGTGGGGCCCGGCCTGCATTTCTTCTCGACCGTGATGGTGGCGCTGGGCACGCTGGTGTCGGCCACCTGGATCCTGGCCTCCAATAGCTGGATGCAGACGCCCGCCGGCTACGAAATCCTGGACGGGCGCGTGGTGCCCACCGACTGGCTTGCCGTCATCTTCAACCCCTCGTTCCCCTACCGGCTGGCGCACATGGGCATCGCGGCCTTCCTGGCCACCGCCCTCATGGTGGGCGCGTCCGGGGCCTGGCACCTGCTGCGCGGCGACCGCAGCCCCGCCGTGAAGAAGATGTTCGCGATGGCGATGGGCATGCTGCTGCTGGTGGCGCCGCTGCAAGCCGTGGTGGGCGACTTCCATGGCCTGAACACGCTCAAGCACCAGCCCGCCAAGATCGCGGCCATCGAGGGCCATTGGGAAAACGAACCCGGCGCCGGCGTGCCGCTGACGCTGTTCGGCATCCCCGACATGGCGCGCGAGGAAACGCGCTACGCGCTGAACGTGCCGCGCCTGGGCAGCCTGATCCTCACGCATAGCTGGGACGGCCAGTTCCCCGGCCTCAAGTCGTATCCGCCCGAAGACCGGCCCAACGCGGCGGCCGTGTTCTGGTCGTTCCGGGTCATGGCCGGGCTGGGCATGCTGATGATCGCGCTGGCCGCCTGGGCGCTGTGGGCGCGCTGGCGCGGCCGCCTGTTCGAGTCGCGCCGGCTGCACCGCTACGCGCTATGGATGGGGCCGTCCGGGCTGATCGCCATCCTGGCCGGCTGGTACGTCACGGAGATCGGCCGCCAGCCCTGGGTGGTGTACGGCGTGATGCGCACCGCCGACGCGGCCACGCCGCACGGGCTGGGCGAACTGACCTTGACCCTGGCGCTGTTCGTGGCGGTGTACCTGCTGGTGTTCGGCGCCGGCGTGTCGTACATGCTGCGGCTGATCCGCATGGGCCCGAGCCCCGCCCCCGGCCACTCGCCGCTGTCGGGCGGCCCCGGAGAGCCGCGCCAGCCGTCCCGGCCGCTGTCGGCCGCCTCCACCCTGGCGGGCCTCGAGCCCGCGCAACGCAAGCATTCGGGAGTCTGACGCCATGGGCATCGACCTTGCACTGGCATGGGCCGTCATCATCCTCTTCGGCGTGATGATGTACGTAATCATGGATGGCTTCGATCTGGGCATCGGCATCCTCTTCCCGCTGATCGCCGACCCCGACGAGCGCGACGTCATGGTCAACACGGTAGCCCCCGTGTGGGACGGCAACGAGACCTGGCTGGTGCTGGGCGGGGCCGGCCTGATGGCGGCGTTTCCGCTGGCCTATTCGGTGATCCTGAGCGCGCTGCACCTGCCGCTCGTCTTCATGCTGCTGGGCCTGATCTTCCGCGGCGTGGCCTTCGAATTCCGCTTCAAGGCGGACGAGCGCCACCGGCCCCTGTGGGACCGCGCCTTCGTGCTGGGCTCCGTGTGCGCCACCTTCTTCCAGGGCGTCACGCTGGGCGCGTACATCGAAGGCATCCCGGTCGTGGACCGCGCCTACCACGGCGGCCCCTGGGACTGGGTCAGCCCCTTCGCCCTGTTCACCGGCGCCGGGCTGGTGGCGGCCTACGCCCTGCTGGGCTGCACCTGGCTCATCATGAAGACCGAAGGACGCCTGCACCGCCACATGTGCGCCCTCGCCCGCCCGCTCACGCTGGCGCTGCTGGCGGTGATCGCGGCGCTCAGCATCTGGACCCCGCTTGCGCAGCCGCAGATCGCGCAGCGCTGGTTCAGCCTGCCGAACATGTTCTGGTTCCTGCCCGTGCCCGTGTTGGTGGCGGCCGCCGGATTCGAGCTGGTCCGCCGCGTGCGGGGCATGCCCGGCGCCGGCCCCTTCGTGCTGTCGCTGGCCCTGGTATTCCTGGGCTACAGCGGCCTGGGAATCAGCATCTGGCCCGCCATCATTCCGCCCGACGTGTCCATCTGGGCGGCGTCCGCGCCGCCGCAGAGCCAGGGCTTCGCGCTGGTGGGCGCGCTGGCGATCATTCCGGTCATTCTCATGTACACCGCATGGTCTTACTACGTGTTCCGTGGCAAGGTACGCACCGGAGAGGAGTTTCACTGATGGACGGCCCGCATTCCCCGCTGCCCTCGTGGCGCGGCCGCCTGCTCTGGCTGGCGATAATCTGGGCATGCAGCGTCGCCGCGCTGGGCGCGGCCGCCTATGCGCTGCGCCTGGTCATGAGAACCATCGGCATGTCGACCTGAACCCGCCCACGCGTACGGACCCGCCATGAAGCGCTATGAACGGCTGACAGAAGAAATCACCGCCTCGATCCGCTCGGGACTACTGCGGGCGGGCGACCGCCTGCCTTCGGTACGGCAGACCAGCGCCAGCCGCGGCGTGAGCCCGTCGACGGTGTTCAAGGCCTATTACCTGCTGGAGGCCCGCGGGCTGATCCGCGCCCGCGACCGTTCCGGCTACTACGTGCTGCGCGCGCCGCAAGCCGAGCTGCCCGAACCGGACGGCCTGTCCAGCGCCAGCGCCGGCCGCCATCCGGTGGACGTCAGCGACAACGTGCTGCAGGTGCTCAACGCCACCTTGCGGCGCGATATGCTGCCGTTCGGCTCCGCGTTCCCCAGCCCCTCGCTGCTGCCCTACGGCCGGCTGGCGAAGTTCATGGCGGCCACGGTCCAGCGCCTGGACCCCTGGGGCTCCATCGACGACCTGAGCCCGGGCGACGCCGCGCTGCGCCGGGCCATCGCGCTGCGCTACCTGGCCGACGGCCTGTCCGTGCCGGTCGACGACATCATCATCACCAACGGCGCGCTGGACGCGCTGAACCTCAGCCTGGCGGCCGTGACCCAGCCCGGCGACGCGGTGATCGTGGAATCCCCCACTTTCTACGCCGCGCTGCAATCGCTGGAGCGCAACCACCTGCACGCCATCGAAGTGGCCACGCACCCGCGCGAAGGCATCGACCTGCAGGCGCTGGAAGAAGCCATCCTGCGGCATCGGCCGCGCGCCTGCTGGCTCATGACCACCTTCCAGAATCCCCTGGGCAGCCTGATGCCGGACGACAAAAAGGAAGCGCTCGTGCGCCTCCTGGCGCGGCACGGCGTGGCGCTGATCGAGGACGACGTCTACGGCGAACTGTATTTCGGCGAGAACCGGCCGCGGCCCGCCAAGGCCTTCGACCGCGACGGCATCGTGATGCACTGTTCGTCGTTCTCCAAGACCCTGGCGCCGGGCTATCGCGTGGGCTGGGTGGCCGCGGGCCGCTACACGCGCCAGATCATGCGCAACAAGCTCACCACCAGCCTGGCCACCGCCGCGCCCACGCAGGCCGCCATCGCCGCCTACCTGGAGAAAGGCGGCTTCGACCGCCACCTGCGGCAATTCCGTCAGGCGCTGGCCTTGCAGCAAGGCGAACTGCTGCAGGCCATCGCCCGCTACTTTCCGAAGGGCACGCGGGCCACGCGGCCGGCGGGCGGCTATTTCGTGTGGGTGGAACTGCCGGCGCACATCGACACCCTGAAAGTGCACCGCGCCGCGCTGGGGCACGGCATCAGCATCGCGCCAGGCCCGCTCTTCTCGTCCTCGGGCGCGTTCGGCAACTTCCTGCGGCTGAACGGCGGACATCCCTGGAGCCCGGAAATGGAACAAGGCATGGCGACGCTGGGCAAACTGCTGGCCTAGCCATTCGTTGTCTTGGCCGGCGATTCACGCTATAAATGAGTGTTATTCTTATTAATACCTCATCGCCGCGCCGCCATCCATGGATTCCCCCGCGTACAAGAATGTCCACCAGCTTTACGCGGAACACCACGACTGGCTGCTGGGCTGGCTGAACCGGCGCGTCAACAACCGCGCCGACGCCGCGGACCTGACGCAGGACACGTTCTGCCGCATCCTCACCTCCCCCGGCGCCGCCCCCATCTCCGAGCCGCGGGCGTACCTGTTGACGCTGGCGCGCCGGCTCACCATCGACCTGTGGCGCGCGCGCGACGTCGAGGCGCGCTATCTGCAAGCGCTGTCGCTGGAGCAGGAGCCGGTCGCCGCGTCGCCTGAAACGCTGATCATGCTGAAGCAGGCGGTCATGGAGATCGACAGCCTGCTGAACGGCTTGCCCGTGCCGGTCAAGCACGCCTTTCTGCTGAACCGGCTGGACGGCATGACCCATCCAGCCATTGCGCAAAACCTGGGCCTGTCGCTGGCGACCGTGGAACGGCACATCAAGCGCGCCTTTCTGCACTGCATCGCATCGCGCCGCGCGGCGGACGCCGCATGAGCGCCGCCAGCGACGCGCTGACGGAACGCGCGGTCGACTGGATCGTGCTGCTGACGTCCGGCCAGGCCTCCGACCAGGACCGCCAGCGCTTTGAGCACTGGCTGGCCAGCCATCCTGACCACGCCCTCGCCTGGGCCGAGGTCGACGGCCTGATGCAACAGCCGCTATCGCGCCTGCGCAGCGCTGCCGGTGCCGCGCCAGGCGCGGCGCACGCCGCCCGCGCCACCCTGTTGCGAAGCAGCAAACTCGACCGCCGCCGCCTGCTGAAGCTGGCCATGGCGATGTCCGGCGTCACCATCGGCGGACTGATCGCCGACCGCTACATCCCGCTTGCCGGACTGTCCGCGACCTACTCCACCCGCACGGGCGAACGCCAGACCTATGCGCTGGAAGACGGCTCCATGCTGACCTTGAACGCGCGCTCGGCCGCCGACGTGCGCTATGACGGCGCCCGCCGCACCGTCGTGCTGCGCCAGGGCGGACTGTATGCCGAGGCCCGGCCCGACAGCCGGCCTTTCGTGGTGCGCACCCGATACGGCGCCGTCGTCGGCGGCGAATCGCATCTGGCCGTGGACCAGTTCGACACCTACGCCGTGGCCAGCGCCATCGAGGGCGCCCTGACCCTGCAACCGCAACGCGGCCGGCCGCTGGCCCTGCCGCAAGCCGGCACGGCCGCGTTCGATTTCGACCGCGCATGGCAACGGGACGACACCGCCCAGGCCAGTTGGCGCGACGGCATCCTCAACGTGCGCGACGCCCGGCTGGCCGAAGTGGTGGAGCAACTGCGCGCCTACCAGCCCGGCGTGATCCGCGTATCGCCGCAAGCCGGCGCGCTGCGCGTGTTCGGCGTATTCCCGTTGGACGATCCTGCCCGAGCCTTGCTGGCCCTGGGCGAAACGCTGCCGATCCAGGTCAGGCGCTATGGCCCCTGGCTGACGCTGGTGGATGCGGCATAAGGACGCGGCAAAAAAAATGCGCGGGCGATGAGGGGATTCAAGGACGGTCGCCGTCATGACTAATGACGCAACCGAAATCCCTTTTTGCCGGACCCCTTGAATCATGACTTTCCTCTTGAACCGTGGCGCGGCGCTCGTCGCCGGCGCCCTCGGCGCCTGCGCGCTGACGCAGCCCGCGATCGCACAGGATGCGGCCGCAGTCCCCGCCCAGCGGGCCGCCCAGTCCTACGACCTGCCCGCCGCGCCTTTGGCCGACACCCTGAGCCGGATCTCGCGGCACAGCGGCCGCACCATCTCGGCCAGCGCGGAACTCGTGTCGGGCAAGCAAGCGGCGCCGGTACGCGGCGCGCTCAGCGCCGAAGCCGCGGCGCGGCAGGCCCTGACGGGCACGGGACTGGAGCTGGTCGTGACGCCCGGCGGCGTGCTCAGCGTGCGGCCGCAGCCCGCCGCCGGCGCGGTGACCTCGCTGGAACCCGTGCTGGTGACGGCCAGCAACGCCATTCCCCCCAGCGAAGGCACCGGTTCCTATACCGTGCCGGAATCCAGCTCGGCCACACGCATGCGCCTGTCGCTGCGGGAAACGCCCCAGTCGGTCAGCGTCATCACCCGGCAGCAGATGGACGACCAGGGCATCACCACCGTCGCCGGCGCGCTGGAGCAGACACCGGGGATCGCAGTCTCGCGCGCCAACTCGGAAGGCTACAGTTTCTATTCGCGCGGGTTCCAACTGCAGAATTTCCAGTTCGACGGCCTGCCCAGTCTGTCGAGCGACGGCGGCAACGTGCGCGACAACTACAGCATCACCAGTTCGGTCATCTATGACCGGGTGGAAATCCTGAAAGGCGCGACAGGCCTGGTCAATGGGGCCGGATACCCCTCGGGCGTCATCAACCTGATCCGCAAGCGCCCCACCCGCGAATTCCAGGGCAGCATCACCGCCGGCGCGGGCTCGTGGGACCAGTATCGCGGCGAACTCGATCTGGGCGGCTCGCTGGCCGAGAACGGCAGAATACGCGGAAGAATGGTGGCGGCGGTCAACGACGCCAACAGCTTCATCGACTACACCAAAACGCGCGAAGACGTGCTCTATGGCATTGTCGAGGCCGACATCACCGCCCGCACAACGGCATCGTTCGGCATCGAATACCAGAAGAACAAAAACCACGCCTCGTCCAACATCCATCTACCGGCGTTCTACACCGACGGCACGCAAGCCAGCTTCCCGCGTTCGACCAATCCCGCCGATAAATGGACCTGGCGCACGCAGGAAACCACACGCTATTTCGCGGACGTCACGCACGACTTCGGCAATGACTGGCGATTGAAACTGGCGGCCGGCCACCGCGGCTATCTGTCGCGCGAACTCATCGCGGGCATGGGCAGCTCATTCATCGACGTGGACACGCACGGCATCAGCCACAGCCTGGGCCAGGCCAGCCTGTTCGACACGGATTCGCGCGAGAACAGCATCGACGTGCAGGTGTCGGGCATGTTCTCGCTGCTGGGCCGCAAGCACGATCTGGTCTTCGGCTACAACGCCGCCCGCACACATTCGACCTCGTCACGGGATGATGGCCTGACCGACCTGCGGATACCCGACGCCTTCAACTGGGACAACAATGCGTTCAAGCCCTCGGTCTACACGCATGTGCTGGATTTCGACGTCGAGGTGTCCCAGAAAATCCTGTATGGCGCCACGGTGTTGCGCCCCACCGACCGCTTCGCGGTCATTCTGGGCGGCCGGCTAACCGACTACGGATGGACGCAGAAATCCGTCTTCAGCAGCGGATCGCGCGCCAGCTATGACACCGACGTGGACAACAAATTCATTCCCTATGCGGGCGTCACGTTTGACGTGGACGCCAACCATACGGTCTACGCCAGCTATACCGACGTATTCAAGCCCCAGGCCTTCAATTTCGACGCCAGCAACCGCCAACTGGATCCGCTGACGGGTAAAAGCTACGAGATCGGCGGCAAGGGCGAATACCTGGACGGCAAGCTGAACACCAGCATCGCCTTTTTCCAGCTCAAGCAGAACAATGTGGCCGAGCTGGATCCCAGCGGGGCAACACTGCCCAACGGCAGCGTGGCTTACGTGGCGGTGCCCGGCGTGACCACGCGGGGGATCGAACTGGAGATTTCGGGCGAACTGCTGCCCAATTGGCAGCTCCACGCCGGCTATACCTACAGCCGGTCGCGAAACCGCGCCGACGAACGGGTCAGCACCACCCAGCCCGAGCAGATGTTCAAACTGGCCACCACGTACCGCCTGCCCGGCGATTGGCATCGCTTGACGGTGGGCGGCAGTATGCTCTGGCAGAGCGGCACCTACTTCGCGCAAAGCGTCGACGGCGCAAGCCGCCGGTTCAGCCAGGACGGCTACGGCGTGCTGGGCCTGATGGCCGCCTATGACTTCAACAAGGACCTGCGGCTGACGGTGAACCTGAACAACGTGCTGGACAAGACCTACTACGCCGGCATGGGCAATTACAACTCCGTCTACTATGGCGCGCCGCGCAATGTGCTGGCGCAGTTGCGGTACAAGTTCTAGCAGGCGGCGGCCGGTATCGCGCCCCGGTCAGCGGCGCTGCCTGGCCGCGTCCGCCTCGCGGCGCAGCGAAGCGGCGTCGCCCCGCAAGGGCAGCACCAGCCTGCCCTGCCGGTCGATGGCGCCCCAGTCGCCGCCCACCACCATGGTGTGTTCGCCATCGGCGGTAGGTTGTATCCCGCATCGGGAACAGACCACGGCGATACCGTCGATGAAGGGTTCCGCCCACTGGTAGGGCGTCGCGAGCGCCACGTTGAGCTGCTTGTCGTAGTAGGCCATCGTGCCGTCGGCCAGCCTGCCCCGGGCCAGGCCGGCCTCGAATTCGTCCGGGCCGTTGTCATAGGTGAGCACGGACGCGGAAGCGCCGTCGGCGCGCACCCAATGCCAGCCGCCGTCTGTCGCCACGGCAGACAGGCCGTCCTCGTAGAACGCCATTTTGCGCAGCACATCGGGATTGAACGCCAGCCCGCCGGCCTCGCGCCTGGCGCAATGCGGCGCGCGCTCCAGCATCCCGCCCGCGCCTTTCTGGTTGTAGAAGCAAGGCAGATCGAAACCCGCCGGGCCGGTCACGGCAAGCAACAGCGCGGAGAAAAGTGTCGTCAGCGGCATGAGGACGATCCTAGCATGCGCTATTCGCGGGCCCGGCGCCTGGCAAATGGCAAGCAGCCCCGCCGGGCCGCTTTTTTTTCCTCAGTTCGCCGTGGCGCCCGAGTCCTTGACGGCCTTGGCCCAGGCCGCGATCTCGCTCTGGATGAAGGCGCCGAACGCGGCGGTGTTCAGGCTGGAGGCCTGCGCGCCCTCTTCCATCAACCGCTGCTTGACGGCCGGCGCCGCCAGCGCGCCGCTCAGGGCCTCGTTCAACCTGGCCACGACGGCCTCCGGCGTGCCCGCGGGCGCGACGATGCCGTGCCAAGACACCGCCTGGAAGCCTGGCAGGCCGGATTCCGCCATGGTCGGGATCTCGGGCATCGCGGGCGAGCGCTGCGGCGACGTCACCGCCAGCGCGCGCAGCGTGCCGGCCTTCACGTGCGGCAGCACGCCGGGAATCGTGGTGAACATGAAGTCGATCTGGCCGCCGATGAGGTCCGTGATGGCGGGGCTGCCGCCCTTGTACGGCACGTGCGTGAATTCCAGTTTGGCGGCGCTCTTGAACATCTCGCCGGCCAGGTGGCCGGGCGTGCCCGCGCCCGCCGAACCCATGTTGGTCCGGTCGCCCTGCGATCGGATGTACGCGATCAGCTCCTGCACGTTCGCGGCCTGCACCGGCTTGCCCACCACCAGCACGTTGGGCACCGTGGCCAGCAGCGTGACGGGGGTGAAGTCCTTCACCGCGTCGTACGAAATGCGCGAGTACAAGGACGGGTTGATGCCGTGCGTGCTGGCGGTGGCCAGCAGCAGCGTGTAGCCGTCGGGCGCGGACGTGGCCACCTGCTTGGCCGCGATGGTGCCGTTGGCGCCGCCCTTGTTGTCGATGACGATGGTCTGGCCCAGGGTCTTGGCGGCCTCGGCCGCCACCGTGCGCGCCAGGATGTCCGACGTGCCGCCGGCCGAATGCGGCACGACCAGCGTAATGGGCTTCGCGGGAAAGGACTGCGCCTGGGCCGCCGGCAGCGCCGGCAGCAGACAGGCGGCCAGTGCGGCGCCGCCTCGGGGCGGCGTCCGGCCGGTCAATCCGAGCCCAATTGCAGCTTGTTGGGCTGGCGTTTCTCTATCGACCACTTCAATAGCGCGGCGGACCGGTAGATGCCGTGGGCGAACTTTCCATAGGGCAAGGTCAGGAACAGCGCCATGACCACGCCCAGGTGGATCGCCAGCAGCAGCGCCATCGCGCCGCCGTCGCGGCCGGCCAGCAGGGCCAGGCCCGTGGCGCTGGTCAGGAACAGCAGCACGATGAAACCGCGGTCCATCGGCTTCTGCGCGGCGTCGCCCTGCAGCGGATGGCGCCTGAGGTTCAGCCACAGCAGGCCGGCCGGCCCGATCAGCAGCCCGATGCCGCCCGCGGTGCCCAGCAGGACCGGCGCGCTCAGGAACGGATACGGCGCCTGCTGCCCCAGCAGGTAGTGGTACAGCGTCGCCACGCTGGTGGCCGCGAAACACAGCATGAAGCCGTAGAACGTGAAGTGGTGGAAGCGCCGGCGCCAGAGCGTGAACGCGTCGTCCGCGTTGTTGCAGCCCTTGCCGTGGCCGCCGTCCAGGTAGCGCAGGCGCAGGGCGTCGTGCGCAGCTTCGGCGACCGCCGCGCCGGACGCCGCCCCCGGGCTGACGTTGCGCCAGAAGCGCGTCACGCCGACGCCCAGCGCCAGCACGGCGAAACCGAACACCGCCCCGAACATCAGCGCCAGCGTGTTGTGCGGGAACACCGCGTAGAAATTGCCCGCCATCGGCGCATGGAACAGCCCGCCGGCCATCAGCACCGCCAGGACCAGGAACAGCGCCAGGCCCGCGGCCGTGGCCAGGGACAGGGCCAGGCCGTTGCGCTTGTACAGCGTGCCCAGGGCGGCCGGCCAGGCGTAGTCGGTGTAGGTCTGCACGCGGACGCGGGCCATGGCCTGCGGCACGTTCACCGCGAACTCGTGCGGCGGCGCGTACTGACAGGCATGCAGACAGGCGCCGCAGTTGTGGCACAGGTTGGCCAGGTAGTTGATGTCGGCCTTGCCGAATTCCAGCCGGCGGGTCATGGCGGGAAACACCGCGCAGAATCCTTCGCAGTACCGGCAGGCATTGCAGATCTGCATGACGCGCGCGACTTCCGCTTCGCCGTCCGTCAGCGCGGCGGACTGCGGCTTGGCGTTTCTGCCGTGCCAGTGAATGGTCTGCTCGGCCATGGCCGGCGCCGATTCCGAAAACGACTGCGCCTCGCGGGCCAGGGCTTCAAGCTGCTTCATGGAGTGCTCCGGCGGAGTGCTGGCGGCGCGCGGCGGCGGCGGCCCGGGTGCCGGCGATGCGGCCGAAGGCCGTGCCGATGGACATGCCCACGCCGGCGGTGTAGCCCTTGCCCAGCACGTTGCCCGCCATCATTTCGCCGGCGACGAACAGGTTGTCGCTCGGCATATCGTTGAAACGGACCGCGGCGGTGTCGTCCACCTTCAGGCCCAGATAGGTGAACGTGATGCCGGGACGCAAGGCGTAGCCGTAGAAGGGCGCGGTGTCTATCGGGCGAGCCCAGTGCGTCTTGGCCGGCGTCACGCCTTCGGTGTGGCAGTCATCCAGCGCGGTGTGGTCGAACGTGCCGACCCGACAGGACGCGTTGTAGCCGCCGATGGTGCGTTCGAAGGCGGCGGGGTCCAGGCCCAGCTTCTGCGCCAGTTCGGGCAGCGTGTCGGCCTGCACGCCCGGGAACACCGGCGGCATGAACCGGCCGACCGCCTTGGCGTCGATGATGGAATAGGCGATCTGGCCCGGCTGCATGGCGGTCAGGCGCCCCCAGATGGCGTAGCGCTTGGGCCAGAAATCCTCGCCCTCGTCGTAGAAGCGCTCGGCGTCCCGGTTGACCACCACGCCCAGCGACACGCAGTCGATGCGCGTGCAGATGCCGCCGTCGTAGAGCGGAGCGCGGGCGTCGATGGCCACGCAATGGGACTGGGAGGGATCGCCGATGCCGTCCGCGCCGGCGTCCAGCATGAACTTCAGCAGGACGCCCATGTTGTACCGGGTGCCCCGGATCAGGAAATTGTCGGCCGGCCATTCGCCGCGCTCGTTCTGGCCCCAGGCCTCTCGCAGCCATTCGCGGTTGGATTCGAAGCCGCCAGCGGCCAGCACACAGGCCCGCGCCTCGATGCGTTCGCCGCCGATGCGCGCCGCCACGAAGCGGCTGCCGTCCAGTTCCAGCGAGTCGACCGGAGCGTTGTAGCGGACCCGCACGCCCAGCGCTTCGGCGCTGCGGTAGTAGGCGTTCACCAGCGCCTTGCCCCCGCCCATGAAAAAGGCGTTGGTGCGGGCCACGTGCAGCGCGCCGGACAGCGGCGGCTGGAAGTTCACGCCATGGCGGCGCATCCAGTCGCGGCAGGTGGAGGATTCGCGGATGACCAGGCGCGCCAGGTGCTCGTTGGTCAGCCCGCCCGTCACCTTCAGCAGGTCCTGCCAGTATTCCTCTTCGGGGTAGGCGTCGACCAGCACGTCCTGCGGCGCATCGTGCATGCAGCGCAGATTGCGCGTGTGCTGCGAATTGCCGCCGCGCCATTCGCGCGGCGCCGCTTCCAGCAGCAGCACGCTGGCGCCCGCTTCGCGCGCCATCAGGGCCGCGCACAGCGCCGCGTTGCCCCCTCCTATCACCAAGACGTCGACCATGCCATTGTTCCCAATTCAAGGAACGGACTGTATCGGGCGGGGCGCCGTCCCGATATCAGCCAGGCGTCAACAGGTCTTCATGAATCGTGAAGGGTCACGACCGCCCACTTGCCCTCGCGCACCAGCGCGCGCGAGACGTCGGCCAGCACCAGGCGGGCCGCCAGCGCGGCGGGCGACAGTTCGTCCTCGGACAGGCTGGCCAGCAGATTGGGACGGAACAGGTGCGCGTCGTCGATGCGCGCCATGTGCAACTGGCCGGGCGCGATGCGCGCCATGGCCGAACTGGGCTGGATGGTGGCGACCTGGCCCGATTGCACCACGTCCATCAGCACCGGCAGGCCGTCCACCTCCACCGCCACCACGGGCGCCCGGCCCGACTGCAGGAAAGCGTTGTTCACCAGCGCGCGCAGCCCGTGCCGCCCGCTGGGCAGCACCAGGGGCAGATGCGCGATGGCGTCGATCCGCGTCGTGTCTCCGGCCGGCAGGCCCGGCATGTCCGGGCGGGCCAGCAGGAACAAGGGCTCGTCCAGCAGTGGCATCACGCTCCAGCGGCGCGCGGATTCCGCCTGGAACACGATCGCCAGGTCCAGTTGGCGGCCGTTGAGCATGTCGCTCAGGTGGCCGGACAGCGCCTCCACCAGGTGCAGGCGGATGTCCGGATAGCGCTCGTTCATGGCGCGCACGAACGGCGCGCCCAGGATCGCGGCCGTGGTGGACGGCAGGCCCACGCTGACGTGCCCGGCCAGGCGCGCCTGCTGCGCGGCCTGGACGGCGTCGTCGGCGTGGCGCAGCGCCAACTGCGCCTGCCGGAAGAAAGCCAGGCCCGCGTCGGTCGGCACCACGCCGCTGGCGCTGCGCTGCAGGAGCCGCGTCGAAAGCTCGCCCTCCAGCCGGCTGATCTGCTGGCTGAGCGCGGACGTCACCATGCCGATGGACTGCGCCGCGCGCCCGATGCTGCCGGCCTCGACGACGCGGACGAAATAGCGGAGCTGGCGGAGTTCCATGAGGGGCCCTGGCTTTCCTGAAGGAATGACAAGGCCGATTGTAGAGGCTCAGTAGCGCGCGTCCTTCGGCTTCTTGCCCTGCGGCCAGTCCTTGTCCTTGCCGGCGAAGTCCGGGCGCGGCATGTGGGTGAAGTACTCGGCCACGTCCACCGCGTCCTGGTCCGACAGCACGCCGCCCTCGCCCCAACTACCGTGCGTATTCACGCCCATCGGCATGCTGTTGCGGATGAAGGCCGCGGCCTTGTAGGTGCGCGCCAGGCCCGCGCCGATATTGAAGGACTCGTCGCCCCACAAGGGCGGAAACGCGATATCGCCCGAGCGGTCCTTCTTGCCTTCGCCATTGGCGCCGTGGCAGGACGCGCATTGCGCGGCATACAGGCTCTTGCCGCGCACCGGATCGGGCACCAGCTTGGCGTCGATGGGCCAGGCGTTCTCGATCTGTACGCGGGCGCCGTGCGGCACGTCCTGGGCCAGCCACTTCATATAGGCGATCATCGCCTTCATCTCGGCCGAATCCTTCTCCAGCGGCTTGCCGTTCATCGAACGCATGAAGCAGCCATTGATGCGGTCTTCCAGCGTCACCACGCGGTTGGCGCGCGGATTGAACTGCGGGAACGAGTTGACCGTATTGATGTACGGCGCGCCCATGGGCTTCTTGCCGCCCTGCACGTGACAGCTATTGCAATTCATGCTGGCGCCCGTGTTCTGCGGCAGCAGGCGGCGCGTCTCGGTCAGCAGGCGCTTGCCGTAGTCGATCTGGGCGGCGTTGGGCTCCTTGGCGATCAGGGTGTCCGACGGAATCGTGTAGTCGGGCAGGCGCTTGCCGTCCTTGTCCAGCACCTGAAACGTCTTGCCGGCCGCCGGCGCGCCCTGCGCCGCCAACACGGCCGCGCCGCCGCCGAGGGATGCCGCCACGGCCAGCACTGCCGCAATCTTGAATCTTTTATTCATGCTTGCCTCCCGCCACGATGTTCGGCTTCTTGCCTGCCAGGAATCCGCGGATATGCGCGACGTCCTCGCCGCCGATGGGCGGCGCCTGGTTGGTCCAGGCCGTCCTGATGAAATTGATGACGTCGGTGATGTCCTGGTCGCTCAGGTGCCTGAAGCCCGGCATCGCGAACGCCATGGCGTCCGTGTCGTTGGACGGCATCCTGCCGCCTTCCAGCGTGATCTGGATGATGGATTGCGGGTTCTTGGCAAACACCGCCGAATTGCCGGCCAGCGCCGGGAAAATGCGCGGCATGCCCTGCCCGTCGGCGCGATGGCACACGACGCACTGCTCCACATAGATGACGGCGCCGCGCGAGTCGTAGCGGCCGTCGCGCAAGGCGGCGGTGGTGCTGTCGGCCTTGGGCGGGAAGGCGGCGAGCTTGCCGCCCGCGGCGGGCAACTGCTTCAGGTAGGCGGCGATGCTGGCGATGTCGCCGTCCGTGAAGTGGCGGGTGCTGTGCTCGACCACGTCGGCCATTGCGCCGAACGCCGCCACCTTGTCGGTGCGGCCCGTCTTCAAGAACATCTCGATGTCTTGCGCGCTCCAGGACTGCAGGCCCTGGGCTTCGCCGCGCAGGCTCTTGGCCCGCCAGCCGTCAATGACAGCGCCGGACAGGAAGGCGTCGCCGTCGGCCAGGGACAGCGCCCGCTCCTGGTAGGCCAGGCCGCGCGGCGTATGGCAGGCGCCGCAGTGGCCGGGGCCCTCAACCAGGTACGCGCCGCGCACCAGCTTTTCGTCGGCGCCGGGGGAGGCCGCGAACTCGCGCTTGCCCGCGAACAGCAACTGCCACCACGCCATGGGCCAGCGCATGTTCAGCGGCCACGGAATGGTGGAGTCCGCGCTGGGCTGGCTCACCGGCTCGACCCGCGACATGAAGTAGGCGTACAGCGCCTGGATATCCGCGTCCGGCATGATGGCGTAAGAGGGATACGGCATGGCCGGATACAGCGCCGCGCCGTCCTTGCGGATGCCGTACTGGACCGCGTTCTTGAAATCCGCGTAGCTGTAGCCGCCGATGCCCGTCTGCTTGTCGGGCGTGATGTTCGACGAATAAATGGTGCCGACCGGCGTCTGCATCGCCAGCCCGCCCGCGAAGGGCTGGCCATTGGGCACGCTGTGACAGGCCACGCAGTCGCCCGTGCGCGCGATATAGGCGCCGGCTTCGGCCAGCCGCCTGTCGTTGACGTCGACGGACGCCGCCGCGTCGACCTTGCGGTTTGCGGTCAGTAGCTGCGCGCCGCCGATCGCCAGGCCCGCCGCCGCCAGCAGGCCGGCTGCCGCCTTGATCCCGAACCTCTTCATTACTGCCCTCCGTAGCACGCTGGGCAGCGTGCACGTCGGGGAGTTCGTACAGCCGGTCCAGCTTATGGAGGAAGCTTACGCCTTGAGGTAATAAGTTAATTACCACAAGGCATATAACTTGCGGGCTTGTTTGATTTCCCGCAAGCCTGGGGCCGGTCCGCAACGGGCGGGCCGCGGCCGCGCGGCCCGTTCGCGCCTCAAGCGGGTATCGTCAGGCCCTTCGCCACGGCCGGCCGGGCGATGAACGCGTCCAGCACGCGGGCGACGTTCTTGAACTGCGAAAACTCCACCAATTCGCCCGCGCCGTAGAAGCCCACCAGGTTGCGCACCCAGGGCAGGATGGCGATGTCGGCGATGGTGTATTGGTCGCCCATCACCCAGTCGCGCCCCGCCAGCCGCTGGTCCAGCACGCCCAGCAGGCGCTTGGACTCGGCCGCGTAGCGGTCGCGCGGACGCTTGTCCTCGTAGTCCTTGCCGGCGAATTTGTGGAAAAAGCCCAGTTGGCCGAACATCGGGCCGATGCCCCCCATCTGGAACATCACCCATTGCAGCGTCTCGTAGCGCCCGGCCGTGTCCGCCGGGATGAATTGCCCGGACTTGCCGGCCAGGTAGATCAGGATGGCGCCGGACTCGAACAGGCCCAGCGGCTTGCCGTCGGGTCCGTTGGGATCCAGGATGGCCGGGATCTTGTTGTTCGGGCTGAGCGACAGGAATTCCGGCGAGAACTGGTCCTTGGAATCGAAGCTGACGCGATGGGCCTCATAGGGCAGGCCCGTCTCTTCCAGCATGATGGATACCTTCACGCCGTTGGGCGTGGGCAGCGAATATAGCTGGATGCGGTCGGGATGCCGGGCGGGCCATTTCTTGGTGACGGCAAAGGAACTGAGGTCGGCCATGCGGGATTTCTCCAGAGGGAGCGGAGGGGAAAATGCTGCGGCTAATCCTAGCGCAAAACCCGATGCTTGGACGAGGCGGTTGTCGGCGCCGGAACATGCAGAGGCCGTTTGGGTGGCCGGCCGCGCCCGCAGCAGCGTTTACAATTGCCGATCGATATCGCGCCACGCGGCGTCAGCGCGCTGGCGCCGCAGCCAGAATCAAAGGACATACATGGCCTCTGTGGAACGAAAGGCCGCCAAGAGCCGAGGTGGCAAGAGCGTCATACTCGCATCGGCCATCAAGAATTTCGAAACGCTCGGCTACCACGGCACCTCTATGCGCGACATCGCCGACGGCGCGGGCGTGACGGTCGCCGCGATCTACCACCACTTCACGTCCAAACAGGAAATCCTGCAGGACATCATGGTACGCGTGCTGACCGACGTGATCAGCAAGACGCGCACCGCCCTGATCGAAGCCGGCCCGACACCCGCCGACCAACTGGTCGCGCTGGTCGGTGCCTGGATCCAGTTCCACACAGAACGCCAGTCCGAAGCGCTGATCGGCGCATCCGAGATACGCAGCCTGGATACCGCGGGCAAACGCCTGGTCACCGCCTTGCGCGACGAGCAGGAAGAGATGTTTCAGGGCGTGATCAAGCGCGGCGTGGACATGGGCGTGTTCAACACCCGTTATCCGCGCGAGGGCGGCCGCGCCATCATCGAAATGGGGTATTCGATTTCACGCTGGTATCGGCAGGACGGGCCTTTGCGCCCGTCGGAACTGGCCGAACGCTATGCGTACCTGGCGCTGGGCGTGGTCCGCGCCACGCCCGCCCAGGATTGACGACAAGTCAGGCCGCCAGGCGGTAGCTGGCCCGCAGACGGCGGCTGACCGTTGCAATCGCCACCAGGCCGATCGCGGCCGACACGATGACAAAGTACGCCGGCGCAAGAATGTTGCCCGTCTTCTCCACCATCCACATCGCCACGAAGGGCGCCGTGCCGCCCGCCAGGATCACGCCCAGGTTGAACCCCGTGGCGACGCCGGTATAGCGGTGTTCCTGCTCGAACAACATGGGCAAGAGCGTATAGCAGCTAACCTGCGTGGCCACCGTATTCAGCATGATCACCAGATAGGCGACGCCGGCAATCGCCAGGCCATTGCCCATCAGGCTCATCATGGGATAGGTCAGCAGCACATAGCCCATCAAGCCCAGCACCATCAGCCGGTGCAGGCCGATGCGGTCGCCGATGTAGCCGCCCAGCGGCATCAGCAGGGCGGAAACACCGATGGCCATCGTCGCTACCCAATACACCGACCCTGCCGGATAGCCCAGGCGATGGATCAGGTGGATGCTCATGTAGGTCAGGCCGATGTAGGCCGTACCGTTGGTGGCCGCGCTAATGGCGGTAGCTTGCAACAGCGCGCGCGGCTGGCGGCGGAATACCTGCCCCACCGGAGACATCTCTTTTCTGGCCTTCGGATTCACCACATGGGTTTCCTTGACGCGGGTCCGCGCCCACAGGCACAGCAGCGTCAACGGAAATGCCAGCAGAAAGGGCACGCGCCAGCCCCACGCGCTCATCTGTTCGGGCGTCGTCAGTGCGGTCACCGCGCCGGCCACTGCCGCGGCCAGCGCAAATCCGCCGGTAGACCCCAGGGGAGTAAAGGCGCCGTAGGTGGCCTTCAGATGCGGCGGCGTCGATTCAGCGATGAAGGTGGCCGACCCGCCCACTTCACCCCCTGCCGAAAATCCCTGGAACAACCGCACGAGCACCAGCAGCGCTGGCGCCACGACGCCCAGCGTGGCATAGGTGGGCAACAGCCCCATCAGCGTGCTGCCTATGCCCATGCACACCAGCGTAGACAGCAGTGCCTTCTTGCGCCCGTACCGATCGCCGATATAGCCGAAAACGATGCCGCCGAGCGGCCGGATCACATAGGCCGTGCCGAACACCGCCAGCGTAGACAACAGCGACACCGCCAGGTTGCCGCCAGGAAAAAATAGCGGCGCAATCACCACCGCCATGTAGCCGTACAGACTGAAATCGTAATACTCGATCAGGGTGCCTACGCAGCCGGCAAACGCCGACCGGCGAGTCCGGTCGTGCTCTGCCTTGGTCCATGCCGCCGGGGCGGATCGCGTTTCGCTCATGGGAAATCTCCTTTGGATTTGTCTAAATTTAACTGAACGCTTAGTTTTTAAATGACTAGCGTCCGGATCTTCGTCTTTGCGAAAATTCTTTGAATCACAAGTAAAAATCTAGTTGACTTGATTGTCAATAGGATTTCATAATCCAATTAACTTACTGATCGATCAGTTAAATATTGGAGGCCGCGTTGACGGAATTCGTAGAGATTCAGCCCCGTCTGGCAGAAATCCCACCCCCCGCTTCGGACCTGCACCTGCCGCGGCTCAGGCGCTTCCTGGACACTCGCCTGCCAGGCGGGGTCGGTGCCACGCTTGCCGCCCGCCTGATCGCCGGCGGCCGCTCCAACCCCACGTATGAAATCGACGACGGCCGCAACACCTGGATCTTGCGCCGCCCCCCTTTCGGCCTGGTGCTGCCCACCGCGCACGACATGAAACGCGAATACCGTGTGCTGTCGGCCCTGGCCGCCCAGGGCTACCCTGTGCCGACGCCGCTGGCGTATTGCGAAGACCTGTCGATTGCCGGCTGCGCCTTCTATGTGATGGAAAAGGTGGACGGCATCACCTTGCGCACGCAGCAACAGGCCGCGGCCTTGACGCCCGCGCAGCGCACAGGTCTGTCCGGCGCCTTGATCCGCACGCTCGCGGAACTGCACCAGATCGATGCGGCGGCCGCCCAATTGGACGATTTCGGTCGCCCCCGGGGCTATCTGAACCGCCAATTGGAACGCTGGAAAAAACAATGGGACGCCTCGTGCACCCGGCCGCGCGACAGCATTTCCAAAGTGCTGGAGAAGCTGGGCGCGGCGGTTCCCCCCTTGCGCTATCCCGGCATCGTGCACGGCGACTACAAGGTCGACAACCTAATGCTCGACCGCCAGGACCCGACCCGCATCCTGGGCGTTCTGGACTGGGAAATGTCCACCCATGGCGACACCCTGGCCGATCTGGGCATCCTGCTCAGCTTCTGGGACGAGCCGGACCGCCCCTTCAATCCCATCACGGCGGGCACCACGGCGCTGGCAGGTTTCCTCAGCACGGCCGACCTGCTCGAACGCTATGCCGCCTGCCGCCGCATCGATCCGCCCGAAATCGACTGGTACATCGCCTTTGCCGATTTCAAGATCGCCGTGATCCTGGAGGGCATCCACGCCCGCCATCTGAAAGGCCACACCCGGGGCGCCGATTTCGACAATGTGGGCGAAATGGTCGACCCGCTGCTGGCACGCGCATTGCGCCGGCTGAGCCCCTAGACCGGAAAACCCCTCGGTCCGCACGGCAACAAGCCGGCCCGGCAGCGCGCCGCCCGGCATTCCAAGGAGAGTTGGAGATGGATTTCGAGTACAGCGAAAAGGTGCAAACCCTGCAGGCCCGCCTGCGCTCCTACCTGCAAGAGGTCGTCCTGCCCTCGGAAGCAGCCATCGATCAGTATTACGAGGATCATCACGACCACTGGGGCCCTGCGCCGCACATGGCCGGACTGAAGGCGCAGGCCAAAGAACGCGGGCTGTGGAATCTGTTCCTGCCGTCGTCCGACCTGGGCGCGGGCCTGTCCAATCTGGAATATGCACCGCTTGCCGAACTTACCGGCTGGAGCCCGCAGATTGCGCCCGAGGCGCTGAACTGCTCGCCTCCCGACACCGGCAACATGGAACTGCTGCACCACTACGGCACGCCCGAGCAGCGCGAACAATGGCTAAAGCCTTTGCTGGCAGGCGACATCCGGTCCTGCTTCTCGATGACCGAGCCCGCCGTGGCCAGTTCAGATGCCAATAACATCGAACTGCGCATCGCCCGGGAAGGCGATCACTGGGTGCTGGACGGACGCAAATGGTGGTCCACGGCCGCGCTTCGGCCCGACACCAAGGTCGCCATGGTGATGGGCGTGACGGACCCGGATGCGCCCACGGGTTCGCGTCACAGCATTGTGCTGGTGCCGATGGGCACGCCCGGCATGACCGTGTTGCGATCCACCAAGGTATTGGGCTTTGACGACCGCCACGAAGGCGGGCACGGCGTCATCGACTTCAAGAACGTCCGCGTTCCGGTAGAGAACCTGCTGGGCCCCCGCGGCAAGGGCTTTGCCGTGGCGCAGGCCCGCCTGGGCCCGGGCCGGATTCATCACTGCATGCGTCTGGTCGGCATGGCCGAACGCGCCATCGCGGCGATGACGTCGCGGGCCAAATCGCGCGTGGCCTTCGGCAAGCCGCTGGCCGAACAGGGTGTGGTGCAGCAACAGATCGGCGATGCTCGCGTCCGCCTGAACGCCGCTCGCCTGCTGGTGCTGCGCGCCGCCTGGCGCATGGACACGGCCGGCAACAAGGAGGCGCGGCACGACATCGCCGCGGCCAAAATCCTGGTGCCGCAAGTAGTGAAAAAGATCGTGGACGACGCGATCCAGATCCATGGCGGCGGCGGCCTGTCGCAGGACACCCCGCTTGCCGCCCTTTACGCCCAGGCCCGTTTCCTGCAGATCGCGGACGGCCCCGACGAGGTCCATTACCGGTCGGTGGCGCTGGCCGAGCTGAAGACCGCCCCCGCACTGAAAGCGGAGTAGGCCATGACGACCTTCAACACCCTGACCCTGTCCCATCCATCCCCCGGCGTGCTGATGGCCGAGCTGAACCGGCCCCACCGGCTCAATGCCATCACTTTCGAAATGTTCGATGAGTTCCATGCGCTGCAACGCGTCGCGGAGGCGGACGATACGGTGCGCGTGCTGGTGCTGACCGGCGCCGGGCGGGCATTCTGCGCCGGGCTGGACCTGGACCAGGCCGCCCTCCTGCCCGAAATGCCCGCCGCCCAGATGCTGCGCGGCCAGACGTCCTGGGCCGATGCCGTGGCGGGCTTTCGGCGCCTGGGAAAGCCTGTCATTGCGGCCGTCAACGGCGCCGCAGCCGGCGCGGGCATGGGGCTGGCGCTGGCGGCCGACATCCGCATCGCGTCGACCGCCGCCAAATTCAATGCCGCCTTTGTCCGCATCGGCCTGTCCGGCGGCGATGTGGGCACGTCCTGGCTGCTGCCGCGCCTGGTGGGACTGGGACGCGCCTACGAGATCCTGCTGACGGGCCGTTTCGTGCTGGCCGACGAGGCTGCCGCCATCGGCCTGGTCACCGATGTGACAACCTCTGAAAATCTGCTGCCGCGAGCGCTGGAAATCGCTACGATGATTTGCCAGAACAGTCCGGTCGGCATGGCGCTGACCAAGCAGATCGTGCAGCAGAACGTGGATGCGCCATCGCTGGAAGCTGCCATTGCGCTGGAGAACCGGACCCAGGTACTCGCCACCCGCACCCACGACATGGTCGAAGCGCTTCAGGCATTCAGAGAAAAAAGAGCGCCGGAGTTCCGCGGGTACTGAAAAACCGAGACGGAGGAGACAAACTCGTGCTCACGTACCAAGACTACGCCGACCCGGACGGCGCGGCCACGCGCGGCCCGGTCGCATCCGCCCGCCGCCAGACCCTGGGCGACCTGCCGCGCCGCTCCGCCGTCCGCTATCCGGACAAGGAGGCGATCATCGACGGCCCGACGCGTCTGACGTTCGCGCAATTCGACGCGCAAATCGACCTGGCCGCGGCCGCGCTACACGCTGCCGGCTTGCGCCAGGGCGACAGGCTGCTGCTGTTTTCGCATAACTGCTGGCAGTTTCCGGTAATGATTTTTGCCGCGGCCCGCCGCGGCATCATCGCCGTGCCGGTCAACTACATGCTGGGCCCGGCCGAGATCGCCTATCTGATCGACCACAGCGAAGCGGCGGCCATCGTGGCCGAAGACGCGCTGGCCGCGACGGCGGATGCCGCGCTGGCGCAGGCAACCGCCGCCATGCGCCTGAAGGTCGCGATCAGCTTCGAGCTTGACGCCGCGCCTGACGGGTGGACGGGTTTCGACGAGTGGATCGCGTCCGACCACCCGGCCCCGCCCGAGGTGGTTGTCGGCGATGAAGACCCCGTGCGCATTATGTACACCAGCGGCACGGAATCGCGGCCCAAAGGCGTGCTGCTGAGCAGCCGTAGCCTGCTCTGGCAATACACAAGCTGCATCGTCAGCGGCGGCATGGAGGCGCGCGACCGCGAGGTGCATGCGCTGCCGCTGTATCACTGCGCGCAACTGGACAACTTTCTCAGCACCGACATCTTCCTGGGCGCGACCAGCGTGATCCTGCGCCGCCCAGACCCGGAACAGATCCTGCGCGCGATCGAACGCGAGCGCATCAGCAACCTGTTCTGCCCGCCGACCATCTGGACGGCGCTGCTGCAATCCCCCACGTTCGGCACGACGGACCTCAGCACCCTGCGCAAGGCGTACTACGGCGCATCCGCCATGCCGGTCGAAGTATTGAATACGCTACAGGCCAGACTGCCCGACATCCGCTTCTGGAACTTCTATGGCCAGACCGAGATGGCGTCGCTCGCCACCGCGCTGGACCCGGAAGACCAGCGCCTGTACCCCGGCTCCGCCGGCCTCCCCGTACTCAACGTCGAGACCCGTATCGTCGACGCCGACGACCGGCCCGCCCCCGTCGGCCAGGTAGGCGAGATCGTGCATCGCAGCCCGCACGCCGCGCTGGGCTATTACCGCGACCCCGCCAAGACTGCCGAAGCCTTTCGCGGCGGCTGGTTCCATTCCGGCGACCTGGGCTACTTCGCGCCCAGCGGCCACCTGTACGTGGTGGACCGCATCAAGGACATGATCAAGACCGGCGGCGAGAACGTCGCAAGCCGAGAGGTCGAGGAAGTGCTCTACAGCCACCCCCGCGTGTCCGAGGCCGCGGTGTTCGGCGTCGACCATCCCGACTGGATCGAGATGGTGGTCGCGGTCGTGGTGGCGCGGCCCGGCGACGAACTGGATCCGCGGGAAGTCATCCGCTATTGCCGCGCGCGCCTGGCGGGATACAAAACGCCAAAGCAGATCGTCATCGCCGATGAACTGCCCAAGACGGCCAGCGGCAAGATCCTGAAGCGCGAACTGCGCCGCCTTTACGCCGACGCCGGCCAGAACGCAGCGCACGGCCGCCTGGCCACGAGCTGACGGGCGGCCAGCCCGCCCCAACCTCTTCACTAGAAAGGTGATGTACGCATGGATACCCCGTCCCTCTCCGCAGCAAGCGCCCCGGTCGCCGCTATCCGCACCCGTGTCAGCAATATGCTGGGCATCCGCTACCCCATCGTACAAGGCGGCATGATGTGGGTCGGCCGCGCCGAACTGGCGGCGGCTGTCTCCAATGCCGGAGGCCTGGGCGTGCTGACCGCCTTGACCCAGCCCTCGCCGCAGGCACTGCGCGACGAGATCGCACGCTGCCGCGCCATGACCGACCGGCCCTTCGGCGTGAACCTGACGATCCTGCCCAGCGCAAACCCGCCGCCGTACGAAGCCTATCTGGACGCCATCATCGAGAGCGGCGTGAAGATCCTGGAAACCGCGGGCAACAATCCCAAAGAGTTCATCCAGAAAGCGAAGGCGGCAGGCGTGACGATCCTGCACAAA
Source organism: Achromobacter veterisilvae (assembly GCF_900496975.1). GTDB lineage: Bacteria > Pseudomonadota > Gammaproteobacteria > Burkholderiales > Burkholderiaceae_B > Achromobacter > Achromobacter veterisilvae. The sequence goes on from NZ_UFQC01000006.1 coordinate 89,712, forward strand.
TGCACCTCGGTCCGGCATGCCCTATCGGCCCAGCGCAACGGCGTGGACATCGTTTCCATCGACGGCTTCGAATGCGCCGGCCATCCGGGCGAAGACGACGTGCCAGGCCTGGTACTGATCCCCATCGCCGTCGCGGCGCTGAATATCCCCGTGATCGCCTCTGGCGGCATCGGAGACGGACGCGGCATGGCCGCCGCCCTGGCCTTGGGCGCCGAGGGGGTGAACATGGGCACCCGCTTTTGCGCCACCCAGGAAGCGCCCATCCACGACAACGTCAAACAGATGATGGTGCAACTGACCGAACGCGACACCAACCTGATCTTCCGCACCTTGAAGAACACTGGCCGGGTGCTGCGCAACAAGGTCTCCAACGAAGTGGTCGCCAAAGAGCGCCGGCCCGGCGGCGTGGAGTTCGCCGAGATCCATCCCCTGGTCATGGGTGCCCGCGGACGCCGGGCACTGGAGACCGGCAACATCGATGACGGCCTGATCTGGGGCGGACAAGTCGTGGGGCTCATCCACGACATCCCCAGTTGCGCCGAATTGCTGCAACGCATGGCTCGCGAGTGCCGGGACAGCCTCGCCGCCGCCAACACCTGCTTCTAACCCGATAAAGGAATCCATGATGCGACGCGATGCATACATCGCGGGCTACGCCCGCTCGCCCTTCACCTTTGCCCGCAAGGGCGGTTTGGCGCGGACGCGGCCGGATGAACTGGGAGCCGCGGTGGTCCGGGCCCTGCTGGAACGCGCCGGCGTGGACGGCGCCGCAATAGAAGACGTGGTCTGGGGCTGCGCCTTTCCCGAAGGAGAGCAAGGCATCAACCTGGGCCGTGTCGTGGGCCTGCAGGCCGGCCTGCCGCAAACCTGCGGCGGCGTCACGGTGAACCGCTGGTGCGGCTCGGCCATTCAGGCCGTGCAGATGGCCGCCGGCATGATCGCCATGAACGCGGGCGACGCCTTTGTCGCGGGCGGCACGGAATGCATGTCGCGCGTGCCGATGATGGGATTCAACCTGGCGCCCAATCCGGCCTGGACGCCGCAGCAGGTCGCCGACTACTGCAACGTCGGCCTTACCGCCGAACGGGTGGCCGATATGTACGGCTTGTCGCGCGAAGACCAGGACCGCTACGGACTGCATAGCCAGCAAAAGGCGTGGGCCGCGCAGCAGGGAGGCCGTTTCGACGAAGAAATCGTGGCAATCGAGACAACGCAAGGCGCGATCGATCGAGACGGCTGCGTGCGCGACACCTCGCTGGAACAACTAGCCAGGCTCAAGCCTGCCTTCAAGCAGGACGGCAGCGTCACGGCCGGAACATCGAGCCCCATGACGGACGGCGCCGCGGCGCTGCTGGTCTGCTCCGAGGACTTCCTGGTCCGCAATGGCCTGACGCCCTATGCGCGCGTCGCGAGCTTTGCCGTATCGGGCTGCGAGCCCGGCCTGATGGGGCTGGGTCCCATCGAATCCACCCGCAAGGCGCTGGCACGCGCCGGCGTAGGCATGGATCGCGTGGGCGTGGTCGAGATGAACGAGGCCTTTGCCTCGCAGGCGGAGGCCTGCCGCCGCGACCTGAGTATCGATCCCGAAATCCTCAACCGGGATGGCGGCGCCATTGCGCTGGGCCATCCGCTGGGCGCCACCGGCGCGCGGCTGGTCGGCAAGGCGGCTCAGTTGCTGCGCCGCCATCGAGAACGCTACGCAGTGGCCACTCAGTGCATCGGCGGCGGCATGGGCACCGCGATGGTCCTGGAGGCAGTATGACCGCATCCCTCAATAAGGTCGCCATCTTTGGCGCGGGGTCCATGGGCGCCGGCATTGCCGCCCAGTTCGCCAACGCCGGCATTCCGGTGGTGCTGCTGGACCGGCCGGGCGCGGGCTCGCAGGACGGCGCGGCCGTCGCGCGCGCCGGCATCGAACGGCAACTGAAGATCGGCGGCTTCATGCACCCGGACGCCGCCCGCCTGGTGACCCCGGCCCGCGCCGAGGAAGACATCGCGTTGGTGTCCGATGCCGACTGGATCATCGAGGCTATCGTCGAAGACCGCGCCGCCAAGCAGGCGCTCTACCGGCGCCTGCAACCGCTGCGCCGCGCCGGCGCCATCGTGTCGTCCAACACCTCCACGCTGGCGCGGGAAGCGCTGGCTGACGGCCTGGACCCGGACTTCCGCCGCCACTTCCTGATCACCCATTTCTTCAACCCGCCGCGCCACATGCCGCTGATGGAACTGGTCAGCGCTGCCGAAGTGTCGCCCACCGCCGTCGATCTGGCCGTGCGGGGCGGCGAGACCGCGCTGGGCAAGACGGTGATCCGCGCCAAGGACACGCCGGGCTTCATCGCCAATCGCCTGGGCTGCTACTGGATCGGCGCCGCCGTGCTCGAAGCGATGCGCTGCGGCCTGGACGTCGATGTCGCGGACGCCACTATCGCGCGAGCTTTCGGCGCGCCTCGCACCGGCGTATTCGGACTGTTGGACCTGATCGGGCTGGATCTGGTGCCATTGGTGTGGGGCAGCCTGGCGCAGGCACTGCCCGCAGACGACGGCTGCCATCGGTACGACATTTCACGCAACTCCCTGTTCACGCGCATGATCGAGGCTGGCAGGCTGGGCCGCAAGACGCGCGCAGGCTTTTACCAGCAGGCGGCCTCAGGCGGCTTGCTGGCGATGGACCTGGAATCTCTCGACTATCGCCCGGTGCAGTCCGGCGAGTTGCCGGCGCCAGGCCTCACAGGCGCCGTCGACAGCACGCTGGACCGCTATGTCTGGACCGTGTTCAAGCACTTCATCCGCTACGCTTGCGACGTGGCCGCGGAAATCGCCGACGACGTCGCCGCCATCGACGCGGGCATAGCACTGGGCTATTCGTGGAAGCAAGGGCCCTTTGCGCTGGCCGACCAGATCGGCGTGGCCGCCATCGTCGCCCGCTTCGAACGCGACGGCGATCCCGTGCCCGCGTTGCTGCGGCACGCCTTGGCCCACGGCGGCTTCTACAGCAATGACGGCATGTCCCGGATGCACGTCGCAGGCACGATGACGCCCATACAAGCGTCGTCTGGCCAACTGTCGTTGCGGCAAGCGCGCGGCCGCAGCCCAGCCGTGCTGCGCAATGGCTCGGCGGCGCTGTGGGATCTGGGCGGCGGCATAGCCGGCCTGGAACTGACCACCAAAATGAATGTCCTGGACGAGCCGGCCTTCGACCTGATCCGCGAGGCCATCGCCCGCGTACCCGAGGGCTTCGCAGGCCTGGTGGTTGGCAACGACCACCCGCGCGCCTTCTCCGCCGGCGCGGACCTGCGCTTTATCCTGCAATGCATGGACCGCAATGATGAAGCCGCCCTGCGCCGCTTCGTCGCCGCCGGCCAAGACGCATTGCGCGCGCTGCGATTCGCCCCCTTCCCCGTGGTCGCCGCCCTGCACGGACTGGCGCTGGGCGGCGGATGTGAACTGGCCCTGCACTGCGACGCCATCGTCGCGGCCGCCGAGACCTCCGCCGGTCTGCCTGAAAGCAAGGTGGGACTGATCCCCGCCTGGGGCGGTTGCGCCCAGTTGCTCATCCGCGCCCTGCAAACGTCCGGCGTCCCCAAAGGCCCGGTAGCCATTGCGCGTCAGGCATACGCCGTCATCGCCGGCGGACAAACCTCGGGGTCGGCGGCACTGGCCCGTGACATGGGGATTCTGCGCGCCGATGACCGCATCGTGATGAACCGCGGCCAGGTACTGGCGCAGGCGCATGCGCGCTGCCTGGAGCTGGCCGCCGGCTATCGCGCGCCAGAACCCGTGCTGCTGCCGCTGGCGGGCCCCAGCGGCAGCCTGGCTCTGCGAGACCACATCGACGGCGAAGTCGCCGCGGGACGCAAGAGCGCCGCCTCGGCGTCGGTCGAACACGTATTGGCGGACGTCTTGACCGGCGGCCCCGATGCCGACGCTGTCATCGGCCTGGAGGAAAGCGCCGTCTACGCGCTGGAACGCGACGCCATGCTGGCGCTGACACGCAGCCCCGTGGCACGCGCGCGCATCGAGCACATGCTGCGCACAGGCAAACCCTTGAACTCCTAAAGGACAACGCATGCATGCCTGGCTATGCAAGACGCCCACCGGCGCGCAGGACCTGGCCTGGACCGAACTGCCGGCGCCAGCGCCGGGCCCCGGCGAACTGCTGATCGAGATCGAGGCCGCCAGCCTGAATTTTCCCGATCTGCTGATCGTGCAGAACAAGTACCAGTTCAAGCCCGAGTTGCCCTTCGTTCCCGGTTGCGAGTACGCCGGCATCGTGCGCGCCGTCGGCAATGGCGTGAGCGGCTATTCGCCCGGAGATCGGGCCGCCTGTTACGCGGGCACCGGCGGGTTCGCCACGCACGCGGTCGCGCCCGTCGAAAAATGCCTGCGCATGCCCTCGGATTGCGATCCTGCCGAGGCAGCCGCCTTCGTCATGGCGTACGCCACCTCGCACCACGCGCTGATGGACCGCGCCGCGCTCAAGGCCGGTGAAACCGTGCTCGTGCTGGGCGGGGCGGGCGGTGTGGGTTCATCCGCCATCCAGATCGCGCGGGCGGCCGGCGCACGGGTCATCGCCGCCGCTTCCACCAGCGCCAAGTGCGCCTACTGCGTGGAGCTGGGCGCACAGGCCGCGATCAACTACGCCACCCAGGATCTGCGCGCCGAACTGAAGGCATTGACCGACGGCCGCGGCCCCGACGTCATCTATGACCCCGTCGGCGGCCCCTACGCCGAGCCCGCTTTCCGCTCCATCGCGTGGCGCGGGCGCTATCTGGTTGTAGGGTTCGCGGCAGGCGCCATCGGCGCGCTGCCGATGAACCTGCCGCTGCTCAAGGGCGCCTCTGTCGTGGGCGTGTTCTGGGGAGACTACGCGCGGCGCGAGCCCGCGGCGAATGCCCGCATGCTGGATGAACTCGTCGACATGCTTCGGGCCGGCGCACTCAAACCTCCGATCGATCGGATCATGCCGATGTCGGAACTAAAGGCGGCGTATGCGCGGATGAACGACCGAAAGGTGATGGGAAAACTGATCGTGCGCAATGGATAACGGCCCGGGGCCAGCCTCTACCCGTTGCCGCCAGCCAGCGCCCTGCTGTTGGCCCAGGCCGCGGCGCTTGCCCGCGGTCCGGATTCCGGCCCCGCCTGGCAGCCAAGCATGCGTGCCGAGCCCGCAGCGCCCCCGAAAAGGGCATGCCGCAATACGGCAAAGGCGAACGCGGCCGCTACGTGACTTTGAATCTGGAGAGCGGTCAGGGCAGTCTGGACGCAGGAAGCGCACTTCCCGGACGCCGCTCTATAATTCCTCCATACGCTACAAGCTACGCGCCTGCCGAAGGGGCAGACGCAGGAGATCGCCATGACACTCGCACTGACCCGCCTGCTTTCCGTGCTCGCCGCGGCGCTGTTCCTTGCGGGCTGCGCGCCGGGACAAGGCGGACCTCCCCATCCCGGCGCCGTGAATCCCTACAGCACCGACGGCTTCCACGACGCCGGACCGAACTACCCGGATACGGGGCGCTAGCCCGGCTGCGCCAGCAAGCGCTGGATTTCCGCTTCGGTCTCGGCGTAATTGCCCTCGCCGAAATGGCGGTAGACGATCCTGCCCTGCTTGTCGATCAGGTAGACCGCCGGCCAGTATTGGTTGCGGTAGGCGTCCCAGGTTGCGTAGCGGTTGTCCTGCGCCACGGGATAGGCGATGCCGAAACGCTCCAGCGCCTTCTGGACGTTGGGCGTCGAACGCTCGAATGGAAACTCCGGCGTATGCACGCCCACCACGGTCAGGCCCTGGTCCTTGTACTTTTGGTGCCAGGCCGCGACATATGGCAGCGTGCGGATGCAGTTGATGCAGGTGTAGGTCCAGAAATCCACCAGCACGACCTTGCCGCGCTGCGACGCCAGGGTCAGCGGCGGGCTGTTGAGCCAGTTTTCGATGCCGGCGAATTCCGGCGCGGGAACGGGGCCGGCGGCGGCCTGCGCGGAACCGGCGGCGGCCGCGGAGACGGCAAACAAGGCGCCCAGCGCGATCTTCTTGAGTGAGGCAAACATGGTCGAACTCCTTGGGGTCGGTGGCGTGAGTCAATTGAACAGGTTGCTGATCCAGGCGTAGGCCAGGATGTCGTACTGGAAATGGATGGCGGCCGCGGTCAGGATGAGCACTGCGCCGAAACCCTGTTGCAGGCGGTGCGTGTAGCGGGACAGCCCGCGCACCCGGGCCGCGATGGCCTGCCCGCCGTAGGCGATCGCCAGCATGGGAATGCCGGCGCCGATGGCGAACACCAGCAGCAGGGTGCTGGACTGGGCCAGGTCCTGCGCCTTGGCGGCCAGCACCAGGATCGACGCCAGGACCGGGCCGGCGCAGGGCGTCCACACGGCGCCCAGCGACAGGCCCAGCAGCAGGCCGCCGGCGTTCCCGCTGCCGGAGCCGCCGGCGCTGGACGCCAGCCGCTGCAACGGCCCGCCGAAGCGGGCGATCAGGCGGTCATACGGTTGCGGCCAGATGCGCGCCAGGCCGAACAGCGCCAACAACGCGATCGAAGCGGAGCGCACCGCGTCATGCACCGACGCATTCAGGTTGGACAGCAGGCTCAGCGCGATGCCCAGCCCGGCGAATGCCAGCACGAAGCCGGACACGACGAACAAGGGACGCATCCGGCCGGGGCGCTCCAGCGAGGTGCCGAGCAGCACGGGCAGCAAAGGCAGCACGCATGGCGACGCGATGGTCAGCATGCCGGCCAGCAGGGCGATGGGGGTGTCGATCAGGTCCATGGGGTGTCCTCGGGAAAGAGGCCCCATTGCACCCTGGGCAGGTATCCGGCTTGTGCCGGATCGGCGCCGTTTTTCGTGCTTATGTATCCGCCGCCGCCGCGTATACAGTACGACACACATGCCGGAGCCCGCCGCGCTATAAACCGGCCATCCCCTCTGCCCGGAGACCTCCGATGAAACGCATTCTTGCCGTGCTGCTGCTGATGTTCGGCGGCTTCAGCGCGGAAGCCGCCAAGCCGTTCCAGTGCCAGCTCATCGTCAACACGCGTCCGCGCCGAGACCCCCAGCCGCCGGTATCATGAACGGCACGCCCCCCTACCCCAGAAAGGCATCCGCAGATGGATCACGTTGATCACGTCATGATCGTCGACGACGACCGGGAAATACGCGAACTGGCCGGCAACTTCCTGAAGAAGAACGGCATGACCGTCACGCTGGCGGCCGACGGCCGGCAGATGCGATCCCTGCTGGAAAGCCTGGCCGTCGACCTGATCGTGCTGGACATCATGATGCCCGGCGACGACGGCCTGGTGCTATGCCGCGAATTGCGCGGCGGCAAGCACCGCCGCATCCCCATCCTGCTGCTGACGGCGCGCAGCGACGACATGGACCGCGTCATCGGCCTGGAAATGGGCGCCGACGACTATCTGGTCAAGCCCTTCGTGGCGCGCGAACTGCTGGCCCGCATCAAGGCGATCCTGCGCCGCGCGCGCATGCTGCCGCCCAACTTCCAGGTGACCGAACCCGGCCGCGAGATCGCCTTCGGCGAGTGGCGCCTGGACACCACCGCGCGCCATTTGCTCGACGCCGACGGCACCGTCGTGTCGCTCAGCGGCGCCGAGTACCGGCTGCTGCGCGTCTTCCTGGACCATCCGCAACGCGTGCTGAACCGCGATCAACTGCTGAGCCTGACGCAGGGCCGCGACGCCGATTTCTTCGGCCGCTCCATCGACCTGCTGGTCAGCCGCCTGCGCCAGCGGCTGCGGGAAGACGCCCGCGAGCCCCTGTACATCAAGACCGTGCGCAGCGAAGGCTACGTATTCTCGGCCGCCGTCGACGTCTCGGAATCCGATCGGTGACCGCCTCCGTCCTTCGCCGCCACGCCTGGCCCCGCACGCTGGTCGCCCGGCTGTTCCTGATCTTCCTGGCGGGCCTGTTGCTGGCCTACGGCCTGTCGTTCGCCTCGCTGTTCTATGAACGCTACAGCGCCACCAAGAGCATGATGCTGGGCGACCTGGAACGAGACGTCGCCATCGCCATGGACATCCTGGACCGCCTGCCCGCGGACGAACGCCCCGCCTGGCTGGCGCGCCTGTCCAGCGGCAGCCGCGAGTACCGGCTGGGCAACGGCGAGGCCGACCAGCCGCTGCGGCTGGATGCCGCCCGCGGCGTTGCCCAATCCATCCAGGCCGCGCTGGGCAGCCGCCCGGTCTCCATACGCGCCATGGCCGGCGACCCTCGCCATATCCAGGCGCGGGCCGTGCTGTCCGATGGCCAGCCCGCGGTGCTGGACATCCACCTGTCGGCGATGCGTCCCGCGCCGTGGCTGATCGTCGTGCTGGCGGTGCAGTTGATTCTGCTGGTCGGATGCGCCTGGCTTGCCGTCCGCCTGGCCGTGCGCCCGCTGACGCGGCTGGCCCGCGCCGCCGAAGAGCTGGACCCGAACGCCAAGAGCCCGCTGCTCAGCGAGCGCGGGCCCGCCGAAGTGGCGCGCGCCGCCGCCGCGTTCAACGCCATGCAGGAGCGCATTGCCGCTCACGTCGCGGAACGGATGCAGATGCTGGGCGCCATCTCCCACGACCTGCAAACGCCGCTCACCCGCATGAAGCTGCGCACGGAATTCATGGAAGAATCCGCCGACCGGGACAAGTTCGCGCAGGACTTGAACGAGGTGGAGCGGCTGGTGCGCGAGGGCATCGATTACGCGCGCAGCGCCCACGGCAACGTCGAAACGCCCGTTCGCGTGGAACTCCACGCGTTTCTGGAGAGCCTAGTCTACGACTACCAGGACACGGGCAAGGCGGTCACGCTGTCAGGCGCCGCCGCGGGGCCGCTCTTGACGCGTCCGCATGCGCTGCGCCGGGTTCTGGGCAACCTGGTCGACAACGCCCTGAAATTCGCGGGCGCGGCCGAGATACGCGTCGATGTTCAAGAAGGCGCGCCGCTATCGGTCTTCGTGCTGGACCGGGGGCCCGGTATCCCGGAGCATGAACTGGACGCCGTGCTGCAACCCTTCTACCGCCTGGAAAGCTCGCGCAACCGTGACACCGGCGGCACCGGCCTGGGCCTGGCGATCGCGCAGCAGCTTGCGGTGGTGGTCGGCGCCAAGCTGATCCTGAGCAACCGCGACGGCGGCGGTCTGTCCGCGGAACTTCGCCTCGCCCGCTAGCGCCGGGCCTTTCCGTGCGGCATCAGGCGCCCGACAGCGCGCCCGACTTCAGCAAGGGCGCCAGGATGCCCGCCGTGTAGACCCGCGCCACATTCTCCAGAAACGCCGTGAAGTCGGCCTTCGCGGCATGGTCGGCGCGGTCTGAAATCACGCGCATCACCGCGAACGGAATGCCGAATTCATAGCAGATCTGCGCCATGGCCGCGCCTTCCATCTCAACGCAAAGCGCGTCCGGCAGGCGCTCGCGCAATGCCTGGGCCTCCTCGGCGCGGCTCACGAACACGTCGCCGGTGGCGATCAGGCCGGCATGGACCCTGGGCTGGACGCGCGGGGCGCCGTCCGCCACGCCCCGGTCGCGGACAAAGTCCGCCGCGCTGTCCTGCAACAGCTTGCTCAATCCGGCATCCGCCTCGAAGCGCACCCGGCCCAGCAGCGGGATCTCATGCTGTCCGAACAGGGGCCGCGCGTCCATATCGTGCTGCATCAAGGTATGGGCAACCACTACGTCGCCCACCTCCACATCCGCATGCAGGCCGCCCGCCAGGCCGGTGAAGATTACCCGGGAAACCCCGAATTCCCGGATGACGATGGACGCCGTGGCGGCGGCGGCCACCTTGCCGATGCGGCTCAGCGCGATCACGCACGGCGTGCCCCATAGCGTGCCCACATGGAAATCGCGCATCGCGATGCGATGAACGGCCGCGCCGGAATCCATCGCCGCAAGCAGATCGGCGATTTCTTCGTGCAGCGCGCCCAGGATGGCCAGACGTCCCATCTTGTCTTTTTCCGTTGAATAGCATTGAAGGCGCAACATACTCGATTGCGGCGATTTCCCGAAATGGCCCGGACCCGCCGGGCCGCCCTGTATCGCAACGTATCGGCGCCGGCAGCGGATACAGCAGCACGCGAACCGCCGATCCGGCCGACACATGACGGATACACCGGCTTGCTGCAATGCAGGCTCCAAACGCAGTTCGTTCCAACGCCGCGGCCTCGCCGCAACCCAAATCAGGAGCCATCATGGCAAAGCAACTCGAGCAAGTGCTGTACACCGCCCACACCCACACCACCAGCGGCCGCGACGGCGCCGGCCGCAGCAGCGACGGTGCCCTGGACGTGCAACTGAGCCCGCCCGGATCGGGCAGGCCCGGCACCAATCCCGAGCAACTGTTCGCGGTGGGGTATTCCGCCTGCTTCATGGGCGCGATGAGGCGCGCCGGCGCCACGCACGGCATCGCGCTTCCACAGGACGTGGCGATCGACGCCAGCGTGTCGCTGGGCAAGGTCGACAACGGCGAGCACTTCGCGTTGGGGGTGGTGCTGGCGGTATCGCTGCCAGGGCTTGAAGAAGAGCAGAAGCGCCTGCTGGTGGAAGGCGCGCATGGGATGTGCCCGTACTCGCGCGCGATACGGGACAACGTGGACGTGCGGATCGAGATCGCCTGAAGGGCGATCGGCCGCCGGGGTCAACCCTGCACACAGCACCGCCGGTGCATGGCAATATGGACGTTTCCCCCGTCCCCGAACCCGCCGCCTACCGATGACCCAGACCTTCACCCCGCCCAGCTACCGCAATGCGCCCGACGTCACCTGGAGCACCGCCGATCTGTGCGACAGCCGCATGGACGATCCCGCCTGGGGGCTGCGCGTGCTGCCGCCCGTGTTCCGCCCGTATGGCGGCAGGCCCTGGTATTTCGGCCAGGTGGTGGCGGTGCCCTCGCCGGACGCGGACGGCGCGTTGTCGCTGGCGGGCTTGCTGGCGGAACCCGGACAGGGCCGGGTGCTGGCTGTGGACGCGCTGGGCAACGCCGCGCATGCCGTGCTGGGCGACCGCATGGCCGCCATGGGCGTGCAGAACGGCTGGAGCGGCGTGCTGCTCAATGGCTACGCGCGCGACACCCAGGCGCTGGCGCGCATGCCGCTGGGAATCCACGCCCTGGGCACGATGCCCAACCGGCCGCGCAACATGGCGCAGGCGGCTGCGGGAACGCGCGTGCTGATCCACGGCGTCGAAATCCACAGCGGGGACTGGCTGTACGCCGACACCGATGGCGTCGTGCTGCTGTCCCGCCGCCACACCGACGCGCCGGGCGGGCCGGCGGCGGGCTGACTCAGGGCGCGTGGCGCGCCTGCAACTCCGCGAACGAGGTCAACTCGCCCGCCAGGGCGCTGGCCATGACGGTGGGCGGACTGGCCAGCCAGACGCTGCCGGGGCCCGAGCGCCCGGGGAAATTCCGGTTGATGGCGCTGACCGTCACCTGCCCGGCATCGACGGACGATCCCGGCCCGCAATTGGCGCAGGCGCCGCAGGAAGGTTGCAGGATGCGCGCGCCGGCCGCCGCGAAGGTCCGGTCGTAGCCTCGCGCCACGCAGTAGTCCCGGACGGCGGTAGTGCCGTATTGCAGGTACAGGGCGACGCCAGGCGGAATGCTCAGCCCGCGCTCCACCGCCCAGGCCAGCACCTCGTGATAATGGTCGAAGTCTTCGCGCTTGCCGGCGGTGCAGGATCCGCCGTACGCGATGTCGACCCGGGGACGTTCCCGCAGCGTGGCCAGGGGCACGCCGTTGCCCGGATCGCCCGGCGCCGCGACCAACGGCGACAAGGCACCGCAGTCCACCCGCAGCGTCGCGGCGTAGGCCGCGCCGGGGTCGCTGCGCATCCACGGTTCGATCGCCGCGTCCACGCCGCGCCGTTCGCGCAGGAAGCGCGCGGTCTCGGCGTCCGGCGCCACGATTCCGGTCAGGCCGCCCAGCTCGGCGGTCATGTTGGTCAGCGTCGCGCGTTCATCGATGGACAGGGCCGCCACCGCCTCCCCCGTGAACTCGAAGACCTTGCCCACGCCCGCGCCCGACCGGATTTCCGGCAGCGCCAGCAAATGCAGCACGACGTCCTTGGCCGTCACGCCCGGCGGCAGCACCCCCGCCAGTTCGACCCGCAACGACGCGGGCACCGTCAAGCGCACCGCGCCGGTGACGAAGGCATTGGCCATGTCGGTCGTGCCCACGCCGAACGCCACGCAGCCCAGCGCGCCGCTGTGCGGGGTATGCGAATCCGTCCCCACCACCACCTGGCCCGGCAGCGCGTAGCGCTCCGCCATCATGGCGTGGGAAATACCGGCGACGTTGCCGCCGGCATCCCGGGCGGCCTCGGTCTCGGTCAGCGTGCGGTGCTGACGCAAGCCGTAGGCTTCGACGAAGCCGCGCTGCGCCCGGCACATGGCGAGCACGTTGGGAACGATGCCGGCCCGCACGTGATTGGGGCTTTCATCCACGTAGGAGGTATGGTCCTCGAAGACCACGATGCGCTCGCGGTCGACCAGGCGCAGCGGCTTGCCAAAGCGGGCATGCAGCATATGGGCCGCCATGCCGGTGTAGTACTCATGGATGAAGCGCCAGTCCGCGCGGATGAAGACGCCGTCTCCCGGCTCGGGCGCGGCCGGCGTCACGGCCGTGCGCAGCAGGTGGCGCAGGATTATTTTCTCGAACAGGGTGCGTGGCGCGGCGTCTTCGGCGGCGGGCTGCGGCTCGACGCCGCCGAGCCGCGCCTGGCCGAAGGCCAGCAGCCCCCCCGCCCTGACGATGGCGGCGGCAAGGGCGTCGCGGTCCGCGACGATCTCGTCCACCGTGATGGCGGCGCCCTGCCGCAGGCGTTCCGCCAGGCCCATATCGGTGCTGGTGTACAGGCCGATGTTGTCGGCGTTCTGCCGATAGATGCGCTCGAAGCTTTCCGCGATGACCAGGCGGACCCCGGCGGACTTCTCCGCCATGGGGCTGTGCTCGCGCGAAGAGCCCTTGCCATAGCGCTTTCCGCCCACGACGACGTTCACGCCCGCCCGCTTGATCGCATCCATGCCGATCGGCAGTACATCGCCGGCCCGCAGGCCGGTGTAGGGATAGCGGCCCAACTGCTCGTCGAAATGGGTCAGGATCGGAACCGGCGTGATTTCGTCGGTGGAAATGTCGTCGCGCAGCGGTCCCGCCTGCTCCGGCGCCAGGGCCGTCCCCGCCAGTTGCGCCGTCACCCGCGCCGGATCGCGCGACAGGAACAGCAGCCGGGCCGGCCCGTCGAGTACATAGGTAGCCATATCGCCCGGCGCTATTCAGGAGTGACCGCCGCGGCCTTGACCAGGGCCTGGCTCTTGGAGATTTCGTCGGCCAGCGTCCGGACCGCGACCTCGGTGCTGCTGCCCTGCGCCACGAAGCCCTGCGGGGCCAGCGTCTTCAGGACGGCCGGATCCCGCATGGTCTGCTGTGTGGCCGCCTGCAGCCGCTGGACGACGCCCGTCGGCAGCCCCGCCGGCCCGATCAGCGCGATCCAGGCGTCATACGAATAGCCTTTCACCCCGGACTCGTCCAGGGTCGGAACGCCGGGCAGCGCGGCGACGCGTTCGGGCGTGCTGACGGCCAGCGCGCGCAGCTTTCCCGCCTGCACCTGCGCAAGCACGGAAGGCACCGCCAGGAACGCCACCTGGATCTGGCCGGACATGACGTCCGTTATCAGGGCGTTGCCGCCCCGGTAGGGGATGTGCATCATGTCGACGCCGGCCCTGGATTTCAGCAGTTCGCCCGCCAGGTGCAGCACGCTGCCGCTGCCCGACGAACCGTAGTTGATCTTGCCCGGTTGCGCCCGCGCGGCTGCCAGCAGCTCGCCGATGCTGCGGTACGGCGAATCCTCCGCCGCCACCATCGCCAGCGGCGTCGTGCCGATGACCGAAATGGGCGTGACGTCCTTCACCGAATCGTACGGCATGCTCTTGTACAGACTGGGATTGATGGCGTGATTGGATGACACGATGGCCAGCGTGTAGCCGTCGGGTCTGGCCGCCACCAGTTGCCGGGTGCCGGGAATGCCCGCCGCGCCGGCCAGGTTCTCCACGATGAGCGGCTGGGCCAGCGTCTTGCCCAGGTTCTCGGCCACCACGCGCGCCACCACGTCCGCGGTGGAGCCGGGCGAGGTCGGCACGATCAGGCGGATCGGACGGTCCGGGTAGTCCGCCGCGAGCGCCTGGCCGCCGGGGCCCAGGATGCTGAGCGCGAGCATACAGCCCGCGAGGAATCGATTGGGGGGATTCATGTTGTCTCCTTGTGAAGCGCAGCGGGGTCTCGTTGCCCCGTCCCGTCGCATGACGCGCTTCGACTATAAGGAGATGCCGCCGATCGCCGAAGTGTCCTCTTGGCACGGCGGCCATCGCGAACCGAGATGGCGTCAGCCTTGCTGCGCCAGGAACTTGACCAGCGTGGCGGCCGTGGCGGACAACTGGCTCTGGTCCTGGAAGACGATGCAGAGCTGGCGCTGCGCCCACTCGTCGGACAAGGGCCGCACGACCACGTCCAGCGATTGCAGGTACAGCTCGGCCACCTGTTGCGGCATGACCGCGATGCCCAGGCCCGCGTGGGTCATGCGGCATAGCGCATCCAGGCTCGCCACGCGGATCTTGACCGACAGCGTGGCGCCCAGCGCAGCCGCCTGCGCCGCCAGCAACTGCGTCAGCGCGCTGTTCTCGCGCAGGCCCACGAAGGTCTCGCCCGCGATGTCATGCAGGCTCAGTTGCCGGGCCGCCGCCTTGGGATGCCGGGCCGGCAGCATGACCGCCAGCCGGTCGCGGCGGTAGGGAAGCTGCTCCACGCCCTGCGCGCCGGGGATGCGATTGCAGATCCCGAAATCCGCGGCGCGTTCTCGGACCAGGCGCAGCACGTCCGGGCTGTGCTGCTCTTCCAGGTCGATGTCCACTTCGGGAAACAGGCGCTGGAACGCCGCGACGTCCTCGGGCAGGAACTGCACGATGGCCGACAGGTTCGCCACCAGCCGCACGTGGCCCTTCACGCCGGCGTACAGCCGCGAGAGTTCCGCCCCCATGGCCTCGACGTCGCCGATGATGCGCCGCGCATGGCGCAGCACTGTCTGCCCCGCCGGCGTCACGCTCACGCCGCGGGTATGGCGTTCGATCAGCGCCAGGCCCACCAGCGATTCCATCTCGGCGATCCGCCGGCTGACGGCGGAGGGCGCGATGAATTCGCGCTCGGCGGCCCGCGCGATGCTGTTCTCCTGGCACACCGCGACGAACAGCCGCAGCGAAGTCAGATCGAGTTTGCGTAGGAGGTTTTCCATGGTCGGGCAGGACGGGGCGCGGCGGCGCCCCCTAACGCCGGGGATCGTACACCACGCCCGCGCCTCAGGCCGCCAGGGACTCCCGCGCCCGCTTCCGGTAGCGTTCCCACAGCGCGGCTTCGCGCGAGCGCGCCCGTTCCACGCCCTGTTCCTTGACGTGGCCATAGCCGCGGATGTCGTCCGGCAGCGCCGCCAGCGCCAGCGCCGCGTCGCGGTTGCCGGCATCCAGTGTCCGCGAGAATTCCTCCGCCAGTGCGAGGTAATCGGAGGCCAACTGCCTTTCCATACGGCGCTCGGCGGTCTTTCCGAAGACGTCCAGCCAGGTCCCGCGCACCCGCTTCATCGGCGCAAGCAGGTGGAATACCCGCGCCATCCACGGGCCGAAGGCGCGCTTGAGCGGGCGGCCCTGGGCGTCGCGCCGCGCGATCGCGGGCGGCGCCAGGTAATAGCGCAAGCGGTAGTCGCGCCCGGGCTCGCCTTCGAATTGCTCGCGCAGCCGGGCCTTGAATGCCGGATCCACGTACAGGCGGGCCACTTCGTATTCGTCCTTGTAGGCCATGAGCCTGGCCAGGTTTCGAGCGACCGAGAGCGTCACCTCGAAGCCGCCCGGGTCGGCCAGCAGGGCCTCGCGGGCGCGCACGGCCTGCACGGCGGCCACGAACCTCGCCGCGTAGGCCTCGTCCTGATAGGCCCGCAGGTGCTCGGCCAAACGCCCGATCCTGCCGTCCAGGGATTCGGGCAGCGCCAGCACCTGGGCCCTGGGCGCCGGCCTGAGCGCGTCGGCGCCCAGGTGCGCCGCCCGGCGGCCGAGTTCGAAGGCGGCCAGGTTCTTTTCCACCGCCACGCCGTTCAATTCGATCGCGCGCCGCAGGCTGTCCCGCGATAGCGGCAGCCCGCCCTGCTGCCAGGCATAGCCCAGCAGCAGCGGATTGGCGTAGATGCTGTCGCCCAGCAGCGCCTCGGCCAGGGGCCCGGCTTCGATGAAGCCGCAATTGCCGCCCGTGCTCCGCGCCAGCGCGGCCTCGGCCTGGGCGCCGGGAAAGCGCCAGCCCGGCTGCGACAGGAACGCCGCGGTCGGCGCCGCCGTGCTGTTCACCACGGCCCGGCCTCGGTCCGGCCGCAGCCGCGAGAGGACCTCCGGCGACGCCGACACCAGCGCGTCGCAGCCGATGACCAGGTCCGCCTCGCCCAGCGCCACGCGCGTGGCGTGCAGGTCTTCGGGACGATTGGCCAACTGCACGTGGCTGAGCACGGCGCCGCCCTTCTGCGCCAGGCCCGCCATGTCCAGCACGGTCACCCCCTTGCCTTCGATATGCGCGGCCGCGCCCAGCAGCGCGCCGACGGTCACGACGCCCGTTCCTCCCACGCCCGCGATCACCACGCGGTACGCCGCGCCGGCAGGAATATCCGCGCGGGCGGGCAGCGGCGCCTCGGGCAGCGCCGGCGCCCCCGCCGCCGCGCCGGGCTTGCGCAGGACGGCGCCTTCGGCCGTCACGAAGCTGGGACAGAAGCCCTCGACACAGGAAAAATCCTTGTTGCAGGACGACTGGTTGATGCGGCGCTTGGTGCCCATCGGCGTATCCAGCGGCTCGACGGACAGGCAGTTGGACTTCACGGAGCAATCGCCGCAGCCCTCGCAGACGGCTTCGTTGATGAACGCCCGGCGTGGCGGATCCGGATAGTCGCCGCGCTTGCGGCGGCGGCGCTTCTCGGTGGCGCAGGTCTGGTCGTAGATCAGCACCGTCGTGCCCGCGATGTCGCGCAGCGCGCGCTGCACCTCGTCCAGCGCCGCGCGGTGATGCACCTCGACCGCCCCCGGCAAGGCGCCCGCGCCGGCGTACTTCTCCGGCTCGTCGGTCACCACCACGGTCTTCGCCACGCCCTCCGCCTGCATCTGCGCGGCGATCTGCGGCACGGTCAGCACGCCGTCCACCGGCTGCCCGCCGGTCATCGCGACCGCATCGTTGTAGAGGATCTTGTAGGTGATGGACGCGCGCGCCGCGACCGCCGCGCGGATCGCCAGCAGCCCCGAATGGAAATAGGTGCCGTCTCCCAGGTTGGCGAAAATGTGCCGTTCGGACGTGAAATCCTTCTGGCCCAGCCAGGCGACGCCTTCCCCGCCCATCTGGCTGAAGGTGTCGGTCTTGCGGTCCATCCACATCGCCATGTAGTGGCAGCCGATGCCGGCCACCGCGCGCGACCCCTCGGGCACGCGCGTGGACGTATTGTGCGGACAGCCCGAGCAGAACCAGGGCTTGCGCTCTTCCACCAGCGTGGGCCGGGCGGCCTCGCGCTCCTTGGCGTCGATGACCGCGAGCCGCGCCGCGATGCGCGCGCGCAGCACCTCGGACAGGCCAGCCTTGTCCAGGCGCGCGGCGATCGCCCGCGCGATCAGCGCCGGCGACAGTTCATGGCGCGCCGGCAACAGCCAGCCGCCGCGCGGCGTGGACCATTCCCCGCCGCCGTGCTCGCGCTCGTCGAACTTGCCGTAGACGCGCGGCCGCACGTCGTCGCGCCAGTTGTAGAGTTCCTCCTTCAGCGCGTATTCCAGGATCTGGCGCTTTTCCTCGACCACCAGGATTTCCTTCAACCCCGTCGCGAATTCGCGCGCGTCCTGGGCATCCAGCGGCCAGATGCAGCCCACCTTCAGCACGCGTATGCCCGCCTCGCGGCAGGCGGCCTCGTCCAGTCCCAGGTCGTTCAAGGCCTGGCGCACGTCGAGATAGGCCTTGCCGGCCGTCATGATGCCGAAGTGCGCGCGCGGCGAATCCAGCACGACCCGGTTCAGTTTGTTGGCCCGCACGTAGGCCAGCGCCGCGTACCATTTGTGGTCCAGCAGCCGCGCCTCCTGCGCCAGCGGCGAATCCGGCCAGCGGATGTTCAGGCCGCCTTCGGGTAGCGGATCCTGCGGCAGCACGATGCGCAGCCGCTCCGGATCCACGTCCACCGACGCGCTGGATTCCACCACGTCGGTCACGCATTTCATGGCCACCCACAGACCGGTGTAGCGGCTCATGGCCCAGCCGTGCAGCCCGTAGTCCAGGTATTCCTGCACGTTGGACGGGTACAGCACCGGGATGCCGCTGGCGATCAGCACGTGTTCGGACTGGTGCGCCACCGACGAGGACTTCGCGGCGTGGTCGTCGCCCGCCAGCATCAGCACGCCGCCGTGCGCGGAAGTGCCGGCGGAATTGGCGTGCTTGAGCACGTCCACCGAGCGGTCCACGCCGGGCCCCTTGCCGTACCACATGCCGAACACGCCGTCGCGCGTCGCCCCCGGAAACAGGTTCAGTTGCTGCGAGCCCCACACGGCCGTGGCCGCCAGGTCCTCGTTCACTCCCGGCTGGAACACGACGTCGTGCGATTGCAGATGCCGCTTGGCCTTCCACAGCGCCTGGTCCAGCCCGCCCAGCGGCGATCCGCGGTAGCCCGAGATGTAGCCGCCGGTATTCAGGCCCGCCTCGCGGTCGCGCTGTTTTTGCATCAGGGGCAGCCGCACCAGAGCCTGCGTGCCGCTCAGGTAGATGCGCCCGTGGGTCCGGGTGTACTTGTCGTCCAGCGTCAGGCCATGGGTATCGGCCGCGCCGGTAGAGAGTGAGGCGTTCACGCTTGTCTCCTGCGTTCCAGGTTTTGATGTTTTCCGCAGTGTAGGAATGGCGCTGGTTATCGTATATTCATATATTCATGTATCTGGTATTCGATAAACAGATGGCTAACGATGTCACCCTGCGCCAGCTCCGCTACTTCGCGGCCGCCGCCCGCACGGGCCGGTTCTCCATGGCCGCCGCCGACGAGCACGTCTCGCAATCCGCCATCACCAATGCCGTGCTGGCGCTGGAAGCCCAGTTGGGCGTGCGCCTGTTCGACCGCCATCCGCACGGCGTCACGCTGACACCCGAAGGGCACAATTTCCATCAGCGCACCCGCGACGTGCTCGACTCCCTGGAAGATGCCCTGCGCGAGCCCGGCTTCCAGCGCTATGCGCTGCGCGGATCGGTGCGGATCGCGGCGTCCTACACGGTGCTGGGCTACTTCCTGCCCGACCTGCTGGCGCGCTTCCGCCGGCGCTATCCCGACGTGGTGCTGGACCTGGTCGACCTGGACCGCCCCGACATCGAGGCGGCCGTGGCCAGCGGCGACGTCGAACTGGGAGTCGCGCTGCTGTCCAACGTGGAGCATCGCGAACGCTTCGGGCACCACGTGCTGGTGCGGTCCCGGCGCCAGCTATGGACGGCGTCCGGCCATCCGCTGCTGCAGGCGTCCTCTCCCCCGTCGCTGGCCGACGTCGCGCGGTATCCCTACATCCTGCTGGAAATGGACGAAGGGGAACGCTCCGCGCTGGCCTACTGGCAGGCCCACGGCCTGCGGCCCGACATCGCGTTCCGGACGCGTTCGATGGAGGCGCTGCGCGGGCTGGTGGCGCACGGCTTCGGCGTCACGATGCTGTCGGACATGGTCTACCGCCCCTGGTCGCTGGAAGGCCGGAAGATCGAAGCCGTGCCCATCGTCGACGCCGTTCCGCCCATGGAGGCGGGCCTGCTCTGGCATCCCCGCGCGGCCATCGCGAAACCGGCCGAGGCGTTCCGCCAGTTCATGATGTATGCCTGCGGCGTCTGACGCGGCCGCTACACCAGTTCCGCGCCCTTGCGGCGCGTGAACTGGGCCAGCGACCGCAGCGCCAGCGCATGCATGGCCGCCACCGACGGCAGCAGCGTTTCCTCCTTGCGGCTCAGGACGCCGACGATGCGCTCCACCGTGGGTCCGGCCAGGGGCACGAAGGCCAGGCCGGTGCTGGCCGCCGGCCGCGCCAGCACCGGCAGCACGGTCACGCCCAGGCCGCTCACCACGCTGGCCAGCAGCGACGCGCGGTTGGACACCACCATGAACGGATCGTCGATAGCGCTGCCCAATTGCCGGTTCCGCAGCGTGTCGAAGGTGGCGTTGCCGATCAGGCGCTCGCCGGCCAGCGCCGACCAGGGCACCGGCCCCCGCCGCCGCGCCAGCGGATGGCTCTTGCGGCACACCAGGCCGAAGGCGTCGCGCGCCACGGGCGCGAAGGCGACCTCCGCCGTGCGCGGCACCTGCCCGGCCACGCCCACCTGCACTTCGCCGCTCAGCACCAGCCGGTGCACGTCCTGCGAGGGCTCGTCGATGGCGCGGATGCGGATCGCGGGATGGCTGCGCGCGTAGCGTTCCAGCAGCCGCGGCAGCCACTCGTCGGCAAGCGACGGCATGACCGCCAGCGACACCGGCCCCTGGCTGCCCAGGCCGAACTGGCGCGCCGCGTCCAGCACCCGGTCGTGGGTGGCCAGCAGTTCGCGGAACAGGGGCGCCACGGAGGCGCCCAGCGGCGTGAGCTGCGCCCGCTTGCCGGGTTCGAAGAGCGGCGCTCCAAGCTGCTGCTCCAGGTCCTGCATGGCGGCCGACACGGCCGCCTGCGAACGGAAAGTGCCTTCGGCCGCCAGCCGGAAACTGCCGTGGTCGGCGGCTAGCAGGAACTGGCGCAGGTGCTGGATCTTCAGGGGTGGCGGCATGGCAGGGGCGGCATTTAAATTCGGATTTCCTGAAATTAACTTGCGTTAATTTGGATTGTCAAAATTACACCGCGCATCCAACAATGGCCCCGTCTTTCATCCAACAGGTCGTGGAGCCGCGAAAATGTCCCTGCAAGTGCGCAAGGTAGTCAGTTATGTCGAGAAAACCCTGATCGAGGGAGGCCGCGCGGCCGAGCGGCCGCTGGAGATGATCGTGGCCGCCGCCGTGATCCGCAATCCGTGGGCCGGCCTGCCTTTCCAGGAAGACCTGCGGCCGCGGATCCTGGAGGCCGCGCCCCCGCTGGGCGCGCTGCTGGTCGAGGAGATCCTGCGCCAGGCGGGGTCCGCCGACCGGATCGAAGCCTACGGCAAGGCCGCGGTGGTGGGCACGGCCGGCGAGGTGGAGCACGCGTCCGCGCTGATCCACACGCTGCGCTTCGGTAACGCCTACCGCAACGCCGTCGGCGGCACCAGCTACCTCAGTTTCACCAATATGCGCGGCGGACCGGGCTGCGTGATTTCGGTGCCCCTGATGCACAAGCACGACGAAGGCCTGCGTTCCCACTACCTGACCGTGCAGACGACCATCAACGACGCGCCCGCGCCGGACGAAATCGTGGTCGCGCTGGGCGCCGCCACCTCCGGGCGTCCGCATCACCGCATCGGCAACCGCTATTCCGACCTGAAGGAACTCGAGCGCGAGGCCCAGGCGAAATGAGCGCGAACTTCCGCCGATCCGGCCGCGGCGAGCCGCTGGTGCTGTTGCACGGCGTCGGCCTGGACCACACCTTGTGGGACGACCTGGCGCCGCTGCTGGAACCGCATTTCGACGTGCTGCGCTACGACCTGCTGGGCCACGGCAACGCCCCCGGCATAGACGAAACCGTCACGATGCAGGACTTCATCGGCCAATTGGACGCCGAGCTGGCCCGCGCCGGCTGGCACAGCGCCAACGTGCTGGGCTATTCCATGGGCGGCCTGATCGCGGGGGCCTACGCCGCCGCCCGGCCGCAGCGGGTCACCCGGCTGGCGCTGCTCAGCACGGTGTTCCGGCGCAGCCTCGACGAAGCGCGCGCCGTGCTGGCGCGCCTGGACGCCGCCGCGACCCAGGATCCCGAGGCCGCCGCCCAGGTATCGCTCGCGCGCTGGTTCACGCCCGGCTTCCAGGCGCGGCGCCCGGAGCGGGTCGCCAGCATCGGACAGCGCCTGCTGCGCAACAACCCGCCTCACTTCCTGGCCGCCTACCGCATCTTCGCGCTGGGCGACCCGGTCCTGGCGCAGGCCGCCCCCGGCATCACCTGCCCCGCGCTGGTGATGACGGGCGAAGAAGACGTCGGATCGACCCCGCGCATGACGCGCGAGCTGGCCGCGGCCCTGCCCCGCGGCCAGGCGCGCGTGGTGCCCGGCCAGCGGCATATGCTGCCGGTGGAGGCGCCCGCGGTCGTGGCATCGGCCCTGCACGGATTTTTTCTGCCGGGGACCGCCGGATCGTCCATTTCCTAGGGACGACCGGCGGCACAGGCAACGTGGAAACGGAGACATACAACATGATGAATCGCAGAACCCTCCTGAAGCACCTGGCGGCCCTGGCCGTCGCGCCGGCCGGCGCCACGCTGGGCCGCGCCGCCGGCGCGCGCGAAGCCCCCTTGCGCGTCATCGTGCCGTTCCCGCCGGGCGGCGGCACGGACGTGCTGGGCCGGGTCATCGCGGCGACGCTGGAAGGCGCGCTGGAACGTCCGGTCGTCGTCGAGAACAAGCCCGGCGCCAGCGGCATGCTGGGCGCCGACTACACCGCCAACGGCCCCAAGGACGGCAGCCTGCTGCTGTTCGCGGGCCTGGTGCCTTCGGTGCGCTACTACGCCCGTCCGCCCGAAGACGTGCTGAAGCAACTGGCGCCGGTCTGCCCGATCGCGCGTTCGCCCTACATGGTGGCGGTCAATGCCGACCTGCCGGCCCGGACCCTGGGCGAACTCGTCGCCCAGGCCAAGCGCGACCCCAAGGGCCTGACCTTCGGCACCCCCGGCAACGCCACCCCGCAGCATCTGGCCACCGAGCAGCTCCAGGCGGCTTGCGGCGTCGAGCTGCTGCACGTGCCGTATCGCGGCACGGGGCCGATGATGACGGACCTGCTGGGCGGACAGATCCAGTTGGTGCTCGCCACCGTGGCGGCGGTCGAGCCCTATTTACAGGGCGGACGGCTGCGCGTGCTGGCCGTGACCAGCCCGGAACGCCTGCCCAAGTACCCGGACCTCCCCACGGTGGCCGAAAGCGGCTACCCCGGCTTCTCCGCGCAGATCCAGTTCGGCACCTACTGCGCCGCGGGCACCCCGGAGGCGGCCATCGCGGCGCTGAACCGGGGCGTCAACCTCGCGCTGCAGACCGAAACCGTCCGCGCCAAGCTGGCCGAACAGGGATTCCAGCCCACGGGCGGCACTCCGGCGCAATTGCAACAGGCGCTCCTGGCCGAAATACGCAACGTGGCCGGGCTGGTGCAGGCCGGCAAGGTGAAGGTCGACCTGTAGCGCCCCGTCCCGCCGGTTCTGCTGGATAACCAGCATTTACAGGCGTGTCGTCTCCTGTGCATGCTGCTTTGGGACTCGGCGCAGATCGGGCGCACCCTGGCGAATGGAGACGACATGCCGAATTCCCTGCACTCCGCCCATATCCGCGAGATCGAACAGGTCGGCCTGGGCCGCCCCACCCAGCGCGACGCGCACGTGGTGAGCAGTTGGCTGCGCTGCCTGGACCAGTACCGCCTGGATCCCGCGCATGCCTGCGAGGCCTATATCGTGCCGGACGGGCGGCTGCGGGAACACCGCCAGCAATCCGAAGCGCTGATCGCCATTGCGCGCTCCGGCCTGGACAGCCTGTTCCGCCACGTCGCCGGGCAGAACTACGTGCTGCTGCTGGCCGACCGGCAGGGCGTCACCGTGGAATTCCTGGGCGACGCGCAACAGACCGCCAGCCTGCGCAAGGCCGGGCTGTACCTGGGATCGGAATGGTCGGAACGGCGCGCCGGCACCTGCGCCGTGGGCGCCTGCCTGGAAAGCGGCGAAGCGCTCACCATCCACCAGACCGACCACTTCGACAACACCCACACGCCGCTGTCCTGCACCGCCGCGCCCATCTACAGCGCCGACGGCGAATTGGTGGCCGTTCTGGACCTCTCGCTGCTCAGTTCCCCCATCCTGAAAACCAGCCAGAACCTGGCGCTGCACCTGGTCACCAGCACCGCGCGGCGCATCGAAATGGCCAACCTGATGGCGCGCACCCGCAACGAATGGGTGCTGCGCTTTGCGCGTTCGCCGGAATTCCTGGACGTGGACCCCGAGGCCGCCATTTCGCTGGACGGGTCCGGCCGCATCCTGGGCATGACGCACACGGGCGCCAAGCTGCTGGCCAGCGCCGCCGGCCTGGACTGGCGCCATCCCGCCGGCCTGATCGGCCAACCCGTCACCCGTTTCTTCGACGTGGAGCTGGACGACCTGCCCCGCTACACCCGCGCCCACGCGCCGCAGCAGCGCCTGATCGCCGCGCGCGACGGCAACGCCCTGTTCGCGCACGCCATCGAACCCAACCGGCACGCCCGGGGCGCGGCCGTCGCGGTGCGCGGCCTGGACGGCGGCGACGCCAGGATGGCCGCCCTGCTGGCGCGCGCCGCCAAGCTGGCCAGGCAGGGCCTGCCCATACTGCTGCAAGGCGAAACCGGCGTGGGCAAGGAATACCTGGCCCGCGCCATCCATGACGGCAGCCGGCGCGCGGGCCGTTTCGTCGCCGTGAACTGCGCGGCGATCCCGGAATCCCTGATCGAAAGCGAACTGTTCGGCTACCTGCCGGGGGCCTACACCGGCGCGGCGGCGAAGGGCCGCAAGGGCCTGATCGAGGAGTCCGACGGCGGAACCCTGTTCCTGGACGAAATCGGCGACATGCCGCTGGCGCTGCAAAGCCGGCTGCTGCGCGTCCTGGCCGAATCCGAGGTCACGCCCATCGGCGCCAACGCGCCGCGCGCGGTGCGCCTGAGCCTCGTGTCGGCCTCGCACCGCGACCTGGCGGCGCTGGTGCGCGAGGGACGCTTCCGCGAAGACCTCTACTACCGCGTCAACGCCGCGACGCTGACCGTGCCGCCGCTGCGCGAGCGCGACGACCTGGAGTGGCTGATCGCCCGCCTGCTGGCGCGCCACCAGGACGACTCGGGCGCCCCGGCGCTGGCGCCCGCCGCGCTGATGGCGCTGAAAGCCCATTCCTGGCCCGGCAACATCCGCGAGCTTGCCAATGTCATCGCGGTGGCGGCCGCGCTGTGCGAAAACGGCGTCATCGAACCCGGCGACCTGCCCGACGCGCTGGCGCCGGCGGCGGCAGCCGCCAGCCCCGGAGAAGCCGCGTTGCGCGCCATGCTGGCGCGTTGCGCCGGCAACGTGTCCGAAGCCGCCCGGCGCCTGGGCGTGGACCGCTCCACCGTCCATCGCCAGATGCGGCGCTACGGCCTCTCCTCGCGCCACTGACAGGGCGCGCCACACCCGAACGCCACACCTGTGGCGCGCCGCCACGGCGCCCGGCGCCGGCCCCCTCGCCGTTCCCCGGCGTTCCGCGCGCCCGAATGGGTGGCACGGCTATTGCTTGATCGTTATCGACGCCCACCGGCCGGCACAGGCCGGGGCCGCCGACGGACCGCCCGCCGGTCCGACACGACAACGACCGCCCGCAACGGGCAAGGAGACAAGACATGCAGACCGATCATGCCGGCGCGGCCCTGGACGCCGTGCTCGCCCGCCTGAACACCGCGCTGGGCAACAAGGACATCGATGCCGTCGCCGGACTGTTCCAGGACGAATGCTATTGGCGCGACCTGGTGCTGTTCACCTGGAACCTGCGCACCCAGGAAGGGCACGGCCAGATCCGCGACATGCTGCGGCGCCAACTGGCGCAGGTGGAGCCGGTGCGCTTCAGCCGCGACGCCAAGGAGGCCGTGTCCGACGACGGCGGCCTGCTGCAAGGCTGGATCGAGATCGAGACCAACCTGGCCCGCGGCTACGGCCACGTCCGCGTCAAGGACGGCAAGATCTGGACGCTGCTGACCACCATGTCCGAACTCAAGGGCCACGAGGAGCCGAGCGGCGTGCGCCGGCCCAAGGGCGCCGAGCACGGCAGCAGCCGGACCCGCCAGACCTGGCTGGAAAAGCGCGAGCAGGAGGCCGCCGAACTCGGCTACCAGACCCAGCCCTACGTGCTCATCATCGGCGGCGGCCAGGGCGGCATCGCGCTGGGCGCGCGCCTGCGCCAACTGGACGTGCCCACCCTCATCATCGAAAAGAACGAGCGCGCCGGCGATAGCTGGAGAAAGCGCTACAAGTCGCTGTGCCTGCACGACCCGGTCTGGTACGACCACCTGCCCTACATCCCCTTCCCCGAGAACTGGCCGATCTTCGCGCCCAAGGACAAGATCGGCGACTGGCTGGAGATGTACACCAAGATCATGGAGCTCAACTACTGGACGTCCAGCGTCTGCCAATCGGCGCGCTACGACGAGCAGAAGCAGGAATGGGAAGTCACCGTGCTGCGCGAAGGCAAGCCGGTGGTGCTGCGGCCCAAGCAACTGGTGCTGGCCACGGGCATGTCCGGCAAGCCCAACATCCCCAAATTCCCCGGACAGGACGAATTCCAGGGCGAACAGCAACATTCCTCGCGCCACCCCGGCCCCGACGCGTACCGCGGCAAGAACGTCGTGGTCATCGGCGCCAACAACTCCGCGCACGACATCTGCGCGGCGCTGTGGGAAGCCGGCGCCAACGTCACCATGGTGCAGCGTTCGTCCACCCACATCGTGCGGTCCGACACGCTGATGGACATCGGCCTGGGCGGCCTGTATTCCGAGCAGGCGCTGGCCAGCGGCATGACCACCCGCAAAGCCGACCTCACCTTCGCGTCCCTGCCCTACAAAATCATGGCGCAGTTCCAGATCCCGCTGTATGACCAGATGCGAGAGCGCGACGCCGAGTTCTACGGCAAGCTGGAAGCCGCCGGCTTCATGCTGGACTGGGGCGACGACGGCTCCGGCCTGTTCATGAAATACCTGCGGCGCGGATCCGGCTACTACATCGACGTGGGCGCCTGCGACCTGATCATCGACGGCAGCATCAAGCTGCAATCCCGCACCGACGTCAGCCACCTGACCCGCGACGCCGTCGTGCTGGAGAACGGCGTGACCCTGCCCGCCGACCTGGTGGTCTACGCCACCGGCTACGGGTCGATGAACGGCTGGGCGGCGGACCTGATCAGCCCGGAAGTCGCGGACAAGGTCGGCAAATGCTGGGGCCTGGGCTCGGACACCACCAAGGACCCCGGCCCCTGGGAGGGCGAACAGCGCAACATGTGGAAGCCCACGCAACAGGATGCGCTCTGGTTCCACGGCGGCAACCTGCACCAGTCCCGGCACTACTCGCAGTACCTGTCCCTGCAACTGAAGGCGCGGCAGGTGGGGATGCCGGTGCAGGTCTACGGCCTGCAGGAGGTGCATCACAAGCGGTAGGCCCGCGCCGGGCGCCCTGGGGCCGGCCGCTTGCGCCCGCCCCGGTCCCGGGGTAAATTGTTGACAATCCGGCGCTTAACCGCGCCTTATTCCGATTTTTTCTCCACGAAACCGGAAAATTGTCGACACAATGAGCAAAGTGCTGACGCTGCCGGGCGCCGCCCCGGGCGATAGCGAGACGCTTTCGGAACATATCTTCCGCAAGATCCAGTCCGCCATCGTCAAGGGCGAGATCGCCCCCGGCAGCAAGATTTCCGAACCCGAGCTGGCGCGCGTCCACGGCGTCAGCCGGGGCCCGCTGCGCGAGGCCCTGCACCGGCTGGAAGGCCAGCGGCTGCTGGTCCGCGTGCCGCATGCCGGCGCCCGCGTGGTGTCGCTGTCGCGGCAGGAACTCTCCGAACTGTACGAAATCCGCGAATCGCTGGAAGGCACCGCCTGCCGCCTGGCCGCCGAACGCATGCCCCCCGCCGAAATCGCGGAACTGCGCGGCGTGCTGGAAGCGCACGAGCGCGACGAGGCCTTCCAGGCCGGGCTCGGCTACTACGAACAGGAGGGCGATTACGACTTCCACTACCGCATCGTCAAGGGCAGCGGCAACCAGATGCTGTTCCGCATGCTGTGCGACGAGCTCTACCAGCTTGCGCGCATGTACCGCATCCAGTATTCGACGACGCCCAACCGCCCCCGGCAGGCCTATGCCGAACACCACCGCATTCTTGACGCCATCGCCGACCGCGATGGCGAGTTGGCTGAAATCCTGATGCGCCGCCACATCCGCGCATCCCGTCTCAACATCGAACAGCAGATCGCGCAGGGCAACCTGCAGCGCACCGAGGCATGAACCACTCCTACCGCAAGCCCCTGCCCGGCACCCGCCTGGACTACTTCGACACCCGCGCCGCCGTCGAGGCGATCTCGCCCGGGGCCTACGACCGCCTGCCCTACACGTCCCGCGTGCTGGCCGAGAACCTGGTCCGCCGCTGCGACCCGGCCATGCTGACGGATTCGCTGAAGCAATTGATCGAGCGCCGCCGCGACCTGGACTTCCCCTGGTATCCGGCGCGCGTGGTCTGTCACGACATCCTGGGCCAGACCGCGCTGGTGGACCTGGCCGGCCTGCGCGACGCCATCGCCGAAAAAGGCGGCGACCCCGCCAAGGTCAACCCGGTCGTGCCGGTGCAGTTGATCGTCGACCACTCGCTCGCCGTGGAATACGGCGGCGACGACCCCGACGCCTTCGCCAAGAACCGCGCCGTGGAAGACCGCCGCAACGAAGACCGCTTCCACTTCATCGACTGGACCAAGCAGGCCTTCCGCAACATCGAAGTGGTGCCGCCGGGCAACGGCATCATGCACCAGATCAACCTGGAACGGATGTCACCCGTCATCTACACGCAGGACGGCGTGGCCTTCCCCGACACGCTGGTCGGCACCGACAGCCACACGCCGCACGTGGACGCGCTGGGCGTGATCGCCATCGGCGTGGGCGGCCTGGAAGCCGAGAACGTCATGCTGGGCCGCGCGTCCTGGATGCGCCTGCCCGACATCGTCGGCGTCGAACTGACCGGCCGCGCCCAGCCCGGCATCACCGCCACCGACATCGTGCTGACGCTGACCGAATTCCTGCGCAAGGAAAAGGTCGTGGGCGCCTACCTGGAGTTCTACGGCGAAGGCGCCTCCAGCCTGACGCTGGGCGACCGCGCCACCATCTCGAACATGGCGCCGGAATACGGCGCCACGGCCGCGATGTTCTCCATCGACCAGCAGACCATCGACTACCTGCGCCTGACCGGCCGCGAGGACGAACAGATCGCGCTGGTGGAAACCTACGCCAAGACCGCGGGCCTGTGGTCCGACAGCCTGAAGAACGCCGAATACGAACGCGTGCTGCGCTTCGACCTGTCCAGCGTGGTGCGCACGCTGGCCGGCCCGTCCAACCCGCACCGCCGCCTGCCGGTGGCCGACCTGGCCGAGCGCGGCATCTCCGGCGTCGTCGAGAACGAACCCGGCCGCATGCCCGACGGCGCCGTGATCATCGCGGCAATCACCAGTTGCACCAACACCAGCAACCCGCGCAACGTCATCGCCGCCGGCCTGCTGGCGCGCAACGCCAACCGCGCGGGCCTGACCCGCAAGCCCTGGGTGAAGAGTTCGCTGGCGCCCGGGTCCAAGGCGGTCTCGCTGTACCTGGATGAAGCCGGCCTGACCGAAGACCTGGAAAAGCTGGGCTTCGGCGTGGTGGCCTTCGCCTGTACCACCTGCAACGGCATGTCCGGCGCGCTGGACCCGAAGATCCAGCAGGAAATCATCGACCGCGACCTCTATGCCACCGCGGTGCTGTCCGGCAACCGCAACTTCGACGGCCGCATCCACCCCTACGCCAAGCAGGCCTTCCTGGCTTCGCCGCCGCTGGTCGTCGCCTACGCCATCGCCGGCACCATCCGCTTCGACATCGAGCGCGACGTGCTGGGGCAGGACGCCAGCGGCCGCGACATCCGCCTGAAAGACATCTGGCCCAGCGACGAAGAGATCGACGCCATGGTCAAGTCCGCCGTCAAGCCCGAGCAGTTCCGCAAGGTCTACGCGCCCATGTTCGGCATCCAGGACCAACGCCGCGCCGCGGTCAGCCCGCTGTACGACTGGCGCCCGATGAGCACCTACATCCGCCGCCCGCCGTACTGGGAAGGCGCGCTGGCCGGCGAGCGCACCCTGCGCGGCATGCTGCCCCTGGCCGTGCTGGGCGACAACATCACGACCGACCACCTCTCGCCGTCCAACGCCATCCTGATGGACAGCGCCGCCGGCGAATACCTGCACAAGATGGGCCTGCCCGAAGAGGACTTCAATTCCTACGCCACCCACCGCGGCGACCACCTCACGGCGCAGCGCGCCACCTTCGCCAACCCCAAGCTCTTCAATGAAATGGTGAAGAACGCCGACGGCACAGTGCAGCAGGGTTCGCTGGCGCGCGTGGAGCCCGAGGGCAAGGTCATGCGCATGTGGGAGGCCATCGAAACCTACATGACCCGCAAGCAGCCGCTCATCATCGTGGCCGGCGCCGACTACGGTCAGGGTTCGTCGCGCGACTGGGCCGCCAAGGGCGTGCGCCTGGCCGGCGTGGAAGCCATCGTGGCCGAAGGCTTCGAACGCATCCACCGCACCAACCTGATCGGCATGGGCGTGCTGCCGCTGGAGTTCAAGCCGGGCGTCAACCGCAAGACGCTGGGCCTGGACGGCACCGAGAGCTACGACGTGATCGGCGAGCGCAAGCCGCGCGCCGACCTGACGCTGGTGATCCACCGCCGCGACGGCCAGACCGTCGAGGTGCCGGTGACCTGCCGCCTGGACACCGCCGAAGAAGTGTCGATCTACGAGGCCGGCGGCGTGCTGCAGCGCTTCGCGCAGGACTTCCTGGAAGCCGAATCCGCGGCCGGCGCCGACAAAAAGGCCGGCTGACCCGCATCCCTTACACCGAGACATCAGGACTGCCCCATGGCCCATGCTCCCCAGACCAAGATTGCCGCCACCTACATGCGCGGCGGCACCAGCAAAGGCGTGTTCTTCAAGCTGGACGACCTGCCCGAATCCGCGCGCGTGGCCGGCCCCGCGCGCGACGCCCTGCTGCTGCGCGTGATCGGCAGCCCCGATCCCTACGGCAAGCAGATCGACGGCATGGGCGCCGCCACGTCCAGCACCAGCAAGACCGTCATCGTCGGCAAAAGCAGCCGCCCCGGCCATGACGTGGACTACCTGTTCGGCCAGGTCTCCATCGACCAGCCCTTCGTGGACTGGAGCGGCAACTGCGGCAACCTCTCGGCCGCGGTGGGCCCGTTCGCCATCGCCAACGGCCTGGTGGACCCTGCCCGCGTGCCGCGGGACGGCACCGCCGTCGTGCGCATCTGGCAGGCCAACATCGGTAAGACCATCGTCGCCCACGTGCCCATCACCGACGGCGCCGTGCAGGAGACCGGCGACTTCGAACTGGACGGCGTGACCTTCCCCGCCGCCGAACTGCGGCTGGAATTCATGGACCCGGCCGAAGAAGGCGACGGCGGCTCCATGTTCCCCACCGGCAACCTGGTGGACGACCTGGAAGTGCCGGGCGTCGGCACGTTCAAGGCCACCATGATCAACTCCGGCATCCCCACCATCTTCCTGGACGCCGAGGCCCTGGGCTACACCGGCGCGGAACTGCAGGACGACATCAATGGCGACGCCGCCGCGCTGGCGCGCTTCGAGACCATCCGCGCCCACGGCGCGCTGCGCATGGGGCTGATCAAGACGCTGGAAGAAGCCGCCGGCCGCCAGCACACGCCCAAGGTCGCCTTCGTCGCCCGCCCCAAGGAATACGTGTCCTCCAGCGGCAAGCGGATCGGCGCCGGCGACATCGACGTGCTGGTGCGCGCCCTGTCCATGGGCAAGCTGCACCACGCCATGATGGGCACGGCGTCGGTCGCCATCGCCACCGCGGCGGCGGTGCCCGGCACGCTGGTGAACCTGGCCGCCGGCGGCGGCGAACGCGACAACGTGTGCTTCGGCCATCCGTCGGGCACGCTGCGCGTCGGCGCCGAAGCCCAGCTCGTGGACGGCGAATGGAAGGTCACCAAGGCCATCATGAGCCGCAGCGCGCGCGTGCTGATGGAAGGCTGGATCCGGGTGCCGCAGGCCGGACGATAACGGGCTGCCGGCCGCGGCGGACCGGGCGCGTCAGGATGCCTGCTCGCCCGGGGATGCGATTGTCTTCAACACTGCCGCGCCGGTCACCACCGCCTCGCCGGCGACGCTCAGTTCGCCGTGCATGAACACCAGGCTGGAAGCCGCCTGGACTACCCGCCCGCGCACTTCCAGGAACTGCCCCGCGCGGGCCGCCCTCAGGAAATGTGTATCTAGCTGCACCGTCACGCAGGCCCTGCGGCCCAGGGCCTCCCATGCGATCGCGCTCAAGGCGTGATCCAGCAGCGCCGTCAACAACCCGCCATGCACGACGCCCGCGGGATTCAAATGGCCGGCGCCTGCCAACAGGCCGTACGCCCACCCATCCGTTTCCCTGCGCGCCCACAATGGCCCGATCAGTCCGGCGAAGCCCTGCAGGGATTTCTGGCGCCAGCCGCCGGCGGCAAGCGTTTCGAAAGTGACATCCGCGTCCATGGTCCTCAGCTCCTGGCAGCCAACAGTTGCGACAGCGCGCGCGCCTCGGTCTGCAGATCCTGGGCCAGCGCATGGGCGCGGGCTTCGTCCAACTGTTGGGCCAGGCCCGCCGTGACCAGCGCATGCGTCATCCGGTCATGGCTGTCCAGTAACGGCACCGCGATCAATACGACGCCGTTGATGTAATTGCTGCGGTCCATGCTGTAGCCGTCGCAACGAGCTGCTTCCACATCGGCCTTCCATGCCGAAAACTCCGGCGCCTTATCCCAGCGCAGGGCCTTGAAGCGGCGCTCGAGCTCCTTGTCCGAGAAACCCGAGAACGCGGCCACCAGGCGGCCTGTAGCGCTTATGAAGGCGGGAAAACGGCTGCCCACGTCCACATGCAGGCTGAACGGCGAAGTCGAACGCGAGAGCGCCAGCACCACCATGTGCTCGCTGCCGACGACTTCCACGCCGATCGCGGTGACGTTGGCTGCGCTGGATAGCCTATCCAGCACCGGTTGGACCAAGGCGGGGAACGGGCTGCTTTCGATCACGCTGCGCGCCAGCATCAGCATGCCGACGCCCAGGCTGTAGCGCTTGGCGCCGGCGTCGACCTTCACCAATCCCTCCAGCACCAGCACCCGAAGAATGTGCAGGCAGGTGCTGGTCACCATGTCCAGTTCCTGCGAAATCTCCTTCAAGGTCATCGGCGCGCCGCTGCGGCCCAGCAATCGCAGGATCGCAATCGACCGCGTGACCGCGGGCACTGGACGCACGCGCGGACCGGCCGCGGATGCCTGGGGACTGGCTTCACTCATTTGGATCTCCTTTTTATTGCGGCAAGCATACCTTGAGCGCCCGCTCGCCTGTCGCAGACACTCCCATTTAAATTGTACATATACAATTGATCAACGTTATTGACAATTTTTTGAGCGGCGCGCATAGTCGCTCCAACAGACTGCCGACCCCACACAGGTGCGACGAAATGACGAAGCTGACCGAGACCACTTCTTACACGGACGCCCAGGCGCTCTGTTCTCCCGACAAGCTCTGGGAACTCTTCGACGGCAACCGTGAGCGGATGAACATCGCCCACGAATGCATCGACCGGCACGCGGACAAGGACCAGCCCGCGATCATCCTGGTGCGCACGAACGGACCGGACGAGATCTACACCTTCCGCCAGATCGCCGAAGCGTCTTCGCGCTTCGCGCATTACCTCGTCGAACAAGGCATCCGTCCCGGCTCCCGGGTGGCCGTAATGCTGGAGCCGTCGCTGCCGTTCTACGTGGCGATGTTCGGCGCCATGAAAATGGGCGCCATCGCCGTGCCGCTGTTCACGCTGTTCGGGCCGGACGGCATCCGGCTGCGCGTACAGGATTGCAGGCCCAGCATGCTGGTAACGAACGCGGAAAAAGCGCCGCTCGTGGCCGGAGACGACGGGCTGCGCGTCGTGATTGCCGACGACGCGTTCGTCGATTCGATGGCCCGCTTCCCTTCGCACTATGCCTGCGACACCCGGGCGGACGACCTGGCCATCTTCCAATACACGTCCGGCACCACGCGCGAACTGCCCGACGCGGTCAAGCATACGCACCGCGCTCTGGTCACCCTGATGCTGGCCGCGCTCTACGGCACCGGCGTGCGGCCGGGCGATCGTTTCATGTGCCCCTCGTCGCCGGCATGGGGACATGGGCTGTGGCACGGCACCCTGGCCCCGCTGGCCCTCGGCGTGACGATCGGCGCCTATGCCGGCAAGTTCAACGCCGAGCGCCTGCTGCAGGCGCTGCAGGACCATGGGATCAACAACATCTCGGCCGCGGCCACGCACTACCGCATGATGCGCAATTGCGGCGCGGCCGGCCGCTACCGCTACGGGCTGGACAAGGTGTCGTTTACCGGCGAACCCATAGACAGCGAGACCGCCGCCTTCGTGGAATCCACATTCGGACGCCCCGCGTGCAGCATGTACGGGACCACGGAGATCGGAGTCTGCCTGGTGAACTACCCCGGCGCCCCGGACTTCACGGTCAAACCCGGTTCGCTGGGCAAGCCCGTGCCCGGCCTACGGGTCGAGGTGCAGGATGCCGGCGGCGCGCCCTGCCCGCCCGGCGTCACCGGCGAACTGAAACTGTGGCGGCGCGGTACCTGGGTCGCCACCAAGGACCTGGGACGTATCGACGAGGACGGCTATTTCTGGCATGGCGGCCGGGCCGACGACGTAATCATCTCGGCTGGCTGGACGATGAGCGCCGTAGAGATCGAAGACGCCATTCTCAAGCATCGCGACGTGGCCGAAGCCGCCGCAATCGGTGTGCCGGACGCCCTGCGCGGCCAGGTCGTCAAGGCCTTCGTGGTGTCCGACCGCCCGGGCGACAGCACTTTCGCGGAAGAAATCCAGGACATCGTGCGCAGCCAGCTAGCCCAGCACGAGTACCCGCGGCAGGTGGTATTCGTGGCCGAACTGCCCAAAACGCCCGCCGGAAAGATCCATCGCAGGAAGCTGCGGGAGCAGGAGCTCGCGACCGCTGAAGCATCAACCTCAATCACCGTGCCCGCCACGCACGCATGACCAAACTCAGGAGACATCATGCTGACCACGACCAAGACAGAACGAACCTTTCCGACCATCACCGAGCGCGGCCTGGACGAGTTGCGCGAACGCATAGGCGTGAAGATCGGCGCCACCGCGGAACCGTGGTGCTATGAGGCCACGCGCGACAACATCCGCCACTACGCTCATGGCATCGGCGACGACAATCCCTTGTGGAACGACCCCGAGTACGCGGCCAAGACCCAGCACGGCGGCATTATCGCCTTGCCCAGCTTCCTGTTTTCCACCAGCCGCATCGTTTCGGGCTACGTCGGCGGATTGCCGGGTGTGCACGCCATGTGGTCGGGTGCGGACTGGACCTGGCACAAGACCGTCAAGCGCAATGACACCATCTCGACCGAGGCGCATCTGAAAGACCTGATCGAACACCAGACCCGCTTCGCGGGCCGCGCGGTGCAACAGGTCTACCATGTCGATTTCTTCAACCAGGACGGCGACAAAGTCGCCGAGGCCGATAGCTGGTGCTTCCGCACCGAGCGCGACCACGCACGCGAACAGGGCAGCAAATACAAGGAAGTCCGCGCCCGCGGAGTCCGCCGCTACAGCCCCGAGGAAATCAGGGAAGCCTACAAACTCTATGCCCAGGAAGAAGTGCGCGGCGCCACACCCCGCTACTGGGAAGACGTCAAGGAAGGGGAAGAGCTTCCCGTCATGTTCAAGGGACCCATGACCGTGACGGGCTTCATCTCCTTCGCGCAAGGCTGGGGCGGCCTGTACATCCGGGCCAACAAGCTGGCCTGGCAACTCATAGACGCCCACCCCGGCGTGGGCATCACCAACCGCTTCGGCATCCCTGACGTTCCCGAACGCGTGCACTGGGAAGAAGAATTCGCTCTGGAAGTCGGCGCTCCCGGCGCATATGACTATGGTCCCGAGCGTAATTCCTGGCTGACGCATCACCTGACCAACTGGATGGGTGACGCGGGCTTCCTGCGCAAATCGACCTGCAAAATCCGCCGCCACAACCCCGAGGGCGACATGCTGTTCTTCAAGGGCAAGGTCAAGCGCAAGTACGTCGAGGACGGCCGCCATCTGGTCGAAATCGAGCAAGAGGCGCGCAACCAGGACAACGAACTGTCTGTACTGGGTTCCGGCGTGGTCGAGCTGCCCACCCGCGGTTGACGAACCGGCCGGCCAGGCGCCGCCGCCTGCCCTGATTGCCCGCGCGCCGGCGGATCGGCCGCAAGCGCGCGGGCCATGACCAAATCGAGGTCGACGATGTCTGATTCATCGGAGCACGCTGCACACGTCCCCCACCTCTGCAACCGCGGCGCGCTGGAGGGAATTCGTGTCATCGATCTTTCCAGAGTATTGGCAGGGCCGCTGTGCACCCAGATCCTGGCCGACCAGGGCGCCGACGTGATCAAGGTGGAGCCGCCCGACGGCGACGAAACGCGGACGCTAGGACCCGCGGTCAACGCGGACGGCGACGCGGCCTACTTCACCGCCGTAAACCGGGGCAAGCGTTCTATCGCGGTGGACCTGTCGCTTGCCTGCGGCCGAGAAGCCCTTCTCGCGCTACTGGAAGACGCCGACGTCCTGATAGAGAACTTCCTTCCGGGCACCATGGCCCGATGGGGACTGGATTACGAAACCGGCCTCAGGCCCCGCTTTCCCCAGTTGATCTATTGCGCCATTTCAGGGTTCGGCGAAGACGGCCCTCTGGGCGGCCTGCCGGGCTACGACGCCATCCTGCAGGCCATGTGCGGCCTGATGAGCGTGAACGGCGCCCCCGCCGGCGGTCCGACCCGCATCGGCATCCCCATCGTCGACCACCTGACGGGCTACACCGCGCTGTCCGGCATTCTGCTGGCGCTCTATCACCGGGCGCGCACGGGCCGAGGCCAGCGCGTCGAGGCCACACTGTTCGACACTGCGCTCAGCCTGCTGGTCCCGCATGCCGCCAACTGGATGCACACGCAAAGCGTACCCGGCCTGCTGGGCAGCGCGCATCCGAATATCGCGCCCTACGACCGTTACCCCTGCCGCGATGGCGAGGTTTTCCTGGGAATCGTGAACGACAGGCAGTTCCGCAAGTTCTGCGGCTACATCGGCCAGCCGGCCCTGTCGGACGACGAGCGCTATGCCACCAACCGGCAGCGGCTTCTGCACCGGGACGCGCTGCGCGCCGCCATCGAGGCAGCATTGCATGCCCGTGAACGCGAAGCCGTCTGCCGGGACTTGATGCAGCTAGGCGTGCCCGCAGGCCCGGTCAACTCCATACCCGAAGCATTCGAGCACGCCCATACCACGCATCGCGGCATGCGCATCGAGCGCGGCGGATACCACGGCATCGGCGCTCCTATCCGGTTGTCCGAAGCCCCCGCGCGCCCGGGCCGGCCGCCGCCAGCTTATGCGCAGCATACCGACGAGGTCCTCCGGGAGGCCGGCCTCGACGACACCCG
The DNA here is from genome assembly GCF_900496975.1 of Achromobacter veterisilvae. Classification (GTDB taxonomy): domain Bacteria; phylum Pseudomonadota; class Gammaproteobacteria; order Burkholderiales; family Burkholderiaceae_B; genus Achromobacter; species Achromobacter veterisilvae. The sequence goes on from NZ_UFQC01000006.1 coordinate 127,181, forward strand.
CATCGCGGCCCTGAATGAACAGGGCGCCTTGCCGCGCAGGCCTCCCCGCAAGCCGTAGCACCACGACCGCCACTCTATATAAAAAAACGAGGAGACCACCAATGAAGACACTACGCCTGATCGCCGCGCTAGCGGCGTACGCGCTGTTCGCGCAGCCCGTCGCGGCAGCCGACAGCTATCCCGTGAAACCCGTGCGTATCATCGTCCCCTACCAGGCCGGGCAAGGCACGGACGTCGCCGCCCGCTATCTGGCCGAGGACCTTGCCCGTGCGCTGGGGCAGCCTTTCATCGTCGAAAACCGCCCCGGCGCGGGAGGCAACATCGGCACGTCCGAAGCCGCCCGCTCCGCGCCCGACGGCTATACGCTGCTGATGGGCACCAATGGCACGCACGTGCTGAACCAGTACATGTACGCATCCACGGCCTTCGATCCCGAGAAGGACTTCGAGCCGATCATGCTGGTCAGCTCGTTTCCGATGGTGCTGCTGACCACGCCTGCCTCGCCGTATACCAATCTGGCGGACCTGCAAAACGCCGCCAAGGCCAAGCCCGACAGCGTCAACGTAGGCATGCCCAGCACTACCGCTCGCCTGGTCTTCGAATTGCTCAAGCAACAAGGCGTGGCCAGCCTTCGCGGTATCCCCTATAAGGGTTCGGCCACCGCCACCACGGATCTATTGGGTGGGCAGGTACAGATCGGCATCGACACCGTGAGCGCAGCCCGCTCGTTCATCGTCGGCGGCAAACTGCGGGCGCTGGCGGTGACGTCGCTAAAGGAATCGGCGCTCTTGCCCGGCGTGAACTCCGTCGCCACGCAAGGCCTGCCCGGCTTCCAGGTGATCGCCTGGAACGGACTGTACGCGCCCAAGGGCACGCCGCCCGCCGTCGTGCAAAAGCTGAATGCCGAGCTGACCAAGATCCTGGCCCGGCCGGAAGTGCGGAAGCGCTTGCTGGAACTAGGCCACGAACCAGGCGGCGGCACGCCCGGCGAGCTGGCCGCTTTCGCCCGCAGCGAACGCCTGAAGTGGGAGCCGCTGATCGTGCAGGCGGGCCTGAAGGCCGAGTAGCCCGCCCGGCTTTCTCAGCCCTTCGCCCCCGCCGCCGCCAGCAGCCGCGCGAACTCGGCCTGGCCGCCGGCGGCGGCTCCGCCTCCCAGGCCCAGCAGGAATGCCGCCAGCCAGATACGGCACGCGCCAAGAATAGGCATATCGAACACCCCCTCAATCGATCGTCTCCGGTGTCACCCGGCCATGGTTCCTAGTATGGCAACGCCGCGAGCTATCATGAAATTAATTGGCTTGATAGCTTTCAGTGGAAATCCCGATGCTCGACCCCGTCCTGCTGCGCAGCTTCGTCACCGTCGTGGACACGGGCAATTTCACCCGCGCGGCCGAATACCTGCATCTGACACAATCCACCGTCAGCCAGCACATGATCCGCCTGGAAGACAGTCTCGACTGCCGGCTGCTGGACCGGACGCAGCGCCACGTCCTGCCCACCGAGGAAGGCGGGCGCCTGCTCGGCTATGCCCGCAGCATCCTCCGCCTGGCCGAGGAAGCGCGCGAAAGCGTCGCCGCCGCGCAGGCGAGCGCGTCGCTGCGCCTGGGCGCGCCCGAAGACTTCATGGGATCGACGCTGATGCCCACGCTCGCGGCCGTGCAGGCCGCGTATCCGCTCTTGCGGGTGGAGGTCGAGGGCGGGCTCAGCCATGAGCTGCTGCGGCGCTACCGCGAAGGCGAACTGGACCTGCTCCTGGTCAAACAGTGGGAAGTCGACGCGGACTGCCACGCGCAATGGCCCGAGCCGCTGTGCTGGATCGCCGCGCGGGGCTCGCCGCCGCCCGCGCCCGACACGGCCGTGCCGCTGGTCGCCTTTCCGGCCGGCGCGCTCTACCGCCAGGAAATGACCGCCATGCTCGAAGCTTGCGGAAAGCCGTGGCACGTGCGCTTCTCCAGCCCCAGCCTGCCCAGCCTGACGGCCGCGGTGGCGGCGGGAATGGGCATCAGCCTGCTGCCGGCCGCGTGCGTCGCCCCCGGGCACCGCGTGCTGACGGCCGAAGAGGGCTACGCCGCCCCCGGCGGCCTGCGCCTGGCGCTCTATGCGCGCTCGCGCCTCAGCGACGCCGGCCATGCCTTGCTGCGCGCCCTGACGGCCTATTGCGAGCTGCGCGCCGGCGCAGTCACACCGCCGGCCGCCTGACGGCGCCGGCAGCGAACGCCGCCGCCTCGCCGACCGGCTCCCCCTTGCGGAACAGGAAACGCGGCGCGGGCGCCGCGGCGACGGCCGCCGCCGCGTTGGGCGCGGGCAGCGCCACGAAGGTGGCGTCATTGCCCGCCCGCAGCCCATAGCCTTCCAGCCCCAGCGCGGCCGCCCCCGCATGCGACGCCATGTCCAGCGCAACCGACAGATCGGCATCCGTGTAGAAACCCGAGCGGTAGCCGATCAGCATCGCCCGCTGCAGCATGTCGCCATTGCCGTAGGGCCACCAGGTGTCCTGGATATTGTCGTTGCCCGCGAACACCCGCACACCCGCCGCGCGCAGGCGCAGCACCGGCGGAAAAGCCCGGTCGCCCGGCGCGTTCGTCATGATCGCCACGCCGGCGTCCGCGAGCTTGCGCGCCACTTCGTCCAGCGCCTTCGGCCCGACGTCCCCCAGCGCATAGGCGTGGCTGACGGCGACGCGTCCCGCCAGCCCCAGGGCGCGGGTCCGCGCGGCGATGCGGGCCAGTTGCGCGACGCCCTGCATGTCCGGTTCGTGCAGATGGATGTCGATCTTCGCGCCCAGCCTGTCGGCGATGCCGAATACGCAATCGAGCTGGCCGTCGGCATCGCCGTCCAGCGTGGAAGGATCGATCCCGCCCACCACCTCCGCGCCTTCGCGCACCGCCGCCTCCAGCAGTTGCGCCGTTCCCGGACAGGACATCACCCCGGCCTGCGGAAACGCCGCCAGTTGGATATCGACGATGCCGCGCCATTTCTCCCGCGCCGCCATGACGGCGTGCAGGTTCGCCAGCCCGGTGGTGGCGTCGACGTCCACGTGGCTGCGCATCGCGACGGTGCCGAAGGCGGCTGTCTGCGCGATGAGCGCGTCGGCGCGCGCTTCGATCGGCGGCGCGCCGGCCAGCTCGCGCTTCTCGATGGCCAGCCGCTCCCGCAGCGTGGCCGCCGGCCGGTGGGGATGCCAGCGGTCGCCGACGAAACTCTTGTCCAGGTGGATGTGGCCGTCGACGAAGCCCGGCAGCACCAGGTGGCCGCGCAGGTCTATCGTGTCGGCCGGACCGAAAGCCGGCGGCTCGGCGCCAATCGCGAGGATGCGCCCATCGCGGACGGCCAGGGTTAGGGGATTGCCGTCGATTCCGACGGCATTGATGAATACGCGGTCTGTCATGGTTCGCCTTCGACTTGCCTGGCCTTCCACCTTATCGGACGGCGGCGGCGGCGGCCAATTAAGTGTCGCGATAGTCTTCAATGGAAATCGCGATACCGCGTCCAGCAGGCAGCGCGCATGCCGCCCGTCCGCTGGACTCGACACGGCTATGGTCCTATACTGCGGTCCTGCTGTAGTTCACTACGCATGCCCGCCAGGCGATACACATTGCCCGGGGGCATCCGTCACAAGGCCGCGCACAGCGGCCCGGCGCGCAACGCCGAAACACCACAACCCAGCCTTACCGGCTGCGGAACAATTTTCCTGCCCACCAGGCAGGACCATCGCTCACCGCATTGGGCAACGTTTAAAGCAACTCACGTTCGACGCAATGCGGCAGCAAGACACCTACACGGTGTGCCTTGTCGCTGTTCGGCCGAGGGCGTCGCTTGCCGCGCCTTCGCCGGGCAGGCTCGCGATCGCCCTTGCGGCCGCTCGCCAGGTGTTTCGGCTGCGTCATCGGGGTTTGCCGCCCATCGCATTCCGCGGAAACGGCCTTCATGCAGCCATGACTGTCCGTCATGAATACGCTGTCAAGGAGAAAGGACGAAGACGATGCAAGAGACAGAATTCTTTCAGCTATCGGCGACAACCGCCATCCTGCTGCTCGCGGGCTTCTATGGCGCGACGTTCCTCATGTCGCTGTTCATCGGCGAGAAGAACGAGAACGTCGACGGCTACATGGTGTCGAACAACGCGGTCGGCTTCGGCCTGTCCACGGCCAGCATGATCGCCACCTGGATCTGGGCCGCGTCGTTCTACGCCAGCGCCACCTCGGGCTACAAGTACGGACTGTCCGGCCCCCTGCACTACGGCTTCTGGGGCGCGCTGATGATTCTCTTCATCTATCCCTTCGGCAGGCGGTTCCGCCAGCTCGCGCCCAAGGCCCATACGCTGGCCGAGGTCATCCACGCGCGGCACGGCACCTCCAGCCAGATGATCATGGCGGTATCCAACATCGTGGGGAGCTGTATCAGCCTCATGGTGAACTTCACCGCGGCCGGCGCGCTGGTCTCCATCCTGAGCCCGCTGACGTTCATCCAGGGCGTGCTCATCGCCGGCCTGGGCGTGTTGTCCTATACGCTGTGGTCGGGCTTCCGCACGTCGGTGATGACCGACTTCGCGCAGCTCGCCGCGATGATCATCGCGGCAGTCATCATCATTCCCCTGATCTTCTTCAACGCCGGCGGCCCCGACGTGCTGCAGGCCAATATGTGGCGCCTGGACTCCGAGCAGGCCGACTTCTATTCCACCAAGGCGATCCTGGAACAGGGCGCTCCCTACTTCGTGGCGGTGCTCGCCTACGCCATCGGCAACCAGACAATCGCGCAGCGCCTGTTCGCCGTGCGCGAAGACCTGATCAAGCCGACCTTCCTGACCGCGACGGCCGGATACGGCGCCGTCGTGATCGGACTGGGCATGCTGGGCCTGCTGGCGCTCTTCGTCGGCCTCGAACCGGCCAATGGCGACATGAACAACATCATTCCCCAGATGGCGTCCACCTACCTGCCGCCCTTCGGCATCGCGCTGTTCTTCCTCCTGGTGGTCGGCTCGCTGTCGTCCACCGCGGACTCCGACCTGGCGGCCCTGTCGGCCATCGTCATGACCGACCTCTACGCCAAGAACCTTGCGCGCGGCCGCCCGGATCCGCGACGCATGCTCTGGTGGGGCCGCGCCACCATGATCGTCGCCACGATGGTCGGCGTCATCTTCGCCAGCCTGCGGCTGGACATCCTGGTCATGCTCGTCTTCGTCGGCGCGCTGTGGGGCGCCATCGTCTTCCCCGTGATCGCCAGTTTCTACTGGGACCGCGTGGACAACCGCGCCTTCGTCTGCTCGGTGCTCAGCGCCGTGGCGCTGTTCACCGTGGTGCGCTTCGAACTCATCCCCATCGAGGGCGCCGTCGCGGTCTTCTTCGAGATCTGCGCGGCCATCGGCGGCGGCGTGGTCCTGGGCCTCATGACGTTCGGCTTTTTCGGCCGCAAGGCGGCGATCGCCGTGGGCGCGGCCGGCGTGGCCGTCATGCTGCCCGCCTTCATCGGGGCGTTGCGCGAGTACATCGTCCTGATGGGTTCCCTGACCGCCTATGGCGTCAGCGCGGCGGTGTGCGCGGGCCTGAGCCTGCGCAACACGCAGCGGTTCGATTTCGCCCTCCTGGCCGACCGCGTGACCTCGTTCCACCGCGAGCAGGAAACGCAGGCCCGCCCCTCCGCGTAGCGCCCCGCCGTCCTGCCCGCCAAGGGCTGATCCATCCACGCGAACAAGGAGACCGATATGTGGTTGACGTTGTACTTCCTGGTCTGGCCGGCCATCTCCGCCCTCATCCTGGCGATTCTTTGCGTAACGCTGTGGCAGGACATCCGCGCCGCGAAACGCAGCGGAAAATCCATGATCTGACCCCATGAATACCGGCCGGGCGTTCCGGCCGCTTGACCTTGACATCGTTGGAATCTTTATAGTGCGAGCCATCCACAGGAAATTCCCAGTTTTCAAGGAGCGGCAATGAGTTCCAGCCCAGCAGACAGCATCGCGGTCAGCCTGCCGATCGAAGGCATGACCTGCGCGTCCTGCGTCGGTCGCGTCGAAAAGGCCCTGAAGGCCGTCCCGGGCGTAGCCAAGGCCAGCGTGAACCTGGCGACCGAACGCGCCGACATCACCTTCGCCGGGACGCCCGACGTGGCCGCCGCGGTCCAGGCCGTGCAGAAGGCCGGCTATGCCGTGCCGGAAACCGGCATCGAACTGTCGGTCGCCGGCATGACCTGCGCGTCGTGCGTGGGCCGGGTCGAAAAGGCCCTGAAGGCGGTTCCGGGCGTGAGCGGCGCGACGGTCAACCTCGCCACCGAGCGCGCCCACGTCACGGCCGCGGGCGGCGTCGCGGCCAGCGCCCTGGTCCAGGCGGTGGCCAAGGCGGGCTACGAGGCCCGGGTCCTCTCGGGCGAATCCAGCGATACCGACGCCGTGGCCGAACGCCAGGCCGCCGAACTGAAGGCGCTCAAGCGCGCGCTGGCGGTCGCCGCGCTGTTCGCGCTGCCCGTGTTCATCCTGGAAATGGGCGCCCACATGGTGCCGGCCTTCCACCACCTGATCGCCGACACCATCGGCACGCAGAACAGTTGGTACATCCAGTTCGCGCTGTCCACCATCGTGCTGTTCGGCCCCGGGCTGCGCTTCTTCCAGAAAGGCGTTCCGGCGCTGCTGCGCGGCGCGCCCGACATGAATTCCCTGGTGGCGGTGGGCACCTCCGCCGCCTATGCCTATTCGGTCGTCGCCACGTTCGCGGCGGGCCTGCTTCCGGCCGGCGCGGTCAACGTCTATTACGAGGCCGCGGCGGTCATCGTGGCGCTGATCCTGCTGGGCCGCTACCTGGAGGCCCGCGCCAAGGGCAACACCTCCGAGGCCATCAAGCGCCTGCTCGGCCTGCAGGCCAAGACGGCCCGCGTCGTCCGCGACGGCGCGGCCATGGAGATCGCCATCGAGCAAGTCATCGCCGGCGACCTGATCGAGGTCCGGCCCGGCGAACGCATCCCGGTGGACGGCGCGGTGGTGGAGGGCAGCAGCTTCATCGACGAATCCATGATCAGCGGCGAACCCGTGCCCGTCGAGAAGACGCCCGGCTCCGAAGTCGTGGGCGGCACCGTCAACCAGAACGGCGCGCTGACGTTCCGCGCCACCAAGGTCGGCAACGACACGGTGCTGGCGCAGATCATCCGCATGGTCGAACAGGCGCAAGGCTCCAAGCTGCCGATTCAGGCCCTGGTGGACCGCATCACCATGTGGTTCGTGCCCGCCGTCATGGCGGCCGCCGCGGTCACCTTCGCCATCTGGCTGGCGTTCGGGCCGACGCCCGCGCTGACCTTCGCGCTGGTCAACGCGGTGGCGGTGCTGATCATCGCCTGCCCGTGCGCGATGGGCCTGGCCACGCCGACCTCGATCATGGTGGGCACGGGCCGCGCCGCGCAGATGGGCGTGCTGTTCCGCAAGGGCGAAGCGCTCCAGTCCCTGAAGGACGCCAAGGTCGTGGCCGTGGACAAGACCGGCACACTGACCAAGGGCCGCCCCGAACTGACCGACCTGATCGTGGCGCCGGGATTCGAACGCGCCGCCGTGCTGGGCAAGGTGGCCACCGTCGAGGCGAAATCCGAACACCCCATCGCGCAGGCCATCGTGGAAGCGGCCCGCGGGCAGGGCATCGCCCTGGGCGCCATCTCACAATTCGAATCGATCACGGGCTTCGGCGTGAAGGCCGACGTGGACGGCGCCCGGGTCGACATCGGCGCCGACCGCTACATGCGCGAACTGGGCCTGGACGTGGACATGTTCGGCGCGGACGCCGCGCGGCTGGGCGATGAAGGCAAGACGCCGCTGTACGCCGCGGTCGATGGACGGCTTGCCGCCATGATCGCCGTGGCCGACCCCATCAAGGACACCACCGCCGCCGCCATCCGCGCGCTGCACGGCCTGGGCCTGAAGGTCGCCATGATCACCGGCGACAACCGCCGCACGGGCAACGCCATCGCCCGCCAGCTCGGCATCGACGAAGTCGTCGCCGAGGTGCTGCCCGACGGCAAGGTCGAAGCCGTGCAGCGGCTGAGGAAGCAATACGGCCCGATCGCCTATGTGGGCGACGGCATCAACGACGCGCCGGCGCTGGCCGAGGCCGACGTGGGGCTGGCCATCGGCACCGGCACGGACATCGCCATCGAGGCCGCCGACGTCGTGCTGATGTCCGGCGACCTGGGCGGCGTGCCCAACGCGATCGGCCTGTCCAAGGCCACGCTGCGCAACATCAGGCAGAACCTGTTCTGGGCGTTCGCCTACAACGTCGCCCTGATCCCGGTGGCGGCGGGCCTGCTGTACCCGGTCAACGGCACTCTGCTGTCGCCCGTGTTCGCGGCGGGCGCGATGGCCCTGTCCAGCGTATTCGTGCTGAGCAACGCGCTGCGGCTGCGCCGCTACGCGCCGCCCTTCGCGGCCGCCGCCTGAGGCCGGGGCCCCGGCCCCCTTACTGGCCTTTCCCCTTCGGCGCGCTGGCCACCAGCGCGTCGAACCGCTTGTCCAGTTCGGCGAGCGAATCCTGGATGTGGGCGCGGCGCGCCTTGATCCAGGCGTCCTGCGACGCAAGCTGCTCGCGCGCCTCCTTGATCATGCGGTCCATCTCGGCCGGCTGCGGGCCGCCGGCGGTGGCGCGGTTCTTCACGATGGCCACCGGATCCAGGGTGGAACGGAATTCCGCCTCGCTCATCGGCAGTTCGGCGCCGTACTTCGAATCCTTCATCGCATCCGCATAGATGCGGCGAGCCTGTTCGTACGGGAAGTCCAGCGGCTTGATGTTGTTGGTCTTGGCGTAGGTCACGACTTCGGACGCGAAATGGTGGCCGTCGCGAAACGGCAGCTTGTACTTGCGCATCAGCACGTCGGCCAATTCCTGCGACGCCGTCCAGTCGCTGTTCAGCTCTTCGAGCGCGCGGTCGGGGCTGATGACCATGGCCTTGAGCACCCGGTTCCAGCGCTTGAGCGCCGAAATGCCGGCGTCCACCATGGCGGAGTTCTGCTTCACGTCCTTGGGGTCGCTCATGCCCGGGGTGATGTTGTGCGTCTGGATGACCGGTCCCATGGCCAGGGTCACCGCGGTCGACGCGTCGCTGCGGGTATCGTTCAGCAGGCCGGGATTGCGCTTTTGCGGCATGGCGCTGGACACGTAGGTATTGCCGCCGCCTTCCTCCAGCAGGATCCAGGGGCGCGGCTGGGCGTACTGGGTCATCACGTCTTCCACGAAATTACCCGTGCGCAGCGCGATGCTGGTGACGATGGAGGCCACTTCGACGGGCTGGTCCATCGACGAAATCTGCGACGCGTCGTAGGCGTTGTCCACCAGCGCCTCGAAACCCAGGTACTGCGCCATGCGCTTGCGGTCCAGCGGCCAACTGGTGCCGTTCAGCACCGTGGTGCCCATCGGCGAGCGGTCGATGCGCACATAGGCCTCGCGGATGCGCTGCGCGTCGCGCGCCAGGCCGGCCGCCTGCCCCAGCAGGTAGTGCCCGTAGCTGTTCGGCTGCGCGGCCACCCCGTTGGTGTAATTCGGCACGATGGTGCCGGCGTGCCGGGCGGCCAGCTCCACCAGGGTCGTGGACGTGGCGTTCAACTGGTCGGCCAGTTCCAGCAGCTTGTCGCGCAGGATCGCGCTGCGGTAGGTGGCGTGCATGTCCTGGCTGGACCGCCCCGCGTGCAGCAGCGTCACGTCCTCGCCCGCGGCCTTGATCAAGAGCGGCTCGAACGTGATGACGCTGGCCGGGCGCTTGGCGCCGGGCTGGTTGCCATCGCCGATCACCTTGGCCACGCCCGCGGCCAGGCGCGGCGCCATGGACTTGTCCAGCAATCCCTCGTCGGTGTTGATGACCGCGGTGGCCTTGTTGATCTCGCCCAGCCAGAAGAACGGATCGCGCGGCACGGGGGCCCCGGCCTGCGCCGGCTGGGCCGACGCGGCCTGGGCGCCGAGCGACAGGGCAAGGGCCGCGCCCAGGGTGGAAAGTAGATGTCTCATGGCGTTCTCGTTATAGGGGGGAAAACGCAGTGTATCGGCGCGGCGGCCGATGGAAAATACCGGATTTCACGGAGTGGGCGCCTTGCGCTTGCCGTCCGTGGTTCGCACAGTGGTCTGCCCATCCTTCCAAATGTGGCATGAAACGACCGGCCGCATCGCTCCTAGACTACCCGTTCGCGTCCGGCTGCCCCGCCAGCCGGCTCCCTCCTACGAACGCGGAGCGATTCATGAAAGCACTGCCGGCCGGCCTTCGACCCGCCGATTTCTTTTCCCCCACCGTCGCGGCCCTGATCTCGGTGCTGGTGAACTATGGCGGGACCTTCGTCCTGGTCTTCCAGGCCGCGGAGCTTGCCCGGCTATCGCCGGCCCAGACCGCGTCCTGGGTATGGGCGGTGTCCATCGGCGTCGGCGTCACCGGCGCGCTGCTGAGCTGGCGCTACAAGGCGCCCATCATCACGGCGTGGTCGACGCCCGGCGTGGCCTTCCTGGCGACCGTGATGCCCTTTACTCCCTACGGCGAAGTCATCGGGGCCTACGTGGTCTCGGCGCTGGGCTTCGTCGTGCTGGGCCTGTCCGGCGCCTTCGAAAAGCTCGTCCGCATGATTCCGGGCGGCATCGCCGCGGGCCTGCTGGCCGGCATCCTGCTGCAATTCGGCGTCAATGCCTTCGGCGGCGCCGCGGCGGATCCGGTGCTGGTGATCGTGCTGGTGATCTCCTACGCGCTGCTCAAGCGCTTCACATCGCGCTTCGCGGTCGTCGGCATCCTGGTCATCGGCCTGGGCCTGCTCATCGCGCAGGACCGGATCGACTTCTCCGCCATCCATCTCAGCCTGGCCGCGCCGGTCTTCGAAATGCCCCGGTTCTCGCCGCAGGCCCTGCTGGGCGTCGCGCTGCCGCTGTTCATCATCACGCTGACGGGGCAGTACATGCCCGGCATGCTGGTGCTGCGCAACGACGGCTACCGGACCAGCGCCAATCCCATTCTCACCGTGACGGGCCTGGGCTCCCTGGCCATGGCGCCGTTCGGCGCGCACGCCTTCAACGTCGCGGCCATCACCGCGGCGATCTGCACGGGCAAGGACGCTCACGAGGACCCCGCCAAGCGCTACCTCGCGGGACTGGCCTGCGGGCTGTTCTACATCCTGGTGGGCACGTTCGGCGTCACGCTGGCCACGCTGTTCATGGTATTGCCCAAGGCGTTCATCACGACGCTGGCCGGCCTGGCGCTGCTGGGCGCCATCGGCGGCAGCCTGGCCAACGCCATGGCCGATGCGCGCACCCGGGAAACCGCGCTCATCACCTTCCTGGCCACCGCCGCCAACGTCACGATGCTGGGCGTGGGCGGCGCGTTCTGGGGGCTGGTGGCCGGCCTGACCGCGCATGTGCTGATCCACGGCGGCCAGGCCGCGCTGGCGGACGGCGCGGCCAAGCCCTAGCGGCCCGGCGGCGGTTTCCCGCCCAGCGCGTGGGCCAGGCGCTGCATGGCGGCTTCGATCTCGTAGGCCGTCAACGAGGCGTAGCCCAGCAGCCAGCCCTGCTGCTTGGGGTCGCCGGTGTACAGCCGGCTGAGCCCGGGCAGGCGCAAGCCGGCCGCGGCCGCCTGCCGGATGGTTTTCTCTTCGGACCATCCGCGTTCCAGCAGGCAGGGTATCTGCAAGCCGCCCGGCGGGCGGACGGCCATCGCGATGCCGCCCAGGTGCCTGCCGATGGCTTCCAGCAATGCCTGCCTGCGCCCGGCGTACAGCTTGCGCATCGCCCGGACGTGGGAGTTGTAGTGCCCGTCTTCCATGAAGCGCGCCAGCGTCAGTTGGAGGATCTGCGGCGTATGGCCGTCCATGATGCTGCGCGCGCAGGCGAACGCGCCGACCAGTTCCTGCGGCAGCGCCATGTACCCCATCCTGAGGCCGGGATAGAGCGTTTTGCTGAAGGTGCCGAGATAGAGAGTCCGCTGGTGCCGGTCCAGGCCCTGCACGCACGCGGTGGGCAGGCCGTCGTAGTGGAATTCGCTGTCGTAGTCGTCCTCGATGATCCACTTGCCGTTCTCCGCGGCCCAGCCGGTCAGCTCCAGGCGGCGCGCCAGCGATAGCGTGGCGCCCGTCGGATACTGATGCGACGGCGTCACGTAGACGCAATTGGCGCCGCTTCGGTCCGCCCGCAGCAAATCGGTGCGGATGCCGTGCGCGTCGACGTCGATGGGCACGATCCTGGCCTCGGCGGATTCGAATGCCTTCCTTGCGCCGAAGTAACCGGGGTTCTCCATCAGGATCGGCTTGCCCGCGTCCACGAGCAACTGCGCGCACAGGAACAAGGCCTGTCTCGCGCTGCTCAGGATCAGGATCTGCCCGGGCGAGACCTTGGCCCCGCGCTCCAGGTTCAGATACGCGGCAATGGCCTTGCGCAGCGGCTCGGCGCCCTGGGGATCTCCGTGTAGCAGGACATTGGCGCGGTAGTCCTTCAGCACCTGGCGCTGCAGGCGTTCCCAGACGTCGGTAGGGAAATTCCGGGTTTCCGGCAGGCCGGTGGCGAACGCCTTGATCGATTGCTGGTCGGCGACCCCGCCGCTGTCCAGGATGGTCCGGCCGCGCCGGCTCAGGCCCGTCCCCGGCTCCGCCGGGCGGCGTACCGGGTCCGTTTTCCGGCGCCCCGCCCCGCGCAGTTGGATGGCCACCGAATCGGACACGTAGCTGCCCGAACCTTCGCGGCGGACGATGTAGCCGTCGCGATGCAATTGCACGTAGGCGTTTTCGACGGTATCGCGGGCCATGCCCAGCGACTTCGCCAGGACGCGGGTCGCAGGCAGTTTCACGCCCGGGCCCAGCGCGGCGTCGAGTATCAGCGCGCGCAGCGCCCGCTGGACGCGCCGGTGCAGGTCCAGGCGCTTGAACTCCGCGTCGTTCAAACGAATCTTCAGCGTCTCGAGCTCGAACGTCTTCGCCATGCGGTCTGCCCAATGTCATGAAATTGGCTTTCCAGGACCGGCCATTCTATCCGCGGGCCCTCGCGGGCGCCACGCAAGCACTCGGCCCGGGCCCGTCAGCGCAACCTCAGAGCGCGTCCAGCCAGATGCCGATCGCCAGCCCGGCGCTGCGCGCCAGCGACGGGCCATGCCTCTCGGCGTCCCGCCGGATGGCCGCGGGGTCGATGCCATGGCGGCTCAGTTCGCACGCGTGGCCGATCAGCCATTGCTCGATCCTCGACGCGTCCGCTTCCAGGTGGAATTGCAGGCCCAGTATCCTGGGCCCCAGGGAGAACGCCTGGTTGGGAAAGCCCGGCGTCTCGGCAAGCCGGCGCGCGCCCGCGGGGATGCCGAACTGATCGCCATGCCAATGCAGCACCGGCACGGACTGGACGGCCCGCAGCGGCGATGCCTGGCCGTCCGCCGTCAGCGTCAACGGCGCGTAGCCGATTTCCGCGCGTCCGGCCGGCGCGACCTCGGCGCCCAGGGCCGCGGCCATGAGCTGCGCGCCCAGGCAGATGCCCAGGGTCGGCCTGTCCCGCCGCAACCGCTCTCCGATCGCGCGCAGCTCCGCCTTCAGAAAGGGATAGCGGCCGGTCTCGTACACACCGACCGGCCCGCCCAGGATCACGGCAAGATCGGCGTCGGCCAGCGCCGCGGCGTCTATCGCATCCACGCCCGCCTCCAGGTACTGCACGGTGTAGCCCCGCTCCGCGAGGGCGGGCGCCAGGATGCCGAGGTCTTCAAAAGGAACGTGGCGGACGGCCAGGGCGAGGCGGCTCATTCCAGGACCTCCGAGCGGCGGCAGGCGTCGCGGTCCAAACCGCCCGGCAGGCGCGACGCGATGTCCCTGCTGTCGTCCAGCCCGGCGGTGGCGGCCGATTCGAAATGGCCGATCAGCCGGCCATGGCGCTTGATGACGAGTCGGTAAACCGGCATGGGTCGGTTCCTGTGGCGGTATGTCGCCGGCGGCGCTCAGGCGGCCGGACCGGAGCCGGGATCGGCCGGCCAGTAATAGGAATCGGGCGTATTGCGGGCGCCGAAAATCGCCTGCCCGACACGGACCACGGTCGCGCCTTCCTCGATGGCGATCTCGTAGTCGCCGGACATGCCCATCGACAGTTCATCCAGGCCGATGCCCTGGGGGGCCTCCTGGCGCAGCCGGTCGCGCAGCGTGCGCAACAGGACGAAGCACTGCCGCACCCGCGCCGCCTCGGCGGAAAACAGCGCCAACGTCATCAGCCCGCGCACGCGCAGCGCCGAAAAGGCCGGCATCCCGCGCAGGAACGCCGCTGTCTCGTCCGGGTGCAGACCGTATTTGCTGGCCTCGCCCGAGGTATTGACCTGCACGAACACGTCCAGCTCACGGCCTTCGGCCTGCAGCCGGCGGTCCAGCGCCTCGGCCACCCTCAGGCTGTCCAGCGCCTGGAACTCGGCCGCGTAGCGCGCGACCAGCTTGGCCTTGTTGGTCTGAAGATGGCCGATCACCGACCACTTCAGGTCGGTCAGGTCGGCCATGGACTCCCACTTCCGCGACACTTCCTGCAGCTTGTTTTCGCCGAGGTAGCGGCAGCCCGCCGCGTAGGCCAACCGAATGCGCGCCTCTTCCACGGTTTTGCTCACGGGCAGCAGGCGCACGCTTGCGGGATCGCGTCCGGCGCGTTGGCACGCGGCCGCGATCCGGCCGTTCACCGCGGCCAGGTTGCGGCGGAAATCCTCGACCGACTCGGCCTTCGGCCACTGGCCGTGCCGGTCGTGCTGCGTCTGCGTGCCGCCGCCCTGGCCCCGCGTGACTTCGTCCATGCCTGCACCTCGCGTGGGGACGGAACGCGCGATGAAAGCGATTCCGCGTCCGCCTCTCAGTTTGTCATAGGTCAAATATTATCATGGCCTATCAAGATGAACGCAACCGGCCGCCCATACCGCCCTCGGCCGCAAGACCGGCGCCAACGCCGAGGAAATGTCCGCCACTCAGGGCGGCAATGCCGCCGACCCCAAGACCGCCGCGACGCTGCGCTTCGCGCTGCAACTGGTCGAGGCCCGCGCCGGCCTCGCCCGGCCAGGCGCCCGGGGCCGGCCGGAGCGAGGCATCTTGCAGTGCGATCGGGCCCTAGCCCAGGCTTTGCCGGATGTCGCGGGCGAGGTCCCGGCACTGGGCGGGTTCGATGCTGGAAAGCGTGATGCGCAGCCCCCCGACCGGCTCCTGGACGCCGAAGGCGTCGCCATGGCGCACCAGCCAGCCGCGATGGGCGAGGGCCAAGGCCACCGCCTGGCCGTCGGTGTCCAGCGGCACCCAGAGGTTGAAACCGTCGCCCTGCCCCGCGCAGGGCACGCCCTGCGCCCGCAAGGCATCCTCCAGGACCTGCCTGCGCCGGGCATAGTCCTCGCGGGCCCGCGCCATCTGCCGGGCCACTTCGGGCCGGCCGAGCGTGACCTCCACCATGTCCTGCAGCAGATGGCTGACCCAGCTCGTCCCCGACGCCAGCCGCAGCCGCAGTTGCCGGGACGTCGCGGCGTCGCTCGCGACCATGGCCATGCGGACGTCGGGCCCCAGGGCCTTGGTCAGCGAACGGACCAGCGCCCACCGCTGCGCGCCCGCCGGCAGCACCGAGTGGTATTCCGTGTTGGACAACAGGGCAAAGTGGTCGTCCACGATGACCATGACGTGGGGATATCTGGCCAGAACCCGCGCCAGCGCCCGAGCGCGCTTGGCGCTCAGGCTGCAGCCCGTCGGATTGTGCGCGCGCGGAGTCAGGATCACGGCCTGCGCGCCCTTGCCCAGCGCGGCCTCAAGGGCCTGGGCCTGCATCCCCTCGGCGTCGACCGGCACCCCGACCGCCAGCAGGCCGGCGATGCGCAGCAAATTGATGCTGCTGAGAAAGCAGGGATTCTCGACCGCCA
Source organism: Achromobacter veterisilvae (assembly GCF_900496975.1). Lineage (GTDB taxonomy): Bacteria > Pseudomonadota > Gammaproteobacteria > Burkholderiales > Burkholderiaceae_B > Achromobacter > Achromobacter veterisilvae. The sequence continues at coordinate 143,006 of NZ_UFQC01000006.1, forward strand.
CCTTGTCGCCGGCGACCAGGTGCGAACTGAGCAGCCGTTCGATGGCGTCCACCGCGCCATGGGTCAGGTTGACCTCGAAGGGCGCGAGGCAGTCCGGCGCGAACCAGGCCCGCGCATAGTCTTCCAGCCCCGCGTTGACGGTGGGTTCGCCGTAAAGCCGGGGCCGGTAGGGCCGCAGGGCGAGCGCGGCGGTGAGGTCCGGCAGCCAGGCCGGATTCGGGTTGCCGCTGGCCAGGTCCACGAGCGGCGAGTTCGACAACGCGCCTTCCTGCTCGCCCGGGCCGGAGGGCTCGCGGATGATGGTTCCCAGGCGCCCCTGCGTCGCGGCGATGCCGGCCGCCGCCAGCCGCTTGTAGGCCGCGGCAACGGTGTTGCGGTTGATGTCCAGCTCGGCCGCCAGGTCGCGCACGGGCGGCAGGACCTGGCCCGGCCGCAACTGCCCCGACTGGCGCAGCGCGCGCACGCAGTCGAAGATTTCGGCGGCGGTCTTTCCTTGTATTTTCATATCGTCCCAAGACAATGCCACCCCAGGCTGTGACAACCCCGAGGCCATGTCGAGTCAATATGCGAGTTTGACATGATTGAGCCGCCGCCGAAAGCGCGCTCACCGCAGGCGATTCCCCCTGATGGCGCGGCGGCGGAGCGGCTATGCGGCAGATTGCAAATCCGCAAAGCTTGGTTCGATTCCAGCCCGCGCCTTCAGCGTTCCCGGAGTCCGCTCGCGGGGCAGGCCGCTAGCCCAGATACTCCACGTTTCCGCACACCGAAATGCTCTGCCCGCTGATCATCGCGCCTTCGGCCGAACACAGGAAAGCCACCTGATTGGCCACGTCCTCCGGGCTGGTCATGCGGCGCAGCGAGACTTTCTCCACCAGTTGCCCGCGCATCTCGTCGTTGCTCACGCCGCCGGCGGCGGCGCGGGCTGCGATGATGCGCTCTACCCTGTCGCCCGACACCACGCCCGGCAGGACGGAATTGACCCGGATATTGGATGGGCCCAGTTCCATCGCCCAGGTCTGCGTCAGGCCGGCCAGCCCGAACTTGCTGGCGCTGTACGGGGTGCGCAAGGAGAAGCCCAGGCGGCCCGCGACGGACGAGATATTGACGATGGATCCGCCTCCGGCAGCCCGCAGCAGCGGCACCGCGCTGCGGGAACACAAGAAGGTTCCGGTCAGGTTGACGTCCAGCGTGTTCCGCCAAGCGTCCAGCGTGGTGTCTTCGAGCCGGCTGGTGGGGCCGGACACGCCCGCGTTATTGACGAGCGCATCGAGCCTGCCCCATTTCCGGGACAAGTCATCGAACATGGCAAGGACCTGCGCTTCATCGGAGACGTCGGTCACGCTTGCGGTCAGCGACGGGTGTTCACCCGCCGCAGCCTGGCAGGCCTGCGCGTTCACATCGCAGATATGCACCTCCGCGCCCGACGACAGGAACCTGCGCGCGATCGCCAGGCCGATGCCGTGCGCGCCCGCCGTGACCAGGACTCGTTTTCCTTTCAGGGATTCGCTCATTTTTCCGCCAATAGATGAAAAAAACACCAGCGCGGCCGCCTGGCGCGCCAGCCGGATACCGCGTCAGAGGGCGAATTCGGGCCGGATGCCGCTCTTGAGCGGCAGGCCGAGAATCTCGCGCGCTTCCGCGGGCGTCGCGGGCTCCATGTCCATTTCCCGGATGATGCGCACGATGCGCTCGGTCAACTGGACATTGGTGGCCAATTCGCCGTGGCGGTAATACAAGTTGTCCTCCAGGCCGACCCGCGCATGGCCGCCCAGCAGCAAGGCGTTGATGTTGGCCTCCAACTGCGACGGGCCGATGCCGCTGACGCAGAAAATGCTGTTCTTCGGCAGCATGTCCACCATCATTTGCAGATAGCGGGGCGAGAACGGCATGGCGTTCTGGAAGTTCCGGTGCACGTTCATGACCAGGTTGATGAAAGAGGGTCCTTCATCCAGGCCTTCGTCGATCAGCGTCGTCGTATCCTGCAAAATGTGCGTCGGGCTGAACACCTCCCACTCGGGCTTGATGCCGCGCGCCTTCATCCCGGCCGCCAGCTCGCGAGCCTTGCTCAAGGGCGTGTTCATCAAGTATTCGCGGTCGCCGAACGCAAGATTCAATGTCGTGGCGTCCAGGGTGCACATCTCGGCGCCGGCATCCATGCCCTTGAGCCGTTCCTCCCAGAGGATTTCCCAGGTCCCGGGCGACGTTTCCTTGACCATGTCGCCATGCACGCCGCCCCCCGTCGAATTGTTCAGGACAATGTCGCAGCGTTCCCGGATGAGCCGGTTCATCTGGAGGTAGATCGCGGCGTCGCAGGTGGCCTGATCATCGGGGCGGCGCGCATGCAGGGCCACCACGCTGGCGCCCGCGTTATAGCAGCGATAGACATCTTCGGCGATTTCCGCGGGCTGGGTCGGCAGATGCGGGTTCTGGCTCTTGAACGCCATGCCCCCGGTGGGGGCTATGGTCACAATCACTTTACGTTTGGCCATGAAAATTCTCGTAGGGGGTTGGCGAACGCCGTTCACTTCCAGAGCGCGCAGCGGCTTTCCGCCTTGGTGGTAAAGGCCTGATTGCCGTCGATGGTTTGCACGACGTCGAAGTAGTCCCAGGCTTCCTTGGACTGTTCCGGCGTCTTGACCTGCAACAGGTACATATCGTGCACGACCCGGCCGTCCGGGCGGACGACGCCGTCCTTGATGTACATGTCGTTCAGCTTGTTCTCGCGCAGATAGGCAAGCACGCGGTCGGCGTCGTCGGTGCCCGTGGCCTTGACCGCGCGCAGATACTGCAGCGCCGCCGAATAGTCGGCAGCCTGCAGCGACGAGGGCATGGCCTTGCGGATCTCGAAGAACTTCCTGCTCCACGCGCGGGTCTGTTCCGACGCGTTCCAATACCAACTGTCGGTCAGGTACATGCCCTGCGTCGGCGGCAGCCCCATGGCGTGGACGTCGTTGATGAACATGATCATCCCCGCCAGCCGCATGGTCTTCGTGATGCCGAACTCGTTGGCCGCCTTGATCGCGTTCGTGGCGTCCGCCCCGGCGTTGGCCAAGGCGAGGATATCGGCCTTGCTGCTTTGCGCCTGCAGCAGGAACGAAGAAAAGTCGCTGGACGACAGGGGATGCTTGACCGATCCCACGACGGTGCCGCCGGCGGCCTCGACCACGGTCGTCGTATCGGCCTGCAACGCGTTGCCGAAGGCGTAGTCGGCCGTCAGGAAGTACCACTTCTTGCCGCCCGCCTTCACGACCGCCGCTCCCGTTCCGCGCGCTTGCGCGACGGTGTCGTAGGCGTAATTCAAGGTGTACGGCGTGCACTGCTCGTTCGTGAGCGCCGGGGCCCCCGCGCCCACGACGATGATCGGCTTCTTCTTGTCGGCGGCCACCTTGGACATGGCCAGCGCCGTGCTGGAATTCGTGCCCCCGATCAGCATGTCCAGGCCCTTCTGGTCGAACCATTCGCGGGCCTTGGCCGAGGCGATGTCCGCCTTGTTCTGGTGGTCGGCCGTCAACAGTTCGATCTTCTTGCCGTCGATCTCGCCGCCCATTTCCTGGATCGCCATCTTGATGGCTTCCGCGCCGCCAGGGCCGTCCGGGCCGGAGTAAACGCCGGACATGTCCGTGATGAATCCGATTCGAATGACATCGTCCGAAATCTGCGCATGCGCTGTCGTGGCAGCCAGGAACGAGACGGCTACGCCGCACGCCACGGCAGCGCCAGACTTCATGCGTTGCATTGACAACATACCTATCTCCTCTTATGGTTTTTGGCTCTGGGGGCCTCGACTATTCTGGGACCGGTCTCGAGGAGCGGACAGTCATCATGGTGACAAAGCGCCCTAGGGTTTACCTTAGCGGCATCGCAACGGCCAAGAAGGGGTAGATATGGGCGGACCGCCTGCCGGCGCCGACTACGGATCGTCAAGCGCGAAACGCCGGCCCGCGCAATGTCCGGTGGACAGAATGCTCGACGTCGTGCCCTGGTACAAGGGCTTGCCCGCGCTCGAGCGCGGCGTGGTCCGCGCCGAACTGCGCACCGTCGCGCTCGCCACGGGCGAATATCTTTTCCGCGCGGGGTCGCGGTCGCTGGGTTGGTATGGGGTGGTGGAAGGCCTGGTGAAGTGGTCGTCCCGCGGCACGGACGGCAGGTCCCTGTCGCTGGCCGGTTTCAGCACCGGAAGCTGGTTCGGCGAAGCCACCATGATCCGCCGCGAGCGTTTCGAATACGAAGTGGTCGCCCTGAGGCCCAGCCGCATCGTGATCCTGCCGCGAGACACCTGCGAGCGCCTGTGGAACAACAATATTGAATTCACCAAGGCGCTGATGATGCACCTGGCGCAGCGGGTGGACTGGCTGATGGCCAGCTACACCGGCAATGTGCTTCTGGACGTGGACACCACGGTGGCGCGCGCCGTCGCAGCGCAATTCGATGCCGAGCAGCATTCCGGCACCAACGGGCGCCTGAAAATCTCCCAGGAAGAGATCGCCGGCCTGTGCGGCGTTTCTCGCCAGCGCTGCAATGCCGCCTTGACGAAGCTGGCCCGCGCCGGCGTACTGCAAACGCACTATGGCGGCCTGACGATCCTCGATAGGGACGAGCTATACCGGCAGGCCAAGATCAGCCGCAAGCCGTCGGCCCGGTCTCCGGGGCAGGCTTGACGCCGCTGCCGGGAAAGCGGGGAGCCTGCGCCGCGCATTCAGTGCAGCCCGCCGACAATGGCGGGCTGCGCCATGGGCGGATTTTCAGCCGTGCAGGGAAATGCCCGTCTCCTGGATCACGCGGTCCCACACCGCCACCTCGCTCTCGATGCGCTGCTTGGCGTAGGCCGCGCTTTCCGTCACGATCTCGATACCCAGGCCGCCGAAGCGCTCCTGCACGTCCGTCCGGCCCAGCACGGCGTTCAGGTCGGCGTTCAGTTGCTCGACCGCCGCGCGCGGCGTGCCCGCCGGCGCCGCAATGCCGAAGATGGATACCACGTCGTTGCTCATCTGCACGCCCGATTCACGCAGCGTAGGGACTCCCGGCAGGGCCGCCACGCGGTCGGGACCGGCGATGCCGATCACCTTGATGCGCCCGGTCTGCAGGTTGGAAATGGCCGTGGACGTATTCACGAACATCGCCTGGATACGGTCGCCGATCAGATCCGCCATGCCCGGCGTGGATCCCTTGTAGGGCACAGGCTCGATATCGATGCCCGTGGCGCGCTTGAACATCTCGCCCGCGATGTGCTCCAGCGAACCGTTGCCCGTGGTGGCGTACGAGAACGCGCCCGGCCTGGCCTTGGCGGCCTGGACGAACGACGCCACGTCGTTCACCTGCAGGCTGGTGGGCACGATCAGCACGTTGGGCAGGTACCCGACGATGGCCACGTGCTCGAAGCTCTTGAGCACGTCATAGCCCATGGTGCTGCCCATCAGGCGGGCATTGATGGCGTACGAGGTCAGCGCCGTCATCAACAGCGTATTGCCGTTGGGGGCCGCCTTGGCGACGTACTGCGCGCCGATGTTGCCGGAGAAGCCCGGCTTGTTGTCCACCACGACCGCGTGGCCGCGCCGTTCGCCCAGGTGCTGCGCGATCATGCGCGCCATGGCGTCTAGCGATCCGCCCGGCGGATAGGCCACGATGATGCTCATGTCCCGGGATTGGGCGCGGACCAGGCCGGCGTGGGCCGCCAGGGATGCGGCGGCGCCGATCAGCAACTGGCGGCGAGAGATGGCAGGCATGTGTAGCTTCCTTCAATCAGGTTATCGAATCTTGGGAACCGACCGCGGAGAGCGCGGCGGACAGCTCGGGCACGGAGCATGGCCGCGGCGCGTGCAGCAGCCGCCATAGCTTGGCAGCGCGTTCGGCCGGAAGGGCCATCGCCGCGTGGCGCATGAACTTCGCCTCGTGCTGCGCCTCCGACAGCGGCATGCTGGGATGGCCCTGCGGTTTGGCCTGCGTCTGCCGGAACACCTCAGCCCCGTCCCGCATCACGGCCAACGACGCGAAATCGCCGTTGCCGGCCGGGAAATCCGGCCCCACCGACACGCGCACCCTGCCCGCCCAATCGCGCACCTGCGGGCTCCCCAGCGCCTCGTCCGTGAAATCGCCGATATCCTGCGTTCCCAGGCAGGCCGCGACCGCCACGCAATACTCCACATGGAACTTCGCAGCCAGGCCCGCTGCCGGCCAGCCTTTGCCGCGCGCCGCCTCCAGCCGCTGGCTGATGCCGCAGTGCAGCTCCAGCCCCTCGCCGGGCGCCAGCCACCCCGCCGCCCTCGCCTGGAGCACCATGTCGATGAGCGCGTGCATCAGCGAGCAGGTCGGATACCGCTTGTAGACAATGCCGGGGCTGAGAACCTCGAAGGTCTGTCCCATCGGCCGCAGCGCGCGCCCGGCGTCCTGGCTGCCGTCATCGCAGAACAGTTGCAGAAACCCCTCCTGGCCTTCCAGCGCCACCGGGCTGGCCGTCATGCCGCCCGCCGCCAGCCGCGCCGCCAGCACGCCGTGCCGGGCGGCAAGCCCCGCATGCAGCGCCTTGGTCATGGTGCCGAAGTTCACCCGCAGCCCGCCCGCCATGGAGCTGGCAATGCCCAGGGCGTGCCGTGCACGTTCCGCGTCCAGCCCCAGCAGCGACGAGCAGGCCGCTGCCGCCCCCACGGCGCCCAGCGTGCACGTGGTGTGCCATCCCAACTGCGAATGCCGGTCGTTCACGCTGCGCCCCAGCCGGCCCGCCACCTCGACACCCGCCACATAGGCCGTCAACAGGGCGCCGCCGTCCGAACCCAACAATTCCCCCAGCGCAACGATGGCCGGCACGATGGGCGCGGAAGGATGCCCACGCATGGATTCATGCGTATCGTCGAGCGCATGCGCGTGCGCCGCGCAACCGTTGATGAGCGCGGCATCGTCCACGGACGCGCGGTCCGCGCGCCCCCACAGTGTGCAATCGCCACGGGCCTGCCCCAAGGTCGCGGCCGCGATGCCGGTCACCCCGTCCACCGCCCCCGCCAGGCCGCCGCCCAGGCAATCGGCGATGGCGCGCTGCGCTTCCCGGCGCACCGCCGCCGGCACATCCTGCTCACGCAGCCCCGCCACGAATTCGGCGAGCGCCTGCGTCAAACCTTCCGAAAGCGGCGCTGCGGCCGCCGCAGGCGCAGCTTGCGCGCTCATTGCCCGACTCCGTCCAGCCATCCGGCGATATGCCCGTCCATCTCATCGAGGAAGTGCTCGATGCCATGCCCGCCCTGGCTTGCCCGCAACGCACGGACAACCGCCGCCACGCTGCCGTGCGGCACCACGGCCACGCCTTCGGCGCTGGCGCACACCACGTCGCCCGGCTGCACGATCACACCCGCGCAGGCCACCGGCACGTTCACCTCGGCCGGCCCGAACTTGGGTCCCGAGTGCGGCGACACGGCCAGCCCATACACCGGCAGCCCGGCCGCCTGCGCCTCCGCCACGTCGCGCCAGGCCCCGTTCACCACCAGTCCCGCCATGCCGCGCTGCTCGCACGCGTACTTCAGCAACTCGTAGCCGCCCATGCACCACTGCGTGAAACCCTGTCCGTCCACCACCAGAACGTCCCCCGCCTCCACCTTGCGGATGGCCGCCATCACGCCCAGGTTGTCGCCCGGCGGGCACTTGACCGTGAAGGCCGGCCCGCACAGCGGCACGGCCGGCGCCACCAGCGAGCGCAGGGACGGCTGGCAGGTGTACATGCGCCCCACCAGATCGCTCACCCGCGTCACGTCGGCTTGCGCCAGCACCGCCACATCGGACGGCGCCGGCCGCTCGACGCTGGGGTTGACGACGAATGGCGGCAGGGGTTTTTTCCAACGGCGATCGGTCGGAGGGGATGACATCGGTTTCGGCTCCTGAACAGTTTTCCTGCAATTCAGTCCGAATTGTCCCGGCTCATTCCCTGTACAGAAAGCGATGCTTTGTGATCAATTAGATAGAAAATCTAATCACCTGTAATCCGCGCCAACAGCCAGCCGCGAAACGCCGACACCGCCCTGGCGTCCTGCTTGGCCTCCGGGCAGACCAGGTAATAGCCGCGAGAACTGGGCAGGGCCTGCGGGGACAACTGCACCAGGCTACCCTGCGCCAATCCCTGAGCCACCAGAAAGCGCGGCAGCAGCGCCGCGCCCAGATGCGTCTGCGTCGCTTCCAGGATCATCAGGAAACTATCGAAGCGCGGCCCCTGGAAGGCATTCGCCGGCTCGATCCCCACGTGGGCAAACCAGTCCCGCCACGCCGACGGCCGCGTGAACTGCTGCAGCAGGACGGCCCTCGCCAGATCGGCCGGCTCACGCAGGCCCAGCCGCTGCCGGTACTGCGCGCTGCACACCGGCAGCATGTCCTCGTCCATCAGATGCGTGCACACGGCTCCCGACCACGACGCTTCGCCGTAGTGGATGGCCGCATCGAACGGCTCCGCCGAAAAATCGAACGGCGCATTGCGCGACACGAGATTCAGGTTCACATCCGCATGCGCGTCGAAGAACGTCTCCAGCCGCGGCACCAGCCACTTCACCGCGAACGCCGGCACCACCGCCAGGTTCAGGATCTCCTTGTCGCCGCTGGCCATGGCCTGGTGCGTCACCTCGCCCAAAGCCCGCAGAATCCGCCGCACTTCCGCCAGATACCGCTCGCCCGCGCTGGTCAGCAATACCCGCTGCCGCACCCGCGCGAACAGCGCCACCCCCAACTGCGCCTCCAACTGCCGCACCTGCTGGCTCACCGCTCCCTGGGTCAAATGCAACTCCTGCGCCGCGCGCCGGAAATTCAAATGGCGCGCCGCGGACTCGAAGGCCGTCAGCGTGGCGGTGGAAGGCAGGCGGATGCGGTTCATCGCGAAGGCGGATGCGGGGGCCGCGCGCGTTACCGCCCCCCTTTCACCCCGAATACCACTTGCGACGAGAGTTGCGAGGCAACGCGCTCCCGGAAATCCGGCGCCTCGGTCTCGCGGGGCCGATACCAGACCGTGATCCAGTTCAGCGAGCCCAGTATTCCCTTGGCGGCCAAAGAAGGATCGATATCGGCGAACAGGCCGTCGGCCGTCCCCTGGGAAATGACCTGCCTGAACAGGTCTTCATAGACGTCGCGCATGGCGACGACTTCCGCCAGCGCTTCCCGCTGCATCGGCGTGGTGCTCACCGATTGATGCAGCTCGACACCCTGTACGGTCACGCGCTGATAATACAGAGACTCCATCATCAGGCTGGCATGCAGATAGGCCATCCGATAGAGCTTGTCCTGGGCATTCAGCGATGTATCCGTCACAACGGGAACCTGGGTCTTGAGGTTCATGACCATTGCGCGTTTGTGCACGGCAAAGAACAGGTCCGTCTTGCTGCGATAGTAGTAATAGACACTACCTTTGGTCGCGCCGATCTGATCGGCGATCACATCGATAGAGGCCGCGGCAAAACCGTAAATGGTAAATGCCTTCGCGGCCGCATCCAGCAACCTGAGTTGGTTGGTTGGCAGACTGTCGTAATCGAGGTTGACCCAGTTGGAAAGTTCAGGGCTTATTGTCACGGTATATATGCATCCTGCGGGCGGCCTACAGTATAGCGGTCCGGCCAGCCTTGCCTGCCCGGCTGGACCGGCCGTTTCTGCTGGCTGATTGTCAAGGCATGAACACGGTATCGTTGGCCGCGAGCACGGTGTTTCCCAACGTTGGCGGCGCCAGCCGGATGCTTCCGGGCGTGTCCGTCAGCTTGATGGGAATGCCGGGCCCCGTGTAGTCGGGGCTGCGAACGACCATGCCGCGAAACCTGGCATGCTCCGAATTCGCGACCGCTTCAATATCGAGGATCGGAGCCGCCGGCACCCCATCCGCCAGCAAGGCCGGGCCGAGCCGCTCTCCGTCCGTGTTCTCGAATGTCTGTCGCAGCGCTTCCTCCAGTTGTTCGCGGTTCTCGACGCGCGCGCGGTTAGTGGCGAAGCGCGCGTCCGCCGGCAAGTCGGCCCTGCCCAGATGGGCGCATAGTTTCGTGAACAGCCTGTCATTTGCGACCGCGATGAACAGCGCAACAGTGCGGGTCTTGTAAACGTTGTACGGGACGATATTGGCGTGCCGATTGCCCGAGGGGCGCGGAACCTTGCCGGAGTGCAGATAATTGGTAAGGAACGGATGCGCGACCGACACCGCGCTGTCGTAGAGACTGACATCCGCCATCTGGCCTCGGCCGGTCCGATGCCTGGCCTGCAACGCCAGGAGCACCGCCATGGCGGCGTTCATGCCCGTGGTCAGATCGACCACCGGCACGCCCAGCCGGACTGGTTCGGCGCCAAGATCGCCGTTGATGGACAACAGCCCGGCCATCGCCTGGACCGCCGCGTCGTAACCCGGCAGCCTGCCATACGGACCTTCGTCGCCGAAGCCGGTGATTCGGCAATGAATGAGCCTGGGGAAATTGTCGACGAACCATTTCGCGTCGGGAATGCCCCAGACGCGCAACGTGCTCAGCTTGAAATTCTCGATCAGGACGTCGGCGGTCTCCAGCATGGCGAAGAACCGTTCGCGGTCGCCCTCCTGCCCAAGATCGAGCAGGACACTGCGCTTGTTTCGATTGACGGCATTGAAATAGGCGGAACTGCCATTGACGAACGGGGGGCCGAACCCGCGGCACTCGTCGCCTTCCGGGCCCTCTACCTTCACCACGTCCGCGCCGTGATCGCCGAGGATCTGGCCAGCGTAAGGTCCAGCCAGGACCCGGGCCGCGTCGACGACCTTCAAGCCGGCCAACGCGCCGAGGGAGTGTTGCTGCATCGCCATGCTCCTGTGGATTTCTTCGTTCTACTCGCTGACCTTCCATAGCAGCGAGGGTTTCGCGCCCACGGTCTGCACGGAAAAGGCCATGCCCAGGCGCCGGTTGTGCGCCTGCAATGCGCCCTCGATAAGCCCGTTCCAGGCCGTGGAAAGGACGGGATGCCATTCTTCGATGCCCGCCATGAACGCGCAGTCATCCTGGCGGACTTCGAAGCTGCCGTCCAGGTGACGCTCGACCTGGCTGGCATCGCCGTGGGCGGCGCCGAAATCGGCGATGAAGCGAGCGAAGCCCGCCGCATCCGCCTTGTAATCTCCCCCCAGGCCCCGCGCTATTTCATGATAGAACTGCATACCTATCATCTTGCCGACCATCCTCAATCGGTGGCCTGCCTCGTCGGCGCCCCACAATTGCAGCGCGGTGGGAAACGCCGATCGTACGTACTCCATGGCGTAGTTGCGATGCGCCTTGGCCAGACGGGTCGTGGGCCATTGGTCGATCGGCAACTTCGGCGCGTTGGCGGCGTCGAAATCGGGCGCATCCTCTTCACGCGCGAACCTCAGCCTCTCGTGGGGAAGCAAGTCCCGCTCATACTCGTAGTAGTAGCCTTCCAGGCCGGATTGGCCATCCACCGTTTGCTTGGTGCAGACAAAGCCCAGGCGCGGATTGGCCAGCATCGTGCCGTTCTGCGCGTGCCAGCCCTGCAACATGGCGCGAGAGACCTCGGGCGCAACGCCGCACAGGGCCGTCCCGGACCAGATCCAGCGCGGCGCCGCATAGCGTATCCAGGCCTTGCGGTCCGACTCGTACATGTACTCCACCGCCACGCCGCCGATGTGGTTGGACAGATAGTGGTACTGCGCGGCCGCGACCGCGTGAGGCAGGCCGGTCAGGTTCAGCTTTTCAAGGCCGGGCAGGAATCGCTCGCGCCGCTGCCTGCTGAAGATCTCATATACCAGTTCGGCGGCGCATGCCGCCCCATGGCGGGTCGTCACGTACAGGACCAGGCCTGTGAAGTAGGCGTGATAACACTCCGCCACGGCCCGCCAGGCGCCTATCGGCTCATCCCCGAATTGATCGTCGTTCAAGTCTCTCCTCCCTGTACAGAATCTTCGTCGCGGGCCGCGGCTCAAGCGGCTTGTATCTCGACCTCGCGCTTGATCGCGCGCGCAATGACCAGGCGCTGGATCTCCGAGGTCCCCTCATAGATCTCGGTGATCCGCTGGTCCCGGTAGCAACGCTCCACGACATTCGGTTTTACATAGCCGCGCCCGGCCAGGATTTGCACCGCATGGTCGCACGCGGTGTGAGAGGCCTCGCTGGCGAACAGCTTTGCCATCGCGCCCAGCGTACCGATATCGCGCCCCTCGTCATAGGCCCTGGAAGCCTCGTACATCATCATTCTTGCGGCCGACAGTTGCGTCGCCGAGTCGGCCAGCATGAACCCGATGCCTTGATGATCGATGATGGAGCGGCCGAACGTCTTGCGCGACGCGGCGAACCGGCAGGCGGCGCGATAGCTGCATAGCGCGATGCCCAGCGCCTGGGCCGCGACGACAACCCTTCCGACGTTCAGCGTGGACAACGCCAAGCGCAAACCGTGCCCGATCTCGCCGACAACGCTCGATTGCGGAACCCGGACGTCCACCTTCAGATTGGTCGTCGTCGTGCCGCGGATGCCCATCTTGTCTTCGTAGAAATCGACCACCGCCCCCTCCGTATCGCGAGGCACCCAGAAGGCGGTTATCGCATGGCGCGAGTCGGCTTGCGCCGTACGGGCGAAGACAATGAAATGATGAGAATGGCCGCCATTGCCCAGCCAGCATTTCTCGCCGCGGATTCTCCAGCCGTCGCCTTCGCGAACGGCGGTCGTCTCGATGGCGGACGCGTCCGAGCCGGCGCCCCGCTCGCTCAGGGCGAAATTGACGGCCTCGCCCCGCTCGGCCAGCCCGCCCAGCAAGGTCTGCTTCTGCGCCTCGGTTCCTCCCAGCAAGACAGGGAAGGCGCCCAAGGAGAGAGCCGCCATGATGGCCGCGGTGGAGCCGCAGCCCTCGGCGATGGCCTCCACCGCGGCCACCAGGGCGGTCAGCGACGCGCCGCCGCCGCCGTACCGGGTCGGAATGAACAACCCGGAGACCCCCGATTCCCGCAGCGGCTGCAAATGCTCGACCGGATAACGCTGCTCCTGGTCGATCGAATGCGCGGCGGGAGCGAAGTACCGATCAGTCAGCCCCTTGGCCGCGGCTTGCCAACGCAACGCCTCGCTATCCAGCGGGGCTTCCCAAATTGCTGCCATGAACACCTCATCGGTCATTGAACATTCAAGATACTACGCAGTATCATAGCTTCAAACAAGATTGCCGACCAAGGGAAAAAACAGCGCTTTTTCATAGGGGTAAATACGAATGTCGTAAGAACTCTTCACCAAGAATACTACTCAGTATCTAAGCGTTTTGATGTTCTCAACCTTGTCGGAGCATGGGTAGGCAACACATGAGTGGACCACTGACTGGCGTGCGGGTACTGGATATGACGACGGCCCTGTCCGGCCCCGTCTCGACGCACATTCTTGGCGACATGGGGGCCGACATCATCAAGGTGGAGCCCCCCGAGGGCGACAGCATCCGCGACCTCGGCCCCGCCCGCCATCGGGGCATGGGCGCGATGTTCATGCATACCAACCGCAGCAAGCGGAGCATCGTGCTGGACCTGAAGATCGAAGCCGGCCGCGACGCCTTTTTGCGCCTGCTGAGCCGGACCGATGTCTTTGTCTGCAACATCCGCCCCAAGGCCATGGCGCGGCTGGGGCTGGCGTACGACCAGACCGTTGCGCTCAATCCCGAGCTCATATACGTGAACATCGTGGGCTACGGTTCCCATGGGCCTTATGGCGACAAACCCGCCTACGACGATCTCATCCAGGCCGCGGCCGGCATCGCGTCGCTGCGCGCCCCGGCCGACCCAGCCCGCTATACGCCGATAGCGCTGGCCGATCGGGTCAGCGGCATTCTGGCGGCGAATGCCGTGCTGGGCGCGCTGTATCACCGCGCGGTGAGCGGAAAGGGCCAACACATCGAAGTACCCATGTTCGAGTCGATCGCCTCCCTGGTGCTCGCCGATCACATGGCGGGAGCGACGTTCGAACCCCCTGCGGGCCCGCCCGTCTTCCATCGCTACGCCTCGATCCGCCGGCCCTTCCAGACCCAGGACGGATTTCTTTGCATGATGGTCTTGACGGACCGCCAATGGCGCGAGTTCTTCGCGACCGTGGGGCGCCCGGAAGTCATGCAGGACGAACGGTTCAGCACCATGGCGAATCGCACCGGGCATCTGGAGGAACTCTATGCCACCGTGTCGGAGATTCTCGCGAGCCGCCCTACCGACCATTGGCTCGCCTGCCTGGAAGCGGCGGACATTCCCGTGGCCCGGATTGAAACCATGGAATCGCTGCTGGTCCATCCACACCTGCGGCAAACTGGGTTTTTCGAAATGATCGACCACCCCACCGAAGGACAGGTGCGCAGCATGGCCCGGACCAGCACCTGGTCCGTCACCCAGCCCGAGGCCACGCGGCACACCCCCAGGCTGGGGGAACACAGCCGCGAAATTCTGGCGGAGGCAGGCTTTTCCGAAGAAGAAGCCCAGTCTCTGTTCGACAACGGTGCAGTCAAAGGATGCCAAGCGTGAAAGCCGTCGTGTGCAGACAGTATGGCGGGCCGGATTCCGCTCGCCTTGAAGAGATAGCGCCTCCGGCGATACGGCCAGGCTCGGTGCGAGTACAGGTCCAGGCCTGCAGCGCGAGCTTCGCCAGCTTGCTGGTGATGGAGGGCAAGCACCAGAACAGGGCCCCGCTGCCATTGATACCGGGAACGGAGGTGGCCGGCGTCGTGACCGAGACCGGCGAAGGCGTGACGCAGTTCCAGGCCGGCGACCGCGTCATCGCCGGTGTGCAAAGCGGCGGCTACGCGCAAGAAGTCGTCGTGCCGCAGCAGACCGTCTTTCATATGCCGGAACAGGTGTCCCACGACTCGGGCGCGCATTTCCCGACGATCTACGGCACGGCCTATGGCGCGCTGCAATGGCGCGCCAACCTGATGCCCGGAGAATTCGTTCTGGTTCACGGAGCTGCCGGCGGAAGCGGCCTTGCCGCCGTGGAAATCGCCAAGGCGCTTGGGGGCACGGTAATCGCCACGGTGGGCTCGCAGGCCAAGGAGAGCATCGTCCGGCAGCACGGGGCGGACCACGTCATCAACTACCGGGATACGGATTGGCGCGACGCGGTGCTCGGACTGACCGGCGGCCGTGGCGCGGACGTCATCTACGACCCCGTCGGCGGCGACACCTTCGACACCTCGCTTCGATGCATCGCGCCGGACGGCAGGATCATCCCCATGGGGTTCGCCGGCGGCCGCATACCCACGGTTCCCGCCAACATCGTTCTGGTGAAGAACATCAGCGTCATAGGGGTCTATTGGGGCTATTACTTCGGCTGGGGCCGGCACCCCGTCGCTCCCGCCAACGATGCGCGGTTGCGGGCTGCCTATGCGCAACTGTTCGATTGGACCATCCAGGGAAAGCTGAAGCCGCGCACGCACGCAACGCTTCCCCTCTCCGAATTCAAGACCGCCTTGCGCATGATCGCGAACCGCGAAGTCATGGGCAGGGTAATCATGAAGCCGCAGGAATAGCGGACCTCATCTACATCATCCAGGAGACAACCATGTTCAAACGCATCGCCGTTCTGGGCGCACTTGTGCTTGCCAGCCTATGTCCGGTCCTTGCCGCCCAGGCCAAGTATCCCGCCCGGCCCGTCGTGCTGATCTCGCCCTATCAGGCCGGCGGCACGACCGAGACATTCGCCCGGCTGATCATCGACGACGTCGGCACCCTGCTTGGCCAGCCCATTGTCATCGAACAGAAACCCGGCGCCGCGGGGACGATCGGCGCGCGCATCGTCGCGACCAGCGCGGCCGACGGCTATACCTTACTGGCCAATACGTCGCAGCACGTCATGTATGACGGCATGCTGACGCGCTTGCCATTCGACCCCATGAAGGATTTCCGCCCGGTGGGCGTGTTGGGCTCCGCGCCCATCATCCTGGTCACCGGCCGGGACTCGGCCTACCGGAGCTTCGAAGACGTACTGGCGGCAGGAAAGACCAAGACCGTCACGTTCGCGTCCGGCGCTCAGGGCTCCCTGCCCCACCTGACGGGCGAGCGCGTCGCCATCCAGGCCAACCTCAAGATGACGCACATCCCTTTCAGCGGCACCGCCCCCGCCCTGACGAACGTCATCGGCGGCCACGTCGATCTCCTGTACTCCACGGCCGCCAGCGTGATGCAGCAGATCCGCGGCGGCCAACTGCGGGCCTTGGCCGTTTCCACCAAAGAACGCATGAAAGAACTGCCGGACGTGCCGACCATCGCCGAAATGGGCCTGCCCGGATTCGACGTGACCGCCTGGTACGGCGTATGGGCGCCCAAGGACACGCCCGCCGAAGTCGTGGACGCCTTCAACAAAGCCATGCGGGAAGCCTCCTCCACGCCGGCCGCCCACAAACGCATGGAAGCGCTGAGCGTCACGCCGAACGACATGACCGCGGACCAATTCTCCCAATTCGCCGAGAGCGAGCGCCGCACCTGGCTCGACGTGATCAAACGCGCGAACATCCAACCGGTGAACTGACATGGCGAATGTTGAGGATATCGGCGTCCGCATCGAAGAGCATGTGGCCTGGGTCACCATCGACCGCGCCCACCGGATGAACGCCTTGGCAAAGTCGACGTTCCGGCGGCTGATAGACGTATCGCTGTCGCTGGATCTGGATCCTTCCGTCAGGGTGGTGGTGTACAGCGGAGCGGGAACGCGCGCCTTCTCCGCCGGCGTCGATCTGAAAGAGCTGGATGCGGAAGGCAGCATGGCGCACCCGATGGGCGGCGCAAACCGGAACCTCAATGAGGTCGTGCTGGAAATGTCCAAGCCCACGATAGCGGCAATCAACGGTGTTGCCGCCGGGGGAGGCTGCGAACTTGCCCTGGCCTGCGATATCCGCGTGGCCGCCTCGACCGCCAGGATCGGCTTGCCGGAAGCCAAGGTTGGAATGGGGGCCAACTTCGGCAGTGTCGTTCTGCCCCTTCTCATTCCCAGAGGCGCCGCGCTGGAGGCGCTTTTCAGCGGAGAACTGCTTACCGCCGCGGACGCTTACCGGCTCGGCTTGATCAACCACGTCTTCGAGCCGGACGATCTCATCGGGCAGACATTACAGTTGGCCCGGAAAATCGCCGCCAATGCGCCGCTCTCGGTGCAGCGCATGAAGGCCGTGGCGTCCAAGAGCGTCGGCCTGCCCATATCCGCCGCCCTGCGTCTTTCGGTAGGGCCGAATCCCTACGACAGCGCGGATAGAAAAGAAGGCGCGCGGGCATTCCTGGAAAAACGCCAACCCGTTTTCTTGGGAAGGTAGAAAAGCCCGCGCGGATGCGCGCCGCCGCTGGCGGCGTGCTGATTGGCCTGTCTTCCGGGACAGCGCCCGAAGGGCGGACTAACGCCGGCTTTCGGATGCGTAGTGGTCCGCATAGGCGCGGCGGAGAACGGCCTTCTGGATCTTCCCCGTCGCCGTCTTGGGCATGGCGTCGACCACGATGAACGACTTGGGACACTTGAAGGGGCTCAGGCGCTCGCGCAGTTGCTGCATCAGCGCGGCCTCGTCGAGGCTCTTGCCCGGGCGCAGCAGCACGATCGCGGTCACCGCCTCGGTCCAGCGCTCATGGGGCAGGCCGACCACGACCACTTCCGCGATATCCGGATCGCTTGCATACAAGGCCTTTTCCACTTCGATGGAGGCGATGTTCTCGCCTCCGCTCTTGATCACGTCCTTGAAGCGGTCCTTGAACCAGAGCACGCCATCCGCATCGAAGTAGCCGGCATCGCCCGAATGGAACCAGCCATGCCGGAAAACGGTATCGGTGGCGTCCTGGTCACGCAGATAGCCGCTCAGCGCCTGGGGACTCCGGTAGACGATCTCGCCGGCCTCGCCCTGCGGCAGGAGCCTTCCCGTCTCGTCGATGATGCCGACCTGGACATTGATGCCCGGCGTTCCCACCGCGCCGGGATGGCTGAGCTGGTGCTCGGGCCGGAAGAAGGTGGCCACGGGACTCATTTCCGTCTGGCCAAACATGAGCGAGAAGCCGCAGCCGAAGGTGTCGATGGCGGCGCGCAGCTCATGATCCGGCATCGGCGCCATGGCATAGACGGCCAGTCGCAGGCTGCCGACATCTCGCGCGCGGGCCTGCTGGGCCTCCACCAGCGCCCGGTACATCATGGGAAGGGCAAACAATACCGTCAGCCGCTCCCGCACAACCAGATCCAGCAACGATTGCGCCTCGAAACCCTGCATGATCACGACGCACGCGCCTACCGCGACGGCCGGCGTGCAGATGGCGTTCAACTGCGCGGTGTGGAACATGGGCATCAAGGCCAGCACCCGGTCGCGGCAGCTCAGCTCGGTGTCGATGGCCGTGCCCAACGATTCCAGATAAATCGCCAGATGGCTGCCGACCACCCCCTTTGGCGCGGAGGTGGTGCCACTGGTATACAGATAGGATAACGACGCGCGATCGGGAACGGCGACCGATGGGACGTCCGACGCCTGGCCAGCCGATAGCTGCGCGAAGGAAATGCGCGCCAGCGATTGGGGCAGATCGGCTTGCGCGCCCTCGCCCTCATCGATCACGAACACGTCGCGCAGCGCCTGGCCGGATTCCAAGCCCGTCAGGAACTGTTCCAGCATTCGCGCGGTGACGACCGCGCCGCGCACGCCGGCATGCTGCAACACATAGGCCAATTCGCCGTGTCGCCACAACAGGTTGATAGGCACGCACACGACGCCGATCTTGGCGCACGCGAAATAGGTCGCCAGAAACTCGGCGCTGTTTCCCGACATGAGCGCCAGCGCATCGCCCACCTTGTAGCCGCGGGCAAGCAGGCCATGCGCAAGCTGGTTGCTCCATGCCTCCAACAAGGCGTAGCTGTAGCGGCGCTCGCCGTCGATCACCGCACCGCTCCCAGGCGCCCTGGCCGCGCTGCGCGTGAGCAGGTCCCCTACGTTGATGCGCCTTACAAAATCCCCGTCCGCGTGTTGTGTCATGCCCGCCTCCCTTTCCGTCGGAATATCGGTTCCAGGACTCAGTCCCTGGGCCTGGTCACCCTTTGAGCAGCTCGCCGCTGATGATGAGTTTGCGCACTTCGGTCGTGCCCGCGCCTATTTCCAGCAGCTTGATGGCGCGGTAGAGACGGTTGATTTCCGACTCCCAGATGTAGCCGGTGCCACCATGCACCTGAACCGCCTCGTCCAGTACGCCATGCATGCCGTTGGCCGCGAACATCACCGCGGCGGCGGTCAGCTTGTGGATTTCGCCGCGCCCGGCATCCCCATTTTCCAGCGCGCTGGCCGCGCGCAAGGTCTGATAAGTGAACACCCGCATGGCCTCCACCTGGGTATACATGGAGGCGATCTTGTCCTGCACCATCTGAAAACTGGCTATCGGCTTGCCGAACTGCTGGCGCGCCCGCGCGTAGTCGATGCTCAGCTCGAGCGCCCGCTCGGCAATGCCCAGGCACAACGGCGCGATCATCGCCCGCTCGAAGTCCAGGCCGCTCATGACCACCTTGACCCCCGCGTTCTCCTCGCCCATCAGATTCGCCACGGGCACACGGCAGCCGTCGAACACGAGTTCGCCGGTCTGGCTTCCGCGAAACCCCATCTTCACGAGCTTTTGCGCGACGCGAAAGCCTGGCATGCCCTTTTCCACAAGAAACGCGGAGATGCCCTGCGCCCCAAGATCGCGATCGGTCTTGGCATAGACCAGCAAGACGTCCGCCACGGGGCCATTGGTGATGAAGATCTTTGTTCCATCCAGCACATAGTGGTCGCCCACCCGGCGTGCCGTGGTGCGCATGGAGCCCAGCGCGTCCGACCCCGCGCCCGGTTCGGTCAAGCCCAATGCGCCCACCAGCTTCCCGCTCGACAAGCCGGGCACGAACCGTGCTTTCTGCTCATCGTTCGCGTTGCGCAGAATGTTGTGCAGGCACAGGTTTTCGTGCGCAACCCATGCCAGTGCCAAGGCATGGTTCCAACGGGCGAAGGCCTGGAGCACCAGGCCGCTGGTGAAGAGGTTCAGGCCCGTCCCCCCCAGCGCCTCTGGCGCCGTGATGCCGAAGTAACCGTTGGCGCCGATCCGCTCGAAGATGCCGGCCGGCCACCATTCTTCGTCATCCATCCGTTGCGCCAGGGGATACAGCTCGGCGCGCGCGAAGCGATCCGCCTGCGCGAGCACCTCCATTTCATCGTCCGACAGACCAGCGAATAGCTGAGGCGTGGAACGTTGTTCGATATGCAAGCCACCTTCGGACATGGTCACTCCACCTTTAGGCAACACGACCCCGATTGACGGTATCTACAATTTGAGTGACGCTCATATTATCTTCACGCCAGGATTTTTCCACATAGGGAAAACACTGGCTTAAAGAAAAGTGAGTACCGCTCAATAATCTGCATGATCGTCAACATGAACTGGAGCGCAGGTGCAAACCAACTGGCCTTTCCAATCGGTGCTGATCGCGAATCGAGGCGAGATCGCTGCACGCATCGTGCGCACGGTGCAACGCCTTGGCCTGCGGGCCGTCGTGGTGCATCACGCCGTCGATGCGGACACTCCCGCGGTGCGCCTGGCGGACACCGCCATCGAGATCACCGGAGCGACTCCGGTGGCGGCCTATCTCGACGGCACGCAGATACTGGAGGCGGCGCGCCGCGCCGGGTCTGGCGCCATCCATCCGGGCTACGGCTTTCTCTCGGAAAATCCGTCGTTCGCGCGCCAGTGCCGACAGGCGGGTTTGGTGTTCGTGGGCCCCTCCGCCGAGGCGATCGAACTGATGGGAGACAAGGTGCGCGCCCGCGCATTCGTCGCCCAGGGCGGCTTCCCCGTCGCGCCTTCCGCGATCGAGGACGACGATCCTGCCAGCTTCGCCGAACGCGCGGCGGCCGTCGGCTTTCCGCTGCTCATCAAACCGGCCGCCGGCGGGGGAGGAAAAGGCATGCGCATCGTGCGCGAAGCGGCAGGGCTGCGTGCCGAACTGGACCGCGCGCGCAGCGAAGGGCAACGTTACTTTGGCGATGGCCGGCTGTACGTCGAGCGCTTCATCGAAAACCCCCGGCATATCGAAGTGCAGGTGTTCGGCGACGATCATGGCACTGTCGTCCATCTGTTCGAGCGCGAATGCTCGGTGCAGCGGCGCTTCCAGAAAATCGTGGAAGAGTCGCCGTCACCGGCTCTGTCGCCACAGGTGCGCGATGACATCTGCGCCACTGCCGCGGGCATCGCCCGGCGCGCGGGCTACTGCAACGCGGGGACGGTCGAGTTCATCTATGGCAATGGCGAGTTCTACTTCCTGGAGATGAATACGCGGCTTCAGGTCGAACATCCCGTCACAGAGGAGATACTGGGCATCGACCTGGTGGAACACCAGTTGCGCGTGGCGGCAGGCGAAAAGCTGGCCTTCTCGCAGGAAACGCTGCGGCCTCGCGGCCACGCATTCGAGTTCCGCATCTATGCCGAGGATCCGTCGCGCGGCTATCTCCCCACCACCGGGCCGGTGCTGGCGCTGCGCGAGCCGCGCGCCGCGGGCATCCGGATCGATTCAGGCATCGCCGCCGGACAAGAGATCACCGCCGCCTTCGACCCCATGCTGGCCAAGCTGATCGTCAGCGCCGCCACGCGTGGCGAAGCCATTGCGCTGGCCCGGCGCGCCCTGGACGACTATGCGCTGCTGGGATGCAAGACCAACACAGGCTTCCTGCGGAGGCTGCTGTCCCACCCGGCCTTTTTGGCGGGCGAGATCCACACGGGTTTTCTGGATGCGCACCCCGAGGTCGCCGCGCAGCCGCCGCTATCCGACGAAACACTGCACCGGCTGCTGGCCGCCGCGGCGCTGGCGACGCGCCCGGTGCGCGATGCCGCCGACGCCGTGCCGGCGTTGTATGCCGACATGGGCGACTGGAGAAACTGATGTTGCACGCATTTCTTCTGGACGGCGAAGCACACGAACTCTGGCTCGGCCGCTCTCGCGAGGGCTATTGCCTGCATGCCGGCGGCCGGCAAATTCCCGTGGATCTACTGGAGCGCGGCGGACATGCTCACGAACTGGTCATCGATGGCGACAGTTACCGCGTCCTCATCGCAAGGCGGGGCGATGAAGTGCATGTGCACCTGAATGGAGAAAGCCACCTCCTGCGCTACGTCCATAACCTCAAGCGTTTTGCCGGTGATCCCGCGGACGAGGGAGACGCCGTGACGCGGGCCCCCATGCCGGGGTCGATCATCGCCGTTTCCGTGGAAGTCGGCCAGCGGGTGCGCCGGGGCGACGCGTTGATGGTGATAGAGAGCATGAAGATGGAAACCACCATCAATGCCGCCTGCGATGGCGCGGTGCAGCGCCTGCACGTCGACGTCGGACAGCTCATCGACAAAGACGCCTTGCTTATCACTCTGGACAGGAGCGCCTCGGAATGAACCGCATCGAATCCGCGCTGAACACGCGCTCGGCAGATTTTCTGGCCAACCGTGAACACAACCTGGGGCTGGCCGCGGCGCTGCGGCAACACCAGGATGCCGTTCGCCACCAGCGTCCCGAGCGCGACATGCAGCGCCTGGCCCGCCAGAATAAGCTGTTCGTGCGGGATCGCCTCAGGCAATTGCTGGATCCAGGCACGCCGTTCCTCGAACTGTCCACCCTGGCAGGCAACATGGAGTATGACGGAGAGGTGCCCGGCGCCGGCGTAGTCACCGGCATCGGAATCGTCAGTGGGCGCGAGGTAATGATCAATGCTTCCGATGCAAGCGTGAAAGGCGGGGCCTGGTACCCGCTGTCGGTCAAGAAGATCGTGCGCGCGACCGATATTGCCGTCGAGAACCGCCTGCCCATGGTCCACCTGTGCGACAGCGCCGGAGGCTTTCTGCCCCTGCAGGCTGAACTTTTTGCCGATCGCCACTTCGCCGGGCGCATCTTCCGAAACCAGTCGATCCTCTCGAAGATGGGGGTTCCCCAAGTCGCCATCGTGCTCGGGCATTGCACCGCCGGCGGCGCGTACGTGCCCGCGCTGTCGGACTACAGCGTGATTGTGCGGGGGAACGGCGCCATCTTCCTCGGCGGGCCGCCATTGGTGAAGGCCGCCACCGGCGAAGAGGTGAGCGCCGAGGATCTGGGCGGATGCGACGTGCATACGCGCCTGTCGGGGACGGCCGACTATCCCGCCGGCAACGAGTACGAGGCCATCGCCATCGCCCGGGACGTCGTGGCGCAATGGCAGCGGCCGCGGAAGGCGCAAGTGGAATGGCAGGAGCCCGAGGCGCCATACTACGACCCCCGGGAACTGTATGGCATCGTGCCGCGGGACATCAAGGTGCAGTTCGATATGCGCGAGGTCATCGCGCGCCTGGTGGACGCCAGCCGCTTCCATGAGTACCAGCCCGCCTACGGCCCGACGCTGCTGTGCGGCTTCGCCCATCTGTGGGGCTACAAGGTCGGCATCCTGGCCAATAACGGCGTGCTTTTCAACGAAAGCGCCCAAAAGGGGTGCCACTTCATAGCGCTGTGCAACCAGAACCGCACGCCGCTGATCTTCCTGCAGAACATCACCGGCTTCATGGTCGGGCGCGACTATGAACGGCGCGGAATCACCAAGGACGGGGCCAAGATGATCATGGCCGTGGCGGGTTCCGAGGTGCCCAAGTTCACCGTCGTCTGCAACGGCTCGTTCGGGGCGGGCAACTACGGCATGTCGGGACGCGCCTTCGACCCCCGCTTCCTCTTCATGTGGCCGCAGAGCCAGATCTCGGTCATGGGCGCGGAGCAGGCGGCCAACGTGCTCGCCGACGTGAAGCTGCGGCAACTCGCGCGCAATGGGGAAAAACTCTCGCCGGAACAACTGGCGGCCATCCGCGATCCCGTGCTGGAGGACTACCGCCGCCAATCGAGCGCGCTGTATTCGACGTCGCGCCTATGGGACGATGGCATAATCGACCCGACAGATACACGCAACGCCCTGGGCATCGCCTTGAGCGCCGCGCTCAATCAACCTATAGCCCCCCCAAGCTACGGCGTGTTCCGCATCTGAGCGGCCGAGCCCGCCGCAGTCGATATCGGCAGGTCCTGCGCCGCCTGCGCCCGGAAGGCCTACGGAAACGGCAAGCCCACGCATCAGCCATCATGAAAACCAGCTCCAGTACAGCCGCCGACACGAAGACAACCGGCAACCATGCTCCGGCGCCTCTTTCAGAAAAGCGCCAAAAGCGTGCCGGCGAGATCCTCGCGGCGGCGCGGCAGGTTTTCATAGAAAAAGGCTTCCAAAAGGCCGCCGTAAGCGAAATCGCCCACCGCGCCGGAATTGCCGAAGGGCTGATCTTCCGCTACTTCCCGACCAAGCGCGATCTCCTGCACGAAGTGCTGAGCGAAATGTATGAACCCTTGATCCGCGACGTCGAAGAGGGATTCTCGCGCCTTCAGGGCTTGCGCGCGCGGCTGCGCTTCATCATCTGGCGGCACGTGCGCGTCTATGCGGAAACGCCCGGCCTGGCCCGCCTCGTCCTGCATGAAGTGCGCACGGGGCCTGACTATGCCGGCTCGGGCCTGCATGCGCTTCAGGTGCGCTACACCCAATTCGCCCAACTGGCGCTCATGGACGCCGTGAAAGACGGAGAGCTTGCCGCAGGCGTGGACACCGAGGCTGCCCGGGCCATGCTGTATGGCGGGCTTGAGCATCTGATGTGGCCGGTACTTTTCGGCAACCAGAGCGTCAACGTCGATGCCGTGACGGAAAGCTATACGAACCTGATGCTGCATGGCCTTCAAGCCACTACGCCGGAAACGGGAGTCGAGGCGCGCTTGTCGCGGCTGGAGTCCCTGTTCGCGGCGGCGGAAAGAGGAAAAACCGCGTAATTCTCGCTGCTTGAACGGCGCCTGCATGCCCGAATCCCATGCATGCGGGGCGCTCGCCATGACGCACGGACAACGACCGGACCCAGAGCCTCTCACGGCGCTGGATCCGCAGGCCTATTCCGCCTCGATCTTCGCCTCCTTCACCAGCTTGTTCCAGCTCTGGTAGCTGGAACGGACCACGGCGCTGAATTCCTGCGGCGTGCTGCTCCAGATCTCGACATACTGATCCTTGAGCTGGCGCTGCACGTCCGGCGCGGCCAGCGCTTCGCGCAGGGCGGCGTTCAAACGGTCCATGACGGGCTGGGGAATGCCGGCGGGGCCGACCACGCCCCACCACAACTCGCCGCCGGCGGCCGCATAGCCGCCGATGCCGGCCTCGTCCATGGTCGGCACGTCGGGCAGGAAGGGCGAACGCCTGGGGCTGGTGACGGCCAAGGGGCGCAAGTTGCCCGCCTGGATGCGCGACATCGCGGTGTTGAACGTGTCGAACATGAAGGTGGTATTGCCGGCCAGCAGGTCCGTCAGGGCGGGCGCGCTGCCGCGATAGGGAATATGCGTCATCGCCGCGCCGGTCAGCGCGCGCAGCAGTTCGCCCGAAAGATGGTTGGACGAACCGTAGCCGGCCGAGCCGAAGGTGACGTTGGCGCCGGGCTGCCGCGCCTGCGAGACCAGGCCTGCGACGGAGACGATGGGCGATTGCGAGCCGACCAGCAGGACATTGGTGTAGCGGCCCAGCAGGCCGATGTTGGAGAAGGAGTCTATCGGGTCGTACTTGGCCGACTTGGCGACATTGGGCACGATGGTCTGCGTGCCCACGCTGCCGATACCGATGACGTAACCGTCCGGCTTGGCGCGCGCGACGTAGTCGGCGCCCAAGGCGCCGCCGGCGCCCGTGCGGTTCTCGACGATGACCGTCTGGCCCAGGATATCTCCCATTTTCTTGGCGACCGGCCGGGACACGATGTCCATGGGCCCGCCCGCGGAAAAGGGCACGATCCAGGTAATGGGCCGTTCGGGCCATTGCGCGCGCGCCGCGCCGGCATGGCAGAGCAGCGCGGCCGGAAGCAGCGCCATCAGGCTTTTCTTGAACATGGCTGTCTCCCCGGCGTCACATGAATTTTTCGCGCGCCTGGCGCGCTTCCGCGCTCTGGCCGCACACCAGCGCCTGGTCCACGTCCATATAGGTGCTGACGAAGTTCAGGGCATGGGCATGGGCGTTGACGCTTTCCTTGCTCATCTTGACCACGTGCGACGGCGATTTCGCCACCTGGCCGGCCAGCGCCGTGGCGCGCTCGACGGCCGTCCCCGCCGGAGCCAACCAGTCGGCCAACCCCCATTCCAGGGCCGTGGCGGCAGGCATCCGCTCGCCCAGCAGCATGATCTGCTTGGCGCGCGAAGCGCCCACCATGTTCACCAGGCGCGGCACCGTATGCCATACCAGCGGAATGCCGATCTGCACTTCCGGCACGAAGAGGAAGGCGTTGTCCGCCATGACGCGCCAGTCGCAAGCCAGCGTCAGCGCAATGCCGCCGCCGACGTTGAAACCCTCGATGGCGGCGATGGTTAGCTGCGGCAGGCCCTCCCAGGCCTTGCACATGCGGGCCCCGGTGGAGGCCAGATAGCG
Organism: Achromobacter veterisilvae; assembly: GCF_900496975.1. Lineage (GTDB taxonomy): Bacteria > Pseudomonadota > Gammaproteobacteria > Burkholderiales > Burkholderiaceae_B > Achromobacter > Achromobacter veterisilvae. Next base: position 169,386 of record NZ_UFQC01000006.1, read on the forward strand.
GCGCTCGTCCAGCGATTTCTCCTCGATGGCCCAGCGCTGCGGGTCTTTCAGATCGACGCCTGCGGAGAAGCCCTGGGCGCTGCCCGCCAGCACGACGGCCGTAATGTCGACGCGCGACGCATAGCGGTGCGCCACGTCGATGAGTTCATTCATGGCCTGCAGGGACAATGCGTTGCGGCGTTCGCCGCGGTCGTAAGTGACCACCGCCAGGCGGTCGAACTCTTCTATCTTGATCATTGCGGTCTCCTTGTCTATTTTTCTCAGGCCTGGCGCACCGCGCCGGCCTCGATCGCGGCGTGGATCTCCGCGTCGCTGAAGCCGAAGCGCTGCATGACTTCCTGGCTGTGCTGGCCGATGGCCGGCGGCGGCAGACGCAGCGCGCCGGGCGTGCGCTCCAGCTTGATCGGGATGCCCGTGACGCGGTATTGGCCGATGGACGCCGACATCTGCCGGGTAGCGGTGTGCTCCATGGCCAGCGCCTGCTCCACGCTCAGCATGGGCGCGCAGGGCACGCCCAAGGCCATCAACTGCTGGAATAGCTGCTGACCGTCGAACCCGGCCAATTGCCCGGCCAATTCCTTGCGCAGGGCATCCCGGTTCACCACACGGTCGCTGTTCCTGCGAAAACGTTCATCGGTGGCGAGTTCTGGCTTGCCTATCACTTCGCACAGGCGCGCGAACTGCCGATCGTTGCCCACGGCCACGAACAGTTTCTCGCTGCGGGTCGGATATAGGTCATAGGGCACGATGTTGGGATGCCCGTTGCCGGTGCGCGCCGACTTGCCGCCATTGAGCGCGTTGGAGGTATGCGGGTGCAGCATGCCCAGCGCGGTATCGAACAGGGTCACCTCTATCGACTGCCCCTGGCCGGATTTCTCGCGCTCGTACAGGGCCAGCAGGACGCCGATGACGGCGTTCATGCCGGTGGACGTATCGACCAGCGGAATACCGATGCGCACGGGATCCAGCGCCGGATCGCCATTGATCGACATCAGGCCGGACAGCGCCTGCACGGCGGCGTCGTAGCCAGGCAAACCGCCCAGTTGCCCGGTTTCGCCGAAGCCCGAAACCCGGCAATGGATCAGCCGCGGGAAACGGCGCGTCAATGCCGCCGGATCGTCGACGCCCCATTTGCGCCAGGTGCTGAGCTTGAAGTTCTCCACCAGCACATCGACCCGCTCGAGCAGCTTGAACAGGACTTCGCGCCCGGCCGGCGCCGAGAGATCCACGGCCAGGTCCTGCTTGTTGCGGTTCAGGCCGACGTAGTAAGGCGCGTCGCCATCGACGAACGGCGGTCCGTATCCCCGCGTGTCATCGCCGTCGTAGGATTCCAGCTTGATGACTTCGGCGCCGTGATCGCCGAGCATCTGGGCGGCGAACGGGCCGGCCAGCACGCGCGACACATCCAGGACCACGACCCCGCTCAGGGCCGACTTGCTGATTGCGCAGGACATCTTCTTTGCAGCCTCGCCGTTCATTCGTTGCTGGCGCCGGAAGCCTTGACGATGGGCGCCCAACGCTCGACTTCCGACTTCATGAACGTGCCAAAGGATTCGGGCGTGCCCGGTTGCAGGATGACGCCCAGACCCTTCATGCGCTCCTGGAAGTCGGCGCGCGCCAGCACCTTCTGCAAGGCTTGGTCCAGCACGCGGATCACCTCCGGCGGCGTCTGGGCGGGCGCGATCAATCCGTACCAGGACGACACGTCGAAATCCGGGAAGCCCGACTCGGCCATGGTGGGCAACTGGGGCGCCGAGGCAATGCGTTCCTTGGTCGTCACCGCCAGCGCGCGCATGCGATCGGTCTGCACGAAGGGCCACACGGTCGGCACGTTGTCGAACATATAAGAGACCTGGCCCGCCATGACCGCCACGCCCGCCGGCGCGCTGCCGCGGTACGGCACGTGGGTGACGTCGATGCCGGCGGCGCGCTTGAACATCTCGCCGGCGATATGGATGGAGGTGCCGTTGCCCGACGAACCGAAAGTCAGCGTGTCGGGATGGGCTTTCGCATAGGCCACCAGTTCCTGCACGCTGTGCACGGGCAGTTTCGGGTTCACCACCAGCACGCTGGGGATTTTCCCGACCAGGCCCACGGGCGCGAAGTCGGTGGCGAGATTGAAGCCCGGCTTGTCGTAGAGGGTCTGGTTGATGGCGCTGGTGACGGCGACCATCAGCAGGGTGTAGCCGTCCGGCTTGGCGCGGGCGACCTGCGAGGCGGCGATATTGCTGCCCGCGCCCGGCTTGTTTTCCACCACGACCGATTGCTTCAGCTCCGCGCCGATCTCCGTGGCGATCATGCGCGCCATGGCGTCGGTGGGCCCGCCGGCGGCGAAGCCCACTTGCAGCGTCACGGCGCGCTCGGGATAGGCCGCGCGGGCATGGCCGGCGAATCCGCAAACGCCCAGCGCAATCGCCAGTCCGGTGTTCAATGCTGGCCGCCGCAGCCAGTGCTTCCACGATCCCTGCATGGTTGTCTCCGTTGTCCGATCAGGTGGAATCGGATAGTACGGAAAATGCACAACATTCATATAGAATGTGTGCATATATCGCACACTAATGCCTACCACCCCCAGACATGCAGACCGACCCGCCCTCTTCCACTCCCCGCACTTTGCTCAAGGGACTTAACGTGCTCAGCCTGCTGAGGGCCTCGGCGCCGGCCGGGCTGGGCGCGACCGAGGTCGCGGCCCGCACGGGCCTGGACCGGGTCAATGTGCAGCGCCTGTTTCTCGCGCTCGAGGCCAGCGGCTGGGTGCGCCGGAACAAGGCGGGCAAGCGCTTCTTCGCCGGCGACGACGCCGACCGAATGCAAGCCAGCCTGTGGACGCCGCCCGACGTAAGCCAGGACCTGATCGTCGCCGCCATCGAAGGCATGCGCAGGCTGGCCCGGCAACTGGGCGACGCGGTGTTCCTCATCGGCCGCGACGGCACCGAATCCGTCGGCATACACCGCGAGATCGGCGACTATCCGATGCAGATCCTGGCCAGCCATGCGGGCAAGCGGCATCCGCTGGGCGTAGGGTCGGCGGGGATGGCGCTGCTATCCGCCCTGCCCGATGCCGAGGCCCGGGCGGTCGTGAAGGCCAATTCGCCGCGGCTGGAAGAGTACGGCGGCATCAGCGCCGAAATGATCGACCGCCTGCGCCTCAATACCCGCCAGCGCGGCTACGCGGTCATGCAGAACTACGCTGTGAGCGGCGCCCTGGGAGTCGGCTGCGCGCTGACGCGCGCCGACGGCACGCCGGTGCTGGCCATGAGCGTGAGCGCCATCACGGATCGCATGCCCATCGCGCGGCAGGCCGAAACCGCGCGCCTGCTGCGGCGCGAACTGGACGGCCTGAAGAGCTTTCTGGATTGAGGGCAGCAATCGCGCCGGGCCGAAACGAGACAGGCCGTATTCCGCTAGAGGCCCCGAGTCCGGCTATCGCATCTGTCCGGCCCGTTGGGCCAATTCGCGCAGGATCTCTTCGGTATGCTGGCCCAGCCGCGGCGCGGCCGCGCCTGCCTGTGGCGGTGTCTTGGACCAGCGCGCGGCCGGCGCCAGGCCACGGTACTCGTTGCCGTCCTGGTCCCGGTAGCGGCGCACCACGCCCTGCCCGGACGCCTCCAGCCGCGAGATCAGCGTGTCCAGGTCCGGCGACTGCGCCGCGGGAATGTCCGCATCCTTGAGCAACGCCAGCCAGGCATCGGTGGTCCGCAAGGCCATCTGCTCGTCGACGAAGGCATATACCTCGTCGATATGGCGCGTGCGGCTGGCCATGCTGCGAAAGCGCGGGTCCTCTTCCCACAGGCGGCCCGCCCCCGCCAGCCTCAGAAAGGCCTCCCAATGCCTGTCGGTGTAGACGATGGTGCTGATCCAGCCATCCAGCGTCTTGTACGGCCGGCGGTAGCGCGACAGCAGGCGCGGATTGCCCGCCGGCCCGAGCGGCGGCTCGAACGAGGCCGCGCCCAGATGGTCAGCAAGCACGAACGACGCCATGGTCTCGTACATGGGAATTTCGACGTACTGCCCCGTCCCGCCGCGTTCGCGTTGCAGCATCGCGGCCAGCACGGCCTGCGCGGCGAACAGGCCCATGGTCTTGTCGGCCAGATTCAGCGGCAGGTAACTGGGCGGGCCGCCGCCGGCGCGCGCCACCAGATCGGGCAGCGCCACCATGCCCTGGATCAAATCGTCGTAGGCCGGCCGCCCCGCATCCGGCCCGTCCTCGGCGAAGCCGGACAGGAATACGTACACCAGCCCAGGGTTGCAGCCACTGAGCGCGGCCCAGTCCAGGCCCAGCTTTTTCAGCGCCCTGGCCCGCATATTGGTGATGAACACATCCGCCGATTCCACCGCCTGGCGCAGAATGGCGGCCGAGTCCGGCGCCTTCAGGTCCAGGCACAGGCTGCGCTTGCCCCGGTTCAGGTTCAGGAACACCGGCCCCATGCCCGGCTCGCGCGCCGGTCCCATTTCGCGCATGATGTCGCCCTCGGGCGACTCCAGCTTGATCACGTCGGCGCCGTACTCGGCCAGCATCTGCGTGGCGTAAGGCCCCATGATGACGCTGGTCAGGTCCAGCACCCGCACGCCAGCCAACGGAAGCTTGCCCATGCTCGCGTCTCCGCTCACTGCACCACGATATGCGCGTCGCGCACGATATCGCCCCATTTGCGGATCTCGGCGCTCACGTACTCGCGGAACGCGGCCGCGTCCATGTCGCCCGGCGTGGTGCCCTGCTCCGCCAACAGCTTGATGAAGGCCGGCTCGCTCATGGATTCGCGCGCCAGCGCGTTCAGCCGCTCGACCAGCGCCGGCGGCGTGCCGGCGGGCGCATAGAAGCCGATCCAGATTTCGGTCTCGTAACCGGGCACGCCCTGCTCGGCGATGGTGGGCACGTCAGGCAGCATCGGGTTGCGCTCTCGCGTGGACACGGCAATGGCGCGCAGCTTGCCGCTCTGCACATATTTGATGGCGGTCAGCGCATCGACGAAGGAGGCCTGGATCTGCCCGCCCAGCAGATCGTTCAGCGCCAGCGCGGTGCCCTGGTAGGGCACGTGCAGCAACGGAGCGCCGCTGCGGCTGGCCAGCAGTTCACCGGACAAGTGGGTCGTGCCGCCCACTCCCGCCGAACCGTAGCTCAGGCTGCCGGAACGCTTGGCGTAGGCCAGCAGTTCCGGCAAAGTCTTCGCGGGCACGGCGGGGTTCACCACCAGCACGTTGGGGGTGCGCGCCAGCATCGCGATCGGCGCGAAGTCCTTCTCGGTATCGTAGGGCAACTGTTTGGTGATCGCGGGATTGACCACATGCGCGGTGGTCGTGACCAGCAGGGTGTAGCCGTCGGCGGACGCGCGCGCCACTTTTTCTCCGCCGATGACGCCGCCCGCGCCCGTGCGGTTGTCCACCACCACCGGTTGCTTGAGCTGGCCTTGCATCGTCTTGGCCAACTGCCGCGCCAGCACGTCGGTCATGCCGCCCGCCGCGAACGGCACCACCAGCGTGACCGGCTGGCTCGGATAGGGCGCGGCCGACGCCGCCGCCGCGGCCAACAGCGCGCACGCGCCCGTCAGCCAATTCTTGATGCGTGATTTCCGTTTCATTGTCTGTCTCCTCGAGGGCGGCGCTCTCAGGCGCGTTTGCGATGCTGCAGGAAGGCTTCCATATACCGCTTGGGTTCATCGGTGTCGTAGGCCGACACCAGCGCGTCGATCCCGATCGAGATGGCCTCGGCCAGCGGCATGCGCTCCCAATCGCGGATCAGTTTCTTCTGGATCCGCATGGCCTGCGGCCCGCCTTCCAGCAATTCCTTCTGCCAGGCCGCCGCGCGCAGCGCCAGTTCGCCCTCGGCCGCAACGTCCGTGATCAGGCCCCAGTCGCAGGCCTGCCGGGCGGGTATCATCCGCCCGCTGAGCAGCAGATCGCGGGTGCGGGTCCAGCCGATCATGCCTGGCAGCATCGCGCCATGGATCACGGACGGCACGCCCAGCTTGACCTCCGGCATGCCGAACTTCGCATCCGCGCCGGCGACCTTGATGTCGCATACCGCCGCCACCTCCATGCCCGCGCCCAGGCAATAACCGGAGATCACCGACATCGTCGGGAACGGCAGGTCTCGCAGTTGCTCGCACAACGCGTGCACGCCGCGAATGTACGCGTCGATGTCGGCCTTGCCCGCGTCCTTCAGGAACTTGATGTCCGCGCCGCCGAGGAACGCGGCCGCCCCGCCCTGCACGATCAGCAGGCGGATGCTTTCGTCCCGCGCCAGGGCGCGCAGCGTCTCGGTGTAGACCACCGCGGCTTCGGAGGTCAGCAAATTGAGCCGGCCGTTGTCAAAGGTGATGGCGACCACGCCGTCGGCGCGGCGGTCGATATGGCACTGGGGAGTCTGGGTCTGCATGCATGCCTCGCTGGGTAGATGCGAGGCATCATAGGTTTGGCCGCATTAATGAGACAATGGAATTCTTAGACTTTACTAAGTCCATCGTGGAATGAATATCACCTTCCGCCAACTCCGCATCTTCCTGGAACTGTTCGAGACCGGCAGCTTCACGGCGGCCGCGGCAAGGCTGCACGTCACCCAGTCGGCCGCCAGCAAGATGATCGCCGAGCTGGAATCGCAGTTGAATCTGGTGCTGTTCGACCGCAGCACCCGCCGCGTTACGCCGAACGACGCGGCTCGGGAGTTTCACGCCTTCGCGGTGGACGTCGTGGCGACCATGCAGACGGCCACGCGCAGCGTCGAAGAGCTGATCTCGCTTGAGCGCGGCAAGGTCAGCATCGCGGCGTCGCCGCTGATGATCTATGGCCTGCTCGCCGACGTGATCGCCGATTACCGGACCCGCTACCCCGGCATCCAATTCGAGCTGCACGAGCTTTCCACGGACCAGACGGTCGAAAGCGTCCGGGCGGGCACCGTCGATTTCGGCCTGGGCGCGATCGACATGCGCATCCCGGGCATCCAGTCGGAAGTGGTGTTGGAAGACGGCATGCGCGTGGTGATCGACGCCGCCCATCCCCTGAACCGCCGCGCCTCGGTGGCGCTGAAGGAACTGGCGGCGTGGAACCATATCTCGCTGCGCAATTTCTATAGCGTGCGCCGCAGCCTGGACCTCATTCTGGCCAGCCAGGGCGTCACGCTGCCCAGCGCGATCGAGGCCGGCACGCTGACCGCGGCGCTGGGCCTGGTGCGCCGCGGCGCCGGCGTGCTGATCGTGCCGGGCTACGCGGCAACCATCGCCGAGCAATGGGGCATGCGCACACTTTCCCTCCGCGGCGTCTCGCCCACGGTGCACCAGATCTCGCTGATCCAGCGCAGCCAGGCCCGTCCGTCGGTGTCCACGCGGCATTTCCTGGACGTGCTCCTGACGCGGCTGGCGCAGCGGGGCGCCGCCAAAACAGCGCTTTCGCGCGCGACGAGACCTGGCTGACCAGCCCTGAACGGTTCGACATATCGGCCGGCCTGCGACTGATGCCTGGCCGGCAGGCAGCCACCCCCGCGGAACACAGGCATTCGCGGCGCGGGATTAAACGGCGCCGACGCTCGTTCGTCTAGAAATAAGAGCATGAATCGCAAGGCAAGCGCCTTGCGTCCAATCATTGCCGTCGCGGCGTGGCGTCGTCACGCCAATAACAAGGGGCTCCTTCCAGTCCCGTCTACGCGCACAAACCATGAAGACTCCTCGCAATACTCCGCGCGCGCTCGCGCGCCGCCCTCTTTGCTATCCGCTGATCGTAGGCCTGGCCATCGCCGCGCCCGTCCACGCCCAACAATCGGCCGGTGGCGCCGCCGTGCCCACGCTGCCGTCCATCAACGTCCTGGGCGACCAAACGGACGCCGCCACCGGGCCGGTCAACGGCTACGTGGCCCGCGAGACCCTGACGGGCAGCAAGACCCCGACCAACCTGCTGGAGATTCCGCAATCGGTCTCGGTGGTCGGCGCGCAGGAAATGCAGGACCGCGGCGTGCAGACGGTGTCGCAGGCCATCCAGTACGTGCCTGGCGTGCAGATCAGCAACTTCGGCGGCGCCGAAGTCCGCAACGACTGGATCGTATTGCGCGGCTTCGACGCCAAGATCACCGGAGATTACCGCGATGGCCTGAGCCAACTGCCTTACGACCAGATCCGCGCCCGCACCGATCCCTACGCGCTGGAACGCGTGGAGGTCATCCGCGGGCCGTCGTCGGTGCTGTATGGCCAGGTGGCGCCGGGCGGGCTGGTCAATCGCGTGACCAAGCGCCCCACCGCCGACGCCTTCGGCGAAATCGTGCTGCAAGGCGGAAATTTCGACCGCCGCCAGGCAGCCTTCGACGTGGGCGGCCCCATCGACAATGACGGCAAGTACCTGTACCGCCTGACGGGCATCTTGCGCGACGCAGGCACGCAGGTCAAATACGACAGCGACCATCGTTACCCGGACGATCTGGGCTACATCGCGCCCGCCTTCACGTGGCGGCCCAACGCCGACACCTCGTTCACGCTGCTGACGAGCTACCAACACGACCAGACCGACGGAGAATCCCGCCCCGTGTTCCCCACCCACGTGCCGGTGGGCGACTACGGTTTCAACAAATACGACCGCAAGCAATACGCCATCGGCTACCTGCTCGAGCACCGCGTCAACAATGCGTTTACGCTGCGCCAGAACGCCCGCTACCAGCATGGCAAGCTGGATCAACGCGACCTGTACAACCTGCGCCTGCTGGCCGACGGCCACACCATCAGCCGGTACGCCCTGGTGTCCAAGGAAAGCATGGACGGCGTGGCGATCGACAATCAGGCCGAATACCGGTTCAACCTGGGCCGCGTGTCGCACACGCTGCTGGCGGGGCTGGATTACCGGTTCCAGGACGGCCAGCAGTGGTATCGCCAGGGCCTGGCGCCCAACCTGGACCTGGAAAATCCCGTCTACGACCAGGACATTCCGTATCCGCCCGCGGCCAATACCATCATCGACCAGAAGGACGTGAGCCGCCAGTTGGGCGTCTATCTGCAGGACCAGATCAAGGTGGACAAAGTCGTCGTGACGCTAGGCGCGCGCCAGGACTGGGCGCGCAGCAACAGCGACAACCGCTTGACCAACGTCACGACCCGGCAACAGGACACGGCGTTCACGGGCCGGCTGGGCCTGGCCTATCTGTTCGACTCGGGCATCACGCCGTATGTCAGCTATTCCACGTCGTTCCTGCCGCAAATCGGGGCCGGCCTGGACAGCACGCCGTTCAAGCCCACCAAGGGCGAACAGTACGAGTTCGGCATCAAGTACCAGCCGCCCGGCTCCAACAGCATGGTGGCGCTGTCGGTGTTCGACCTTACACAGCGCAATGCGCTGACGCCCGACCCGCGCAACACCAATTTCAGCGTGCAGACCGGCGAGATCGGTTCGCGCGGGATCGAACTGGAAGGCAAGGCAAACGTCATGCGCGGCCTGGACCTGATCGCGTCCTATACGCTGAACGACGTCAAGGTGAACAAGAGCAACAACCCAGCCGAAGAAGGCAACACGCCCATCGTCACGCCGCGCCACATGGCGTCCGCGTGGGTGAACTACACGCTGCCCGACACCGTGCTGCAAGGCATGGGCATGGGGGTGGGCGTGCGCTACGTGGGCAAGACCTACGCGGACGTTTCCAACACCATTGAAAACGGCTCGTCGTTCATGGTGGATGCCGGTCTGCACTACCAACTGCGTAACTGGCGCTTTGCGGTCGACGCGACGAACCTGTTCAACAAGGAAACCATCGTGTGCCGCAACAACACCGTGAACTGCCGCTACGGCCTGGAACGGACCGTCATGGCCACGGTGGCCTACCGCTGGTAACTAGGGCAGCAGATACTCGCGGCATGAACTCAGCGCCACGTCGGCATCGCGGATCATGAAATTGACGAGCGTGGCCGACACCCCGAGCTCGCGCGCCACGTCGCGCTGCGTGCACCCTTCTAGACGGTGCAATTCGAAGGCCCGGCGCGTGCGCGCCGACATGTTCTGCAGCGCGTCCGCGGCCAGGGCCATCGCCTGATGGCTGACGGCAGCCTCTTCGGCCAGCGACGCGGAGACGGCATGCTGGCCGTCCTCTTGTCCCGCGAACAGTCGGGACTCCAGCGCGCGGCGACGGTGGTAGTCGATCGAAAGATGGCGCACCGTCTGGAACAGGTACGCCACCGGTTCGCGCACGTCCCGCGGCGGCGGGCCTTCCAGCAGCTTCAGATATGTGTCCTGCACCACGTCGTCAGCCAGGTCGCGGCACCCGAGTATGCGCGTCGCCGTGTGCAGCAACTTGCGCCGGTGGGCCAGGTACAGGGCCGCCAGCTCGTCCCTGATGGCAGGGGGGCTCGACATGATGTGACTCCTCTCGCACGCCGCCGCCCGGCGGGATCAATAGCGGTACGCGACGGCGGCGAGCACCGTGCGTTCGACGCCATATCGGCAATTGACGCGGTCGTTGCGGCAGACCACGGTTTCTTTATTCAGCAGGTTCATGGCGTCGACGGAAAAGCGCCACGCGCCGGTCTCGTAGGCCAGGGAGGCATCCGCCACGGCGGCGCCGCGATTCTTCATCGTGTTGGCCACGTCGACATACGTCGGACCGATATAGCGCACGCCCACGCCGGCGTTCCAGCCGGACAGCGGGCCTGCCGAGAAACGATGGCCAAGCCAGATGGCCGCCATGTGCCGCGGCGTGACGATCGGCATCTTGCGCGCCCCGCCGTCATTGCTGGACACGTTGGTCACCGCGTTGTACGTGTAGGCGGCCACGAGGTCCCAGCCATCGCCCTGGCTGAGCTTGGCCTCGATCTCCAGCCCGCGCGAACGCAGGCGGCCCGACTGCACGCTAAAGCCGGCGTGCGCGGGGTCCGGGTCCGCCGTCAGCGCATTGCGCTGGTTCAGGTTGAATAGCGCAATGGTGTAGAGGCTGTTGGAATCCGGCGGCTGATACTTGACGCCCACCTCGACCTGGTCGGACTCGGCCGGCGTGAACGGCGACCCGTCGAAGGCCGTGCCGGCTTGCGGCACGAATGCGGTGGCATAGCTGGCATACGGCGCCACGCCCGAGGCGAACGCATACGACAGGCCGGCGCGCCAGGTCGTGGCCTGGTCCTGTCCGCGGCTGTCGGCGCCCGCGAGGCGGTCTTCGGTCCGATCGGTGTAGCGGTCATGACGAGCGCCCAACGTCAGCGTCCACGGCCCCGCCTGGATCTGGTCCTGCGCATACAGTCCCCACTGCGTGCTGACCTGCCGGACGTCCAACATCGTCTTGTCCGGACCCAGCGCCGCGATGGGCTGGCCGTACACGGGATCGTAGATATCCAGCGAAGGCGCCATCGCCTGCCGATAGTCCTGCGTGCCCGACAGCCGCCGGAAATCCAGGCCGGCCAGCACCGTGTGTTTCAGGCCTGCGCCCTCCAGCACGCCTTCCATCTGTGTGTCTACGGCCGCGCCGTGGGCGCGTTCGCTGGCCTGCAATTGCAGGCGCGACAAGCTGCGGCCGTCGGCGGCCAGCGCCAGCGGATACAGATTGCGCAGCGTCATGCGGCCCTGCTGATAGCGCGCGTTCTGCCGCAACGACCACGCGTCGCTCAGCCGATGCTCCAGCAGATACCCGACGCTGTAGAAGTCGCGGTCATTGCGGTCGTAGGAATAGTCGCCCACCAGCGTGCGCGTGGGATAGTACGCGCGCGATTCGCCATCGTTGCGATCGCGCTGGTAGTGCGTCAGCAGCGTCAGCGACGTGTCGGCGTTGCGCCACCGGAAGGCCGGCGCCACATAGGCCAGGTCGTCGCGGTAGCGGTGGTCGTCGTCGTATCGATCCTGCGTACCGGCTTCGCGAGCCGTCGCGGTCAGGCGGTAGCTGACGCTGGCGACCTCGTTGACCGGGCCGCCCAGGTCCACGAACGCCTGCCGGCTGTCGAAGGATCCGGCTTGAACGGCCACCTCGCGCAGCACGGTCGCGGTGGGACGCTTGGTCACGCGGTTGACGATGCCGCCCGGCGCCACCTGCCCGTACAGCGCCGACGATGGGCCGCGCACGGCCTCGATGCTTTCCAGCGCATAGGCCGGCATGTGCGCGCGGATCTGGTCGTACGGCATCTGGCTCAGGCCGTCGCGATAGTCCCCCGTCAGCTTGGCATCGAAGCCGCGCAGCACCAGCCAGTCGTTGCGGATTTCGTTGCTGCCGAAATTATTGATCTGCACGCCTGGCGTGTACTGCAACGCCTGCGGAACGGTGCGCGCATAGCGTGCCTGCATTTCCTGGCCGGTCACGACCGACACGGATTGCGGCACGCGCACAAGGGGCGTGCTGGTCTTGGTCCCGGCCGAAGCGGACAGCGCCACGAAACCATCCCCGCCCGCGGCCGCCCCCCACACCAGCGTCGGCGGCATCCATAAGGCCGCTGGCGTCGCGCCCATGCTTCTGACCCGGAAGCTGGCCGGAGAATCCTGATAGGCCTCCAGCCCATAGCCCCCCAGCACCTGCGCGAACGCCTGCTCGACCGTGTAGCGGCCATTCAGGCCGTCGCTTTCCAGGCCGCGCGTCAGCGTGGGCTCGAACACCAGCATGACGCCCGCCTGGCTGGCAATCCGCTGCAAGACCGTCACCAGCGGCCCCGCGGGCACGTCATAGCGCAGGCTCGCGCTGTCGCGCGGCGCCGGGCCGTCCTGCGCGCGGGCCGCCTGGCCGATCAGCGCGGCGAACGCCAACAGCAGTATGGCGGCGAGCGCCCGCCCGCCTGCCCCGGTACGGGACAGGGCGATGCGCGTGTCGCCGCCTGTATGCCTGGCCATGATGCCGTTTCGTCGCCTTGGATTTCGGTCCTGTTCAATAAAGAGGACACGCGAAAAACCAGAACCGGAAAGGTTTGCTCGAAATATTTCTGGGCGCATCGCGGCGGCAGCCGCGGCCAGCGATCAGCCCGGCGCCGAAACCACGACCCAGTACGGCGTCCGCTGGACGATCCGGACGTCGAGCAGCCGGCCCACGGCGGCCAACACGCGGTCGGTGTCGGCCAGAGGAAACAAGCCAGATATCCGCAGCCGGCCCGCGCGCTCGTCGCACGAGATGACACCCGGCCGATAACGGCTGAGTTCGGCCAGGAATTCCGCCAGCGGCATGTTGTCTGCCGCCAGTTCGCCCCGCAGCCATGCCATGTCGGCCTCGCCGACCGGCCCGGCAGCCTGGGCCCGCCCAGCGGAAACCTGCGCGGTCTGCCCCTTGGCCAGCACCAGCCCGGCGCCGCCTTGGCCCACGGGCTTGATTTCCACGGCCCCGTCGAACAGCGCGACATGCGTGGCGTCCGTCCCCTGGCGCACCGAAAAACGCGTGCCCAGCGCATGCACGCGCCCGAACTCGGTCTCGACCCGCAACGGCATGGAGGCGTACTGCGCCGCGTGGCCCGTCGCAACCAGGATTTCACCTCGCCGCAGCCGGATCAGCCGTTCGCCGCCCTCGAATCGCACGTCGATGCCGGTATCCGTGTTCAGCGTGATGCGCGTGCCGTCCGGCAGGTCGACGTCGCGCCGCTCGCCGACAGCCGTCGTGAAATCCGGCGAAAGGCGCAACCAGCGGTTTCGATCGGCAGCCCAGATCGCGGGCCCGATACAGGCGGCCAGGAATCCGGCCGAGAGCAGCACGCGGCGCCTGCCCTGCTGCCGGCGTTCGAGGGACAAGGCCTCGTAGGCCGGTTTGCCGGCCAGCTCGCGCATCCGGGCGTCGGCGCGCGCCAGATGGGCCCAGGCCCGCTCGTGGTCCGGGTCCGCCACGCACCAATCGCGCCACGCGCGCCTGTCTTCGTCGGTGGCGGCGCCCGACATGAACAGCACGTACCAGCGCGACGCCTCTTCCGCCACGCGCGGCGCCAGCGGCAAGCCGCCCGCGTACATGGCCGTGCCGTCCGCCTTCCGAGTCAAGCGGAATGCTCCTGGGCAAAGAAGCACGCCTGCACCGCGCGCACCATGTAGTTGCCCACGGTTCGCGTGGTCACGCCCAGGCGGGCGGCGATGTCCTCGTACTTCATGCCCTCCAACTGGGCCAGCAGAAAGGCCTCGCGCGCCTTGGCCGGCAAGGTGTCCAGCGCTCGGTCGATCGCGCACAGCGCTTCCAGCACCAGCTTGCGGTCTTCGGGACTGGGCATCCGCGCCTCGGGCAAGGCCGCCAGCATTTCCAGGTAGGCGCGTTCGATCGCCTCGCGCCGATAATGGTTGGCCATCAGGCGCCGGGCGATGGTGGCCAGGAACGCCCGCGGCTCCAGCAACAACGGCACCTCCCGGGACGCCAGCACCCGCAGGAACGTATCCTGCGCCAGATCGGCGGCAACGTCCTCGCCGCCCATCCGATGGCGCAGCCATCCCGCCAGCCACGAATGATGCTCAGCGTAGAGCGTCTCTGCTCGACGGTGCAAGACCGCGTCGCTGCTGGACATGGGATGGATCTCCAAAATTGCTGCTGCCGGACTTTGCCCTCAATAACGGCAATGATAACTATTATCTATTGAGTTTAGTAGTCGCTTCTTTTTGCCGGCCTGAAGCCCAGGCCCGTCCATGCGGAGGCGGATTTCAACGGCCGCCGGCAGGAACCAGCAGGGAAATCTCGTGAAATTCCAGGGTATTGAGGTGCCGCGGAATCACATGTACGAGTCTTATGCGAATGCAGGCTCAAAATCCACCAGGTCAGTGCCTTGCATGCCGAGCCCTTTGGCCACGACACGCCAGCTAGCCACTGCCTGAGCTACCTCCGTCCAGATTGCAGCCGCTTCCTCAGCATTCAATCTGAAGTATGGCGCTCTTTCCATCAGCATGTCCCGGCTATCGATCGGTCCGGAATCCTCCGTCAACCATGTCTTACTCTCACGGCGATCACCTGGCATCGGATTGAGGTCGAATGCTGGCGACAAACGCCAGCCATGGTTGCGCGCGTCATAGAGGAACCCGGTATTCCGCAAATGGTCATCGGTGTTGCAGATCAGAAAATTGAAGACCAGGCGGCGCCACAACTGGTGGATGTCGGCAATCGGATCGGCACCTTCCTGCAACAGGGCATCTACCAGTTCCGTATAGGCATGCACTGTGTCTCGGCCATCAGACTGCAGCATCGTCGCGGCCGATACATAGGGAATACGGCCGCCGTCATCAGTACGGTCGAACCGCCGGATGATGGCGACTGCCGTCCCACTGATCAACTCCACACGCACCGCTGCCGCCTTGATGCCTGCCTTGGCGGCAAGATGCATGGCCAGCACTTCGCCTCGGATGACGTCGCGCTTGTCCGCCTGGCTGGGAAACTTGCCCAATGCCAGGCGGCCATCCGTATCTCGGACGGTCGACTTCGGCCGAGCACCGCCCAGCGAGGTGCCTTGCCCGAGCAGATATTGCAGGTCCCGCGCGGTCTCCGTGCCAGCCTCCAACGCTCGGGCCGCTTGCACGACCTTATCCAGCTCCACCAACGGCGGCACATGCCTACGCGTTCCGCCTGAGCGTAAATAGACTTTGGCCTGGGGATCGAAAAGTCGCAGCGCGCCAACACGAGCCTCGTCATCCACCCACATCAAGAAGTCGACAGGCTCCAGCGCGGGCGTCTCGCGGTCTTGCTGCCGCAACCTCGCATGCGCACGCCGAATCACGCGTTCGCCCCACGAGTCTGGCGCAGTGTCCTCCAGCGCGCGAAAAAATACCTCTTGAGGGTGCTGCACACTCAAGACAGGCAGCAGATCAGGCGACAGCGTGAAAAACCTCGAATCCCGCAACCAACGCTCTTCGTAGCTGAACGCGCTGCGCTTGCCGCTGCCCAGATACAGCCGCCCGACAACCTGGCCAGCCGAACCCAGATGCACTTCCAGGTCCTGACGCTTTGAGGGCTTGGGCGCCATCAGAAGCCCTCCAATTCATCGGCATCATCAGACGTACCTTCTTGGGCAGCAGGGGAACGACCGACTCGCGGCTTGCTGCCGCGAACCGTACGTACTCGTTGTGGCAGTTGTTCCCGCACCAGCTCCATCCCCAGCACATCATTCTCTGTGGCCATCACCTGTAGCACGTCGTCAAGACGGCCAAGCACGTGCAAGGCGCGCAGGAAGGTATGCAAGGCGGTGCCGGGATAACCATCTTCCATGCGCCTGACTGTACTCAGCGACGTGCCGACACGCTGTGCCAGGTCTTCCTGGCTTAAGCGGCGCACACGGCGCGCGGTGGAGATGTCCTGACCAAGGCGTTGTAACGCGCGTTCCACAGGCCGCGGCATGGCAACCCGTAGGCTGGAATTTCTCTGCTCGGAAGTCGGCATGTTCGCATCTGCTCAGATATGGTGAAAAATCGCCATTAGGCGGTCATATTTGACCACATCGGTGCGACACGATCAATTGGCAGATTCTCGAATAAATAATCATATATGAGCGATTAATTTGTATTAATGCTCATATTTGAATTTATAAGATGAACTTCGAACGCCCGAGGCGTTTTTCCAGTATCGGGGAGCACTCAGCGAATCGATTCCGCATCAGCCGGGCGCCCATAGGTGCTTCGACCACCCTTTCATCTACGCCGCAATGGCCTGGGCCAGCTTCTGGATGGACAGCGGCGCGCAGCCCTCGGCATCGTTGCTGATCGTCACGTAGGCCGGCTGGCCCGCGCCCGTGATCCCGCGGATCGTACGCGCCAGCACCGTGCGGGTAGGGAGATCCTCGCTGAGGATGGCATTGAACGGATCGTGCTTTTTCTGCGCGTCGGCATAACCATACGCGCCGAAAACGCGGTTCAGGTTCCACCGGCAGACCAGCGGCCCCGGCCATAGCGCGCGCAGCATCGGCAGTTGCTCTTCGATCGGCGGCATCTTGCCATGCAGGCCCAGGCAGAAAGTGGCCCCATGCGCCTTGAGCGTGTCGACCAGCGCCTGGCCCAGGAGTTCAGGGTCCCGCACTTCCACCGCGACGATCACGGCGCCATGCGCGGACAACGCCTCCCGGACAGCCGCCAGCATGCGGCCCAGCTTCTCGAACAGCGATGCGGGGCGGCTCAGCCACCCCCAAGGCAGAGGACTCAACTGGAACACCAGAACGCCGAGCTTGACGCCCAGGCCTTCGAGAGCCGGCCGCACGAATTCCTGGATGGCCAGCGACGGATCGAGGAAAACCGGATTGACCGCGCGCGCCCTGCCTTCTTCGCCACGCGCCTGGGCGTCGGTAATGCTGGCGGGACATTTGACGACGAAACGGAAGTCGTCATCGACCTGCCCCGCATAGGCGGCATACTGGCTTGCCGTCAACGGCCGCCAGAAAGTGCGGTCCACACAGACCGTGCGCAAAAGCGGATGCTGATGGTAGGCGCCGAGACCATGCTTGGACAGCGTGCTCGAATCGTATTCGCCATCCCAGACCAGCCCTTCCCAGCCCGGATATGACCAGGTAGAGACGCCAAAGCGCAACTGCGCCGGAAGCTGCTGCGCGAGCGCGCGCCACTCCTGCGCCGCAGGCGCGGGAAGCACCTTGGCCATGCTCCGGAGGAGAGAAAAATCCGGATTCGCACGAGAGGCCGCCTGGTTCGGGGAATTGGCCGGAGGCTGGGGAAGCGCCTCTCCGAAAAGATCGTCTTGCATACTTGTCATACTGGCACGGAGGTAGGCTAAAGGGTACTTGAATAACGCCGGCCTTGATTGCCGGCGCAATGCGTGCCGCACCCTGGCCGACGGACGCCCCCGCCATTGAGCAAGCCCTGCTCAAAGCCGGCCGGGATTCTCCAGCCTCAGCCTTGGTCCGTTGGCCGCCGCGTATACCCCGCAGCCAAGGCATGCGCGACCCGCTCGGCGTATCGCTGCATGACGGCCGCCAGCGTCTCGAGATTCTTGGACTTCAATCGCTGCAACGGCCCGGTCACGCCGAGGCTGTAGATCACGCCAAGGTGCTGCAGATGTACCGGAACCCCGAGCGCCGCCAGGCCCTCATCGATTTCCCCTATGCAAGTCGCATAACCCTGCCGGCGGACCTCCGCGTACTCCTCCCTGATGCGGTCGCTATCTATGCACGTATGCGCGGTAAGGCGCGGTAGCGGTTCGGCCAGCGCAGCATCTATGACATGGGGCTCTTGAAACGCAAGTATGGCTTTGGCCGACGCAGCAGCATGCGGCGCCATGCCCTTGCCCGGCAGCACGAACCCGCGCCAAGGCGTATCGGGCGCTTCCATCAGCACAGAAGACACCCGGTGGCCGCCATGCAGCTTAGCCAGATAGCAGGTTTCGTCGGTTTCGGCCGCCAGATCCGCCAAGTGCGGCCGCACGAGGGCGCCGATCCACTCCGTGTCCGCGCTGGCATAGGCCAGCCGCTTCACCCGCGCTCCCAGCACGTAGGTGCTTGCGGCCAGATCCACCAGTTGCGAGTCCTGCATGGTGCCGAGCAGCCGATGCGCGCTGGTCTTGGGCAGCGCCAGCATGCGCGCAATCTCCGTCAGCGCCAGTCCGTCGGGAAAGGACGCAAGCAGCTCAAGGATGCGGGTGTAGCGCTCTAGCGGGGGAAGTTTGGAATCTTGGCTCATAGGCGTTCCTTGAAGGCCGCATTGTAGGGGTGGCAGAACGCTCATGTCGGGAAAACCCGGTCTTGCTGTCCATGCCGGCTATTTTTTATTATACCGAAAAAAGGAACGTTGTACCGATTTTCGGAACGACGATAAGCCATCGAAAACAACCTGGGGAAAGCCGCCCCGCCTTCAACGTCGATCGTTACAGGAGCGCAGCACCATGTCCGTCAAGCACATCCTCAACCTCGCCCGCCGTGTTTTTCCGGCAATCGCCCTGACAAGCCTGGCCTGCGCGGCCAATGCGCAAAACGTGGTCGTGGGCGCCACAGTGCCCCTCACCGGCCCTTTGTCGCTGACCGGCAAGCAGTACTTCAACTCGCTCAAGCTGGCCGAGGACGACATCAACAAGGCTGGCGGCCTGCAGGGCAAGCCAGTCAAGTTTGTATTTGAAGATGCCCAGGCATCCAACGGCACCGCCGTCAACGCCTATGTGAAGCTGGCGCAGGAGAACAAGCCCGCGTTCACTTTCCTCACCAGCTACAGCACCCAGAACATGGCAGTCGCGCCGGAAGTGGCAAAAGCCGGCATCCCGGCGATGTATGCCGGCGGCGCCGACGCCGTCGCGGATCTGCGCAATCCCTGGCTGTTCCGCATCCGCCCGCAGGACAGCACGGCGGCCGTCGCCATGGCGCGATTCGTCAAGGACGAGCTCAAGCTGTCCAAGCCCGGCATCCTGTACATCCAGAATGATTTCGGTCAGGGCGGCGCCAACGCGGCGGCCGCCTTCCTGAAGGACCAGGGTATCGTCCCGGTCGGCACGGAAGCCTATGGCCAGAACGACAAGGACATGTCGGCGCAACTCCTGAGTCTGAAGAACAAGGGCGCCGACGTCATCCTGGCTTTCGTCTATCCGCAGGACGGCGCAATGGTGCTGCGCCAGATCAAGATGCTGGGCCTCAAGCAACCCGTGGTGGCTTCCTCGGCCGCGTTTGTCCCGGCCGCGATGCAACTGCTATCGCCGCCCGACCTGGAGAACGTCTGGGGCGTGATCGACACCTACCTGCCCGCTACCGACAAAGGAAAGAACTACGCGGAACGCTTCAAGCAGCGCTTCTCCATGGACGCCGATCCCTACGGCGCCGCTTACTACGATGGCGCCATGCTGATGGCCCAGGCCATCAACGCCGTCGGCGCCGACCCGCAAAAGCTCCAGGCTTATCTCAAGGATCTCAAGGGCTACCAGGGCGTTTCCCACGTCTACAGCTTCGATGCCAAAGGCAATGGCGTGCACGATGTCGCCATCGTGAACTTCGCCAAGGGAAGCAAGGACATGCAGTTCATCAGCACCATCAAGGTCGACTGAGCATGGCCGGCGCCACAAGGGGAACTCCATGCAGGAAATGATCCAACTGCTGGTCAACGGCGTCGCGCTTGGCAGCGTCTACGCCCTGGCCGCGCTGGGCTTCGTCATCGTGTACTCGGCCACCAGCGTGGTGAACTTCGCCGCCGGCCAGTTCGTCATGCTGGGCACCTTCTTCGGGGTGAGCACCATCATCCAGGCGCAGTGGCCCGCGGCCCTGGCCTATCCGGCGGCCATTGCGATGATGGCGGTCTTCGGCCTGCTGTTCTATGCGTTGGTGCACCTGCCGTTGCAGAATCGTCCCGTGGTGACGGTCATCATCGGCACGGTCGCCGCCGGCATCGCCATGCAGAACGGCGCGCTGCTGGTTTGGGACGCCTGGCCCTTCCGCGTGCCCTCGCCTTTCGGCGACGGCACGATCAGCCTGGCCGGCGGCGTCATCACGGTGCATGCCCTGGCCACCATCGTCATCACGCTGCTGTTGATCGCCGGACTCTACGCGCTCCTGCACCGCACCGCCCTCGGACGTTCGATGCGGGCGGTGGCGCAGGACGTCGAAACCGCAAGGCTGATGGGCTTGCCGGTGCGCCTGCTGCTGGGCTTCGCCTGGCTGCTGGCCGCCGTCTTCGCGGGCTTCGCCGGCCTGTTGGTAGGGCCCATGTGGTTCGCCGACGTCAACATGGGCGATGCCGTCGCGCTCAAGGCCTTCGCCGCCACCATCATCGGCGGATTCGGCAGCGTGCCCGGCGCGATCGCGGGCGGGCTGGTCGTGGGCCTGATCGAAATCCTCGGCGCGGCATACCTGTCTTCCACCTACAAGGACCTGCTGGCCTTTGGAATCATGATTCTCTTCCTGCTGCTGCGGCCGCAGGGCATCTTCGGCGAACGCATCGCCGATCGGGGCTGACCATGAAACGATCCCATCTGCTCTGCGGTCTGGCTGTCGTGGCGCTGGCCGCCGCCCTGCCTCTCTTCACGCAGGGCTACGGCAACCGTCTTGCCAATACCGCCGTCATATCGGCCATTGCCGTCATCGGTTTGAACTTCGTGTTCGGCTATGCCGGACTCATCTCGCTCGCGCACGCCGCCTTCATGGGCGTGGCTGCGTATCTGGTGGCCGTCCTGACCACATCCCACGGCTGGAACCCCTGGCTGGCGGCGCTGCTCGCCATTGCGGCCACCTGCCTGATCTCCTATGTCACCGGCCGCATCCTGCTGCGCTTGAAGGGGCACTACCTGGCGCTGGCGACCTTGGGATTGAACGTGAGCTTCACCATCGTCGTTTCCAACTGGATCGACATCACGGGGGGCACGAATGGCATATCCGGCATTCCATCGCTCACGCTGGGCGCCATCAAACTCGACGATGAACCCAGCTTCTACCTGTTCTCGCTGGCGGTCCTGACCTTGCTCGCGCTGCTGGCCGTCCGCATCCGACATTCCCATGCGGGCCGCACGCTGATGGCGGTGCGCGACGACGAACTGGCCTCGGCCATGACCGGCCTTCCGGTCACCGAGGTCAAGGTCGCCGCCTTCACGCTGGGCGCCGCCTACGCCGCGGTGGCCGGCTGCCTGTTCGCCTTCCACATCCGCTTCGTTTCTCCCGAGGACTTCAACTTCTCCCACTCCATCATTTACCTGGCCATGCTGGTCGTGGGCGGAGAAGGCAGCATCGTCGGAGCGATTCTGGGCGCGGTGAGCGTGACCCTGCTGCCCGAATTGCTGCGCGGCGTCGGCAACGCCTACCTGCTGGTGTTCGGCATTCTGGTTCTGGTCATCCTGATCGTGCTGCCCCGCGGCCTGATCAGCCTGATCGATCCAGCCACCTACCGCCGTCGCGCCAAACGCGGCAGCCGCCGCGGCATTGTCCATGGAGGCAGCCTGTCATGAGCCTCATGCAAGTACAGAACATCAGCAAGCATTATGGCGGCGTGCAGGCGCTTTCGAACGTCAGCCTGGACATCGGCGCCAATCAGTTCTACGCCATCATCGGCCCGAACGGCGCGGGCAAGAGCACCTTGCTCAATGTGATGACGGGCCTGGTTCCTCCCACGTCCGGTCAGGTCAGATTCGACGGCAACGTGCTGACGGGATTGCCCACGCACGCGATCATCCACGCGGGCATAGGCCGGATATTTCAAAGCGGCCGCCTGTTCACGCGCCTCAGCGTCCTGGAAAACGTCATGCTAGGCGCTGCAATGCGTGACCCGCGCTCGCTGAGCGCGCTGCTGCTACGGCCCAGGTCCACCCGCGAACGCGAGCGCGCCGCCCGTGAAGCCGCCTACGAAACCCTGCGTCAGTTCGACTTGCACACGCTTGCCGACCGCAGCATAGGTTCGCTTTCTTACGGCAACCGCCGGCTCGTTGAAATGGCCAGGGTCATGGTGGCGCGGCCGCGGCTATTGCTGCTGGACGAACCCGCCGCCGGCCTGAATTCCGGCGAGGTCGAACAACTAATGGACCTATTGCGGCGCCTGCGCGAACAGCACCGGCTCTCCGTCGTGCTAATCGAGCACAACATGGGCATGGTGATGCGGCTGGCCGAAAACGTGGCGGTGCTCAACTTCGGCGCCAAGCTGGCCGAAGGCACTCCCGCCGAGGTGCAGTCCGATCCCGCGGTGCTCGAGGCCTATCTTGGAGGAGGCTACCAGCATGTTGCAGTGTAGAAACCTGGGCGCCGCCTACGGCGACATCGTGGCATTGCGCGGCATAGACCTGGAAGTACACACCGGCGAGGCCGTGGCGCTGATAGGCGTCAATGGCGCGGGCAAGACCACGCTGCTGCGCGCGATCTCGGGGCTGCTTCCCACCACGGGAGAACTGGCCTATGACGGCCGCCCCCTGGACACCCTGCCGATCCAGCGCCGCGTAAAGGCCGGCATTGCCCATGTGCCGGAGGGCCGTCGGATCTTTCCGGGTCTTACCGTGAAGGAAAACCTGGAAGTCGGAAGTTCGGTGCGCGGTCGCGGAACGAGCGACGATTTCGAGCGTGTCTATGACCTTTTCCCACGCCTGAAGGAGCGGATCGGCCAACTGGGCTGGTCCCTGTCCGGCGGCGAACAGCAAATGCTGGCGATAGGCCGCGCCTTGATGGCGCGGCCCCGCCTGCTCCTGCTGGATGAGCCTTCGCTCGGCTTGGCGCCGCGCCTGGCCGAGGAAGTCTACGCCCGCATCGCCTGCATCAACGAAGGCGGCATGACCGTACTGCTGGTCGAGCAAAACACCGTGCTCGCGCTGGGCGTGGCCAATCGCGGCTATGTCATCGAGAACGGCAGCATCGTACTGACCGACACCGCCGAGGCATTGCGTCTTCACCCGCGGGTCCGGGACGCCTACCTGGGCCGCTAATTCCTGCTTGAGAGAACCATGTATCCCGATCCTTCCTCCCGTTCACAGGCGCTGCACACGCGCGCCAAGCGCACCCTTCCCGGCGGCAATACCCGCACGACCGTCTATTTGTCGCCCTACCCCGTCTACGCCGCGCACGGCGCCGGCTGCCGCGTCCATGACGTAGACGGCAATGAATTGATCGACTGCATCAACAACTTCACGGCGCTTATCCACGGACACGCGCATCCTGTACTGGCCGCGGCCGCGCACCGCCAAATCGACCTGGGAACCGCGTTCGGCATGCCGACCGAAAGCGAGATCGCGCTGGCCGAGCTGCTGGCCGAACGCGTGCCGGGTATCGAACACATCCGCTTCACCAACTCGGGAACCGAAGCCGTGATGATGGCGTTGAAAGCCGCCCGCGCCTATACCGGACGGCCCAGGATCGCGAAGGTCGAGGGGGCCTATCACGGTTCTTACGACTATGCTGAAACCAGTCTGGATGCGAGCCCCGCGAATTGGGGCGACGCAGCCGCGCCCGCGTCGGTGGCGCACTCCCAGGGAACGCCGCAAGGCGTGACGTCCGATGTCGTGGTGCTGCCCTTCAACAACTGCCAGGCCACCGAGGCCCTGCTGCGCGCACACGGAGCCAGCCTGGCCGGCGTGCTGATCGACCTCCTGCCCAACCGGGTCGGATTGATTCCCGCCAGCGCCGAATACCTGCTCATGCTGCGCCGGGTAACGGCGGAACTCGGCATTCTGCTGATCATCGACGAAGTCATCACACTGCGCCTGGCTCCCGGCGGCGCGCAATCGCGGCTGGGCGTCACCCCCGACCTCACGACCGTCGGAAAAATCATGGGCGGCGGCTTTCCCGTGGGCGGTGTGGCGGGACGCGCCGACGTAATGGCAGTCTTCGACCCAAGCGGAGGCCGCCCGGCCGTGCCCCACGGCGGTACCTTCTCGGCCAATCCCGTAAGCATGGTGAGCGGGCTTGCAGCCATGCAACTGCTGGATGACGCCGCCTATGCCAAGCTCGACCGCCACGGCGACATGCTGCGGTTGGGGCTGAACCAGGCTTTCGCCGATGCCGGCATCGCGGGCCAGGCCACCGGCCTGGGTTCGCTGGTCAAGCTGCATCTGAAGACAGGCAGACTGAGCAACTACCGGGATGCCTACCCCAGTCCGGAACAAGCCCGGGCCATGGCGCGCTTCAACCGCGAAATGCTGAACCGCGGCGTGCTGATGGCCAGCTATGGCCTGATCGCCCTGTCCACGCCCATGCGGGACCAGGACATCGCCCAGATCATCGAGACCGCGCATGAAGCGCTCAATGTCCTGCGCCGCGAAGAGGTGCTGGCATGACCGTTACCGTTGGCATAGATGTAGGCGGCACCTTCACCGATCTCATCCTGGTGGATGACGAGTCCGGCGCGGTGCGCATCTCCAAGGTTCCCAGCACGCTGGAGAACCAGGCTTTTGGCGTGCTCGAGGCGCTGCGCCGCACCGAGGTTCCGCTGGAACGCGTGGACACCATCGTCCATGGCACCACCACCACGACCAATGCCGTGCTTGAACGCAAGCTCGCCAAGGTCGGATTGATCACTACCGACGGATTCCGCGACGTGCTCGAACTGGGCCGGCGCACGCGGCCGCAAGCCTACGGCCTGACAGGCAGTTTCGTGCCGCTCATTCCCCGCGAATTGCGGCGCGAAGTTCCCGAACGCATGGACGCCCAGGGCAAGGTGCTGACGCCGCTGGACGAGGACGCATTCGTGGCCCGGGTGCGGGAACTCGCGGAGACCGGCGCGGAAGCGCTGGTCATCCACTTCCTGCACAGCTACGCGAATCCCGCGCACGAACTGCGCGCCCTGGAACTGGCGCGCCAGCATTGGCCCAATGACTACATCACCGCGGGCCACACCATCATTTCCGAGTTCCGCGAGTTCGAACGCGGCACCGCCGCCGCCGTCAACGCCTCGGTTCAGCCGATTCTCGACCGCTACATCGACCGCCTGCAGAACAGCCTCACGGCAGCGGGCTTTCGCAACGACTTGCTGGTGATGCAAGGCAATGGCGGGACCGTCTCGGCGCGCACCATCTCGCGCGCGGCCATCAACACCGTGATGTCCGGGCCCGCGTCGGGAGTCATGGCCGCCGCCTATTCCGGCAGGATGTCGGGTTACCCGAATCTGATCACCTACGACATGGGCGGGACATCTTCCGATGTCGCGCTCATCGAAAACAGCGTGCCCAAGGTATCCAGCGAGCTGGAGCTCGAGTACGGCATGCCCCTGCACGTGCCGATGGTCGATGTCCATACCGTCGGCGCGGGCGGCGGATCCATCGCCCGCGTGCAGGCCGGCGGCCTGCTGCGCGTCGGGCCCGACAGCGCGGGCGCCCGCCCCGGCCCCATCTGCTATGGGCACGGCGGCGAACTCCCCACCCTGACCGACGCCAATCTGGTGCTCGGACGCCTAGACCCTGACCGGCTGCTCGCTGTCGACCGCGCGGTCAGCGTGGATGAGGTTGCCGCGCGCATCGAAGCAAGCATCGGCCGCCCCCTGGGGCTGGACGCGGTGCAGGCCGCGGCGGCCATTCTGCAGATCGGCAACAACAACATGGCCGGCGCCGTGCGTCTGGTCAGCCTTGCGCGCGGCTACGATCCTCGCGATTTCGCGCTCTTCGCCTTCGGCGGCGCCGGGCCGCTGCATGCCGTGGCGCTGGGACGCGAGCTTGCCATACCGACCGTGCTCATTCCCGTGCGTCCCGGGCTGACCAACGCGCTGGGCTGCCTGGTGGCGGACGTGAGGCACGACTTCGTCAAGTCATTCAACAGATCGCTCAAGGACCTGACGGACGCCGATCTGCAAGCCTGCCTGCAAGACCAGATCGCCCTTGGACATGCCGCCATCGAACGCGACGGCATCGCCGTTTCCGACATCGAGATCTTCCACCACGCGCAGATGCAGTTCCAGGGCCAAAGCCATCTGCTGACGGTGGCCATCGAAGCAGGCGCCGCCACTATCACCCAACTACAGGAGGCCTTCGCCCGCGCCTACTGGCAACGCTTCCAGGTCGAACTTTCCGAACTGCGTCCCGTGTTGGTGACGCTGGACACCAGCCTCGTCGGCAAACGCCATGCCATATCGCTGGACTCGCTGCGCAGCACGGGCGCCGCAGCCATCGCGCCACGGCGCCGCCAGGTGTGGTTTTCAGAAACCGGCTGGATCGACACGCCCATCTATGCGCGCGAGCACATTCCCGCCGAAGGCCTGCGCGGTCCCGCGATCATTGAGCAACTGGACGCGACCACCGTTATCGATCCCGGCGCGCATGCCCGCGGCGACGCCTACGGCAATCTCATCATCACTCTCTAGGGCAGATGCACTCCCATGACTCACATCGATCCCGTGACGCTGACCGTCATCCAGAGCGGACTGCACCAGGTATGCAATGAAATGGACCTCGCGCATTGCCGCGCGGCCTTCTCGCCCATCATTTCCGAATCGCAGGACCGTTCCAACGGCATCTACCACCGCGACAGCGGCGAACTCATTGCCCAAGGAGAGCTGGGCCTGCCCATCTTCGTGGGCACCATGCAGTTCTCCACCCAGGCCGTGATCGCCCTGGCCAAGGACATCGCCCCCGGCGATATCTTCATGGTCAACGATCCCTATCTGGGCGGGACGCATCTGATGGACGTACGCTTCGTCAAGCCCTACTTCTATCGCGGCAAGCTCTACGCCTGGCTGGCCAACACCGGCCATTGGCCCGACATGGGCGGCA
Organism: Achromobacter veterisilvae; assembly: GCF_900496975.1. Taxonomy (GTDB): domain Bacteria; phylum Pseudomonadota; class Gammaproteobacteria; order Burkholderiales; family Burkholderiaceae_B; genus Achromobacter; species Achromobacter veterisilvae. Next base: position 196,339 of record NZ_UFQC01000006.1, read on the forward strand.
TGGTTCCCGGCGGATTCTCCGCCCACGCCACCGAAATCGAGCAAGAAGGGCTGCGTCTGCCGCCGGTCAAGCTGTACAAGAAGGGGGAGCTGGATCCGGAAATCCTGTCCATCCTGATGTCCAATATCCGCATCTCCGAGCAGCGCATCGGCGATATCAAGGCCCAGGCTGCCGCGCTGGCCATCGGCGAGCGCCGGCTGACCCAGTTGCTGGACCGGTACGGCCTGGACACCGTCGACGCCGCCGTTGAAGAGCTCAAGCGTCAGGCCTCCGTCCAGACGCGCGCCGTGATCGCTGCCATTCCCGACGGCGAGTACCACGGCCAGGCCTTCCTGGATTCAGACGGCGTCCAGGACCAACCGCTGAAAGTGTCCGTTCGCATCCGCAAGGAAGGCGAACTGATGCACTTCGATCTGAGCGACTCCAGCCCGCCGTGCGCCGGCCCCATGAACAGCGTCATCGCCACGACCCGCTCGTCCGTCTACCTGGCGATCAAGCACGTTTTCCCGGAGTTGCCCATCAACGCGGGCCTGTTCGAACCGCTACGCATCGAGGATCCCGAAGGCACCTTCCTCTATGCGAAGTATCCTCGGCCGGTATCCGGCTGCGCCGCGGAGGTCAGCCAGCGCATCGCCGAGGCGGTCTTCGACGCCTTGCAGAAGGCGATTCCGCACCGACTGTTCGCCGCGCCCGCGGGCACGACCGCCAATCTCGCCATCGGTGGCGATGACCCCATGCACGGACGATCCTACGTCATGTACGTCATCTCCGGCGGCGGCTATGGCGGCCATCCCGGAGGCGATGGGCTGACCAATGGCTGCTCCACCATCGGGATTTCCAAGGCGGCTCCTGTCGAAGTGCAGGAACAACTCTATCCCGTTCTCTTCGAGCGCTACGCTATCCACGAAGGCTCTGGCGGGCTCGGCGAGTTTCGTGGCGGCATGGGCATCCACTATCGCATCCGCCTGCGAGCAGGCTCGGCGCGGGCCTCCATGGTCATGGATCACGGAAAATTCGGCCCGCCTGGCGCGGCAGGCGGCAAGGACGGCGGACGCACGCGAGTCACGGTCTATCGCGATGGCACGGCCTATGTCCCCGCGCATGTCTCCAAGGACCAGGGAATCGTCATGCAGGCAGGCGACGTGATCGAGGTCTACACGCCCGGCGGGGGAGGTTATGGAGACCCCGAGCTGCGCTCACCGCTCGCCCGCGAAAACGATATCCGCCAGGGCTACTACCCTGATTGACGCGCATTCGCGAACGGGATGCGACAAACGCCGTCCACACGGCGTCCGCGGGAATCGCGGGGAACCGAGAGCCCCGCGGCTGCCCGCGGCAGGTCGCATGCCCGCTCTTCCCGGGGGCTGTTCGACGCCCACTCGCGTTCCGCCTTAAAATGAGCGCGTTATCGAAAGAACCGTCATGGCCATAGCCATGAAGGGCTTTCATCCTTTACAAATAAGTGTGGTGAAGATGAACAAGCCTTTCATTTCGCTGTGCCCGGAAATCACTCGAGCACACGCGCTGACGCTGATGGATTGGTTGGAAGATGAGCGCGTTACCTGCTATCTGAGCGATTCGCGCCATGTCTCCCGCTTCATCGAGCAAGCCATCGATCGGACTCAATTGCCGATCCTGACCCATCTATTCAACCAGGGCGGCCGATTCTTCATGGCCTATGACCGGCATGACGCCCCGGTGGGCTTTGTCCGTCTCATCAAGACCGGCCCGGACTGCGAGATCGTCCTGGTCATCGGAGAATGCGACAAATGGGGCCGAAACCTTGGCGCCAGCACGATCCGCGAAGGCATGAAACTGGCCTTCCTCGACATGCGGGCCGAGAAGCTCATCGCCAAGATCCACCCGGACAACGCGCGCTCGCTGAAAGCCTTTGTGCGCAGCGGCTTTCTGCTTGAGAGCGAAACGCCGACCTTGAAGTCCTTTTCCATGACGGCGGGGCGCTACCTCCGGTTCCTGCGGGAAGGTGCCGTTGGCGATTCCACCGAGATCTACATCACTGAAATCGACAAGGCCCGGCTCAAGAATCTGATCGAGTTCGAGCAAGGCCCGGCCGTTGTCGAACTCGAACACGAACTTGAGCGGGCCATTGTCGTCAAGCCGCAGCAGGTGGCGGGCAATGTCGTCACGATGAACTCCAGGGCCTTGCTGCAACTGGACGACGAAGAAATCGAAGTGGCCCTGGTCTACCCTGAAGACGCGGACAGCAGCGCCGGGAAGTATTCCGTGTGTTCCGATATTGGCGCCGCCATCCTGGGCTATCAGGAGGGGGACGCCATCGATTGGCGAATTTCGGACCGGACCCGCCGGATTGGGATCCGGAAAGTGCTTTACCAGCCGGAAGCCGCGGGCGATTTCCACCTGTAGTTCCTTCTTTAGCCCAGCGTTCGCCCGTCAAGCGCGAATACCCCCGAAAGGACGCGGTATCCGGCGGCCGAGACTCCAGGACGCGGCGAACTGGAGAACCGAGCCTAGCAGGGGCATGCGCCGCGAGTTGACTAGTACCGCGCGCGGCATGGCGTGCTGGGGTAGCCAGTTTTCGACATTGGCGATGGTCCAGACGGCCACCCCGGGCATCCTATGATCGCGACCGCGCTGGCCGCCGCTGCTACGGCTTAGTGTTCCGGTCCTTCCGCACCAGACGGTTGCTCCTGAAAGGCCGGTAATACGGTTCTGTTCCTGCCACCCTGGAGCTCCGCTGCGTAAGCCACACTGCGCGAGCTGTTGGACATGCGCGCACTTCGCATTTTTCGATCGACCGAAAGTGCCCGGGCAGGTTCAGGTGGACTACATCATGGGCTTGGGCTTCATCCCCAGGCCTGCGGACTATGTGGGACCTAACGGCGTCTACGAGCGCCTGAGCGGCGCCAGGCCGTTGGGCGAACACGGAGGGATGTTCCGCTACGACAACGGCTGCACGGATATCTTCTCGACGGCCCCACCAGCCTGTTCGCGAAGCAACCGCTCAACAATCTCTGCCTGGAACCGGTGGGCGCGGAACCATAGGCAACGGTCCGCGTTCAAGCGCCAGACTGGCGCCGAAGACCGAGGGAGCGGCAGCCAGCGGCAAACGTCACGCCCAACACGAACAGGGTCAGCATCCGATGTGTGATGCCGGTGGGATGACGTTCGACAGGAAAGCCCGATAGCAGCGCACGATCTCCGGTAGGTGAATTTCGAGTGTCACCTTGGATGAACGTTTGCAGTGCTGAGGCAGGCGCCTCTTGCTGCTGGAAGGCGTCAGGTCGAGGTGTCAATGATCCAGACCTCGGCCTGATTCGACACATTTCCTTGCATCAACTTTTGTTCAGAAGCCATCTCGGGCTGCGCATGCGTATTGGCGTTTTTCTCGCAATTTTTGAGAAATGTCTTATTTCCCGGGTGCATGAACTTCTCCAGAATTTTCCCCTTGCGGTAGGCACCAAGCCTCCCGAAACGCGTCACTACGCTGCTAGCGCCCTCTCACCCTTGAAGTGCCCTCCGTCGTTTCCACGACATCCGTGACCTGTCCCTATAGGCACGGCCTTCGCCTTTCCCGCTCGACCTGTTGCCAAGTCGCGGGGGGCCAAATCCAAGACCCTTGATGAAATCGAAATCTACTTCACCTCTTTCCCTTGCTTTGCTTTCCGCATTGTTTCCCGCCACGTCGATGGGTGCCTCGACTGAAGTTGTCGACAGACGCAATGAGTATTCCAGAGTGTGGCAGACCGGTATAGCGGTTCCATCCGGACCGAGGACACTCAGCAATGCGCCAGCGTGGATCTTCGCCACTGGCGAACAGCCTATCCTTGCTGATGGAGAGGAAAAGACAGTCGTCGATTCGACGGTGAAGACCTCCGGTCATGAGGAGCACGGCGTGACGGTGCGCAACGGCGGGAGTGCCACGGTCGTCAACAGTCAGATCGTCACGCACGGCCGTAACGCCAATGCCGTCAACGTCTCCACCGGGGGGAAAGCTGACCTGGTCGGTAGTGCCGCGATGACGCATGACGACTTTACCCATGCGCTGAGTGCCAACGGTGCGGATAGCTGGATTTCCGTACGCGGCGGCGAGGTCGGCACTTCGGGGTTTGAAGCTACGGCTGTGTGCGCGACCGACGGTGCGCACATAGAACTGGATAAGGTCTCGATAAACACGCTCGGGCAGAACAGCACCGGCGTCTCTCTGCACGAAAGCACAATGGCGGCGTCGGGCACGGACATCGTTTCCGCGCAAGGTATCGGGATGGCCGTCTTTGGCGGAAGTGTGACGTTCAGCGATGGCAGTATTGTTGCCTATAGCGATGCGATACAGCTCGGCTCTCCCTGGGCAGGTTCCCACTCGCCGATAGCCGCTGACATTCGCGACTCCTCAATACGGTCGGAATCCGGCATGGGGATCAAAGTCCTGGGGCAGAATACCCAAGCCACCCTGGATCGAGTGCACATCAGTGTGGGTTCGCCGGGTAGCCAACTGTTGAACACCGGTGTCTGGATGCAGGGCCGGGATAGCCAGATGACGCTCAGGGACTCGCGCATCGACGCCTATGGGAACGGGAACGCCGGTGTGTTCAGCGTGGCCGGAGACATGACGCTGGAAAACAGTGACATCAAGGTGCACGGGGATCTGAGCGGCGGAGTCATAGCGGACGGCTACGGCGAGGCCATGGCCATCACCATGCGCAATGTCGCTATCGAAACGCTGGGGGCCGGCAGTCTGGGAGCATTGGTCTCGAGAGCGGACTTCGTGATGGAAGGCGGTTCTGTCGTGACCCTGGGCAAAGAGGCTCATGGCGTGAAGTCCGATTCCGGGAGTTTGTCGATATCCGGCAGCAAGGTGTACACCTATGGGGACGTCGCGCACGGAGTCATCACGGGTGATCAGCATGCCCGGATGGAGTCGGTCGATGTGAAAACGCATGGCGCAGGTGCCGACGCGCTGTGGCATTACGCCCTTGCTCCTGGCAATTCCCCTGCCACCTTGAATATCGGCGGAGGAAGCCACATCGAGGCGAAAGACGGCGCAGCCATTCAAGCGATCGGCGGTGATCTGAGCATCTCCTTAAGCGACTCGACGTTGATCGGAGGATCTCTCGGCGGCCAAGGAGTACTTTTGCGCACCGTCGACTGGAATGAGTCGGGGCAGTCAGTTCCCGCAGGGCGTGTGGTTCTCGACGCCGAGCGCAGTCGTCTGAAAGGCGACATCGTGCCGGAGCGCGGCTCGGTCAGTCTCTCGTTGCGCGACCATTCGAGTTTGCATGGTGCGCTTCGCGACGTGGCCGGTTCTTCGGTCGAAAAAATGACGATCGACTCAAGCAGCGTTTGGTATGTGGGCAATAGCTCGGTGGTGCAAGATCTCGAGGCGTCCGGGACGGTTTCGCTCAACACTTCCGGCAAGGCCTTCAAAGTGCTCGACGTGACTGGCGATCTTACCGGTGACGCATTGTTCGAGATGGCCAGCGACGTGGGCTCAGGGCAAAGCGACAAACTGCGCATCGGCGGCACGGTTGAAGGAAATCATCGTGTTCTCGTCGCCAACAGCGGCGCAGAGCCGGCAACGTCTGGCGGCAGCCTTCAGCTTATCCAGACCGAAGGAGGATCCGGGTCCTTTGCGCTGGCCAATCGCGGTCAGGCCGTGGATGTGGGGACCTACCGCTATACGCTCGTTAGTGACAACGCAGTGGGCGGCCGCTCTTCCGACTGGAGCCTGGTTCACTCCGGTACGGTGCCGCAGGAGCCTTCGCCGCCGGTCGCTCCGCCCGGCGCGAATGCGCTTTCCACTGCTGCAAATGCAGCAGTGAACACGTCAGCGGCCGGAACCGCCCAGGCTATCTGGCATGCGGAAAGTGCCACGCTGATGCAACGCCTGGGACAACTGCGTCAGGATAAGGGAGTTGGCGGACTCTGGACCCGGGGCTTCGGGCAGCGACAAAAGATCGACAATCGCGGCGGCAGGGATTTCGATCAAACCGTCGGTGGCGTGATGATCGGCGCCGATGTCACGCTACCCACGGCAACGGGGCGCTGGCATCTGGGGGGAATGGTTGGCTACAGCGATGTCGACCGTCGCTTTCCAGACGATGGGAAAGGCGGAGCAGATAGCTACCAGGTCGGTAGTTACGCCACGTGGGTAGGTGATGGAGGCTGGTATCTCGATGGCGTCTTCAAGGCCAATCGAATCCTGCAGGATTTTGACGTGACGGCGACCGATGGGAAGGCGGTTACCGCCTCGTCCTCTCGCGGCGCTGTCGGGGTCTCCCTGGAGACCGGGCGGCAATTTCAACTGGCGGATGACTGGTATGTCGAACCGTTGCTGGGCGCATCGACTGTGCGCGTTGGCAGCGATCGGTATCGAGCGAGCAACGGGCTGCTTGTCGAAGGCGATGGCGGCAATTCGTTGCAATTGCGAGGCGGTGTCCTGATTGGTCGACGCTTCTTGCTGAACGATGGGAAGGTTCTGCAACCTTACGTCAAAGTGGCGCGTGCGCACGAGTTTAAGGGCAAAGGCGTTGTGCGTACCAATGGGATTGCGACGAACACCGACTATTCGGGCGGGCGCACCGACATCGGTCTGGGCCTGGCTGCCATGCTTGGCACTAACCACCGGCTGTACACCGATTACGAGTACAGCAGTGGGAAGCAAATGGACCGGCCCTGGGCCTTCAACCTCGGCTATCGCTACTCGTGGTGAATCGAACAGGAACCAGCGGCGCTTGAGCCGCTGGAAAGTTGACGTGGAGCGGGTGATGGGAATCGAACCCACGCTTGAGGCTTGGGAAGCCGCCGTTCTACCATTGAACTACACCCGCTCGGGTGTCGTACCCGCGGCGCAAAGCCCGGGCAGAGGCCGCGATTATAGCGCGGGTTTTTCGTTGCCGGTTTCGATGCCGGATCCGCCTTGCGCCGCCATTCCAAATACGTCCCCAATTTAGTGCATCCGGGCGACACCGGCCCGCCGGGCCAGCCACTACAATTCGGGCTATGAATACGAATACCCCTGAAAATTCCCCCGCGGCGCCCGGCGGCGATGAGCCGTCCGCCGCCGTTTCCCCGCAGACGCAGGCCGCGCTGGCCAGTACCGCGCATGCGCCCAACAGCCCGGGCGCGACGCATATCCGCAGCTTCGTGCATCGCCGCGGCCACATTACGCAAGGCCAGCAGGCGGCGCTGGAGCGCCTGATGGGCCAGTGGTCCATCCCCTACGCGGCCCGCCGCCTGGACCCGGCCGCGGCCTTCGGCCGCCAGGCGCCGACGGTGCTGGAGATCGGCTTCGGGATGGGCGAAACCACCGAGAAGATCGCGCTGGCCCGTCCCGGCGACAATTTCCTGGGCGTGGAGGTATTCAATGCGGGCGTGGGTTCGCTGCTGCGCCGCATTGAAGATTCCCATATCCAGAACCTGCGCATCATCCAGCACGACGCGGTGGAAGTGGTGCGCGACATGATCGCGCCCGATTCCCTGGCGGGCGTGCACGTCTATTTCCCCGATCCGTGGCCGAAGAAGCGGCACCACAAGCGCCGGCTGTTGCAGCCGCCCTTCGTGTCGCTGTTGGCCAGCCGCATCGCGCCGGGCGGCTACATCCACTGCGCGACGGACTGGGAAGATTACGCGGTGCAGATGCTGGAAGTGCTGAGCAACGAACCGCTGCTTGCGAATTCCGTGGACGGCTACGCGCCGCGCCCCGATTACCGCCCCCTGACCAAATTCGAGACGCGCGGCCTGCGCCTGGGCCATGGCGTCTGGGACCTGATCTTCAAGCGAGTCGCCTGATGCTCTATCCGCCTATCGAACCCTACCGCCAAGGCACGCTGGATACCGGCGACGGCCACCAGATCTATTGGGAGCTCTGCGGCAATCCGCAGGGCAAGCCGGCCGTGTTCCTGCACGGGGGCCCGGGCAGCGGTTGTTCGCCCGTGCATCGCCAGTTGTTCGACCCGCAGCGCTATAACGTGCTGCTGTTCGATCAGCGCGGCTGCGGCCGTTCGCTGCCGCATGCCAGCCTGGAGAACAACACGACCTGGCACCTGGTGTCGGACATCGAGCGCCTGCGCACCGAGGTGATGAGCGCGGACAAGTGGCTGGTGTTCGGCGGATCGTGGGGGTCAACGCTGGCGCTGGCCTATGCGGAGACGCACGTGTCCCACGTGAGCGAACTCGTGTTGCGGGGCATTTTCGGGTTGCGCCGCGCAGAGATCCAGTGGTTCTACCAGGAGGGCGCGTCGTGGCTCTTCCCGGACCGCTGGGAGGAATACCTGGCGCCCATTCCGGAAAGCGAGCGCGGCGACCTGGTGGCGGCCTATCACAAGCGTCTGACGGGCGACGATCCGGCCGAACAGTTGCGCGCCGCGAAGGCCTGGAGCAAGTGGGAGGACAGCACCATCACGCTGCTGCCCAGCCCGCGCCACCAGCAAAGCCATGCCGCCGACCGCGCGGCGCTGGCGTTTGCCCGCATCGAGAACCACTATTTCGTGAACGCCGGTTTCATGGAAGAAGGCCAGTTGATCCGCGACGCCCACAAGCTGCGCAGCGTCCCGGGCACCATTGTCCAGGGCCGCTACGACGTCTGCACGCCGGCGCGCACGGCCTGGGACCTGCACCGCGCCTGGCCCGAGGCCGACTTCCACCTGGTCCCGGACGCGGGCCACGCCTTCGATGAACCCGGCACGCTGGCGCGCCTGATCGCCGCCACCGACGCCTACGCGCGATAACTGGCAAGGAGACCTGCATGCACATCACCCTGAACGGAGACGCACGGGAGTTCCCCCTGGACACGACCGTGAACGAACTGCTCGATACCCTGGGCTATGCCGGCAAGCGCGTGGCGGTGGAACGCAACGGCGAGATCGTTCCCAAGAGCCAGCACGCGCAGACCGCGCTGTCCGACGGCGACCAGATCGAGATCGTGGTGGCCGTCGGCGGGGGCTGAGCGCCCGCGCCGCGCGCGTTGCCGCGCTGTCGCTTCAAACGAGGGCCGCCGACACAGCGGCCCTCGGCGCATGTAGCCGCCCGTCCGATGCGGTTTAGGTCCGCGCGCGAGCCTTCCCTGCAAAGAGGCCAGCATTCTTGCGTAGTCTGACGACGAGCTAGCAACCTGTTACACGTTAACCCCTCGTCGCATGGGGAATGTGCGAGTCATAATCGTTCCTGCTGGTTTCGCACTGTTGTCTTGCTGTTGTTCTAGCGTTGCACATCGCCCCACGGGGGCAGAGGAGGCATCATGAACACCGCAGTCATCATCAACCTGATCATCCAGCTTGTCGCCGGCGCGGCCGGGGGCAATGGCCTGGCGAAAATGCTTCAGCAGTTCAATCTGGGGCCATTGGGCAACACCATCGCGGGCGCCATCGGCGGCCTGGCGGGCGGTTCCTGGCTGGCCCCGATGATCACCGCGGGAGCCGGAGCGGTTGCGGCGGGCAATGCAGGACTGGATCTTTCTTCGATCGCCGGCAGCGTGGTCGGCGGCGGCGTCGGCGGTGCCGTGCTTACCTTGATCGCCGGCATCGTGCGCAAGATGTTCGTGGGCCACAAGCCCTGATGGCACTTTGTTTTCTCACCGCAACATAGATAAAGGAAACACTATGGGTCTGCTCAATTTCATCAAGGACGTTGGGGAAAAGCTCTTCGGCGCCAGCGAGGCCAAGGCCGCGACGCCGGACGAATTGAAGAAAGAGCTGGATAAGCATGGCCTGAATGCCGACGGCCTGCAGATCTCGGTCGACGGCGACAAGGTCACGGTCGCGGGCGAGGCCCTCAGCACGGAAGCCGCCGAGAAAATCACCCTGGCCCTGGGCAACACCGTGGGCGTCGCGCAGGTGGACAACCAACTGAAGGTGAAGCAGGCCGCGCCCGAAGCCAAGATGTACACGGTGCAAAAGGGCGACAACCTGTGGAAGATCGCGGAAGCGCAGTACGGCAAGGGCCAGGGCGCGAAAAACACGCTGATCTTCGAAGCCAACAAGCCGATGCTGACCAGCCCCGACAAAATCTACCCGGGCCAGGTGCTGCGCATTCCGCCCCTGGCTTGACGCACGGAAACGAACAAGCCGGAGGGCACCCATGCGCTTTCCGGCTTGCATCGCGGCAGCGCCCCCTGCTCGCCGCGATTACTTGGCCAGACGCAATGTCTGGCCATTTTTTTTGGGCAGCAGGCCTGAGGCTTTCCGGTGTCGGACACCCGAGGTGTCAGACACGCGGAATCACCGGAAGCGGCCCAGGCCCTTCATGCCGCCCATGGCGCGCATCATCTTGGCCATGCCGCCCTTCTTCATCTGCTTCATCATGCCCTGCATCTGGTCGAACTGCGCCAGCAGGCGGTTGACCTCTTGCACGGGCACGCCGGAGCCGGCCGCGATGCGGCGCTTGCGCGACGCCTTGATGAGTTCGGGCTTGGCGCGTTCGGCCGCCGTCATGGAGTTCAGGATGCCTTCGGTGCGGCGCAACTGCTTTTCGGCCTGGCCGCCCTGCAACTGGCCGGCGGCCTGCTGGAACTGAGCGGGCAGTTTTTCCAGCAGGGAGCCCATGTCACCCAGTTTCTTGACCTGGCCGAGCTGGTCGCGGAAGTCGTTCAGGTCGAACTTGTTGCCCGACTTGATCTTGGCGGCCAGCTTCTGGGCTTCGGCGATGTCGATGTTCTTCTGCGCCTGCTCGACGAGCGACACGATGTCGCCCATGCCCAGCACGCGCTGCGCCATGCGCTCGGGGTAGAACGGCTCCAGGCCGTCCAGCTTTTCCGATACGCCGACGAACTTCAGCGGCTTGCCCGTGACGTGGCGCACCGAGAGGGCGGCGCCGCCGCGGGCATCGCCGTCCAGCTTGGTCAGGACCACGCCGGTCAGCGGCAGCGCGTCAGCGAAGGCGCGCGCGGTGTTGACCGCGTCCTGGCCCTGCATGGCATCCACCACGAACAGCGTTTCGACCGGTTTGACCAGGTCATGGAGGGCGCGGATTTCGCGCATCATGGCCTCGTCGATACCCAGGCGGCCGGCCGTGTCCAGGATCAGCACGTCATAGTGGTGGCGGCGCGCGTGGTCCACCGCGTTGCGGGCGATGTCCTCGGGCTTCTGGCTGGGGTCGGACGGCAGGAAGTCCACGCCCACCTGCGCCGCCACGCTTTTCAACTGGTCGATAGCGGCCGGGCGGTACACGTCGGCGGACACCACCAGCACTTTCTTCTTGCCGGTCTTGCGGCCGTGCTGGGTGTGCTGGCCTTCGGTGAGCCAGCGCGCCAGCTTGCCGGTGGTGGTGGTCTTGCCGGCGCCTTGCAGGCCGGCCATCAGGATGACGGCGGGGGGCTGCACGGCCAGCGAGAGTTCGCCGGAGTCGGCGCCCAGGTCGCCGCCCATCAGGGCCGTCAGTTCCTTGTGGACGACGCCCACCAGGGCCTGGCCGGGGCTGAGGCTGCCGGCGACTTCTTCGCCCAGCGCCTTTTCCTTCACCCGCGCGACGAACTCGCGCACGACGGGCAGCGCCACGTCGGCTTCCAGCAGCGCCATGCGCACTTCGCGCAGCATCTCCTGGGTGTTGGCCTCTGTCAGGCGGGCTTCCCCACGCAGCGTCTTGACGACGCGCGAAAGGCGTTGAGTTAGGTTATCGAGCATGAGAGGCGTTTCCGCTTAAACTAGTTGATTGAACGGTGGCCGCGGGCGCGGATTTCGCGCTTTCGGGTGGCACGCACCCCCAGGCCCCATCCAGACAACGGTTTCTATGTCACTAGGCATTGTATTTCACACGGCGGCTGCCTTGGCGTACGCAGTGCTCGGGGGGTCGCTTTGGATCCGCCTGGCCGGCGCCGGGGAAGTCGAACAGACGGGCAAGATCGCCCGTCTGTGCCTGCTGGGAGCCCTGGTCCTCCATGGAGTCGGGCTGCAGCAATCCATGCTGGGCGCCCAGCACCTGTTCATCGGGTGGGCGCTGGCCCTGTCCGCCGCCATCTGGCTCGGCATGGTGGTGTTCTGGCTGGAAAGCCTGCTGGTGCGCATAGACGGCCTGCAACTGCTGCTGCTGCCGGCCGCCACCATCGCCAGCGGCCTGGCCGCGCTCTTCCCCCAGGGGCAATACGTGCCCCACGCCAACGACGCCTGGCTGCGCGTGCACCTGCTGATCGCGCTGGCGGCCTACGGCCTGATCACCATCGCCGCCCTGCACGCCATGATGATGGCGCTGCTGGACCGCCACCTGCACCGCCCGCTGGACGCTCCCGCCGAACGCAGCATCGTGGGCCGCGTCCTGGATTCCCAGCCGCCGCTGCTGGTGCAGGAACAACTGCTGTTCCGCATCATCTGGATCGGCTTCGTCGTGCTGACCCTGGCGGTGGGCACGGGGTCGGTAGCGTCCATGAAGCTGACGGGCAAGATCCTGCCGTTCGACCACAAGACCGTCTTCACGCTGCTGTCCTGGCTGACGTTCGGCGTGCTTCTGGCGGGCCGCCACGTCTGGGGCTGGCGCGGCCGCGTGGCCCTGCGCTGGACGCTGACGGGTTTTGGTTTCCTGATTCTGGCCTACACCGGCAGCCGGTTCGTGCTGGAAATGATTCTGCACCGAGGTTGACGTGGGCAAGTTGCTGTTCTGGATTTTTCTGGTCATCGCGGTGCTGTTCGTCGCCCGCATCGCCGGCCGCATGGCGGCGGCGAAGCAGGCCGGCGCGCAGGGCGGAAAATCGGCGCGCGGCCGGGCGCCGCAGCCCAAGCCGCTGGAATCCATGGTCCGCTGCGCCCACTGCGGCATCCATTTGCCGCGCTCCGAGGCCCTGCTGCAGAACGGCCAGACCTGGTGCACCGCGGAACATGCGCGGCTGGGGCCGGGTAAGCACTGACGTGCTTCATGGGGGTGTCAGACACCCGTGAGATGGCGGAGGCTGGGGGGAGGACATCTCCTCGGGTGTCTGACACCTGGACTTCTTCCCGGGTGTCTGGCTCGTGGACTTCGGAGACTACCGCTGGGGTCAGATAGAAGCCTGCCTTTCCACACGGCATAATGCATGTTGGATTCCACGTACATGCTTTCTTCCCATGGCCTTGCTTCTGGATCGTCATGGCTGGCTGGCGCCGGCCCCGGGTGTTTCGCTCCTGCCCTCCCCCAACCGCGACGCGCGGCCCGCGGGCGAGCAGGTTTCGCTGCTCGTGCTGCACAACATCAGTCTGCCGCCCGGACGGTTCGGCGGGCCTGAAGTCGCCGGGCTGTTCCTGAACACGCTGGACTACGGTTCGCACCCCTGGCTGGAACGCCTGCGCGGGCTGCGGGTGTCGGCCCATTTCTTCATCCGCCGCGACGGCCGCATCATCCAGTTCGTGTCCACCGACGAACGCGCCTGGCACGCCGGCGTTTCGCGCTACGCGGGCCGGGAGCGCTGCAATGACTTTTCCATCGGCATCGAACTCGAGGGCACCGACACCCTGCCCTACGCCGACGAGCAATACCTGGCGCTGCGCAAGCTGACGCCGGCTCTGCGCGCGCGCCATACCCTGGCGGCCGTCCGGGGCCACGAACACATCGCCCCGGGACGCAAGACCGACCCCGGGCCCGCTTTCAACTGGACGCGCTTTTCGCGCGACAGCGGTTTTGCGCGGCGGCAGTTGCCGCCCGCCTGACACCTAAAGGACTGGTTATGTTGAAAATCTGGGGACGCCTGACTTCCGTCAACGTTCAGAAAGTCATGCTGACCGTGCGCGAGCTGGCCCTGCCGCATACCTTCACGCAGGCGGGCGGGCCGTTCGGCGTGGTCGACACGCCGGAGTTCGCCAAGCTGAATCCCAACCGCACCGTGCCCGTCATCGACGACGGCGGCTTCGTGCTGTGGGAATCCAACGCCATCGTGCGCTACCTGGCCTCGCGCTACGGCGTGGGCACGCTGTGGCCCGAGGACGCCTGCCTGCGCGCGGACGCCGACCGCTGGATGGACTGGCAGACCACGGAATGGCAAGGCGCCATGGGCCCGGCCTTCCTGGGCCTGGTCCGCACGCCTGAAGACAAGCGCGACAAGGCCGCCATCGAGAAATCGGTGAAGCGTTCGAACGCGCGCGCCCTGATCCTGGACCAGGCACTGCAAGGCCGCGAGTTCATCGCCGGCCGGCACCTGACGATGGGCGACATCGCGCTGGTCTGCTCGGCGCACCGCTGGCTGGCCCTGCCGATCGACCGCCCGGACACGCCGGCGCTGGCCGCCTGGTACCGCCGCGTCATGATGCGCCCCGCGCCGCAGGGCGTGCTGACGCTGCCGCTGGAGTAAGGCGCCAGGGGCGCGCGGCGGATCAGGCGCGCTCCACCTTCCACCCCAATTCGGCCGAAATCCCCGCCGCCGCGCCCTGCACCACGGCGACCATTTCGCGCATGCGTTCCAGCGACATGTACGGCACCGTGCTGGACACGCTGATCGCCGCCACGATGCCGCTGGACGCGTCCCTCACCGGCGCCGCCACGCAGCGGATCGACGGTTCGTTGTCTTCGAGATCGAAGGCGTACCCCTTCGCCGCGTATTCGCGCATGCGGTCGCGGAAGGCCTCCCAGGTCTGGCGGCCGCCAGGCGCGCGCGACGATACCGGCGCGCCGATGCGGTGCAACGCCTTCCACTGCGGTTCTTCGGCATCCAGCAGCAGCGCCTTGCCCACGCCGGTGGCGGCCAGCGGCATGCGGTGCCCTACCCGCGACCGCATTTCCAGCCCCTTCTTGCCGGGGATCTTCTCCAGGTACAGCACTTCGTCGTTGTCGCGCACGGCCAGGTGGATGGTGTCGCCCGTCAGTTCGGCCAGCCCATCCAGGTACGGACGCGCCAGCGTCGCCATCGGAAACGCCTCGCGCGCCTGGAATCCCAGTTCGATCAGCTTCGGCCCCAGCACGTAGCCCACGCCGGGCAAGGACCGCAGATAGCGCTCCTGCACCAGGCAACTGGCCAGCCGGTGCGTGGTGCTGCGCGCCACGCCGATGCGCGCGCAGATTTCCTTCAGGTCGCGCGCGCCGTCGGACACGGCCTGCACGACGGCCAGGCCGCGCATCAGCGTCTGCGTGCCCGCGGGCGCGGCGGCGTCGGGATCCAGGGCGGAGGAATGATCGGGGGTCTGCGTGGCGGTCATGAAAATCGAGGCTGTGCGACAGGCGGGGAAGAAGCATACCCGGCGCGGCTGGGCCGGCATGCGGGGAAAAGAGAAGTTTCCAGGCGACGGGCGCAAGGCGTGTTCGTCTTGATTTCGTTCCCTGTATGTGGGATTTAATTCTATATTTTGAGATTTTTCAAGCGCTGATCTAGAATTTTTCCCATCGCCCGCCCGCTCGCCTCAACGCCGGCCGGGCATCAGACAACAAGGCCCGCGGAACCCCGCCCAAGCGGCAGCCGGATCCGCGGCCAGAGCCGAGACAGATTTCTGATGACTACCGGATCGCCCGCTCGCGCGGCGCTTATCGCGCTGGACTGGGGCACCTCGTCGTTGCGCGCCTACCGCCTGGACGCCGACGGCCGCACGCTCGACACCCGCCATTTGCCCTG
Source organism: Achromobacter veterisilvae (assembly GCF_900496975.1). Taxonomy (GTDB): domain Bacteria; phylum Pseudomonadota; class Gammaproteobacteria; order Burkholderiales; family Burkholderiaceae_B; genus Achromobacter; species Achromobacter veterisilvae. The sequence continues at coordinate 211,811 of NZ_UFQC01000006.1, forward strand.
GGGCATCATGCGCCTGCCGCAGCCGCTGCAGGACGGCGCGGCCACCGCGGCGCTGTCGGGTTTCGAGCTGGCGTTCGAACAGGCCTGCGGCGACTGGCTGCGGGCCGAGCCTTCGCTGCCGGTGATCGCCTGCGGCATGGTCGGCAGCGCCCAGGGCTGGAAGGAAGCCGCCTACCTGGACGTGCCGGTGGACCTGAAACGGATCGGCACGCTGCTCACGGTGGTGGAACGCAAGGGCACACCGGTGCATATCGTGCCCGGCCTGATCCAGCGCCATGGCCTGCCCAACGTGATGCGCGGCGAAGAGACCCAGGTTTTCGGGGTGTTGTTCGACCGCGCGGTCGCCGGCGCGGACAGCGTGCTGATCGGCCTGCCGGGCACCCATTCGAAGTGGGTGAACGCCCGCCGCGGCCGCGTCACGCACTTCGACACCTTCATGACCGGCGAGGTCTACGCCGCGCTGCGCGGCCACACCATCCTGGGCCGCACGATGGCCGATGCCGCCAGCGCCGACATGGCCGCTTTCGAACGCGGCCTGAAGGTGGCCGGCGCCCCCGCCGGCCGCGCCGGCGTCCTGTCCACCATTTTCAGCACCCGCGCGCTGGGCCTGACCGGCGAACTGGCGCCCGAGTCGCAGGCCGACTATCTGTCGGGCCTGCTCATCGGCCATGAAGTCGCGTCGCTGGCCGACATGCTGCGCCAGCAAGGCGAACAGCCCCGCATCGTGCTTTGCGGCGAACCCGCCCTGTGCCAGCGCTACATCCAGGCCCTGCGGCACTACGGCCTGGGCACGCCCGAGCAGGCGCAGGACGCCACCGAGCGCGGCCTGTGGCACCTGGCCGTCAGCGCCGGGCTCGTCGCCTCTCCTTCAACGGCTATCGCCTAGGAATCGAACATGAACCATCCCGGTCTGCAAACCGCCATGGCCCATTGCGGCCTGATCGCCATCCTGCGCGGCATTACCCCCGCCGAGGCCGAATCCGTCGGCCAGGCGCTCTACGCCGCGGGCTTCCGCCTGATCGAAGTGCCGCTGAATTCGCCCGACCCGCTGGACAGCATCCGCGCCATGCGCGCCGCCCTGCCCACCGACTGCCTGATCGGCGCCGGCACCGTCCTGAACCCCGGCGACTGCGCCCGCATCCAGCAGGCGGGCGGCGAACTCATCGTCATGCCGCACAGCGACCCCGCCGTGATCCGCGCCGCCAAGAAGCTGGGCATGGCGTCCTGCCCCGGCGTCGCCACGCCCACCGAAGCCTACGCGGCCCTGGCCGCCGGCGCGGACGTGCTGAAGATGTTCCCGGCCGAGCAACTGGGCCCCGCCGTGCTGAAGGCCTGGCGCGCCGTGATGCGTCCGCCGATCGCGCTGGTGCCCGTGGGCGGCATCACGCCGGACAACCTTTCCACTTATGCCCAGGCGGGCGCCAGCGGCTTCGGCCTGGGCTCCGCCTTGTACAAACCCGGCCTGTCGGCCAACGAAGTCGGCCAGAACGCGCGCGCTTTCATCGCGGCCTGGCAACGCGCCTATCCCGCCCAGGAGACCCAAGCATGAAGATCACCAAGCTCACCACCTACATCGTGCCGCCCCGGTGGTGCTTCCTGAAAATCGAAACGGACGCGGGCATCGTCGGCTGGGGCGAACCCGTCGTCGAAGGCCGCGCGCATTCGGTGGCCGCCGCCGTCGAGGAGCTGTCCGACTACCTGATCGGCAAGGATCCCCGCAACATCGAAGACCACTGGACGGTGCTGTACCGCGGTGGCTTCTACCGCGGCGGCGCCATCCACATGAGCGCGCTGGCCGGGATCGACCAGGCGCTGTGGGACATCAAGGGCAAGCACCTGGGCGTGCCGGTGTCGCAGCTTCTGGGCGGCAACGTGCGCGACCGCATCCGCGTGTATTCGTGGATCGGCGGCGACCGGCCGGCCGACACCGCGGCGGCCGCCAAGAGCGCCGTGGAGCGCGGCTTCACGGCCGTGAAGATGAACGGCACCGAAGAATTGCAGTACATCGACTCCTTCGACAAGGTCGAGAAATGCCTGGAGAACGTGGCCGCGGTGCGCGACGCAGTCGGCCCCAACGTGGGCATCGGCGTGGACTTCCACGGCCGCGTGCACAAGCCCATGGCCAAGGTGCTGATGAAGGAGCTGGACCCGTTCAAGCTCATGTTCATCGAAGAGCCCGTGCTGAGCGAACACTACGAGGCGCTGAAGGAACTGGCGCCGCTGACCTCCACGCCCATCGCGCTGGGCGAACGGCTGTTCTCGCGCTGGGACTTCAAGCGCGTGCTGGCCGAGGGCTACGTGGACATCATCCAGCCCGATCCGTCGCACGCGGGCGGCATCACCGAAACCCGCAAGATCGCGGCCATGGCCGAAGCGTACGACGTGGCGCTGGCGCTGCATTGCCCGCTGGGTCCCATCGCGCTGGCGACCTGCCTGCAGATCGACGCCGGCTGCTACAACGCCTTCATCCAGGAACAGAGCCTGGGCATCCACTACAACGCCGCCAACGATCTGCTGGACTACGTCAGCAACCGCGAAGTCTTCGCCTATGAAGACGGGATGGTCGCGATCCCCCAGGGCCCGGGCCTGGGCATCGAGGTGAACGAGGAATACGTGAAAGAACGCGCCGCGGTGGGCCACCGCTGGCGCAACCCCATCTGGCGCCACGCCGACGGCAGCTTCGCCGAGTGGTAAGCCGATAAAGAGAAAGAGGAGACTCCCTTGTCCACCGCTACCCACGCCGCCCTGCAAGGCGCCCAGCGCCCCACGCGCAGCCGGTATCTCATCATGGTGATGCTGTTCATCACCGTCGTCATCAACTACCTGGACCGCAGCAACCTGTCCATCGCCGCCCCCGCCCTCAAGGACGAGTTCGGCCTGGACACGGTGCACGAAGGCCTGATCCTGTCCGCCTTCGGCTGGACCTATGCCGCCATGCAGATCCCCGGCGGCTGGCTGGTGGACCGCGTGTCCCCGCGCCTGCTGTACGCGGCCGCCCTGATCCTGTGGTCCGCGGCCACGTTCTTCATGGGCTTCGCCGGCAGCTTCGTCATCCTGTTCGTGCTGCGCCTGGCGGTGGGCGCGCTCGAGGCGCCCGCCTATCCGATCAACAACCGCGTGGTCACCACCTGGTTCCCGGAACGCGAGCGGGCGACCGCCATCGGCTTCTACACCTCCGGCCAGTTCGTCGGCCTGGCGTTCCTGACGCCGGTGCTGGCCTGGCTGCAGCACCATTACGGCTGGCACATGGTGTTCGTCAGCACCGGCCTGCTGGGCATCGTCTGGGGCGTGCTGTGGTTCATGATCTACCGCGAGCCGCGCCAGTTCAAGGGCGCGAACGCGGCCGAGATCGAGCTGATCCAGCAAGGCGGCGGCGTGGTCGACCTGGATCGCCGCACGCGGGAAAAGAAGGCGCCGTTCAGTTGGAACGACCTGGGCCTGGTGATGAGCAGGCGCAAGCTCTGGGGCGTGTACCTGGGCCAGTTCTGCCTGACTTCCACGCTGTGGTTCTTCCTGACCTGGTTTCCCACTTATCTGGTGAAGTACCGCGGCATGGACTTCATCAAGTCCGGCTTCCTGGCGTCGGTGCCGTTCCTGGCGGCGTTCATCGGCGTCCTGTGCTCGGGCGTGCTGTCCGACTTCCTGATCCGCCGCGGCGCCACCGTGGGCCTGGCGCGCAAGCTGCCCATCATCCTGGGCCTGTTGATCTCCACTTCCATGATCGGCGCCAACTTCACCGATTCCACGCCCTGGGTCATATTCTTCCTGGCCCTGGCGTTCTTCGGCAACGGACTGGCGTCGATCACCTGGTCGCTCGTGTCCACCCTGGCGCCGGTGCGGCTGCTGGGGCTGACGGGCGGCGTGTTCAACTTCGTCGGCAACCTGTCCTCGATCTGCACGCCGATCGTGATCGGCTTCCTGGTGACGAAGGACAGCTTCGCGCCGGCGATCGTCTACGTGTCGTCGCTGGCCCTGCTGGGCGCGCTGTCCTACATACTGCTGGTGGGCAAGGTGGAACGGATCGAGGCTTGACGCTGCCTCCGTTTTTGCCGTGATCCTGGGCGCCCCTTGCGGGCGCCCATTCTTTTTCCCTGCGGGGAACGGCTGCCGACCGCCTGCTTGCCAAGCGCGCCAGGCCGGCCTTGCTCCGGCCCCGGCCCGCTTAGCGCAAGAGCGTCTGCGCCAAATGCACCCAGAAACTGCCGCCCACCAGGATCAGATCGTCGTTGAAATCGTAGCGCGCGTTGTGCAGCGCGGCCCCTTCGCCCGCCCCGATGTTGATGTAGCACCCCGGCACCCGCTGCGCCATGAACGCGAAATCGTCGGCCGCCATGATCGGCGGATGATCCACGACGCTGTTTTCGCCAAAGTGCCGCAGCGCGACCTCGCGGGCCTCCCGCGCGGGCTCCTCGGCGTTCACCAGCACGGGATAATGGGCCCCGGCTTCCTTTATCTGCGCGTTTGCCCCGAAGCAGGCGGCCTGCGACTGCACGATATCCCGGATGCGGGACAGGATCAGGCTGCGCTGCGCCTCGTCGTAGGTCCTGACCGACAGCTTCATTTCGAGTTCGCCCGGGATCACGTTGAACGCCCCTTCCGCATGGATGCTGGTCACGCTGACGACGGCGCAGTCGTAGGGGCTGAGGTTGCGCGAGACGATCGTCTGCAGCGCCTGGATGATCGATGCCGAAATGACGATGGGGTCGCGCGTGAAATGCGGCGACGCGGCGTGTCCGCCCCTGCCGCTGACAACCACGATAAAGCTGTCGACCGAGGCCATGATCGCGCCGGCGCCGATGGCCATCTGCCCGAATTTCAAGGTCGGCGTCGGGTAGTTGTGCAAGGCATAGACCGAATCGCACGGCGCTTGATCGAACAGGCCGTCATTCAGCATGGCCAGCGCGCCCGCGCCGCCTTCCTCGGCGGGCTGGAAGATCAGGTTCAAGGTGCCGGAGAATGCCCGGTCCGCCGCCAGTTGCTTGGCCGCGGCCAGCAGTATCGCGGTGTGCCCGTCGTGGCCGCAGGCGTGCATGACGCCTTCGTTCACGCTGGAATAGGACTGCCCGCTGGCTTCGCCGATGGGCAGCGCATCCATGTCCGCCCGCAGGCCGATGGATCGCTTGCCCTTTCCTGCCCGCAGCGTTCCCACGACGCCCGTGCCGCCCACTCCCCGCCGAACCCGGTAGCCCCAGCGCTCCAGGCAATCCGCGACGATCGCGCCGGTGCGCCGCTCCTGGTAGCCCAGTTCCGGATGCTGGTGGATATCGTGGCGGATGCGCTTCATTTCATCAAACGAATCAAGCAATCCGGGAACGATGCTTCGATGCGGATTTTTCATGCTCCCGGCTCCCTGTCCTGGAAAGTAACGGTTATTCCCGCAGGCCTTTTCTTGGTCATCGGCCATGGCGTTCCTTGAACATGCACGTCGCGGCAAGACTGACGGCCAGCATGCCGATCACGTACCATGCGGGCGCCATAGGATTGCCTGTGGTCTTCAGCAGCCACGTGACTACGACTTGCGCCGAACCTCCGAATATCGTGACGCCGAACGAATAAATCATCGACATCCCCGTCGCCCGCACGGCGCGCGGCAGCGCCTCCACGATCAGCATGGTGCTGGTCAGCATGTTGATGCCCAGCGCCACGATGAGCAGCATGCGGAAGACGACCGCGAGCCAGAGATAGTCAGGCAACTCCAGCATCCGGAATGTCGGATAAGCCATCGCCATGCCCATCAGGATCGAGACAATCATGGCTTTCTTGCTGTTCCTGAACCGGTCCACGTACCTTCCGGTGAAATAGACCGCTATCACCTGCACGATGGAGGCAAGACAACTGAACAGATAGGCGGTGGGCGCCGCGATGCGGTGGGTCTGCATCATGTACGTCGGCATGTAGAACAGTACGATGTACACCATCACGGTGCCGGACATGATCATCAGGATACCCAGCACCAGATCGCGGGTATGGCCGGACAGCACCGCCCAGACCGGGGTTTCCTTCGGGGCGGCGTCCGGAGCCACGGTGTAGGTTTCCTCGATATGGCGCCGGATGTAGACGCCGACCGGGACGATCAGCAGACCCAGGACGAAAGGCACGCGCCAGCCCCAGGAATAGAGCGCCTCCTCGGACAGAATCGAAGTCAGCAACAATCCCAGCGAAGCGCCCAGCAAGGCGGCGATCCCCTGGCTGATCGACTGCCAACTGACGAAGAACGCGCGCTGATTGGCGCCGGCGGATTCCAGCAGCAGCGTCGTTGCGGCACCGACCTCCCCTCCGGCCGCGAACCCCTGCAACAAGCGTCCCGCGACGATCAGGCCCGGAGCCAGGACACCGATCTGCGCATGCGTGGGCGCGAATGCGATCAAGGCGGTGCCCGCCCCCATCAGCATGATGGTCGCCAGCATGGCGGCCTTTCTTCCCTTGCGGTCCGCATAGGCGCCCAGCACCATGCTGCCCAGCGGCCGCATGATGAAACCGACGCCGAACACGGCCACCGCCATCAATAGCGAGCCGTAGGCCGACTCGCTGGGAAAGTAGAGTCTTCCGATCACCCCGGCGAAAAAGCTGTACACCGTGAAATCGAAAATCTCCAGCCCGTTTCCCAGGCTGGCGCCCAGTATCACGCGCCGATTTCCGACCTTCCGGGACGGGGTCGCCTCGAAGCCGTCGATTGCCGTTGCCGCCGTTCTTTCCACGGATTTCCCTTCATTCTGGTTGATCACGCAACACACGTCCGGATGACGGCCGCCCTAGGGCGGCCATAGACGACGGTGTTGTGCGCCGCCTCTCCATCATCTTGTATATACAAGAATAGACATTTGAGAAACGGCGGCAACCTGGGGAAACCCTGGCCTACGTGGAGTGGGCCAAAAATCTCAGACTGACTTACAGAACCCGCCTGGCGGCAAAGGCGAGCAAGGACCGGCGCCGCGCCGGCAGGCTCAGCAACCCTGCACCGCCAGCCTGCGGCGGCGCAGATTGCCGGCGCGCTGCAACAGCACCAGCGCCAGGCCGGCCGTGGCGATGACGGCGCCGGCGATCGGCACGGCGGCGTAGCCCAGGCCGGCGGAGATCACGGCGCCGCCGGCGGCCGCGCCCACCGCGTTGCCCAGGTTGAAGGCGCCGACGTTCACCGAGGAGGCCAGGCCGGGCGCGTCCTTGGCGGCGCGCATCACGCCCATCTGCAGCGGCGGCACCACCGCGAAAGTGGCCACGCCGAAGATCAGCAGCGACACTGCCGCGCCGGCCTGCGTGGATGCGATCCAGGGAAACGCCAGCAGGTCGGCGATGACCAGCACCAGGAACGCGATCAGCGTGCCGTCCAGCGAACGGTCCGCCATGCGGCCGCCCACCCCGTTGCCCAGCGTGAAGCCCAGGCCGACCAACACCAGCATGCCGGTGATGAAGGCCGGAGACGCGCCGGTGATGTCGGCCAGGGTCGGGGCGATGTAGGTGTAGAGCGTGAACATCGCGCCCGCGCCCAGCACCGTCGTCAGCAAGGCCGTCAGCACGACCGGGCTCTTCAGCACGGCCAATTCGTGGCGCACGTTGGGCCGGCGGCCGGCTTCGCCCGCGGGCAGCGCCCGCCACAGCGCCAGCATGGCGATCAGGCCCAGCACCGCGGTGGCGACGAACGACATGCGCCAGCCGATCGCCTGCCCCAGCCAGGTGGCGGCCGGCACCCCGCCCACATTGGCGATAGTCAGGCCCATGAACATCGTCGCCACGGCGCTCGCCTGCTTGTGGCGCGGCACCACGCTGGCGGCGACCAGCGACCCCAGCCCGAAGAACGCGCCATGGTTCAGGCTGGTCACCAGCCGGGCCAGCAGCAGCGTCGTGTAGTTGGGCGACAGCGCGGACAGCAGGTTGCCGATGGTGAAAATGGCCATCAGCAGGATCAGCGCCTTGCGCTTGGACCAGCGCGAGAAGGCCAGCGTCATCAAGGGCGCGCCGACCATCACGCCGATCGCGTAGGCGCTGATCAGCATCCCGGCGCTGGGAATGGACACGTTTACGCCCTCGGCGATGACGGGCAAAAGGCCCATGGGCGAAAATTCGGTCACGCCGATGCCGAACGCGCCGACGGCCAGCGCCAGCAATGGCAGGCCGGCCTTGGCCGGCTGAGTGTCTTGGGGGTTCATGCGGATTTCCTCGGTTCGTAAGCGCCGACCGGGGGTTCAAGGGTGCGCCGGAAGAAGGGGATGGCGCATCGGAAGGAGCCGATCGGAAGACAGGCCGCCAGTATGCCGGGTCCATCCTTGCGGAAATAGGGGTAAACCAGCGAAACACTTTTGACTTGGAATCACGAATATCCCAACAGCCGCTCCGTCTCCCGCGCCAAGGCGACCAGCCTCGGGCCGATGTCGGCCGCGCGCTCGCGATAAGGGCCGTCGTTGGCGGGCACGCCGCAATTGAAGACGTACAGCAACGATTGGTGAGGCCGGCCCAGCGGCGCGGCAAAGCCGTAGGCGTCGGGCCGCCATTGCTGGTTGTTGCCGCAATAGCCCTTGCGCTCCAGGTCGCGGCGAGCCGCCGCCAGGGTGGGAAAATGCGCCTCGTAATGCGCGGGGTCGGCGATGCGCAACTGGTTCAGCACCGCCGCGCGCTCCTCGTCCGGGGCGCGCGCCAGCCAGGCTTTGCCGGCCGCGCTGGACAACAGCGGCAGCGACGCGCCGATGTCGGGGCGGGTCTGCAAGGCTTCGTTCGACCTGGCCGTTTCCACGTACACCATCTGCAGGCGGTCGCGCACCACCAGCGACACCGCCCCGCGCGCATGGTCGGCCAGTTGCTTCATCAGCGGACGCGCCATCTGGCGGATCTGCATGCTTGCCAACAAGGGGTAGCTCAGCGCCAGCACCGACGCCCCCAGACGATAGCGCGCCGGCTCGCCTTCGCGCTGCAGGAAACCCAGTTCGACCAGCGTGTGGGTCAGGCGCGCAACGGCGCTGCGCGACAGGCCGGTCTGCTGGGCGAAATCCTTGTTGGCCAGCACGGGGCGGTCCGCCCGGAAGCAGGCCAGGATATCGATGCCGCGCGCCAGGGTGGTGGTGAACTCGCGGTCCCGTTCATGCCCCATGTTCGCGCTCCAGCATTTTCTCGACGCGTCCTACCAGGGTCAAAAGGCGCGGCGCGATGCGGCCGCGGAGGTCGCCGGGACGCAGCCGGGCCACGGGCACGCCGCAATTGAACACCAGGGCCTGGCCGTCGACACGGGACCGCATGGGCACCGCGACCGCGTGCACGTCCGAGTGCCAGTCGCCCTGCCCGACGCAATATCCGTGCTGGGCATAGTCGCGCCGCGCCTGCTCCCAGTCGGGTGCGTAGCGGCGCCAGGCCGCCGGGTCCTGCCGCCGCAGCGTCTCCAGCACGGATTCGGCCTCGCCGCTTGCGCCCTGCGCCAGCCAGGCCCGGCCCATGGCGGACGGCAGCAGCGGCAGCAAGGCGCCGATATCGGGACGGAAGGACACGGCATCATGGCCGCGGCAGGTTTCCAGGTAGACCATGTTCAGCCCGTGATGCATTCCCAGCGACGCGGACCCGCCCGCCGCATCGGCCAGGCGCTTCATCAGCGGGCGCGCCATCTGGCGCACTTTGATGCTGGCCAGCAGCGGATAGCTCAGCGACAGCACGGCGGGCCCCAGGCGATAGCGGCGCAGGCCCGCGTCGTAGCGCAGCAGGCCGCGCTGCATCAGCGTGGTGGTAAGCCGGGAGATGGTGGCCTTGGACAGGCCGGTGCGGTCCGCGAGTTCCCGGTTGCTGAGCGCGGGTTCGCCATGACGGAAGGCCTGCAGCACGGACAGCCCATGCGCCAGCGTGGTGGCGAAGGCGGGGTCGGCATGGCGCTCGCCCGGGCTGGGATTCATGGTCGCGGTCCTGAAGGCGGGGCCGCCCGGAAGCGCAGCCCGTTCCGCCGATGATAGAGCAGCGGCGGACGCCTGGGCGCACGAGGCGTTCAAGATAGCGAAACACTTGTCTCATATCCGCCGGCCTTTTGCTAGCCTGGATTCAACACGGCGCCGAGGCGGACAGGAAAAGCGCGGCGCCCCGCCAACACGGAGACTAGCCATGATCAGGGACCCCGACGGTTTCCCTCAATTCCTCGAATCGCTGCGCCGCTACGTGCGCCAGCGGCTGGCGCCGCGCGAAGCCGAGGTCGCCCGCCTGGACGAGGTGCCGCAGGACCTGGTCGCCGACATGGCGGCCCAGGGCCTGTTCGGCTACTCGATCCCCGAGCAGTACGGCGGCGCGGGCATGACGACCGAAGAACTGGTCCTGGCCGCCATGGAACTGTCGCAGTGCTCGGTGGCGTTCCGGGCCCGGGTCGGCACCAATACCGGCATCGGTTCGGAAGCGTTGGTGGCCGACGGCACCGATGAACAGAAAGCGCGCTACCTGCCCCGCCTGGCATCCGGCGAACTGACCGGCTGCTTCGCGCTGACCGAACCGCAGGCCGGCTCCGACGCCACCGCGCTGCGCACGACCGCCGTGCGTGACGGCGACCGCTACGTGCTGAACGGCGAAAAGTGCTTCATCACCAACGCGCCGCTGGCGGGCCTGTTCACCGTCATGGCGCGCACCGATCCGCAGGCCCCGGGCGCCAAGGGCATCACCGCGTTCATCGTGGAACGCGGCACCCCGGGCCTGTCCACCGGGCAGCCCTACGACAAAATGGGCCAGGCGGGATCGCCCGTGTCGTCCGTGCACTTCCAGGACTGCCGCGTGCCAGCCGCGAACATCATCGGCGGCCGCGAAGGCATGGGCTTCAAGACCGCCATGAAAGTCCTGAACAAGCAGCGCATCCACCTGGCCGCCCTGTGCATCGGCCCGGCTATCCGCATGCTGGACGACACGCTGCGCTTCGTGGCCGAGCGCCAACAATTCGGCAAACCGCTGATGGATTTCCAGCTTATCCAGGCCATGCTGGCCGACTGCCAGACCGAGATCCAGGCGGCGCGCGCGCTGGTGCTGCAAACCGCCCGCGAACGCGACGAAGGCCGCGACGTGACGCTGAACGCCTCCATCTGCAAGTACTTCGCCTCGGAAATGTGCGGCCGCGTGGCGGACCGCTGCGTGCAGATGCACGGCGGCTACGGCTACATCGCCGACCACGGCATCGAACGCTTCTACCGCGACGTGCGCCTGTTCCGCCTGTACGAGGGCACCAGCCAGATCCACCAGTTGACCATCGCCCGCCACACGCTGACCCAGGCGGGCTACACGCCCGGCCGCTAGGCGGGGCATACCGGGACCGCAGCCGCGAGAAGCCGGCGGCCCGACAAACCAAAGGAGACTTCCATGCTGCACAAGCACCTGCCGAAATGGATCGCGGCCGCGGCCGCCGCGTTCGCCTGCGCGGCGCTGCCGCCCCAGGCCGCGGCCGCCTATCCCGACAAGCCCGTGAGGCTGATCATTCCGTTCGCCCCGGGCGGTTCCACCGACATCCTCGGACGGCTGCTGGCCGAAGCGCTGCATCCCATCCTGGGCCAGCCCGTCATCGTGGAGAACAAGCCCGGCGCCGGCGGCAACATCGGCGGGGATTTCGTCGCCCGGGCCGCGCCGGACGGCTATACGCTGCTGCTGGCGGCGGCGGGCCCCACCGTCATCAACCCCAGCCTGTACGCCAACATGCCGTTCAACCCGGCCAAGGACCTAACGCCCATCAGTTGCCTGGAACGCGAACACAACCTGATGGTGGTGACGAAGTCCATGCCGGTGAAGACGCTGCAGGAGTTCCTGCAATATGCGCGCAGCCATCCCGGCAAGCTGTCGTTCGGCTCCCCGGGCAACGGTTCGCCCGCGCAACTGGCGGGCGAATTGCTCAAGCAGCAGGCCGGATTGCAGGCGGAGCACGTGCCCTACAAGGGCACCGGCCCCGCCGTCACCGACCTGGTGGCCGGCCATATCGATTTCATGATCGACAACATGCCGGCGCTGCTGCCGCAGGTCAAGGCGGGCAGCCTGCGCGCGCTGGCCGTGCCCAGCGACCAGCGCGCCACCGCCGCCCCCGATATTCCCACTTTCGACGAAGCCGGCCAGAAGGGTTTCGTGGTGATGGCCTGGAAGGGGCTGATGGCGCCCGCCGGCACCGATCCCGCGGTGATCGAGCAGTTGCACGCGGCGGTGGCCAAGGCGCTGCAAGACCCGACGCTGCGCGCGCGCTTCCAGGAACTCGGCGCCGAACCGCTGGGCAGCACGCCAGCCGAATTCGCCAAGCAGATCGCGGACGAAACCGCCTGGTGGGGCAAGCTGGTGCAGTCCACCGGCACCCGCATCCAATAGGCCCTTGCGGAGAGACAGCCATGCATTCCTTCATCCGGACGGCGCGCGCCCTGTGCGCGGTCGCCCTCATCGGGACGGCCGGCGCGGCGGCGGCCGCGTACCCCGACAAACCCATCCGCCTGATCGTGCCCTATGCGGCCGGCGGCGGCACCGACACCGCGGCGCGCATGATCGCCCGCAAGCTGGCGCCGCTATTGGGCCAGCCCATGGTGGTGGAGAACAAGCCAGGCGGCGCCACCCAGATCGGCACCGCCTATGTCGCGGCGGCCGCCCCCGACGGCTACACCCTGCTGATGGGCACCGCCAACCTGGCGACCAACAGCGTGCTGTACGCCAAGCTGCCCTACGACGTGAGCCGCGACCTGGCGCCGGTCGTGTGGGCCACGGACGTGCCGGTCTATCTGCTGTTGCCCGCCGCCAGCCCCTGGCGCAGCCTGGACGACCTGAAGCGCGCGGCCGCGCAGCAGCAGGGCCTGACGTTCGCCACGGCGGGCACGGGCAGCATTCCGCACCTGGCGGGCGAACAGTTCTCGCACCAGACCGGCATCGCGCTGCGGCACATTCCCTACAAGGGCAGCAGCGAAGCCGCCACCGCGCTGGTGGGCGGCCAGGTGCAGATGAGCTTCGACAACCTGCCGCCGGTGTATGCGCAGGTCAAGGCCGGCCGCCTCAGGCCCGTGGCCATCGCGGCGGACAAGCGCAACCCCGATCTGCCCGACGTTCCCACGCTGGCCGAACTGGGCGTGCCGCTGGCGGCGTCGTCCTGGTGGGGCGTGATGGCGCCGGCCGGCACGCCCAAGGACGTCATCGCGCAGTTGAACCGCCAGATCAACGCCGTGCTGGCCGATCCCGAGGTGCGCGGCTATTTCGCCGGCCTGGGCATGCAGCCCACGGGCGACACGCCCGAGGCTTTCGGCCGGCACATCGCCGACGAAACCGGCCGCTGGCGCGCCGTGGTGCGGCAGGCCGGCGTGAAGATCGAGGAATAGCCCATGCATCCCGAGCAAGAAAACACCGGCGGCGTGCGGGAACTCTGCGAACGCGTGCGCCGCTTCGTGGACGAGATCGCGATACCCGCCGAATCGTCCGCCATCGCGCGCGACGTGGCCGCGCTGGACCGCTGCGTGGCGGACCTGCGCGCACAGGCCCGCGAAGCCGGCCTGTACGCGCCGCAGTTGCCTCCGCAATGGGGCGGGCTGGGCCTGGGCTGGCGCGCCCTGGCCCAGGTGCTGGAAGAGGCCGGGCGCGGCTTCCTGGGCCCGGCCGCGCTGAACTGCGCCGCGCCCGACCAGCCCAACATGCTGACGCTGCTGCGCCTGGCCAGTCCCGCCCAGCAGGAACGCTTCCTGGCGCCGTTGACGCGCGGCGAACGGCGCGCCTGCTTCGCCATGACCGAGCCCGCGCCCGGCGCCGGCTCCGATCCGTCCATGCTGCAAACGCGCGCCGAGCGCCGCGACGGCCGCTGGGTGCTGAACGGGCACAAGCAGTTCATCAGCGGCGGCGTGGGCGCGGATTTCGCGCTGGTGCTGGCGCGGGCGGAGGAAGGCGCCACCCTGTTCCTGGTGCCGGCGGACACGCCGGGCTATCGCGTCGTGCGCGATATCGGCATGGTCACGGGCTACCAGATCGGCGGCCACGCCGAGATCCTGCTGTCCGGCTGCGAGGTCGGAGACGACGCCGTGCTGGGCGAGCCCGGCCGGGGCCTGGAATATGCACAGTTGCGGCTGGAGCCCGCCCGGCTGTCCCATTGCATGCGCTACATCGGCCGCGCCCGGCGCGCGCTGGAAACGGCGCAGGCCTATGTCGTCGGGCGCGACTCCTTCGGCTCGCGGCTGGCCGACCTGCAGCAGATTCAGGCGATGGTGGCCGATTCCCACATCGACCTGCACGCCAGCCGCCTCATGACGCTGGACTGCGCCGGCCGCATGGACGACGGGCTGCCGGTGAAGCGGCACAGCGCCATGACCAAGGTCTTCGTTTCCGAGGCCGTGAACCGCGTCGCGGACCGGGCGGTGCAGATGATGGGCGCGTCGGGGCTGTCCGACGATACGCCCGTGGCCATGGTCTGGCAGGAAATGCGCCCCTTCCGCATCTACGACGGCGCCAACGAACTGCACCGCGCCACGCTGGCCCGGCGGCTGCTGGCCCGCGCCTGAGTCCCAAGGAGACCACGATGGAAAACCCGACTTTCCAGGCCTATCGCCTGCATGCCGGCGCGGCGGACGCGCCCCCGCAAGGCCGGTTCGAGAGCCTGTCCGCAGACCAGCTTTCCGCCGGCGACACCCTCATCAAGGTGGCCTACGCCGGCCTCAATTACAAGGATGCGCTGGCCCAGGCTGGGCGCGGCGGCATCGTCCGCGACTACCCGCGCATCGGCGGCATCGACCTCTCGGGCACCGTGGTGCATTCGGCCGATCCGGCGCTGGCGCCCGGCCGGGAAGTCGTCGTGCACGGCTTCGGCATCGGCGTGGACTGCGATGGCGGCTACGCGGAATATGCGCGAGTCCGCCACGACTGGGTGCTGCCCCTGCCCGCCGGCATCGGCCTGCGCGATGCGGCGGTATTGGGCGCGGCCGGCTATACCGCCGCGCTGTCGCTGCATTGGATGGAACATTGCGGCCTGGCGCCGGAACAGGGCGAGGTGCTGGTTACCGGCGCGACCGGCGGCGTCGCGGGCATCGCCATCGACATCCTGAGCCAGCGCGGCTATCGCGTATGCGCCATGACCGGCAAGCCGGACGCCGAAGGCTATCTGCGGTCGCTGGGCGCGCAGGACGTGATCGCCCCGCCCGACCTGTCGGCCGGTATCAAGCCGCTGATGAGCGCGCGTTGGGCCGGCGTCGTCGATTCGGTGGGCGGCAAGCTGCTGGCCCATGCGCTGGCCAGCCTGCGTCCGGATGGCGTCGCCGCCGCATTCGGCAACGCGGGCGGCGCCGAACTGCCATCCTCCGTCATTCCTTTCATCCTGCGCGGCGTCAAGCTGCTGGGCATCAACGCCAACAGCCCCATGCCGCTGCGCCGGCTGGTGTGGAACAAACTCGCCGCCGAGTACCGCCCGGCGCGCCTGGACCTGGTTTCCCGCGTCATCGAACCCCGCGACCTGCCACAGGCGCTGGCCGCGATGCTCGACCGCGGCAGCATCGGCCGCAGCGTCGTCCGCTATTCCTGAATTCCCCTGGCCCCATCTATGACCCAGCTTCCCGATTCCTCCCTGTCCCGCCTCTTCGATCCGCAAGGCATCGCCATCGTGGGCGCCTCCGCCACGCCGGGCAAGATCGGCGCCATGCCCGTCACGCTGCTGCGCCAGCATGGCTACGCGGGCCGCATCGTTCCCGTCAACCCGCGCGCGGACGCCATCCAGGGCCTGCCCGCCGTGCCCGGCCTGGACGCCCTGGACGCGGACATCGACCTGGCCATCCTGGCCGTGCCGGCCGCCCACGCCGCGCAGGCGCTGGAGCGCGCCCGCCCCGGCCAGATCGGCGCGGCCGTGGTCTTCACCTCGGGCTTCTCCGAGACCGGCGCGTCCGGCGCCGCGCAGCAGGAACGGCTGTGCGCCGCCGCCCGCGAGCGCGGTATCCGGCTGCTGGGTCCCAACTGCCTGGGCTTTATGAACGTGCGCCGCAAGGTCTACGCCACCTTTTCGCCCGCGCCCGCCAACGGCATCGTGCCCCCGGGCGGCATCGGCATGGTGTCGCAGAGCGGCGCGTTCGGCGCGTATGCCTACAGCATGGCGCGCGAGCGCGGCCTGGGCCTGTCGCACTGGATCAGCACCGGCAACGAAGCCGACATCGACGTCGCGGACTGCATCGAATGGCTGGCTAATGACGCCGACACGCGCGTCATCATGGCCTACATGGAAGGCTGCCGCGACGGCCCCAAGCTGCGCCGCGCGCTGGCCGCCGCGCGCGCGGCGGACAAACCCGTCGTGGTCACGAAGATAGGACGCACCCAGGCCGGGGCGCAGGCCGCCGCCTCGCACACCGCCGCGCTGGCCGGGGACGACGCCGTCTATGACGCGCTGTTCCGCCAGTACGGCGCCCTGCGCGCCCGCACCATCGAGGAATTCTTCAACCTGGGCTATGCGCTGGACACCTGGAAGCGCCTGCCCGGCGGCAGGCGCCTGGGCATCTTCACCATCTCCGGCGGCGTCGGCGCCTTGATGGCCGACGAGGCCCACGACGCCGCGCTGGCGCTGCCCGAACCCTCCGCCGCCGCCCAGGCCCGCCTGCTGGAACGCGTGCCCTTCGCCAGCGGGCGCAATCCCGTCGACGTCACCGGCCAGGCCGTCTCCGAACCGGGATTGCTGCTGGCCACCGCCGACGACATCCTGGCCGATGGCCGCTACGACGCGCTGGCCGTCTTCCTGGCCGCGGCCGGTTCGTCCGAAGCCTTGTGGCCCACCTTCGAGGCGTTCGCGCGGGAAATGCAGGCCCGCCATCCCGGCGTGCCGCTGGGCATCAGCGCGCTGTTCCCGCCCGCGCGCCGCCGCGAACTGGAACGCCTGGGCTGCCTGGTGTTCCCCGACCCCAGCGCTGCCATCCGCACGATAGGCGCGGTGGCCAGTCTGGCGGACCATGCCGGCGTGGACGCCGACGCCGGCATGCCCGAGGCCGTGCCTGCCGCCGGCGCGCCCCTGCTGGAGGCCTACAACGAGGTCCAGGCCATGGAGCTGCTGCGCCAGGCCGGGCTTCCCGCCACGCCCTGCACGCTGGCCACCGATGAGGACGCCGCGGTGCGCGCCGCGGCCGCGCTGGGCGGCGCGGTGGCCATGAAAGTGGTGTCTCCGGACATCGTGCACAAGAGCGACGTGGGCGGCGTCAAACTCAACATCGCGGGCGAAGACGCGCTGCGGACCGCGTATGCCGGCATCATGGACTCCGTGCGGCGGCACTGCCCCGAGGCCCGCATCGACGGGGTGCTGGTCGCGCCCATGGCCCCCAAGGGCGTGGAATGCATCGCCGGCGTGCACTGCGACCCCGTGTTCGGGCCGGTGGTGATGTTCGGGCTGGGCGGCGTCTTCGTCGAAGTGCTGAAGGACGTGAGCTTCCGCCTGGCGCCCTTCGGCCGCGACGTTGCCCTGGAAATGATCCGCGAGATCAAAGGCCATGCGTTGCTGCAAGGCGCGCGTGGCGCGCCCCCCTGCGACATCGTCGCCCTGGCCGATGCGCTGGCGGCCCTGTCGCGCTTCGCCCACGCGCGGCGCGCGGACTTCAGTTCGGTGGAGATCAATCCTCTGCTGGCCTTGCCCGAAGGCCAGGGCGCGCTGGCGCTCGATGCGGTGGTGCTGCGCGCCGATGCGGCGGCCTGAAGGCCGCGCCGGCCGGCTCGCTCAGTCGAGCACCGTCCTGCCCACGTTCCAATGCAGGGGCTTCGCCCCGGCCACGGGCGCCTGCCACACCGAAATGCCGGTATTGAACAGGCTGCCCAGGTAGGCCGTGCGCAGGTCCGGTCCGCCGAACGCGATGCTGGAGAGATTGCGCAGGCCGTAATTCCTGCCCGTGCTGATTTCCTCGAAACCGAACGCATTGGCGGCAAATGCCCGTTCCGCGGCGTCGATGGCGCTGTCGTCGCAGTCTTCGATGTGCACCGCGCAGCGGCCGTTCCGGTCCACCTGCAGCACGCGGTTGCTGACCACACTGGTCAGCCAGATACCGCCTTCCTCGTCGAACTCCAGCCCGTCCGGCCAGGTGCCGCGCCCGAACTCGCACACGAGCTCGCGCTTGCCCAGGCTCGGGCCGGGTCGGATCTCGAAGCGCGACAGGCGCCGGGCGATGGTTTCGTTCACGTAGAGCCAACGGCCCGAGGGATCCACGCGCAACTCGTTGCTGAAGCCCAGCCCGCGCGCCACGATCTCGATCCGGCTGCTGCCGGCGCGCAGCACGCCTATCGTGGCATCGGCGTTTTCCGAATGGAACGCCCGGCTGCGCGGCTCCAACTGCGTGCACAGCGACAGCCAGACATTGCCGTGCTCGTCCGGGAACAGAAAGTTCAGCGGCGAACGCGGCAGGCCCTGCGCTTCGGTCAGAAAGGGTTCCAGCCGGCCCGGCGCCACCAGCTTCCAGGCGCCGCCGCGCGGACCGACGTTGGCGATCAGGAAGGTGCCGTCATCCAGCAAGGCGATGCCATTGGCCACGAATTCGTCCGCGGGCCATTGCACCGGCGGTTGATCGCCCGGATCCCGGTCCGCGCGCACCACGCCGCGCAGGCGATCGCAGGCATACAGCCGCCCGTCGGCAAGCGCGATGACCGATTCAGGACGGTTCAGGTGATTGCCGATGAGTGGCAGGGATTGCTGCAGGACTGTCATGGCTAGGTGTGCTCCTGTGGACGCGGGCCGGGATCGCTGCGATCCGAGATGGCCGGCCTACTCGATCCGGACGCGGGAATTGCGCACGATGCCTCCCCAGCGCTGGTATTCGCTTTGCAGGAAGGCGCGGTACTCCTCGGTCTTCATGATCTGCGGAACGATGTACTGCGTGCGCAGATTGTCCTGGACGACGGGATCGCGCATCACGTTGCCTAGCTCGTCGTTCAGGCGCGCCAGGATGGGCGCGGGAATGTTGGCCGGCCCCAGCAACCCGACCGCGCTGCGCAGGTCCAGGTCCATCCCCTGTTCCCTGAGGGTGGGCAGATCGGGCAAGGTGGCGTAGCGCTCGGGCGAACCCAGCCCCAGCATCCGGATTTTTCCGTCCTTCACATAGCCGTCGGTGATCTGCATGGGCAGGATGGCGGCGTCGACCTGTCCGGACGCCAGGCCCAGCAATTCCGGCGCGGTGCCCTGGTAGGGCACGTGCAGGATGTCCAGGCCGTGCTCGGCCTTGAAATTCTCCATCACCAACTGCGCCGTGCTGCCCACGCCCCAGGTGCCGTAGGTGTATTTGTGCGGCGACTTGCGGACTAGCGCCAGGAACTCCTGTGCATTGCGCGCCGGGATGGACGGATGCACGGCCAATCCGAACTGGAAATAGCCGATGGGCGCCACCGGAGAAAAGTCCCGCAGCGCATCATAGGGAGACTGCTTGTACATCTGCGGAAAAATGAAATGCGAATCCGCCGTGGCGTACACCACGGTGTAGCCATCGGGCTTGCTGCGCGCCGCCTGGGCGCTGCCTATCGTGCCCGTGGCGCCGCCGCGGTTCTCCACGACGATGGGCTGGCCCACCCGGTCGCTCAGCTTGGTGGTCAGCATGCGCACCACGATGTCGCCGCCGCCGCCCGCGGCCCAGGGCACGATGAACGTCAGGGGATGGGAAGGGAAGTTGCCGGCGCCGCCGCTGCTGGCCCGTGCGGCCCCGGCGGCGAGCGAACCGGCGAGGGAGCCGGCCACCCAGGGCGACAGGGCCAGGCCGCGGACGACCCGGCGCCGCGCCTCCATGAATACGCGATGTGTCATGTCTCTCTCCATGCCCCGCGTGGCCCGCGGGTTTTTTATGGCGGAAGAGGCGCGCTGCCGAACGCGAGCCGACCACTACCGTGGCAGCAATAGTCGCGCAATTCCCATCGGCGATGGCATCGTAAATTCTCGGGTCGGCATGGCAAACGACGATGGCTGGCCGGCAATCCGCCGGCAGGCTGCCGCCGGTGCGCGGCAGGCAGGCGGCCGCGCCTAGCTCTTGGCTTCGCGCAGGATACCCTCGATGCGCGCGGCTTTGTCGGCATCGATGCCGCCCGCCGCGAACGCCAGCGACACGCTGCGCAGGCACAGGTCGCGATAGAGCCGCAACGTATCGTCATCCAGCTCGCCCAGCGCCGCCAGATGCTTCTCGACGGTGCCCGCATCGCCCCGCGACACTGGGCCGGGCATGCCTTTGGCCAGCCCGGCAGCTTCGATGGACGCCAGCGTGCCGCGCACCATGGGCAGGAGCGCCGGCAGGGCCTGCGACTCGGTCGCGCCCCAGGATTGCCAGATGCGCACCGCCTCGCCCAGCACCACATTGATGTACTGCGAGGCATAGCCCGCGGCCGCGTGATACCTGGCCCGCGCGCCCGCAGGCAACTGGTTGGCGGCGCAGCCCAGGCGCTCTACCAGCGCCAGGAGGATGCCGTTGAGTTCGCCCTGCGCTTCGATAGTGATCGTGGAGCCGGGCAGCGAACGCGCCGCCGCCGCCGGATCGGCGAACGTCTGCATCGGGTGGAACCCGCCGGTCATCGCGCCGTCGGCCGCGGCCTTGGCCAGCACCGCCACTTCCGTGGCCCCGCTGCAATGCACCACGCCCTGGCCCGCCCGCCAGCGGATCCCGTCCGCGACCGCCTGGATGGTCGCGTCGGGCGTGGTGATGAACACCAGGTCGCATTCGTCGGCGAGCTGCTGCGCCGGGTATTGGGCGCAATGCGCGATGGGCGCCGCGAACTCGGCCGCCCGCTCCGCGCCGCGGCTGGCGACCGCATGCACGCGGCAGCCGGCCGCATCCAGGCTCCACGCCAAGGCGCGGCCCAGGCGGCCTGCGCCGATGAAACCTATCTTGAGTTGGGAGAGAGGGATGGAGGTATGGGGCATTGGGGGGCTCGGCTTGGTCCGACAAGGCGTCTGCCCCGAAGGATAACGCCTGCGCCCGCCCCCGCCCTTTGCATTTTTTTCATGACGCCATCGCGCCCCGCGCAGGCCGCGCCGTCCACCGCGCGCGGACGGCGCGATCCCTCCGCGCCGCCCGCCCCGGGGGCCGGGCAGCGCGGACGGGCCGCTTACTTCAGCAGCAGCGCGTTCAGCCGCTTCACGAACGCCGCCGGGTCGGCGATCTGCGCGCCTTCGGCGAGCAGGGCCTGGTCCAGCAACAGGCGGGCCCACTGGTCGAACTCGCCGTCCTCGGCCGCGCGGATGCGGGCCAGCAGCGGATGCTCGGGGTTGATCTCCAGCACGGGCTTCACGTTCGGCGCTTCCTGGCCGGCCGCCTTCAGCATGCGCAGCAGGTGCGGGCTGAGTTCGTTCTGCCCCACCACCACGCAAGCCGGCGAATCCACCAGGCGCAGCGTCACGCGCACTTCCTTGACCTGGTCTTCCAGCGTCTTCTGCAGGCGCTCGACCAGCGGCTTGAAGTCCTCGGCCACTTCGGCCTGGTGCTTCTTTTCTTCCTCGTCGGCCAGTTCGGCCAGGTCCAGGCCGCCCTTGGCCACCGACACCAGCGACTTGCCGTCGAATTCACGCAGATAGGACAGCATCCATTCGTCCACGCGGTCCGACAGCAGCAGCACTTCGATGCCCTTCTTGCGGAAGATCTCCAGGTGCGGGCTGTTGCTGGCCGCGGCGAAGGTGTCCGCCGTCACGTAGTAGATCTTGTCCTGGCCTTCCTTCATGCGCGACACGTAGTCGGCGAAGGACACGGTCTGCGCCTGGTCGCCGGTATTCGTGGACGCGAAACGCATCAGCTTGGCGATGCGTTCGAGGTTGCCCGCGTCCTCGCCAGCGCCTTCCTTCAGCACCTGGCCGAATTCCGACCAGAACGTGGCGTAGTCTTCCTTCTTGTTCTCGGCCAGGTCTTCCAGCAGCGACAGAATGCGCTTGGCCGAGCCTTCGCGGATCGCGCGCACGTCGCGGCTTTCCTGCAGGATCTCGCGCGACACGTTCAGCGGCAGGTCCGCCGAATCGATCACGCCGCGCACGAAACGCAGATAGGACGGCAGCAACTGGTCGGCGTCGTCCATGATGAAGACGCGCTTCACGTACAGCTTCACTCCGCGGCGGCCGTCGCGGTCCCACAGGTCCATCGGCGCGTGCTTGGGGATGTACAGCAACTGCGTGTATTCGCTACGGCCTTCGACGCGGTTGTGCGTCCAGGCCAGCGGGTCGTCGTAGTCGTGCGACACCGTCTTGTAGAACTCGCGGTACTGCTCTTCCGTCACGTCGGACTTGCTGCGGGCCCACAGCGCGTTCGCCTGGTTCACCGTTTCCAGTTCGTCCGTCTTGACCTGCTCGCCCTTTTCCTGGTCCCACTCTTCCTTGGCCATGCGGATGGGCAGGGAAATGTGGTCGGAATAGCGGCGCAGGATCTCGCGCAGCTTCCAGCCGTTGAGCAGTTCGTCTTCGTCGGCGCGCAGGTGCAGCGTCACGTCGGTGCCGCGCGAGGCCTTCTCGGCCGCGGCGATCGTGAATTCGCCCTGGCCGTCCGATTCCCACTGGATCGCATCGGCGGCGCCGGCGCGGCGGCTCACCACCGTCACCTTGTCCGCCACGATGAACGAGGAATAGAAACCCACGCCGAACTGGCCGATCAACTGCGCATCTTTCTGCTTGTCGCCGGTCAGTTGCGAGAAGAACTCGCGCGTGCCGGAACGGGCGATGGTGCCCAGGTTGGCCACCGCCTCTTCACGCGACAGGCCGATGCCGTTGTCCGAGATCGTGATCGTGCGGGCGGCCTTGTCGTAGCTGACGGTGATCGCCAGTTCGCCGTTGCCTTCCAGCAGTTCGGGACGGTCGATGGCCTCGAAGCGCAGCTTGTCGCAGGCGTCCGATGCGTTCGACACCAGCTCGCGCAGGAAGATTTCCTTGTTGCTGTACAGCGAATGGATCATCAGGTGCAGCAACTGCTTCACCTCGGCCTGGAACCCCAGGGTTTCGGACGCGGAAGACGTGGCGGTTTGGCTCATGATTATGTGTAGAGGTCGAAAAAATTAGGGACAAGACAATCCCATCCACCGGGGCGTCTCGCCCGCGCGGTTTCCGGGAAACCCTACTGATGTGGGGGCCAATGGGAGGTTTTCAAGCCCCCGGCTGGCGCTCCCGGGCGCGGCGGGGCCTTCCCCGCTAAAATCCCGCACTTTCCTTTCCGACCTGGCCGGCCATCCGCCATGCAACCCGCCTCCCTCGCCCAACCCGCTCCCCACGGCGCCTCCGACGCCGACGAACCCAGCCACGACCTGGTCTACGGCCCCAACGACCGCCCGGCGCCCCCGGTCGCCTTCATCGCCGCGCTGCAACACCTGCTGGCCATCCTGGTCCCCATCGTGACCCCCGGCCTGCTCATCTGCCAGGCCCTGGGCGTGTCCAGCCGCGACACCACGCTGATCGTGTCCATGTCGCTGGTCATCTCCGGCATCGCCACCTACGTCCAGTGCAAGCGCTTCGGCCCCCTGGGCGCCGGCCTGCTCATCGTGCAGGGCACCAGCTTCAACTTCGTCGGCCCGCTGATCGCCGGCGGCTCGGTCATGGTCAAGCAGGGCACCCCGGTCGAAGCCGTCATGGCCGCGATCTTCGGCGTCGTCATCGCCGGGTCCTTCGTCGAGATGGGCATCAGCCGCATCCTGCCCTTCGTCAAGCGCCTGATCACCCCGCTGGTCACCGGCATCGTGGTGCTGCTCATCGGCCTCACCCTGATCAAGGTCGGCCTCATCAGCATGGGCGGCGGCTACAGCGCCATGGGCAACGGCACCTTCGCCAGCGCCGAGAACCTGACCCTGTCCGGACTGGTGCTGGGCACCATCATCCTGCTGAACCGCGTCCCCATCGTCTGGGTCCGCAGCACCGCGCTCGTCCTCGCCCTGGCCGTCGGCTACATCGCCGCCGCCTACATGGGCCGCCTGGACTTCACCGGCGCCCGCGAAGCCGCCCTGTTCCAGATCCCCACCCCGCTGCACTTCGGCCTGGGCTTCTCGTGGTCGCTGTTCGTGCCCATGCTGATCATCTACCTGGTCACCTCGCTGGAAGCCATCGGCGACGTCACGGCCACCAGCAAGGTCTCCAAAGAGCCGGTCGAAGGCCCCCTCTGGATGCAGCGCATCAAGGGCGGCGTGCTGGTCAACGGCGCCAACTCCCTGCTGGCCGGCGTGTTCAACACCTTCCCCAGCTCGGTCTTCGCGCAGAACAACGGCGTCATCCAACTGACCGGCATCGCCAGCCGCCACGTGGGCGTCTGGATCGCCGGCATGCTGATCGTGCTGGGCCTGTTCCCCGCCGTGGCCGGCATCCTGCAGGCCGTGCCCGAACCCGTCCTGGGCGGCGCCGCCATGGTCATGTTCGGCGCGGTCGCCGCGTCCGGCATCAATATCCTGGCCGGCATCCAACTGGACCGCCGCGCCCTGCTCATCATCGCCGTCTCCCTGGCCCTGGGCCTGGGCGTCTCGCAAGTGCCGGAAATCCTCTCGCACCTGCCCCACGCCGTGAAGAACGTGCTGGAATCCGGCGTGGCCACCGGCGGCATCTGCGCGCTGGTCATGAACTGGTTCCTGCCGGAGAAGAAGTAAGGGCAAGGGTCGCGCAAGGGGCGACCCGCCCCTTGCCTGACAATTTTCTCCAGACCGCATATAATCGCCGTCTTCGCTTCTCCCGCGACCGTCGCCTGGACGTGTCCGCGACCTCCTTGCCCGGGTGGTGAAATTGGTAGACGCAGGGGACTCAAAATCCCCCGCCGCAAGGCGTGCCGGTTCGATTCCGGCCCCGGGCACCACTTATAAAATCAAGCACTTGCGCCATACCGCCCGGTTCACTATGTCGAAGTGTTCCGCATTTGTTCCGCAAGGCGTTCCGCTTTCTGTCTCAAACATGGGTATGCCGTCCTGGCCCTTCCCTGACATCCCTTCCGAACGATTCGCCGATCTAACCCCCGACGAACTCGAAACGCTGGAAGCCCTCACGCTCACATTCATCGCTCAGATGGAGCGCATGCGAATGGCCGAAACACAGTCCGCGCACGAGGACTGACCCCAGTCAGCCTCCTCCGTCATATTCGATCCCTGGTTGACTAAATCGGGGCCGAATTGCGCCCTTCCGAGACTGAAATATACTGTGTTTTTATACAGTACATAAGTTCAATGTTGGACCTCAAATGCGCTGTGCAGCGCACACACCACCGCGGGGAACGCCGCCGCGACAATGACCCTGGCCGGATCGAAACCGGGACGGTCCGCATGTATTCGATCATGCATCCGGAGTTGAAGCGGTATGTCTCCGTGATGACGATGAAGCCGCTCCATGGGTACGACGGCGGGCCAAAGGTGGCAATCCCCGATCTGCTGGAACCCGAGCTGCTGACGTTTGGTTCCGACCGCGGAATGATGATTTGCGGTTTCGAAGAGATAGACGGCCAGCGCTACTACCAGGGATGGTGGATGCAGTGGGTAGCAGAAAAAGATTGACGTCTTTCCGGCTGACTATATAATTTAGTCAAGCAACGGAGAACGCAATGAAGCTGTTTCACACCAGCCCCAACGAAATCAGCACGATCACCAGCGCCGGCCGCTTCGGCTCGTTTCTGTTTTTCTCCGCCCGCATCTATACGGTGACGGCAGGCGAAGCTGTGGTGTATAGCCTGGAAATCGACGACGACAGCATCGTCGAAGCTGGCCGGCTGTTCTATCACGAAGACGCGGCCAGGCTGCAACCGCTGGTCGACGAACTGGCGGCCCGCCTGGGCATCGACGAAGACGACGCAGAGGCCCTGATCGGCGAGTCGAAATCGGTATTCGACCTCGACGGCGTCGAGGGCGACCTGGGCGAAATGTCCTGGGACGTCCAGACGATCACCGCGCGCGCCGCCGGGATTCTTGGATTTCGCGGTGTCGCTGTCAGCGACGAATCGGGAACGTCTTACCTGATCGATATGGCTGGGCGCGAAGGCGAGCTGGAGCGCGTATGACGCCGGCGGATTTCCAATCCTGGCGCCAGCGCATGGGATATTCGCAGCGCGCGGCCGCGGAAGCCCTTGGCGTCTCCCTGCCCACGCTGCAGGCCTGGGAGCGCGGTACCGCTTTCGCGACGGGCAAACCAGTCGTGATCGACAAACGCACCGCGCTGGCCTGTGCTGCCATCGCTGCCGGCCTGGGCCCGCTAGGCGAACGCTAGCGCATACGCACCTGGCAGGCTTCCAACTGCGCCGTCAATCGCCGGATTCCGGCTCGAAGGGCGAAATAAGTTGATCGAGCAGCAGGATCAAGTTCTGCGCGGGCTCCATTACCCACGCTGGCGGCGGTTCCGGCTGCGGACACTCCACCGCCGGCGGCGGGGCCGCAGGAGGCTTGGACGCGCAGCCGCTGGCTCCCAGCATCAACATCAGCCCGAAGGCGGTCATCTTCGATTTGCGCACTGCGCAGCCCTCCATACGCGGCCCATTCGGCCTTCGCATTCCGTTCATTGATCTGCCCTACCTCGGCGTGGCGCCGTTGCAGGATCTCGCGCGCCTGGCGCTGCGCGTCCGCCACCCGCTGGGCCTGGTCGCGCTGCTGCTCCGCGATGCGCAGGTCCTTGCGCCACCCTTGCGCGGTCCAGGCCGTGCCGCCGGCGACAAGAGCGCCGACAAGCGTCGCCGCCGCGTAGCCCTTCCACCCCATCAGCGCAGTCCAGATAGGCATAGCTCGCGCTCCTCCAGACGGCGACTGTACAAGCCGCGCTCAAACTTGCCGTCCGCATACGACCAGACAGGCTTTCCGTCAGGGCCGTGCGCAAGAGCATTGCATCCCTCGGCTACACGCCCCGAATTGATCAGGCCCACAGCCCGACTCGCGCAAGTACTGGGTACCCCGAAGTTGTGAGAATGGCTGCTCAGCGCCTCGAATATCGGCTGGCTTATAGCTACGTCGATGCAATCCGCAAG
>NZ_UFQC01000103.1 GCF_900496975.1 Achromobacter veterisilvae
CGTACTCATCTTCTTCGACTTGCGCCGAGTACTTGATAAGTACATTTCGTTGTGCTTCTTCCAGATTGTTAAAGAACGAATATAGCTGTTGGGTAAAACCCAACTCATAAAGCCGAGGATTCAAACTTGAATCGCGACGTTATGAGTTGGCCTCTACGCTGCACCAGGTGAATATAAAGATCGAAGATCATTCATATTCGATGGTGGAGGTGAACGGGATCGAACCGATGACATCCTGCTTGCAAAGCAGGCGCTCTCCCAGCTGAGCTACACCCCCATACCCTGCTTGACGCAGAATACCTGGTGGGTCTGGTTGGATTCGAACCAACGACCCCCGCCTTATCAAGACGGTGCTCTAACCGACTGAGCTACAGACCCAAAACCTTCTCGGATCAGCACTCAGGAGTCATGGGCGCAGGGAGGAGTCCCTCTACCCAAGCCCACAACCGATCCCAGCTATATATCAAACAACCGATAAGAGTGGACGCTTAACACGAGCACTTGAGCTCTGAAAGGAGGTGATCCAGCCGCACCTTCCG
>NZ_UFQC01000097.1 GCF_900496975.1 Achromobacter veterisilvae
GTTCAGGCGCCGCGCAGCGCCCGGTCCAGCTCCAGCACCGTCTGGTACAGCACGCGGGTGCCGTCCAGCAACTGCGCCGGTTCGATCCATTCCTCGGGGCAGTGGCTGCGCCCGTTCAGGCAGGGGATGAAGATCATGCCGATGGGACCGGTGGGCGCCATGTAGACCGCGTCGTGGCCCGCCCCGCTGGGCAGGCGCATGGAGGCGTAGCCCAGCCGGTCGGCGGCGGCCTTGACCGCGTCCATCACCAGCGGCGAACAATCGGTGGGGCGGGCGCGGCTCAGTTGCGCAAAGCTCGCGGTCAGGCGCAGCGCCTTCAGGTCCTGCGCCACGCCCGCCATCAGCGTCTCCGGGAAGGCGTCCAGCACGGCGTCGCTGTCGCTGCGCATTTCGAGCGTCAGTTCGACCAGGCCGGGCACGGCGTTGGCCGCGTTGGGCGTCATCGACAGCCGGCCCACCGTGGCCACCACATAATGCGGATTGCCGCTGGCGGCGCCGGCCTGGCGGCTGGCGGCGTCGATGATGCGCGCGGCCCCCACCAGCGCGTCGCGGCGGATGTCCATGGGCGTGGTGCCGGCGTGGTCGGGCTGGCCTTCCACCGTGATCAGCACGCGGCGGATGCCGACGATGTTGGTGACCACGCCGATGGGCAGGCCGCGGCTTTCCAGCACCGGGCCCTGTTCGATGTGCAGTTCGACGAAGGCGGCGGTCTCGCCGGCGCGGCGCAGCGGCGCGCCCAGCGCGGACGGGTCGCCGCCGATGCGGGCGATGCCCTGGGCCAGCGTCTCGCCCTCGGGGTTGCGGGCTTGCAGCATGTCGGCGGTCAACTGGCCGCACAGCGCGCGGCTGCCCACGCAGGAGATGCCGTAGTCGCTGG
This sequence comes from Achromobacter veterisilvae, assembly GCF_900496975.1. Classification (GTDB taxonomy): domain Bacteria; phylum Pseudomonadota; class Gammaproteobacteria; order Burkholderiales; family Burkholderiaceae_B; genus Achromobacter; species Achromobacter veterisilvae. Next base: position 878 of record NZ_UFQC01000097.1, read on the forward strand.
GTTCCTCGGACAGGAAGTCGATGACCTCGAAGGGGTGTTCAAGCTGGATGCCGTGTTCGCGCATCGTGCGGGCCGCTTCGATGCCGGCCAGCACGCCGATGATGCCGTCGAACCGGCCGCCGCTCATGACGGTGTCGCAGTGCGAACCGGTGGCGATGGGCTGGCGCGCGGGATCGCGCCCGGGCAGCGTGCCGATCAGGTTGCCGCCGGCGTCCAGGCGGGTGGACAGGCCCGCGGCTTCGAATTCGCCGCGCAGCCAGGCGCGGGCCTCGCCGAACAGCGGCGAGAACGC
>NZ_UFQC01000080.1 GCF_900496975.1 Achromobacter veterisilvae
CGGGCGCGTTCATGAAGCCGCTGTTCTCGGCGGCCAAGCGCCTGGTGCGCGAAGGCGGCAAGTCGCGCATCGTGTTCGCGGAAGGCGAGGACGAACGCGTGCTGCGCGCCGTGCAGGTGGTGGTGGACGAAGGCCTGGCCCGCCCCATCCTGGTAGGCCGCCCGTCCGTGTTGCTGGCCCGCATCGAGAAGCTCGGCCTGCGCCTGCGCCTGGGCGAGGACGTCGAGGTCACCAACCCGGAATACGACGAGCGCTTCCACCAGTACTGGACCACGTACTGGGAGCTGATGTGCCGCCGCGGCATCACCAAGGAAATGGCGCGCGTGGAAATGCGCCGCCGCATGACCTTGATCGGCGCCATGATGGTGCGCCTGGGCGACGCCGACGGCATGGTCTGCGGTTCGGTGGGCGCCTACCACGACCACCTGCGCTTCGTGGACGAGGTCATCGGCCGCCGTCCCGGGCACAATGTGTACGCGGCGATGAACATCCTGTTGCTCAACGAGCGCACGGTGGTGCTGGTCGACACGCACGTCAACGACGAGCCCTCGGCCGAGCAGATCGCCGAATTCACCATCGCCGCCGCCAACGAGATGCGCCGCATGTACCTGGCGCCCAAGATCGCGCTGCTGTCGCGGTCGAACTTCGGTTCGGGCAGTTCGGCGTCGGGGGCGAAGATGCGCCGCGCGCTGGAGCTGGTGCGAGAGATCGCGCCGGATCTGGAGATCGACGGCGAGATGCACGGCGACTGCGCGCTGGACGAGGCGCTGCGCATGCGCATCCTGCCGTCGTCGTCGCTCAAGGGCGTGGCCAACCTGCTGGTGTGCCCGAACGTGGACTCCGGCAACATCGCCTACAACCTGCTGAAGACGGCCGCGGGCGGCAACGTGGCGGTGGGTCCGTTCCTGCTGGGCGCGAACGCGCCGGTGCACATCCTGACGTCCAGCTCCACCGTGCGCCGCATCGTCAACATGACCGCGATGACGGTCGTCGATGTCAATACCCCGCGTTGAAGTCAGGCCTCCCGGCCCGGCGTGCCCGCGCACGCCGACCGGCCTGGTCCTGACCGGAGGCGGCGCCCGCGCCGCCTATCAGGTGGGCGTGCTCAGCGCCATCATGGAATTGCTGGATCCGGACTGGCATTCCCGTTTCCGGAATCCCTTCCACATCATCTGCGGCACGTCGGCCGGCGCCATCAACGCCGCGGCGCTGGCGTGCCGGGCCGACCGGCCGCACCTGGGCGTGCGGCGCATCCGGCGCCTGTGGTCCTCGCTGAATACCGACATGATCTACCGGGCCGACGCGCCCGGCCTGATCCGCACCGGGGTCCGCTGGCTGGGCCTGCTGTCGCTGGGATGGATGTATTCGGGCCTGACGCGCAAGCGGCCCACGTCCCTGCTGGACAACAGCCCCATGCAGGCCCTGCTGAGCCGGGTGCTGGATTTCCAGCACCTGCGGTCCAACCTGGAGAGCGGGGCCTTGTCGGCGCTGGCGATCACGGCCTCGGGCTACACCAGCGGCGAACACCTGACTTTCTACCAGGCGCACACGCCCATCGAGCCCTGGCACCGCTACCTGCGCCTGGCGATCCCCACCCCGATCGGCATCGACCACCTGATGGCGTCGTCGGCCATCCCCTTCGTCTTTCCGGCCCGGCAGGTGCAGGTGCACGGCAAGGGCGAATGGTGCGGCGACGGCTCGATGCGCCAGTTGGCGCCGATCAGCCCGGCCATCCACCTGGGGGCGCATCGCGTGCTGGTGATCGGCACCGGCTTCCGGGACGACACGCACCCGGAGAACCGCGAGGACTCGCCGCCGTATCCGTCCCTGGCGCAGGTGGGCGGGCACGCGCTGGCCAGCATCTTCCTGGACGGCCTGTCGGTCGACGTCGAGCGCCTGCAGCGGATGAATGCCCTGATGGAGCTGGCCGGCGAGGACGGCTCCAAGGGCGCCGCGCGCCGGATCGAGGTCCTGACGATCACGCCCAGCCAGTCGCTGGACCTGATGGCGCTGGAGCACTTGCAGGACATGCCGGCCCAGGCCCGTGCCCTTTTTCGCGTACTCGGTGTATCGTCCGATCCAGGCCGTCCGGGAGGCGGGTCGCTGATGTCCTACCTCCTGTTCGAATCCAGCTACACCAAGCGATTGATTGAACTGGGTTATGCCGATACGATGCAGCGTAACGACGAAGTGATCGCCTTTTTCAAGGAGGCTCAGGCATGACGCGCAATGGCCAATCTACTTTGCAGCGGCAGCTCCTGCGCGGCGGTGCGCTGGCCCATGAAGGGCTGGACAAGAAGGCCGTGGTGGACGCCGCTCATGAGCTCGGCCTGGCCTTGTTCGTCGCCAATTGCGATCCCGCCCGCAGCCGTTCGGCGGTGTTGCGCGCCATCGTCAAGGCGGTGGACTTCCCCGAGTACTTCGGCGGCAATCTCGACGCGCTGTACGACTGCCTGTGCGACACGGTGCTGGACCACAAGACCGGCGTGGTGCTCTGGCTGTACAAGCTGCATTCGGGCGATCCGGCGCTCGAGGAAGACTCCGCCCTCATCGAAACCGTCTGCTCCGACGCCTCGGATTTTGCCCGCGAGAACGGCCGCGTCTTCGCCTACGTCATCGAACACGCCGGCAAGCATCCCGACCCCGAACCCGGGGTGGCGGCCGCGCCCTACGGCGAGGCCCACTGACCGGCCTACCAGCCCAGCAGCGCGCCGGCGGCCGATAGCAGCGCCAGCCCGGCCGTCTCGGTGCGCAGCACCCGGGGGCCGAAGCGCACGGCCTCGACGCCGGCTTCGCGGGCCTGCGCCAATTCCTTGTCCGACCATCCGCCTTCGGGGCCGACCAGCAGAGTCAGCGCCCGCAGGCCGGGCGCGGACCGCAGCCGGGCGGCAAGGTCGTCCGGCGCTTCCGGATGGCACATCAGGCGCAGGCCCTCGGCGGGCTGCGCGAGCCACTCGGCCAGCGTCCGGGGCGCGTCCACGGCCATCAGCCGGTTGCGCCCGCATTGCTCGCTCGCGGATTGGGCGATGCGCTGCCAATGCGCCACGCGCTTTTCCAGGCGCGGCCCCGACAACTGCAGCACGCTGCGTTGCGCCGCGATGGGGCAGACCCGCGCGGCGCCCAGTTCCACGGCTTTTTCCACCACCCAGTCCATCTTGTCCCCGGACGGCAGGCCCTGGACCAGGGTGACTCGTCCGGCCAGCTCTGCCTCGCGCGCGGAGAACTCGCCCAGCCGGGCAAAACCGGCCTTGCCTTCCACTTCGAGCACGGCGGGATACTCGCCGCCCTGGCCGTTGAACAGCGTGACGGGCTCGCCGTCGCGCAGGCGCAGCACCCGCAGCGCGTGATGCGCCAGGGCGTCCGGCAGGGCGGCGCGGGCGCCGGAGGCGAGGGGGATGTCGCAGAAGAAGCGGGGGGCGGACATGGTGTTGCGGACACGCAAAAATGGGATGGCAAGCGCGCGCGGCGGGCGCGCCGCGGGGGCTCCATTATGCCCGCCAGGCCCCGCTTATGGCCGATGGCGTGGGGGAAACCCCTGGATGCTAAAATCCCATGCTTCGCAACCTACTTAACTGGCCCTATTTTTTCTAGGCATGCCAGCTTCAAAGAGCCTTCCGAATGAGCAATCCGACCGCCCCTAAACTTGCCTTGGCGGATGCCATCCGCGCCCTCGCGATGGACGCCGTGCAACAAGCGAACTCCGGGCATCCGGGTGCTCCCATGGGCATGGCGGAAATCGCCCAGGCCCTGTGGGCCGGCAACCTGCGTCACAACCCCAAGGATCCCGCCTGGGCCAACCGCGACCGCTTCGTGCTGTCCAACGGCCACGGCTCGATGCTGATCTACGCCTTGCTGCACCTGACGGGCTACGATCTGCCGATCGAGGAACTGAAGAACTTCCGCCAACTGCATTCCAAGACGCCGGGCCACCCCGAAGTGGGCATCACCCCGGGCGTGGAAACGACCACCGGCCCCCTGGGCCAGGGCCTGGGCAACGCCGTGGGCATGGCGCTGGCCGAAGCGCTGCTGGCCGCTGAATTCAACAAGCCCGGCCATACCCTCGTCGACCACCACACCTACGCCTTCACCGGCGACGGCTGCCTGATGGAAGGCGTCTCGCACGAAGTGTGCTCGCTGGCCGGCACGCTGAAGCTGGGCAAGCTGGTCGTGCTGTACGACGACAACGGCATCTCCATCGACGGCCACGTCGAGCACTGGTTCGCCGACGATACCGCCAAGCGCTTTGAAGGCTACGGCTGGAACGTGATCCGCGGCGTGGACGGCCACGACGTGGCCGCGGTGGACGCCGCCATCAAGGCCGCGCGCTCGCAATCGGAAAAGCCCACGCTGATCGTCTGCCGCACCGTCATCGGCAAGGGTTCGCCCAACATGGCCGGCACGCACAACGTGCACGGCGCGCCGCTGGGCAAGGACGAGATCGCCGCCACCCGCGCCGCGCTGGGCTGGTCCTCGGAACCGTTCCAGATCCCGCAGGCCGTCTACGACGGCTGGGACGGCCGCCAGAAGGGCGCCTCGGCCCAGGCCGAATGGCAATCCGCCTTCGACGCCTACGCCGCCGAATTCCCCGCCGAGGCCGCCGAATTCACGCGCCGCATGAAGGGCGAGCTGCCCGCCGGCTACGCCGAGCAGTTCCAGGCGTTCCTGGACGCCACGCTGGAAAAGGCCGAGACCGTCGCCACCCGCAAGGCTTCGCAGTTCGCGATCGCGGCGCTGGCCGCGGCCCTGCCGGAAATGCTGGGCGGCTCGGCCGACCTGACCGGCTCCAACTTCACCGACTGGAAGGGCGTCGCCGCCGTCCGCGCGGGCGAACAGGGCATCCAGTTCGGCCGCCACATCAACTACGGCGTGCGCGAATTCGGCATGGCCGCCATCATGAACGGCGTGGCCCTGCACGGCGGCTACCTGCCGTTCGGCGGCACGTTCCTGACGTTCTCCGACTACTCGCGCAACGCCATCCGCATGGCCGCGCTGATGAAGCAGCGCGTGGTGCACGTGTTCACCCACGACTCGATCGGCCTGGGCGAAGACGGCCCGACCCACCAGTCCATCGAACACGCCTCCAGCCTGCGCCTGATCCCCAACCTGTCGTTGTGGCGTCCTTGCGATACGGCCGAAACCGCCGTGGCCTGGAACGCCGCCGTGACGCGCCCGGCCAGCATCGGCATGGCCGTGCACGACGGCGGCCCGACGGCCCTGTTGCTGTCGCGCCAGAACCTGCCGTTCGTGCAGCGCGACGCCGCCACCGTCGACGCCATCGCCCGCGGCGGCTATGTGCTGCGCGACGCCGAAGGCGCCCGCGCCGTCATCATCGCCACCGGCTCGGAAGTCGCCATCGCGCTGGACGCGCAGGCGCAGTTGGCCAAGGAAGGCGTCGCCGTGCGCGTGGTCTCCATGCCCAGCACCGACGTGTTCGACCGCCAGGACGCCGCCTGGAAGCAATCCGTGCTGCCCAAGGGCCTGCCGCGCGTGGCCGTCGAGGCCGGCGTGACCGCCTTCTGGCACAAGTACGTGGGTCTGGAAGGCGCCGTCGTCGGCATCGACCGCTACGGCGAATCCGCGCCGGCCGGCGCACTGTTCAAGTTCTTCGGGCTGACCGCCGACAAGGTGGCCGAGACCGTCCGCCAAGTTTTGTAAAAAGGAGCTTAGTCATGACCATTCGCGTCGCCATCAACGGTTACGGCCGCATCGGCCGCAACATCCTTCGTGCCCACTACGAAGGTGGCAAGAAGCACGACATCGAAATCGTCGCCATCAATGACCTGGGCGATCCCAAGACGAACGCGCACCTGACGCGCTACGACACCGCCCACGGCAAGTTCCCGGGCACCGTCGAAGTCGACGGCGACTTCATGGTCGTCAACGGCGACAAGATCCGCGTGCTGGCCAACCGCAACCCGGCCGAACTGCCCTGGGGCGACCTGAAGGTCGACGTGGTGTTGGAATGCACGGGCTTTTTCACGACCAAGGAAAAGGCCGGCGCGCACATCAAGGGCGGCGCCAAGAAGGTCATCATCTCGGCGCCCGGCGGCAAGGACGTCGACGCCACCATCGTGTACGGCGTGAACCACGGCGTGCTCAAGGCCACCGACACCGTCATCTCGAACGCGTCGTGCACCACCAACTGCCTGGCCCCGCTGGTCAAGCCGCTGAACGACAAGCTGGGCCTGGAAAACGGCCTGATGACCACCGTCCACGCCTACACCAACGACCAGGTCCTGACCGACGTCTACCACGAAGACCTGCGCCGCGCGCGTTCGGCCACCATGAGCATGATCCCCACGAAGACCGGCGCTGCCGCCGCGGTGGGCCTGGTGCTGCCGGAACTGAACGGCAAACTGGACGGCTACGCCATCCGCGTCCCGACCATCAACGTGTCGATCGTCGACCTGTCGTTCATCGCCAAGCGCGACACGACCGTCGAGGAAGTGAACGGCATCCTGAAGGCCGCCTCCGAAGGCGAACTCAAGGGCATCCTGGACTACAACACCGAACCCCTGGTCTCGGTGGACTACAACCACAACCCGGCCTCCAGCACCGTCGACGCGTCGCTGACCAAGGTTTCGGGCCGCCTGGTCAAGGTCTCGTCCTGGTACGACAACGAGTGGGGCTTCTCGAACCGCATGCTCGACACCACCGTCGCGCTGATGTCCGCCAAGTAAGCAACGCTGTCAGGCCAAAGGGGACGGATTTGTTTTCCGCTGTCGCGGAAAATGGGTTCGTCCCCTTTGTTCGCCAACCGTAGGAATCCATACTCATGCCCAAGGTCAATACCCTGTCCGCGCTGGCCAAGTCCGGCGCCCTGTCCGGCAAGCGCGTGTTCATCCGCGCCGATCTGAACGTGCCGTTCGACGACGCCGGCCGCATCAGCGAAGACACCCGCATCCGCGCCTCCGTGCCCGGGATCCGCCTGGCGCTGGACGCCGGCGCGGCCGTCATGGTCACGTCCCACCTGGGCCGTCCCAAGGAAGGCGTGCTGACCGACGCCGATTCGCTGGCCAAGGTCGGCCAGCGCCTGTCCGAACTGCTGGGCATGCCCGTGCAACTGGTGCGCGACTGGGTGGACGGCGTCCAGGTCGACCACGGCCAGGTCGTGCTGCTGGAAAACTGCCGCGTGAACGTGGGCGAAAAGAAGGACGACGAGGCGCTCGCCAAGAAGATGGCGGCGCTGTGCGACGTCTACGTCAACGACGCCTTCGGCACGGCGCACCGCGCCGAAGCCACCACCCACGGCATGGCGCGCTTCGCGCCCGTCGCCTGCGCGGGCCCGCTGCTGGCGGCCGAGCTGGAGGCCCTGGGCCGCGCGCTGCACGAACCCAAGCGCCCGCTGGTCGCCATCGTCGGCGGCTCCAAGGTGTCGACCAAGCTGTCCATCCTGCAATCGCTGGCCGACAAGGTCGACCAACTGGTCGTGGGCGGCGGTATCGCCAACACCTTCATGCTGGCCGCCGGCCTGTCCATCGGCAAGTCGCTGGCCGAACCCGACCAGGTCGACCAGGCGCGCGCCGTGATCGACATCATGAATCGGCGCGGCGCGGCCGTGCCGATTCCGGTGGACGTGGTGTGCGCCAAGTCCTTCGGCGCGGACGCCGAAGCGACGGTGAAGGCGGCGGCGGACGTGGCCGACGACGACATGATCCTCGACATCGGTCCGCGGACCGCGGCGCAACTGGCCGAGATCCTGAAGCAGGCGGGCACCATCGTCTGGAACGGCCCCGTGGGCGTGTTCGAGTTCGACCAGTTCGCCAACGGCACCGAAGTCGTGGCCCGCGCCATCGCGGAATCGGAAGGCTTCTCGATCGCCGGCGGCGGCGACACGCTGGCCGCCATCGCCAAGTACGGCATCGGCGACAAGGTCGGCTACATCTCGACCGGCGGCGGCGCATTCCTGGAATTCCTGGAAGGCAAGACCCTGCCCGCCGTGGCCGTGCTGGAAGCCCGCGCGAGCTAGGCAGGGTAGGGTGCTTCGCGGGTCCGCAGGTGTCTGACACCCCAAGGCAAGGCGCTTCAGGCTTGAAGCCACCCGGCTTGGGTGTCAGACACCCGTCGTGAGCCGCGGGTGTCTGACACCCGGCGGCATCCGGGTAATCCGCGCCGGCGTCTCGTACGGGTGTCAGACACCTTCCCTCAAGGCAGGGCGCTTCCGCGGGTGTCTGACACCCGGCGGCACCGGGGCAATCCGCGCCGGCGTCTCGTACGGGTGTCAGACACCTTGTATCTTGGTCCCCGTGGTGATTAGCTATCACTACAGCGGATTCGAGCAGCTTGTTCTGACACCCAAAGCTTGGACTTTGCTCGAAAGATTAAGCCTCGAATCCGCACCT
>NZ_UFQC01000047.1 GCF_900496975.1 Achromobacter veterisilvae
GCCCCCGCCGCGCGCGACCGCGACGAAGCCGCGCGCATCGCCGCGCCGCGGCCGGACCTGGACGCGCTGCGCGACCAATACGCCGACACGCGCATGCGCCGGGCCGTCGCCGACTACGCGGCGCGGCCGGACGCGCCGGCGCAAGCGACGCACAGCGCGAACGACTGGGGCACGATAGAAGGACTGGCGCCGCTGCAGCCCTATCGCGTCGCCATGGGCAATCCGCAAGTGCAGGAATGGCAGGCCGCGGCCATCAAGGCGGCGGGCCTCGGCATTCCCAAGGTCGCCAACATCGGCGCCACGGAAAACACTACCGACAACGCGCGCTACCGGCCGGGCTTCGCGCCCTGACCCGGTCCGCGGCCAAAACGAAAAAAGCCCCTGGAAGGGGCTTTTTGCATCATGCCTGCCGATACTCAGTGGAAGAATTCGGCAATCATCGTCGCGCCCAGGAACGTGCCCGCGTTGGCGGCCAGGGACACCACCACGATCTTCCAGCCCAGCTTGCGGAAGGCGGGAAGGTCCTTCAGGATCGACAGGCCCGCCATGGCCAGGATCACGGTCGTGAAAGGCAGGAAATTGACCTTGCCCACCATCGCGATGATCTGGTCCGAATACGGCAGCACGCCGGGGCAGCCGGCCGTCATGGCGATCAGCGACAGCACGAACACGGCCGGCAGCTTGGGCACCACGCGCAGCACCAGGTCGGTGATGACGACCAGCAGGACGATGATGGCCATGCCCGGCAAGGCGTCCGCGAACGGCACGCCATAGCCCAGGCGGTTGCCCACCAGCGCGAACAGGCCGCACACGGCATAGGCGGTCAGGCGGTCGCCGAAGCCCATCTTGGCGCCGTGGGCCGGCACGTCCCCGGCCACGCTCTCCTCGGCCGCCGCCTGCGCCTTGCCGCGCGAAAAGCGGCCCAGCACAGGTTCCAGCTTGCCGTACAGGAAGATGGTGGTCGGCAGCGAGATGAACAGGGTGAAATACACGCCCACCACCGTGGTCAGCAGGTTGGCGGCGGCGGCCAGCGCGGCCACCTGGTGCGCGACCTCGGGCGTCTGCTGCGACGCGATCGCGCCCACGCCCGCGGCCATCATGCTGCCCGAGCCCACGCCGGCGCCCATGGCGAGCGAACGCGGATCGAAAATGTTCAGGCTGGTGATGAAGCCGGCCATCAACGCGACGAACAGCGCGCCGATCACGGTGCCGGTGATGTACTCGGCCATCACGCCGCGGCCTTCCGGCGAATTCATGCCATAGCGCTCGCCGATGATGGCCAGGCTGGGCTCGCGGCCCACCGAGAAGGTGGCGCCGATGGCTTCGCGCTTGATGCCCAGCAGCAGCGCCAGCGGCAGGCCGATGGCCATGGTGCCGAAGAAATGCCCGAACTCCTGGAACACCAGGGCCCAGCCGGCTTCGCGCACTTGCGGCAGGGCGCCGCCCACCATCAGGCCCAGCTTGGCCAGGAATGGCAGCAGCGCGTATTGCAGGTAGCCGCTGATGCGGGTCTGCATGGCCGTGTCGATGCCGGCGCCGGCGGGCAGGCGCTGGCCGAAGGCCGCCACGACCGCGCCGATGAAGATGGCCCACAGCATCGGCTGCAGAATGATCTTGCCCGGGCCCACCGTGAAGGCGACGCTGCCGATCGCTTCGGAAACGATCACCACCAGCAAGATGGCGGCGAGCATGCGGATGCGGCCCGAGAGCGGCATGGAGGGCGCGGCCAGGCTGGCGCTGGCGTGAGACATCGGATTCCCCTGATGAACGTGAATAGTCGTTGTGGCGGCTTGCCGCGGACCCGAGGACCGGCGGCGCGCGGCAGGGCCGATTTTCGCCGGGGGGCCGGCGGGCAACCATGACAACGCGGGGGCATTAGCGTTGCGTAAAATGCAACGCATAAGCTTTTCCTGGGAAAATTTTGCACGATCTTACTTGAATCAAGGGTAAACCCTAGGTTCGATCTGTGGATCTCCCGCCGCACTCCCGTCACGGAGCCCCCGCCATGGACGAAAAACTGGACGCCCGACGCACCCATTACTTCATGCAGGTCATGAGCCGCGGCTCCGTGCGCGGCGCCGCCGAAGCGCTGGACATGGATCCCTCGGCGGTCAGCCGGGCCATCGCGGCCCTGGAGCGCGATTGCGGCATGGCCCTCTTCGAACGGCGGGGACGCGGCGTGGTCCCCACCGACGCGGGCCACATCCTGGCCCGCTACGTCAAGCGCCAGCAGAACATCCAGGAGAGCTTTTTTTCGGAGATCGACAGCCTGCGCAAGGCCGAGCGCGGCCACATCGACCTGGTGCTGGGCGAAGGCTTCGTCGAGATGATGTTCGACCTGGTGCTGCCCGGCTACTGGCGCAGCCACCCCGAGGTCACGCTGGACATCGACGTCGCCCGCACCTCCGAGATCGTGCAGCGCATCGTCGACGACCGCGCCTATATAGGATTGGTGTTCCAGCCGCCCAACGACGCCCGCCTGCGCACCCACTACGCGCGGCCCGAGCCCATCCGGGCCATCGTCCGCCAGGACCACCCCCTGACCCGCCTGCGCCGCCCCCTGCTGCTGACCGACCTGGCCGACTATCCCGGCGCCTCGATGCAGGAAGGGTTCGGCGTGCGCCAGCATATCCAGGCCGCCGAAATCAGCGAACAGGTGCGGCTGCGCAACGTGCTGACCACCTCGTCCTTCAAGGCGCTCTGGCAGTTCGCCGCCGCCGGCATCGGCTACGCGCTGACGCCGCCCATCGCGGTCACGGCCGACATGCGCGCGCAGCGCCTGGCCAGCCTGCCGCTGGCCAACCCCATCCTCAACCAGGGCAGCCTGCAGGTGCTGAGCCGCGCCGGCCGCCATATCTCGCCGGCCGCGCGCGAACTGCTGGACCATATCGTGCGCGGCATCGGCGCCCCCGCCGCGCCGCCCGCTGATACGGTCGAGTAAGGCGCATCTGCATCTGTTTCCCCGGCCCGCCGCGGCCTACAGTGCCGGCATCCGCCATCACGCCAGGAGAAAAAACATGCTCGGTTTCTTGCGCACGGTCAAATCCGTGCTGTGGGGATTCTTCGGCGTACGGCGCGGCAAGGGCTACGATGCGGACATCGCCAACAACAAACCGGCCCTGCTGATCCTGACCGGCCTGCTGATGGCGCTTTGCCTGGTCGTCATCCTGGTATTGGTCGCCCGCTGGGCGGTGAACGCCGCGTTGTAAATTCGATTGCAGCAGATATGTGGTTGAAAAATAGCCGCCCCGCCGCCGAGCCGCCCCAAGCCGGGCCTGCCCCGCGAGGACAGCAAGCACGCAGAACGCACGCCGCGCGGGAGCTTATTCGTTGGACGACAGCCTCCGCAAAAATAGCCGGCCCGCCGCCGAGCCGCCCCAAGGCGGGCCAGCCCCCTCGGGGGGCAGCAAGCGAACGAAGTGCGCGCAGCGTGGGGGCCTAATTACTTTATTACCAGAATGACTTAGACGGTCGCGGCGGCTGCCTGTTACGGTTATGAATCCCCTTCCTGGCGCATTGCGCCCAGCGACCGCAGGGGCTCAGACCGAGAAGACTTCAAGGGCAGTGACATGTACGTGTATGACCCCGTCGACCAGCAGCTCGTCGAGCAGCGTGTGGCGCAATTCGCCGACCAGACCCGCCGCTTCCTCGACGGCCAGCTCACCGAAGACGAATTCCGCGTTCTGCGGCTGCAGAACGGCCTTTACATCCAGCGCCACGCGCCCATGCTGCGCGTGGCCATCCCGTACGGCATCCTGGCGTCGCGCCAGTTGCGCACGCTGGCGCACATCGCGCGCAAATGGGACCGCGGCTACGGGCATTTCAGCACCCGCCAGAACATCCAGTTCAACTGGCCCAAGCTCGAAAACGTGCCGGACATCCTGGCCGAACTGGCCACGGTGCAGATGCACGCCATCCAGACCAGCGGCAACTGCATCCGCAACACCACCACCGACCACTTCGCCGGCGTCGCGCCGGACGAACTCGTGGACCCGCTGGTCTGGTGCGAGATCATCCGCCAGTGGTCCACGCTGCATCCCGAATTCGCCTTCCTGCCGCGCAAGTTCAAGATCGCCGTCAGCGGCGCCGTGCAGGACCGCGCGGCCGTCGGCGTGCACGACATCGGCCTGCAGGCCGTCGAGCGCGACGGCAAGCTGGGCTTCCGCGTCTGGGTGGGCGGCGGCCTGGGCCGCACGCCCATCGTCGGCAAGCTGATCAACCCCTTCGTCGAATGGCAGGACCTGCTGACCTATCTGCAGGCCGCGCTGCGGGTCTACAACCTGCACGGCCGCCGCGACAACAAGTACAAGGCGCGCATCAAGATCCTGGTGAAGGACCTGACGCCGGAAGTCTACGCGCAGCAGGTCGATGAACAATGGCAGCTCATCAAGGGCGGCCCCGACACCATCACCCAGGAATTCGTCGACACCATCAAGTCCCGCTTCATCTGGCCGCAGTACGACGCCGCGGCCGCGCAGGACGCCGACAACACCGCCGCGCTGGCGGCCGCCGACCGCCGCTTCGCCCGCTGGCTGCGCACCAACGTGCATCCGCACAAGGCGCCCGGCTACGCCGCCGTCACCGTGTCGCTCAAGGCCACCGGCGTGCCCCCGGGCGACGTCACCGCCGACCAGATGGACGCCGTGGCGGACCTGGCCGACGACTACGGCTTCGGCGAACTGCGCGTCTCGCACGAACAGAACCTGATCCTGGCCGACGTCCGCCGCGCGCGCCTGCACGAACTCTGGACCGCGCTGGAAGCGCTGAACCTGGCCACCCCCAACGTCGGCCTGCTGACCAACATCATCGCCTGTCCGGGCGGGGACTTCTGCGCGCTGGCCAATGCCGTCTCCATCCCCGTGGCCGAAGCCATCCAGCGCCAATTCGACAACCTCGACTACCTGTTCGAGATCGGCGAGCTGGACCTGAATATTTCCGGCTGCATCAATTCCTGCGGCCATCACCACGTGGGCCACATCGGCATCCTGGGCGTCGACAAGGCCGGCGAGGAGTGGTACCAGGTCACCATCGGCGGCCGCCAGAACGGCGCGGCCAAGCCGCTGCCCGACATCGAATCGACGCGCGGCGGCGGCGCCGCGATCGGCCGCATCATCGGCCCCTCGTTCGCGCGCGACCAGGTCGCCGGCGTGGTCGACCGCCTGATCCGCACCTACCTGGGCCTGCGCGACAGCGAGGAAGAACGCTTCATCGACGTGGTGGACCGCGTCGGTATCGACCCCTTCAAGCAGGACGTCTATTCGGACCCCGCCTTCGCCAAACCCACGCAGAACGCGGAGCCCGCCCATGCCTGACATCTACGCCCACGACGCCCCCGGGCCGCACCTGATCCGCGAGGGCCGGCTGGAAGCCGACGCGTCCCGTCTCTTCACGCCCGAACCCGAAGTGCCCGCCGAAGGCCAGGTGCCCGACGACGCGCCGGGCTGGATCGTGCCGCTGTCCCTCTGGAAGACGTCGCGCGCCGCCCTGCGCCGCCACCGCCACCCGGTCGCGATCCTGCTGGAATCCGACGCCGACCTGCGCGACCTGGCCGAGCCCGACGGCACGCTGGATCCCGCCGGCATCGCCTTCATCGCCGTGGACTTCCCGGTCTATACCGACGGCCGCGGGTACTCGCTGGCGCAGTTGCTGCGCACGCGCTACCAGTGGCAGGGCGAACTGCGCGCGGTGGGCGACGTGATGATCGACACCATCCACTACCAGGCCCGCGTCGGCTTCGACAGTTTCCTGGTCAAGCCCGGCCACGACCCGCACAAGGCCCTGGAAGCCTTCAAGACCTTCACGGTGCATTACCAGAAGACCTACCGCGCGCCGGCGCCCGCGGCCGCCGCCTAGCGGCTGAACGGCCCGCTCCCGCTAGAAGGCGGGAACGGGCGCCAGTTGCGCGCGGATCAGGTCGGCGATGCTGCGCTGGCGCGGCGCCTGCATGCGGCCGATCAGGCTGGACACGCTGACCGCCAGGCGCGGATAGCCGCTGGCGTCGCACAGCGCCACCCCCACGCCCAGCACGCCCGGCACCGCGGCGTTGCCCACCACGGACCATCCGCGGCCCCGCGTGTTCTCCACCAGGCGCCGCATCTGCGCGACCGTCATGCCCCCGTAGGCGCGCAGCGCCTGCTCGTTCTGCGCCATCACCTCCTCGGCCTCGTCCGGCGGCAGCGCCGCCAGCAGCGCCAGCCCGGCCGCCCCCACTCCCAGCGGCTGCCGATGCCCTACCGTCACCGCCAGCACCTGCACGGGGTAATTCCCCACCTCCCGGTGCAGGCAAAGCGAATCATTGCCCGCCCGGCAGATGAGAAAAGCGGAATCGCCGCTCACGTCGCTGATCTGCCGCAGCACCGGCCGCAGGCCGCGCACCGCCTGGGCGTGCGGATCGCCGGACATCATCACGCCCAGCTCGGCCACGCGCCAGCGCGGCGCCTCTGATTCGCGCAGCGCATATCCCTCCTGCACCAGCACGTCCAGATAGCGATAGACGGTGGAACGCTGCATGCCCGCCGCGCGCGCGATGTCGACGACGTGCATCCCCGCCGCCCCGGCCTGGCGCAGCACCCCCAGCACGCGCAAGCCGCGGCGCAACACGCGCGGCCCCGCCCCTTCCGATTCTGGCTTGTTCAATTTCTGGACACGTTGCGTTGATGAGGGCTCTATCAAAGCCCAATATGAAGCGGGACAGACAAAGAGCTGTCCAAATATTAGACAAAACAGGACGGAGACAACAATGCATACATTCAGCAAGCGGTTGGCCGCGGCGGCGGCCCTGGCCACGGTCCTTACGGCCCCTGCCCTGGCGGCCAAGCCCTATCCCGAGCGTCCCGTGACGCTGGTCGTCGGCTATGCCGCCGGCGGCGCCACCGACATCGTCGCGCGCCTGATGGCGAAGTCGCTCACGGAGGAACTGGGCCAGACGTTCGTCGTCGAGAACAAAACGGGCGCCAACAGCAACATCGGCGCGGAAATCGTGTCGCGCGCGGCGCCGGACGGCTACACGCTGTACGTCGGCTCCATCGCCAACACGATCAACCGCACGCTCTACAGCCAGTTGAACTACGACTTCGTGAAGGGGTTCGAGCCCGTCGGCCTGCTGGCCACCATTCCCAACATCCTGGTGGTCAATCCCAAGCTGCCGGTCAAGACGGTGCAGGAATACATCGCCTACGCGAAGAAGAATCCTGGCAAGCTGACCTGCGCCTCGTCCGGCAGCGGCTCCTCCATCCACTTGTCGTGCGAACTGTTCAAGATGCAGACCGGCACGGACATCCTGCACGTGCCCTACCGCGGCAGCGGCCCGGCCGTGGCCGACCTGCTGGGCGGCCAGGTGGACTCCATGTTCGACAACCTGCCCTCGTCCCTGCCGCACGTTCAGGCCGACAAGCTGCGCGCCATCGGCGTGACCTCGCCCCAGCGCCTGGATTCCGTCCCCGGCACGCCCACGCTGGCGGAGTCCGGCCTGCCCGGCTTCGACGTGGAGTCCTGGTTCGGCCTGGTGGCGCCCGCGGGCACGCCCAAGCCGGTCATCGACCGCCTCAACCAGGCCATGAACAAGGCGCTGGCCAATCCCGCCCTGCAGGCCTCGTACAAGCAGGCCGGCTTCTACGCGCCGCAACCGCCCAACTCGCCCGAATCGTTCGGCAGGAAGATCGCCAGCGAGATCGACAAATGGGGCGCGGTCGTCAAGAACGCCAACCTCAAAGCCAACTAAGGCCCGTCCACACAGCAAGGAGCACAGGTGTACCCGATCGATTTCTTCTTCCGCGCCGCCGAGCAGTATCCGGACCGGATCGCGCTGGACGGCCCCGAGGGCCAGGTGACGTACGCGCGGCTGGCCGCCGAGGTCCGCGCGCTGGCGGCCGCGCTGCAGGACCTGGACCCGGCGCCGCAGACGCGCGTGGCGATCTGCGCCGGCAACTCCGCGCGGCACATCCTGGCGCTGCTGGCCGTGCTGGCCAGCGGCAAGGTGTGGGTGCCCCTCAACTACCGCAGCACCGAGCGCGAGATCGGGCGCATCCTGGACGCCACCGAGCCGTCCATCGTGATCGTGGACGGCACGGGCGCGCCGCTGGTGCCCGAAGCCCAGGCGCCGCAAGGCCGGCGCCATATCCACCTGGACGACGCGGCGGCGCCGCTGGCGCTGGACGCCCTGCTGGCCCGCCATGCCGGGCGCGCGCCGCAGCGCCATGCGCTGCCGCGCCACGCCACCCAGGCCATCAAGTTCACCGGCGGCACCACCGGCCTGCCCAAAGGGGTGATGCAGCCCTATCACGCCTGGAACGCCGGCATCATCAACCAGATCGCCAACTGGGAACTCACGCACGAAGACCGCTACGTCGTCGCCGCGCCCATCACGCACGGCACGGGCACCTACCTGCTGCCCGTGCTGGCCCGGGGCGGCGCCCACCTGCTGCTGGACACCGTCAATCCGGCCAGCATCACGGCGGCTTTCCGCGAACGCGGCGGCACGCTGAGCTTCATGCCGCCCACGCTGATCTACATGATCATGGCGCAGCCGGGCGTCTCGCACGCCGACTTCCCACGCCTGCGCAACCTGATCTATGGCGGCGCGCCCATGCCGGTGGAGAAAATAGACAAGGCGCGCGCCTTTTTCGGCCCGGTGCTAGGCACCACTTACGGGCAGACCGAGGCGCCGCAGATCGTCACCGCGCTGCGGCCCGCCGACCTCGAGGCGCCCGAGAACCGCGCCTCGGTCGGACGCGCCACCTGGCTGTCGGACCTGGCCATCATGGGCCCGGATGGCGCGCTGCTGCCGCGCGGCGAAATCGGCGAAGTCGTGGTGCAGGGCGACCTGGTGATGTCCGGCTACTGGCGCCTGCCCGAGAAAACCGCCGAAACGGTGGTGGACGGCTGGCTGCACACCGGCGACACGGGCCTGATCGACGCGCGCGGCTTCCTGTTCCTGAAGGACCGGCTGCGCGACGTCATCATCACCGGCGGCTTCAATATCTATCCGGTGGACGTGGAGAACGCCCTGTCCGCGCATCCCGCCGTGTACGAATGCTCGGTCTTCGGGCTGCCCGACGAGAAATGGGGCGAGGCCGTCCACGCCGCCGTCCAGTTCCATTCAGGCGCGCAGGCCAGCGAGGACGAGCTCAAGGCGCACGTGCGCGGCCTGCTCGGCCCCGTGGCCACGCCCAAGCAATTCCACATCCACGACAGCCTGCCGCGCTCCAGCGTGGGCAAGGTGCTGAAAAACGCCGTGCGCGACGCGGCCCAGAAGGAGACGCCATGAAAACCCCCGAAACCCGCCTCTGCGCCCATCACCTCACCGGTATGTCCTACCGGGACGTCGACCTGGTCGAGGACCTGATCGGCAAGAAGACCTTCACCGAAGTCATGATCATGCAGATCCTGGGCCGCGAAGCGCGCCCCGTCGACCTGCGCATCGTCGACGCGGTGCTCGTCACCCTGATGGAACACGGCATGACGCCCAGCGCCATCGCCACGCGCCTGATCTACATGAGCGCGCCGGAAAACCTGCAAGGCGCGGTCGCCTCCGGCCTGATGGCGGTCGGCAGCCAGTTCGTCGGCACCATGGAAAACTGCTCCCGCCTGCTGGACCGCATCCGCCAGGCGGCGGACGGAGAAGCCGAGGCGCTGGCGATCGCCCGCGAATTCCGCGAATCGCGCCGCGCCCTGCCCGGCTTCGGCCATCACCTGCACAAGCCCGACGACCCGCGCTCGATCAAGCTGCTGGCGCTGGCGGAAGCCGAGCCCGACCTGAAGGGCGAGTCGCTCAAGGCGCTGCGCCTGCTGGCGTCCGCGATCGACGCGACCTACGGCAGGCACATCACCATCAACGCCACCGGCGCCGTGGCCGCGCTGCTGAGCGAGATCGGCGTGCCCACCGACCTGATGCGCGGCTTCGCCGTCATCTCGCGCGCCGCGGGACTCGTGTCCCACGTGGCGGAGGAACAGCAAAGCCCGTCCGGCCGCTACATCTGGGAAACCATAGACCACGCCATTCCCTACGTCGGCGCGGGCAAGACGCACCAGGGCGAAGGCCAGCCATGACGGCCGGCCATGAACTCCGGCTCGCGGGCAAGATCGCGCTGGTGGCCGGGGCCGGCTCCTCGGCCGCCGGCTGGAGCATCGGCAAGGCAAGCTGCGTGACGATGGCGCGCCAGGGCGCCGCCATCGTCGCGCTGGATGCCCAACTGGAAGCCGCCGAAGACGCCGCCCACGAAGTCGAAAAGGCCGGCGGCAGCGCCCTGCCCGTGCAGGCGGACGTGGCCGATCCCGCCGCCATGCGGGCCGCGGTGGACGCCGCCCTGCGCCGGTACGGACGCATCGACGTGCTGCAGGCGAACGCCGGCATCGGCAAGGTGGGCGGCCCGGAGGACATCTCGCTGGAAGACTGGGACCGCATCCAGCAGGTGAACGTGACCAGCCTGCTCATCGCCACGCGGCTGCTGGCGCCGCTCATGCGCGAACAAGGCGGAGGGGCCATCGTGACCGTGTCATCCGTGGCCGGCATCCGCTACACGGGTTATCCGCACCTGGCGTACAGCGTGAGCAAGGCAGCCGTGATCCACTTCTCGCGCATGGCCGCGCAGCAGTATGCCGCCGACCGCATCCGCGTGAACACGGTGATTCCCGGCCTGATCGATACGCCGCGCGTGGCGAAGAACGTCGCGCGCATGTTCGACGCCGACGCCCGCGCCGCCAGCGCGGCCCGCGACAGGCAGGTGCCCATGGGCCGCATGGGCACGCCCTGGGAAGTGGCGAACGCCGTGGCGTTCCTGGCCTCGGACGAAGCGTCCTACATCACCGGCACCGAACTGGTCGTGGATGGCGGCCTGACGGGCAAGTACGCCTAGGGCTTACCAGGACGTCGAGTAGGCGCCGGGGAACTGCTTCGCGACGAAAGCCTTCACCTCGTCCGACTGGTACGCCTTGATGAAGCGCGCGATGCGCGGATCGTTCTTGTTGTCCTCGCGCGCGGCGATCACCACGGCGGCGAACGGCGCGTCCTTGCTTTCCAGGGCCAGCGCGTCCTTGGCGGGCGACAGGCCGGCCGGGATCGCGTAGGCCGAGTTCACCGCCGCGGCATCCACGTCGGCCAGCGAATGCGGCAGTTGCGCGGCCTCGATCTCGATGAACTTCAGGTTCTTCGGATTCTGCGCCACGTCGAACAGCGACGCCGTCACGGTCACGCCGTCCTTCAGCGTGATCAGCTTGGCCGCCTGCAGCACGAGCAGCGCGCGCGCGCCGTTGGTCGGGTCGTTCGGAATGGCCACCTTGCCGCCTTGCGGCAGATCGTCCAACGACTTCAGCCGCTTGGAGTAGATGCCCATCTGCTGCACCACGGCGGTCGCCACCGGCGCCAGCTTGTAGCCGCGCGCCTTGTTCTGCGATTCCAGGAAGGGCCTGTGCTGGTAGATGTTCAGGTCCAGTTCCTTGGCGTCCAGCGCCGCGTTCGGCTGGATGAAGTCGCTGAACTCCACCAGCTTCACCTTCAGCCCGTCCTTGGCCGCCACGCGCTGCGCGACTTCGCCGATCTGCGCGTGCGGGCCGACGGTCACGCCCACCGTCAGTTCGGCGTCCTGCGCCATGGCCGGGGCGGCGGCAAAAGCGGCCAGGGCGGTGGAAACGGCCAGGAAATGGCGTAGGCGCATGCTTGTCTCGCTGAGTCTATAAACAGGACCTCGCATTCTAGTGAGCGTCCTTCAAAACCGGAAGCGATGAATATTCATATTGATATGTGCGTTCCGATATAAAGCGCCGCGCCATGACAAGCCCGCGGCATCCGGACACAATACGGGATTGCCTTCATTCATCGTTGATCCCTTCCATGTCCGCCACCACCGAACTCCACCCGCATGCGCGCGCGCTGCTTGCCGATCACTACGCCGCGGTGGATCCCGACCTGCCCGCCCTGCTGGACCTGCTGTTCGCCCGCAGCGCCGGAGAAGACTGGCACAAGGCCGGCACCTTCAAACATCACCTGCTGGGCGTCTACCGCACGCTGGCGCTCTGGAACCAGCCGCGCGAAGTCCGCCTGCTGGGGCTGTTCCACAGCGTCTACGGCAACGAATACGTGGACCTCACGCTGTTCGACCGCGAACGCGAGCGCGGCACGCTGCGCGAGGCGCTGGGCGCCGAAGCCGAGGAATGGGTAAGCCTGTTCTGCGCCATGCCGCGCACCAAATTCGTCCAGGCCGTGCTGCAAGGCCAGGGCGCGGGCCCGGACGGCCTGAAGCTGGAGGGCGCCAACGGCCAGGTCCATGTGCTCACGCCGCGCCAGGTCGCCGCTTTCATCGTCGTCTCGGCCGCCGACATCGGCGAACAATGGCATAGCTGGCAGGACGAGATCTTCGCCGGCTATCCGCAGCAGCAGCGCCGCGACCTGAAGACGAACTGGGCCGCGTCGCTGTGGCCCGGCCCGCTCAAACCGCCGTCGAACATCCTGTCGATGCTGTCGCACCTGCTGGCGCCGCTGTCGCGCATGCCGGGCGACACCGGCATTCCCGTCCCGCCCGCGTTCGACGGCTGCCGCGCCACGCTCAGCCCGCGCGACGAGGCCGCCGCCAGCGCCCTGTACTGGCAGGTCGTCACCCGTATGCATCCAATGACCGAAATGGACAGCGCGCGCCACCTGCTGGAAGCGGCGGTGGCGCACAATCCTTGGGTGGGCGAACCGCGCCTGCTGCTCGCGCAACTGGCCCTGACCGCGGGCGATTTCGACGCCGCCCAGGCGCACGCCGCCGCCGGACTCGCGGCCCTGCAAGCCTGGGGCACGGCGTGGGACAAGCGCATCGAATGGGCCGGCTGGATGGCCTGGGCCCGCATCGAACTCCAGAACGCCCGCGCCCGGCAATGGCCGGAGAACCTGGCGGCGCTGAACGGGCTGGGGTTGGTCCAGTAGCGGGAAGGCGCTTTTTTTGCCTTGGGACGGTCCGACAGCAAAAAAGCCCCTGGAAGGGGCTTTTTCACGCCTGGCGAGGGCTACTTCATGCCTTCCCAGTGCGGGCCGGGCACTTCGATATCGAAGAGTTCCAGCACGCGCGCCACGGTGTGGTCCACCATCTCTTCGATGGAGGCCGGCCGGTGGTAGAACGCCGGCAGCGGCGGGAACACGATGCCGCCCATTTCCGTCACGGCCGTCATGTTGCGCAGGTGCGCCAGGTTGAAGGGCGTCTCGCGCACCATCAGCACCAGGCGCCGGCGCTCTTTGAGGGTCACGTCGGCGGCGCGGGTGATCAGGTTGTCCGAAAGGCCGTGGGCCACGGCCGCCAGCGTGCGCATGGAGCATGGCACGATCACCATGCCGGCGGTCTGGAACGCCCCGCTGGCCAGGGTGGCGCCGACGTCGCGCACACTGTGCACGTGGTCCGCCAGGGCGTAGACGTCATGGCGGCCGACGTCCAGCTCGTGCTTGATGTTCAGCACGCCGGACGCCGACACCACCAGATGCGTCTCCACATCGTCCACGCCGCGCAATGCCTGCAGCATGCGCACCGCGTAGAGCGCCCCGGTGGCGCCGGTGATGCCGATGACCAGCCGCCGCATGGGGCGTTCAGGCCATCGCGCCGGATTGCTCCAGCAGGGTCTTCAGTTCGCCGGACTCGTTCATCTCGTTCATGATGTCCGAACCGCCGATGAACTCGCCGCCCACGTACAGTTGCGGGATGGTGGGCCAACTGGAGAATTCCTTGATGCCCTGGCGGACTTCGTCGTCCTCCAGCACATTGACGGTGACCAGCTTCTTCACGCCACAGCCCTTCAGGATCTGGATGGCCTTGCCGGAAAAGCCGCATTGCGGGAACTGGGCGGTGCCCTTCATGAACAGCACGACGGGGTGCTGGGTCACGGTTTCGCGGATGAATTCTTGAACGTCGCTCATGGTGGTCTCTCGGACAGGCGTAGGGAATACGCCAATTATAGGTACAGCGGGAAAAAGCGCCCGGATACCCCGGGCCGCGCTCCGGGAATCGGCCTGCGGGCGCCTCATCGTGGTGTCACCGTGGTGTCTGACACCCGCGGGAGACCGCCTTCAGCCTGCGCCGCCGTCTCGGGGGTGTCAGACACCTGGGACAGGCACCGGCGCTCGCGTCTCGCTGGCATCATCGTGGTGTCTGACACCCGCGGGAGACCGTCTTCAGCCTGCGCCGGCGTCTCGGGGGTGTCAGACACCTGGGACAGGCACCGGCGCTCGCGTCTCGCTGGCATCATCGTGGTGTCTGACACCCGCGGGAGACCGTCTTCAGCCTGCGCCGGCGTCTCGGGGGTGTCAGACACCTGGGACAGGCACCGGCGCTCGCGTCTCGCTGGCATCATCGTGGTGTCTGACACCCGCGGGAGACCACCTTCAGCCTGCGCCGGCGTCTCGGGGGTGTCAGACACCCGGGACAGGCACAGACGCTCGCGTCTCGCTGGCATCATCGTGGTGTCTGACACCCGCGGGAGACCGCCTTCAGCCTGCGCCGCCGTCTCAGGGGTGTCAGACACCCGGGACGGGCACGGACGCTCGCGTCTCGCTGGCATCATTATGGTGTCTGACACCCGCGGGAGACGGCCTTCAACCTGCGCCGGCGTCTCGGGGGTGTCAGACACCTGTGACGGGCACCCGCGGGAGACGGCCTTCAACCTGCGCCGGCGTCTCGGGGGTGTCAGACACCTGTGACGGGCACGGACCCCTCGCTGGCGCCCGGCGCTCCCCCGGAAAGCCGGCCGCCGGAGATCCGCTCGATGCCGGCCAGGTCCCGCCGGCTGTGCACGGCGTCGAACCCGGCTTGCGCCAGCAGGTCGCGCACCGCCTGCGCCTGGTCCCAGCCGTGTTCCATCCACAGGGCGCCGCCCCGCTTCAAATGGCGGCCCGCGCCCCGCACGATGCGGGCCAGGTCTTCCAGGCCGCCCGCGCCGTCGGTCAGCGCGCCGCGCGGCTCGAAGCGCACGTCGCCCTGGTCCAGGTGCGGATCGTCGCTGGCCACATAGGGCGGGTTGGACACGATCAGATCGAAGCCCTCGCCCGCGGGCACGGCCTCGTACCAACTGCCCTCGACCAGGCGGACGGACGCCGCTAGGTCCCAGGCGTTGGCGGCCGCCACGGCCAGCGCGGCCGCGCTGACATCGGACGCCATCACCCGCGCGTCGCGGCGCGCCAGGGCGATCGAAATCGCGATCGCCCCGCTGCCCGTGCCCAGGTCCAGCACGGCGGGCGCGGCCAGGCCGGCCAGGCATTCCAGCGCGGTCTCCACCAGCACCTCGGTATCCGGCCGCGGAATCAGCACGTCGGGGGTCACGCGGAAGCGGTGGCCCATGAACTCGCGATGGCCCACCAGATAGGCCATGGGCTCGCCGGACAGGCGCCGCTGGGCCAGCGACTCGTACGCCGCGGCCACCTCGGGCGCGAGCGGATCGGTGTCATGCGCCAGCAGCCAGGCGCGCGGCTTGCCCAGCACGTGTTCGAGCAGCATGCGCACCTCCAGCCTAGGCAGGCGCGCATCGAACAGCAGCGTCTTCAACTGAGGCGGCATCATGGCGAAAGCCCCGTCAAATGTCGTCGCCCAGCGCCGCCAATTGCTCGGCCTGGTGCTCGGCGATCAGCGCGCCGGTCAGTTCTTCCAGGTCGCCTTCCATGATCTGCTGCAGCTTGTACAGCGTCAGGTTGATGCGGTGGTCGGTCACGCGGCCCTGCGGGAAGTTGTAGGTGCGGATGCGTTCGGAACGATCGCCCGAACCGATCAGGCTCTTGCGTTCGGCCGCTTCCTTGCTCTGCCGTTCGCGGACTTCCTTGTCTTTCAGGCGCGCGGCCAGCACCTGCATGGCCTTGTCCTTGTTGCGGTGCTGGGAACGGTCGTCCTGGCATTCCACCACCAGCCCCGTCGGCAAGTGGGTGATGCGCACCGCCGAATCGGTCTTGTTGATGTGCTGGCCGCCCGCGCCGCTGGCGCGGAACGTATCGATGCGCAGGTCGTTCGGATTGATGACGATATCCGACATCTCGTCCGCTTCCGCCATGATGGCCACGGTGCAGGCCGAGGTATGGATGCGGCCCTGCGCCTCGGTGGCGGGCACGCGCTGCACGCGGTGCGCGCCGGACTCGAACTTCAGGCGGCCATAGGCGCCGTCGCCGTCGATCCGCGCGATCACTTCCTTGTAGCCGCCCAGTTCCGACGGGCTTTCCGACATCAGCTCCACCCGCCAGCCGCGCTGTTCCGCGTAGCGCGTGTACATGCGCAGCAGGTCGCCCGAGAACAGCGCGCTTTCATCGCCGCCCGTGCCCGCGCGGATTTCCAGGAACACGCTGCGCCCGTCGTTGGGATCGCGCGGCAGCAGCAGCAGTTGCAGCGCGGCTTCCAGCTCTTCCAGCTTGATCCGCCCGGACTTGATCTCGTCTTCGGCCATGGCCTTCAGGTCCGGATCCGACAGCATCTCCTGGGCGGCCGCCAGGTCCTCCTCGGTGCGGGCGAAGGCGGTGAACGCCTCGACCACCGGCTCCAATTCGGCGCGTTCGCGCGAGAGCTTGCGGAAACGCTCCATATCGGACGCGGTGTCCGGTTCGGCGAGCAGGGCGTCGACCTCGATGAGGCGGTGGCACAGATGCTCCAGCCGGCTGCGCATGGAAGATTTCATGGGGATGACCAAAAAGAAAAGCGGAATGGCGGATAGCGGGCGCCCAAAAGACGAACGCCCGCCAGGGAGGGCGGGGCGTGGGACAGCGTCGCTAACGGCGGGAGTCGCGGCCGGGGAACAGGCGCGGCATCCAGGCGAGCAACTGCTTGCGGTCGTCGCCTTCGCTGCGGTTCAGGGCCGCCAGCGGGCCGTGCAGGTATTTCTGCGTCAGGCCATGGGCCAGTTGTTCGAGCACGGCCTCGGGCGATTCGCCCCGCGCCAGCAGCTTGCGGGCGCGTTCCAGTTCGGCGGCGCGGACGTCTTCGGCGGCCTGGTGGAGGTCGCGGATGACGGGCACCACTTCGCGGGACTGCATCCAGTGCATGAAGCCCTGGACGCGGGTTTCGATGATGGCTTCGGCCTGCACCACGGCGGCGCGGCGCGCGTCCGTGCCGGTCTGCACCAGGCGGCCCAGATCGTCCACCGAGTACAGGTAGACGTCGTCCAGGCGGCCGACTTCGGGTTCGATGTCGCGCGGCACGGCCAGGTCGATCATGACCATCGGGCGGTGGCGGCGCAGCCGCGTGGCCCGCTCCACCATCCCCAGGCCGAGGATAGGCAGGGAACTTGCCGTACAGGACACGACCACGTCGAACTCGGACAGGCGCTCCGTCAGGTCGGACAGCTTCATCGTGCTGGCCGAGAACCGGTTGGCCAGGATCTCGGCGCGTTCGGCCGTGCGGTTGGCTACCACCATGCTGCGCGGACGCTGCGCGGCAAAGTGCGTGGCGCACAATTCGATCATCTCGCCCGCGCCGATGAACAGCGTGCGGGCCTGGTCCAGATTGCCGAACACGCGTTCGGCCAGGCGGACGGCGGCGGCGGCCATGGACACCGACTGCGCGCCGATGGCGGTCTGCGACCGCACTTCCTTGGCCACCGAGAAGGTGCGCTGGAACATCTGGTGCAGCAAGGTGCCCAGGGCCCCGGCTTCGCCGGCGGCGCGCACGGCGTCCTTCATCTGGCCCACGATCTGGGTTTCGCCCAGTACCATGGAATCCAGGCCGCTGGCCACGCGGAAAGCGTGGCGCACGGCGTCGTCCTGGTGATGGCGGTACAGGTGCGGGCGCAGCGCGCCGGCGTCCAGGCGGTTGTGTTCAGCCAGCCAGGCGGGCAGTTGGTCGGCGACGTGGCCGTCGGCCGCGCAATAGATCTCGGTACGGTTACAGGTGGACAGGATCGCCGCTTCGCGCACGGAGCCGCCGAACGCCGAGCGCAGGCCTTCCAGCGCGGGCTTCACCAGATCGACGGGCATGGACACGCGTTCGCGGACCGAAACCGGCGCGGACGTGTGATTCAGACCGAAGGCAAGGACAGCTACCGACATGTGGGAGGGACGGCCAGGCCATCCGCGCGTAAGCGTTAAGAACTGCCACCAGGAACAAGGCGCCACAAGATGATGTGGCGACAGACCGCTGGTGATTATACTCCTGCGGGTTATCCCCAGGCCATCCCGACGCCCAACCGCGACCGTGGGCCGCGCCTTTCGTACCCTCCAGCCAACAGTGTCCGGCATGGGCTGCGCAGGCGAAGGCGAAAAATCCGGGGTTTTCCTCCCCGGCTGGCACAAGCCTGAAAAATTGTGTATAGTTGCGGACTTCGTTGGCCTGGTAGCTCAGTCGGTAGAGCAGAGGATTGAAAATCCTTGTGTCGGTGGTTCGATTCCGCCCCAGGCCACCAAAAGAATTTTTGGCTACTGCTGATCCAGTAATAGCCCCGCAGAAAAGCCCGGCCCGTACCAAAACGGCTGGGCTTTTTGCATTTCGCCTTCCCCGCTTCAAGGCTTCCTGCCTGCGCCCTATCGCAGAAGAGCCGCCCGCCCCCGTCTCTTCCGAATATTGTGTATAGTTGCGGGCTTCGTTGGCCTGGTAGCTCAGTCGGTAGAGCAGAGGATTGAAAATCCTTGTGTCGGTGGTTCGATTCCGCCCCAGGCCACCAAAAGAATTTTTGGCTACTGCTGATCCAGTAATAGCCCCGCAGAAAAGCCCGGCCCGTACCAAAACGGCTGGGCTTTTTGCATTTCGCCTTCCCCGCTTCAAGGCTTCCTGCCTGCGCCCTATCGCAGAAGAGCCGCCCGCCCCCGTCTCTTCCGAATATTGTGTATAGTTGCGGGCTTCGTTGGCCTGGTAGCTCAGTCGGTAGAGCAGAGGATTGAAAATCCTTGTGTCGGTGGTTCGATTCCGCCCCAGGCCACCAAGCATTCGATGCCCAGCCCTGAAAGCTGGGCATTTTCATTTGTGCATCGGGGCTGGTAACCAAAGGCCCGCCTACACCTTGTTCAGTTGGACTTCGACTTCGGCGCATGCGTCCATCAGCGCGTCGAATGGCATGGCATCGCCCACCATCAGTTCATCGGCCAGCATGGCCGCATAGTCCTTGGCGAGCGCCTCTCGGGCTTCGCCTTGCTCAAGTCGAAGAAGTATTCAGCCACGCGCGGCTTCCCTGCCGATAGCCTGCGCCATCCAGCCCGGCAGCGTCGCCCGCGCCGAGGCCAGCGCCTGCCATTCGGCATGGGGCAGCGTGCGGCGCAGCGACACCAGCGATTCGCCGGCGTGCGTCGGCCCCATCCAGGCCAGCGCGCGCACGGCTGCGCCGGCTGGCCGCGCACCCAAAGCCAGCATCCAGCGCGGCGCATGCTTCACCAGCACTTCCGAACGCCCGAGTTTCAGCTTCCGCGTCCGGCCGGAAGTCAGGTAGACCTCGCGGATCGGCACTTGCTGCGTCAGGCCCAGCGCGTTGGCCGCGCTGGCGCCATGCGGCACGACGGTTTCCCCACGTTGCTCGGCCAGCGCCTGGACGACCTTCTCGGGCGAGGGTGCCCGCGCGCCGAACCGGCTGGCGACCGGCGCCGCGTAGGTGCCACGCGCCACACGCAGCAGCTTGCCGGCCTTGGCCAGGCGCGAAAACGCCTGATCCACTGCCGCCCGGCTCCCCAGGTGCAGGAACTCCTTAGGCGACAGCACGCCTCCCTCGGGGAGAGATTGGGCTTGTTGAAGGATGGTTTCGGGCAGTGTGTTCATGGCGGTCTTAATGTAAGAAGTAATATACCAGTTTCTGACATTCCAGGAACCCCACAGTCCCGCCGATCTGCGGGCCAGGCCACAGCACGACCCTATTTTTTAGGGTTCATCGAGCATTACCGGGGAAGGCGTCACCTTCCATGCGACGCACTTCAGACGGCGCAGGTCCGCTTGCCTCTCACACTTGAATTCGCACTAGTTTTGTAATATTTAGCAATATTCATTCATAATGTAGCCCCCGGGAAAAGGACGCTGGCCATTTCTCCCGTTTACTACAAAAAACCCGCTAAATCAGACGGCAGCACGAGTGATCAGCTAATGAATATGAATGCGATTTTTGGTTCAGCCATGTTCCTATTGGCAGCCCCGCTCGCAATGGCCGAAGCGTATCCCTATTCCGAGTTTGTTCAGAACGCCGGCCTGCACAAGGGATATGCACTGGCCTGCGGGTTGGAGCAGGCGCAGATTGCGGCTTACGAAAATTCGGTAAAGACGTATACAGCCAACAATTGGCCCGAAGACTACGCACGCGACTTTCAGTCCAAATATGAAAGCGCCGCCGCCAAGGCAAAAAACGACCGCAAGAGATCGTTGGATGAGGTCTTTTGCCGCGGCATACAGCTCACACTGTCATTTGGGGCGGACCACCCGGCCTCGTCTCTTACGCATGAATTTCTGGCCAGGCACGACCGATCCGTGGAGTTCGATGCCAAGTCGAAGAAGACAGCTCAAGAAGCGGCTGCGCTACGACGGCAACAACGAGTTGAAGCTGCAAAAGATGTACGAAAACTTGTGTCAACGAACGGTGCGCGCGTTTGTCGGCAAGACACAGGCAAACGTCGAGATGTAGTGGGCACTTCATTCGGCCAGCCGCTGTATGGGCGGTCCGTAGAAGAGACTTTTCAAATCACCGGCTTTACCGAAGGGGTCAATGGCGATCGGATCAAAGTCATGGTCAGCTCAATACGGATCGCATCGACCGGGCGATACATTGAGACCTTGCCTCCCGACTACACGAAGGGCATTCATGTCTGGCAGGATTTCTTTTCCTGGGCGCCTTGCTGAGTCGTAGGCTCACCCCCTCAACCGCGCCAGCGTCGCCGCCACCATCCGGTCGCAATCGTCTCCATCGAACTCGAACAGGCTCTTCTCCGTCACGTCGATTTCACGCGACAACGACTCGCGCAACAGCGCATTGGCGCGGAAATGCCTGCTGCGCACCGTCGCCTCGGGGATGCCCAGGCAATGCGCGGTTTCCTCCACGGACAATTCCTCGACCGAGCGCAGCACGAATACGGTCCGGAACGAGGCCGGCAAGGCGTCCAGCTTCGCCTCCAGCAGGGTGCGTAGCTGCGAGCGCGCCGCGGCGTGGTAGGGCGGATCGAAGTCGTTGATGGTCATCGCGTCTGCCTCGTCCTCTATGTCGCCGGCCATCGGGCACAGCGCCTCGCGGCGCCCGTGCTTGCGGAGCCGGCCGAAGCATTCGTTCAGCACCAGCCTCGACAGCCAGGTGAAGAGCGAGGAGTCGCCGCGGAACCGGGCGATGGAGCGATACGCCGCCAGGTATGCCTCCTGCAAGGCGTCTTCGGCGTCGGCGTCGTTGCGCAGGGTGGCGCGCGCCAGGCGGTAGAGCCGCCGGTTGTGGCGGCGCATCATCGACTCGAACGCGGCCTCCTCGCCCGCCGCAATGCGGCGCGCCAGCGCCACGTCATTCTCTTCGGCCAGCATTGCCGCTGTCGTCATGAGCCCAACCTCCGCCTCGTCACTGCGCAACCAGGGTTCCCTGCATGGCCGGATGGAACAGGCAGGTGTATGCGATGCTGCCCGCCTCGCCGACAGTGTAGGTCCACGACGCGCCGGCCGCGATGGCGCCGGAATCGAATGTCCGGGAAAGCGCGGTGGCCGTGTGCGGCACCAGGTCCCGGTTGATCCACGTCACCCGGTCTCCGCGCCTGGCGGTCAGCGTGGCCGGGACGAACCGCATGCCCTCGATGGCCACGATATGCTCGGCCGCCTTCGCGTCAGGCGTATCGTCCGCGGGGCGCGCCGAGGCGCCCGCCAGGGCCAGGCCCGCGCAAAGGGCGGCGGCGGCGGCGCCGGCGCGCCGCCACGCCGCGGACAAGGCCGGCCTAGTCACCGGCAAGCCTCTTCTGCAACTGCCTGGCATGCTCCAGATGCGCGATGAAGGCGGGCCGGACCTTGACCAGCAAAGCCTTCAGCTCGGCATTGTGCGCGCTCGGGATCAGGGTCTTGTCCAGCGCCTCGATCACCGCTTCGTGATAGGCCACTTCGTGGTCGACGTAGGCCTTGTCGAACGCCGCCCCGCTCAGGCCCTTGAGCGTGGCAAGGTTCTTGTCGCCTCCCTGTTGCAGGCTGTCGCTGGTCGCATTCGCCTCGGGCGTGACCTTGAGCTTCTGGACCAGTTCGCCGGCGGCGCGGTTCACGGCCGTATGGTCGGCCACCATCAGCGCGGCGAATTCCTTGACGTCTTTCGTGCCGGATTTTTCCTGCGCCAGCTTGCCGGCATCGACGTCCACCCGGTTGGCCACCACGACGATGGCCGCGATCTGCGGGTCCGTCGGTCCGTTGCCGTGCGCGAACGCGCCGGCGCCGGCCAGGACCAGGGCGCAGAGCCATGTTGTCCGAATCGCTTTCATCTCATCTCCCGAAGCAATGCGTGCAGGCGGGGCGGCGCGCCGGGATGGCGCGAAACGCCGCTTGCATATGGGATTGGATGTCGCGGCCCGGCCGCCCGTTCCGGCGGGCCGGGTGACTCATGCCGGCATGGCCTCTTTTACAAGCGCCACCCAGTAATGCGCCCCCAATGGCAGGATGTCGTCGTTGAAGTCGTAGTACGGGTTGTGCACAGGCGGATTGTCGCCGGCGCGGGCCGCCCCCACGAATACATAGGCGCCCGGCCGCTGTTCCAGCATGTAGGCGAAGTCTTCCGACCCCATGCGCGGCGTGCAGGCCGTGTCCACCCGCTCCGGCCCCACTACCCGCGCAGCCGCCCGGGCGGCCAGCCGGACCTCGGCCTCGGTATTGACGCAAGCCGGATAGCCGCGGAAATACTGCACGTCGACCGAGGCGCCCGAGGTCGTGGCCACCCCTGCGCACACTTCGCGCAGCCGGCGCTCCGCCAGGTCGCGCGTGGCGGCGGTCAGCGTGCGGCAGCTTCCGCGCAGCAGAACACTGTTGGGCACGACATTCCAGGTATCGCCCGCGTGGATCTGCGTGAGGCTCAGCACCAGCGCATCGGTCGCCTTCACGTTCCGGCTGACGATGGTCTGCATCGCGCTCACGACCTGCGCCGCCGCCACGATAGGGTCGACCCCATGCTCAGGCTGCGCCGCGTGGCAGCCCTTGCCGGTCACGGAGATCTCGTAGGTGTCGCAATTGGCCATGACGGTGCCCACGCGCGTGGACACCGCGCCGAACGGCAGATTGGGCGAATTGTGCAGCGCATACACGGCGTCGCACGGAAACTTGTCGAACAGGCCGTCGCGCACCATGGCCAGGCCCCCGCCCGCATGTTCTTCGGCGGGCTGGAAAATGAAGCGCAACGTGCCGCGCCACCCTGGGTCCCGAGCCAGGTGATGGGCCGCCCCCAGCAGCATGGCGGTATGGCCGTCATGGCCGCAACCATGCATCTTGCCGGCGATGGTCGAGCGGTGGGTCACCTCGCCCAGCTCCTGCATGTCCAGCGCGTCCATGTCGGCGCGCAGGCCGATCGTCGGCCCCGCTCCGCGCGTCAGCGTTCCCACCACGCCCGTGCCGCCCAGGCCGCGATGCACCGCCGCCCCCGCGCGCTCCAGCTCGCGGGCCACCAGATCGGCCGTGCGGAATTCGCAGAACGCCGTTTCCGGGTGCGCGTGCAGATCGCGGCGCCAGTCGCGCATCTGGCGCAGCAATTCAGGACTGAGGGGGGACTCGACGATAGCCATGGGGCGGTGTCTCCATAGGACGGGCCTGGGGGAAATACGGCTTACGACTATAGACACGCGCGGGTACAAACTCGATAGCAACGATCACCCTTTATTGATGCGGTTTTTGCAACGTTTGATTGCGCGCATCGGAAGCGAGGCCGGGAAACGAACAAGCATGGACAACGTTCTGGAATTCAAGCGGACGCAATGTCTGCTGCAGGTCATCGAGACCGGGTCATTGCGCGCCGCCGCCGACGTGCTGCAAACCGACCCGTCCGCGATAAGCCGCGCCGTCGCCAGGCTGGAAGCGGAGACGGGCCTGACCTTGCTGGAGCGCCGCGGCCGCGGCGTCGTGCCCACGGATGCCGGGCGGCTGATGGCGCTGTTCGCGCGCCGCCAGCAAGACCTGAACGAATCCTTCCAGGCCGAGGTCAACAACCTCAAGAGCGCCACGCGCGGCCACGTCGAGCTGGCGCTGGGCGAGGGTTTCGTCGACATGCTGCTGGAACCCATGCTGCTTTCCTTTGTGCGCGCACACCCCGACATTACCTACGACATCCACGTGGCCGGCACCAATGAGACCGTGCGTTGCATCGTGGAAGAGCGCGCGCAGATCGCGGTGGCCTTCCAGCCGCCGAACGATGTGCGACTGCGTTCGCACTATTCGCGCGCGGCGCCGATGCGCGTGCACGTGCACAAAGACCATCCGCTGGCGCGCGCGAACCGGGCCTTGCGGCTGTCGGACCTGGCGCCCCACGGCTGGGCGGCCATGGACGAATCGTTCGGCGTACGCCAGCACATCCAGGCGGCGGAGCTTGACGAGAACGTCAAGCTCAAGCCCGCGCTGCTGACCAATTCCTTCAAGATCCTGTGGGAGTTCGCCGGCCAAGGGCTGGGCTATGTCGTGAATCCGCTATCGATGCCGCTGAAGGGCCCGCAGTTCCGTCAATTGGTGTCGCTGCCGCTGGCCAACCCCATCCTGAACAACAGCCGCACCCACGTCATTACCTTGGCGGGCCGCCATCTGCCGCCCGCCACCGCCAGCATGCTGCGCCACATTCTGAAGACGTTTCCCGCCCTGGAAGCCGGCCGCACCTAAGCCGGTCGCGCATCGATGCAGATTTCGCAATGATCCAGCGCCCTCCCCGTCATTGATGCCGGCAAGCGCCGCTGCCTAGACTGCATGGCACAGTCCGGCCTGACGGCCGGCTGCCTTCGAACAGACGAAACAAGGGAGAAGCAGCATGCGTTGGAACCTACCGGCCCGGGCGGCCGCCATTTTCCTGGCGGCGTGCGCCGCCGTCCCGCTGGCGCACGCCACGGACTATCCGGCCAGGAAGCCGCTGAGCCTGATCGTGCCGTACCCCGCCGGCGGCGCCAGCGACGCCTCCGCGCGGCAGTTCGGCGTGCATATCGCCAATGCGCTGAAGCAGCAAGTCATCGTGGAAAACGTGGGCGGCGGAGCCGGCATGCTGGGCGCGCGCCGCGTCCTGACGAGCCCGCCCGACGGCTATACCTTCCTGCATGGGTCGGCCAATGAGGTCATTCTCAGCCCGTTCCTGAACGCGGCGGCCCATTACAAACCCGAGGATTTCCGCCTGGCCCAGCCCATCAGCGAAGCGACCATCGTGCTGTTGGCGCGCGCCGACCTGCCCGTGTCGAACGTCGACGAATTCATCGCCTACGCCAAGCGCCCCGGCGCCAGCCCCCTGACGTTCGGCAGCGTCGGCGTGGGCTCGCTGTATCACATCATGACCGAGTACCTGGGGCGGCGCGTGGGCGCGGAATTCCTGCACGTGCCCTATCGCGGCGGGGCGCCGGCGTTGCAGGACCTGATCGGACGGCAGGTCGATTTCGCCGTCCTGCCGTATCAGCAGGCGATGGAAGGGATGGCGGCACAGCAGCAGTTGAAGATCCTGACCAGCTTCTCGGACAAGCTGCCCGCGCCGCTATCCAGGCTGCCGCTGATTTCGCAAAGCAAGACGATTCCCGACTTCGTCTACACAATCGCCGGCGGCTACTACGTGCGCCAGGACACCCCGGCCGCGGAAGTCTCCACCTTGCGGCTTGCGGTGGGCCACGCGCTGGAGCAGCCCGACCTGCGCCAACGGATGGAGGCCGAAGGGCGCCTGCTGCTGCAGCCGATGAGCCAGCAGGACGCCGACGCCTATGCGGCCAACCAGGTCTCCAAGTACCGGCGGATGATCCGGGAACTGGGCCTCAAGCCGATGTAGACACCGGCACCGTCATTCCATACTTGGCCCGGTTCATCACGACCAGCGTGGAAAAACGCTTGACGTTGGGGTTGCCCCAGAAATGGCGCTGGGCGAACACCTCGTACTCGTCCATGTCCCGCATGGTGAGGGTCAGCACGAAATCGACCTCGCCGGTGACCGACAGGCACTGCATGATCTCCGGCGCGCCCAGCATCGCGCGCTTGAAATGGTCCAGCTTGTCGGCGCGCTCGCTTTCCAGGGTCACCAGCACGACCATCATGATTCCCCGCCCCACGGCGGCCGGGTCCACCACGGATACGTCGCCCAGCACCACCCCGGACTCGCGCAGCCGCTTCATGCGGCGCAGGCAGGACACCGGCGACAGGTTCACGCGCTGCGCCACTTCCTGGCTGGTGCGCTGGTTGTCTTCCTGCAGGCTTTGCAGGATCTGAAGGTCGAAATCGTCTAGTTCCATAAGGGTCTCGGAACGTGTTGGATGCGGGCCGCGCCGGCCCGGCCACCGATTCTAAGCCGGGCGGCGGCGGAATCCGACCCCATTTCGACGGGAAACTTCATTCCGCCGCCCCGGGATGCAGGAATAAATCAGCCGGCCTGCTTACACTAGGGCCTGCCCCAGAGCCCTCTGCCCGCGCCGCGGACAGGCCGCCTCCCCGTATCATGCCGTCACTCCAGCTTTTCCTGCTATTCCTCGCCGCCGACGCGGCGCTCAAGCTCACGCCCGGCCCCGACATGGCGCTTACCCTTTCGCGGGGCATGACCCAGGGTTTCCGGCCGGCCTTCCACAGCGTGCTCGGCAACGTCGCGGCCGGATTCATCCAGGTGCCGGCGGTGGTGCTGGGGCTGGCCTCGGTGCTGCGGGCATTTCCCTCGCTATTCATGGGGATCAAGGCTACCGGCGGCCTGTACCTGGGCTATCTGGGCGTCAAGGCGATCGTCCGCTGCGCCCGCTCGGCCGAAGTGTCGCTGGCCGCGCGCCCGGGCGACGCGCGCGACGCGTTCTGGCAGGGATTCACGACGAACCTGCTGAACCCCAAGGTGCTGCTCTTCATGATCGCCTTCCTGCCGCAGTTCACCGCGCCGGACAACGGGCCGGTCTGGATCCAGATGCTGGTGCTGGGCATCACGATGAAGATACTAAGCCTGCCCTACGGCAGTTGCTTCGCCTACGGCGCGTCGCGCATCCGCGGATGGGTCGGCCGCAATCCGTGGTTCCTGCGGATGCAGCAAGGCCTGCTGGGCGCCGTCATGGTCGGCCTGGCGCTGTATGTGCTGTACTCCACCGCCGAAACCCTGGCGGCCTGACGCCTCTGCCCGGACCGGCCGCCCCACGCTTTCCCACCCTGAATCATGACTGCCGCAACCCTGAATCCCGGACGCAACGCTTCGTCCTCCACCCTGCTCCCCACGCTGTCGCTGATCGGCGCGATGGCCTCGCTGTGCATCGGCACTTCGTTCGCCAAGTCGCTCTTCCCGTTCGTGGGCGCCCAGGGCACGACCGCCTACCGCATCGCCATCGGCGCGCTGATCCTGCTGGCGATCTGGCGTCCGTGGCGCTTCCCCCTGACGCGCCGGGACGCGGGCAAGATCGCGCTGTACGGGGTGACGCTGGCCTGCATGAACCTGCTGTTCTACATGGCCCTGCGCACGCTGCCGCTGGGGGTGGCCATCGCGATCGAGTTCACCGGGCCGCTGACGCTGGCCGTCGCGCTGTCGCGCCGCGCCATCGACTTCGTCTGGATCGCCTGCGCCGCGGCCGGGCTGGTGCTGCTGATTCCCACGGGCCAGTCGGTGCACGACCTGGACCCCGCCGGCATCGCCTACGCGCTGGGCGCGGCGGTGTGCTGGGCGCTCTACATCATCTTCGGCAAGATTGCCGGCAATGTGCATGGCGGGCAGGCGACCTCGCTGGGCCTGACGGCGGCCACCCTGGTGGCGCTGCCCATCGGCGCGGCGCATGCCGGCGCGGCCTTGCTGGATCCCAAGCTGATCCTGGCCGGCATCGCGGTCGGCATCCTGTCCAGCGCCCTGCCCTATTCGCTGGAGATGGTGGCCCTGAAGCGCTTGCCGCAAAAAACCTTCGGCGTGCTCCTCAGCATGGAACCCGCCATGGGCGCGCTGGCGGGCGTGCTCGTGCTGAACGAGCACCTGGACAAGACGCAATGGCTGGCCATCTGCGGCATCATCGTGGCATCCGCCGGCTGCGCCGCCACGGCCCGGCGCGACCGCAAGCTGCCCGCGCCAGCGCTGGACTGAGGTGCCTGACACCCCTGAGACGCCAGTACAAACTGAAGCGCGTCTCCCACGGGTGTCAGACACCGGCTTCAGCCGAAGCCCACTTCCCGCTGCGGCGGCGCCAGCGGATCGAAGTCTTCCCAGTGGTTGTTGCGCCAGCGGCCGTTGGCGTGCTCCACGTCGGCCCCGCCGGTGTCGCGCAGGATGCGGCACGCCAGCATTTCGCGTTGCGGGCGCGTGCGCACCGCCACCATGACGCCGGCCTGGCGGATCTCGGCATGCGAATCGGGATTGAAGTGGCCATGCAGGGTAGTGCCGTGGCCCGTCACCCAAAGCGCGCCGAACAGCGAGCCCAGGTAGGCGCCCACGCCCGCCGCCGCCAGGACCAGCGGCGTGGAATCGCTGAGTTCCGACATCACGAACCCGCCGAATACCGCGAACCCCGCCCCCATGCCGCCTGCGCCCAGGAAGGCGCCCATGTCGGCGCGGCCCGAGTCCGGGTCGGAACGGCGGTCGCCACCCCAGGGATAGCGGCCATGCTCGCCGGCCGGATTCACGTAGAAGATGTTGATGTCCCAGTCCGGAAAACCGCCGGAGGACAGGCGCCGGGCCGCGGCCTGGGCCGCTTCGAAGCCCTCGAATCGGGCTGCTACGATCAAAGACATGACATGCTCCTTCCTGGTCTGGCAGGCAGGATCGACATGGCTTTATCGTACGCCTGCGCCGCCGGGCGGAACGTGTCCGTTACACCTTGCGGCGGCTGTTACGCAGGCGGTCAATCCGCCGAAATGCGCTTGCTGCGGATGACGGCGCCCCAGCGCTCATACTCTTCACGCGCGTAGCCCGCGAACGCCCGCGGCGAGCTGCCGGTGGGCTCCATGCCCTGCAGGGTCAGTTGCTTCACCACTTCCGGCGAGCGCAGCGCCTGGACGATGGCCCGGCTCAGCGTCTCGACCACGTCGGCCGGAGTGCCGGCCGGCGCGACCACGCCTTGCCATGCCGCGGCCTCGAACGCCGGGCCGCCCGCCTCGGCGAAGGTCGGCACGTCCGGCAACTGCGACGAGCGCCTTGCGGCCGGCACGGCGATGGCGCGCAGCCTGCCCGCCTGGATCAGCGGGCGCGCGGCGGCCAGGTCGGCCATCATCATCGGCACCACGCCCGAGGCCACGTCCTGCAGGGCCGGCGGCGTGCCCTTGTACGGGATGGCCGTGGCCCGGCCCTGGATGGTTTCCAGGAACAGTTCCATGGCCAGATGATGGGGGCTGCCCACGCCCAGGGACGCATAACTGCCCGGCTGGTCGCGCTTCAGGTAGCCCTTCACGTCCGCCAGGGTATGCAGGGAGGAATCGGGCGCCACGACCAGCACGATGGGCAACGAGACCAGCGTGGAAACCGGGGTCAGGTCCTTCTGCGGATCGTAGGGCAGCTTGCCGTACAGCCACGGGTTCAGCGCCAGCGTGCTCATCCCCGCCGTCAGCACCGTATAGCCGTCCGGCGCGGCGCGGACGGTTTCCTGCGCCGCGACGATGGTGGCGGCGCCCGGGCGGTTCTCGACCACCACCGCCTGCCCCAGCGTGTCGCCCACGTGCCTGGCGACGATGCGGGTGGCGAGGTCGCTGCCGCCGCCCGCGCTGAAAGGAACCAG
This sequence comes from Achromobacter veterisilvae, assembly GCF_900496975.1. Lineage (GTDB taxonomy): Bacteria > Pseudomonadota > Gammaproteobacteria > Burkholderiales > Burkholderiaceae_B > Achromobacter > Achromobacter veterisilvae. The sequence continues at coordinate 29,711 of NZ_UFQC01000047.1, forward strand.
CCAGCGGATCGGCCGGTCCGGATATCCGGCGGCCGCGGCCGGCGCGGAAACAGCCGAAGCGCCGGCCAGCGCCGCCGCCAGCAGGACGCCCTGCACGATGCCTTTGAACATGTCGCGGTCTCCTCGCGTTCCTATTTAATTAACATATTAACTATTTCTGGCCGGGCCGGGAACACAGGGAAAGCACGGGGAAAACCGGGAATGCGGCTTCGGCGCCGCGCTCAGGCGCGGGCGGCCGCCAGCCAGCGCAAGCCGGCGGAGGTGCCGCCCGCCGGGCGGTATTCGCAGCCGATCCAGCCGGCGTACTGCAATTCGCGCAGCACCCCGAACACCCAGCCGTAATCCAGTTCGCCGCGGTCCGGCTCCTGGCGCAGCGGCACGCCGGCGATCTGCAGGTGGCCGACCCGCCCGGTGGGCAGGTACTGGCGCAGCCTGGTGGTGACGTCGCCCTCGACGATCTGGCAGTGGTACAGGTCCATCTGCACCTTCAGGTTGGGCGCATTGACCGCCTGCACGACGGCATGCGCCTCGTCCTGGCGGTTCAGGAAGTAGCCGGGGATGTCGCGCGTGTTGATGGGTTCGATCAGCAGGGTGACCCCGGCCGAGCGCGCCTCGCGCGCGGCCCAGTCCAGGTTTGCGCGATAGCAGTCCAGCATGGCCTGCCGCGACGCGCCGTCCGGCACCAGGCCCGCCATCACGTGGACGTTCGGGCAGGCCAGCGCGGTGGCGTAGGACAGCGCCTGTTCGATCCCGGCCTGGAATTCCGCCTGGCGGCCGGGCAAGGCCGCCAGCCCGCGCTCGCCGCGGCCGGCGACGCCCGGCGGCGCGTTGAAGAGCACCTGCGCCACGCCCGCCGCGTCCATGCGTTCGCGCACGAAGGCGGCCGGCGCCTCGTAGGGGAACATGCATTCCACGCCCGCGAACCCGTCCGCCGCGGCGGCCGCGTAGCGGTCCAGGAACGCGTGTTCCGGGTACATCATCGAAAGATTGGCGGCGAACTTCAACATGGCGGACTCCGGACCGGGCGGCATGCCAGGAAAATAGCACAACCGCCGGGGCCGCCGCCCGGGTTCAGGCGTTGAAGTCGGGCGCCGGATGCAGGGTCAGGCGCGGGCCGGCCTTCAGGATCTGGCTGGGGATGTCGTGGCCCACCAGCCCGGGCAGCGTGGCCGTCACGCCGAGGATGCCCGGCAGGTCCACGCCGGTGTCGTAGCCCATCAGTTCGAGCATGTGCACCAGGTCTTCGGTGCAGACGTTGCCGCTGGCGCCCGGCGCGTAGGGGCAACCGCCCAGGCCGCCCAGCGACGCGTCGAAACGGTCGATGCCCGCCGCGATCGCCGCCAGCGTGTTGGCCAGCGCCATGCCGCGCGTATTGTGGAAATGCATGGTGGTCGTCAGGCCGGGAAACAGCCTGCGGACTTCGCGGCCGATCTTCTCCACCTGCGTCGGATAGGCCATGCCCGTCGTGTCGCACAGGGTCACGCCGTCCACGCCCAGCGCGGCGAAGCGCCCCACCAGTTCGAACACCTCGAACGCGTTGATGTCGCCCTCCATGGGGCAGCCGAACACCGTGGACAGGGACACGTTCACTGCGACCCGGCTGCCGCGCACCGCGCTGACCACGTCGCTCAACTGCTCGAACGACTGCTCCCGCGTCATGCGCAGGTTGGCGCGGTTGTGGGTCTCGCTGACGGACATCACCAGGTTGACCTCGTCCACCTTGCATTCCAGCGCCCGCTGCGCGCCGCGCACGTTGGGCACCAGCACCGTGTAGACGACGTCCGGGTTGCGCTCGATCTCGTGCATCACGATCTCGGCGTCGCGCAGCGCGGGAATCGCCTTGGGCGAGGTGAACGACGTGGCCTCGATCTTGGCGTAGCCGCTGCCGGACAGCCGGTTGATGAAAGCGATCTTGTCCTGGGTCTCGATGAACTGCTTTTCGTTCTGGAAGCCGTCGCGCGGCGCGACCTCCTGGATGTACAGCCGCTTGCGGCTCGCGTTCGGTTCGCTCATGGTCGTTCCCTTCAGATGATGCCGCGCGCGCGCCAATCGCCGCGCTGCGCTTCGCCGATGCCCAGGCCGGCAAGCACCTCGTCGGTGTCCTGGCCCAGGGCGGGCGCGGCGCTGCGCACCTCGCCCGGCGTCTCGGACAGCTTGGGCACGATGCCCGGCAGCTTGACCGGCGTGCCGTCGGGCAGCGCGCCGTCCAGGATCATGCCGCGCGCCTGGTAGTGCGGGTCGGCCGCGATATCGGCCACGTCGTAGATCTTGCCGGCCGGAATCTGCCCCTCGTTCAGGCGATCCAGCACCAGGTCCAGCGGATGCTGGCCCGTCCATGCCGAGATGGCGTCGTCCAGCATGACCACGTGCTTCACGCGTCCGGCGTTGTTCGCCAGCTCCGGCGCCTCGGCCAGGTCGGGCCGGCCGATCACACCCATCAGGCGCTTGAAGATGCTGTCGCCGTTGCCGGCGATCAGCACGTATTTGTTGTCCTGGCAGCGGTAGGCGTTGCTGGGCGCGATGCCCGGCAGGCTGCTGCCGGCCGGCTGGCGGATCTCGCCGAACACGGCGTACTCCGGCAGCAGGCTCTCCATCATGTTGAAGACGGATTCGTACAGCGCCACGTCGATCATCTGGCCGGCGCCGTTCTGGTCGCGCGCGCGCAGCGCCAGCAGGATGCCGATGACGCCATGCAGCGCCGACAGCGAATCGCCGATGGAAATCCCCACCCGCACCGGCGTGCGGCCGGGTTCCCCGCTCAGGTGGCGCAGGCCGCCCATGGCCTCGCCGATGGCGCCGAAGCCGGGCAGGTCGCGGTACGGGCCGGTCTGGCCGTAGCCCGACACGCGCAGCATCACCAGCCGCGGATTGATGGCCCGCAGTTCTTCCCAGCCCAGGCCCCAGGCTTCCATGGTGCCGGGCTTGAAGTTCTCGACCACCACGTCGATGTCCTTGACCAGGGCGCGGATCAGGTCCTGCGCCTCCGGCTTGCGCAGGTCCAGGCTGACCGACTTCTTGTTGCGCGACTGCACCTGCCACCAGACGGAGGTGCCGTCGTGGATCAGGCGCCAGTTGCGCAGCGGGTCGCCCTTGCCGGGCGGTTCGATCTTGATCACCTCGGCGCCGAATTCGCCCAGCATCTTGGCGGCGAACGGCCCGGCGATCAACTGGCCCAGTTCCAGCACGCGGATCCCGCTCAATGGTTTGGATGACATGATTGCCTCGTCAGCTCTTGTGTTTTCCCAGATAGGCCTCGCGCACGCGCTCGCTGGCCAACAACTCCTGGCCCGTGCCCTCCATCACGATGGAGCCCACTTCCAGGACATACGCGCGGTCCGAGATCGCCAGCGCCTGGTTGGCCATCTGCTCGACCAGCAGGATCGTCATGCCGCGTTCTTTCAGCGACTTGATGATCTTGAAGATCTCGGCCACGATCAGCGGCGCCAGGCCCAGGGACGGTTCGTCCAGCATCAGAATGCGCGGCTTGCTCATCAGGGCGCGGCAGATGGCCAGCATCTGCTGCTCGCCGCCCGACAGCGTGCCCGCGTACTGGTCCCGGCGCTCTTTCAGGCGCGGGAACATCGCGAAGCAGCTCTCGATCTCTCCCGCCAGTTCCGCCGGCGTTTCCTTGCGCAGGAACGCGCCCAGCATCAGGTTGTCATGGACCGACTGGTCCGGGAACACCTGGCGCCCCTCGGGGACGTGCGCGATGCCCAGCCCCACTCGCTTGTGCGCGCTGATGCCGCCCAGGTCCTGCCCGGCGAACGCGATCTCGCCGGTGGATTTCTCGATGCCCGACAAAGCGCGCATCATCGTGCTCTTGCCCGCGCCGTTGCCGCCGATGATGGTCACGATCTCGTTCGTGTCCACGTGCAGCGACACCTGCTTCAGGGCATTGACGGCGCCGTAGCTGACCGCCAGGTTCTTGATGTCCAGTAATCGGCTCATTGCCGTCTCCTATGCGGGCGCGCCCAGGTAGGCCTCGATGACTTTCGGGTTCTCCTGGATGTGGTTCGGCAAGCCGGAGGCGATCTTCACCCCGTAGTCCAGCACGACGATGTGGTCGGAAATCGCCATGACCAGGTCCATGTGGTGCTCGATCAGCAGGATGGTCAGGCCCATGTCCTTGAGCTTCACGATCAGTTCGGTGAGCTGGTCCGTCTCGGCCGGGTTCAGGCCGGCGGCGGGCTCGTCCAGCAGCAGCAGGTCGGGCATGGCCGCCACCGCGCGGGCGATTTCCAGCCGGCGCTGCAGGCCGTAGGGCAGGCTGTTGGCGGCGTCGTCGGCATAGCGGTCCAGTTCGAAGAACTTCAGGATGCCGAAGGCCTGCCGGCGAATGCGCCGTTCTTCTTCGAGGCTGCCGGGCAGGCCCAGCAGGTTCGAGAAGAAGCTGGATTTCTGCACCCGGTAGAAGCCCACCATCACGTTTTCCAGCGCGCTCAGGCCGTCGAACAGCTTGAGGTTCTGGAACGTGCGGCCGATGCCGGAGGCGGCGATCTCGTTGGGCGACTGGCCCACCAGTTGCCGGCCCTTGAACCGGATGCTGCCGGAGTCCGGCACCACCAATCCCGACAACAGATTCAACGTGGTGGTCTTGCCGGCGCCGTTGGGGCCGATCAGCGACACGACGGCGCCCTGTTCCAGCGCGAACGACACTTTGTTGGTGGGAACGACCCCGCCGAAGGCCTTGTACAGGTCTTTCACCTCCAGGAAACCGGCCGCGGCGCCGCCGCGCACGGCGGGAGGCGCCGGCTTCCAGTCGTCGGGGCGGGCCTCGGCGGCCAGGGCCGCGCGCTGACCGCGCCTGGGCAGCACCTTCGCCAGCAGGCCCGCCAGCCCTTCGGGCATGGCGTACAGCGCGAACAGCAGGATCAGGCCATAGGCGAAATGCTGCACTTCCGGCCAGCGCGCCAGCATGGCGTCGATCACCGTCAGCACCACCGCGCCCAGGAACGACCCGCCCGGCGTGCGGCCGCCGAACAGCACCAGCACCAGGAAGAACACCGACAGGTTGAAGTTGACGAAGTCGGAGTTGATGTACTGGTTCTGCTGCGCCACGAGGCCGCCGGCGATGCCGCAGGTGATGGCGCTGATGGCAAACGCCAGGATCTTGAAGCGGTAGACGCTGATGCCCACGCTCTCGGCCGCGATTTCCGAAGTGCGCACGGCGGCGAAGCCGCGGCCGAAGCGGCCATTGAGCAGCAGGGACGTCATGGCATGCAGCGCCAGCCCGATCGCCACGACCACCACGACCCACTGGCGGCCGTCCAGCGTGGCGCCGTTGAAGGTCAGCCCGGTGATGCCGTAGAAGCCTTCCTGTCCCTTGAACACTTCGGTCCATTCGGACACGATCTTTTCGATCAGCAGGCCGAAGGCGATCGTCACCATGGCCAGGCTGGGGCCCTTTACCTTCAGCGCGGGAATCGCGATCGCGACGCCGAAGACGGCCGACACGACCGCCGCGCAGGCCAGCGCCAGCCACGGGTTTACCTGGTAGTTCACCGTCAGCAGCGCCACCGTGTAGGCGCCCACGCCGAACAGGCCCGCGTGGCCCAGCGACTTCTGGCCGGTCTGCCCGACCAGGATGTTGAAGCCGGTCGCGGCGATGTAATAGACCCCGATGTTGAACAGGATCAGCAGATAGAAATCGTTCAGGCCCGAATAGGCGAAGCCCACCACGAGCGCGGCGATGACCAGGGGAATGAGGATTTTGGGGAGCTTCATACTTTCTCCGCGTGCACGCGGCCGAGAATGCCGGCCGGGCGGAAGTACAGCACGACGATGATCAGCGCGAACACCGCGATCTCGCGGAGGTTCGAATACCAGAGGCCAATCAGCGATTCCAGCAGCCCGATCAGGAAGCCGCCGAAGATGCAGCCGCGCGGGTTCTCCAGGCCGCCCAGGATGGCGGCCGAGAACGCCTTGAGCGACAGCAGGGTGCCGACGAACACGGAAGCGGTCGCGATCGGCGCCACCATCACGCCGGCGATCGCGGCCAGCGCCGAACTGATCGCGAACACCGCCACCGCCACGGCGTTGGCGTTGATGCCCATCAGGCTGGCGGTGGTCTTGCTGAACGCCACCGCGCGCACCGCCTTGCCCATCTTGGTCTTGTGCAGCGCCCAGTCGAACACGATCATCAGCACCAGTGTGGTCCCGAACACCAGGATCTCCTGGGGCCGCACGCCCGTGCCGAAGACCGTGATGATGCCCTCGCCCAGCGGCGAGGCCAGCGCGATGGGCGCGGGGCCCCAGATCAGCAGCGCCAGGTTCTGGATGATGATGCCGAAGCCGATCGTGCTCATGACCCACGACAGCCCCGCCTCGCCGACGAAGTGGCGGATGGCGGTGATGTAGAGCACGTAGCCCAGCAGGCTCAATATCAGCATCGCGGCCAGCAGGGCGAACAGGAACGTGCCCCAGGTGACGTCCTCGGGATTGGGAAACCCGATCAGCTTGCCCTGGGTGACCAGCAGGATGGCGCTGATGCCGATCAGGCCGGCCAGCGCCAGGAATGCGCCCTGCCCGAAGTTGAACGTCTTGGTCGTGGTGTAAGTGATGCTGAACCCGAACGCGACCAGGGCGTAGACGCTGCCCATGGCCAGTCCGCTCAGGATGGCTTGTAGTATTTGCATGCTGGATGCCCCCCTTTTGACGACTCCCCGAAGGCGTCGCGACGCCTTCGGGGAGAGATCCTTCTCGATGCGCGGCGTCTGCCGGCTGACTTACAGCTTCAGATCGTCCGGCGTGATGGCGCGCGTGAATTCATCGTCCACCGACACCACCTTGCCGTCGATCCAGCGCACCAGGCGGAAGTCCTTCACCGACAGCGCTTCGTGGTTGTCCGCCGAGAACGGCTTCTCGTAGTTCTTGATCACGCCCTTGGCCTGCGCCAGGTTCTGCAGCGCGCCCTGCACCGCCTCGCCGTCGGTCGACTTGGCCTGCTCCATGGCGGCGGCGATCAGCTTGACCGAGTCATAGGCCTGCGCGGCCATCACATAGGTCGGCAGGCGGCCGTCGCGCTTCATCAGCGTGTCGTACAGCGCCTTGGATTCCGGCGTGGAATCCTCGGTGATGGACGCGGTGAAGATCATCTTCTTGGCGAGTTCCGGCCCGGCGATGCGCAGGAACGGCGAACTCAGGTTGGCCCAGGAAGCCAGCGTGGTCGGGAAGTAGTTGATCTTTTCCAGGCTGCGCATGACGTGCGCGTTGGAATCCGCCAGCGCGTAGACGATCAGCGTGTCGGCGCCCGAGCTCTTGATCTTGTTCAACTGCGAGGACATGTCCGTGTCCTTCGGGCCGAACTTCTCGTTGGCCACGGGCGTGATCTTGTGCAGGCCCAGGATCTCGACCGCGTCCTTGGCGCCCTGCTGCCCATAGCCGGTGGTATCGGCGATGACGGCGATCTTGCCGGTCTTGCTGGCGCGGGCGGCGTAGGCGGCCAGCAGCGCGATCTGGTCGCGGTCGCGCATGGACACGCGGAACACGTAGTTCGGCGGCGACTTGGCGTAGCGGCCGGTGATGTCGGTGGCGGTGGCCACGGGCGAGATCGTCGGGATCTTCTTCTGCTGCACGATGTGCAGCCAGGCCAGCATGTTGCCGGAGTTCACCCCGCCCAGCATGGCATTGACCTTGACGTTGTCCACCAGCTCGTTGGTGTTCTGGATGGCCTTGGGCGGCGCGCCCACGTCGTCGCGTTCGACGATGACGACTTTCTTGCCCAGCACACCGCCGGCGGCGTTCAGCTCCTCGGCCGCCTGGCGCGCGCCGGCCAGCGCCGAAATGCCGAAGTCCGCCGAGCCGGTGGCCGACATGTCGCTGTTGAAGCCGATCTTGATGTCGTCGGCCAGCGCGGCGCCGCTGGCGCCCGCAAGCGCCGCCGCCAGCAGCAGGGCCTTCATCGTCTTGGGAAAGTGCTTGATACTCACGTTGTCTCCTTCTGGATCACTGGAGTGACCGCTGACTGGTTTTTCAGGATTGCTTGATCAGGTCGGCGGCCTTGTTGCCGATCATCATGGTGGCCGCGCAGATATTGGCCGAAGGCATGGCTGGCATTACCGACGAATCGATGACGCGCAGGTTCTGGATGCCGTGCACGCGCAGTTGGGGGTCGACCACCGCGTACTTGTCCCCGGCCTGCCCCATGCGGGCCGTGCCGTTGACGTGATAGGACGACACGCCATAGCGGCGCGCGAAATCCAGCAGCTCGGAATCGGATTCGCACAGCGGGCCCGGCAGGACCTCGCTGTCGAAGTACGGCGACAGGGCCTGCGAACGCAGCAACTGGCGCGCCAGGCGGATGCCGCGCACCAGGGTCCGCTGGTCGCCCTCGTTTTCCAGGTAATTGGCCAGGATGACGGGATCCTGCAGCGGGTCGGCCGAGCCAATGCGCACCTGGCCGCGGCTTTCCGGCCGGTGCTGCCACACGCCCGCGGTCATGCCGGGAAAATCGTCCAGCATGCCCACGTAGCCTTCCTTGTAGCTGGCGGGCGTGAAGACGCCTTGCAGGTCGGGCGCCGTCAGTTCAGGGGTGGACTTCCAGAAATAGTGCAGCAGCGACGGACTCAGCGCCATGATGCTGGGCCGCTTCATCAGCCAGCGGCTGATCTGGCCGGCCAGGTTCAGGCCCTTGACCAGTTGGTTCATGGTCTGGCTGTTCTTCACCCGGGCGACGACGCGCACGGAATAGTGGTCGCTCAGGTTTTCGCCCACGCCCGGCAGGTCGCGCACTACTTCGATGTTGTGCTGGCGCAGGAGGTCGGCCGGCCCCAGGCCGGACAACTGCAGCAGCTTGGGCGTATTGATGGCGCCGCAGGACACGATCACTTCGCGGCGCGCGCGCACGGCGCGGACCTGCGAGGGATGCGCGGGGTGGCAGTACGCCACGCCCACCGCCTTGGCGCCCTCGAACAGAATACGCGTGGCCTGGGCATAGGTGCGCACTTCCAGGTTCTTGCGGGCCATGGCCGGCTTCAGAAAGCACTTGGCCGTGCTCATGCGCCAGCCGCGGTCGATGGTGCGCTGGAAGTAGCCCACGCCGGCCTGCTCGGCGCCGTTGTAGTCGGGATTGCGGGGGATGCCCTGCTCCACCGCGCCGGCGATGAAGGCCTCGCACAGCGGATGGATCCAGTCGATGTCCGTGACGGGCAGTTCGCCCTGGCGGCCGCGGTAGCGGTCGTCGCCGCCCGCGCGGCGCTCCATGGACTTGAAGTACGGCAGCACCTCTTCATAGGACCAGCCGGTGTTGCCCAGCGCCGCCCAGTGGTCGAAGTCCGCCGCCTGGCCACGGTTGTAGACCAGGCCGTTGATGGAGGTGGAGCCGCCCAGCGTGCGCCCCTGCGGGATGGGCACGCGCCGGCCGTTGGTCTGCGCCGTGCCTTCGCTCGAGAACTGCCAGGCGTACTTCTTGTTGAACACCGCCTTGATGAAGCCCGCCGGGATGTGCAGGAAGGGGCTGTTGTCCGGCGGCCCGGCCTCCAGCACGCAGACCGTGGCGCCGTCGGCGCTCAGGCGGTTGGCCAGGATGGCGCCGGCCGCGCCGGAACCCACGATCACGTAATCGAACGGGTCCGCGTCGCGGACGGAAGGCTGCTGTGCTTGGCTCATGTCGGGGTCCGCAGGCGTCAGGGGATCGCGTTGAACGACTTGCCGGCGAGGCAGACGTACTTGATTTCCAGGAACTCTTCGATGCCGTACTTGGATCCTTCGCGTCCCACGCCCGACTCCTTGATGCCGCCGAACGGCCCGACCTCGTTGGACACGGCGCCGGTATTCACGCCGACGATGCCGTATTCCAGGCCTTCCATCATGCGCCACACCCGCTCCAGGTTGGCGGTGTAGAAATAGGCGGCCAGGCCCGAGGCGCTGTCGTTGGCGCGCGCCAGCACGGCGGCTTCGGACTCGAACGTGCTGATGCCCACGACCGGACCGAAGATCTCTTCGTGCGCCAGATCCATGGCGTCCGTGATGCCGGCAAGCAGCGTGGGCTCGTACAGCAGCGTGCCCGGCGCGCGCAGCTTGCCGCCCGCCAGCAGCGCCGCGCCGTTCGCCGTGGCGTCGGCCACCAGGCGCGTCACCTTGTCCACGGCGCGCTGATCGATCAGCGGCCCTTGCGTGACGCCCTCTTCCAGACCGCCGCCCACCTTCATGCGGCGGATCTCCGCCAGCAGCTTCTCATTGAACGCGTCGGCCACGCTGGCGTGGACGTAGACGCGGTTGGCGCAGACGCAGGTCTGCCCGGCGTTGCGGAACTTGGACAGCACCAGCCCCTGCACCGCTTCGTCCAGGTCGGCGTCCTCGAACACGATGAAGGGCGCGTTGCCGCCCAGTTCCAGCGACAGCTTCTTGATGTTGGATGCGCTTTGCTCCATCAGCAGGCGGCCGGTCTGCGTGGAGCCGGTGAACGTCAGCTTGCGCACCGTGGGGTTCTGGGTCAGTTCCGTGCCGATGGGCGCCGGGTCGCCAATGACGACGTTGAGCACGCCGGGCGGAATGCCGGCCTGCTCGCCCAGCCAGGCCAGCGCCAGCGCGGTGAACGGGGTCAGTTCGGACGGCTTGAGCACCACCGTGCAGCCGGCCGCCAGCGCCGGGCTGACCTTGCGCGTGACCAGGGCCGACGGGAAGTTCCAGGCGATGATGGCCGCGCACACGCCCACGGGCTGGCGGATGGCCAGCATGCGCTGGTCGCCGCGGGTGTGCGGAAGCACGTCGCCATAGACGCGCTTGGCCTCTTCCGCGAACCATTCCACGAACGACAGCGCGTAGTTCAGTTCTCCGCGCGCCTCGGCCAGCGGCTTGCCCTGCTCCAGGGTCAGCAGCAGCGCCAGGTCGTCGGCATGGGCTTCGATCAGCGCATGCCATTTGCGCAGGATGGCGCCGCGCTCTTTGCCGGTTCTGGCCCGCCAGGCCGGCAGGGCGGCATCGGCAGCCGCGATGGCACGCGCCGTCTCGGCCCGGCCCAGGTTGGGCACCGTGCCCAGCACGCTCGCGTCGAAGGGATTGCGCACCGTGATGGTGGCCCCGCCGTCGGCATCGCACCAGGTGCCACCAATGTACGCCTGCTGCCGCAGCAACTGGCTATTCTGCAGATTCATTTGTCTCGCGCTCCATCCATCGTGTTTCGCGCCGTCCGCGCTGGGGCGGAGCGAATTTTTTGGGGAGGATAGCCCTGGCGGCAGCCTCCGCAACAGCAGTCATTAGCGATGCCGCCATCGCCGTTCGCGATGACGGGGCCGCGCTTGGCTACAATGGGCCGTCTCGTCCGTTTTTTCCGTCCGTCCCGCCATGCGCCTCGATCCCACCTCCCTCAAGCTTTTCATCAGCGTGGTCGAGCAGGGCACCATCGCGGCGGCGGCCGAACACGAGCACATCGCCGCGGCGGCCATCAGCAAGCGCATCAGCGAACTGGAAGAAAACCTCAAGATCCGGCTGCTGATCCGCACCAACAAGGGCATCCGCCCGACACCGGCCGGCATCGCGCTGTCCACCATGGCGCGGCGCGCCCTGCACGAGCTGGATGAAATTTCCGTGCACATGCGGGACTATTCGCGCGGCCTGCGCGGCTTCATCCGGGTGCACGCCAACATCTCCGCCATCACCCAGTTCCTGCCCCAGGACATCAAGCTCTTCCTGAACGACTACCCCAACGTCCAGGTAGACCTGGAAGAGAAGATCTCCTCGACCATCATCAAGTCGGTGGCCGAGAACGCCGCGGACGTGGGCATTTTCTCGGGCACCGCGCCCGACCACGACGTGGAGATCTATCCCTACCGCGAGGACACGCTGGCGCTCGTCGTGCCCGCCGGCCATCCCTTGCAGGACAGGCCCGGCTTCCGCTTCGCCGACGCGCTCGAACATGACTTCGTGGGGCTGCACCGCGGCAGCGCCATCAACCGCATCCTGTCCAACGCCGCCAGCGACGAAAAACGCAACATCCAGCTCAAGGTGCAGGTCACCGGTTTCGACGCACTGTGCTTCATGGTGAATTCCGGCCTGGGGATCGGCGTGCTGCCCGTGGACATCGCCCGCCGCTACTCGGTCATGTTCGACATCCGCATCATCCCGCTGTCGGAACCCTGGGCCAGGCGCCAGATCCAGATCTGCGTGCGGGCGTTCGACGCGCTGCCCACCGCGGCCAAGCTCTTCGTCAACCACCTGAGCAAGCGCCAGCCCTGACCGCGGGGCCGGCGCCCGCCGGTTTGCCTATTGCTTGAGTTCATCCGGCTTGATGCCGCGGCTGACCTCGTCGTCCACCGTGACCACCTTGCCGTCGATCCAGCGCACCAGGCGGAAGTCCCGGTACGACAATGCCTCGTGGTTTTCCTTGGAGAAGGCCGGCGCGTAGGACTTGATCACGCCGTCGACCTTGCCCAGTCCGTCCAGCGCCTGCTGCACTTTTTCGCCTTCCGTGGACTGGGCCTGCGTCATGGCCGCCGCCAGGATCTTGACCGAATCGTAGGCGTGCGCCGCGAACACGTAGGTGGGCAGCTTGCCTTCCTTCTTCATGATCGCGTCATAGAGCGCCCGCGACTGCGGCGTGGAGTCTTCCGTGATGGACGCCGTGAAGATCATCTTCTTGGCCAGTTCCGGCCCCGCGATGCGCAGGAACGGAGGGCTGAGGTTGGCCCAAGAGCCCAGCGTGACGGGGAAGTAATTGATCTTTTCCTGGCTGCGCATCAGGTGGCCATTGGCATCCGCCAGCGCATAGACGATGACGGTGTCCGCCCCGGCGGCCTTGATCTTGTTCAACTGCGACGACATGTCCGTGTCCTTCGGACCGAACTTCTCGTTGGCCACCGGCGTGATGCCGTACAGGCCGAGCACGTGCGCGGCGTCCTTGGCGCCCTGCTGCCCGTAGCCGGTGGTGTCGGCGATGATGGCGACCTTCTTGTTCTTCGTGGCGCGGGCCGCGTAGGCGGCCAGCAGCGTGATCTGGTCCAGGTCGCGCATGGACACGCGGAAGATGTAGTTGGCCGGTTCCTTGCTGTAGCGGTTGGTGATCTCGGTGGCGGTGGCGGACGGCGAAATCGTCGGCACCTTCTTCTGCTGCACGATGTGCAGCCAGGCCAGCATGTTGCCGGAGTTCACCCCGCCCAGCATGGCGACGACCTTCTCGTTGTCCACCAGCTCGTTGGCGTTCTGGATGGATTTGGGCGGCGAGCCCACGTCATCGCGCGGCACGATGACCAGTTTTCGCCCCAGGACGCCGCCGGCCGCGTTGATCTCCTCGGCGGCCTGCCTGGCCCCCGACAGCGCCGACACGCCGAAGTCGGCCGAGCCGCTGGCGGACATGTCGCTGTTGTAGCCGATCTTGATGTCGGCCTGCGCCCACGCGCCCTGGGCCATGGCCGCGAACGCGGCCGCGCAGGCAATGCGGGAAAGCTGCTTCTGCATTTTCATTCCGTTGTCTCCAGACTTTAAGTAATGGTGCTTCGTCTTGCCGCCGCCATCGGTCTGTGCGCCGTTCGCGGTCCACCTAGCCCTGATGCGTGGACGCTGCCTGGACTTCGTCCAGGCTGCTAGAGAATCAGTTCGATGGGATTCTCCAGTAGCTGTTTCACGGCTTTCAGGAACTGCGCGCCCGCCGCGCCGTCCACCACCCGGTGGTCGGCCGACAGGGTCAGGCTCATGACGTGGCCGATGCGGATCTCGTCTCCGTCGACCACCGGCTGCCGGGTCACCGCGCCCGCGGCCAGGATGGCGCTTTGCGGCGGGTTGACGATGGCGGCGAATTCACGCACGCCATACATGCCCAGGTTCGACAGCGTCAGGCTTCCGCCTTCGTATTGTTCGGGGTGCAGCCGGCCGCGCCGCGCCTGCTCGGCCAGTTGCGCGATCTCCGCGGAGATCTCGCGCAGGGACTTCCTGTCGGCATTGCGCACGATGGGCGTGATCAGGCCGGATTCCAGCGCCACGGCGATGCTCAGGTCCACCTGGCCGAGCTGCGCGATGCCCTCTTCCGTCCATTGCGCATTGATGGCCGGAGTCTGCCTGACCGCGCGCGCCACCGCCATCGCCAGCAGGTCGTTCAGCGAATGGCGCACGGGCTCGGGCGCGGCCTGGCCGCGCGCATTCAGCGCGGCGCGGGCGGCCATCGCCGCGTCCATGCGGCAGTCCACCGTAAGGTAGAAATGCGGAACCTGCTGCTTGGACTGGACGAGACGGCGCGCGATGGTGGCGCGCATGGGTGTGTGCGGCCGCAGCGCGCCCCCGGCGGGAACCGGCGCGATGGCGGCGGGTTCCGCCGCCGGCATGGGCGCCGGCGATCCGGCCGCGTTTTCGATATCCACCCTTACGATGCGGCCATTGGGCCCGCTGCCCGCAAGCGCGTGCAGGTCCACCCCCAGCGTGCGCGCCAGGCGCCGCGCGGACGGGCTGGCGAAAAGGCGCTGCGCGGCCAGGCCGGGCTCCGCCCGCGCGCGATCGCTGGCGGCGTGCGCCGCCGGAG
>NZ_UFQC01000049.1 GCF_900496975.1 Achromobacter veterisilvae
GCCAGCGAACTGGCGTCCCCTAGGGGATTCGAACCCCTGTACTCACCGTGAAAGGGTGATGTCCTAGGCCTCTAGACGAAGGGGACCTGAACAAACAACTTTACTACCGTACTGCTTACTGGTGGAGGTAAGCGGGATCGAACCGCTGACCTCTTGCATGCCATGCAAGCGCTCTCCCAGCTGAGCTATACCCCCCAGGAATCCTCGTTGCCACAGACTGCCGGCAACCAGGCCTTACACCCTAAAAAGCAAAAAGCCCCGAATACGGAGCTCTTGAAAGACCCTGGGCGAGAGAGCTTTTGGCGGAGCGGACGGGGCTCGAACCCGCGACCCCCGGCGTGACAGGCCGGTATTCTAACCAACTGAACTACCGCTCCGCAGCGGCTTACTCAACTACTTGGTCACTTCAACTGCATCTAGGTACTGCATCAAACTACTTGCTTACTGCTGCCAGCGAACTGGCGTCCCCTAGGGGATTCGAACCCCTGTACTCACCGTGAAAGGGTGATGTCCTAGGCCTCTAGACGAAGGGGACCTGGACCTGCAAAACTCGTACTGCATTCTTCGCTTTGGACTGGTGGAGGTAAGCGGGATCGAACCGCTGACCTCTTGCATGCCATGCAAGCGCTCTCCCAGCTGAGCTATACCCCCGTTTCTCTAATCAATTCCGTTCAACGTTTTTACGAACTTTTCGAGAGGTTTTCACGAAATTTTCGTCTGTCGTTGCCGGTTTTGTTTAGTGCCGTTGGCGAAGAAACGAGATTATGCACGAACTAAATAGGGTGTGCAAGTCGCTTTGCGGCAAAAAACAAAAAAGTTGCGAAAAAAAGGGGCCAGGGAATGCCCGCAAGCCCGGTTTTGCGCGTTTCTTGCGCAGGGCGGAAAACCCTTGCCGGCGCCAAGCCCAGGAAAATCAAGGATTTGCGAGAATGCTATCGTGATCCAAAAAAATCCGCCGCGTCCGGCGATGTTGTCCCAAGACGGCGTGGCGCGCCCGCGAAGCCCGCCGCGGGGCTGACGGCGGCGGACATCAAGACATGGACGTAGCGCAATGAGCAGCAACACCTCTTTCCCCACGCGCCCGCTGGGCCGCACCGGCATGGCGATCACCCGCATCGGCCTGGGCGCCTGGGCCATCGGCGGCAACGGCTGGGCGGTGGGCTGGGGTCCCCAGGACGACACCGACTCCATCGAGGCGATCCGCCGGGCGGTGGAGCGCGGCATCAACTGGATAGACACCGCGGCCGTCTACGGGCTGGGGCATTCCGAGGAGATCGTGCGCCGCGCGCTGGCGCAGATGCCGCTGGACGAGCGGCCCTACGTCTTCACCAAATGCGGCCTGACCTGGTCCGCCGAACAGCCGGGCGCAATGCCCCGGCGCACGGGCGCGCCGGCCAGCATCCGCCGGGAAATCGACGGCTCGTTGCGGCGCCTGGGAGTGGAACGCATCGATCTCTACCAGATGCACTGGCCCGCCGGCGACGGCACGCCGCTGGAAACCTACTGGCAGGTACTGCTGGACCTGAAGCGCGAAGGCAAGGTCAGGGCCGTGGGCCTGTCGAACCACAATCTGGCGCAGTTGCAGGACGCCGAAGCCCTGGGCCACGTGGATACGCTGCAGCCGCCGTTTTCGGCGGTCCAGCGCGGGGCCGGCGGCGACCTGATCCCCTGGTGCGCCCGCAACGGCACGGGCGTCATCGTCTACAGCCCGATGCAGTCCGGCCTGTTGACCGGCCGCTTCAGCGTGGACCGCGCGCGCGCCTTGCCCAAGGACGATTGGCGGGCGCGCAACGCGGAATTCGCATCGCCGAACCTGGAACGCAACCTGGCGCTGGCCGAGGCCTTCAAGCCGGTCGCCGAGCGCCACGGCACGACCGTCGCCGCGGTGGCGGCAGGCTGGACGCTGGCATGGTCCGGCGTGACGGGAGCCATCGTGGGCGCGCGAAGCGCGGCCCAGGTGAACGGGCTGCTTGGCGCCGCGGCGCTGGAACTGGACGGCGAGGACATGGACGCCATCGCCGCGGCGATCGAGCGGACGGGCGCGGGAACGGGGCCGTTGCGCCCGCCCAAAGAGAACGGCGCGCTGCCGGCCAATCTGTTCGCCTGAGGGCGTCAGCGGCGGCGGGTCTTGCGGCCGCTGCCGACCGCCGCGATCAGCGCCAGGCCGATCAGGGCCAGGGCCGTCTTGTCGCCGAAGCGCGCATAGGGCGTCAGGCCCGTCATGCCCTGCACGGCCACCGGCAGCACGCCGGCCCGCAGCGGCGCGAGCTGCGCCGCCACGCGGCCGCGGGCGTCGATGGCGGCGGTGATGCCGGTGTTGGTCGAGGTCAGCATCGGCCGCGCGGTTTCGATGGTGCGCAAGCGGCCGATCTGCAAGTGCTGGCGCAGGGCCCAGGAGTCGCCGAACCAGCCCAGGTTGCTGACGTTCACCAGGATCGTCGCGCCCGGTTCGCCATTGGGGCCCGGTTGCAGCGCGGGCAGCAGGTCCGGCCCGAACAGGTCTTCGTAGCAGATGTTGAACGCGAGGTGCTGGCCGCCCACCGCGAACGGCGTCTGGCGCGGCGCGCCGCGGTCGAAGTCGCCCAGCGGAATGTTCAGCATGTCGACGAACCAGTGGAAGCCCGGCGGCACGTATTCGCCCCAGGGCACCAGGTGGCGCTTGTCGTAGCGCATCGCGGTGTTGCCGGCCAGGAGCTGTTCGAGCGGGGTGTCGCCGTCGAAGCCCATGACGCTGTTGGTGTAGCGGTCGCGCCCGTCCACGCGGTCGTGCAGCGGCACGCCCATCGCGATGACGGTATTGCGCTGCGCGGCCACGCCGCGCCAGGTGTTCCAGATGCGCGGATCGAGCTGGTCCTGGAAGAGGGGCAGCACGGTTTCCGGCAGGATGATCAGTTGCGGGGCCGGCACGCCGGGCGCCGGCGGCATGGCCGTCAGGTCCAGGTGCCGGATCAGGCTCTGTTCGAGCAGGGCGGGGTCGAATTTCTGGGACTGTTCGATGTTGCCCTGGACCAGCCGGACGTTCAGCGGATCGCCGGCGGGCGCGGACCAGTCGATGCGCGACAGCGGCCAGCCGGCGGCGGCCAGCGCCAGCGCGATGCCGGCGGCCAGCGCGTGGCGCGGGCCGGGCCCCGCCTTTTTCGAGGGTTGCCACAGGCTGGCGGCCGCGGCGGCGACGAAGGCGGACAGGAACGCCATGCCGTGCACGCCCAGCAGCGGCGCCCAGCCCGCGATCGGGCCGTCGACCTGCGCATAGCCGATGTTGAGCCACGGGAATCCCGTCAGCAGCACGGCGCGCAGCCATTCGAACGCGGCCCACATCGCGGCCCAGGCCAGGGTGCCCGACAGGATGCGGGAAGGCGGCGAGTCCGGCGAAAGCGGCGCATAGCGGCGCGCCAGCGCGGCCGCGGTGGCCGGGAACAGGGCCAGGAACGCGGACAGGGCCAGCACGGCGGCGGCCGACAGCGGCGCGGACAGGTCGCCGTAGCGGTGCAGGCTGATGAAGATCCAGTACAGGCCCAGCGCATAGGTGGCGAAGCCGAACAGCCAGCCGCGCGCCCACGCCTGCCTGGCGGAGGGCGCGTACAGCGTCGCGCGGGCGGCGATGGCCAGCATCAGGACCTGGGTTGCCGCCAGCGCCCAGTCGGGCAAGGGGCCGGGCGAGAAGGTCAGGGCATGCGCGGCGCCCGCCAGCAGCAGCCCGGCGGCGCCGCGCAGGAGACGGCCGCGCGGAGAACTCGTCATGCGTCGGCGGAGGACTGGGAGGCGCGGGGCGAGGCGTTGCGCTTGACGCGCAGCCAGATGGCGCGGCGCGCGTCGCCGCGGGCCACTTCGAGGCGCAGGCCGTCGAACTCGGCGGTGTCGCCGCGGCGCGGAATGCGGCCCAACTGGCCGCCCATCCAGCCGCCGACGCTGTCGTATTCGTCGTCGGGCAACTGGCAGCCGAAGACATCGTTGAAGTGCGAGATATCGGTGGCCGCCAGGACGCGCCACTGGTTTTCGCCTTCGGGGAAGATCGAGTCTTCCTCGGTTTCGTCGAATTCGTCTTCGATGTCGCCGACGATCTGTTCCAGCACGTCTTCCATCGTGACCAGGCCCGAAATGCCGCCGTGTTCATCGATGACGATGGCCTGGTGGTTGCGGCTGGCGCGGAACTCGTGCAGCAGCACGTTCAGGCGCTTGGATTCGGGGATGAACACGGCCGGGCGGACCAGGGTGCGCAACTCGATGCCGGGTTCCAGCATGCAGCGCAGCAGATCCTTGGCCAGCAGGATGCCGATGATGTTGTCGCGGTCGCCTTCGTAGACGGGGAAGCGCGAATGCGCGGTCTCGATAACCGAGGCCACGAGATACGGAATGGGCTGCGTGACGTCCAGCAGGTCCATGCGCGAGCGCGGCACCATGATGTCGCCCACGGTGCCCTCGGACACGGCGAGCGCGCCCTTGATCATTTTGTAGGACTCCGCGTCGAGCAGATGGCGGTCGTGCGCGGCTTCCAGGACGGCCTTGATGCCTTCGCGGTCCTCGGGCTCGCGGCGCACGAGGGAAAGCAGGCGGTCTAGAAGGGATTTGGTGGCGGGTTTGGACGAGCGAGCAGGCGTCGCTTCGGGAGCGGGATAAGGGTCAGACATCGTCCGGGAGGACAAGTTGTGGAAGAGCCAGCATAACCGAAAGTGGCTTCCAGTTTGTAACGGCAGGGGCCAAAATGAGGGAAACTACCGCTATCTGCGCCTTGCTGGGCGTCAATTTTCGGCTTTTTTGCCGGCGGACCACGCCAAGGGCAAAAGCGCCCCGCGCAGGGGCTGTCAGGGCGCCACGTAGGGGTCCGCGATGCCCATGGCGGCCAGCGTGGCGGTCTCCAGCGTTTCCATGCGGCGGGCGTCGCGGGCCTTGATGTGGTCGTAGCCCAGCGAGTGCAGCACGCCGTGGATGGTCAGGTGCGCGGCATGGTCCAGCAGCGCCTTGCGCTGTTCGCGCGCCTCGCGCACCAGCACCGGCACGCACATCACGATGTCGCCGCGCGCCACGCCCAGCGGGTCCACGCCGTATTCGAACGTCAGCACGTTGGTGGCGTAGTCGCGGCCGCGGAAATCGCGGTTCAGGCGCCGGCCTTCGGCCGCGCCGACCAGGCGCAGGCTGAGTTCGGCGGCCGAGAAGCCGACCAGGCCGTCTTCCGCCGCCGCGGCCAGGGCGCGTTCCGCCCACCGGCGCAGGCGCCAGCGGGGCAGGCGGGCTTCTTCCACCCCGTACTGGACGGACAGGGACAGGTCAGGCTTCATTCTTCGGCGGCGCGGTCGTAGGCGTCGACGATCCGGGCGACCAGGGGATGGCGCACCACGTCGCGGCTGGTGAATCGGGTGGTGGCGATGCCCTGCACGTCGTGCAGCACCTTCACCGCATGCGCCAGGCCGCTGTCCTGGCCGCGCGGCAGGTCCACCTGGGACGGGTCGCCGGTGATGACGGCCTTGCTGCCGAAGCCGATCCGGGTCAGGAACATTTTCATCTGTTCCGGGGTGGTGTTCTGCGCTTCGTCGAGGATGACGAAGGCGTGGTTCAGCGTGCGGCCGCGCATGTAGGCCAGCGGCGCGATCTCGATCGTCTGTTTTTCGAACAGGCGCTGCACTTTCTCGAAGCCCATCAGGTCGTACAGCGCGTCGTACAGCGGCCGCAGGTACGGATCCACCTTCTGCGCCAGGTCGCCGGGCAAAAAGCCCAGGCGCTCGCCGGCCTCGACCGCCGGACGGGTCAGCACCAGGCGCTGCACGGTGTCGCGCTCCATCGCGTCGATGGCGCAGGCCACGGCCAGCCAGGTCTTGCCGGTGCCGGCGGGGCCGACGCCGAACGTGATGTCGTGCTTGAGGATGTTGTTCAGGTAGTCGCGCTGGCGGGGCGTGCGCGGACGCAGGTCGCTGCGCTTGGTGCGCAGGGCGATGCCGTCGCTTTCGTCGTCCAGGGCCGGCAGCGGGTCCATCTCCTGGGCCTGCTCTTCCTTCAGTGTCTCTTCCTGCCGGCCGACGCCGATCTCGACGAGCCCCAACTGGATGTCGTCGACCGACAGGGCGCGGTGCACGGCCTGTTCGTGGAAGCGGCGCAGCACCCGGGCGGCCAGTTCGGCCAGTTCGCCTTCGATGGTGACCCGGCTGCCGCGTCGCGACAGCTTGACGTTCATGCCGTCGGCCAACTGGCGCAGGTTTTCGTCCAGCGGGCCGCAGAGATTGGACAGGTGGGTGTTGTCGCCGTCCAGGACGACGATGGCGGGCATGCTGCGGCGGGCGCGGGAGCGGGATGTGGTCATTCGGCCTCTGGGGAAACGCGGTCCACGCCGGCCACCCGCGCGCGCAGCGAATTGGTGTGCGCTTCGGTGATGATGACGTCGACCATTTGTCCGATGAGCCGCGCGGGCGCGGCGAAGTTCACGATGCGGTTGTTCTCGGTGCGGCCCATCAGTTCGTTCGGGTCGCGGCGCGAGGGGCCCTCGACCAGCAGGCGCTGGCGCGTGCCGATCATGTTGCGGGCGATGACGGCCGCCTGCTCGTTGATCAGCGCCTGCAGGCGCTGCAGGCGGCGCAGCTTCACGTCCTGCGGCGTGTCGTCGTGCAGGTCGGCCGCGGGCGTGCCCGGACGGCGCGAATACACGAACGAGAACGAGGTGTCGAAACCGACGTCCTCGATCAGCTTCATCGTTTTCTCGAAATCTTCCTCGGTTTCGCCGGGGAAGCCGACGATGAAGTCGGACGACAGGGTCAGGTCGGGGCGGGCGGCGCGCAGGCGGCGCACGACGGACTTGAACTCCAGCGTGGTGTAGCCGCGCTTCATGGCGGCCAGCACCCGGTCGCTGCCGGCCTGCACCGGCAGGTGCAGGAACGACACCAGCTTGGGCAGGCGGGCGTAGGCGTCCACCATGCGCTGGGTCATTTCCTTGGGGTGCGAGGTGGTGTAGCGGATGCGTTCGATGCCGGGGATTTCGTGCACGTATTCCAGCAGCATGGCGAAGTCGGCGATCTCGTCCGTGTCGCTCATGCGGCCGCGGTAGGCGTTCACGTTCTGGCCCAGCAGCGTCACTTCCTTCACGCCCTGGTCGGCCAGGTCGGCCACCTCGACCAGCACGTCGTCGAAGGGGCGCGAGACTTCCTCGCCGCGGGTGTAGGGCACCACACAGAAGCTACAGTACTTGCTGCAGCCTTCCATGATCGAGACGAAGGCCGTGGCGCCGTCCACGCGCGGGGGCGGCATGTTGTCGAATTTTTCGATCTCGGGGAAGCTGATGTCCACCTGCGAGCGGCCTTCTTCGCGGCGGCGCTGGATCAGCTCGGGCAGGCGGTGCAGCGTCTGCGGGCCGAACACCACGTCCACGTAGGGCGCGCGCTTGACGATCGCCTCGCCTTCCTGGCTGGCCACGCAGCCGCCCACGCCGATCACCAGGTTGGGATTGGTTTTCTTCAGGTGCTGTACGCGGCCCAGGTCGGAGAAGACTTTTTCCTGCGCCTTCTCGCGCACCGAACAGGTGTTGAACAGGATGACGTCGGCCTCTTCGGGGTCGTTGGTCAGTTCCAGCCCCTGGTCGCCGCGCAGCACGTCGGCCATCTTGTCCGAGTCGTACTCGTTCATCTGGCATCCGAAGGTGCGGATGTAGAGTTTGCGAGGGGAGCCGGTGCCGGCGGCCGGGGTGGCGGCGGCGTTCGCGCCGTCGCGCGGAGCGTCCGCGCGCTTGAGGGAGATTTCTTGCATGATGGTCGCCGTGACGGGTGTAGATCCCGGGGGCAGAGAGATGGGAAAGGCCGAATTTTAACCCTTGCGCGAAATTTGTTTCTTGGTCTGGCGCCCGGGGGCCGTTACGATAGCGGGCGCACTGATATCAGACTCCAGTAATATTTCTCATTTCCCAGAAAGCGGCACCGATGACATCCAACCCTTTGACGCCTCCGGTTGCCGCTCCCGCGGTCGATGCCGCCCCGGGCGCGCTCGCCGCCGAGCGCTTCCGCAACCCCTTTTCTCCGCTGGTCTGGCTGCTGCTGGGATGCGCGCTGGCGCTGGCCGCCGGCGCCTGCGCGTTGTGGATAGACCTGCCGCTGGCCGTCTGGATCCAGCGGTCGGTGACGGAGCCCGTGGACGCCTCGTTCGAATGGGTCGGCGAAATGGGCGAAAGCGGCCACTACATCGTCATGGCGCTGGCCTTCTATGTCATCGGGCTGGTCGGACTGGCGCGCGGCTGGCGCAACCCCGTGCGCATGAGCTATGCCAGCATGGCGCGGGGCAGCCTGCTGATGCTTGCCACCATGGCGGTGGGCGGGCTCATCGTGCTGGTGCTCAAGCGCTCGGTGGCGCGGGCGCGGCCCGAGCTCTTCTTCGAAAAAGGCATCTACGGGCTGGGCGAATCGTTTTCGCGTTCCCAGCTCTTCAATTCCTTCCCGTCCAGCCATACTTACGCGGCATTCGCCGTGGCGGTGGTGCTGGGCATCCTGGCGCCGCGCTGGCGCTGGGTGTTCCTGCTGCTGGCGGCGCTGGTGGCCGTCAGCCGGCTGGTCAACCTGGACCACTACCTCTCCGACGTGATGACGGCCGCCGGCATCGCGGTGCTGGTCGGCCACGTGCTGGCGCCGAGGGTGCTGGACGGCAAGTACCAGTGGCCGTTGCGGGCGCCTTGGAGGTGGTGGAGTAAACCCAACCTTCCGAACCTTCCGCGTGTCTGACACCCGTATGAGACGGTCTTTCGACCACGAAACAGTCTTCCTGGGTGTCTGACACCGGCTGACTTTGAACGGCCGTCCAGATACAGATACGGCCGGTGTCAGACACCCGCCAGCGCCCGAGTACGGCGGCGTCCATCTCCTCGGGTGTCAGACACGCGGAAGGTTGGGTTCCCCGTGCCGCCGCAGGGCTGGCGGTCCACGCCCGGGATCTCGACGATGCGGATGCTGGCGGTGCCGGCCGGCGGGGCGGCGCCCACCGTGCGCACCAGGTCGGGCTGCGCCGCCAGTTGTTCGGGCGTGATGCAGTCGATGCTGACGCCGATGCCGGCGCCGATCAGCGCGTTCAGGCGTTCGGTCAGGTCGGCCTTGTCCAGCGTGGATTCGGGCAGGTCGAAGTCGATGCGCGCGGAGTCGGGCGAGATATTGCAGCCGGTCACGGGCGCGGGCACCAGCGAACCCAGCAAGTGCAGACAGGTGTGCAGGCGCATGAGCCGATGGCGCCGCGGCCAGTCGATGGCGACCGATACGCGCTCGCCCACCTGGGGTAGCGCGTCGCCGTCCGGCACGTGCAGGATGCGCTGGCGGTCGTCGGCGTACCGCGTGTCCGCCAGGGGCAGCACGCGTCCGTCGGCCAGCGTCAGCGTGCCGCTGTCGCCCGCCTGTCCGCCGCTGCGCGCGTAGCAGACGGTTTCGTCCAGTTCGATGCCTTCGGGGCCCACGGCCACCACGGTGGCGTCGCACCGGTCCAGATAGGGGTCTTCGTCGAATCGCTTGCGGGGGGCGGGCATGGATGGGTCTCCGGATCGTGGGGGGCGGGCCGTTCAGGCCAGGATCTTCACGCCCTGCGCGGTTTCTATCTGCGCGCCGAGGCGCGGCGGGCCGTCGGCCTGTTCCAGGCGGATCAGGTGGTCGGCGCCCAGCCAGGCCAGGCCCTGGCGCAGCAGCCCCGCCTGGGGATGGCTGCCGGACAGCTCCTTGAGCGTCAGGTTCTGGCGCGGCAGGCGTACCCCGGGGTAGTCCGGCACGTCCCACTGGATCAGCGTGGGCAGCAGGCCGTCGCCGGCGGCGTGGCCGGCCTCGCGCCAGGCGGGCAGGCTGCCGTCGTCCGGCACCGTCAGCCGCCAGCGCAGCGCGCCGCGCGACATGGGGATGGCGGGGGGGAGGCGTTGCGGATGCTCGGCCTGCATGCGCGTCAGGTCCAGCGGCGCTTCCACGCGGGCGGCCCAGTGGGCCAGGTAGGGGCCCTGTTCCAGCCGGGCGCGCACGTCGCCCTGGTCCAGCCCGAACCAGCGCGGCCGCTCGGGCGCGTCCGCGTCCGGGTCGATGGCGATGACTTCCAGGTAGATGCCGCCGGCCAGGCCCAGCACCCGATTGTGGGTGCCCATGCGCGGATGGGCGCCGCCGCCGGCGGGCGCGATGCCGAGGAGCCCGGCGACGTAGTCGGTGCCGCTGTCGAGGTCGGCGGCGGCGATGACGAGGTGATCGATGACGAGTTTCATGGTGTGGCTATGGTAGCCCAGCGGGCCGCCTCAGCCATCGAGATCGCGCCGTTTCAGGACCCGGTCTATCAGCCCCCACTCCAGCGCTTCTTCCGCGGTCATGTAGCGGTCGCGGTCCAGCGTGCGCTCGACCTCCTCGTAGCTGCGCCCGCAGTGCTGCGCGTAGACCCGGATCACCCGGTCCTTGGTCCGCTGCATTTCCTCGGCGTGGATGAGGATGTCCGACGCCTGGCCCTGGAAGCCGCCCAGCGGCTGGTGGACGTGCAGGCTGGCGTTCGCCAGCGCGCACCGTTCGCCGGGTTCGCCCGCCATCAGCAGGAACGAGCCCATGGAACGGGCGGTTCCCATGCACAGCGTGTGCACCGGACACGTGATGTACTGCATGGTGTCGTACATCGCCAGGCCGCTGGTGATGACGCCGCCGGGCGAGTTGATGTACAGATAGATCGGCTTGGTGGGGTTTTCGGACTCCAGGAACAGGAGCTGCGCGCAGACCAGCGCCGACACGGCGTCGTTGACTTCGCCGTTGAGGAAAATGATGCGGTCGCGCAGCAGCCGCGAATAGATGTCGAAGGACCGTTCTCCCCGGCCCGACTGCTCGACCACCATCGGCACGTATTGCATGACGTCCTGCATGGACGATCTCCTGTGTTGCGGATGCTTCGCGCGGAGCCCGGGTTTAGGCCGCGCGCATGAGGAAGGGGCCGGCGTCGTTCGCGGCGGCGCGTCCGCGGCGTTCCAGCCGCGCGTCGTCCAGCGCATGGATGATCCGGAGCACGGTGCCGCCGCCCTCGGCGGGCCGGAGCTGGAACGTCACTAGGCTTTCGAGGAAGGGCGGCTCGTCGTCCCGCATGCGGTAGCGGACTTCCTGGGCGGGCGTCGCGTCCACCGGGTCGGCGCAGGCCAGCGCCCGGGCGGGCAGCCACTGCTCGCGGAACTCGGGAATGCTGATGGCGCGCCAGACTTTGTCGGGAGGCGCGTCCAGTTCGTACTCGAGCACGATGTCTTGCGGCTGGCCGTCGGGGGCGGTGTCGTTCATTGGTCCATGTCCTTGAGCAGGGCGTTCAGGGCGTCGATACGGGCGGGCCAGTAGGCGCGGTATTTCGCCAGCCATCCGGCGATGAGCGCCAGGCCGTCCGGATCGACCTGGTAGTTGACGTAGCGGCCCTGCCGGGTTTCCCGCACCAGCCTGGCCTTGCGCAGCACCGCAAGGTGCTGGGAGATGGCCGGCTGGCTGATTTCCATGCCCGCGCGCAAGGCGCTGGCGTTCATGCCGCCGGCGGCCAGCTTCTCGAAGATCGCGCGGCGGGTCGGGTCGGCCAGCGCCTTGAAGATGTCGTTTTCGATCATGCCGATACATTAGCGCATACTTATGTGTCAGGCAAGCGGCATCGCCGCGCGCCGCGGCCGCGCATGAAAAAACCCGCCGTTTTCGCGGCGGGTTCGAGGGGGGCGGAAGCAGGGTCAGGCGGCTTCGCCTTCCTCGCCTTCCTTCTTGACGGGCTTGACCAGGTCTTCGCGCTTGACGCCCATCCACATGGCCAGCGCCGCGGCGACGAACACCGACGAATAGATGCCGAACCAGATGCCGATGGTCAGGGCCATGGCGAAGTAATGCAGGGTGGGGCCGCCGAAGAACAGCATGGCCAGCACCATCATCTGGGTCGAGCCGTGGGTGATGATGGTCCGCGAGATCGTCTGCGTGATGGCGCTGTTGATGACTTCCTGCACGTCCGCCTTGCGGTACTTGCGGAAGTTTTCGCGGATACGGTCCATGATGACCACGGATTCGTTCACGGAGTAGCCCAGCACGGCCAGCACCCCCGCCAGCACCGACAGCGAGAACTCCCACTGGAAGAAGGCGAAGAAGCCCAGGATGATCACCACGTCGTGCAGGTTGGCGATCACGCCGGCGACGGCGAACTTCCATTCGAAGCGGAAGCCCAGGTACACCATGATGCCGATGACCACGACGAGCAGCGCCATCAGGCCGTTGTGCAGCAGTTCCTGGCCCACCTGCGGGCCTACGAACTCCACGCGGCGCAGTTCGACGCCGGAATCGGCGGCCTTGAGCGCGGCCATGACGGTTTCGCTCTGGGTGGCCGAGGTCTGGCCTTCCTGCAGGGGCAGGCGGATCATGACGTCGTGCGAGGTGCCGAAGTTCTGCACCTGGAAGTCGGTGTAGCCCAGCTTCGAGACGACGCCGCGCACGTTTTCAAGCTGCGCCGTCTGGGCGTAGTTGACTTCCATGACCGTGCCGCCGGTGAATTCGATCGACAGGTGGAAGCCGCGCGTGAGGATGAAGAAGACCGCCGCCACGAAGGTGACGAGGCTGATGATGTTCAGCACCAGCGCGTGGCGCATGAACGGGATGGTGCGGTGAATACGGAAAAATTCCATTTTTCGCCTTCGGCTTTATCGGTGGCGGGCGGCCATGCCGCCCGCGCGGATGTTCAGTTGGTCTTCGGCTTCCAGACTTCACCGATGGAGATAGTCGTGAGCTTCTTCTTGCGGCCGTAGTACAGGTTGGCCAGCGCGCGCACGCCCACCACCGACGAGAACATCGAGGTCAGGATGCCCAGGCAGTGCACCACGGCGAAGCCCCGGATCGGGCCCGAGCCGAAGGCCAGCAGCGCCAGGCCCACGATCAGCGTCGTCAGGTTCGAGTCCAGGATCGTGCCCCAGGCGCGCTCGAAGCCATGGTGGATGGCCTGCTGCGGCGAGGCCCCCGCGCGCAGTTCTTCCCGGATGCGCTCGTTGATCAGCACGTTCGAGTCGATGGCCATGCCCAGCGTCAGCGCGATGGCCGCGATGCCCGGCAGCGTCAGCGTGGCCTGCAGCATGGACAGCAGCGCCAGCAGCAGCAGCACGTTGAGCGTCAGGCCGATGGTCGAGAACACGCCGAACAGGTGGTAGTACAGAATGATGAACACGGCGATGGCCAGGAAGCCGTACAGCGTCGAATGGAAGCCCTTCGAGATGTTGTCGGCGCCCAGGCTCGGGCCGATGGTGCGTTCTTCGATGATGGACATCGGCGCGGCCAGCGCGCCCGCGCGCAGCAGCAGCGCGGTGTCGGCGGCTTCCTCGGGGCCCATGCTGCCGGAGATCTGCACCTGCCCGCCCGCGATTTCGCTGCGGATGACCGGGGCCGTGACCACTTCGCCCTTGCCGTTCTCGAACAGCAGGATGGCCATGCGCTTGCCGATGTTGTCGCGGGTCACGTCGCGGAAGATGCGGGCGCCCTTGGAGTCCAGCGTCAGGTGGACGGCGGCTTGCTGGGTCTGCGAGTCGCGGCCGGGCTGGGCGTCCTGCAGGTTTTCGCCGGTCAGGACGACCTGGCGGCGCACCAGGATCGGACGGCCGTCGCGGTCGTTGTAGCGTTCGAGGCCGAAGGGCACGGTGCCGCCCAGCAGCGCGGCCTGCGCGGCGGGGGTGTCGTCGACCATGCGGATTTCCAGCGTGGCGGTGCGGCCCAGCAGTTCCTTGGCCTTGGCCACGTCCTGCACGCCGGGCAACTGGACCACGATGCGGTCGCCGCCTTGCTGCTGGATGACCGGTTCGGCCACGCCCAGTTCGTTGATGCGGTTGTGCAGCGTATTGATGTTCTGCTTCAGCGCGGAATCCTGCACGCGGGTGACGGCGGCCGGGTTCAGGGCGCCGATCAGCACGGGCTTGCTGTTTTCCTCGCGTTCGGTGAACTCCAGGTCGGGCAGGCGGCTGCGCAGGGTGGAGATGGCGCGGTCGCGGTCGGCCGTGTTGGCGAAGGTGGCGGCGACGCCCAGGCCCGAGCGTTCGACGCCGGCCACGTTGATCTTCTGGTCGCGCAGCACCGAGCGCACGTCGGCGGCCAGGGAGTCGTAGCGGGCGGTCAGGGCGCCCTGCATGTCCACCTGCAGCAGGAAGTGCACGCCGCCGCGCAGGTCCAGGCCCAGGTACATGGGCTTGGGCGCGAACCAGCCCAGCGCGCGCATCCAGGCGGGCGAAGCGGGCAGCAGGTTCAGCGCGACCGTGTAGTGCGGGTCGCCGGCGACGGTGTTGAGGGATTTGTCGATGAGGTCGCGGGCCTGCAATTGCAGGTCGGTCGACGCGAAGCGCACGCGGACGGTGCCGAGCGTGCCGTTCTGTTCGTAATAGACCCCCTCGTTGGGGATCTTGGCGTCCGCCAGGACCTGGTCGACCCGGCCCAGCATGGCGTTGTCGACCTTGACGGTGGCCTTGGCGCTGGAAACCTGGACGGCGGGGGATTCGCCGTAGAAATTGGGAAGCGTGTACAGCAGGCCAATGATGACCGCGATCAGGACCGTAATGTACTTCCAGAGAGGATAGCGGTTCATTGCCGGCTACTTCATGTGAGAGTGATGAAAGGGCCGCCCGGGCGGCAAGCGCGGCGGGCGGCGGGAGGTGCCTGGGGCCTGTTCCCGCTAAAGGAACGAAGAGCCCGATAGGGCTCCTGTGGGACGCTTACAGGGCCTTGATGGTTCCCTTGGGCAGCACGGTCGAGACCGAGGACTTCTGCATGATCACTTCGACGGGCTTGTCGGCCAGTTCGGAGACTTCGACGGTGACGTAGCTGTCGTTGACCTTGGTGACCTTGCCGAGCATGCCGCCGGCGGTGACCACTTCGTCGCCCTTGGCCAGGGCGGCGATCAGATTGCGGTGTTCCTTCTGGCGCTTCATCTGGGGACGGATCATCAGGAAATAGAGGATCACGAACATCAGGATGATGGGCAGCATGCCCATCAGCGCGTTGCCTTCAGGGGCGGCCTGGGCCACGACGAGGCTGGCGGTATCGATAACGGACATTGAATTCTCCTGCGGTTAGTCTGTTTGGGTGTTTATGTCTATGTTTTTATGCGCCCATCCCCGCGCGAGCCATGGATAGGGCAAGCCGACTATTGTAGCGAGGTTATGCTCGACGCAAGAAACCCCGGAAGCGCGCCGGCCAACGCTCGCGCCGCCTGGGGCGGCGGGGAGGGAAACCGGTGGATTGTTGCATGGCGGCGCCGGGGGCCGCTACCGGGGATGGGCCCCGGCTTTCGGCTTCAGTGCTCAAATGATAGCGCGGGCGCGCAATTCCTCCAGGCGGGCCGGCTCCAGGCCCAGTTCGTCACGGAGGACTTCGGTGCTGTGCTGGCTCAGCATGGGGGCCGGGCCGTAGCGCACCGGGGTGGCCGAAAAGTCCAGGGGGCTGCGCAGGGTGGGGGTGCCGCAGCCGCGGCCGTGGGGCACGGACAGGGCGAGCCGCCGATGCCGCGCCTGTGGGTCCTCGAACACCTGGGCCAGGTCGTTGATCGGCCCCGCGGGCACGCCGGCCCGGTCGAACAGGGGAAACAGATCGGCGCGCCGGCGCGCGGCCAGAAGCGGCGCCAGCAGGTCGCGCAGTTCGGTGCGGTGGGCGACCCGAGAGGCATTGCTGGCGAAGCGCGGGTCGGCTGCCAGATCCTGCCGGTCCAGCACTTCGCACAGGGCGTGGAACTGCGCGTTGTTTCCGGCAGCCAGGATCATGCGGCCGTCGACACAGGCGAAGACTTCGGACGGCGCCGCGATGGGATTGGTGTTGCCCTGCCTGGCCGGCAGCCGTCCGGTCATGAGATAGCCCACCGCCAGATGGCCGCTCAGCGCGACCGAGGCGTCCAGCATGGAGGTATCCACGTACTGGCCCGTGCCGGTGCGGCGCTGGTGCAGCAGGGCGCCCAGGATGGCGATGGCCGCATACAGGCCGGTGACGACATCCGTGATGGGGATCGCCGTGCGCATGGGACCGCCGCCGGGGGCGTCGTCCGCGTGGCCGCAGGTGCTCATGACCCCCGCCAGCCCTTGCAGGATGAAGTCGTAGGCCGCGCGCTGCGCGTAGGGGCCGTTCTGGCCGAAGCCGGTCAGCGAGCAATAGACCAGGCCGGGCTTGCGTTCGGCCAACGTGGCGTAGTCCAGCCCATACTTGGCCAGGGTGCCGACTTTGTAGTTTTCCATGACGATGTCGCAGCGCATGGCCAGGTCGCGCGCCAACGCGGCTCCTTCGGGCGTGGAGATGTCTATGGTGACGGAACGCTTGCCTCGGTTGTAGGCCAGGTAGAGGGCGGAGTCGTTGCTGTCGTCTCCATGGGCGTCGGGCAGGAAAGGCCCCATGCGCCGGGTGTCGTCGCCTTCGCCGGGTCGTTCTATCTTGTAGACGATGGCGCCCATGTCGGCCAGGATCTGCGTGCACAGCGGACCGGCGATCACGCGGGTCAGGTCCAGGACCTTGACCCCTTCGAGGATGCGGGGAGACATGGTTTACTCCAGGCGGATGCCGGCTTCGGCGATGACCTTGGCCCAGCGCTGCGCCTCGCTGGCGATGAAGCGGTCGAATTCCTCCGGTTTGCCGCCGACCGGATCCACGCCGTACTCGATCAGTTGCGCCCGCAGGTCGGGCTGGTCCAGGACCCGCTGGACGGCCGTGGACATGCGGGCAGCGAGGGCATCGGGCACTCCCGAGGGCGCGAGCATCCCTATCCAACTGCCCAGGGCGAAACCCGGCACGCCCGCTTCTTCCATGGTCGGCACCTCGGGAGCGGCCGGCCAGCGTTCAGCACTGGTAATGGCCAGGGCGCGCAGCTTGCCCGCCTTGACCTGGGGCATCATGGTCTGCACCGAATCGAAGATCGCGGCGACCTGCCCGGACAGGAGATCCCCCATGGCGGGCGCCACGCCCTTGTACGGCACGTGCGTGATGCGCAGCCCGTTTTCCTGGGCGAACTTCTCTGCCGTGAGCTGCGCTCCCGACCCCGCGCCGCTCGAAGCAAAGGTGGCGCGGTCGGGATTGGCCCTGGCCCAGGCGATGAACTCGGCCAGGCTGCGCGGCGGCAGTTTGCCGCTGGACACCAGCAGCATGGGAATGCGGCCGAACAGGCTGATCCCCCGCAGGTCGCGCAGGGGATCGTAGGCCATGCGCTTGTACAGGCTGGGATTGATTGCGTGCGCCATCACCACGACGACGAAGGTATAGCCGTCGGGGGCCGATCGCGCCACCGTCGAAGAGCCGATCTGGCCGTTGGCTCCGCCCTGGTTTTCGATCACGATCGGCTGGCCGACTTCGTCGCTGAGCCTGCGGGCGATCAGCCGCGTCACGGCGTCGGAAACGCCGCCCGTGGTGTAGGGCACGACGATGCGCAGCGGTTTTTCCGGATACTCGGCGCGGGCGGCGCCCGCGCAAGAAAGAACGCCCGCAACGGCCAGGGCGGCAATGCCTTTGGTGATGGTTCGCATCATGTCGTCGTCTCCTTTTAGTCTTGGCAACCCCAGGAAACGGCGTTCCTCGGGAGCGGCAAATTCGCGCAGCGGATGGCGGTCGGGCTGGGTCGATGGCGGGGTCAGGTCTCCGGCAAGGCGATCCAGCCCTGCGCCAGCCAACTGGCGGGCACCTGCAGGGGGTGGTCCAACAGCATCTGGGCGTAGGATTTGCCCAGCGGGTCCGAACGCATGCTGGCCATGCCGCCGCCGCCCAGGGCTTCGTGCAGCAGGAAGTTCATGGCATGCAGTCCCGGCACGTCGTATCGCTCGACCCGGCCCTTGACCAGGTGCGAGAAATACGCGCGCACCTGGTCCGGGCCCAGTTGGCCGCGTATCCAGGGAAGGAATTCGGGGCGGCGCGCGATGACGCCGATGTTTTCGATGTCGCCCTTGTCGCCGCTGCGGGCCCAGGCCACGGCCTGCAAGGGGACGATGAGCAGTCGCTCGGGGCTGTCCCCTGGCCGGACGGCGGCGGGCTCGCTGTCCGCCGGTGCCGGCGGAACGGTGTCGGGGCCGGCGGCGGGCGCTGGAACGGCGTGGCGGGATTCGTCGATCAGCACGTATTCCGTTACCCATGACTTCGGCAGCAGGAAGGATTGGACGCGTATCACGGGCTGGATGTCGGCCCTGCCATAGAAGGACGAGCGGGTGCCCGGCCCCATGGACGTGCCTGCCGAGGCGCATTCGCGTTGCAGGAAGCCCAGCGCCTGGGGCTGGTCATGGCGGACCGCGATGCGGAGGATGACCTCGCGGGTGGGGAAGTGCCGAGCCTGCGGACCGTACAGCGCCTCGCAGCCCAGCATTTCGACCAGCGTGTCGCGGTAATCCGCAAGGCCATGCTCGCGCATCATGCGGCGGCTGCGGTCCAGCAGCGCGGCGGCGGTCTTTTCGGCCTTGGCTTGCGCCTGCGGCCCGCGGATGGCCAACAGCGTTGCCAGTTGGTAGCCGTCCCGCCAGGTTGCGTTGGCCTTGTAACTGTCGGTGGGCGGACGTCCTCGGGCGCCGCGCACCGCGACGCGGTCCGCGTCCAACTGCGTCACGCCGACATGGCGGAAATCGCAGATGACGTCCGGCATCAGATAGCTTGCCGGGTCGCCGATCTCATACAGCACCTGCTCGGCGACGCAGCCCGCTGCGATCAGGCCGCCGGTGCCGGCGGGCTTGGACAGCACGAGGCTGCCATCCTCGGCACAATCGAGGACGGGATAGCCCATGTTGTCCCAGCCGGGCACCGATTGCCAATCGGTATACAGGCCGCCGGTCGCTTGCGCGCCGCATTCGATGAGGTGCCCGGCCAGGGTGCCGGCGGCCAGCCGGTCCCAGTCGTCCCAGCGCCACCCATGCTCATGCGCCAGGATCCCCAGCACGGCGGCGCTGTCGACGCAGCGGCCCGTAATGACGATCTGCGCGCCCTGGTCGAGCGCCAGCGCGATGCCGCGCGCGCCTGTATAGGCATTGGCCGAATAGGGCGCTTCCGGCAGGCCTTCGACACCCTTCGCGCGCAAGCGGGGGAGCAGGGGCAGGACGTCGTCGCCGACGACGATCGCGATGCGCGGCGCGACGCCCTGGCGCGCCGCGGCCTGCGCGAGGGCGTCGCGGCAGGCCTGGGGATTCAGCCCGCCGGCATTCGCCACTACGCGTATGCCGCGCTCGACGATCTGGCGCAGTTGCGGCTCCATCGCGGCATGGATGAAGTCCGTGGCGTATCCCAGCGACGGGTCCTTGCTGCGGGCGCGAGCCAGTATCGACATGGTGGTCTCGGCCAGGTAGTCGTAAACCAGGTATTGCAGGCCCGGCACCGCCAGCAGTTGCGGGGTGGCCGTGGCGGAATCTCCCCAGAAGCCGCTGGCGCCGCCGATCCGGACGGGGCTCATGATGCGGCCTCCCGGGATGCCGGCGGCTCGATGCGCAGCAAGAGCCTGTCCTTGGAGGCCTGGCCGCCGGCCTGGGCCGCGAGTTCCACGATACGGCCCGCGACAGGGGCATACAGAGTGTGCTCCATCTTCATCGCCTCCATGATGAGCAAGGGATCCCCAGCGCCGACCTGATCGTCGGCTTGCACGGCAACTAGCAGGATGCGGCCGGTGAAAGGAGCCGTGACCGTGCCGTCCGCCATGGCGGCATTACGCGGCTTGTGAGCCGGGACTTGCAGGAATTCCCAGGCGCGGCCCCGATGGAACAGGCTCAGCCCGGCTTCGCCGGCAGCAAGGCAGACGCTTTCGCGGGCGCCATCGAACTCGGCCTCCAGAATGCTGCGATCGGGCGACTGCCATCGGGCATTGCGCAGTTCGAACCGATGCGGCCCGGTGTCGATCGTGGATTCGGCCAGATTCGCCTCGATGCGCCAGCCTTGCCCATCGGGCGTCACGCAGATGTCCCAGGCGGTGTTTTCCTGCATCAGATTGGCGCGCCACGGGCGGGCGGCGGGACGCGGCGGCGAGATGTCCGGACCCGGCGCATCCATGGCGCAGGCATAGGCCGCGAAGGCGGCCCACGCCACTGTCAGCGGGGACGCGGCCGGGCGGGCTTTCAGGCGTGCGCCGAAACGTTCCTCGACGAAACCCGTGTGTACGCCGGATCCCGCGGCGAACACGGGATCCTCCAGGCAGGCGGCCAGAAACCACTGGTTGGTGGGCACGCCCAGCACGACGCATTGCTCCAGGGCTTGCCGCAGCTTGCGGCGCGCCTCTTCGCGGGTGCGGCCATGGGCGATCAGCTTGGCGATCATGGAATCGTAATAGGGCGAGATCGCACCGCCTTCGGCGAGTCCGTGGTCGATGCGCAGGGCGCGCGTTTCCTGCGGCGGCCGCCAGCGCCGCAGCGTTCCCGTCTGCGGAAGGAAGCCCGCCGGCACGTCCTCGGCCGTCAAGCGCACCTCGATGGCGTGTCCCCGGAATTGCAGCGCGTCCTGCTCCAAGTCCAGCGGTTCGCCCGCGGCGACGCGCAACTGCCATTCGACCAGATCCAGCCCGGTAATTGCTTCAGTCACCGCATGTTCGACCTGCAGACGGGTATTCATCTCCATGAAGTAGAAATTGCCGTCGGGGGCGAGCAGGAACTCCATGGTGCCCACGCCCTGGTAGCCGATGGCGCGCGCGCTGCGCAGCGCGGCCTGGCCCATGCGCGCGCGCAGCGTATCGTCCACGGCCGGCGACGGCGCTTCCTCGATGATCTTCTGGTGGCGCCGCTGGATGGAGCAGTCGCGCTCTCCCAGGTGAATGACATTGCCATGGCTATCCGCCAGCACCTGGATTTCGATGTGGCGCGCGCGCTCGATGGCCTTCTCGAGGATCAGTTCGTTCGAACCGAATGCGGCCGCGGCTTCGGACGCTGCGGACGCCAGCGCCGGCGGCAGTTCTTCCGGGTTCCGGACTTGTCTCATGCCTCGTCCGCCACCTCCTGCCGCGGCCTTGATCATGACCGGGTAACCGATGCGCCGCGCCGCCTGGGCATAGGCCTCGACGCTCTGATCGCCGTCCTGGTAGCCGGGGATGCAAGGCACGTCCGCCTCGGCCATCGCCACCTTGGCCCGGGCCTTGTTGCCCATCATCCGGATAGCCGCCTCCGGCGGGCCGACGAAGACCAGGCCGGCTTGTTCGACTGCGGCGGCAAATTCCGCATTTTCCGCCAGGAACCCATAGCCGGGATGCACCGCGTCCGCGCCGGCGCTGCGCGCGGCCTCCAGGATGGCCGCGATGTTCAGATACGAGTCTCCGGCGGCCGGCCCGCCGATGCGCACGGCGAGGTCCGCCTCGCGCACGTGCAGGCCGTCGGCGTCCGCATCGGAGTACACCGCGACGCTGCGGTAGCCCAGGCGCCGGGCGCTGCGCGCGATGCGGCGCGCGATCTCGCCGCGATTGGCGATCAACAAGGTGTGGAAGGGTCGGACGAGTTTTCTGTCGGTCATGGAAGGTCTCAGGCAGAGGCGGCGCCGCAAGCCAGGCGTACGTCGTCGGCGGTGATGGTCTCGGTCCAGTTGGGGGGACGGCGCTCGCGGAATGCGGCGATGCCTTCCACGCCTTCATCGCGCAGGCAGCGCGCGAACAGCGCGGCCGCGCGGTCCGGTTCGGCGCCCGCGGGCTGCGGCGCGGCGGCGCATTCGGCCAGCAAAGGCTTGATCAGGGCGTTGGCCCGCGGTGCGCAGGCGCAGATGAGCGTCAGCCAGTGCGCCAGCAGCCCGTCGAGCGAGCTGCGGTCCGGCGCAAGCTGGTCCGCGATGCCCAGCCGCACGGCCTCGGCGCCGCGTACGTGTTCGCCGCTGATGCCGAGCCGGCGCGCCAAGCGCAGCCCCAGGCGCGCAACGACGAATGGGGCGATCTGCGCGGGGACCAGTCCCAGCCTGGTCTCGCTCAGGGCGAATCGAGCGTCGTCCGTGGCCAGCACGATGTCGGCCGCGCAGGCCAGCCCCATGCCGCCGCCCATCGCCGCCCCTTCCACCGCCGCGAGCACGGGCATGGGCAGGGTTGCCAGGCGCGCCATGAAACTGCCGAATCCGAGATTGCGCGCCGCGGCGGCTTCGTCCTGGCGCCCGGAGCCGGCCAGATTGGCGGCAAAGCCGCCGACATTGCCGCCGGCACAGAAAAAGCCGTTACTGCCGCGCACGATCAGCGCCCGCGGCGGCGGTTCGCCGGGTTCGACGGTAATGGCGCGGTCCAGTTCGGCGACCATCTCCGCGCCGAGCGCATTGCGGGTTTCGGGGCGGTTGAGCGTGATGAAGCGCAGGCCGCGGCGATCGGCGACGATGAGGTGCCGGTAGGCGTTGTCCATGGCCTGCCTCAGCCGCGCCTGGCCATCAGGCCCATATGGCGGGCGATCACCATCAGCATGACCTCGTCGGCGCCGCCGCCGATGGAGCACAGCCGGTAGTCGCGGTAGGCGCGGGACACGGGGTTGTCCCAGGTGTAGCCCATGCCGCCCTGGAACTGCATGCACCATTCTGCGATTTCGCGAGACAGCCGGCCCGCTTTCAGCTTGGCCATGGATGCCAGTTCAACCACGTCGCCGCCTTCGATATAGGTTTGCGTGGCGAGGTAGATCAGCCCGCGCAAGGCCTCCAATTCGGTTTTCAGTTCGGCCAGCTTGAACTGTATGTATTGATTGTCCAGCAACGGCCGGCCGAAGGCCTGGCGCTGCCCGAGATAGTCCGCCGTTTCCTGGATCCACATGATGGCGGCAAGGCGGCGCGCGGCGCCGTCCAGGCGTTCTTCCTGGAATTGCTTCATCTGGTAGATGAAGCCCATGCCTTCCTCCCCGATGCGGTTGCGCGCCGGTACGCGCACCTCGTCCAGGAATATTTGGGCGGTGTCTGAACTCCACATGCCGAACTTGCGGATTTTCTGGATTTCCACGCCCCGGACGCGTTTGCCGTTTTCGCGCAACGGCACCACGATGAGCGATTTGTTCTTGTGCGGATTGCCATCGGACGTGTTGCACAGAAGGCAGATCCAGTCCGCCTGGGTGCCATTGGTGATCCACATCTTGGAGCCGCTGATGACGTAGTCGTCGCCGTCGCGCCTGGCCCGGGTCTTGAGGGACGCGACGTCCGATCCGGCGCCTTGTTCGGATACGCCGATGGACGCGACCATGTCGCCGGCGATGGCC
Organism: Achromobacter veterisilvae; assembly: GCF_900496975.1. Classification (GTDB taxonomy): domain Bacteria; phylum Pseudomonadota; class Gammaproteobacteria; order Burkholderiales; family Burkholderiaceae_B; genus Achromobacter; species Achromobacter veterisilvae. Next base: position 23,057 of record NZ_UFQC01000049.1, read on the forward strand.
GGGGCCAGAAATTCACGGCGCAGCGCATCGGAGCCGAAAGCGGCCAAGGCGGGGGTGGCCATGTTGGTCTGCACGCCGATACCCATTCCCACGCCTTGCGCGCGGACGTATCCTAGGGCTTCGGATGCCGCCATGGCGTAGGAAAAGTCCAGCCCCAGGCCGCCATAGGCTTCGGGTTTGGTGATGCCCAGAAATCCCAGCGCGCCCATTTTCTTGAACAGTTCGTGCGCGGGAAAGATCTCGGCAGCCTCCCATTCGTCCACGTGGGGATCGATTTCGGCGGAGATGAAGCGTCTCAGGCTGTCCATCAGATCGCGGTGCTGCTGCGTGTAAAGCATGTCTTCTCCTTGTTTGCAGGGGCTTGGCCGGCACTGGGGATTCAGAAGCGGGGCACCCCGAACTGTATGGGGCGCGACGGATGCGATTGCGCCTGCGCGATGATGGCCAGCACGAAGGCCAGCACCGGGCGCGTGTCGCGCGGGTCGATGACGCCGTCGTCGAGCAAATGGCCGCTGGTGTAGAACGCGCCGGCCTGACGGTCGAAGCTCGCGATGATGTCGGCCTTTTGCGCCGCCAGCCGGGCTTCGTCCAGAGGGCGGCCGGTGCGCTCGGCCTGTTGGCGCGCGACGATCTCCAGGGTGGCCGCGGCCTGTTCGCCGCCCATGACCGCGGTGCGCGCATTGGGCCACGAGAAGCAGAAGCGCGGCCGGAAGGCGCGGCCGCACATGCCGTAGTTGCCCGCGCCGAACGAAGCGCCGCAGTGGATCGTGATCTGGGGCACCTGGGAGTTGGACAGGGCCTGGATCATCTTGGACCCGTGCTTGATCATTCCGGCCTCTTCGGAGGCGCGGCCGACGATGAATCCGGTGGTGTTCTGCAGGAACAGGATGGGCGTGCCCGACTGGTTGCACAGATGAATGAACTGGGCGGCCTTGGTGGCTCCCGCGGGATCGATCGGCCCGTTGTTGGTGATGACCCCCACGGCGTGTCCGTCGATCCTGGCGTGGCCGCAAACCGTGTGCTCGCCGTAGTCGGGCTTGAAGTCCAGCCACAGCGAGCCGTCCACGATCCTGGCGATGATTTCGCGCATGTCGACGGGGCGGCGGTGTTCCAGCACCATCGCGCCGGCCAGTTCGTCGGGGTCCGATCGCGGCGGCGCGGCGCGCGCGGGGGCTTCCGCCCTCGGCCAGGGCAGGGCGCCGACCACGGCGCGGGCGATGGCGATCGCGTGGGCGTCGTCATCGGCCACGTATTCGGCCAGGCCGCTGATTCGGGCGTGCATGTCCGTGCCGCCCAGTTCTTCGGCAGTGGCGATTTCGCCCGTCGCGGCCTTGAGCAGCGGCGGGCCGGCAAGAAAGGCCCTGGCTTGCCCGCGCACCATGATGACGTAGTCGGACAGGCCGGGCATGTACGCGCCTCCCGCGGTCGACGAGCCATGGACGATGGTGATGACGGGCACCCCGGCGGCGGAAAGCCGGGCCAGGTTGTAGAACATGCCGCCGCCCCGGATGAACTTGTCGACCCGATACTTGCGCAGGTTGGCGCCGGCGGATTCCACGAGGTGCACGAACGGCAGCCTGTTCTCCAGGGCGATTTCCTGGCACCGCATCAGCTTCAGGTTGCCGGCTTCGGTGAGCGCGCCGGCCTCGATGGCGGAATCGGTAGCCACCACCATGCACCGGACGCCGCTGACATGGCCGATGCCGGCGATCTGCGAGCCCCCGGGGATGCAGGTGTCCAGATTGGAGTCGTCCAGGCCATAGCCGGCCAGCGTGGCCAAGGGCAGGAAGGGCTGGCCCGGATCGAGCAGGCGGTCGACGCGTTCGCGCGGCAACAAGGCGCCGCGGCTCGCGAATGTCGCGGCCGCGCCGGCCGAAGCTTGCGCGGCGCGCTCTTCCAGGCTACGCATTTCGGCAATCAGGGCCAGCATGCCGGCGCGTTGCTCGATGAAGCCGGCCGAGCCGGTGGCGATGCGGGATTCGTAGGGGGTCATGGCTGGAATGTTGTCATGGGTTCTTGCGGCCGCTGGCGGTTGCAGGCACATTCCAGGCCAGGGACACTTCCGTCGCAACGACTATCTGCCCGGCTGTGCACCATGTACACAAACCTTCCGCCAATCGGACTACGACCGGGCCTTCCCGGTTGATCGAGGAGTGCCGACCATGCCGCTGCGCGTCGCTGTGCCACGACCTTCTTCGCCTGTTTCCGCGCGACGGCCCGTGCGCGGAGGGCAGAGCATCGGCCGGGCGCTGGGCCTGTTGCGCCTATTGGGCGTGGAGCGGGAATCCGGCGTGGAATTGCGCGAACTGGTGGCGCAATCCGGGTTGGACCGCACGACCGCGTACCGGATGCTCGCGACGCTGGTGTCCGAGGGATTCGCCCACCGCGATCTGGCCAGCGGGACTTACCGGTTGGGATTGGAGGCGATGGGACTGGGGCTGGCGGCGCTCGCCCAGTCGCCGCTGACGCAAGTCTGCGTGCCCCTCATGAAGGCGCTGGCGCGCCGCTCGGACGAGCATGTATTCCTGGTGGCGCGCTGCGGCGACTACAGCCATTGCCTGCATCTGGAGGAGGGGCCGCGCCCGATACGATCCTACGCGGACCATGTGGGCGGCACCCGCTTGCTGGGGCTGGGAATTCCCAGTTTCGCGTTGCTGGCGCAGTGGGACGACGAGCGGATCGGCGGTCACTTCGCACGGCACCAGCGCCAGTACGAGGCGCGCGGCCTTTCCTTGCCGAAGCTCCTGCGCTGGATCCGGCAGGCGCGCGCGCAGGGCTATGCGCAGGTGAGCGGCCAGGGCGCCGGGGGAGTAGGACTGGCGTTCGCGGTGGGCACCATCGGCACCGCGGCCCTGGGGATAGTGGCCCCGGCCCATCGTATGCCGCGCAGCCGTGGGGCGGAATTGGCGCGGGCCATGGAAGAGGAACTGCGGCGTTTCGAGATCGGTCCGCCCCGTTAGCGCGGAGCCAGCCTAATCCACCCCTCGCTTGCGGTCGGCCGCGAACTGCGCGCGCCAGGCGTCGAAGCGGCCTTCGGCGATGGCTTCCCGCATTTCCTTCATGATGGTCAGGTAGAAATGCAGGTTGTGCAGGGTGTTCAGGCGCGCGCCGGTGATTTCGTTGGCGCGCTGCAAATGGTGCAGGTACGCCCGCGAGAAATTCGCGCAGGTGTGGCAGCCGCAGCCCGGGTCCAGCGGGCGGGTGTCGTCGCGGTACTTGGCGTTGCGGATCTTCACGTCGCCAAACCGGGTGAACAGCCAGCCGTTGCGGGCGTTGCGGGTCGGCATGACGCAGTCGAACATGTCCACGCCGCGGGCGACGCCCTCGACCAGGTCTTCCGGCGTGCCCACGCCCATCAGGTAGCGGGGGGCCTGGGCCGGGAGCTTGGGCGTCACGTGCGCCAGGATGCGCATCATGTCTTCCTTGGGTTCGCCGACCGACAGGCCGCCGATGGCGTAGCCGTGGAAGCCGATGTCCTGCAGCCCGGCCAGGGATTCGTCGCGCAGCGATTCGTACATGCCGCCCTGGACGATGCCGAAGAGGGCGTTCGGGTTGCCCAGGCGGTCGAATTCCTCGCGCGAGCGGCGCGCCCAGCGCAGCGACATGCGCATCGAGCGGGCGGCTTCCTCGACGGTGGCGGGCCGCCCGTCGATTTCATAGGGCGTGCATTCGTCGAACACCATGACGATGTCGGAATTCAGCGAACGCTGGATGCGCATGGATTCTTCCGGCGTCAGGAACAGGCGCGCGCCGTCGATCGGGGAGGCGAACTTCACGCCTTCCTCGGTGATCTTGCGCATGCCTTGCAGGCTGAACACCTGGAAGCCGCCGGAGTCGGTCAGGATGGGCTTGTCCCATTGCATGAAGCCGTGCAGGCCGCCATGCTTTTCCATGATTTCAGTGCCCGGGCGCAGCCACAGGTGGAAGGTGTTGCCCAGCACGATCTGCGAGCCGATTTCCTTCAGTTCGTGCGGCAGCATGGCCTTCACGCTGCCGTAGGTGCCCACGGGCATGAAGATGGGCGTCTCGACCACGCCGTGGTTCAGCGTGATGCGGCCGCGGCGGGCGCCGCCGTCGGTGGCGAGCAGTTCGAAGTTCAGTCCGGTCATGGGGCGGGGGACTCGATAAACATGGCGTCGCCATAGCTGAAGAAGCGGTAGCGCTCGGCGACGGCGTGGGCGTAGGCGCGGCGTATCGGTTCGACGCCGGCCAGCGCCGACACCAGCATCAGCAGGGTCGACTGGGGCAGGTGGAAGTTGGTTACCAGGGCGTCGATGACGCGGTAGCGGTAGCCGGGGGTGATGAACAAGCGGGTGTCGCCCTGGGCGGCCGCCAGCGGCAGGCCGGGGGCGGCGAGCCCTTCGGTCTGGGCGGCGGCGGATTCCAGGGCGCGCACGCTGGTCGTGCCGACGGCGACGACCCGGCCGCCGCGGCCGCGGGCGGCGGCGATCGCGTCCACCGCGGCCTGGGGCACGGTGAACCATTCGGCGTGCATGACGTGGTCGGCCAGGTTGTCCACGCGCACGGGCTGGAAGGTGCCCGCGCCCACGTGCAGCGTGACGAAGGCGCGCGCCACGCCGAGCGCGTCCAGGCGGTCCAGGGTGGGCTGGTCGAAGTGCAGGCCCGCGGTGGGGGCCGCCACGGCGCCGGGCTCGCGGGCGTAGACCGTCTGGTAGCGCTCATCGTCGCCGGCGTCGGCCTGGTGCGTGATGTAGGGCGGCAGCGGCGTCGCGCCATGGGCGTCCAGCAGATCCAGCACCGGGCCGGGAAAGCGGATGTCGAAGAGTTCGCCTTCGCGGCCCAGCACCGTGGCCTCGAACGCGTCGGCCAGGCGCAGCACCATGCCTGGACCGGGCGACTTGCTGGCGCGCACGTGGGCCAGGACGCGGTCGGGTTCGGTGATGCGTTCGACCAGCACCTCGACCTTGCCGCCGGTGATCTTGTGGCCGTTCAGGCGCGCCTTGATGACGCGGGTGTCGTTGAAGACCAGCAGGTCGTGCGGACGCAGCAGCGCGGCCAGGTCGGCGAACTGCCGGTCATGCAGTTGGCCGGCCCGGTCCAGGTGCAGCAGGCGGCTGCCCGTGCGTTCGGCGGCGGGCGCCTGGGCGATGAGCTCGGGCGGCAGGTCGTAGTTGAAATCGGCAACGGTGAGGGATGGGGTCACGCGGATATCCGTCCGGAAAAGGGCGGCAAAAGAAGGCACAGGCGAGCCGGGCGGACCCGGGACAACCCATTATTGTAGAACGGCCGGCCCGCCGCCTTCCGTTCAAGCCGCTGGATTCCACCCCAGGCGGCGGGAGCAGCCGGCCGCCGCCGCGATCAGCGACCGCACCGGTTCGCCCTCGGGCGCCAGGTCGAAACCCCCGTGCAGCCCCAGGCCGGTGATGGCGCCCGCCAACTGGCCCTGGGCGTCCAGCACGGGCACCGCGGCCGAATCGATGCCGTGCAGCAGATGGCCGCTGACGCTGGCGTAGCCGCGCTGGCGGGTGGCCTGCCATTGCCGGCGCAGCGCGGCGGCCGGGTCGCCGGGCGGTTCGGCCACGTCCAGCGCGCGCGCCGCGTCCTGGCGCCGGGCCGCGTCGGGGTCCTGGCCCAGCAGCGCGCCCCATTCGGACAGCGCCCGCGGCAGGGCCACGGCCTCGGGCAGCCAGGCGGCGTAGACCCGGCCGGTGGCGCTGTTGAGCAGCGGCAGCACCGAACCCACCCGCACGTTGACGGTCACCGGCAGCCGCGCGTCGCGCCACTGCACGATGGTGGGGCCGTGCTGGCCCCAGACCGAGATGAACACCGTCTGGCCGATGGCGGCGCTCAGGCCGTCCAGGCAGCCCGCCGCCAGCTTCACGAAATCCACGTCGGCCAGGGCCGCCAGCCCGGTGTGGAGCGCCTGCGGGCCCAGCCGGTAGCGGGCGCTGGCGGCATCCTGCTCGACATAGCCGCGCCGCTCCAGCGACACCAGATAGCGGTGCACCTTGGCGCGCGGCATGTCCAGGCTGCGCCCCAGTTCGGACACGGACAGGGCGCCGCCCAGCTCGGCCAGCCGCGTCAGCACGTCCAGGGCGATTTCGGCGGACTGGATTCCGGTGCTGCTGTTTGTTGACATCGATTCGTCTCTTATTAGAATACGTGTATCACTAAAAAATACATCAGCCGCGGGCCGCGGACAAATCCGGAGACAAGCCATGAAGATGTCCATCTTCTCGGTCCAGGACCACTACCCGTCCCAGCCGCGCACGCTGGGTCAGCTTTACAGCCAAGTGCTGGAGCAGGCGCGCCGGGCCGAGCAACTGGGCTACGACACCTTCTGGGTGGCCGAGCACCATTTCCACGAATACGGCGCGGTGCCCAATCCGGCGGTCTTCCTGGCGGCGCTGTCGCAGCAGACGAGCCGGCTGCGGCTGGGCACCGCCATCTCCATCCTGACTTTCCACAATCCCCTGACGGTGGCGGAAAACTATGCCCTGGTGGACCAGCTTTCACAAGGCAGGCTGGCGCTGGGCGTCGGGTCCGGCTACCTGAAGCACGAATTCGACGGCTATGGCGTGGATCCCGCCGCCAAGCGCGAGCGCTTCGATGAAAACCTGATGCTGGTCGAACGCCTGCTGCGAGGCGAACGGGTCACGCACGAGGGCAGGTTCAACACGATCCGCGGAGTGCGCCTGAACGTGCAGCCGGTGCAGGATCCGGTGCCCCTGTACGTCGCCATCCTGCGCCGCGAGGCCGCCTACCACGTCGGCCGCCAGGGCCGCCGCATGCTGTTCGTGCCCTATGCGGCGGTGGACGATTTCGAGGAAATCGGGCAGATGATGCAGGACTACCGCCGCGGGCTGGCCGAGGCGGGCATCGAGGACGCCGCCGGCATGGCCGCGGTGGCCCTGCACACGCACGTGGCCCCCACCGACGAAGCAGCCCGCGAGCGCGCGGCGCATGCCTTCGACCTGTACGTGGACACCCGCCTGTACGCCCGCAAGCAGGTGTACGACGACATCATCGCCAGCGGCCTGTCGCTGTTCGGATCGCCCCGCACGGTGGCCGGCAAGCTGGAGCGGCTGGCCGCCATGGGCCTGGACCACGTCATGAGCCTGCACAACTTCGGGCTCATGCCGCAGGACCTGGTGCTGGATTCCATGCGGCGCCTGATGGAGCAGGCGGTGCCGCTGTCGGGCGTGGCCCGCGGAGGCGTTCCCGCCGTATAAATAACTGAGTACCGGAGTTCCACGCCGTGGCGGATCGGCGCAACGCATAACGATATCCGCCCACCAAAGGAGACCGCGCATGACCCCTCGCCGCACCCTGACCGCCGCCGCGCTGGCGGCTTTGCTGGCCGCGGGCGCCTCGCCCGCGCTGGCCCAAGTGAAGATAGGCGCCACCCTGTCCACGACCGGCCCCCAGGCGTCCCTGGGCATTCCCGAACGCAACACCATCAGCCTGCTGCCCACCGAGATCGGGGGCGTCAAGGTCGAATACGTGGTGCTGGACGACGCGTCCGACACCACCCGGGCCGTCAGCAATTCCCACAAGCTGATCTCGGAGAACCAGGTGGACCTGATCGTCGGGTCCACCACCACGCCCAACACCATGGCCATGCTGGATACGGTGGCCACGGGCGCCACGCCGGTGATCACGCTGGCCTCGTCGGCCCGGCTGATCGATCCGGTGGACGACAAGCGGCGCTGGGTCTTCAAGACCCCGCACTCCGATTCGCTGATGGCCGAGGGCATCGCGCGCCACGCGGCGGCCAACGGCGTGAAGAAACTGGCCTTCATCGGCTTCAACAACGCGCTGGGCGAAACTTTCTGGGTGGAAATCGAGAAGGCGGCCAAGAAGCACGGCATCGAGGTGGTGGGCAAGGAGAGCTTCGCGCCCACGGATACCTCGGCCGTGGCCCAGACCCTGAAACTCGTGGGCGCGTCGCCGGACGCGGTGGTGGTCGGGGCCTCGGGCACGCCCGCCGCCATGCCGGCCCGGGCGCTGCGCGAGCGCGGCTACCAGGGCAGGATCTACTTCAACCACGGCGTGGCCAACAACGACTTCCTGCGCGTCTGCGGCGCCGCCTGCGACGGCGCCTGGGTGCCGGTGGGGCCGGTGATGGTGGCGGACCTGCTGCCCGACGACAACCCCGTCAAGGCCACGGCCCAGGCCTTCGCCAAGAAGTACGAGGCCGCCAACGGTCCCGGCAGCGTGTCCCTGTTCGCGGCCTATACCTGGGACGTCGGGCTGCTGTTGCAGCAGGCGATTCCGGCCGCGCTGAAGAAGGCCAAGCCCGGGACGCCCGAATTCAGGGCGGCGCTGCGCGACGCGCTGGAAAGCGTCAAGAACCTGCCCACGGCGACCGGCGTGGTCACGATGAGCCCCACCGACCACAACGGGCTGGACGAACGCGCGCTGGTGATGGCGACCGTGGCGTCCGGCAAATGGAAACTTCAACAATAAGTAGGGGCTGAACCTCCTGGCGGGGCGGCACGGCGGTGGGGCAGGCCCCCGCGCCGCGCCCGCAAATGTTCCAGGTTTTGTATGCTCTCGGTTTTGTTGGACGAGCAACCGGGTGGGCGTGGCATGACGGGACAAGCGAACAAGCGTAGGGGCGGGCTGAAGCGGTGGCTGGCGGGCGGGCTGCTGGCCCTGGCCGCGGGGGCCGCCTGCGCCCAGGTGCCCGGCCTGCCGCCCGGCGTGGTGAACGCCTGGAAGGCCACCAAACTGCCCGACAGCGCCTTGTCCCTCGTGGTGCAGGAAGTGGGCGGGCCGCGCCTGGCGGCGCTGAACGCCAAGGAATCCCGCAACCCCGCCTCGGTCATGAAGCTGGTGACGACCTGGGCCGCGCTTTCCGAGCTGGGGCCCAATTACGTCTGGCGCACCGAATTCATGACGGCGCCGGGCGCTCGGCCCGACGCCAGGGGCGTGCTGGCCGGCCCGCTGTACCTGAGGGCCGGCGGCGACCCCCAGTTCCTGTTGCAGGACCTCTGGGCGCTGCTGCGCGAACTGCGCCTGAAGGGCGTCAAGCAGATCAACGACCTGATCATCGACCGCAGTATCTTCGGCCAGGTGGCGACCGACCCCGGCGCCTTCGACGGCGCGCCGGACCGCGCGTACAACGCCAGCCCGGACGCCCTGATGGTGGGTTTCGGCGCCCTTCGCCTGCTGTTCACGCCGGATCCCGTCGCCAATAAATGGGTGCCGCTGATCGATCCGCCGCTGCCGGGCCTGAAGATCGAAGGCCAGGTCGAATGGAGCGACGTCCGTTGCCCCGGCCCGCCGGTGGTGACGACCGACCCCGTGATCACCCAGCAGGGCGTGACCATCCGCGTGAACGGCAAGGTGGCCGGATCCTGCGGCGAGTTCAGCCTGTACCGCCTGGCGCTGTCGCAGCCCGACTACGCCACCGAAGTGTTCCGCATGCTCTGGAAGGAACTGGGCGGCACGTTCAAGGGGCAGGTCCGGTCCGGCATGGTGCCGCCCGACGCGGTGGCGCTGGCTTCCCACGACTCGCCCACCCTGGCCGAGGCGATCCGCCAGATCAACAAGCGCAGCAACAACGTCATGGCCCGGACCCTGCTCTTGACCCTGGGCGCCGAACGCGGCCGGCGGCCGGCCACGGTTTCCAGCAGCGAGGCCGTCGCCAAGGATCTGCTGGCCAAGCAAGGCCTGGACATGCCCGAGCTGGTCATCGACAACGGCGCCGGCCTGTCGCGCGACGCCCGGGTCTCCGCCGACAGTCTGGCTTCGATGCTGACCCTGGCCTGGAATTCTCCGGTCATGCCGGAGTACATTTCGTCCTTCGCGATCGCCGGGGTGGACGGCACGGTGCGCCGCCGCCTCAAGGGCAACGGCACCGTGGGCATGGCCCACCTGAAGACCGGATCGCTGCGCGACGTGCGCTCGATCGCCGGATACGTGCTGGGCGCCAGCGGCAAGCGCTACGTGGTGGTCAGCATCGTGAACCACGAACAGGCCGGCGCCGTCCGGGCCTTCGACGACGCGCTCATCGCCTGGCTCGCCGAACAATAGAAGAAACGCCCATTCCCCTTTAAACCCGTTTACGATCCTCAGGTACGGCTCGACGGCGGGCGGCGCGGATGCGCCGCGCCGTTGCGGTTCCGCCAGAGGCGAAAACCCTGTCCATCACTATTCTGGAGTGTTACGCACATGCCCGTGCACGAAATCCGCCATCCGCTGATCCGCCACAAGCTCGGGATCATGCGCCGCGCCGACCTCAGCACCAAGAGCTTCCGCGAACTGTCGCAGGAAGTCGGCGCGCTGCTTACCTATGAGGCGTCCAAGGACCTGCCGCTGGCGCCCGCCACCGTCGAAGGCTGGTGCGGCCCCGTGGAGGTCGAGAAGATCGCCGGCAAGAAAGTCACCGTGGTGCCGATCCTGCGCGCGGGCATCGGCATGCTGGACGGCGTGCTCAGCCTGATTCCCGGCGCCAAGGTCAGCGTGGTGGGCGTGGCCCGCAACGAAGAGACGCTGGAGGCGCACACCTACCTGGAGCGCCTGGTGGGCGAACTGGACCAGCGCCTGGCGCTGATCGTCGACCCCATGCTGGCCACCGGCGGTTCGATGGTGGCCGCGATCGACCTGCTCAAGCGGGCCGGCTGCAAGGAAGTCCGGGCGCTGGTGCTGGTGGCCGCCCCGGTCGGCATCGACGCCGTGCTGGCCAAGCATCCGGACGTGCATATCTATACCGCGTCCATCGACGACGGCCTGAACGAACACGGCTACATCATGCCCGGCCTGGGCGACGCCGGCGACCGCATCTTCGGCACGACGCAGAAGACCGAGTAACGCCGGCCCGGCCGGTCAAGCCGCCACTTTTTCCGCCAGCCCGTCGATGTGCTGGCCGAACCACCGCAGTTGCGGCGCCAGCCCGGCGACCTCGCCCACGATCAGCAGGGCGGGGGAGCGGATGGCGTGCCCGGCGGCCAGGGCCGGCAGTCGTTCCAGCGTGCCGGACAGCACGCGCTGTTCGGGCCGGCTGCCGTTTTCGACCAGCGCGAAAGGCGTGCCCGGCGAGCGGCCGTGGCGCAGCAGGCGCTGGGTCAGCAGGTCTAGCTGCCCCACGCCCATATAGAACGCCAGGGTCTGTTTTTCGCGCGCCAGGGCGGGCCAGTCCAGATTGTCTTCGTCCTCGCGGCAGTGCGCGGTGATCAGGCGCACGGACTGGGCGTGTTCCCGGTGCGTCAGCGGGACGCCGGCGTAGGCCGCACAGGCCAGCGCGGCGGTAATGCCGGGGATCACCTCATAGCGCACGCCGTGCTCGCGCAGGTATTCCAGTTCTTCGCCGCCCCGGCCGAAAATGAAGGCGTCGCCGCCTTTTAGCCGCACCACTCGGCGGCCGGCGCGCGCGTGCTCCACCAGCAGCGCGTGGATGCGCGCCTGGGTGGCGTGGTGGTTTTCGCCGGGCAGCTTGCCGACCGGCACGCGCTCGGCGTCGCGGCGCGCCAGCGACATGACCTCGTCGCTCACCAGGCGGTCATGCAGGATGACGTCGGCCTCGTTCAGCGCGCGCAATGCCTTCAGCGTCAGCAGCCCGGGGTCGCCGGGGCCCGCGCCCACCAGCACCACGCTTCCCGCGGCCGGCGCGAGCGGATCCGCCAGGGCGGCGGCCAGCGCCGCTTCGGCCTGGGCCGGCCGCTGCTGGCGCAGGAAACCGGCCACCGGCCCGTCCAGCAGCCAGTCGTAGAAGCGGCGGCGCGCGCCCAGGTCGGGGTGGCTGGCCCGGATGGGCTTGCGATAGCGGGCGGCCAGCCCCGCCAACTGGCCCAGGGTGTGGTCGAACAGGGATTCGATGCGCTCCCGGACGCGCCGCGCCAGCACGGGGGCGACGCCCGAGGACGAAATGGCGACGATGACCGGCGAGCGGTCGACGATGGACGGCACCTGGAAGGACGAGAGTTCGGGATCGTCCACCACGTTGCTGAAAATGCGACGGGCGCGGGCGGCCTCGGACACCGCGGCGTTGGTGCCGCGGTCGTCGGTGGCCGCCACGGCCAGCCAGGCCTCGTCCAGCCAGGCGGGATCGAACCGGCCCGGGCGGTGGCGGATGCGGCCTTCGGCGGCCAGGGCGGCCAGGGCCGGCGTGAGTTCCGGCGCGCCCACGACCACGTCGGCGGAGGCTTCCAGCAGTGCCAGCGTCTTGCGCTCGGCGACCGCGCCGCCGCCCACCACCAGGACGAGCCGGTCTTTCAGATCGGCAAAAATCGGGAAAAGCTTCATTGAGTGCCAGCCTCGGGCGTACCCGGCAAAGTGTCGTTCGATCATAGGGACGGGCTTTCATCCCCACAACTTTTGATTTCTTTATTCCATATATCCAGAAATTATTAAACCGGCCCTGTCTTGCGGGTCCGCCGGCAGGGCCGCGGCCGACACGTTCCGACATACGCCGGGGGCGCCAACCGGTGTAGTATCAAGCCACCATCCGCCGTCCGCCAGGAGCGGGCGGTTTTTTCTGGATTCATGGAGTGGCTAGTGACGATGCGAAAAATGGCATCTTTTGTTTTGGCGGCGGGCGCGCTGGGCGCGGCCTCGGCGGCGCAGGCCGGCGTGTGCGACGCCCAGTTCATGCACGACGGCGGCGCGGTGCAACTGACCGGCTCCGGCAACCTGGCGCTGGGCGCGGACCTGACCTTCGCCGAGGTGACCAAGACGAATGGTGACAATTGCCGCGCGCGCGTCCAGGGCGTCGCCAAGTTCAGCTACGCGGGCCTTCCGCCGGGCAAGTCCAAACTCGATTACCTGATGACCGTCAAGAGCGGCCAGGCCTCCTTCCTGCGCTACGCCAGCGCGGGCGAGGCGCCGCAGCCGTCCGAGGGCCAGTTCGACCTGCGCATGCTGGGCCTCTTCGCCTACGACGGCAAACTCAATAGCGGGCAGAAACTGCCCGGTTCGTCGTTCCGCCTGAAGATCGGCAAAGAGGCGCCGGTGGGCGGACAGCCGAGCACGACGGTGCGCATCGGCGAAAAGACGGTGGGGCAGAAGGCCTCGCTGGACACCGCCCTGGGCAAGCAGTCCTGCCATCCGATCACCTACACGCGCAATTCCGATCCCACCATGGCCACGTTCCAGGGCCTGACCCTTCCCATTCCCGGCATGAACACCACCGTGACCGACTGGTACTGTCCGGGGGTCAATCTGGTGATGAAGCAGGACATCGACCAGGGCGGCGTCAAGTCCGCCGTTGAGATTACGCAAATCAAGTAGCACCCGGTAGCAAGCGCGCCGCGCCGCGAGAATGGCGGCTGGTATGATGATTCCGTCATGGACACACAACAGGAGCTCAAGAAATGGCCACGAGAAAATCCGAAGACGTCGCAAAAGAAAAACTCATCGACAGTGTCAAGACCAGCCTGAACGACGCCGAAAGCCTGCTGCGCGAAGCCGCCAGCAGCACCGGCGACAAGGCCAACGAACTGCGCGACCGCGCCCTGACTTCCCTGAAGCGCACGCGCGAGGCCCTGTACGAAGCGCAGGATGCCGTGCTGGAGCGCGGCCGCAAGGCCGCCCGCGCGACCGACGACTACGTGCATGACAATCCCTGGCAAGCCATCGGTATTGCAGGCGTGACCGGCCTGCTGCTCGGCTTGCTGATCAGCCGCCGCTGACTGGGCAGGACAGGCGGGCGGACGACGCAAGCCGTCTTCCGCCCGGCGTCCATTGCGCCATGGGTCTACGCAAATCTGTATTCGGCGTCGCGTCCAGCCTGGTCGGGCTGCTGCGCACGCGCCTGGAACTCCTGGCCCTCGAAGCCGCGGATGAAAAGGCGCGCTTGCTCAAACTCCTGGGCATGGCGTTTGCCGCCTTGCTCTTCCTGACGCTGGCCGTGCTGGTCTTCACCATCACCGTGGCGGTGGCCTTCTGGCCCACCGAAGACCGCTATCTGGCGCTGAGCCTGCTGGCGGCCTTCTACGGCATCGTCGGCGTGGCATTGCTGCTGGTGGTCCGGCATGGCCTGGTCTACGGCGCGCCGCCGTTTTCCGCCACCCTCGAGGAACTGGCGCGCGACGCGGAACTGCTGGACCGGGTCCGCGACGCGCAAAGCGAAGACGAGGTGCCGGCGCGCCGGCGCGAGGAGGGCTGAAGCATGGCGAAAAGGTCTCCCACCGTCGACCGGGCCGTGCGCATCGAACTGCTGCGCGCCCGCGCCGCCATCGAGCGCGAATCGCTGGCGCAAGGCATCGCGTCCGCGGGACGCAGGCTGGAGCCGGCATCGCTCATCAAGGGCCTGCTGCCCGGCTTCGCGTCGGGCAACGCATCCCGCTGGGCCTTGCAGGCGATCAGCCTGGCGCGGCGCTACCCCATCGTCAGCTCGTCCCTGTCCGCCATGCTCATGCGCGGCGGCAAACGGTCCAAGCTCTTGAAGATCGCCGGCGGCGCGTTCGTCGGCTGGCAGTTGTTCAAGGTCTGGCAGGGCGCCCGCCAGGACAGCGCCCCGGACGCCGGCGACCGCTGAAAAGCCGAGGTGTCCGGCACCCTCGGGGTGCCGGCCCGGCCCGCGGCAGGCTTTCCCGGGTGCCGCACCGGCTGTTCGCCCGTGCCGCTACAGGCCCAGTTGCCCCCACAGCGCGTCCACGCGCTGCTTGACGTCGGCGTCCATCGCGATGGGGGTGCCCCATTCGCGGTTCGTTTCGCCCGGCCATTTGTTGGTGGCGTCCATGCCCATCTTGCCGCCCAGGCCGGACACCGGCGAGGCGAAGTCCAGGTAGTCGATGGGGGTGTTCTCCACCAGCAGGGTGTCGCGCACCGGGTCCATGCGGGTGGTCATCGCCCACACCACTTCCTTCCAGTCGCGCGGGTCGATGTCCTCGTCCACCACCACGATGAACTTGGTGTACATGAACTGCCGCAGGATGCTCCACAGGCCGAACATGACGCGCTTGGCGTGTCCGGCGTACTGCTTGCGGATGGACACGACGGCCAGGCGGTAGCTGCAGCCTTCGGGCGGCAGGTAGAAGTCCACGATCTCGGGTAGCTGGCGGCGCAGCAGGGGAACGAAGACCTCGTTCAACGCCACGCCGAGCACGGCCGGTTCGTCGGGCGGCTTGCCCGTGTAGGTGGAGTGGTAGATGGGATTGCGCCGCATCGTGATCCGCTCCACCGTAAAGACGGGGAACCAGTCCTGTTCGTTGTAGTAGCCGGTATGGTCGCCGTAGGGGCCTTCCAGCGCCATCTCGTAGCCGGAGTCGGGCGGCGGGTTGACGCCCTCGGGCACGACGGGCGCGACGGCGCGCGGGTCAGAGGACGGCAGCAGGTGGCCTTCCAGCACGATTTCGGCCCAGGCGGGCACGGACAGGTTGCTGCCCAGCGCCTGCGCGACCTCGGTGCGCGAACCGCGCAGCAGGCCGGCGAACTGGTATTCGGACAGGCTGTCCGGCACGGGCGTGACCGCGCCCAGCGTGGTGGCCGGGTCCGCGCCCAGGGCGACGGCGACGGGGAAGGGCGTGCCGGGATGGGCCAGCGCGTGGTCGCGGAAATCCAGCGCGCCGCCGCGGTGCGACAGCCAGCGCATGATCAGCTTGTTGGGTCCCAGCAGTTGTTGGCGGTAGATGCCCAGGTTCTGGCGGCGGGCGTTGGGGCCGCGCGTGATCACCAGGCCCCAGGTCAGGAGCGGCGCCACGTCGCCCGGCCAGCAGGTCTGGATCGGCAGGCGCGTCAGGTCCACGTCCTTGCCCTCCCAGACGATCTCCTGGCAGGCGGGGCTCTTGACGTTCTTCGGGCTCATGTCCCACAGCGCCGCCTTCAGCATCGACACCTTGGCCAGCGCGTCGCGCAGGCCGCGGGGGGCCTCGGGTTCGCGCAGCGAGGCGAGCAATTCGCCGATGTCGCGCAGCGCGCTGACGTTGTCGGCGCCCATGCCGCGGGCCACGCGGGCGGGGGTGCCGAACAGGTTGGTCAGCACCGGCATCTGCGCCGGCTGGCCGTCGTGCCGGGCGTTTTCGAACAGCAGCGCGGGGCCTTCCGCCCGCAGCACGCGGTCGGAGATCTCGGTCATTTCCAGCCGGGTGGACACCGGCACGGCGATGCGTTTGAGGTCGCCCATGCGTTCGAGTTGGGCGAGGAAGTCTCTAAGGTCGCGGTATTTCACTACAGATCCCGGCGATTTGGTTACATTTTGGGGAGAAAGAGAGGTTAACATTGACTCCCTCTTTTTTACGCAGGAGGTTTTATGCCCGATGCGTCAGTGGCCAGCCTATTCAGAAGCATGGCCCAAGGAGTGCACCAATATCTTGCCGAGTCCCTGCGCATCTGCTCCGTCTATCTGGGCATTGCGGTCATTGTGACGGTAAGCATGGGATTCGCCCTGCCTGGTTTGCGCGACCAGGCATTGCAAGTGCACAAAGCCTTGTTGACCGCCCTCGCGCCTTCGTCCATGCAAGCCGGTACCGATTTCGATACGGGTTCCGATCTGGGTGCCGACATGTCGTCGGCCATTGCTATGGCCATTCCCGAAGCTCCAGCCAGCAACGCCACCGGCATGCTGGGGCCCGCCCGCGTCGCGCCGCCGCCCAGGAAACCCGTCGCCGCCTTGGCGACCGGCCCCCAGGCGGAAGCCTTGCGCAACTATATCTCGCGCAAGTACAAGGTCGCCTATGACGCGACCGGCCCGCTCTTGAACACGGTATACAAGGTCAGCCGCGACAAGCAACTGGATCCGCTGCTGGTGCTGGCCGTGATCGCCATCGAATCCCGCTACAACCCCCTGGCGGAAAGCCACGTGGGCGCGCAGGGCCTGATGCAGGTGATGACCAGCGTGCACCAGGACAAGTTCGACGCGGTCGGCAAGACCGCGCTGGATCCCGCCACCAATATCGGGGTCGGCACCACGATCCTGCGCGACTGCATCAACCGCCGCGGTTCCGTGGAGGGCGGCCTGGCCTGTTACGTCGGTTCCACCGGGCCGGACGACAACGGCTACGGCGCCAAGGTGCAGGCGGAACGCCGCCGCCTGGCGCTGGCCTCGGGGATCGCGCTGGCCCGCGACTGATCCCCCGCGGCCCCGACGAAAGGCGCGCCCCGGGGCGCGCCTTTTGCTTTCCCGGGCTTCAGCCTTGCAGCAGCCGCCCCATGCGGGCCACGGCTTCTTCCAGCCGGTCCAGCCCCGTCGCGTAGGAAAAGCGCATGGTGTGCCGGCCGTGGGCCGGGCCAAAGTCCAGGCCCGGCACGGCGGCCACGCCGGCCTCCAGCAGCAGGCGCTGCGAGAACGCGGCGCTGTCCATGCCCAGGCTGGCGATGTCGGCATAGATATAGAACGCGCCGTCCGGCTTGACCGGCACCTGGATCCCCAGGCGTTCGAATTCCGGCAGCAGGTAGTCGCGGCGCTGCTTGAACGCTTCGCGGCGGTGCTCGAAGGTTTTCATCGCGGCGGGCGTGAAGCAGGCCAGCGCGGCATGCTGGGCCAGCGTCGGCGCGCAGATCGCCAGGCTGGCGGCGATCTTCTCCACCGGGGCCACCATGTCCTGGGGAACGATCATCCATCCCAGGCGCCAGCCCGTCATGTGGAAGTACTTCGAGAAGCTGTTGATGACGATGACGTCGTCGTCCAGGGTCAGCGCCGAGCGCGGCTGGCCTTCGTAGGAGAGGCCCAGGTAGATTTCGTCGACGATGGCGAAGCCGTCGCGGGCGCGGACCTGCGCCAGCAGTTCGGCCAGTTCGCCATGGGCGATGGAGGTGCCGGTGGGATTGCTGGGCGAGGCCACCAGCACGCCCTGGGTGGCGGGCGTCCAGTGCCGGGCCACGTCCTGGGCGGACAGTTGGAAGCGCTTTTCCGCCGTGCTCGGGATCAGCCGGGGCACGCCGCCCGCCGCCAGCACGAAGTTGCTGTTGGCGGGGTAGGAGGGGTCGGGCATCAGCACCTCGCCGCCGCTGTTGACCAGCGCCGCGCAGGCCAGCGTCAGGGCGCCGGAGGCGCCCGCGGTGACGATGACGCGGGACGGATCGATGTCGGCGCCGAACTGTTCGTGGTAGAAGCGGGCGATGGCCTCGCGCAGCGCCGTCAGGCCGGCCGACGGGCTGTAGCCGCTCAATCCGGCGCGGGCGGCGCGCTCGAGCGCTTCCACGACCTGGGGCGGCGCGGTAAAGTCCGGTTCGCCGATGCCCAGGCTGATAATGTCCTTGCCCGCCGCCTGCAGCGCTTGCGCCTGCTTGAAAAGCTCCATTACCTGGAAGGTCAGGAAATCGTTGGTGCGAGTGGCAAGGCGGGGCATTGGATTCTCGAAGGCGTCTTGTAGCGAAAAAGGAATTGTAGTCATGCAGCCATCCCGGCGCGCTTTCCTCCTCGGCCGTCGGCCGGCCCAGAGTCCCTGGGCGGCGTTCCTGCAGCGCCTGGGCCTGCTCTGCCAGGGGTCCGTCCGCGACCTGGGCGAGGGCGCCGGGGCGGGGCCCCGGGCCCTGCTGGTCCCGGCGCGCGACGCGGACGTGGCGCACGCGCGGGCCCTATGCGCCGAGCATCGCGTGGTGTTGGCGCTGGACGGGGCCGAGGGGCCGTTCGATACCGCCCACGGACCCGTCCTGCGGGTGGATCCGTCCGCGATGGCGGGCCTGGCCCGCCTGTCTGGCGCCGCGCCGCGCTGGCGCGCCCAGCCGGGGGTGCCGCTGGCGGCGCTGGCCCAGGCCGGCCTGCGGCAGTTCGCCGGCCTGCCCGGCGCCATGACGCTGGCCGAATGGCTGGCCGCTCCCGCCCGCTGGGCGGCCGGGCGGTGCGCGGACTCGGGCGTGCTGACGGTGGACGCGATGCTGGCGGACGGCGTGGAGGAAACGCTGGGCCCCTTCGGCGAAGCGGACGTCCAGCCCCTGCGTTCCGTCACCGTGCAGCGCCTGGTGCCGGCGCTGTTCCAGTTGGCATCGGGCGGCGACGCCTTCGCCACCCGGGACGGGGAGCGCTGGCTGGGGCGCTACCGGCTGGACGCCCTGAAACCCGAAGCGCCCGCCACGGTGAACCTGGCGCACCTGCTGCTGGGCCATGGCGGCACGCTGGCCTGGGTGCAGGGCGTCACCCTGGCCGACGTTCCCCCCGCGGCGCGGCCGGCGCCCGCGGCCGAGCCGCCGGGGCTGGCCACGACGAGGCTGGATTCGCGCGTGAAGGCGCTGTTCGATCCGGACGGCCGGTTTCCGTCATTGCGCACCGCACAATAGCGACAATTTGTAAGCAAGCGCTAAGATGGCGAGTACATGCCGGCCAGGGGGGCGGGGCGCATCGCGGAGGTATCGCGGCGTCCGCCATCGGAATAGAATTCCCCCCTTTCCGTGTCCCACTCTCTAGCAAGTAGCCGCCCATATGGATGCCAATCTTCGCAAAGCCGCCCTTGAATACCACGAGCACGGCCGCCCCGGCAAAATCTCGGTCATGCCGACCAAACAGCTCACCACCCAGCGCGACCTTGCGCTGGCGTATTCCCCCGGCGTGGCGGCGGCCTGTGAAGAGATCGTGGCCGACCCGTCCAATGTGTACCGCTACACGGCGCGCGGCAATCTGGTGGGGGTGATCACCAACGGCACGGCGGTGCTGGGGTTGGGCAACATCGGCGCGCTGGCCTCCAAGCCGGTGATGGAAGGCAAGGCGGTGCTGTTCAAGAAGTTCGCCGGGCTG
>NZ_UFQC01000048.1 GCF_900496975.1 Achromobacter veterisilvae
CGCGGCCGCCGGCGGCCGCGCGGGGCTGGCCTTGCGCCGGACGTCCTTCAGCCGGGCGCGAACGGCCGGCATTGGCGTTGCCGCCGCGGCCGTTGCGGTTGCCGCCGCCGCGCGGGCTGCGGCCGTCTTCCTCGCGTTCCTGGCGTTCGAACGCCGCGGCGCTGGTCGCGGGCGGCGTCCAGCCTTCCACGGGCTTGCGCTCGATGGTCTTCTTGATCAGGCGCTCGATGTCCTTGAGCAGCTTGATTTCGCTGCTGTCGACCAGCGAGACCGCGGCACCGGTGGCGCCGGCGCGGCCCGTGCGGCCGATGCGGTGCACGTAGTCTTCCGGCACGTTGGGCAGCTCAAAGTTCACCACCTGGGGCAACTGGTCGATGTCCAGGCCGCGGGCGGCGATGTCGGTCGCGACCAGCACCGTCACGGTGCTGTCCTTGAAACCGGCCAATGCTCGGGTGCGGGCCGATTGGCTCTTGTTGCCGTGGATGGCGGCGGCGGTCAGGCCGTCCTTCACCAGTTTTTCGGCCAGGCGGTTGGCGCCGTGCTTGGTGCGGGTGAACACCAGCACCTGGTGCCAGCCGCTTTCGCGGATGATGTGGCTGATGAGATCGCGCTTGTGATGCTGGTCGACCATATGCACCGTCTGGGTGACCAGCTCGGTGGCGGTGTTGCGCGGGGTGACCGAGACTTCGCCCGGGTTGTTCAGCACGCCGCGCGCCAGGGTGCGGATCTCGTCGGAGAACGTGGCCGAGAACAGCAGGTTCTGGCGTTGCTTGGGCAGCAGCGCGAGGATCTTGCGGATGTCGCGGATGAAGCCCATGTCCAGCATGCGGTCGGCTTCGTCCAGCACCAGGATCTCGACGCCGGACAGGTCGACCGTTTTCTGGCCGCAGTGGTCCAGCAGGCGGCCCGGGGTGGCGACCAGGATGTCCAGCGGCTTTCTCAGCGCGGAGATCTGGGGGTTGATATTGACGCCGCCGAACATCACCATGGACGTCAGCGAGGTGTATTTGCCGTAGGTCTGCACCGATTCCGCGACCTGCGCGGTCAGTTCGCGCGTCGGGGTCAGGATCAGGCAGCGGGGGCGGCCGGGCTTTCTCAGCTCGGGCTTTTTCTGCATCAGCAGGTGCAGGATGGGCAGCGTGAAGCCCGCGGTCTTGCCAGTGCCGGTCTGCGCGGCGGCGAGCAGGTCGCCGCCTTTCAGGACCTGGGGAATGGCCTGGGCCTGGATGGGGGTGGGCGCGGTGTAGCCGGTATCGGCAATGGCGCGCAACAGGGAATCAGCCAGCCCGAGGTCGGCGAAAGGGGAAGAGGTAGTCAAGACAACTCCAACGGCAGCCCGTCGCTCAAGTTGAGAGACTCCAATCCAGGCGGACGAACAAGGAGAAATGGGAAGCGCCCTGATGGGCGAAGCTTGGCAGCGAAGGGCCTAGCGGACGTGTGCAGATTGGCAAAGCACACAGCCGGATTGTAGCCGATGTCGCGTTGCAGCACCGCCGGGGACCCACCAGTGAGTATCACTAAGTAACAAATTGCAGTGCCTATGCACCAAATAAGCGTTTTCCCTAGGCCCCACTCCCTATAATCCGTCCGCTTTCATCCATTTGAAGAATAAAGGATCGCTATGAAGAAATCGGCAGTAGTAGGCGTCGTCGTCGCGCTGGGCGCGGTCTGGACCGGCACGGCCTGGTACACGGGCCAGAAGGCCGAGGCCTTCGTCAAGCAATCGATCGATCAGGCGAATGCCGAGCTCCAGAAGTTCGGCGAGAAGTGGGGCGTGACGCCCGTGGTCGAACTGATGTCGTTCGAGCGCGGCGTGTTTTCGTCCACCGAGCGCTACCGCGTGAAGTTCACCACGCCGGCCGCCGAAGGCAAGCCGGCCCAGGAACACGACATCCAGTTCGTCGAATACCTGGACCACGGCCCCTTCCCGCTGTCGAACCTGAAGTCGGGTTCCTTCGCGCCCGCCATGGTGGCCAGCCGCTTCCAACTGGAAGAGACGCCCGCCGTGAAGGAGTGGTTCGCCGCGACCAAGGGCGCCGCTCCCCTGTCTGGCGCGTATAGCGTCAGCTACGCGAAGAACGCTTCGGGCACGTTCGACATGGCGCCCGTGGAATTCGCCAAGGACGACACCAGCCTGGTGTTCTCGGGCATGAAGGGCGACGTCACCTACGCCACCGACAGCCGGCGCGGCACGGTCGCGCTATTGGCCGACAGCCTGGTGATGAAGGGTCCGGCGTCCGACGAAAGCGACATCGTGAGCATGGCCATGCAGGGCCTGACCCTGACCAGCGACATGGCGCCCGCCAAGAACGAGATGTACGTGGGCAGCCAGAAGCTGGGCCTCAAGAACTGGACGATCACCTCCAGGGAGAAGCCGCCCGTCCAATTGAAGGACACCGTCATCGCCGTCGACATGACGGAAGCCGACGCGACCATGGGCGCCAAGATGGCCGTCGACTTCGGCATGATCAACGTCCAGGAAAAGGACGTGGCCGGCCTGAAGCTGGCCGTCGACGTGAAGCGCCTGGACGCGAAGGCGTTCAAGGCCTTGAACGACGTCTACGAAGCCGCTTCGCGCCGCATGTTGCAGAGCAAGGGCGAAGAGCAGGCTCCCCAGTTCACGGATGAAGAGAAGCAGGTGCTGAAGACCAACGTCGAACTGTTGCTGGCCGGCAACCCGACGCTGTCCGTGTCGCCGCTGGAAGTGCGCACCGCCAACGGCACCTCGACCTTCAACCTGGACCTGGACCTGACCAAGCCGGCTTCGATGGACGGCGAGTTCGCCGAGACGGCGATGGAAGTCATACGCAAGCTGAACGCCAAGCTGGTGCTGTCCAAGGGCAACCTGGGCGACCTGATGGCCATCGAGCCGCAGATGCGCGGCGTGCCGGCGGAACAGGCCGCGCAGACCGCCAAGGGCCAGGCCGAAATGGTGGGCACCATGGCCACGGCGATGGGCATGGCCAAGGTCGAGGACGGCAACATCGTCACCTACCTGAACTACGCCGACGGCGAGGTGGACTTCAACGGCAAGAAGATGCCGGTCGAACAGTTCATGATGATGGTCATGAGCGGCGTCATGGGCGGCGCCCGCTAAACGCAGGTCGCAGCCGTAGCAAAGGCCGCCGCAGCCCCAGGGCGCGGCGGCCTTTTTTCATGGCCGGGGCCTTCCGGGTCAGAACGGCAGGGCGCCGGCCGCCAGTTCCCCATTGCGCAGCACCGCCACGTGGAAGCGCTTGTCGGCGGCTTTCAGGATGTCTTCGGTGGGATCGCCCTGCACCAGCAGCAGGTCGGCCGCGTTGCCGTCGGCGATCACGCCATGGCGGTCCATGCCCATCAGGTCGTGCCCGCGCGACGTGCCCGCGATCAGCGCGTCCACGGGCGTCATGCCGAACTCCACCATGTAGGCCAGCTCCATGGCGTTTTCGCCGTGCAGGTTGAACGGCGTGCCGGCGTCGGTGCCCATGGCGATGCGGCCGCCCGCCTTGTAGTACATCTGGAACGATTCGCGGTGGCGTTGCTCCACCGCGCGCGCCTTTTCGACCGCGTAGGCGGGGATGCCGTTGTCGGCATTGGCGATGATGTTGCGCACCGCGGCGATGGTGGGGACCAGGTAGGTCTGCGCGTCGAGCATTTCGCGCAGGCAGTCGTCGTCCATGAAGATGCCGTGCTCGATCGAGTCGATGCCCGCGCGCACCGCGTTCAGGATGCCCTGCGTGCCCTGGGCGTGGCTGGCGGTGCTCTTGCGGAAGCGCTTGGCCTCGTGCACGCCCGCCTTCATTTCGTCGAAACTGTAGTGCGCGTCCATCGGATTGACCCCCGGCGTCATGACGCCGCCGGTGGCCATGATTTTCACCAGGTCGCAGCCGGCATGGACCTGCTCGCGCACGGCCTTGACGACGTCTTCACAGCCGTCGGCGATGCGGCCGATGCGGTTGCCGTGGCCGCCCGTCATGCAGATGATGCGGCCCGACGCCCGGATCGTGGGGCCGGGAAACACGCCGCGCGCGATGGCGTCGCGCACGCCGAATTCCAGGTAGTCCTTGCCGCCGCAGTCGCGCACCGCGGTGACGCCGCCGCGCAGGCTGGCCTGGGCGTTTTCCAGCGCCGTCAGCGTGATCTGCGCGGGGCCCTGCTTGCTCAGGTGCGCGTTGGGATCGGCGCCGCCGGTATAGACCAGGTGGACGTGGCAATCGGCCAGGCTGGGCATCAGGGTCATGCCCGCGGTGCGCACCGTGGCGCCGGCGTAGCCGGAGAACTCGCCGGCCGGCGCCACGCGCGCCACGCGCTGGCCTTCGACCAGCACGCCGTGGTTGGGCAGCAGGCCGCCCTTGCCGTCGAAAACCTGGCCGCCGATGAAGAGGGTCTGCGGTGTCGCCGTCATGTCTTGCTCCGGATGGCGCCTGGCCCTAGCCCTCCACCACGTCCAGTCCTTCGCGGGACATGGATTGCAGGCGGGGCATCAGGCCAAGCAGGTGTTGGCTGTAGGGATGCTGCGGGCGTTCGAAGAGGTCTTCCGTTTCGGCGACTTCCAGCAATTCGCCGTAGCGCATCACGCCCACGCGATCGCACATCTGGCGGATCACGGGCAGGTCGTGGCTGATGAACAGCATGGTCAGGCCGAGCTCTTCTTGCAGGTCCTTCAGCAGGTTCAGGATCTGCGCCTGGATGGAAACGTCGAGCGCCGACGTGGGCTCGTCGCAGATCAGGAAGCGGGGGCGCGTGGCCAGGGCGCGCGCGATGCAGATGCGCTGGCGCTGCCCGCCCGAGAACTCGTGCGGGAAGCGCTCGGCGGCGCGGTCGCCCAGGCCGACCACGTCCAGCAGGTCCGCCACGATGCGGCGCGCTTCGGCCTCGCTGGCGGCGAGCTTGTGGAAGCGGATGGGCTCGGCCACGATGTCCAGCACGCGCATGCGCGGGTTGAGCGAAGAGAACGGGTCCTGGAAGATCATCTGGATCTGCCGCCGGAACGGGTTCAACTGCTTTTCGCCCTTGAGCGCGGTGAGATCGACGCCGCCGAAATCGACCGAGCCTTCGCTGGGCGTGTACAAGCCCGAGATCAGCCGCGCCACGGTGGACTTGCCGGAGCCCGACTCGCCAACCAGGCCGAAGACCTCGCCTTCGCCGATCGAGAAGTTGACGCGCTTGACCGCGTCCAGCGTGCGCTGGTTGCGCTTGAGCAGCGCGCTTTTCAGCACGAAGCGCATGCTCAGGTCGTGGACCTGCACCAGCGGGCCGCCGGTGCGCGCGCCGAAGTCGCGCCGCTGTCCCAGCCAGTGGGTGGCGAGGTCCAGCGGCTGAGCGGGCGTCTTCACGTCCTCGATGTAGGTGACGAGCGGGAAGCGCTTGAGCTTGATGTCGGGGCGCGGCACGGCCGAGATCAGGCTGCGCGTGTACGGATGGTCGGGGTCGCCCAGGATTTTCGCGGTAGGGCCCTGTTCGACCAGCTTGCCGTGGTACAGCACCGCCACGCGGTCCGTCACGTCCGCGATCACGCCCATGTCGTGCGTGATGATGATCATGCCCACCTGTTCTTCGCGGCACAGCTTTTTCAGCAGTTCCAGGATCTGCGCCTGGATCGACACGTCCAGCGCCGTGGTGGGTTCGTCGGCGATGATGACTTCGGGTTCGCAGCACAGCGCCAGCGCGATCACCACGCGCTGCCGCATGCCGCCGGAGAACTGGTGCGGGTACTGCTTGACGCGCAGCTCCGGTTTGTCGATGCCGACCTGCACCAGCAACTGGATCGCGCGCTTCTTGGCTTCGTCGTGCGACAGGTTCAGGTGCACCTGCATGGTCTCGACCAACTGGCTTTCCACGGTCTGCAGCGGGTCCAGCGAGGTCAGCGGATCCTGGAAAATCATGCCGATCCGGCGGCCGCGGACCTTGCGCTTCTGGGCTGGGCTCAGCGTGTCGATGCGTTCGCCGTTCAGCAGCACCGCGCCGCCGGCCAGGCGCCCGGGCGCTTCCAGCAGGCCGATCACCGCGTTGCCGATGGTGGACTTGCCCGCGCCGGACTCGCCCACCACGCCCAGGATCTCGCCTTTCTCCAGGGACAGCGATACGCCGTCCACCGCCACCAGCGTGCCGCGGCGGCTGGGGAATTCGATGCGGATGTCTTCGATGTTCAACAGGGCCATGGCGTCCTCAGCGCAGCTTGGGGTTGAGCGCGTCGCGCAGCCAGTCGCCCAGCAGGTTGACCGACAGCACCAGCGCCACCAGCGCGATGCCGGGGAAGATGGAGATCCACCACATGCCCGAGAACAGATAGCTGTTGCCGATGCGGATCAGCGTGCCCAGCGACGGCGCGGTGGGCGGGACGCCGACGCCCAGGAACGAGAGCGTGGCCTCGGTGATGATGGCGATCGCCAGGTGGATGGTGGCGATGACCAGCACCGGCCCCATCACGTTGGGCAGGATGTGCCGGCGCAGGATGGTGATGGGGCCGATGCCGATGAGGCGGGCCGCCTGCACGTATTCCTTGTTGCGTTCGACCAGCGTAGAGCCGCGCACGGTGCGCGCGTACTGCACCCATCCGGAGATGCCGATGGCGAAGATCAGGACGTACAGCGCGAGCTGGTCGTGCATGTCGCGCGGCAGCAGGCCGCGCGCCACGCCGTCGATCAGCAGCGCCACGAGGATGGCCGGAAACGATAGCTGCACGTCCGCGACGCGCATGATGAAGCTGTCGACGCGGCCGCCGGCGTAGCCGCTGATGAGGCCCAGGGTCACGCCCAGCACCATCGAGAACAGCACCGAGGCGAAGCCCACCAGCAGGGACACGCGCGACCCGTACAGCACGGCCGACAGGATGTCGCGGCCCTGATCGTCGGTGCCCAGCAGGAAGTCGGGGCTGCCGCCTTCTTCCCAGGCGGGGGGC
Organism: Achromobacter veterisilvae; assembly: GCF_900496975.1. GTDB lineage: Bacteria > Pseudomonadota > Gammaproteobacteria > Burkholderiales > Burkholderiaceae_B > Achromobacter > Achromobacter veterisilvae. Next base: position 6,881 of record NZ_UFQC01000048.1, read on the forward strand.
GTGTTGGCGTCCATGATGCTCAGGGAGGCCAGGTCAAACGGATTGTGCGGCGCGACCACGGGCGCGAACAGCGCGCCCAGCAGGATGGCCAGCGTGACGATCGCGGCGATGATGGCGCCGGGCGAACGCTTGAAGCTGTGCCAGAGGTCGCTGTCGGCGGCGCGGGCAAACATTGGAGCGATGCGAGCAATCATGTTGGTTCCTTATTTGCTCTGCACGCGCAGACGCGGGTCCACGGCGAAATACAGCAGGTCGACGACCAGATTGATGACCACGAACATGAAGGCGATCAGCACCAGATAGGCCGCCATCACGGGGATGTCCACCATGCTGATGGCCTGGATGAACAGCAACCCCATGCCGGGCCACTGGAACACGGTTTCCGTGATGATGGCGAACGCGATGATGGAGCCGAGCTGCAGCCCGGTGATCGTGATCACGGGAACCATCGTGTTCTTCAGCGCGTGGCGGAAATTGATCAGCCGTTCCGGCAGGCCGCGGGCGCGCGCGAATTTGATGAAATCGGCGCGCAGCACCTCCAGCATTTCGGCGCGCACCAGGCGCATGATCAGCGTCATCTGGAACAGGGCCAGCGTAATGGCGGGCATGATCAGCGCCAGCCAGCCCGATTTGGTCAGGAAGCCGGTGGTCCACCAACCCAGGCTGACCACGTCGCCGCGCCCGAAGCTGGGCAGCCATCGCAGTTGCACGCCGAACACCAGGATCAGCAGGATGCCGATCAGGAACGTGGGCAGCGAGATCCCGGCCAGCGAGATCGCCATGAACGCCTTGGACAGCACGCCGTGCCGCTTGAGCGCGGTGTAGATGCCCATCGGTATGCCGAGCGCCAGCGCCATGACGGCGGAAACGAAGGACAGCTCCAGCGTGGCGGGCATGCGTTCTTCGAGCAGTTCGCTGACGGGGCGGCGCTGGCGGTACGAAATACCGAAGTCGCCCTGCGCCGCGTTGGAGACGAAGCGTGCGAACTGCACGACGAAGGGATCGTCCAGGCCGAGTTCGCCGCGCAACTGCGCGCGTTGTTCAGGCGTGGTGTCCTGGCCGACCATGCTGGCTATCGGGTCGCCTACATAGCGGAACATGGAGAACGCGATCAGCGCCACCGTCAACATCACCAGCACCGACTGGATAAGCCGTTGCGCAATAAAGGAAAGCATTATCGGGTGCCCTCGTTTGCAGATAACGCCGGGCCGCGTTTCCGGCGGAGGCCGGAAGCGGGGCTGGGCCGGGCGCGCCCGGACGGCTCGCGCCGCCCGGGGCTGACATCGTCAGGGGATTACGGCAGCACGACGTCGCGCAGGTCGAGCACGTCGTCGGCGCGCTGGATGACCTTGATGTTGTCCTTCACGCCCCAGGACATGGGCTGCTGGTGCAGCGGCAGGTAGCCGAAGTCGCTGCGCACGATGCCGAAGGCTTCCTTGATCATGGCGTTGCGCTTGGTCTGGTCGGTTTCCACGCCGATTTTGTCGGTGAGTTCATCGACCTTCTTGTTGCAATAGCCGCCCAGGTTGAACTGCCCGGCGGCCGTCTTGGCGTTGCGGCAGGACGTGAGGTTCAGCAGCGTGTTGTGCGCGTCGGTCGAGCTGGGCGTCCAGCCCAGCATGTACATGCTGGTCTGGTTGCCGGCCTGCAGCAGGATCTTGCCGAAGTACTTCGACTTGGTCTGCGCCAGCAGGTTGATCTTGATGCCCACGCGCGCCAGCATGCCCGCGACCGCCTGGCAGACCTTTTCGTCGTTGACGTAGCGGTCGTTCGGGCAGTCCATGGTGACCGTGAAGCCCTTTGGATAGCCCGCTTCGGCCAGCAGCTTCTTGGCGCGTTCGGGATCCGGCTTGTACGGCGCGCCGAAGGAATCGTCATAGCCGTTGATCGCGGTGGCGATGAGCGAGCCCAGCGGCTTGGCCGCGCCGCGCATGATCTTCTCGTTGATGGCCTTGGTGTCCACGGCCAGCACGACGGCTTCGCGCACCTTGGGATCCTTGAAGGGGTTCTTGCCCTTCACGTCCGAGAACAGCAGCTCGTCGCGGTCCTGGTCCATGCCGATGAAGATGGCGCGGGCTTCGGGCGCGGTCAGGGGCTTCACGCCCTTGGCGTCTTCCAGGCGCTTCCAGTCCTGCACGGGCACGGGCTGCACCAGGTCCATTTCGCCGGAGATCAGCGCCGCGACGCGGGTGGCTTCCTGCGTGATCGGCTGGAAGATGACCTCGTCCACGTTGGTCTTGATGTTCTTGTCCCAATAGCCGTCATAGCGCTTGAGCACCGTCTTTACGTCGGGCTGGCGCGAGACCAGCATGAACGGGCCGGTGCCGTTGGCGTTGAGGTTGGCGTAGTTGCCCTGGTTGTCGCCCTTGACGTTGGTGGCCTCGGTGGTCTTGTTCTTTTCGGACCACGACTTGCTCATGATGTACAGGAACACCCATTCGCGCGGCAGGATGGGGTTGGGCGTGGGGGTGGTGACCTCGATGGTGTAGTCGTCCACCTTCTTGATGTCGGACGCCTTGGCGCCATAGCCCTTCATGTCGGAGCCCGGGGTCAGGCTGCGCTTCCAGGAGAAGATGACGTCGTCCGCCGTGAACGGCGAGCCGTCATGGAACTTCACGCCCTTGCGCAGCTTGAACACCCATTTGGTGGGCTCGGGGTTTTCCCAGCTTTCCGCGAGCAGAGGAGTCAGTTTCAGGTTGCCGTCGTAGCCGGCCAGGGTTTCGTAGATGTTGCCCTGGAAGCCCAGCGTGAACGTTTCGTTCAGGGCCATCGGGTCCATGGACGTGGCATCGCCCTGGTACGACCAATGGAAGGTCTTGGCGGCCGCGCCGGCGCTGAACGCCAGCGAAGCCGCGACGGCCGCTGCCAGCGCCGCTTGCTTCAGGTGGGGAAAAGTACGCATAGCCCTCATGCTCCGTGTAGTGCGCGGGTAGCGCGACAGAAGTGACAGGGCCCCAGCCCCATCCAGGGCGGGGGCATGGCGTTGCTGCTTACGACGAAAGGCGGATTGGGGTCGAGCGGGACGCGGCGCCAAGCGCGCGCGGGCCGATAATGGCGCTGCCGGGAATCACTGCGTAGGACTTCGACTTCACGATCGACCCAACCCCTTGTGCTTGTCATGACGGGGACGGGCCCGCGCCGATGCAAAACGAATCTTATAGACGCATTCGTTTAAGCGTCAATCGGTTTGGATTGGGGTTAGTACGCGCTTGCGGGCGGCCTTGAATGGTGCGTGCCGCAGCGCCCGCGGGCACAGCGGGTCAAGCGGCGGGCAGCGGGGCGTCGGCAAGGGTTTTCGCCAATTCGCCCACGACGCGCTTGCGGCGGTCGCTGTCTTCGTAGCGTTCGCCGAGGGCCGACCATTCGGGCCGGCTGCGCGCTTCCTTCAGGGCTTCGGGCAAGGGGCCGTTGCGCCAGGCCTCGTCATCCGGGCGATCCAGTTTCAGCGGTTCGCGAGCGGCGTGGCCGCGGCGTTCCAGGGCTTCGATCAGTTGCCGCTGGCGCAGCGCCAGCAGGCGCAGCACGGCGTCGTCGACGCTGATCTCGCGCCAGCCGCGCAGCTTGCCGGCCATGCGCTTGCCCAGCTTCTCGACGCCTTGCCAGAGGCCGCCGGCGGCGGCCCCGATCAGCATGCCGGTGCCGAGGCTCAGGCCGGCGCTGAACAGGTCCACCGCGGCGCCCGCCATCGCGCCGGCGGCCGCGCCCATGCCGACCTGCACGCCCATGTCCTTCAAGGCCTGGGGATGGAACAGGTCCATGCCCCAGCGTTCGCCTTGCAGCGGCAGCGCATCGTCGGCGAAATCGGATCGGCGGAAGTTGTAGAGCGCCAGCAGGGCGTCGACGCAGGCCTGTTCGCGCTGCCGCACCTGTTCCCGCAGCCGGTTCGAGGCGGCCGTGAGCGCGGCTTCGTCGCTGGCGCTGGACACGTGCAGCGCGGCCGCGTCGATCAGCAGGTCCGCCAGCATTTCATAGGCGGCGCCGCGGCGGGCGCCGCGCTGCGCGGCCAGGCTGCCGGACAGCCGCGCCAGCGCGGCGGCATGGCGGTCCAGCAGCACGCCGAGCTTGGCGTAGAGCTGCTGCTCGCCGTCCAGCGGCGGCGCGACGGTATCGAATTCCACCACCGCATGCAGGCCCAGGCGGGCCATGGCGCCGCGCCATTCGTCCGCCCGGTGCGCGGGCGCGTTCACGAAGTTCAGCACCGGCAGCAGGGGGCGGCCGCAAGCGGCCAGGATGGCGAGTTCGTCGCGATGCTTGCCCAGCACCGGGTCGCGCGCGTCGATGACGTACAGGGCGGCGTCGCAGTCCAGCATCTTGGCCAGCACCCGGGCTTCCTGTTCGTAGCGGCCGTGCGCCTCGGGCGTTTCCAGGAAGCGGCGGATCCGCGCGGGTCCGTCCAGGCGTTCGCCCGGGCGGTCCAGGCGCTCCAGGTACTCCAGCAGGGAAATGCTGTCTTCCATGCCCGGCGTGTCGAACCACTCCAGCACCGCCCGCCCCTCGAGCCGCAGGCGCGCGCCTTCGACGTGGCGCGTGGTGCCGGGGCTGTCGGCGACTTCGCCGAAGCCGGTGTCGCGGGTCAGCGTGCGCAGGAGCGAGGTCTTGCCGGTGTTGGTGTGGCCGACCAGCGCGATCTTGATGAGGTCTTCAGGCATGGCCGGACTCCAGCCACGCGAACGGGGCGGCGGGGGCCTGCACGATGGCGTCGGCGGACAGCCCCAGCGCGAGCAGGCGTTCGCGCCAGAGGGGAGCGCGGGTCGCGGCATCGCCGCCGGGCGGGATGAGCCAGACGCGGGTCTGCGCCGCGTGGGCCGCAAGCTCCGCGATCAGGGAGAGCGTGCCCCGGTCGGGCGTCTGGCGGGCATCGCAGGCGATCAGCAGGCGTGTGGCGGCGGTGCGCGCCAGCGCGTCCAGCACGCGGTTGCGTTCTTCGCGGGTGTCCAGGTTGCCGGCCTGCTGCACCGCCGTGGGCACGTCCGGGGGCGGCCATGCCAGGTCCGCGGGCAGTTCCAGCCCCAGCACCACGGGCCGCCCGTCCAGGGCCGCCGCGGATGCCGTGCGCACGCGCGGCTCGTGCAGGGGATCGACGGGGCGGTCTATGCCGGTGGACAGGGCGGGCGGCTCCAGCCGGTCGCGCAAGGACGAGAAGCCGGGCAGCGCGGGATCGACGCGCAGGCGGCGCAGCGCGCGCAGCGTGCCGGCCGCGCACAGGGCGCCGGCCAGCAGGCGGGGCAGGACGCCGTAGACGACCAGCACGCCGATCAGCCAGACCGACCACTGCACCTGCGCGTCCGCGGACAGGGCCTGCGTGCCGTCGCTGGCGCGGACCATGGCGGCGTCCGGCATGGGGAAGCCCAGGTGGGCCGGCAGCCAGCCGATGGCCTGCGTGAACGCGACGAAGGTGTCGGGCGCCAGCAAGGTGGTGGCCCAGATGAAGCGGTAGCTGGCGGTGGACAGCACGGCCAGCAGGGCGGCCAGCGCGGCGCACAGGGCCGTCAGCCACAGCAGGTGGCTGATGCCGCCGAACAGCCAGCGCAGGGCGCCCGCGCGGGCCAGCAGGTTCAGGAATGCCTGGGGAACGAGCGCGCCGTCGGGCCCGCGGGCGAGCTTGCGCGTGGCCCAGAGCCAGAGGCGCCCCAGCCCCGTCGCGGCCGAGGCCTTGAGCAGGAAGCTGGCCAGCCACAGCAGGAACGTCAGCGCATGCAGGCCCAGCAAGGCGCCCAGCGCCCACAGCACGTTGACCGGCCGCGATCCGTCGCCCAGGGCGCCCAGGGCGGCGGCCGCGCCGGAGATCGCGGCCAGCACCAGCAGCGCGGCCAGGATGCCCAGCGCGCTGCGGCGCCAGGCGTCGACCAGCGGGGCGAGCTGTTCGCGTTGCGCCAGCAGTGCCGCGCGGGCCAGGATGCGCGCGGGCAGGTCGGCATCCAGTTGGCGCGTGCGCCGCACGGCGTCCGCGTCTTCCAGCGGCCCCCAATGCGCTTCGCGCAGGCGGACGAGTTCCGCCAGCCAATGGGCGCGCAGGCGGCTCGGGCTGGCGGATTCGGCCGAGGGGCCGAAGTCGCGAGGGGGCGGGGACGGCATCGCGTCGGGCAGGGGCGTGGACAGGCCCTAGGGGCGGTGCGCCATTGTAGACCGGGCGGCTCGGGAAACGGGGCCGGACGGGGCCTGGCCGGGCCCGCGCCTAGTGTTTGCCGCAAGCGCTGCGGTACTGCCCGGGCGTGACGCCAACCGCGTCGCGAAAGACGCGCGCCAGATGGGAGGCGTTGCCGAAGCCGCTGGCCTGGGCGATCCCGGCCAGGTCGCCTTTGCCGGCCGCCAGCAGGCCGCGGGCGCGCGCCAGGCGCCTGGCCCGGACCCAGGCGTGCGGCGGTTCGCCGAAAGAGGCGTGGAACATGCGGGCGAAGTGATAGGTGGACAGCGCGGCCACGCCCGCAAGCCGGTCCAGCGTGAGCGGCTCGGCCAGGTGCGCGTCCACGTAGTCCATGACGCGTCGGCGCACGCCGGGCGCAAGCCCGCCCTTGGCCGGCGCGTTGGCCTTGCGCGCGACGCCCTGGTTTAGCAGGTGGTGCAGCACCGTTTCGGCCGCGCTGCTGGCCGCCAGACGGTCGGCGGGCTGCGCCCAGTCGGTGCCCATCAGTTGCCGGCAGACGTCGATCAGCGAATCGTCGTGGATGTAGGTGCGGTCGCGCAGTTCCAGCGCGCGGGGCTCGCAGTCCAGCCGCATGACGGCCTCGCGGGCCAGGCGTTCCGGTGCGATGTACAGATGCAGGAAATGCACCGTGTCGTTCATGCTCCAGCGCGAATGGTGTTCGGCCGGCAGGACGCAGAACTTGCCGGCGCCGCCGTGCAGCGTGTGGTTGCCCACGCGGAAGGATTTGTCGCCGCCATGCAGGTAAAGCGACAGCGTATGGTGGCCCGGCGTTTCGTAGCCCAGGGTTTCGCGGGCGCTGCGCGACCATTGCGAGATCGCGAGGCCTTCGCCCAGCGGAGCGGCGCGCTGCAACGTCGCGGTGGAGCGCGACAGCGTGCGGAAGACGGAGAAATCGGCCGGGGCCGAAGCAACGAGAGCCATAGGATTGAAATGCTACTGCGATCTTGCGCGCGTGGCGCGCGCGCGAGGGCAAAAACCGCAAGAAACGGCAATCCGACGCAAGCCGGCAGGCGCACACTGGTGTTCCCGGCGGCCGTCGAGCCGCCGGCCCCATGTCCCTGTTTCCGCCTCGCCACAAGCCGCAACGTGAACCTTTTCCTGTACTTCCTTACCGTCGTCATCTGGGGCACCACCTGGATCGCCATCAAGCTCCAACTGGGCGTGGTCGCCATTCCGGTGTCGATCTTCTACCGCTTCGCGCTGGCGGGCCTGATCCTGTTCGCGGCGCTGCTGCTGGCCCGCAAGCTGCAACGGCTGGACCGGCGCGGGCATTGGCTGTGCGTCGGCCAGGGGCTGTGCCTGTTCTGCCTGAACTTCCTGTGCTTCTACACCGCGACGCAGTGGATACCCAGCGGCCTGGTGTCGGTGGTGTTCTCGGCGGCCACCTTGTGGAACGCGCTGAACGCCCGCCTGTGGTTCGGCACGCGCATCGCGTCCCGCGTGATGGTGGCCGGCGTCTTCGGTTTTTCGGGCCTGGTGCTGCTGTTCTGGCCGGAACTGGCCAGCCAGGAGGCCAGCCATGAAACGCTGCTGGGCCTGGGCTTCGCGCTGCTGGGGACCTTCTGCTTTTCCACCGGGAACATGCTGTCTTCGCTGCAGCAGCGGGCGGGCATCCGGCCCTTGACCGGCAACGCCTACAGCATGCTCTATGGCGCGGCCATCCTGTTGGCGGGCTGCCTGGCGGCGGGCCTGCCCTTCGAGTTCGATGGGTCGGCCACCTATATGGGCGCCCTGCTCTACCTGGCCATTCCCGGTTCGGTGATCGGTTTCACCGCCTACCTGACGCTGGTCGGACGCATGGGGCCGGCGCGCGCCGCGTATTGCACGGTGCTGTTCCCGGTCGTGGCGCTGAGCGTGTCCACGTACGCCGAAGGCTACCAGTGGACGCCGTCCGCGCTGCTGGGCCTGGGCCTGGTGATGCTGGGCAACCTGCTCGTCTTCACGAAGTGGTCGCCCTTTTCGCGCCGCGCCGAGGCTGCGGGCTAACTGCGCGCCAGGCCGCGCAGCCCTTCCAGCAGCCGGTCGATTTCCGCGTCGCTCGTCAGGTAGCTGACCGACGCCCGCGCGATCTGCGCCAGGCCGCGGGCCTGCATGTCCAGCGGCGTGTAGGGCACGCCGTTGCTGCCGATGGTCACGCCCTGCGCGGCCATGGCGCGCTGTACCGACACGGCGTCGCGGCCCTCCAGGTTGAAGGCCACCAGGCCGGAACGCTCGCGGCCCTGGTCCAGCACCGCGATCCCGGGGATGGCGGCCAGTTCGGCGCGCAGGGCCTGGGCGACGGTGTCGATGCGCGCGCGGATGGCTTCCAGGCCGATGTCCAGGGCTTCCTGCAAGGCGTTGGCCAGGCCGCAGCGCAGCGCGAGCGAATTCTCCGCGGACTCCAGGCGCGCGGCGTCCTGGCGCAGCACGGGCCGGCCGTCCGCGCCCAGCGGCGCCGAGTGCGTGTCCACGAGCGCCGGGGTCAGCGTGTCGAGAAAGCCGCGCCGCACATACAGCAGGCCGGTGCCGCGCGGGCCGCGCAAGGCCTTGCGCCCGGCTCCGCTCAGCACGTCGCAGCCGATCTGCGCCACGTCCACCGGCAACTGGCCGACGGCTTGCGCCCCATCCACGAAGTACGCGATGCCGTGCCGCCGCGCCACTTGGCCGACGGCGGCGGCGGGATTGATCAGGCCGCCGTTGGCGGGCAGCCAGGTCAGCGCGATCAGGCGCACCCGTTCGTCCAGCATGGCTTCCAGCGCCTGCGCGTCCACGCAGCCGCTTTCATCCGAAGGAATGGTTTCCAGCGTGGCGCCGGCGCGCTGGGCCGCGAGCCGCAGGGCCGCCAGGTTGCCGCCCCATTCGTGGCGGCCGACCAGGATGCGGTCGCCGGACCGCCAGGGAGGCAGCGCGGCGAAGGCCGCGCCCCAGCCGGGCGAATTGCCGCCGGTCAGCGCGATTTCGCCGGGATCCGCGTTGAGCAGCCGGGCCGCCAGCAGGCGGGCCTGTTCCGTCTGTTCCCGCGAAGCCACGCCCGCCTCCATCGGCCCCCGCGTGGCTTCGCGCTGCAGATGCGCATGGATCGCTTGCAGCGTGGCGGCCGAGGGCAGCGACGCGCCCGCATGGTTGAAATGGACGGTGGTTCGGGCGCCCGGGGTCAGGGCGCGCAGCGCCTCGATGGCGGCAGGGGTCAAGGGGGCGGACATGGCGGCTCCGGAATGGGCGGGTTCAGGCCTGCGCGAGCGCGACGACGGCCTCGACTTCCACGGCCACGCCCTGCGGCAGGGACGCGACGCCGACGGCGCTGCGCGCGTGGCGGCCGGCGTCGCCGAACACCTCCACCATCAAGTCGGAGGCGCCGTTGGCGATGGCGCTCTGGCGGTTGAAGTCCGGCGTGCTGGCCACGAACACGCCCAGGCGCACGACGCGCGCCACGCGGTCCAGGCGATCACCGGTGGCGGCGGCGATCTGCGACAGGACGCCCAGCGCGGACAGGCGCGCCGCCTCCACGCCGTCGGCGTCGGAAACCTGGTCGCCCAGCCGCCCCAGGAAGGCGGCCTTGCCGTCTTTGCGGGAGATCTGGCCGGAGATGTAGAGCAGGTTGCCTTCCTGCACGCAGGAAACGTAATTGGCGGCGGGGGCGGCGGCGGCTTCCAGGGCCAGGCCAAGTTCAGCCACGCGGCCGGAGATCGAGCGGGTCATGAGGGACTCCTGAATCGGGATCGAAGGGGTAGTCCCCATGCTATCGGCCGCGGTGCGCCGTGACCAATCAATTCTTGCGCTGTACACATGAGTAAAACTAATGCGTTTCGTCCGGCGCCGCGGCCGCCTGCTCCAGCCAGGAATGGAACCGCTGCGCGGCGTCGCCGAGCGCGCCGCGCGGGGTCACGAACCACCAGCCTATGCGGGGGGCTTCCAGCGTGGCGCCCGGCAGGGCCTCGACCAGCGCGCCGCTGGCCAACTGGGCCCCGATCAGGCGGTGCCGCCCCATCGCCAGCCCCTGCCCCGCCAAGGCGGCTTCCACCACGATGTTGTAGTCGTGCAGGCGCACGGGCCGCGCGCGGCCCAGGTCCAGGCCGTAGCGTTGCGCCCAGGCGTCCCATTCGAACGGATGCCGGGCGTGGGAAGCCAGCAGGGGATAGCGCAGCAGGTCTTCGGGACTGCGCGGGCGCTTCCTGCCCGCGATGAGCGCGGGGGCGCAGACGACGGACAGGCGCTCCGTCATGAGCAGCCGCGCCCGCACGCCGGGCCAGGCGCCGCGTCCATACCGTATCGCGACGTCGACCTCGCCGCCCGCGACGTCCGCCAGCGCGATGTCCGGCAGCAGTTGCAGGTCGATGTCCGGATGGGCCGCGGCGAACCCCGCCAGGCGCGGCGCCAGCCAGCGCGTGGCGAACGAGGCCAGCAGCCCGACCCGCAGCTTGCCGCGCGCCGCCGCGGGCGCGCGGATCTCGTCGGTGCCCTGGCGCAGCAACTCGAATGCGGCGTGCACGCGTCCGTAGTAGGCCTGGCCCGCGGCGGTCAGGGCCACGGCGCGGGTACGGCGTTCGAACAGCGCCACGCCCAGCTCCGTTTCCAGGCGCTGGATATGGTGGCTGACGGCGCTTTGCGTCACGAACAGCTCCTGCGCGGCCTGGGAAAAGCTCAGGCGCCGCGCGGCTGCTTCGAAGGCGCGCAGGGAAACCAGGGCGGGCAGGGATCGCGCGGAACGCATGGGGCGGGCGGAATCGTGGTGGGGGAATGCGCATCATCGTACTGCGCGGGCGGGCAAGGCAAACGGGCGCCCAGGCCGTTTCCGAAATGCAAAAGGCCCGCAACGGATTGCGGGCCTTTCAGTACTGCATTCTTTGGCTCCCCGAGCTGGGCTCGAACCAGCGACCTGCGGATTAACAGTCCGTCGCTCTACCGACTGAGCTATCGGGGAACAGGTAGAGGGGCCGAATTATGCACAAAAAATAGAAGGAATGCAAAACGGGTCCGCGGCCGGCGCTTCAGGCGTGCTGGATGGCCTGCGCCGTGCGAAAGAGCTGAGGCACGATGTCGCGCAACAGGCGCTCGACCGGGTAGTCGTGGCGCGGCGCGCTGATGCTGATGGCCGCCAGCGGCAGATCGCGGGCGTCGCACAGCAGCACGGCCGCGCCGATCTGGTTCTGCAGCACCTGGTCTTCGGTCAAGGCATAGCCGTCCTCGCGGGCCTGCCCGATCAGCGCGAGCAACGCGTCCGTTTCCACGACGGTGCGCGACGTAAAGGCGCGGGGCGGCGAGCGTTCGAGCGCCAGCCGCAGCGCCGCGTCGTCCAACTGCGCAAGCAGCATGCGCCCCGCGCTATTGCACCAGGCTGGCATGCGGCGGCCCGGCAGCATTTCCGCCAGCGTCATTTGCCGGCTTGGCAGGCGCAGCAGGTAGATCATGTCGCCGCCCGCCAGCACGCTCATGTGCACCGCCAGCCCGCAACGGTCGCGCAGCGCGACCAGATGCGGCGCGGCCATGGAAACGAGGCGGTCGCTGCGCAGGAAGAAATAGCCCAGCTCCACGACGCGCGGGCCCAGCCGGTAGCGGCGCGAGAGCGCGTCCTTGACCAGGTAGCCCAGCCGCTCCCAGGTGTGCACGAAGCGCTGGGCCGCGCTCTTGCCCAGGCCGGTGAGCGTGGCGATGTCGGTCAGGCCCAGCGAGTCGCCGGCGTCGCGAAACGCCTCCAGCACCCGCACGCCTTTCTCCAGCGATGCGACGAAGAGCGGATCGTCCGCGTCGGCGGCGGGCGGCGAGGCGGCTTCGGAAGCGGGTGAGGAGCGCGTCGTCATGGCGTTTTCTGGAGTGCGGTCAAGGTGGCCGGAATGCCGTGGGCGCTAGTTTCCCCGAATTGTCCGGTAGCGGAATACCCACTATAAAGTCAATTATTCAATACTTTGTATTGTATGGCAATACATCTTGAGCAGAACATGACTATCGAATCAACCGTGTGCGAGATGACCGCAACCGCAATGCGTGCGGAAATCGCCGCGGGACACCTGAGCGCCCGCGAGGTGGTGTTGGCGCATCTGGCGCGCATCGACGCCTGGAACCCCCACGTGAACGCGGTGGTGACGCTGGACGCCGAGGGCGCGCTGGCTGCCGCGGCCCGAGCCGACGAGCGCCAGGCTGGCGGGCATCCTCTGGACCTGCTGCACGGGCTGCCCATCGTCCACAAGGACTCGTTCCTGACGGCCGGCATGCGTACCACCTACGGTTCGTCCCTGTACCGCGATTTCGTGCCGGAGCGCGACAGCCTGATCGTCAGCCGCGAGCGCGCGGCCGGGGCCATCACGCTGGGCAAGACCAACCTGCCCGAGTTCGGCGCCGGCTCGCAGACCTTCAACACAGTATTCGGCGCCACCCGCAATCCCTATGACCTGCGTCTGACCGCGGGAGGCAGCAGCGGGGGCGCGGCCGCCGCGCTGGCCACCGGCATGGCGCCCCTGGCCGACGGCACGGACATGGGCGGGTCGCTGCGCAACCCGGCGTCGTTCTGCAACGTGGTGGGCCTGCGGCCCTCGCCCGGCCGCGTGCCGCAATGGCCGAGCGCCAGCCCCTACAACATGCTGACCGTCGCCGGCCCGATGGCGCGCACGGTGGCCGACGTGGCGCTGCTGCTGGCCGCCACAGCCGGATCCGACGCGCGCGATCCGCTTGCCATCGAACAGGATCCCACCCGATTCCTGAACGGCCTTGAACGCGATTTCCACGGGGCGCGTATCGCTTGCGCGCCCACCTGGGGCGGCCTGCCCACCGAGCCCGCCGTGGTGCACGCCCTGGAACAATGCCTGCCGGTGTTCGCGGACCTGGGTGCGCACGTGGAGCCTGCCTGCCCCGATTTCACCGGCGCGGACGCCGCGTTCCAGGCCCTGCGCGGCCAGACCTTCGCGGTGGGCTACGAGGCTGTGCTGCGCGAGCATCGGCACCAACTGAAGGACACGGTGATCTGGAACATCGAGCTGGGGCTGCGGCAACCGGCGACGGCCGTCGTGCAGGCCGAACGGGACCGTGCGGCATTGTTCGCGCGCATGCATGCCTTTATGCAGACCTACGAATTCATGATCGGCCCGGTCAGCCAAGTGCTGCCGTTCCCGGTGGAACAGGAGACCGTGAGCCGCATCGGCGACACGCCCATGCACAACTACATCGATTGGATGCGCTCGGGCTATTACCTGTCCCTGACGGGGCACCCCGCCATTTCCGTGCCTTGCGGCTTCACCGCCGAGGGCCTGCCCGTCGGCATCCAGATCGTGGGCCGTTACCGGCGGGAGCATGCGCTTCTGCAACTGGCCCACGCCTTCGAACAAGCTACGCAATGCTGGCGCCGCGCGCCGGCCCTGCCCAACTGACCGCCACAGACCAACACAAGGGGAATTCCGCATGAGCAAGCACATCGCCAAAGCCGCGATCCTGTGCATCCTGGCCGCCGCGCCGGCGCTGGCGCCGGCCCAGGACTATCCGAGCAAGTCCATCACCATGGTCGTTCCGTTTCCGCCCGGCGGCTCCACCGACGTGATCGGCCGGCTGTTCGCCGCCAAGCTGGGCGCGCGGATGGGGCAGACCGTCGTGGTCGAGAACAAGCCCGGCGCCAACACCGGCATCGGCGCGGCGGCCGTCGCGCGCGCCGCGCCGGACGGCTATACCTTCATGATCACCGGCGCGCCGACCTTCACGCTGAATCCGCTGCTGTATCCGAACCTGAACTACGACCCGATCAAGAGCTACGAGTACGTGGCGATCGCCGGCAGCACGCCCTTCGTGATCCTGACGAATCCGCAGACCGGCATCGGCTCGGTCGCCGACATCGCCAGCAAATCCGCCGCGCAGCCGCTGAGCTTCGGTTCTTTCGGCAACGGCTCCACGCCCCACATCGCCGGCGAGTCGCTGGCCCAGCGCACCGGCGCCAAGCTGCTGCACGTGCCCTACCGCGGCAGCGCGCCCGCCATGGCGGACCTGCTGGGCAACCAGATCCCGCTGTCCATCGACACGCTGGTCGCCGGCCTGCCGCAGATCAAGGCAGGCAAGGCCCGCGCCGTGGCCCTGACGGGCGGCGCGCGCTCGAACCTGGTGCCCGACGTGCCCACCGTCGCGGAAAGCGGCGTGGCGGGCTACGACTTCGAGACCTGGTTCGGCGTGGTGGTGCCCAAGGGCACTCCCGCGCCCGTCGTGGCCCGCCTGTCCAAGGAGATCGAAGCAGTGATGGCCGAACCGGACACGCGTGCCAAGCTCGAGCAACTGGGATTCGACGCCACCTACTCGGATCCCGCGGCCTTCCGCCGCAAGGTGGAAACCGAACTGGAGCGCAACGTGGCAATCATCAAGGCGGCCGGGATCAAGCCGGATTGAGCGATACGCGGACGAGAAAAGGCCGGCTGTGGGAGCCGGCCATTTTCATTCCATTGAGCGTAAAAAAAATCCGCGGACTTCTTGCGGGCTCAAGCCGGGGCCATCTTCTTAAATGGCGACGGTGGGCCGGCTTCTTCAAGCGCGCCTTGCCTGATGCCTGCGCTGCCACTCGTGATTGCGCGCATCCCGAATTCCGTAAGCGTCAGTTCGCGGACTTTGATCACTGCACCCGGCTTCGAAATGAGCTTGTACTCTTTGACGAAAGTCTCAGACGGCTTCTTGGTGACAGTGTTCATATCAATACCTCTTCGTGACAAAGTCGCTAATGGCCTTGGTGCCAGCACCAACAATTTCCACAACATCGTCGCGTTCAAAGAGAGCGCGGTCACTTGAATCCAAGTAGATCACGCCGATCGGGTGCTGTCTAGAGCGGTCCAGCACGGGCACGGCCATTGCAGAATAGCGTCCGGGGCCAAGCTTGCGAGCTTCCGCTTCGGTGTATCCCCATTCCTGAACCAACTCGGTGCGCAGTTCTTCTTCCGTTCCGTTTTGGCTGGACATGACCAGGGGCTTCTTGTTTCGGATGGCTCTTCCCGTTATGCCGGTATGGATCGGGAACGTCCGGCCGACACCCTCACCATTGGAGCCGGCGTAGTTAATGATCTGCTCGATCTCTCGCGGTTCGTGGATGGGAGGGACGACTCGGTGGAAGGTGGCACGGATGTCACTTCCGCATCCGCGCTTATTGCACCATTCGGAAAGCATGGTATGCACCGTGGAAACCGCCGCGTAGAGCCCCTCATGGATGACGTCGGGGCCATCCTTCTGATCCTCGGAGCGAGCGGTTGCAACGCGGACCATGGTCGCAACGATTAGCCAAATGCACGCGGTGGCGGCAAGTCCGAACATCCATTGATCAAAGAGAGGGTCCCGCCAGCTTTTCACTGCCGCCGAACCGGCAACGATGATGGGAGGGCCGTTGAACAAGACCTCCCTAGGCCATTTCTTTTGCCAGAAACGCTTTTGCTGTGCTCCCGGAAGATGATTTGCATTCATGCCGTCGAGCCCTTCGAGCCAAGAGTGGGTACGATTGTAGGCGAACGTTACAGTGGAGGAATCAGGCCTTGTTACCGGGAAGCGGCAAATCAGACGGAGGGCCACGTCGAGGCCGAGTATCTCTCATCCATCCCGGCTGCCGCGGCTGTATAACGATGAAAAAAACCCGCATCGCCTGGGCTGATGCGGGTTTTCGGACGTCTGCTTCGAATTGGTGCCGGTGAAAGGAATCGAACCCTCGACCTTCTCATTACAAGTGAGCCTCCCTGGATATTTCGATTGATGTATTTTTATGGGAAACACTGTGACGGCGAGGCTTTCCGGCCGATTCCGGAGATTCCCGGAATTGGGATTGATGCCGGTTTCTGTGTAGTTTTGCACGCCGGATTACACAGGAATTGCACAGGGTCACCAGCTTTTTTCTACGGGTTTATGCCAGGGAATCTGAGAGGCCGGTCTTGGTCGGCGAGGGGCGATTGATGCTTCCGCGCCCCCTGAGGTAGAGGGGTTGTAACCCTTACAACCCTCTGTTGTAGAAGCTACAACCCTCAGCGGCCAACCACACCTTGCACGGCTCGGGCAGAGCGGCCATTCTTCCGCATGTCATCCACGAAGATACTGATGATCTCGCCTCGCAAGTCCATGCTCTGCCGCACGCCTGTGACCTGCTGCGGTGTTCCGTTGTTGATGATCTCCACCCGGGTCGAGCCTCCAGCCGAAGCGGGCATACCTGACGCCCCGACATAGCCGCCATCTGCATATCCTTTCAGGCGGTCCAGAAAGCCCACGCCAAGGCGTTTGGTAGCGTCGGCAGGGATAACGTACTCCCCGGCGTGGACGATTCCAGCAGGGTCGTATTTGCCGCCCGCACCGGTATAGCCGCCGGCGGCGAAGTGGGACAGGCCTTCCCAGCTTCCCATGGCCGGGCCAGCGCTGACGTACGAGCAGGACGCAGAAATGGTGCTGCCAAGCACGCTAGCAGCGAGGCCGCCCAGCAGGCCCCCAATCTGACCGGTCTTGCCGTAGTCTCCAAACAGCGCACCCGCCAAGTTAGCCGCTGCTGCATCAGACGCCATGCGCAAGACCATTTCACCAAAACGCGCGCCGATATTGTCGAAGTTGCCCGTCAGCAGGTCATACAGGCCATCGCCCAGCGACGTTTGAATGTTGCGGGCGGCCTGTACTGCAAACTCGCTCATCTGCTCGCTGGTGTCCTGGCTGACCTTTGCCAGGGCCTCTAAGTGCTCCTGGTTCTCCTTGTAGGCCGCTGCTTCCTTCTCCAGAAAGTCCAGGGTTTGAGCGGACCCAAGCGCCTCTTCCTGTTGGGCTTGGGTGCGGAATTGCATGGAACCCATGCTGATTTGGGCAAGCAACTTCTCGTACTCGGTTTCCTTGCCGAATAGGGCGATGCGCTCGTTCATCTGGTCGATAAGCTTCTGGCCTTCGTCCGTCCGGGTTTTGGTGTCTTTCGGCTTCCCTTTTCCATTGCCGGCGGCAACCTCAATTGCGGGGAGCATCGGCGTAGCAGCAGAGTGCGCTGACATGCGCTGGATCAGGGCCAGGTACTCGTTCGCGGCTTTAATCTGGTCCTTTATGGGAGCCTCAGCCACTTCGCGCTGGCTATCTGAAAGGATGCTGCCCATGCCGCTGCGGAAGTTCACCAGGGTCTGTTCGGCTTCAGTTGCCATCTTGATGGCATTGGCCAGCTCCTTGGTCGGGTCTTTGTCGCCGAATACCTCGTAATAGGCCGCCGCCTTCATGGCGCTCAGCCAGCTATCCGTCGCCGTCTTGGCCTTCAGCACGTGGTCCGTGTAGGAGTTCAGAGCCGAAATAGCCCCAGACGAAAGTTCAAAGAATGCACCTTTCGCAACCTGGCCCATGGATTCAAGGGTCTTGTTGAACGCCGCCGCGTTGGCGACCGCATCCTCTTTCAGAATAATGCCCAGGCTGTGGGCTTGGTCCGCCATGGCTTTCAGACCTGTGCCGTTGTTGCGTAGCAGCGGTGCCAGCTTGGAACTGTCCGACGCCAACGCCTCCATGTAAAACGTCATCTCAGCCTGATTGAGCTTGGCCTTTTCCAGAGACTGGAAGTAAAGCTCCAGAGCCTGGGGGCCTGACAGCTTGCGGAACTCTTCGGCAGTCGCTCCGACCTTCGGCGCGATATTCTCGAAGAAGTCCTTTAACGGGCCGCCGCCAGTTTGCAGGAACTCACCCAGCTTGTCCTGGGTGTCCTTCAGGATGTCGGCCAGCTTGTCCTGCTCGATGCCCACCGACTTCGCACCGTAGGCCCATTCCTGAAAGGCGGTCGTAGACGAGGCGGACAGTGCGGCCATGCGCTGCAGCTCCGCGCCAGTCTCGGCGGCCTTCACCACCATAGCAGTGAATGCCGCCGTACTGGCGCCCACAGCAGCGCCGATGCCCACGCCCCACTTCTTGATGGTGGCGTCCATCTCCTTCATGCGCTTCTCTGCCCGCTTGGCGTCCGTTTCGAAGCTGCCCGTGCGCATGAGCAAATCGATCGTTATGCTTCCTGCCGTAGCCATGGCATCCCCCCTCAGTGAATAGTTGGGCCGGTGGCGATGCGCGCCCCGACCTCGATGGAACTCGGCGAATTGGCCGCCAAACTGCGCGCCGCGGCGATGATGCCCGGCAGCCACTTGGAGCGCGCATCTTCGTAGGCTTGTTGGAAGTCGGCCGTATAGGCAGACTTGACGGATTCAGGCTTCCCCTCGATCTGTTGCAGGCTCCTAGCCAGCTCTTCGGCCATCAGCTCGTCAAAGGCCGCGACGGCGAGTTTCACGATGTTCTCTTCGGTAGGCTGGCCGCCATCGGCGCGCAGTTGGGCGACCATGGCCAGGATTTTCTTCTCAATCATGGACATTCCGCCTCCAGGTCGGCAATGGTGCGCACCGTCACAGCATCCCGCGTCAGTTCGGCCAGCAGCAGGCGACCACCACAAGCTAGCGACGGATGCTCGCGGCGCGCCCATTCCACTTGGCGGCGCGCCACCGCTTCCATCTTCTCGGCAGTGTCCGGGAGGTCGACCGGTTCAAGGCGGTCAATCTCGGGCAGTAATAGCATCTTGTCCACGCGGCTCTGGGTAAAGCCGGAGTCGGTAGGGTAGCGACGCCACCGCATGGCCTGAAAGCTCAGGTTGCAGAGCGACCAGCCGACCAAAACGACCTCGGCACCGGGAAACGAATCAATCCCAAACTTTTCATTGCGGAACGCCAAAGTGTGAGCAAACGCCTGATCGAGCACACTGGGCATCATGCGGACTGCATCATCAAAGCTGGAGGGGAATGAACTCTCCAGCATCGCCCTGGCCGTGCCGGTAAGCAAACCATCTCCCCGCTGCGTCATGGCCATATTTATGTGCGGAAACAGCCACAACTTGCCGGTGTGTCGGCCAGTGCGCTCGTTCTCGCTCATCAACTGCCCCGCCTCCTCCATAAACCCGGCAAGGGTATCGACGCTAATTAGCGCACGGTCATGTCTGATGACGATGTTGGCTA
Source organism: Achromobacter veterisilvae (assembly GCF_900496975.1). Lineage (GTDB taxonomy): Bacteria > Pseudomonadota > Gammaproteobacteria > Burkholderiales > Burkholderiaceae_B > Achromobacter > Achromobacter veterisilvae. The sequence goes on from NZ_UFQC01000048.1 coordinate 25,931, forward strand.
GGCTCAATGGGAAATCTCCGGGATCAAGGGGGAAACAATCAAACCACCACCGATCATGACTGCGCCGGACAACAAGGCACCGCCCATCGTAACGGCACCCTCCGCACCAATCATTCCCCAAGATGCGGGGGCCATGTAGGGAGCCATGATAGAAACAGCAATCACAGCGATTATGGCCACGGTGCGCAGGACCTTTCCACCGCCCCCACCACCCTCCATCTTCGGGACCAAGAGGACATGATCGCCATGCCTGGGAATCAGGCGCTCCCAAAGCTCTGACGGCACGCGGCGACCGTTGTGCCAAACATTCGTGCGGCGGGAGGCCACCCGTACCCCGGTTCGTTCAATGTACCGGCCGAGTGTTTCACCTGGCAAGAAGGGCGCGTACGAGAGGTCTTTCTGATCGGAGCGCAAAGGGTTTAAGAGCGACACCAGAGCAGGAATTCCTGCTTCGCCTTCGATTTCGTTCAGTGCAAGGTCGTGCATTGCGACACCCTCCGTTCAATCATTGCGCTCGCAACCGGCCCCATGCTGATGCGAGCGGAAAAACCGTCCGGCCAGGCCACCAGGACCATCAGCTCGTCGCCGTCCCAGCCGTCCATCGCGAAGTTTGCCCGTTCAACATTCCGGCCGATCTTGCGCAGTTCAGCTTTGAGATGATCGGCGGGTAGCTTCGTTGCCTGATTGCCTTCAGTCATGAGTCACTCCTAGTTGGCGTTCCAATTTGGCGATGCGGGATGCCTGTTTGCGCAGGCGCTCATCTCGGCTGGCGAGTTCCTTATCCACCGCCTTCACCAGTTCAACGGCAAGCGCAATGGAAAAGGCGTTAGGCTGGTTCGCACCGCCCTCGGATATTTCCTTCACGCGCTTAGAAATGCGCTCGCTCACTTCGGGTGAGCAAAGTTCGGCGAAGTTCATCAGTAGTCCGCCCCGTCGATGTACACGGTGCTGCCCGGACGGCCAACACGCCAGTTCACATAGATCTCAGCCATCATCGCGAGGCTGTCCGTCTGCCAGAGGGAGATCAGTTGGCTAGCGCCGCTTTCGGGGTCTGTCTCCATCAGGATCGACGCTTCGGTAGAGGTGCGCAGCGAGGCATCCGTGTTGCCGCCGACCTGGATACCGTTGGCGTCGACGAGCGCGATGGGGCTGCCAGACGAACCCAGGGGAACCGCGCTGCTGGTGATGGCAGGTAGGCCAGCAATCGTGCCGCCAAGCGCCCCTACGGTCTCAAAAGCGCCTCCACGCATGTTCAAGGCCACGGCCATATCCGGGTGCAAGATCCAGGACGCCGTGCGGAGGTTGCCGCCGTTAGCGACGAGGGCCGCAGTGGCTTTCTTCAGGTCTGCAGCGGGATCGCTGGTTGCCGGGATCGAATCAGCCCCATAGATGACGCTGGCTGGCCGCTCGTCGGGTTCGCCAGCGTTTGCAGGGTCGATAAAGGCCAAGTCCATTGCCTCGACCGTGGCGGCGGCCAGGTCACGGGAAATGATGTCCTCAGCGTTCGAGGCTTGAGCCAGTTCATCGGTCATAGCGGACAACGCTACGACCTTACGCGGCGGCAGGCCTTCATCCTTCGCAAACGTCGAAGCGGCGACGGGCTTGGGATTCCCCTCGGCCACCCAGTGCCCCTTCGGGCCCGCGGTCTGGCGCATCAATCGAGTCAGGAAGGGAACCCGGCGAATGTTCGCGAGCCGTCCCAGAATCGTCTCAGGACGCACCAACGCGATAAAGTCTGCGCCCACGTCTCGCGCCAACGAGCTGCTGTTGCCGGTCGTCATCGCTTCAACCGCCGCCTTGAGCTGGGCCTGGTCAAGCCAATTGGTGCTTTCGATGTAGCCCTTGGCAACGGACCCCATGCCCTTCGAGATGGCCATTGCCTTGATAAAGCGTGCGGCCAAGCGGCCTTTGTGATCGGTAGTCATCATGTCCCTCTGTGTAGTGAATGTGAAGGCATGGTAGAAATTCGCGTGTCCTCGACTATGAGATGCGAGAGGCGCGACGTGCCCGACTGATAGCGTCGTGAGAGGTGGGCACTCGGCCGAAATTCTGCAGTGCTAGCAGGGCTTCGGCAGCTTTTGGCGGGCATGGAATATCGCCGCGCAAAACGAGCCGCGCAACTCGGTCATTGCCTACCGTATTGGCGAAGCGCAGCAACGCATCGTCCCTGCGCCTCTTGGTGGCGATGTTGCGTACCGTCGCGTGAGAGCCTGGCGGGGGAGCCAAGCCGAGGTGCTGTTCAATCCTGCCGCCACGGATCATCCAGTCCTGCAACTTGCGCCCGAGCCACTGACACGTGCGCATGTCGGGATGGCCTTCCAACAGTTGAGCGACGAGCTGGGAGACAGCGTGCAGCTTCTCCCGGTGCTGCAGCTTGTCCGGGTCTACGATCAGCCGATCAAAGGCGTTGCGCGTCCGGTCAACCATGGGAGCCACCATGGAAACCCAGTGGGTTATGCGCGGGTTTCTGCCGGGCTTTTTGTGCGAACCCCTCGCTTTTTTTCTGGACGTTTATGAAAAGCCAGTTGAGCGGCCGGTCGTGGTCGAGATGCCGATTTTTTTGCTGACCACCCCCCCCGGTCAGAGGCGTTCCCTGAGCCCTCATGGAGCCGTCAGTGGGCCTTGGCATGGCTGGTGCTGGCCGCCCCCGATGGATCGCCGGAATGCGCACCGAGCGGCTTTGCGTGATGTTGCGTGACTTCACCGTGACGGCACCGGTATGCAACGTTGCAGGAGCGTTGCTGGTTATACGGATTCCCGTCTTTCTCGACCGCACCGCAGGCAGGGCTGCTTGTGCCGAGTGGTGGTGAGATAACCGGAAATCCGGTTTTCTCGACCATGCAGAGCTAACGCCAGAAATGGCGTTTGAGCCTGCCGTCTCCGTTCGTGGCGTTTCATGGCGTTCCATCACTTGCCCCGCATCCATAGGACGAAGCCGACCAGCAAGAACGGCAGAGCAATCCCCAACGCGACGTTTGGGGATGTGTGCGGCGCCATGTAGACGAAAGCGACCAGCAGATAGACTCGTGATTCCCTCATGACACCCCCTTGGAGGTGGTATTACCTAGGTTGTATCCGCCGGGCGGAGTACGGAATTGTGCAGATTTCTCCCTAATAGCTCCGCCGGGCGGAGTGACAAACCCCATTTCCGATGGGTGTGTACTCCGCCGGGCGGTGCTATATCCTTGTTTCGCACTCCGCCGGGCGGATATGGTTGAGCGTTTTTCAGGGGCCTGACGCGCCTTGCCTCTTAGCTGCTTTACCTCGGGTGGCACCCAGCGGATATAAGCGCCCCGGTGACTGCGGGCATAGTCGTACGCAGTCACATCCAGCACCGGGCCTTCTGAGTGGTCACGGATAGGTAGCCAGGTGAGCGCGTAGAGAGCCGGGGATAGGCGGCACAGATGGCTACTTCTATACCTTCCCCTGATTCGGGGGTGATTAAAAATTGAGCAGCCCTCTATGACAATCGCCCCTGATTCGGGGGTGATAAGCGTTCTATCCGTCATGCAATCGCCCCTGATTCGGGGGTGATTGCCCCAGGGAGCGCAGTTCTATCGCCCCTGATTCGGGGGTGATGAAACTGTTTTTCCCGGCCCTGGTTCGGGTCGATGGAACCGGACTCTATGGTCTGGAAGTTATTAAGCGGCCAGTCCCGCGGCACCAAATCCATGGACCTGTCGTAGTCCAATTGGAACCACGTGACGCCCACCCATTCCGAAGTGTTGGGCGGTCGGCCCCTACGCGTGATGAGAATGAACGGGGTCTGTAGCAACGCCGCCTTGGCTCGCTCCAGCTTGGACTTACTCGTCCAGCCATAGCGCTGCATAGCCACAAACGACGTGCACAGACGCCCGTTGTTCTTGCCGCTGAATTGCATGAGTAGGTCGATCAGCAAGGAGCGCGCAGAATCCGGTAGTGCCCGGTACTCGGCGCTTTCCAGCACCGGCACGGGGATGGCCACGAACCGGAACTGCAGCGCGCCCTTGCGATGATCGCGTTTAGCCATTGGCCCTCCGATTCCAAGCCGCCGCAGCGTCCGGCGCGCCCATCAGCGCCCACGTGGTGCCGCCGCAGTCGTACGCTTCGCAGCGCACACGGAACCACATCGGCGCGCCGGGCATGGGCTTGAGCTGGCCTTTGCCGCCGCAGTACGGGCAGGGCTTGAGCTGGGCCTGAAGGCCGTTCAGTTGCTGGGCCTTCATTGGGAGTCACCATTCACAATGTCCCGGACTTCGACGGCCAGGTCATTCACCAGCCAGAGAATATTGTCGCGGTCATGTTCGAAAAGGTCGTTGAACGCTTCACGCCCGCGACCGTAGAGCATCAGCGTCAGACTGGCGAGTTGTGCGGCGCGCCGCTCGAGGTTGGTGGGACCGGCCAGGTTCGTGGATTGGATCTCAGCCATGACGCACCTTCTGTACCGGAACCATGTCAGTAGAGAGTACGGCGCTGAGGTCGGTGTCCACCTTGCTCAAGACGTCAATGAGCATCCAGGAAAGCTCGTCCTGTTCGCTATCCTCCAGATCGTCGCGGGAGCATTGGCACAGCTTCGAGAGGATGAGAGCCCGCCCGATGCCCACCTGTAGGGCTACCAGCGCTTGGGAGTCGATCATTTGCTTAGCCATGACGCGCCCCCGAGAAAGCCTCGGCCACGGCCCTAGCAAAGCCTTGGTCGAACTCCAGGGAAGCCAAGGCGGCGTCGGAATCTTCCGCCCCCAGGCCACGGACGAAGGCACTGCGTTCAGTGTCGCGGTAGTCGCCCATCGTTTTGCGGATCTGGGCGAACCAGGCCCGGCCCGCGGCTAGACCAGCCGCGCAACCCGTTGTATGATTTCGTTCGTGCCCTGCCGCCAAGCAAGCACTGTTCTCGGCCCCGTTAAGCGCTGCAACGCTTGCGGGGCTTAGTTTTTCGTGCGTCATATCAAGCTCCTTCCGTGAGCAACCGGCCTTGCGCCGTACTGGACACTTCGCCCTCTGCGAGCCAGCGGTCCAACTCTTCCTTGCGATACCAGACACGCCCTCGTTTGATGAACTTGGGGCCTTTTCCATGCGTCGCCCAAGAGGCGAGCGTGCCGGCGGTGCGGCCGAGATAGCGCGCCGCATTGGCTCGATCCATGCGTCCGTCGGGCAACACTGTGATTTCAGGGGTGGTAACCATGAGGTCTCCGAATCGTTAATCAATAGACAACGATTAAAGTCTACATGCTGCGTAATCGTTAATCAAGCAATAACGACAAAGGAAATTGAATCTGCGTTACTATTCGGCAACGACCAGGAGAGCCCATGGCGACAGAACGGAAAAAAGGAAGCAAGGGATCAGCGCGATCCGAGCTGGTGGCTGTGCGCTTCGACCCGAAAACTAAGTACCTGCTAGATCTAGCGTCCCGTGTGCAACGCCGATCAATGGCGAACTTCATTGAATGGGCAGTTGAAGATGCTTTCAAGCATGTGGAACTCGCCCCCGGGTATTCGGTCGAGGATCAAGCCCCATTGCTGTGGCATGTGCGGCCCGGTGACCGCTTGGCGTTGCTGAACGCGACCTACCCCAGTCTTCTCACGTTCGATGAGCAACGGTTGATAGCGCTTATCAACAAGGTGTTGGCGGCTGCCGGGTTGGCTACACACACCGCCAAGCAGAACGGCCAGCAAAGCGATTTCGTAGAAGAGAACTGGGTTCTTCTCAATAAGGCCATTGAGGAAGACATTGATTCGGATATGGTTGTTTCCCTTTTCCTCGACCACCCTCCCACGGTTGCCAATGTGGAGCGCCGCATTGCCAAGTTCCAGGAGATCGTTGAAAACCTGCAGAAGCTAAAGGCCGAGCTGGAGGCCGCCAAGAAGAATGGCTAAGACTTTCGCCAAGCTCGATCGGCGCAAGCTGCGGGATCTGGCGCCCGGCCGGACGGTGCAGGAGCATGGCATTGTGTTTGAGCGCCTGGTATCTGGCGATGGCGTTTACAGCGTCAATGTCATGGTCGACGGCCAGCGGGTCCACCGCGTGCTGGGCAAGGAATCGGAAGGCGTCACCAGGACGCAGGCAGAGCAGTTCATCGAGAAGGTGCGCACGGATGCCCGCCATGACCGCCTGACGCTGCCCAAGGGCCGCAAAGTGGCCCTTTCGTTCCGCAGTGCCGCAGAGAAGTACATCGAGACGCTGAAGGCCTCAGGCGGCAAAGACATTCGCGCTAAAGAGCAAGTATTGACCCAGCACTTGAGCCCTTTTTTTGGGGAGCGCCCCCTATCCAAGATCACCAAGGAAGATATCGGGCGCTACAAGGTGCATCGCCTCAATCAGGTTGTACAGGCTGGTGGCGACCAGCGCAGCAAGGACCGGAAGCCGCGGGAGACAGGCCGTACCACATCCCCCGGCACGATAAACCGCGAGCTGGCGACGCTCAGTCACCTATACACCATCGCGCTTGAGAAGGGATGGATCACCACTGCCAAGCCCAAGATTGAGAAGCTGACGGACGATAGCGGCCGAATCGTCTACTTGACCACGGCCCAGGTGCAGAAGTTCTTGGATGCAGCCAAGGGATCCGACAACCCGCAACTCTATCCCTTCGTGCTGATCGCGGTTAGCACGTCGATGCGCAAGGGTGAGGTGCTGAGCATCCGCAAGCAGGATATCGACCTGGCGCGCCGCATGATCTATCTTCCCAAGGCAAAGGCCGGAGCGCGGGAGCAACCAATCACAGCGGCATTGGCGGCTTTTCTGGACGTTTATCTGAAGGAGTCGGTACCCGCGGATACCCACTGGCTCTTTCCGTCCTCTAGAGGCTCCAAATCAGGCCACACGGTGGCTATTGAAAAGGCCTTCAGGCTCGCCGTGGCGCGGGCTGGCCTGAACGTCGCGCAAGTGGTCCGGCATACCCTCCGGCACACCGCCGTGTCCCACCTTGTGCAGGCAGGCGTCGATCTGCCCACCGTGCAGCGTGTGAGCGGTCACAAAACCCTGGCCATGGTGGCCCGCTATGCCCACCAGGACGGGGATCACATCCAGGCCGCAATGAGCAAGCTGGAAGGCCGTATCTCCGACACGATTACACCGAAACTACACAAACGAAAAAGGCCGCCCCCGAAGGAAACGGCCTAACTCGTTGATTCTATTGGTGCCGGTGAAAGGAATCGAACCCTCGACCTTCTCATTACAAGTGAGCTGCTCTACCAACTGAGCTACACCGGCGTTGCGTGCCGGGGGCACGCGCAGGGACCGCATTGTAATGAAAAAATGCGGTTGCCGCGTTGGACTGGCCGCAGGCAGGCGCTATTTGACGATGGTCAGGCGCGGACGCTTGGGTTCGTCGTCGTCTCCGCCGTCGTCGTCGGGGGCGGTGGCGGCATCGGAGCCTTCAGGCGCGGCGGTCGCGGCCGTGCCCTGGGCGCCGGCGGCCGGCGGTTCGTAGGGCTGCACTTCGAAGCCCATGCCCGCGCCGGTTTCGCGCGCGTAGATGGCGCTGACGGCCCCCACGGGAACGTAGACGTTCTCGGTCACGCCGCTGAAGCGGGCCTGGAATTCGATGAACTCATTGCCCAGCACCAGGCGGTTGGTGGCCAGCGTGCCGACGTTCAGTGTGATCTGTCCGTCACGCACGTGGGCGACGGGCACCATGGTGTGCTCGTCGACCTGCACGGTGATGTACGGCGTGTAGCCGTTGTCGGTGCACCATTCATGCAGCGCGCGGATCAGATACGGTTTGGTCGAAGTTTCACCCATCACGCAGCCAGCCTCAACGACGCATCACTTTTTCCGAAGGCGTCAGCGCTTCGATATAGGCCGGACGCGAGAAGATGCGTTCGGCGTACTTTTGCAGCGGAGCCGCGTTCTTGGGCAGTTCGATGCCGTAGTGGTCCAGGCGCCACAGCAGCGGGGCCACGGCCACGTCCAGCATGGAGAATTCCTCGCCCAGCATGTACTTGTTCTTCAGCAGCATGGGGGCCAACTGGGCCAGGCGGTCGCGGATGTTCTGGCGCGCGTTGGCCAGCTTCTTTTCGTCGGGCTTGGCGCTGCGGTCTTCCAGCGTCGAGACGTGGACGAACAGTTCCTTCTCGAAGTTGTAGAGGAACAGGCGGGTGCGGGCGCGCATGACCGGGTCGGCGGGCATGAGCTGCGGGTGCGGGAAGCGCTCGTCGATGTACTCGTTGATGATGTTCGACTCGTACAGGACCAGGTCGCGTTCGACCAGAATGGGCACTTGACCGTACGGGTTCATCACCGAGATGTCTTCGGGCTTGTTGTACAGGTCGATGTCGCGGATCTCGAAATCCATGCCTTTTTCGAACAACACGAAACGGCAGCGTTGCGAAAACGGACACGTGGTTCCGGAATAGAGCACCATCATGGCGGTAAGTCCTTTATGAAAAACGAAAGGCCAGCGCCTTAATCTAGCAGGCGCTGGCCCCAATTGCCAGGCTGGATAGGCGTACGGCCCTATCCGCCGATTCCGTCCCCATTTGCAGCCGGGGACGGCGGAAAACCTGGCGGGGCGTTGCGGTTAGCGCACGTGTTTCCAGTACGAGGCATTCAGGCGCCAAGTAACCAGGAAGAACAACAGCAGGAACAACATGACGCCGACACCGAGACGGACGCGGAACGTCTGGACGGGTTCGGCCATCCAGGACATGAACGCGGTCAGATCGGCGATGTCGTTGTCGTATGTTGCGACTTGGGCCGGGTTGCCGGCCTTGAATTTGGCATCGAAGGTGGCATGGCCGTGGTAGTTGGCTACCGGTTCGGCCTTGACCGTGGAAAAACCTTGTGCATCGTACACCGTGGTGACGCGTTCCCAGGTTTTGGGCGCGCCTTCCTTGCCTTCCACCTCGTGCATGGCGACGGTCGTGAGCTCGCGCGGACCCTGGCGTTCCCAGAGGGCGTGGGGCATGCCCACGGCCGGGAAGACCAGGTTGTTCCAGCCCGTGGCGCGCGACGTGTCGCGGTAGAAGGTGCGCAGGTAGGTGTAGATGTAGTCGGAACCCGAGGGGCCGGCGTTCACGGACTTGGCGCGGGCGATCACGGACAGGTCCGGGGGCGTCGTGCCAAACCACTGCTTGGCGTCCTTCGGGGTCATGGCGACGTGCATCATGTCGCCGACCTTTTCGCCGGTGAACAGCAGGCTTTCCTTGATTTGCTGGTCGGTCAGCCCGATGTCCTTGAGCTTGTTGTAGCGCATCGAGGACGCGCTGTGACAGTTCAGGCAGTAGTTGACGAACAGCTTGGCTCCGTTCTGCAGCGACGACATGTCGTTCACGCGGTACGGGGCCTTGTCCAGCGGGAATCCGCCTTCAGCGGCGAAAGTGGAGGTGCACGCGAGCATCAAGGCCACGGCACCAATCAGCTTCTTGATCATGGTTAATCCGTTATCTGGTGGGCTCAGTGGGCGTGGAACGTAACGCGCTCGGGCACTTTCTTGAAGGTGCCCAGGCGGCTCCAGACCGGCATCAGGAAGAAAAATGCCAGGTACAGCAGCGTGCCGATTTGCGACGTGATGTTCAACGGCGGACTGGGCGGCTGCGTACCGATGTAGCCGAGCACCAGGAAGTTGACCATGAAGATGCCGTAGATCCACTTGTGCCACGTGGGGCGGTAGCGGATCGACTTGACCGGGGAATGGTCCAGCCACGGCAGGAAGAATAGGATGACTACGGTGCCGCCCATGGCGACCACGCCCCAGAACTTGGCGTCGATGGCGCGCAGCAGCACGGCCACGACGATCAGGATGCCGGGGATGGCGACGCGCATGATGCCCTTCAGGTTGCTCTTGACGAGCAGCGCGATGGCGCCCAGCACGGACGCGCCCGCCAGCACCCACGTGAATTCGTCGGTGGTGGCGCGAAGCATCGAGTAGAACGGCGTGAAGTACCAGACCGGGGCGATGTGCGGAGGCGTCTTCAGCGAGTCGGCGGGGATGAAGTTGTTGAACTCGAGGAAGTAGCCGCCCATTTCCGGCGCGAAGAACACGATGAAGGCGAACACCAGCAGGAAGCCCGCCACGCCCATCAGGTCATGCACCGAGTAGAACGGGTGGAACGGGATGCCGTCCTTGGGACGTCCGTACTTGTCCTTCGGGCCCTGTTTGATTTCGATGCCGTCCGGGTTGTTCGAGCCGACTTCGTGCAGCGCGACCAGGTGGGCCGCGACCAGGCCCACCAGCACCAGCGGGATGGCGATGACGTGGAAGGCGAAGAAGCGGTTCAGCGTGGCGTCCGACACGACGTAGTCGCCGCGGATCCAGATCGACAGTTCAGGGCCGATGAACGGAATGGCCGCGAACAGGTTCACGATCACCTGGGCGCCCCAATACGACATCTGGCCCCAGGGCAGCAGGTAGCCGAAGAAAGCTTCGGCCATCAGACAGAGGAAAATCGCGACGCCGAAGATCCACACGAGTTCGCGCGGCTTGCGGTAGGAACCGTAAAGCAGCCCGCGCAGCATGTGCAGGTACACGACGACGAAGAACATCGACGCGCCGGTGGAGTGCATGTAGCGCACCAGCCAGCCCCAGGGGACTTCGCGCATGATGTATTCGACGGATTGGAACGCGCGTTCGGCATCCGGCTTGTAATGCATGACCAGGAAAATGCCGGTCACGATTTGCAACACCAGCACCAGCAGGGCCAGTGAACCAAAGAAATACCAGAAGTTGAAGTTCTTCGGTGCGTAGTACTCGGACAAATGGGCTTTCCAGGTGGAGGTCACCGGAAAGCGCCGGTCCAGCCAGCCCAACAGGCCTGTCGTCTCGACGGTTTTCTCGCCAGCCATGTAACGGCTCCTTCTCTCACGTGGCGTAATGCGGATTTACTTACGTAATTTCGGGAAAAAGCGCGACGCGAGCGTCAGGCCTTGTTGTCTTCATCGACGCCCACGATGATGCGGGTATCGCTGAGATATTGGTACGGCGGAACTTCGAGGTTGTCGGGAGCGGGCTTGTTCTTGTAGACCCGGCCGGCCAGGTCGAACGTGGAGCCGTGGCAGGGGCAGAGGAATCCGCCTTGCCAACTGGCGCCCATGCCGCCACCGCCACCGGTTTCGAAGTGCGCGGTGGGCGAGCAGCCCAGATGGGTACAGATGCCGACGCAGACGAAGATCTCGGGCTTGCGCGAGCGGCCTTCGTTTTCGGCATAAGCGGGAGTGAAGCCGGGCCGCTTGGAGTCAGGATCGGCCAGCAGGGCGTCCTGGGTCTTGAGGCCGGCGAGCTGTTCGGGCGACCGGTGGATGATCCATACCGGTTTGCCGCGCCATTCGACCGTTTTCATGGCGCCGACGGGAATGTCGCCGATATCCACTTCCACGGGTGCCCCGGCCGCGCGGGCCTTTTCAGAGGGGGAAAACGTGCTCACTAACGGTATTGCCGTTGCGACACCTGCTACGCCACCCACAGCACAGGCGGTGGTTACCCAGAAACGTCGCGAAGGATCGGGCGGCAGGTTTGGATCAACCGCACCGTCATCATCATGCACCAGCGTATCCTGACTCATCTTCCTATCCTTGTTGATGCGCCCGCTCTACGAGTAGCATCACTTCTGCGGCATCGGCTTCGCGGGAATATGTAACAACATAGCAACCGCGTATTATAGCGCCAGCCCACTGGCGGGCGTATCACGAAGGGAGTGCTTTTATGAGCAAAGCGACTGGTTTCGTCAAAGAATTTCGAGATTTCGCTGTAAAAGGCAACGCGGTGGACCTCGCGGTCGGTGTCATCATCGGCGCGGCTTTCGGCAGGATCGTCGATTCGCTGGTGAAAGACATCGTCATGCCGCTGGTCAATTTCGTGCTTGGCGGTTCGGTCGATTTTTCAAACAAGTTCCTGATTCTGTCGATGCCGGACGGCTATAGCGGCCCCATGACCTACGCCGACCTCACCAAGGCGGGCGCCAACGTGTTCGCCTGGGGCAATTTCGTCACGATCATCATCAACTTCGTGCTGCTGGCCTTCGTGATCTTCTGGATGGTCAAGGCCATCTACAAGGCCCGCACCAAGGCCGAGGAGGCGCCGGCCGCCCCCGCCGCGACGCCCGAGGACGTGGCCCTGCTGCGCGAAATCCGCGATCTGCTCAAGAAGCCCTGATCCGACACTGCCGCAGGCCCGGGAGCCGCGCAAGAGCGGGTCCGGGCCGCGGCTGGCGGACGTTCCCGCCGGCGCATGCCGGCCCCCGCTGAACGATCCGCGGCCGGTTTTCCCCCGCTAGCCCTATTCCGCGGCCATTTGGCGTTCGACGCGGCGCGCAAACATGGCGAAGCTCGCGCGCACGATACTGGGCTTCAACAGGAAGTCGTGCGACTCGGCTGCCAGCGCGTCATTGACCGGCTTCACCTCGCCATATGCGGCCGCCGCCTGCAACTGATTGCGCGCCGCGCGCTCGATCAGCACCGACAGGTACAGCGCTTCCTCGACGCAGGATCCGGCGGCCAGGAAACCATGGTTGGCCAGCAGGATGCAGCGTTTGTCGCCCAGCGCCGCCGAAATGATCTCGCCTTCCTGGTCGGCGATGGGCAGGCCGGGCCATTCCTTCAGATGGGCACAGTCGTTATGGAACGGCGTCGCATCCATGTGCGCGACGACCAGCGGCCGGCCCGTCATGGACAGCGTCGAAACGTGGGGCGGGTGCGTGTGGATGATGCACTGCACGTCGGGGCGCTGGCGGTAGACCCAGAAGTGGAAGCGCACGGCGGGGTTGGGCGTGCCCGGGCCGTCGAGCACTTCCATGTCCTCGTTGATGCGGATGACCGAGGCCGGGACGATTTCGTCGAAGGCCTGGGCCATGGGGGTCGTCAGGAACGTGCCGTCTTCCTTGCGCACGGTGATCTGGCCCGCCAGGGTTTCCGAATGGCCTTCGCTGGCGAGAATGCGGCAACTCAAGGCCACCTTTTCCTTCTCGCCCCAGTTCCCGAAGTCGAGCTTGTTCGCGGAGCGTGCAAAGAAGGCGTCGGCATGGGCTTGTTTTTCCAGCATGGGGTCTCCTTGGGGATAATGGCTCAATTACACGCCGACCGAAGCTGCCTGCAATTGACCGATCACGAACGCGGGTTGACTCATTGCGACAGGAACGCAGGCGCCTCCCGGCCGCCGACGGCCGATCCGACAGAGTGTTCCGAGCATGCCACGCGCCAGCCAGACAGTGAATCAACCCGCCCGGCCCGCCTGTTCCGAGGCGGATCTCAATTTCGCACCCCGGTTCCGTCCCTTCTACGCACAGGAGATCGCCGGCTACGAGCGCGAGCTGGACAAGCTGGTCCTGCCGGGGGAATTCAGGGCGTTGACGGAACGGCCCAGACTGCAATTGCAGGCCTGTCGCCTGCGCGCGGGCGGGCTGGTGGTGAGCCTGGAGTCCACGCCGATCAGCGTGCATCACCGGGCGGATCACGCGGCCGATCTGGAGCACGCGGAGTTTCTGGCGAGCTTCGTGATCGCGGGGCACGGCGTCATCGTCCAGAATGAGGCCACGCTGCCGCTGGAGCCGGGGGACGTCATCTTCCGCACGACCGCGCTGCCGTCCGAGATCCGGATGTACACCGATTCGCGCATCGTGGTGGTGAAGGGGCCGCTTTCGCGCCTGCTTGGCGCGCACAGCCTGGCGATGTCCCAGTTCACCGCGCAGCGCGGGGTGGCCGGCTTGCCGATGGTGCAAACCGCCCATCGCTGCCTGCATCATGTGTTCTTCGACAAGGCGGAATCCAATCCCACCTCGTCGCTGTTTGCCGAGCAGGCGCTGCTTGCGCTGCTGGCCTCGATCTACACCAGCCAGGCGCTGGAGAAGATCCCGGGCGATGCGCGCGCGCCCGCCGACAACTGGCAGGTGCTGGCCAGCTACATCGATGCCCACATCACCGATCCTGAACTGTCGGTGCAGGCGGTGGCGGACGTGCTGCGCGTCACCACGCGCTGGGTGCACCGGCTGTTCAAGACGCGCGCACTGCAATACACCAGCTATGTGCGCGAACGCCGCCTGCAACTGGCCCGAGAAGCGCTGGAGGATCCGCGCCGCTCGCACGTCGAGATCAAGGAGATCGCCGCCTCTTGCGGATTCCAGCATGCGAGCCATTTCATCCGCCGCTTCCATGAACGCTTCGGCATGTCTCCCGCCTTGTACCGCAAGACGGCCAGAAGCGGCAGCGGCGGCGCGTAGGTCCGCGCCGCCTGTGCGTGGATGGCTTCGCGCGTCAGCCGCGGCGCAAGTCCTGCAACGTGGGCTTCATGAGAAACGCCGAGGTGCCGGCGACGATGCCGAGGAACGCCAGATAGACACCGACGGGAAGAATGCTGTCGAACTTCTGGACCAGCGTCGCCGAGATCAGGGGCGCCAGGCCGCCGCCGATGGCCGCCGAGAACTGGACCCCGATGGACAGCCCGGAATAGCGCAACTCGGCGGGGAACTGGGCGCTGTAGAGGCTGGATTGGGGCGCGATCATGATCGCGTAGTTGAAGGCCATGGCGACGAAGACGGCAAGGCTGTATGCCATCAGCGAGCCGCTGCCCACCGCGAGAAAGATCGGGATGGCCATGAGCCCGAGGAACATGCCGCCCCAGCCACAGACGCGGCGCGCGCCGATGCGGTCGGCCAGCATGCCGAACAGCGGAATGGTGAACATCAGCACGCCCGCGCCGTAGAGCAAGGCATGCAGCGCGTCGGCGCGGCTGAAACCCAGCTTGGACACGGCGTAGGACACCGAGAACACCAGGAAGGTATAGATCAGGGTGACCTCGGCGATCTTGCAGCCTATGCACAGCAACAGCGATTTGCCATGCGCGCGCAGCAGTTCGCCCAGGGGCATCTTGTCGTCCAACGGCTGGCTGGCCTGCGCCTTCTCGCGCTTGACCCGCTCGAACTCCGGCGACTCGTCGATACCGTGGCGGATGAACAGGCCGACGACGATGAGCACGGCGCTGGCCAGGAACGGCAGGCGCCAGCCCCAGGACAGGAAGTCCTCTTCCGGCAGCCGCGTCACCAACGCGAAGGAGCCCACCGACAGCAGGATGCCCAAGGGCGCGCCCACCAGCGGCAGGCTGCCGAAGAACGCCTTCCATTTCGGCGGCGCGTGCTCGACCGCCATCAGCATGGCGCCGCCCATCTCGCCGCCGAACGACAGGCCCTGGCCGATGCGCAGCACCACAAGCAGCACCGCCGCCGAGATGCCGATCTGTTCATAGGTCGGCAGCAGCCCGATGAGCACGGTGCATATGCCCATCAGCAGCAGGCTCAGCGTCAGCATGGACTTGCGGCCAATGCGGTCGCCGAAGTGGCCGAACAGAATGCCGCCGATGGGCCGCGCCAGCATGCCGCTGGCGAACGCGCCGAAGGCCGCCAGCGTGCCGGTGACCGGATCGAACTGCGGGAAGAAGATCTTGTTGAACACCAGGGCGGCGGCGGTGCCGTAGGCGAGGAAGTCGAAGGCTTCCACGGCGGTGCCGATGACCGTCGCGACGGCGACCCGGAACAGGTTCGGTTTCTTGTGTGATTGGGCAATGGGCTGCGCGGCCTGTATGGCGTCCATGTCGTTCCCTCTTGTCTTGTAGTAATGGTTTGTCGTTGCGTGCGGGGCTCAGGGGCCTGGCGGCACGTATCCCGGCAACTGCCGTATGCGCTCGCGCCACGCTGCAATGGCGGGATAGGCGGCGATGTCGATGGCGGCTTCCTCGGCCAGCGCCAGGTAGCCGTAGCAGGCGATGTCGGCCACGGTCGGCGCATCGCCGCCGGCCAGCCATTCGTTTTCCGCAAGGCGCTTGTCCATGCGTTGCAGCACGCGGTCCGTGCGGGCCTGCATGCCGGGCACGTCGAGCAGGGCCTCGCTCACGCCCAGGTGGTGCGCCGCTTCGGCGTTGCTCACCACATGCGTCAGCCGCAGCGGCTGCAGGCTGTTGGCGATCTCGTTGGCGGACACCGATATCCAGGCGTGCATGGCGCCCATGCGGGGCGGCGGGGCCAGCCACTGGGGGGCGTAATGGTGCGCCAGGTGCAGCAGGATGGCGTGGCTGTCCCAGATGGCGGTGTCGCCATCGGTCAGCGCGGGGATCTGCTGGAAGGCGCTGACGCGCTCGAACTCCGCGGTCTGGTTCTTGCGGGCCAGCACGTCGACGAACGTGCTTTGGTAGTCCCGGCCGATGAGCGCAAGAAAGAGGCGGACCTTGTAGCAGTTGCCGGAGCGCGGGTGGTCGTAAAGGGTCAGCATGCAGTGGCTCCGCGTGTAGGAGGCCCGGCCGGGAAAGGTCCGGCGGTGGGCGGCTGCATGGAATGCTAGGGCTGCGGGCGCCGGCCAGAATTGACGGAGAGAGAACCGCGATTGACCAGATGCGACGCGTAGGCGCCGCTTTGATCGCGCCCCCTGGTTTTCCCGTAGCCAAGTTCGGCCGATTCAGAGCCTGCCGGCGCGCGGGGCCGCCGTTGGCGCCATGAAATGCAAACGCCCCCTTGCGGGGGGCGGATGACGGGTGGCGCGCGATGCCTGTTATGCCGGATTGTCGATGTCGACGAATTCGACCTTGATGCCGAAGCGCTCGGCCACCGCCTGCCCCAGCGCCTCTACGCCGTAGCGTTCGGTGGCGTGGTGGCCCGCGGCGATGAAGCCCACGCCGGTCTCGCGCGCCAGGTGCACCGTGGATTCGGACACTTCGCCCGTGATGTAGGCGCTGGCGCCCGCGTCCGCGGCATCGGCCAGCATGCCCTGGGCGCCGCCGGTGCACCAGGCGACCCGCGCCAGCGGCTGGCCGGGATCGCCCACGACCAGCGGCTGCCGCCCCAGGCGCTGGGCGACGCGTTCGCCCAGTTGGCCCAGCGTTTGCAGTCCGGGGGCGTCGCCCAGCCATACCAGATTGTCCGGCCCACAGGTCTGCGGCGAACCGTCATCGCGCAGCGCCGGAGCCAGGCCCAGCACGCGGGCCAGTTGCGCGTTGTTGCCCAGCGTGGGGTGCGCGTCCAGGGGCAGGTGGTAGGCGTACAGGTTCAGGTCGTTCTTCAGGGCCAGGGCCATGCGCGCGCGGCGCGTGCCGATGACGCGGCGGTCTTCGTTGCGCCACATCCAGCCGTGGTGCACCAGCACCGCATCCGCGCCGCGTTCGACCGCCACGCGCAACAAGGCTTCGCTGGCGGTAACTCCGGCGATAATGTGTCCGATTTCGGATCGGCCTTCCACCTGCAGCCCATTGGGGCAGTAGTCCTTGAAGCGCGCCG
Organism: Achromobacter veterisilvae; assembly: GCF_900496975.1. Lineage (GTDB taxonomy): Bacteria > Pseudomonadota > Gammaproteobacteria > Burkholderiales > Burkholderiaceae_B > Achromobacter > Achromobacter veterisilvae. The sequence continues at coordinate 43,097 of NZ_UFQC01000048.1, forward strand.
CTTGCAGGGTGTCGTCCAGCCAGTTGGCCAGGACGCGGGAGTCCACTTTACTCATTGCTCGTCCTATCAGAAACATGCGCCGATATTGGCTGATATTCGCTCAGGCCGTCACGGTCTGCCTGGGTATTCTATTCGTGGTCACGACCTTGCGGCCCGACCTGCTGCGGCTGGCCGGGCCGGCCGCGGGGCCGCAGGCCGCCACGGCGGCGGCCAGGCCGCCCG
>NZ_UFQC01000050.1 GCF_900496975.1 Achromobacter veterisilvae
CGGCTCGCTCCTGGCGGCGGCCGCGCGCGCCGGGCGCGCAGCCGCCTTGGCCGGAGCGGGCGCCAGGGCCTGTTCGCGCTTCTGCGCGCGGCGCTCGGCGGACTCGAAGATCCGTTCCATCTCGCCCAGGCTCGCGCGCGCCGCCTCGCTCAGCGGTTCGGCGGCTTCCAGCACGTGCTTCATGGTGTTGAGCGCTTCGCGGATCGCGGCGGCCGGCGAATTTTCGAGCAGGCGCGGCATGGCCTGGACGGCGGCGGCCGAATCCAGCGTCATCATCAGGGCCTGGTCGCGGATGACGCCCTTGAATTCCGGCAGGGTCAGCGCGGTGTCGGATTCCGCGCGCATCTTGCGGATCAGCGCGAAGCTGCGCTCGTCCAGGCCGCCCTCGGAGCCCGCTACGTACAGCAGCATCCGGATGGCGGCGACGCGCAGGCCGCCTTCCTGCAGCAGCGAACGCAGTTCGCCCGCGCGTTCTTCCATGAAGCGGCGGTGTTCGGGCGACACGCCCGGGTGCTTGCGCGGCGGGCCGGAACGCGCGCCCAGGCCGGCCAGGTCCTGCACCAGGGGCGATCCGTACACGCTCATGAAGGTGCGCTCATCGGCCGAATCGCGCAGTTCCTGCCAGATGTCCAGGCTGGTCTCGACCAGGTTCGAGAACATCTCCTGCGCCACCAGGAAGGGGTTGGAGGGCGAGGCCGGCCGGCGGTGCTCGCGCACCTGTTCCGCGATCTGGGCGATCGGCGCGATCGCCGGGTTGCGGTCAGAAATCAGCTCGTAGGGCAGGCGCAGCGGATGCAGGCGCTGCCCCCATTCCGCGGATTGCGGCGTCACCATGGCGCGCACCCAGGGCTGCATGAAGCTGCGGTACATGCCCAGGTTGATGTCGGAGATCCGGGCGACGGCGGCGAATCGCCGGTCGTCGTCTTCCTTGCGATCCACGATGGCGCGCACGTCGTCCAGGCTGCGCTGTTCGAACGACAGCACGTAGTTGCCATAGGCCAGGTCCGCGTTCGGCGTGTCGGGCGTCTTGTCGGCGATTTCGGCCTGGTAGATGCCCGGCGGCAGCACGTCGATCATGTCGATGTTGGACGTGAATTCCTGGTGTTCCTTGCGGGCCACGCTGCCGGACACGAAGATGCCGAGGTGGCCGATGCTTTCATGCACGGCGTAGACGATGGTCTGGCCGTGGGCCAGCACCTCGGCCTCGTTCTGGTACAGGTCGGGAATCCAGCCCAGCGCCTGCGGCGGGGGCGTGATGTTGTCGCCCTTGGAGCAGAACACCACGATGGGCGACCGGATGTTGCGCAGGTCGATGCGGATGCCGTCGGAGGTCACCAGGCCCGCCGTGGCCAGGCGGTTGCCTACGAACAGGTTGTCGACGATGTACTGGATTTCGGGGCCGTTCAGGAAGACGTGGCCGCCCCACCATTTCTCGAAGCTCAGGTAGCGCGACGCCTCGGTGTCCACATTGGAGTACAGGTTGTACTGCTTGGACCACAGCGTGTTCGCCGGATTCAGGTTCTCGAAGTTCTGCACCAGCCAGGCGCCGTCGAACTTGCCGTCGCCCAGGTCGCTGGTCAGCGCGGTGAGCCAACTGCCGCCCAGCAGGCCGCCGGCATAGCGCATGGGGTTCATGCCGCGCCAGCCGGACCAGTACGACAGCGGGGCGCCGGCGACGATGATGGGGCCGAACAGTTCCGGCCGGACCGCGGCGGTCATCATGATCTGCCAGCCCGCCTGGCAATTGGCGACTACGACCGGCTTGCCTTCGGCGTTGGGGTGCAGCGCGATGATCTCTTCCAGGAACCGCGCCTCGGCCATCATCACGTCTTCGACGGTCTGGGCGGGCATGGGCTGCGGCAGGAAGGTCGCGAAATAGCAGGGATGCCCCGCGCGCACGGCCACGCCGATCTCGCTTTCGGGCTTGAATCCGCCGATGCCCGGGCCGTGCCCGGCGCGCGGGTCCACGACCAGGAAGGGGCGCTTGATCGGATCCGTTTCCACGCCGGCCGGCGGCTTGATGCGCAGCAGGCCGTAGTTGACGGGGCGCGGCAGGCCGCGGCCGTCCAGCACCAGTTCGAATTCCATGCTCAGCACGTTCGGGGCGCGCTTGGCCATGTGTTCGTGATATTGATTGCCGCGCTGGCGCATCACGTCTGCGTAAAGCACGCCGCGCTGCCAGGCGTCCACTGCGTATTCGTAGGCGGCCGTCCAGGGGTTGAAGGACGGGGTGGGGGCGCGATCGTTGCCGGATCCGGCCATGGCGATCTCCTTGTAGTAGCTTCCGGCGGCGGTAGCCGCCAGGCCGGTCCAGTGGAACCGGCCGGGTTGACCTCCCCATTACACCGCAACTGATGTTGCGCTGCAACATCAGAGGGGCTGACCGCCGTCAAACCGGCCGGATTTAACTGTCCCTTTTTGCGTTCCGGCTCCGCCCGAACCCCCGGGATCAGGCCGGATCGTGGCAGACGGCCTCGATGCGGTTGCCGGCGGGGTCCAGCAGGAAGGCGGCGTAGTAATGCGGGTGGTAGTGTTCGCGCAGGCCCGGCGCGCCTTCGTCGCGCCCGCCATGCGCCAGCCCGGCGGCATGGAACGCGTCGACGGCGGCGCGGCTGGGCGCCTTGAAGCACCAGTGGCGCCGGGCGCCGGCGGCGGCATCCACGGCCGCGCCGGCGGCGAATACGGACAGATAGCTGTGCTGGCCGCTGCCCGGCCGGCAGCGTTCGCCGTAGCCGAGCGCGTCGGGGCGGTCGTAGACCTTGTCCGCGCCCAGCGCCCGCATGACGGCATCGTAGAAGGGCCGGGCGGCGTCCAGGCCGGGAACGGTGATGGAAACGTGGTCCAGCAGTTGCATCGGGGCTCTCCGCGGACGCGAACCGGAATCAGGGCCGCGCGGCGGCGTTGTGCGCCAGCCATTTCTGGACGGAGGGCCGCTGCCATTGGCCGTCGGCATAGGCGGCAAGCGGGGCGGGCAGGTCGTCCAGGGACAGCCGCTTGAGCATCACCGCCAGGTCGGTGTCGGCGATGCACCAGCCGTCGAACAGACAGGCCTGGCCCGCGCCCAGCAGGCTGCCGGCCACGTGGATGAGCTTGGCCGCGGCGGCGTGCGCGGCGTCGGACAGCGGCTGGCCGGCGGCGCCGTGGAACACGGTTTCGGTGGGGCGTTCCTGGCGCAGGGCGGCCAGGTCGCTGCGCAGCCAGGCCTGCAACTGGCGGGCGCGGGCGCGCGCGCGGAGTTCGCGGGGATAGAGGGCGGCATGCGCGGGCGCGGGGAAGGCCTCGTCCAGGTATTCGGCGATGGCGCTGGATTCGGTCAGGTGGAAATCCTCGTGCGTCAGCGCGGGCACCCGGGAGGTCAGCGCGCGGGCCTGGTAGGGCTGCATGCGCTGTTCGCCCGCTTCAAGGTCGATCGGGCGCACCTCGAACGGCAACTGCTTTTCGGTCAGCGCCACATAGGCCGACATGGCATAGGGACTGAGGAACAGGGAGTCGACGAATAGCGTAAGCGGGGCGCTCAAGTGGGGTCTCCGGTTGTATCGAAAAAGCGTAACGCAACTGCCGCCCGCGTGTCGCGCGGACGCGTCAATCCACGATGAAAAGCCTGGCGCCCGTGGCCGTGGAGGAACGGTGGGGCTCGGCCTGGTCGGCGACCTGGTAGCTCATGCCGGGCGTCAGCACGAACGTCCGGCCGTCCTCGAGTTCGGTGTGGAGTTCGCCTTCCAGGCAGAAGAGGATGTGGCCCTTGCTGCACCAGTGGTCGGCCAGGTAGCCCGCGGTGTATTCCACCATGCGCACCCGCAGCTCGCCGAACTGCCGGGTCCGCCAATAGGCCATGCCGGTCTCGCCGGCGTGTTCGGTGCGTTCCACTTCGGACCAGTCGGTGGTGCCGAAGGGGATGTTGCTCATTTTCATGGTCGATCCTGCATCGTGGCCCGGGCGGCTTCGCCCGGCAAAATACAAATACTACGCTACTCAGGCGGCCAGCTTTTTCTGCCAGAACAGGGCGCGGCCCGTGGTTTCGTCCAGCGCATAGCCCTCGAAGCCGAGCTTGCGGTACAGCCCCTGGGCCACCGCGTTGCCTTCCAGCACTTCCAGCGTGATCTTGCAGCAGCCCAGCCGGCGCGCCCGGTCTTCCAGCGCGGACAGCAGGGCCTTGCCCACGCCCAGGCCCTGGAACCGGGGCGACACGCCCAGATCGTGCAGGTTGACCAGCGGACGGCAGGCGAAGGTGGAGAAGCCTTCGAGGTAGATCGCCACGCCGGCGGCCTCGCCGTCGACGCGGGCCAGCAGGGCGTGCGCGGCGGGGCGGCGGGCCAGTTCGGCGATGAGGTGCCGGCGCGCGTGGTCGGACAGCGGGGCATTGCCGCCCATGGGGCCGCTGGCGTATTCGTCCAGCATGGCCAGCACCTGGCGGCCGTGTTCGGGGTTGTCGAAGTCGACGTCGATGATTTCCAGCACGATCGTTCCTGTCTGCTTCCGCCCGTTCCCGGGAAGGGCGCGGACGGGCCTGTCGGTTCCGGCGCGCGCGGGCGCCGCGGAACCGGACATTATGCGCGATGCGCCCGGCTTGGCAAGGCGCATTGAAAAAACGGGCTACAGCCCCTATCTTCTTGATATTCAAGGCCGATCGCGGCGCGATCCGGGAGCGGCCGCAACCCCTTGCAAAGGGCGGAACATGGAGTTCAAGGACTACTACGGCATTCTAGGGGTGGAGCGGGGCGCTTCCGAAGACGAGATCCGGCGCGCCTACCGCAAGCTCGCCCGCAAATATCATCCCGATGTCAGCAAGGAAAAGGATGCGGAGACGCGCATGCGCGACGTCAACGAAGCCTACGACGTGCTGCGCGACCAGGAAAAGCGCCTGGCCTACGACAACCTGGCCGCGGGTGTGTCGCCCGATGGCGGCTTCCAGCCGCCGCCGGGCTGGGACGAAGGATTCGAGTTCCATCGCGGCGCGGCGCCCGGCGAAGAAGCGCAGTTCAGCGAATTCTTCTCGTCGCTGTTCGGCGGCCGCGGGCGCGGCCACCGGGGCGGGGCGCAGCAACAGGAATTCCGCGCGCGCGGCGAAGACCATCACGCCGCGATCGAGGTGGACCTCGAAGACGCGCTCAAGGGCGCCACGCGCGACATCAGCCTGCGCTCGATGAAGATCGACGACGAAGGGCGCCCCCAGATGCAGACCCGCACGCTCAGCGTGAAGATTCCCGCCGGCGTGCGGGAAGGCCAGTTCATCCGGCTGGCGGGCCAGGGCATGCCCGGGTACGGCGGCGGCGAGAACGGCGACCTCTACCTGGAAATCCGGTTCAAGCCGCACCCGCAGTACCGCGCCGACGGCCGCGATCTCTACATGGCGCTGCCCGTGGCGCCCTGGGAGGCCGCGCTGGGCGCCAGCGTGAAGACGCCCACCCCGGGCGGCACCGTCGAAGTCTCGGTCCCGCCGGGATCGGGCAACGGCCGCAAGCTGCGGCTGCGCGGGCGCGGCATTCCGGGCGACCCGCCCGGAGACCTGTACCTGGTGCTGGACCTGGTGCTGCCGCCGGCCGACAGCGAGGCGGCCAAGGCGGCCTACCGCAAGCTGCAGCAGGACCTGCCTTTCAACCCGCGGCGCCACATGGGGGTCTGACCATGAAGAAGCTCGTCATCACCAGCGCCACCGTCGTGGGCAAAACGCAACCCTTGAGCGCCGACGACCTGGCCCGCGCCTGCGGCCAGGAAGTGGAATGGATCGCCCGGCTCGTCGAAGTCGGCATCGTCAACGCCAGCGGGCGCCGGCCCGCGGAATGGCGCTTCTACAGCATGGACTTGCAGCGCGCGCTGGACGCCCGGCGCCTGGAGCGGGATTTCGACGCCAGCCTGGACGCGGTGGCGCTGATCCTGGACCTGAGCCAGGAGGTCCGCCGCCTGAAGGCGCAACTGCGCGTGCTGGGCGCCGACGACACCTAGCGTCGCCGCGGGCGATACCCGGCGGATGGGTAAACTAGGCGCTTGCCGCAACACCGAACAAGCGAAGAAACCTTGCAGACCTCATCCGCCCCGGCGCCCGGCCTCGCGGGCAGCGCCCGCATCGACGGCCTGAAATCCTGCCTGCCCGTCATGATCGGCTACTTTCCGGTGGCCGTGACCTTCGGCATCGCCGGCATGGCGGCGGGCCTGACGCCCGCGCAAGTCATCCTGATTTCCGTGCTGGTCTATGCTGGCGCCAGCCAGTTCCTGCTGCTTGCCTCCATCAAGGCGGGCACGCCGTGGCTGTGGGTGGTGGCGCTGTGCTCGCTGCTCAACGCCCGCCACCTGCTGTACGGCCCGCTGCTGTCCCGCTTCCTGCCCGCCGCGCTGCGCGGCCGGCTGAAAGTCGCCTTCCTGCTGACCGACGAGGTGTTCGCCACGGCCTTCAACCGCCTGCAGGCCGTGGATCCCGCCCGCCGCCAGGGCTGGATGACCGCGCTGGGACTGGGCGCCTGGCTGACCTGGATCGCCGGCACCGCCGTCGGCGTCTATGCCGGCGACGGGCTGGAACGCCATTACCCCATGCTGTCGCAGGTGATGCGTTTCGCGCTGCCGGCGCTGTTCATGGCGCTGGTATGCCAAAGCGCCAGGCGCGGCCTGGGGCTGCCCATCGTGGCGGCGGTGGCGGGCGCCGGCGCCGTGGCCGCCCTGGGGCACACCAGCGCGGCCATCCTGGCCGGCGCCGTCATCGGCTGCGTCGCGTACCGCCTGCGGAGGCCCGCATGAATACCGATGGACTGGGATTCTGGGGCGCGGTGGCCGCGATGGCCGCGATCACCTATCTGACCCGCGCCCTGCCTTTCATGCTGTCCGAACGCAGCCGCCTGCTGCGCCACCTGTCGCGCGAAGGCTCGGCGCTGGCCGCGCTGGGGCCGTCCCTGCTGGCGGGGATCGCCGCGGCGGTCATCGTGCCCGACCTGATCGAGGCAGGCGACCAGGCGGCCCGCATCGGGCCCTACGTGGGCGGCCTGGTCGTGACCGCGGTGGCGGCGCGGCTGGTCAGCAATACGGGCGTCGCCGTGCTGTTGGGCATGGCCGGATACGGGGTGCTGCTGGCCCTGGCCGGCTAGCCGATGCGCGCGCGCAGGTCGGCCTGCCACTGCGCCGGGCGGCCCAGGTAGCGGGAAGGCTCCAGCAGGGTGCAGGCGCCGCCGCGCTCCAGCGCCAGGGTGGGAAAGCCCGAGCCGCCCAGCCGGGCCAGCAATTGCCGGCTGGCGGCGATGTGCGAGGCGGTTTCGGCGCCCTGGGCCGCCGCGAAGGCGGCGCCGAAAGCCGCCGGGTCCAGCCCGATATCGGCCGCCAGGGCCGCCAGCACGGCGGGGTCCGCGACGCGCAGCCCTTGCACGTAGTGGGCGCGCTGGATGCGCTGGAGCAGGTCCAGCCCGCGGCCGCCCAGCGCCTGCGCGGCCAGGATGGCCGTGGTGGGCGGCTCGGAATCGAACACCGCGCCGCTGTCGCGCAGCAGTCCGTTGAAATAGTCCTCGCCGAAGGGCTGGCCCGTCAGGCCGGCGATGCGCTCGTCGTGCGGCATCACATAGCGGCGCAGCGCGTCGGTCACGGGCTGGCGGTTGCCGCCGGTCATCATGCCGCCGCCATGGAGCGCGATGTCCAGGCCGGGGAGGGCGCGGGCGGCCTCCACCAGCGGCGCGGCGGCGTAGCACCAGCCGCAAAGCGGATCGAAAATGTAATGCAGGGTGGGATTGGAAGCAGTCATGGCGCCATGGTAGACGCGGGCCGCTTCCGGGGTAAGCCCATTGCGGTAACCAGTGTGTTGCGCCGGTCCCGCGGATCGTCGCGGGACCGCGGAACGTCAGCCGGCGATCTGCACGCCGATCCAGAACAGGCCGGCGGCCAGCAGCATCGAGGCGGGCAGGGTCAGCACCCAGGCCATCAGGATGTTGCGCACCGTGCTGCTGTGCAGGCCGGTCTTGTTGGCGACCATCGTCCCCGCCACGCCCGAGGACAGGACGTGGGTGGTGGACACCGGCAGGCTGAACACGTTGGCCAGCCCGATGGCGCCCATCGCGGTCAACTGCGCGGACATGCCCTGCGCATACGTCATGCCCTGCTTGCCGATTTTTTCGCCCACCGTGAGGACCACGCGGCGCCAGCCGACCATGGTGCCCGCGCCCAGCGCCAGGGCGACCGCCACGATCACCCAGAAGGGCGCGTATTCGGTGGTGGCCGTCAGGTCGGCGCGCAGCCGTTGCAGGTCCGCGCGTTCGCGGGCGGGCAGCCCTTCGATGCGCGCCACCTTCTTGGCCGTGTCGTCCAGGCACAGCAGATAGCGGCGCACGGCAACGCGTTTCTCGGGCGGCAGGTCGGCGTAGTTGGACACGCCGTGCAGATCGGCCTGCAAGGCGGCGATGGTCGGCATCGTCAGTTCGGGATCGCAGCGGAAATTGCGCGGCAGCTCGGTGGTCGCGTCGTAGCGCTTGAGCGCCAGGTAGTCGCCCAGCATCGCTTCGTTGCGCTGGTAGAACACGTTCAGGTGATTGGCGGCGTCGCGCGTGCGCTCGATCTGGTAGGTGGTGCTGTTGGTGTCCAGCACGAAGTTGGCGGGCACGATGCCGATCAGCACGAGCATGATCAGGCCGATGCCTTTCTGGCCGTCGTTGGAGCCGTGGACGAAGCTCACGCCCATCGCGGACAGCACCAGGACCAGGCGGTTCCAGAACGGCGGATGCTTCTTGTTGTCGATGGCGCGGCGCTGCTCCGGCGTCTTGTGCATCTTCGACAGCGGCAGCCAGCGCTTGAGCGCGAGGAGCAGGCCGCCCGCCACCACGAAGCCGGCCACCGGCGACACCACCAGGGACAGGCCGATGTCGATGGCCTTGCCCCAGTTGACGCCGTCGGCCAGCGGCAGTTCGGTGATCAGCGCGTTGGCCAGGCCCACGCCCAGGATCGAGCCGATCAGCGTGTGCGAGCTGGAGGCCGGGATGCCGAAATACCAGGTGCCCAGGTTCCAGGCGATGGCCGCCGCCAGCATGGCGAACACCATGGCCAGCCCGCGGCCGGTGTCCACGTTGATCAGCAATTCGACCGGCAGCAAGTGGACGATGGCATAGGCCACGCCCACGCCGCCGAGCAGCACGCCCAGGAAATTGAAAATGCCGGAAAGCATGACCGCCAGGTGCGGCGGCATGGCCTTGGTGTAAATGACCGTTGCCACGGCGTTTGCCGTGTCGTGGAATCCGTTGATGAATTCAAAGGCCAGGACGAATGTCAGGGCCAAGACAAGACTGAGGCCTACCCAAGGGTCTAGGCCGTGGAAGAGGTCGAACATGGAGGCGGGGGAGGTTCCGGCGGGAGGCCCGATTATTGCAGATTTGTGACCTGTCCCTGGTTGCGTACGGCTACCAAAGGGGGGATTCGTTGATGTCGGACACAAACCGTTCGCCCAGGTGTCAGACACCCGAGGAGACAGCGGCCGCCCGCCCTGGGCGCCCGTGGGTGTCTGACACCCCCCCAACCCCTAGAACTTCGAATACTGGAACTCGATCTCCATCGGTTTGCCCAGATTGGCCGAGGTATCGGCCTGGATCAGCGCGACGCCCAGCAGGCCGAGGTACAGCAGGCAAAGCCACAAGGTTCTTTTCATGGGATCCGGTGCCTCATGGCCGAAATACCTCGGCGATTTTCTGGTTGACGCGCAGCCAGCCCAATTCCCCAAGATGCTGGACGTCGCGCAGCGTGCCCACTTCGAACGGCGCTCCGTACATATCCATGCAGCGCATGGCGTAGCGCCGGCACTGCGCCGCGACTTCCCGCTGCACCGGCTCGAAGCGGTCCAGGTCCCGGAACACCATGGGATGCAGCGGCTGCATGACGAACAGCGCGTCCACGCCGTGCCGGCGCAGCAGCGCCATCAGGGCGTCCAGTTCGCGCAGTTCGTCGCGGCCGGTCAGGGGCTGCTGCAGATAGGCCGTCTTGCCGCCCTCGGGAACGGTCCGCAGGTATTTGTCGAAGAAATCGTCGCGCACCGCGTACCGGTTGCCCGCCATCAAGGCCTGTTCGGCGCCCTGGGCCTGGCTGGCCAGGGCGTCCCAGTCGACCACGCGGGCGGCGGCGGGCGGCCCTTCGCGTTCCGGCTCCGGGGCGGGAGCGGCATGGGCCGGGGTCCACAGGTCGACCAGGCGCTGGCGGAAAACATAGGCTTGCTCGGCCATCATCGACCAGGCGACGCCCGCGTCGCCCTTGGCCTCCAGCCAGCGCAGCACCTCGGCCCGGCCCTCGGGCTGCCCCAGCAGCCGGGACAGCAGCGGATTGGCGTGCTCCTTGAATTCGTCCGGGCCCAGTCCGCCCTCGCCATCGAACCAGCCGGGCGACAGCATGACGACCACGCGGGAAGCCGCGGAGAGGTCGTCGGCCAGCGCCGCCAGCACCAGTTGCATGCCCAGCGACTGGAAACCGGAATGGCCGTAGGCCAGCACCGGCATCTGGAGTTCGTCGGCCAGGTAGCGGTAGGGCACGAAGCGCAGATCGTTGCTGGTCAGTTCCGACGAGCCCAGGATGACCAGGCGGTCCCCCGTGCGCAAGGCCTGGCTCAGGCGCGACAGGTTGCGGGTCTGCTCCTGCAGCGTATTGCCCAGGTTGGGGAGGTAGATGCCGGGCGCCGCGGCCGGGACGGGTTCGGTCTTCAGGGCCAGCGCGTGCAGGGCGCCCCATCCGGCGGCCGCGGCGGCGGCCAGGGCCAGCGCCGCCGCCAGCGCGTGCTGCCGGAGAGTGCGTGTGATCATGGAGGGAAACCGAAAGCGCGGCGTCTCGTAAGCGGAATTGTATTGTTAGCGGATGTTAACGAGCGGCCTTTGCCGGAACAAGCGCGGGAAAGCGGGGCCATGGCCGATTCGCTTTTTCGCCACAGGGCGGGATCGTCCGGATGGCGGAAGCGGCCGCCCTTCCCCCGGGGGAAGAATGCGATAGCATGGTTGCCGCGGGGTTCTTCTGGATTTCCATGATTGACCGCGCCACGAGCCGCCTTCGCGGCGCCAGACCGTCCCATTCAACGATTGCCGCCCATGACCGCCGTTACCCGTATCGCCCGCAGCCACCCCGATGAATTGATCGTGGGCCTGGTGTCCGTTTCCGACCGCGCCTCGGCCGGCGCCTACCAGGACCAGGGCCTGCCCGCGCTGCGGGAATGGCTGGGCGGCGCGCTGGCATCGCCGTGGCTGGCGGTCGACCGCCTGATTCCCGACGAGCCCGCCCGCATCTCCGAGACGCTGATCGAACTGGTGGACGGCTGCGGCTGCGACCTGGTCCTGACCACCGGCGGCACCGGCCCCGCGCGGCGCGACGTCACGCCGGAGGCGACCCTGACCGTCGGCACCAAGGAAATGCCCGGCTTCGGTGAACAGATGCGCCAGATCAGCCTGCGCTTCGTGCCCACGGCCATTCTGTCCCGCCAGGTGGCCGTCATCCGCGAAACCGCGGGCCACGCCGCGCTCATCGTGAACCTGCCCGGCCAGCCGAAATCCATCCGCGAAACGCTGGAAGGGCTGAAAGGAGAGGACGGCGCCGTCCTGGTGCCGGGCATTTTCGCCGCCATTCCCTACTGCATCGACCTGATCGGCGGCCCCTACGCCGAGACCCGCCCGGAAGTCATCGAGGCTTTCCGCCCGAAGTCGGCCCGCCGGCAGTAGCGCCGGCACGCCCCGGCGCTGCGCTATAGTTGGCCGCGCTTTCCTCAATTTCCACCCGTTCGAGAGTTCCATCGCCATGAAGGTCCGTACCGCCCTGTCCCTCACCGTTTTGGCCGCCCTGACGGCCTGCGCCAGCGTCAAAGACGTGCGCGACCGCGATCCCGTCTTCTACGGGTCGACCCAGCGCTCGGCCGAGGATTACACGAATTGCGTGGCGGAATCCTGGAAGAACATGGGCGTCCGGTTCGAGCGGAAGGCCGTGCGCAACGGCTTTGAACTCATCCAGTCGGACAGCCTGGGCGTGGAGGCCGTGCTGACGACCACCCACTGGAAGGGCAAGACGGAAACGCGCCTGTCCACGCGCATCGCCCGCCGCGACCAAAGCATCATCGAGCCCGCGAACCTGTGCCTGTAAGCGCCATGTTCCGCCGCCGCGACGTACTGCGGCTGGGCCTGGCCGCGGCCGCCGCCGGCCTGGGGCTGCCCGTCCGAGCCCAGCAGGAAGGCTACCTCACCCGCAAGCTCAATTTTCCCGTTCCCGGCGGCGTCGCGGTCCTGGGCCTGGGCGACGCGGAACGCGCCCCGGAAGTGACGTTCCAGGGGCGGCGCGTGCTGGTCGTGCGCGAAGAGGGCAGGCAGTGGATCGCCGTGGTCGGCATTCCGCTGAGCGCGAAGCCGGGCGAACAGCAGGTATCGGTCGGCGATGGGCAGGGCCGGCGCAAGCTGTCCTTCAGGGTCGGGGCCAAGGAATACGCGGCCCAGCGCATCACGCTGAAGAACCAGCGCCAGGTCGAGCCGAATCCGGACGACATGAAGCGCATCGAACGCGAAATGGCCGAGCAAAGCGCGGCCAACCGCGGCTACCGCGCCGGGGTCGTCCCCAGCAACCTGCTGCTGGACCGCCCGGTCGACGGCGGCCGCCTGTCCAGCCCATTCGGGCTGCGGCGCTTTTTCAACGGACAGGAACGCAACCCGCATTCGGGGCTGGACTTCGCCGTGCCGGCGGGCACGCCCATCAAGGCGCCGGCGGCCGGCACGGTCGTGCTGGTGGGGGATTATTTCTTCAATGGCAAGACGGTGTTCCTGGACCATGGGCAGGGTTTCGTCAGCATGTTCTGCCACATGTCGGCCATCGACGTGAAGGTCGGCGACGAGGTGCCGCGCGGCGGCGTGGTGGGGAAGGTGGGCGCCACGGGGCGGGCGACCGGCCCGCATCTGCACTGGAACGTCAGCCTGAACGACGCCCGCGTCGACCCGGCCATCTTCATCGGGGCATTCAAGCCCTGAATCCGGCGCGGGATCGCGCCCTATGCGGGCGTGGCCTGCAGCGCGATCCGGCGCAGCACGTGCTGGTGCATGCGCTCGGCATAGTCCATCTGCTGGCGCACGCGGAGGTGCTGGGCTTCCTGGTCGTCCAGGCAGTTGTCGTACTTGGTCTTGGCCTCGGCGTACGTCAGGCCGGTATTGCGCAGGCTGTTGATGAACGTCTCGCGCGACTGATGGAGCAGGCGCAGGCCTTCCTCGCCCTTCACGAATCGCCTTCGCGCCAGGGCAAGCTCGTCAGCGGCCGCTTGCAACTCTTCTGTCAGATCCATCTTGCATCTTGCGCGTCCCGCCGGGTGTCGCGCCTGGCGGGGATCGCCATTCGTCCATGAACAGGCGTTCCACGCATTACGGCACGCCGCCGCGCGGGCTTAAGGCTCGCGAGCAGGGCTGGGGAGCCGGCGAGCGCCGGCCCTGAAGCCCAGGCTCAGCGGCGGTACTGCTGGGGGCGATGCGCGGCGGGGGCGCGTTCGTCCTTGTGGCGGAAGTTGATGCGGCCCTTGGTCAGGTCGTACGGCGACATTTCCAGGGTGACGCGATCGCCCGCCAGGATGCGGATGCGGTGCTTGCGGATGCGGCCGGAGGCGTAGGCGCCGACTTCGATGCCGTTGTCCAGCTTTACGCGGTAGCGGCTATCGGGCAGCACTTCGTCAACGATGCCATCCAATTCGATGAGTTCTTCTTTAGCCATTTTCTACTCCTATCAATACGCGCAGCCATGCCGGCGGCATGGCTCGCCGCGCGGGCGGCAAGCGCGTTGGACTCAAATAACCAGGTCCAGCGGTTTGAACGTAAAACGTCCGGGCAGGCGCGGGTGAGGGCCACGGCATCCCAAGCGGATGTCTGAAATGACGGATACTCGCGCCGCGAGGGCAATGTGCGCGCGATGCGCGGCTCGGTCGCGGCGGCGTGCCATTGCTATGCGCGCGTCGCCGGAAGAAGCGGGGTGGAGCGGTTGTTGCAGTGCCGGATGGCGCCGCACTTGATGCGGCGGCGCCTCTGGCGGCGAAGGGTTTCGTCCTGAAATGCCGGACGCGTCCTGTGCGGGCCTCGCGGTATTGCCCAGAGGCGGTACAGGTTGGCGACTCAGAGTGACCGAAGCCCGGTTTTCGCGGAGAAATCACGGACTTATGTTACTGCAAAGCGCAATGATTAGCCAGTATTTATCTGCCGTTGCGCCGTGATAGTTGCTACGGAACGACTCCGGGGCCGCGGAATCCGGCCCCGGTATCGGGGGGCGGGAATTCAGGCTATGGCCCGCGAACTGTGCTCGGGCGTTTCCTCGAACGCCCCGGCGTGCTGCGGCAGCGTGTCGGTGATGTCGAACCAGGGCGCCTTGTTGGCCACGTGGCAATGCGCGGCCGGCTTCACGCCCGGGTCGTCGTCCAGCGCGCCCAGCGGCAGGCCGTAGACGTCGGGGGTCTGGTCGAAGCGGCTCAGCAGGGGCGTGCCGCAGGCTTCGCAGAAGCCGCGGTAGCTGCCCGGCGACGAGCTGTACCAGGTGACGTGGTTTTCTCCCCGCGTCCAGGCGAAGTCCTTGGACTGGACCGTGGCCCGGCTGCGGAACGCGGCGCCATGCGACTTTCGGCACATCGTGCAATGGCAGTTGAGGGCGTTGGTGAGCGGGCCGGCGATCTCGTACGCAATGCGGCCGCACAGGCAGGAACCTTTGATCATGATGAACGCCTGTCTGGTGGGGAATAGCCTCAATATACCCGCCGGCGAGCCGGCGAGGCGCCCGCATTTATGACGAAGGTCTTTCAGTGCATTGCGGCGTCCCTAATTTCCGTCAAATCATTCGATCCCCAGGTCATCGTGCTGTCATGCCGCCAAAACAGAATGCGGCAATGACCAAACCCAAGGGGATCCCACGATGACGTACGCCATCGAAGTACAAGGGCTGAGCAAAAGCTTCCACCCGGGCGCCAAGGCGCTGGACGGCGTGGACCTGCTGGTGGCCGACGGCGAGATGGTCGCCCTGCTGGGCGCCTCCGGCTCGGGCAAGTCCACGCTGCTGCGCCATCTGGCGGGCTTCGTCGCCGGCGACGCGGGCAGCGTGGCCGTCAACGGCCAGGCGATCCAGCGCAACGGCCGCCTGAGCCGCAACGTGCGCGGCGCGCGGGCCGGCATCGGCTTCGTGTTCCAGCAGTTCAACCTGGTGGGCCGCCTGCCCGTCATCACCAACGTCCTCACCGGCCTGCTCCCGCGCGTGCCGCTGTGGCGCAGCCTGGCCCGCTGGTTCCTGCGCGCCGAAGTGCGCCAGGGCCTGGACGCGCTTGCCCAGGTTGGTATAGACGACTACGCATTTCAGCGCGCCTCCACATTGTCCGGCGGCCAGCAGCAGCGCGCGGCCATCGCCCGCACCCTGGTGCAGAACGCCCGCGTCATCCTGGCCGACGAGCCGATCGCGTCGCTGGACCCCGAGTCGTCGCGCCGCGTGATGGACACGCTGGCCCAGATCAACCGCAGCCGCAAGGTGGCGGTGGTGGTGTCCTTGCACCAGGTCGACGTCGCCCTGCGCTACTGCCCCCGCGTGGTAGCCCTGCGCCAGGGAAAAGTGGTCTATGACGGCCCGTCGGCGGCCCTGACCCCGTCCATGCTGCGCGAACTCTATGGCGCCGACCTGGGCGAACTCCTTCCCGAATACGCGCCGCAGGCGCCGGCCGTCGCGCCGCTGTCCCGGCTGGCGCACGCCGCCTGATTCCTTGCCCCTTTCCTTCCCGGAGCCTTCCATGCTACGCAGAACCTTTTTCACCCTGATCGCCGCCGCCGCCCTGTCCTCGCAGGTTCACGCCCAGGACGCCAAGACGCTGAACTTCGGCATCATCTCGACGGAATCGTCGAGCAACCTGAAGTCCGTCTGGCAGCCCGTCATCGACGACCTGAGCCGCGCCATCGGCGCGCCGGTCAAGCCCTTCTTCGCGTCGGACTACGCCGGCATCATCGAAGGCATGCGCTTCAACAAGGTGCAACTGGGCTGGTTCGGCAACAAGTCGGCCATCGAAGCCGTGGACCGCGCCCAGGGCGAAGTGTTCGCCTCCGTCATCGACAAGGACGGCAACCCCGGCTATTGGTCGCTGCTGATCGTCAACAAGGACAGCAACCTGAAGACGCTGGACGACGTTCTGAAGAACGGCGGCAAGCTGAGCTACGGCGCCGGCGACCCCAACTCCACGTCGGGCACCGCCGTGCCGGGCTACTACCTGTGGGCCGCCAACAAGATCGAGCCCAAGACCTTCTTCAAGACGGTGCGCGCCAGCAACCACGAAGCCAACCTGCTGTCGGTCATCAACAAGCAGGTGGACGTGGCCGTCAACAACACCGAGGCGCTGGAGCGCTACCGCCTGAACACGGGCAAGGACGCCAACGACAGCGTGCGCGTGCTGTGGAAGTCGCCGCTGATCCCGGCGGACCCGCTGGTCATGCGCACCGACCTGCCGGCCGACCTGAAGGTCCGAATCCGCGACTTCTTCATCAACTACGGCAAGGGCAAGGACGCCGAACGCGAACTGGCCAACCTGAAAGCGCTGACCTACCAGGGCTTCCGCGCCTCGGACAACCAGCAACTGGTTCCCATCCGCCAGATCGAGCTGGCGCGCGAGAAGGCCAAGGTCGAAGCCGATTCCACCCTGGGCCAGGCCGAAAAGCAGAAGCAGTTGGCCGAGCTGGACGGCAAGCTGGCCAGCCTGGGCCAGCCGGCCGCCAAGCAGTAAACGCCGCCCGGACGCCGGCGCGCCGTCTGGCGCGCCGGCGTCCGCGCAACCGAAAATCCCTACGCCAATCGCCAGTCCCCATGAACCCAGCCATGCAGACCTCCCGTCTTCCTTCCGCACCGCGCTCGTCGCTGCCGGTCCTACTAGTCTGGGCCGTCGTGCTGGCGTTGCTCGTCATGTCGTGGACAGGGGCGGACATGCGGCCCCTGGACCTGCTGCGCGATTCGGGCAACATGGCCCAGTTCGCGGCGGACTTCTTCCCGCCGAACTTCCGCGACTGGCGCATGTACCTCGATGAAATGATCGTGACCGTGCAGATCGCGGTCTGGGGCACGTTCCTGGCCATCGTGGTGGCGGTGCCCCTGGGGTTGCTGTGTTCGTCGAACATGGTGCCGGCCTGGGTCTACCAGCCCATGCGGCGGCTGATGGACGCCTGCCGCGCCATCAACGAGATGGTGTTCGCCATGCTGTTCATCGTGGCGGTGGGCCTGGGCCCGTTCGCCGGCGTGCTGGCGCTGTGGGTGCACACCACCGGCGTGCTCGCCAAACTGTTCTCGGAAGCCGTCGAGGCGATCGATCCGCGCCCGGTCGAAGGGGTGCGCGCCACCGGCGCCAACGCGCTGGAAGAAATCGTCTACGGCGTGATCCCGCAGGTGCTTCCCCTGTGGATCTCGTATTCGCTGTACCGCTTCGAGTCGAACGTGCGCTCGGCGTCCGTCGTGGGGATCGTGGGCGCCGGCGGCATCGGGACCGTGCTGTGGGAGATCATCCGCAGCTTCCGCTACGCGGAAACCTGCGCGGTCATGATCATCATCGTCGCCTTCGTGGTGGCGATCGACATGATGTCCTCGCGGATCCGCAGCGCGCTGATCTAGGGCCTTTCCAGCGCCTGGAACGCCGGCAGCGCCAGCAGGCCGGCCAGGCGCGCGGCATGCACGTCGGCGTCCGACACCGCGGGGCGGGGCATCAGGAAATTCACGGTGCCCAGACAGGCCCCGCCGTACACCACCGGCACGTTGATGACGGACCGCAGCCCCAGTTCGCGGATGGCGCCGTGGTCGTCGAAGAATTCGCGGATGGCGTCCTCGCCTTCGCCCACGAAGACGCGCCGCTCCTGCAGGACGTGGCGGCCCCAGGCGGTGCCGGCCTTGTCCTTGCTGCCGCCGGGCGGGTAGGCGCCGGGATTCGAGCTGTACAGCCGCAGGACGCGCATGGCGCCGGCGTCGTATCGGTTGATGGTGCACAGGGCGTGCGCCAAGGTGGCGTGCGCGTAGGCGTCGATGGCCAGGAAGGCCGCCGCCGCGTCGGCGGCGGCGTAGGCCTGGGCGATGGCCTGCACCCCGGCCAGCGCCGGGGTCGGGGACGATGCTGCGGTCATTCGGCCGTGATTCCCAGTTCTTTGATCAGCTTGCCGTACTTGTCGGCGTCGCGCGCCAGGATCTGGCCGAACTGTTCGGGCGTGGTCTCGGTCAGCAGCACGCCCATGTCGGCCATCTTCTTGATGACGTCGGGGCGCTTGAGGATCAGGTTGATCTCGCGGTTCAGCCTGGCGGTCAGTTCGGGCGGCATGCCGGCCGGGCCGAAGGCGCCGTACCAGACCGACAATTCATAGCCGGGCAGCGTCTCCGCGACCGTGGGCACGTCCGGCAGCAAGGGCGAGCGCGCTTCCTCGGTGACGGCCAGCAGCTTGAGCTTGCCGCTCTGCACGTGCGGCAGCGTCTGTGTGCCGGCGCTGAACAGCACCTGCGTGCGGCCGGCCACCGTGTCCATCACCGCCGGCGCGCCGCCGCGGTAGGGAATGTGCGTCATCTTCACGCCGGCGGCCTTTTCGAACAGCGCGGCGCTGAGATGGTTGGTGGAGCCCTGGCCCGCCGAAGCGTAGGTCACGGTGTCCGGATGCGCCTTCAGGTAGGCGATGAATTCCTTCAGGTTGGCGGCCGGCACGGACGGGTGCACCACCATGGTGTTGGTGACCAGCGCGAGTTCGGCGATGGGCGTGAAGTCCTTCACGCCATCGAACGGCATGCTGGAATAGAGCGCCTGGTTCATCGTGTGCGTGCTCATGGAGCCCACGAGCAGCGTGTAGCCGTCGGGCTTGGCGCGGGCGACGAAGGTCGTGCCGATATTGCCGGACGCGCCCGACCGGTTTTCCACGATGACGGACTGCCCGAGGGACTGGGTCAGCCCTTCGGACAGCACGCGCGCCAGGATGTCGGTGGAACCGCCCGCCGCCCAGGGCACGATCAGGGTGATGGGCTTTTCGGGCCAGGCGGCCTGGGAAGCGGCGGGCGCGGCCAGCGCCAGGCCCAGCGCGCAGGCGCGCAGCAGTCGTTTGAATCGCAAAGTCATGGTTGGTACCCCTTGTGCAAGTGCCGGTCTGTGCGCCGGCTGGAACGAAATGGATTCATCATCGCCCGGCGGCATACCCTTGCATGCCGCGCGGATTGGCGCCCGCGCGCAGCAGCAGGCCGCCGCCGGCGGCGGGCTCCCGGGTGCAGGCGCTGATGCGGCCTTCCGACCAGTCCGGGCCCGCCTTGACGTCGTGGCCGGCGGCGCGCAGCGCGTCCAGCGTCGCGGCGGGCATGCGGGACTCCACCGTCAGCCGGTTCAGCGTTTGCGTGCGGGGCCAGAACGATCCCGGGAAATGGTCGATGTGCCAGGAGGGCGCGTCGATGGCCTCCTGCAGGTTCATGCCCATGGCATGGCGCAGGAAGAACGCCACCGTCCACTGGTCCTGCTGGTCGCCGCCGGGCGTGCCGAAGGCCATGTAGGGCTGGCCGTCGCGCAATGCCAGGCCCGGCGACAGGGTGGTGCAGGGACGCTTGCCGGGCTGCAACTGCCCGGGCACGCCGTCGTCCAGCCAGGTCATCTGCAGGCGGGTGGTCAGCGGGAAGCCGAGACCGGGCACGACGGGGCTGGACGACAGCCAGCCGCCCGACGGCGTGGCCGCCACCATGTTGCCGTCGCGGTCGATGACGTCGATCTGGCAGGTGTCCCCCACGAACAGTTCGCGCGCGGCCCACTCCGAGACCGGCGGCAGCGCCGCGAAGGTGGGTTCGCCCACGCCGAAGCGGGTGTCGGAAGCGGCCAGGGTGCGGACGGCGGCGTCCAGGTCCGGCAGCCGGGGCGCGAGGCCGCCGGGGCTGCCGGGCTGCAGCACGCGGGACGCGAGTTCGCCGATGCCGGCCGCGCGCGAGCGCGCGTAGGCGTCGCTCAGCAGGTCCGCCAGCGGCACCTGCACGAAGTCCGGATCCCCGTACCAGGCGCAGCGGTCGGCGAACGCCAGCTTGGCCGCTTCGGCGATGCGGTGCACGAAGGCGGGCGACTGCGGGTCCAGGCCGTCCATGCCGAGGTGGCGCAGCATGGCCAGTTGCTGCAGGTGGACCGGGCCCTGCGACCACACGCCGCATTTGGCCACGGTGTAGCGCCCGTAATCCACGGTGAGAGGATCGTCGTAGGTGGCGCGCCAGTCGGCCAGGTCGGACTTGCGCAGCAGGCCGCGGTTGCGCTGGCCGGTCGTGTCGCGCACCGCTTCCTGGCTGTAGAAGGCGTCGATGCCATCGGCCACGAAGCCCCGGTACCAGACGTCCAGCGCCGCGTCGATGCGGCCGCGGCGGTCGGCGCCGGCGGCATGCGCCTCGTCCAGGATACGGGTATAGGTGGCCGCGATGGCGGGCGTGCGGAACAGCGCGCCCGGGGCCGGCACCTGGCCGCCGGGCAGCCAGACGTCGCGCGAGCTGGTCCATTCCTGGCGGAACAGCGCCTGCACCGCCAGGATGGCCTGGGAGATGCGTGGCACCAGCGGAAAGCCGTTGCGCGCATAGCCGATGGCCGGGCGCAGCACGTCGGCCAGTTCCCAGGTGCCGTAGTCGCGCAGCAAGGTCAGCCAGGCGCCGAATGCGCCGGGCACCGTGGCCGGCAGCAGGCCGATGCCGGGCACCAGGTCCAGGCCCAGGTTCCGGAAATAGGCCGGCGTGGCCAGCGCCGGCGCGGGGCCCTGGCCGCACAGGGCGCGCATGCGCTGTTCACGTTCGCTCCAGAACAGGATGGGCACCTCGCCGCCGGGCCCGTTCAGGTGCGGTTCCACGATCTGCAGGGTGAAACCGCCCGCCACGGCGGCGTCGTAGGCGTTGCCGCCGCGCTCCAGCACGCCCATGGCCACTTGCGTGGCGAGCCAGTGGGTGGACGAAACCACGCCGAAGGTGCCGCATATTTCGGGGCGGGTGGTGAACGAGGCGCTCATGGGAGAGTTCCAGGCAACGGGATGCTTGCAGTATAGGATCGTGAAATAACTGGATTCATGTTTGTTGGCATAATTGAATAACCAACTGGTTATAGGGAAAGATCGTGAACTGGGATGCAGCCCGTCTCGCCAACCGCCTGAAGCACCGCCATCTGGCGTTGCTGATCGACATCGCCAGGCACGGGTCGCTCACGCGCGTGGCGGCGGCGGCCGGCATCAGCCAGCCGGCGGTCACCAAGGCGCTGGCGGAACTCGAGGACATCTTCGGGGCGCCGCTATTCGTGCGCACCGGGCGCGGCCTGCAGCCCACTTCCCTGGGCAGCCTGGCCCTGGTGCGCGCGCGCCACATGCTCAGCGACCTCGATCTGTGGGGGCGCGAAGTCGAGGCCCTGCATGCCGGCCGTTCGGCGCATCTGCACGTGGGCGTGGTGCCCTACGTGTCCAGCGCCCTGCTGACGGCGGCGATCAGCCGCCTGCACCAGCGCCACGGGGTGACGCTGAGCCTGCACCGCGCCACGACCGACCACCTTGTTCCCATGCTGCGCCAGCACGAACTGGATTGCATCATCAGCCGCGCCACGTCGACGGTGGCGCACGACGACCTGATCCACCGCGCGCTGTACCGCCAGCGGCCGCGGTTGATCGCGCATGGCCCGCTGGCCCAGCGGCTGGCGCGGCGCCGGCCGGACTGGGCGGCCGTGGCGGCGATGGACTGGGTGCTGCCCGCGGCCAACACGCCTACGCGGCAACTGATCGTGGAGCACTTCATCCGCGAGGAAGTGAGCCCGCCGTCCCCCGTGCTGGAGGCCTACTCGACGGACGTGATCGAAGGCATGCTGACCATGAACGAAACCTTCGTTTCCGTGGTGCCCGAAGAGATCGCGCGCGAACTGTGCCAGCGCGGCAAGCTGGGGATGGTGCCCTGGGACTTCGGCTGGGAGCTGCCGCCCATCAACCTGATCCGGCGCAGGCGCGAGCAGCCGCTGGCGGCCGAGGCGCATTTTTCCGACATCCTGCTGGATTTGTGCGGCGACGCGGCCGGTCCGGGCTGAACCGCGCCGCTCAAGCCTGTTCGCGCCAGGCGACGACCGGCCTGAGCTTCGCGCGCGCGATGTCCAGCAGCGCGGCGGCCGCGGTCTCCGGGGCGCCGTCGTTGTCGATTCGCAACGGCCGGCACCCCGGCGGCACCGGGAACGCCTGCGTGGCGCGCGACAGCCGCTGCGCGATCTGTTCCGCGCTTTCGCGTCCGCGGCCGGCCAGCCGGCGGGCGAGCACCGCGGGATCGACCGCGACCTCCACCGCCGTCAACGCCGGATAGCGCGCATGGGCCTGTTCCAGGTGCGCGCGCGAGCCGTTGACGATGACGGCCGCGCCGCGGGAAAGCCAGGCGTCTATTTCGATGCCGATGCCGTAGTGCAGGCCATGGCTGCGCCAGCGCAGCGCGAAGCAGCCCAGCGCGGCGCGGCGGAGGAATTCTTCGTCCGTCAGGCGCAGCGCGTCTTCGCTGTCGCCGCTGTCGCGCGTGATGTAGCGGTGCGCCACCAGCACGGGTTCGCCGCCGCGCAGGCAGGCGCGCAACAGGCGCAGGAGCGTGTCCTTGCCGCTGCCCGAGGCGCCCATCAGGTAGATCAGGCGCGCGCCGTCGGCGGGGGCGGGGGCGTTCATGCCGCCGCCGGCCCTTGCAGGTAGGCGGCGCCCGCGGCGTCCACGCAGGCGCCGTCGAAATGGTAGTGCCGCGCCGCGACGAAATCCGCGCCCGGCGCGGCCTGCACGTAGACGCTGACGCCGGGCACGGCCATGGCCTGCCCGCGCAGCGGGTCGGCGAAGGCCGCGATGCCGGCCCGCGCCCGCGCCAGCGCGTCGCCTTCCAGCTTGCCCGTCAGCGTGATGTGGAAGGTGTAGGTGTCGAACACATAGGGGTAGCCCCAGCGCGCCAGCATGGCCTGCTGCGCGGGCGTGAGCGACTGCGGCCGGCGGCGCGCGGTTTCCTCGGGCGTGGGTGGGGCGCGCAAGGGATCCAGGTCGCGCACGGCCGCGTCGGCCAGGGCCTGGATGCGGGCCCGGCCCGGTTCGTCCGCGTCGGCGATGCGCCAGGCCAGGAAGCCACGCAGCGGTTCGCATTCCAGTTCCAGCGCGAACGGGCTGCCGCCTTCGGCCAGCCGGCGCGCGGCCGCGTCCACTTCCAGGGGGCTCGCGCCCTCGCGCAGGCGGAAGGGCGGCTTCAGGGTCGCATGCAGGCCGTAGTGGCGCGGAGCCCGCGTCCATTCGCGCGAGCATTCGGCCTGCCCCGGCAGCGGCGGCAGCGCCTCGCCGGTGTCGGCGCAGCGGCCCAGCCAGCGGCTGCCGTGTTCGCGCCAGGGGCCGGTGGGGGCGAGGTACAGGGCGTAGCGATGGGCAAGGGCCATGGTCACCCCTCAGGCCGCCATGCGCTGGTCGCGGCCATCGCCGAAGGCGCGGCTGGCGTAGCGCAGTTCACCGCCGACGATCGCCGCGCAGACGCGGGGCAGCCCCGGCACCTGGTCGTCCACCACGATCGCGTCGGCGATCAGGCCCGGCGCCAGCGCGCCGCGGTCCTGGAGGCCGGCGGCGCGCGCCGGATTCAGCGACACCAGGTCCCAGGCCCGCGCCAGCGGCAGCACGCCGTCGGCGGCCAGCTTCAGGGCGGCGGCGAGCGGGGCGGGGTAGTAGTAGTCGGAGGTCAGCACGTCGCACAGGCCCGCGCGGACCATTTCGGCGGCGCTGGGCGCGCCGGTGTGGCTGCCGCCGCGCACCACGTTGGGCGCGCCGAAGACCACGGAGTTCCCCAGGTCGCGCGCGACGCCGGCGGCATCGCGGGTCAGCGGAAATTCCGCCACGCCGCAACCCAGTTGATGGTAGTAGCGGCGCGTGGCGGCGTCGGGGTCGTCGTGCGACGCCACCCTCAGGCCGGCTTCCCGCGCGCAGGCGGTCAGTTCGCGCATGGCGTCGGCCACGCAGTCCGCCGCCGCCATCGCTGCCCGGATGCGGTCCTGGAAGACGTCGAGGTCGCATTCCGCGCGGTTGGCGTACTGCATGAGCTTGCGCTCGTCGCCCAGGCGCCGCGCCATGCTGGGCAGGTGGTCGTTCAGCGCCAGGAAGCGCACGCGGCCGTCGCGTATCCATTGCCGCGCGACGTCCAGCCCGCCCACGTGATGCGTCTCGAAACGCAGGTGCACGTAGTGCCGCGCGCCCATGAGGGGGCGCATGCTTTCCAGGGCGTCGAACATGCGCTGGGCGTAGCTCTCGCCGCGCAATCCGCCTTCCCAGGACAGCGTGACGCCGTGGAATTCGGTGGTGATGCCGTTGGCCAGCAACTGGCGGTCCACGTCGGACAGCGCGCCTTCGTAGGGGAAGGTCACGCTGGGCCGCGGCATGATGGCCCGCTCGAAGGCGTCGCCATGCAGGTCCACGATGCCCGGAAGCACCAGCAGGTCTCCGGCGTCGAACCAGGAGGCGCCCCGGGCGGCGGGAGCGGCCGAGTCGTCGATCAGCCCGCCATGGAAGCGCAGGCTGGCGTGTTGGACGCCGCGCGGCGTCAGGATGCGCTGGCCTGTGACACCGGCCAGGGGCGAGGGGGCGTGTGTGCGTGTATTCATGATGCGACCTTAGCGGGGTTGCATTACAACCAGATGTCTAGATGAGTTCGGCGGGTTGCGGCGATTGCGAAAGGCCGCCGCGCCATGGTGGCGGGCGGCCGGGCTCCTGCGCCGGCCTCAGCCGTCGTCCGCCACCATCAGTTGCACCAGGTCGCCCACGAAATGGGCGATGCTGTATTGCAGGGGGGCGCCCTCCTGGTCCACGTTCAAGGCTTCGATCTGGAGGATGGGGCGGGTCTTGGGCTGGCCCAGCAGCCGGGCGGTTTCGGGCGAGGGCAGGACGGCGGTGATGCGCGACCACTTCCGGGTGTAGTCGCCGATGCCGTAGTGCGCGTAGACCTTGGAGATGGAGCGCAGCGCCGCCAGCCGCTGCGCGAAATCGGGGAAACGCTTTTCGTCGAAATAGTGTTCCGAGGTGCTGATGGGGCGGTTCTCGGCCTTGCCCACGATCTGCACGCGCAATAGCGGCGCGCTGCGGGCAAGCCCCAGGTGCTTGGCGATATCGGCCGCGCGCAGCGACTGGCTGCCCAGCACCTCCTGGTGGCCCAGCATGCCCTGGCTGCGCAGGTTCTCGGAAAAGCGCGTGCGCTTGCCGATGGCGTAGTCGATGGCGTGTTCCTGGACGAAGGTGCCGCGGCCCTGTTCGATCCTGACCAGCCCGCTTTGCTCAAGCTCGCCCATGGCGCGCCGGATGGTGTGGCGGTTGACCGAGAACCTGGCGGCCAGCTCGGGTTCGGAGGGAAGCTGTTCCCCCGCCGCATAGAGTTTGTTGCGGATGTCGTCCGCAAGCGATTCGCCGATTTGCCGCCAGACGGCGATGCCGGAACCTCTTTCAACCATAGGGTGCGCTCGTGCTGTCATATCCGCTCGTCAAGAATGGCCCCGATTGTGCCCGATGCCGCGGGCGCCGCAAAGGCGTCGCGCGCATGCCGCCGCTGTCATCAAAAATTCACGCCAGGCTGTTGAACTTGCCTTTCGAAGCGATCATACTCCATCCGGTCGTCTAGACGTTTAGAGGAAAAAATGGATCACCCACAGGCAGGACAGGATGCGGCCAGCGCCCGGCGCGCGGCCTGGATGCGCGTGTTGGCGCTGGCGGACCCCGGCGCGCTGGACGGCGCCTTCGGCGCATTGTCCGGCGTGCCCGGGCACCGGACGCTGCGGCCGGCCCAGACCGGCATGGCCATGGTGCGCGCCCGCAGCGGCGGCACGGGCGCCCGCTTCAATCTGGGCGAAATGACCGTGACACGTTGCGCGGTGACGATGGGCGAGGGTGTGGTCGGCGTGGCCTACGTGCAAGGCCGTTCGCTGCGCCACGCGGAACAGGCCGCGGTGGCCGACGCCCTGCTGCAGATGCCCGAATGGCGCGAAACGGTGCAGGAGCGGCTCATCGCGCCGCTGGCGCGCCTGCATGCCAAAAAGGTCGAGCGCCAGGCCCGCGTGGCGGCGCAGACCAAGGTGGAATTCTTCACGATGGTGCGAGGCGAGGACTGACATGGAACGACAGACACTGGCCGTCGCGGCCTCGGGCCGGACGCTGCTTCCCGGTTTCGAGGATCCGGTCGGCGATGCGCAGGCCACATTCCGCGCCGCGCTGGACGCGCTGGCCCATCCGGGCCGCATCTGCGAAATCCTGGCCGGCAGCGGCGTGCCGGAGGGCCTGTCGCCCGCCATGGCCGCCTTGCTGCTGACGCTGGTGGACGTGGACACGCCGCTGTGGCTGCCCGAATCCGCCAGCGCCGAAACGCTCGCCTTCCTGCGCTTCCATTGCGCCTGCCCCATCGTGCCGTCGCCGTCCCTGGCCCGCTTCGCCGCGGTGCCGGCCGGCTTCGCCGCGCCCGCGCTGTCGTCCTGCCATCAGGGCGACCCCGCCTATCCCGATCAATCGACCACCTTGCTGATCGAGGTCGAATCGCTGGACGCGGGGCCGCAAGCCGTCCTGAGCGGCCCGGGCATCCAGACGCGGCAGACCCTGGCCGCCGCCGGCCTGCCGGAGGGGTTCTGGCGCGAATGGCGCATCAACCATCAACGGTTTCCGCTGGGCGTCGACGTGTTCCTGACGCAGGGCCGGCGGATTTGCGGGCTGCCGCGCAGCACGCGCCTGGAGAACTGACATGTACGTAGCCGTGAAAGGGGGCGAACGCGCCATCCTCAATTCCTACCGCATGCTGGACGACTACCGCCGAGGCGACCGCGAGGTGCCCGAGCTGGAGCTGGACCAGATCCGCGAACAAATGCCGCTGGCCGTGTCCCGCGTCATGGCCGAAGGCTCGCTCTACGATCCGCAACTGGCGGCGCTGGCGCTCAAGCAGGCGGCCGGCGACGTGATCGAGGCCGTGTTCCTGCTGCGCGCCTATCGCACGACCCTGTCGCGCTATGGGTACACGCAGCCGATCGACACGGGCCGCATGCGCCTGCGGCGCCGGATCTCGTCCACCTTCAAGGACGTGCCCGGCGGCCAGATCCTGGGCCCCACCTACGACTACACCCAGCGCCTGCTGGACTTTTCGCTGCTGGCGCAGCGCGAGGCCGACGCCCTGCCTCCGGGCGAGGAGGCCCTGGACAGCGCCATGCCACGCGTGACCGACCTGCTGGCGCAAGACGACCTGATCGACGCCGAGCCGGTGCCGGAAGGCGATCCCGAGCCCTTCGACCTCACGCGGCAGCCGCTGGACTTTCCGGCGTCGCGCGCCGCGCGCCTGCAGAACCTGGCGCGCGCCGACGAAGGCTTCCTGCTGTCGATGGGCTATTCCACGCAGCGCGGCTACGGCAACACCCACCCCTTCGCGGCCGAGATCCGCTACGGCGCGCTGGAAGTGGAAATGCACATCGAGGAACTCGGCTTCGCCGTCACCGTGGGCGAGATCGAGATCACCGAATGCCAGATGGTCAG
Organism: Achromobacter veterisilvae; assembly: GCF_900496975.1. Taxonomy (GTDB): domain Bacteria; phylum Pseudomonadota; class Gammaproteobacteria; order Burkholderiales; family Burkholderiaceae_B; genus Achromobacter; species Achromobacter veterisilvae. Next base: position 27,432 of record NZ_UFQC01000050.1, read on the forward strand.
CCAGTTCGCGGGCAACGCCGAGGAAGGCCCGAAGTTCACCCGGGGCTACGGGCTGACGTTCGGCTACGGCGAGCGCAAGTCCATGTCGATGGCGCTGGTGGACCGCGCCCTGAAGGCGGGCGAACTGGGCGAACGCGCCGATTCCCCGGCCAACGACCATGAATTCGTGCTGTACCACAGTGACAACGTCGAGGCGTCGGGCTTCGTGCAGCACTTGAAGCTGCCGCACTACGTGGACTTCCAGGCCAACCTGGAATTGCTGCGCCGGATGCGCGCCGAGCGGGCCGCGCCCGAGGCCGCGCACAACGAACTGATGGACGAGGCGGTTTCCCCATGACGACGCAACACGCAACGGTCGAACGCGACGACCACTACAACTTCGCCTACCTGGACGAATCCACCAAGCGCATGCTGCGCCGCGCCTTGCTCAAGGCCGTCGCCATTCCCGGCTACCAGGTGCCGTTCGGCAGCCGCGAAATGCCGCTGCCCTACGGCTGGGGCACGGGCGGCATCCAGGTCACCGCCGCCATCATCGGCGGCGGCGACGTGCTCAAGGTGATCGACCAGGGCTCGGACGACACCACCAACGCCATCAACATCCGGCGCTTCTTCGGCCGCGTCACGGGCGTGGCCACGACGGAATCCACGCGGGCGGCCACCATCGTGCAGACGCGCCACCGCATCCCCGAGACGCCCCTGGCGGCGGGACAGATCATGGTGTTCCAGGTGCCGATCCCCGAGCCGCTGCGCTGGCTCGAACCCAGCGAGACCGAGACGCGCACCATGCACGCGCTGGCCGAATACGGCGGCATGCACGTCAAGCTGTACGAAGACATCGCGCAGCACGGCCACATCGCCACCACCTACGACTACCCCGTCATCGTGAACGACCGCTACATGATGCGGCCCTCGCCGATCCCCAAGTTCGACAACCCCAAGCTGGACGGAAGCCCCGCGCTGATGCTGTTCGGCGCGGGCCGCGAAAAGCGGGTCTACGCGGTGCCGCCGTACACCCGCGTGAAGAGCCTGGACTTCGAAGACCACCCCTTCCGGGTGGAGACCTGGACCGAGTGCTGCGACCTTTGCGGTTCGCGCGAGAGCTACCTGGACGAGATCATCCTGGACGACGCGGGCACGCGCCGCTACGTCTGCTCGGACACCGAATACTGCAACAACCGCCAGGCGCCGCGGCGCCCGGACCGCTCCCTGGACGAGGCCGCCGCATGAACGCCCAACCTTTGCTTTCCGTGCGGAACATGACGCGCACCTGGGACGGCGTGCACGGCTGCCGCGACGTCAGTTTCGACCTTTATCCCGGCGAAGTGCTGTGCGTGGTCGGCGAGTCCGGCTCGGGCAAGAGCACGCTGCTGTCGGCGGTCTCGTACCAGACCCGGCCGGACGCGGGCAGCGTCTGGTACGACACCCGCGACCAGGGCTTCACCGACCTGGCCGCGCTGCCGGGCGCGCGCCTGCGCCTGCTGTCGCGCACCGATTGGGGCTTCGTGCGGCAGAACGCCCGCGACGGCCTGCGCATGCAGGTCAGCGCGGGCGCCAACATCGCGGAACGCCTGATGGCCGTCGGCGACCGGCACTACGGCGAACTGCGCCGGGTGGCGGGCAACTGGCTGCACAAGATGGAGATCGACGCGGGCCGGCTGGACGACACGCCCGTGTCGTTTTCCGGCGGCATGCAGCAGCGCCTGCAGATCGCCCGCAACCTGGTGACGCATCCCCGCCTGGTGTTCATGGACGAGCCCACCGCGTCGCTCGACGTGTCGGTGCAGGCGCGCCTGCTGGACCTGCTGCGCCAACTGGTGACCGACCTGGGCCTGGCCGCCATCGTCGTGACGCACGACCTGGCCGTCGCGCGCCTGCTGGCGCACCGCACCCTGGTCATGCGCGGTGGCGAGGTCGTGGAAAGCGGGCTGACCGACCAGATCCTCGACGACCCGCAGCATCCCTACACCCAATTGCTGGTGTCCTCCATTTTGCAGAGCTGACGATGAGCGCAACGATACCCATGATCGAGGTGCGGGGCCTCGGAAAGATGTTCACCCTGCATAACCAGGGCGGCATGCGCCTGCCGGTGCTCGACGCGGTCGACTTCGACGCCTCGGCCGGCGACTGCCTGGTGCTCGCCGGACCGTCGGGCACCGGCAAGAGCACGCTGCTGCGCTGCCTCTACGGCAACTACCTCGCCACCGAAGGCAGCATCCGCGTGCGGTCGGGGGACCAGTGGGTCGAACTGGTGGGCGCTCCCGAGCAGCGCATTCTGGCCTTGCGCCGGGACACGATCGGCTACGTCAGCCAGTTCCTGCGGGTGATTCCGCGGGTGGCCGCGCTGGACGTGGTGGCCGAGCCGCTGCGCGCGGCCGGCGTGGAGCCGGAAGCGGCCCGCGGCCGGGCCGCCGCGCTGCTGCAGCGCCTGAACGTGCCCGCCCGGCTGTGGGGGCTGGCCCCGGCCACTTTTTCCGGCGGCGAACAGCAGCGGGTGAACATCGCGCGCGGCTTCATCGCCCGCCATCCCATCCTGCTGCTGGACGAACCCACCGCGTCGCTGGACGCCGACAACCGCCAGGTGGTGATCGAGCTGATCCGCGAGGCCCGCGCCCAGGGCCGCTGCCTGCTGGGCATCTTCCACGACGCCGAGGTCCGCGACGCCGTCGCCACCCAGACCCTGGAACTGCGCCCCGCGCTGGCGGCCGCGGCCGAACTGGAGCAATGAGCATGCAAAGCACCTACCTCACCCATGCCCGCGTGGTGATGCCCGACCGCGTCCTGGAGGACAGCGCCGTGCTGATCGACGACGGCCGCATCGTCGCCATCGAGCCGGCCGGCGCGCGCGCCGGCCGCGAGATCGACCTGGGCGGCCAGACCCTGCTGCCGGGCCTGGTCGACCTGCATTGCGACGCGATCGAAAAAGAGGCCGAGCCGCGTTCGCGCGTGCTCTTCCCGCTGGACTTCGCGGTGGCCCAGGTGGACCGCCGCAATGCCGCCGCGGGCATCACCACGCCGTATCACGCGCTGTCGTTCGCCAATAGCGAATGGGGCGTGCGCAACAACCAGACGGCGGCGGAAGTGGTGCGCACGGTGCGCGCCTTCCGCCGGCACAGCCTGGTCGACAACCGCGTGCATTGCCGCTACGAAGTCACCGACGCCACCTCGGTGGGCGTGCTGCGCGCCCTGATGGACGAGGGCGCGGTGGACCTGCTGTCGGTGATGGACCATTCGCCGGGCCAGGGGCAGTTCAAGACCCTGGAGTCCTACTTGCAGTACATGATGGGCAACCACGCCATGAGCCGCGAGCAGGCCGAAGAGGCCGCGCAGGCCAAGACCCACGCCCGGGACGGCGCGGTGGCGCGGGTGGAGGCGCTGCTGTCGCACGCCCGGGCGCTGGGCATCCCCACCGCCAGCCATGACGACGACTCGATCCACCGGATCGCCACCATGCGCAACCTGGGCGTGGCGATGAGCGAGTTCCCCATCACGCTGGATACCGCGCGCGCCGCGGTGTCCTGCGGGCTGCCCACCATCCTGGGCGCGCCCAACGTGCTGCGCGGGCAGAGCCAGAGCGGCTCCATGCGCGCCATCGACGCCGTCCGCGCGGGCGTGGCGAGCTGCCTGTGCTCGGACTACCAGCCTTCCGCGCTGATCGCCGCGGCCTTCGCGGTGGCGGCGCAGACCGACCTGACGCTGCCGCAGGCGGCCGCGCTGGTCACCCTGAATCCGGCGCAGGCCTGCGGCCTGTCGGACCGCGGCCGCATCGCGCCGGGCCTGCGCGCCGACCTGGTGGCGGTGGCGCAAGTGGGCGGGCAGCCCCTGGTCAGCCATACCTGGTCGGCCGGCCGGCTGGTATTCTCGACGCACTATCCGCCCATGCGCGCGAGCGAGCCCCGGCTGGCCGAGCCGCAAGGCCTGGCGGCCTGAGGCCGCTCCTGGAGAGATGCGATGAGTTCCATCGTGACCGCCGTGGCGCGCAGCGCGGCGCATTCGTTCAGCAAGCCGGTCGTGCCGGCCATCGTGCTGCTGAAGGGGCTGGGCGTGGAGGGCGACGCCCATCTCGGCGTTACCGTCAGGCACCGCTCCCGCGTCAAGGCCGATCCGACGCAGCCCAATCTGCGGCAGGTGCACCTGATCCACGGCGAGCTGCACGACGAGCTTCAGCTTGCCGGCTTCAACGTGGCGGAAGGCACGATGGGCGAGAACATCACCACCCGCGGCATCGACCTGCTGGGCCTGCCGCGGGGCGCCAGGCTGCATATCGGCGAGGGCGCGGTCGTGGAGATCACCGGTCTGCGCAATCCCTGCGCGCAATTGGACAACTACCAGAAGGGCCTGACCGCCGCCGTGCTGGGCCGCCATCCCGACGGCAGCCTGATGCGCCGGGCGGGCGTGATGGGCATTGTGATCGAGGGCGGCGAGGTGCGCGCGGGCGATTCCATCCGTGTCGCGCTGCCCGCCTTGCCGCATCTGCCGCTGGAGCGTGTCTGAAACATCTCGGACGGAGACGGACGCGGCGCCGCGCATCTGGTTAAATGGCGGCAAGAACGCTGCCGCATTTCCCGCGGACGGCGACCCCATTTTCCGGAGCGCTCGATGGCACGATTCAATTTCACCCAGGATCCCGAAGAACCCGATCTGTGGGCGGCCGAAAACGTCGCCGTGGGCGAGGGGCGTCCGCCTATCCACGTCATGATCCAGACCGATGGCGAGGAACCCTCGAGCGGCGCTTCCAAGGTGGTCAAGGCCATCATCGACAACCTCGACGAGCAAATCGTCGCCGCCGCCGATTTCCTGCTCGACAACTACTCCTACGAACACTACAAGAAGCTCGGGCTGGAAGACAGCCAGTTGCTGCCGGAGGAAACCGCCGAGGCCATGGCGGAAAAGGCCGTGCTGCGGGCCTTGTGGCTGTTCGACGAGGACGGCGACGGCTACGAACTGTGGTTCACGCTGCCTTGGGATCCGGTGCACACGTACGACGTCGAATTCGAGGACGGCGCGCCGGTCTCCTGCTCGGTGAACGACTGACGCCGTCCGGCAGGCCCTAGCGGACCAGCTCGAACCGCGTCGCCTGGGCCTGGCCCAGCGAATCGTCGTAGCGGTACCGCAGCTTCAGGGGCTTGCCCTTGCGCACGGCGCGGGCGCCGGCGTTCTCCAGCACCACGTCGATCTCCCGGTCGAGGAATTCGGTGCAATCGGTATCGGCGCGGGCGCCTTCGGGAATGTCCGCGCTGCTGACCTTCAGCCTGAACATCAGTTGCGTGATCTCCGTGCCGTCGACGCGGTACTGGCGCATTTGTTCCGGCAGGTTGGCCACGGTGCCGCCCAGGTCGCAGGAAATGCGCGTCCAGGCATGCGAGGCGGGTGCGGCGGCCATCAGCGCGAGGGCCGCCAGGGTGCAGCGCAGGCGTGTGGAGATCATGGCTTGCGAAGGGCGCGGGGCGATCGCGCGCCGCGCCGGTATGTCGGGCAAAGGGCTTATATGTTGCTCCCGGCGGTGGTGCCGGTCAAGCCGGGCCGGCCCCAGGAAATCGGGCCTTGCGGCCCGCTTTCCGCCTACGCCCGCTGGCTCGCGGGCTGGACGGCGGGGGGCTCGTCGGGCGCGATGGACGCGGCTTGCGCGCCGGGCGCTTCCTGCTTGCCTTCCAGCTTGGAGATGACGGCGGTGGCCAGGCTGTTGCCCACCACGTTGGTGGCCGTGCGGCCCATGTCGAAGAACTGGTCGATGCCCATGATCAGCAGCAGGCCGGCTTCCGGAAGATGGAACATCGGCAGCGTCGCGGCGACGACGACCAGCGACGCGCGCGCCACGCCGGCCATGCCCTTGCTGGTCACCATCAGCACCAGCAGCAGCGTCAGTTGCTGCGTGAAGCTCATCTCGATGTTGTAGGCCTGCGCGATGAACAGCACCGCGAAGGACTGGTACATCATCGAGCCGTCCAGATTGAAGGAATAGCCCAGCGGCAGGACGAAGCCCGAAATGCGCTTGGGCACGCCGAAGCGCGTGAGCGCCTCGATGGTCTTGGGATAGGCCGATTCGCTGCTGGCCGTCGAGAAGGCCAGCAGCGTGGGTTCCTTGATCAGGCCGCCCAGCCGGATGGCGGACTTGCCCAGGAACAGGTAGCCGACCGAGAAAAGAACCGCCCACAGCAGCGCCAGGCCCAGGTAGAACTCGCCTATCAGCTTGCCGTAGCTGACCAGCACGCCCAGCCCTTCGGTCGTGATGGCGGCGGCCATGGCCGCGAACACGCCCAGCGGCGCGAAGCGCATGACGTAGTCGGTGACCCGGAACATGATCTTCGCAAGCTCGTCGATCATGTTGTAGAGGGTGTCGTGGCTCTTGCCGCGGATGAACGACAGCGCCGCGCCGAAGAACAGCGAGAACACCAGGATCTGCAGGATCTCGTTGGTGGCCATCGCCTCGGCGATGCTGCGGGGGAACACGTGGGCGATGAAGGCCTTGAGCGTGAAATCGCCCGTCTTCAGGCCGGAGGTGGCGCCGGCGTCCGGCAGGGCCATGTTCAGGTGCGCGCCCGGCTGGAACAGGTTGACCAGCGCCAGCCCCAGCAGCAGCGAAATGGCCGAGGCGGCGATGAACCAGATCATCGCGCGCATGCCGATGCGGCCCACGGCGCTGGCGTCGCTCATGCTGGCCAGGCCGGTCACCAGGGTGGCGAACACCAGCGGGGCGATGATCATCTTGATCATGCGCAGGAAAATGTCGGTGACGAGGCTGAAATACGAGGCGATCTGCGCGCCTCTTGCGGGTTCTGCGCGTGGTTGTTGCAGAAGTAGCCCACCACGATGCCCAGCACCATGGCGATGCCGATGTAACGCGTCAGCTTCTTAGTGTTCATGATCAAAACGGAAAACGGCGGCCCCATGCCTGGCCCCGCGGGGGGCCGGGTCCGCCGGCATGGGGCGGGCTTGCGGGTCCAATGACAGACATGCCGGGGCGTCCCCCGCGGCTACGGGTTTACCCTTGGGGCGCGATGTTAACGCCGCAAACCTGACAGCCAGTTGTCAGCAATGCCAGGGCCGGCGCCGGCGCGCCCCGCGGACGCCCGGCAGGCGCGCCAGCCCCGGATTTGTATCAATTTGGAACCGCGGCGCGATCGTCCGCCGCCATGCCAGAATGGCCGTCCGGTGACAAAAAAAAGGAGACTAGGCAATGCTGAAACGCGAACTGTCCGTGCTGGCGTCCGGTTACACCTACCTGGAGGGGCTGCGCTGGCACGAGAACCGCCTGTGGGCGTCGGACTTCTATACCGAGCAGGTCATCGCCGTGGACCTGGACGGCAAGGTCGAACGGATCTGCCAGGTGCCGCAGCAGCCGTCCGGGCTGGGCTGGCTGCCGGACGGCCGCCTGCTCATCGCCTCCATGAAGGACCGCAAGCTCCTGCGCCGGGAACCGGACGGCTCGCTCGCCGTGCACGCCGACCTGTCCGCGCTGACGGGGGGACATATCAACGACATGGTGGTGGACGCGCAGGGCCGGGCCTATGTGGGCAATTTCGGCTTCGACCTGATGGGCGGCGCGCCCGTGCGCAATACGACGATCGTGCGGGTGGATCCCGACGGCGCCGCGCGGGTGGTGGCCGACGGGCTGTGTTTCCCCAACGGCTCCTTCATCACGCCGGACGGCAAGACCATGATCGTCAACGAAACCTTCGGCAACCGCATTTCCGAATTCGACATCCTGCCCGACGGGGGACTGGGGCCGCGCCGCGACTGGGCGGACTTCGGCGCGCTGCCGGACAGCGACGACCTGGGCGTCCTGATCGCCGCGTCGGCCATCGGACCCGACGGCGGCGCGCTGGACGCGGAAGGGGCGCTGTGGGTGGCCGACGCCATCGGCAAGCGCATCGTGCGCGTGGCGCGCGGCGGCAGGATACTTGAGCAGATCGACACCGGCGAATTCGGCATCTTCGCGGCCGCCCTGGGCGGCCCGGACGGCCGCAGCCTGTTCATGGCGGCGGCCCCGGACTTCATCGAGGCCAACCGCAGGGCCAGGCCCGAGGCGCGGATCCTGATGACGCGGGTGGACGTGCCGCACGCCGGCAGGCCGTAGCCGGAATTCGCCCGCCCCGCCGCGCCATCCCCCGTCCGGACGGAGGCGCCGGGGCGGTTTGCATCCTTCGGCGCAAGCCGAATGGCCTGGATACCGGCGGTTGCAAGACCTTTCGTCGAATCCCCCGTAAAATCACACCATTCAGCAGGACTTCAACCATCTTTCAATAGACAGTACCTAAGGAGGACCACTCATGGCCCTAGTCTCCATGCGCCAGTTGCTCGACCACGCCGCCGAGCACGGCTACGGCATCCCTGCTTTCAACGTCAACAACCTGGAGCAGGTCCAGGCCATCATGGAAGCCGCTGCGGAGACCGACAGCCCGGTGATCATGCAGGCCTCGGCCGGCGCGCGCAAGTACGCGGGCGAAGGCTTCCTGAAGTACCTGATCCAGGCCGCCGTGGAATCCTATCCGCACATCCCCGTGGTCATGCACCAGGACCACGGCCAGTCGCCCAAGGTCTGCCAGGGCGCCATCGACCTGGGCTTCTCCAGCGTCATGATGGACGGCTCGCTCAAGGAAGACGGCAAGACCATCGCCGACTACGACTACAACGTGGACGTGACCAAGAAGGTCGTGGACATCGCGCACAAGCTGGGCGTGACGGTCGAAGGCGAACTGGGCTGCCTGGGTTCGCTGGAAACCATGCAGGGCGACAAGGAAGACGGCCACGGCGCCGACGGCAAGCTGACCATGGACCAGTTGCTGACCGATCCGGAACAGGCGGCCGATTTCGTGCGCAAGACCCAATTGGACGCGCTGGCCATCGCCATCGGCACCAGCCACGGCGCCTACAAGTTCACGCGCAAGCCCACCGGCGACATCCTGTCGATCTCCCGCATCAAGGAAATCCACGCCCGCCTGCCCAACACCCACCTGGTGATGCACGGCAGCTCCAGCGTGCCGCAGGAACTGCTGGCCGAGATCCGCGAATTCGGCGGCAACATGAAGGAAACCTACGGCGTTCCCGTCGAGGAAATCCAGGAAGCCATCAAGTACGGCGTGCGCAAGATCAATATCGACACCGATATCCGCCTGGCCATGACCGGCGCGATCCGCCGCTTCTTCGCCGAAAACCCGGAAAAGTTCGACCCGCGCGAATACCTGAAGCCGGCCCGCGCCGCCGCCAAGGCCATCTGTGTCGCCCGCTACACGGAATTCGGCACCGCCGGCAACGCCAGCAAGATCAAGGCGCTGCCGCTGACCGACATCGCCGCGCAGTACGCCTCGGGCAAGCTGGCCCAGGTCGTCCAGTAAGCACCCGTCCAGGGTAAAAAGGGGTGGGTCCTTGCGGACCCGCCCCTTTTTTTTGCAACCGTTCTTGCTAGGCCGGCGGGGAGTTGCGGGGGAAGTGCGGCACGCCGCGGTCCACGTGGTGCCAGGACGGGGCGGAGTCGGTCCAAAGGCTGACCTGGGCGTGGAAGGCCTCGGGGTCGTCCAGCGAGCCGGCCCGCACGACTTCGTATCCCATGCCCTCGGACCCGCCGAACAGCGGCGTGCCGCAGTCCGCGCAGAAGCTGCGCATGACGGTGTGGCCCGAATCGCCCCGGTAGCGGTGTTCCTTGGCGCGGCCGCGCAGGAGTGTGACGGAGCCGGCGGGGAAGATCAGCGCATGGGCCGGGGCGCCGCCGCTGGAATACTGGCAGTCCCGGCAATGACAGGTGGCGGCCGAGATCGGCTCGTCGGTGACGGCGTAGCGGATGGCTCCGCACTGACAGCCGCCGGTGAGATGCACCTGCGCGTCGGCGCGGGCGGTGCGTTTGAGGATAGCGTCCTGCATACGGCTTTGTCTCCGGGCTTGGGGTGAACGGGCCCTAGGGTCAGCGCCGTAACGCCAGCGGCGGTCGGCGCGCATAGTGGGAGACCACAGCCTAACCCGCGCGCCCGGCGGCGTCGAGGGGCGGGCGGGCTGCCAGACCCTTCCGGGCGTCCGGCAAAGCGGGCCCATTTGCAGTAACCTATGCGCTTTGCAGGACCCGCGCCCCGCGCCGGCCTTGCCCCGCGGTTCCCGGATCCCGTTCTACTTCCCGCCCTGGCGCCTGCCCGAGGCGGGAATCTTCATTATTGCCATAGGCCATTTCCCGTGACTTCTGCTTTGCATCAATCCAGCATCAAGTCCTTGCCGCTGCTGGGCCGCGGTAAGGTGCGCGATATGTACGCGGTGGGCGACGACAAGTTGCTGATCGTCGCGTCGGATCGCATCTCCGCCTTCGACGTGATCCTCGACGACCCCATCCCCGGCAAGGGGCAGGTGCTGACCGAGCTGACCGAATTCTGGCTGCAGAAGCTGGCCCACATCCTGCCGAACCACTCCACCGGCGTGAAGCCCGAAGACGTGGTGGCGCCGGACGAAGTGGAGCAGGTGCGCGGCCGGGCCGTCGTGGTCAAGCGCCTGAAGCCCATCCTGGTGGAAGCTGTCGCCCGCGGCTACCTGATCGGCTCGGGCTGGAAGGACTACCAGGCCACGGGATCGGTCTGCGGCATCCAACTGCCGGCCGGCCTGCAGCAGGCCAGCCAGTTGCCCGAACCCATTTTCACGCCGGCGGCCAAGGCCGAATTCGGCATGCACGACGAAAACGTGGACTTCGCCCACGTGGTCAAGGAAGTCGGCCAGGAAATGGCGGAACGCATCCGCGACGTGACGCTCAAGCTGTACGCCGAGGCGGCGAAGTTCGCGGCCACCAAGGGCATCATCATCGCCGACACCAAGTTCGAATTCGGCCTGGACGACGACGGCACGCTGTACCTGATGGACGAAGTGCTGACGCCCGATTCCTCGCGCTTCTGGCCGGCCGACGGCTACCGCGTGGGCATCAGCCCCCCGTCGTTCGACAAGCAGTTCGTGCGCGACTGGCTGGAAACCCAGCCCTGGGACAAGACGCCGCCCGCGCCGCGCCTGCCCAAGGACGTGCTGGAAAAGACGGCCGCCAAGTACCGCGAAGCCCTGGACCGCCTGGTCGCCTGACCGGGCCGCCTTTCCAGGCAGAAGAAAGCCGCTCGGCGCCGAGCGGTTTTTTTTCGTCCGCGGCGGGCGCGTGGACACGCCCCGGGTATTCGATAGGATTTATTGCTGATTGTTACGGTATACTTTTCCGCTGCTTGTATCGGGACGTCCCAGAAAGGAGCGCTACGCATGGTAATGATGTTGCCTTTCCTGACCGGCCTGGTCGCCGTGTGGTTCGGGATGCTTGGAAAGCGCCGCCCCTGCGTGACCTTCTGGCTGCTCACCCTGGCGATCTTCGCCGCCTGGTGCCAATACCACATGACCAGCCCGCTGGCGCTGTCGTTCTAAGGGTCGGACGATGATCTTTTCCCGCAATCCCGCGCGCGGCTCCCGCATTCTGAACGGCCTGGCGCTGCTGGGCGTCACCGCCGCCCTGGGCATGGCGTTCTTCTGGCAGTTCGTCTACGACGAACTGCCGTGCCCGTTGTGCCTGCTGCAGCGCGTCGCCCTGGTCCTGGCCGGCGTGGGGTTCCTGCTGAACCTGCGGCTGGGCCCATCTCCGATGCACTACGCGATGAGCATCGCGGCCGCGCTGGGCGGCATGCTGGTCTCGGGCCGGCAGGTGCTCCTGCACATCGCGCCGGGCGATCCCGGCTACGGCGCGCCGCTGCTGGGCCTGCACTTCTACACCTGGGCATTCATCGCCTTCGCGGCCATCATCGCGTTCTGCGCCGTGATGCTGTCGGTCGACCGCAAGTGGGGCGACAGCATGCTGAAAAAGCCGGTGTCGGCCCTGGGCGTCCTGGTCATGGTCCTGTTTCTCATCGTGACGCTGGGCAACGTCGGCAGCACGACGCTGGAGTGCGGCTTCGGGCCTTGCCCGGACGATCCCACCACCTATCTGTGGCTGGATTCCGGCGCGTCGCGATAGCCGTTCGCCCTCCCGGTTAAAATACCCGGTTTCGCGGCCTGGTTCCGCGGTCCTCCGACTTTCCGCGGCCCGGCGCCGCGGGCTCAACATTCAGACACCGGTTATGACAGCCAAGACTTCCGCAGCGGCAGAGGCCACCCCAGTGGTGGGCGTGATTATGGGTTCTTCCAGCGATTGGGAGGTCATGAAGCACGCGGTCACCATGCTGGAGGACTTCGGCGTGCCCTGCGAGGCGCGCGTGATTTCCGCGCACCGCATGCCGCAGGACATGGCCGACTACGGCGCCGCCGCGCATGGGCGCGGCCTGCGCGGCATCATCGCCGGCGCCGGCGGCGCGGCGCATCTGCCGGGCATGATGGCGGCGCTGACCGAAGTGCCGGTGTTCGGCGTGCCGGTGCCGTCCAAGTACCTGCGCGGCGAGGACTCGCTGCTGTCGATCGTGCAGATGCCCAAGGGCGTGCCGGTGGCCACCTTCGCCATCGGCGAGGCCGGGGCCGCCAACGCGGCGCTGCACGTGATCGCCACCCTGGCGGGCACCGACGCCGGCCTGCACAAGAAGCTGGTGGCGTTCCGCGCCCGCCAGACGCAGGCCGCGCGCGACATGAAGGTTCCGCCCGAGGCCTGACCAGAATGACTCAATCCACTGCTTTCACGATCGCGCCCGGCGGCTGGCTGGGCTTGCTGGGGGGCGGCCAGTTGGGCCGCATGTTCTGCCATGCGGCGCAAAGCCTGGGCTACAAGGTCGCCGTGCTGGATCCGGCGGCGGAATGCCCGGCCGGCATGGTGGCCGACCTGCACATCCAGGCCGCCTACGACGACGAGGACGGCCTGGCCCGCCTTGCCCAGACCTGTCAGGCCGTGACGACCGAATTCGAGAACGTGCCCGCCGACAGCCTGCGCACCCTTGCCACCCGCTGCCGCGTGAGCCCCGCCGGGGACGCCGTGGCCATCGTGCAGGACCGCATCGCCGAAAAGACCTTCATCGCATCGCAGGGCATTCCCGTGGCGCCGCACGCGGCCATCCGCAGCGAAGCCGACCTGCGCGCCGCGCCGGACAGCCTGTTCCCCGGCATCCTGAAAGTGGCCCGCCTGGGCTACGACGGCAAGGGCCAGGCCCGCATCGGCACGCGCGAGGAAGCGCTGGCCGCTTTCGCCGAATTCGGCGGCGTGGCCTGCGTGCTGGAAGCGCTGATGCCCCTGGACTACGAGATCTCGGTGGTGCTCGCGCGCGGCTTCGACGGCGCCAGCGTGGTGTTTCCCGTGGCGCGCAACGTGCACCGCGACGGCATCCTGGCGGTCTCCACCGCCGCGCCGGTCCAGCAGGACGCGGCCCATGCCGAACGCCAGGCCCGCGCGACGCGGGCGGCGCAATCCATTGCGCAGGGCCTGGGCTACCACGGCGTGCTGTGCGTGGAATTCTTCGTGCTCAAGGACGGCAGCCTGATCGTCAACGAAATCGCGCCGCGTCCGCACAATAGCGGCCACTACACGATGGACGCCTGCCTCACCAGCCAGTTCGAGCAGCAGGCGCGCGCCATGGCCGGCCTGCCGCTGGGCGGCACCGACCTGCTGGCGCCCGCGGTCATGCTGAACCTCCTGGGCGACATCTGGTATCCGTCGGCCGCCGCGACGGCGCAGCGCGAGCCCGACTGGCCGGCCGCGCTGGCGGTGCCCACGGCCAAGCTCCATCTGTACGGCAAGCGCGAAGCGCGCCGCGGCCGCAAGATGGGCCACATCACCATCGTGGCGCCCACCGTGCAGCAGGCCCGCGACGACGCCGCCCGCGTGGCGGCGGCGCTGGGCATGCAGGCTCCCGAGTAAGCGCGCCGGATGAACGCCTTGTCCACCCCAGGTTCCGCCAGCGCCGCGGAGATCGCCCAGGCCGCCCAGCGCCTGCTGGACGGCGAATTGGCCGCGTTTCCCACCGAGACCGTCTACGGCCTGGGCGCGGACGCCGAAAACCCGCAGGCGGTGGCCAGGATCTACGCGGCCAAGGGCCGGCCTTCGAATCATCCCGTCATCGTGCACATCGCGCCGCAAGGCGACGTGTCGTACTGGGCGGCGGAAGTGCCGCCGGAGGCGCGCCTGCTGATCGACGCGTTCTGGCCCGGCCCCTTGACCCTGATCCTCAAGCGCGCCCCGCGCATCGCCGATACGGTGAGCGGCGGGCAGGACAGCATCGGCATCCGCTGCCCGTCGCATCCCGTGGCGCAGGCGCTCCTGGCGGCCTTCGCCGCGGGCAAGCCGAACGGGCAGGGCGGCGTGGCCGCGCCGTCGGCCAACAAATTCGGCCAGGTGTCGCCCACGCGGGCCGAACACGTCCGCGGCGAATTCCCCGAAGAGGTCGCCGCCGGCATGCCGGTGCTGGAAGGCGGAGCGTCGGAAGTGGGCATCGAATCCACCATCCTCGACCTGTCGCGCCTGGACCGCGGCGCCGGCCCGGTGCTGCTGCGTCCCGGCCACATCAGCGCCGCGCAGATCGAAGCCGTGCTGGGCGTGCAGGTGTTCGCGCCGGACGCCGCCGCGCCGCGCGCCTCGGGCACGCTGAAGGCGCACTACGCCCCGCGCACCGCGCTGGAACTGGCGTCCGACGCGCGCATGAGCGACGTGGCGCAGGGCCGCGGCCTGCCCGAAGGCCGGGTGGTGGTTGTGGCCTACGGCCCGGCGCCGGCCGTGCTCGATCCCCGGGTGCAATGGCAACCCGTGCCCGCCGATCCTGCGCGCTACGCGCAGGCGCTGTATGGCCTGCTGCGCGATCTGGACAAGCAGGGCTATGCGCGCATCATCGTGCAGGCGCCTCCGGCCACCGATGCGTGGCACGCGGTCAACGACCGCATCGGCCGCGCCGCCGCGGCCTTCACGCTGGACACGACGGATTTGTAGATTCTATGGTTTCACGCAAGCCTGCTTGGCCAGGAAGAGTTCTTGGTCGAAGGGTTTGCGTGATTTCCATACG
>NZ_UFQC01000061.1 GCF_900496975.1 Achromobacter veterisilvae
CCATAGGTCTCCATGAACATGGCCGCCGAGCGGCCGGTGGAGTGATAGCCCGGCTGGGCCTCGCGTTCCAATACGACTAGGGGCGCCCGGCGGGCGGCCCGCGCGCTGCCCTGCTGAGCAAGTAATATCACTGGCAACCTCAGAACTGCGACCCACGGACCTGCGCCATGCCCTTATCCACCTGGTTGACGTTTTTCCTGGCCTCCTGGGCCATTTCGTTCTCGCCCGGCGCGGGAGCGATCTCGGCCATGTCCTCCGGGCTGAAATACGGGTTCGCGCGCGGCTACTGGAACACGGCCGGCCTGATCCTGGGCATCCTGTTCCAGTTCGTCGTGGTGGCCGTGGGCCTGGGCGCCGTGCTGGCCACCTCCGAAATGGCCTTCAACGTGGTCAAGTACCTGGGCGTGGCCTACCTGATCTACCTGGGCGTGCGCCAGATCCGCACGGACGCGGCGCCGGTCACGGTCGATTCCGGCGATCCCAAGCGCGCGTCGATCCGGGAACTGGTGCTGCGCGGCTTCCTGATCAACACCATGAACCCCAAGGGCACGGTGTTCCTGCTGGCCGTGGTGCCGCAGTTCGTGGATCCCGCGCTGCCGCTGACGCCGCAATACACGGCGCTGGCGGGCACGCTGGCATTCACCGACCTGGTGGCCATGGGCGTGTACACGCTGCTGGCCGCGCGCGTGCTGCGCATGCTGCGTGACGCGAAACACATCCGCTGGATGAACCGGACCTTCGGTTCGCTGTTCATCCTGGCGGGCGTGTTCCTGGCGTCGTTCCGCCGCCATTCCTGAATCCCATGCGCGGGGCATGCGCCGGCAGCGGCGCATGCCCCGCGCGCTTTCGTGCCCGATACCGGACGCGCCGGGCGAAGCAACGGCGTTAAGTAAAATCCCCCGATCATGAACATCACCCAAGAAGTTGCGCGGCGCCGTACGTTCGCCATCATTTCCCACCCTGACGCGGGCAAGACCACACTGACCGAAAAGCTGCTGCTGTTCGCAGGCGCGATCCAGATCGCCGGCAGCGTCAAGGCGCGCAAGGCCTCGCGCCACGCCTCGTCGGACTGGATGGAAATCGAAAAGCAGCGCGGCATTTCCGTGGCGTCGTCCGTGATGCAGATGGAATACCGCGACTGCGTCATCAACCTGCTGGACACCCCGGGTCACCAGGACTTCTCCGAAGACACCTACCGCGTGCTGACGGCGGTGGACGCGGCGCTGATGGTGATCGACGCCGCCAACGGCGTCGAGCCCCAGACCATCCGCCTGCTGCAGGTCTGCCGCGCGCGCAACACGCCCATCATCACGTTCATCAACAAGATGGACCGCGAGGTGCGCGAACCGCTGGAACTGCTGTCCGAAATCGAAGGCCACCTGGGCATGGACGCGGTGCCGTTCTCCTGGCCGGTCGGCATGGGCAAGGCCTTCGGCGGCGTGTTCGACATCCGCCGCGACCGCATGCGCGTATTCCGCCCGGGGCAGGAACGCCGCTCCGACAGCGACGACTTCATCGAAGGCCTGGCCAACCCCGAAATCGCCCGGCGCTTCGGCGCGGCGTTCGAGCAGGCCAGCGGCGAGATCGAACTCATCAACGAAGCCGCGCCCGCCTTCGATCGCGACGAGTTCCTGGCCGGCCGGCAGACCCCGGTGTTCTTCGGGTCCGCCATCAACAACTTCGGCGTCCAGGAAGTGCTGGACGCGCTGGTCGAACAGGCGCCGCCCCCGGGCCCGCGCATGGCCCTGCAGCGCGAGGTGCAGCCCGAAGAGCCCAAGTTCACGGGCGTGGTGTTCAAGGTGCAGGCCAACATGGACCCGGCGCACCGCGACCGCGTGGCGTTCGTGCGCGTCAGCTCCGGCCGCTTCGAGCGCGGCATGCGCCTGAAGGTCGCGCGCACCAACAAGGAAATGCGCCCCAACAACGTCGTGTCCTTCCTGTCGCAGCGGCGCGAACTGCTGGACGAGGCCTATGCCGGCGACGTGATCGGCATTCCCAACCACGGCGTGCTGCAATTGGGCGACGTGCTGACCGAAGGCGAGACGCTGCAATTCACGGGCTTGCCGTTCTTCGCCCCCGAGCTGTTCCAGGCGGTGGAAGTGAAGGACCCGCTGCGCACCAAACAACTGCGCACCGGCCTCACCCAATTGGGCGAGGAAGGCGCCATCCAGGTGTTCCGTCCCGAGGCCGCCGGCGGCTCCCTGCTGCTCGGCGCGGTCGGCCAACTGCAATTCGAAGTGGTCGCCCACCGCCTGAAGACCGAGTACGGCGTGGACGCCCGGATGCTGCCTTCCCGCTACACAATGGCACGTTGGATTACGTCTGAAAACCCCAAGGCGCTGCGCAAGTTCATGGATGCCAATGCGGCCCATATCGCCTATGATGTTGTGGATGCGGCGGCGTTTTTGATCGGTTCTCCCGCGCAATTGCGCGTTGCCGAAGAACTGTATCCCGATGTGAAATTCCACGCCATGCGCGAGCACGGCGGCAAGGTTTTCGGAGACAAAGCGTAGACCCGTCAGGGTTCCGCACGGCAGATGAGGGTAGCAATGTCTTGGCGTTTCTTATTCGCAACGCTCCTGGTCGCGCTTGGCGCGTCCGCCTGGGGCGGCATACAACTGGGCGACTGGCTGGTGGCGCATGCGCCCACCGCCGCGCCCGCTCCCGGCCAGGACGCGGCCGCCTCCCAGCAGCCCGTGCTGGACGCCAACGGCCGCCCGTACGTGGCGCAGCCTCCCCAGCCCCGCATCGACGGCACGCTGGGCGTGCCCGACAAGCCGGCCGACCGGGAATGGCAGGTCAACACCGTGTCGCTGTTCGACAGCGTAAGCGACCCCTCGGTGAAGATCTCGCGCGAACGCATCAGCCCGGAACAGGCCCGCGAAATCGCGGACGCCTCGCAGGTGCCGCTGCCCTCGGGCCCGTCGGACGTCAGCACGCTGGACCTGCAGGCGCCCGGCACGTCCGCCGCGGTCAATGGCGGCCAGGCGCAGGCCGGCGGCTACGGCACGCCCCAGATGGTGCAGGCGCCCCCGCCGCCCCCCAACACCGCTCAGGCGCCCGGCGCCCTGGGCTGGCAGGACGCCCTCAAGCGCGAACTCGCGCAATGCGCCACGCAGGGCTTCTTCGAGCGCCCCTCCTGCTCCTGGGCCGCGCGCAACAAGTATTGCGCGCCCAACCGCGCCTGGGGCACCATGGCCGAATGCCCGGCCCGCCCGTAATCGCCCGCCAGGCTGAATGCCCGGCAATGAAAATGGCGCCCCGCGGGGCGCCATTTTCATGGGTATCCGGCAATCATTCCGGCACGGACATCTGGCTCTGCAGATAGTTCTGGAGACCGACCTTGTCGACCAGGTCGATTTGCGTTTCCAGATAGTCGATATGCTCTTCGGTATCGTCCAGGATGTCCTGGAACAGATCGCGCGAAACATAGTCCCGGACCGATTCACAGTACGCGATCGCTTCCTTGACGGTCGCCTGGGCGCCTTGTTCGAGCTTCAGATCACAGGCCAGCAGTTCCGGCACGTCTTCGCCGATCAGCAGCTTGTGCAGGTCTTGCAGGTTGGGCAGGCCGTCCAGCATGAAGATGCGTTCGATCAGGCGATCGGCGTGCTTCATCTCGCCTATGGATTCTTCGTACTCGTGCTTGCCCAGCTTGTCGAAGCCCCAATGGTTCAACATGCGCGCATGCAGGAAATACTGGTTGATGGCCGTCAGTTCGTTGGTCAGTTGCTTGTTCAGGAACTGGATGACGGTTTTGTCGCCTTTCATGATGGACTCCTTGCAGTCAGGCGCGACGCGAGTGCATCGCGACAAAGGAGCGCACGATGCCGCGCGTACGCAACTTCGGCAGACTACCATCTGGCGCAGGGCCGCGCCTAGCCTTGCGCTGCATTTGGTAAACCGCTTTAGGAGCGCTATCAGAAAGCGTTAGGCTAATGAGAATGAGTATGCGTGCGCGATGCCTTGCATGCGCGAGACAGCGCTCATGCGGCCTGCCCGCAAGCGGCCCGCGGATTCCGACGCGGAATGCGGCGAAGCCTGATGCAGATTCAGGCTTTCGGCCCGGCGGATCCGGCGCAAAGGCCGCGCGGGCTCGCTCGTTGCGGATCGGCAACTGTGCCGGCAACTCGCGCGCTAAGCGGTCCGCCGCGTCGCGAGCCAGATGCCGAACGCGATCGGGACGATGCCCAGCAGGTCCAGCCACGACACCGGTTCGGCAAGCACCAGCCACCCGAACAGCAGCCCCAGCGGCGGCATCAGGAAGTGCAGCGCGCTGGCCGACGTGGCGCTGGCGCGGCCCAGGATCATGAACCACAAGTAGTAGCCGCCCATCGACACCGCGACGATCATGTAGGCCATGCTCCAGAACAGGCTGGCCGTCATGCGCGCATCGCCGATGCTTTCGGTGGCCAGCGCGAAGGGCAGCAACGCCGCCGCGCCGGCCAGCGACTGTATGCCCGTCGACGTCCACAGGCCCGAGGCCGGCTTCAGGCGCTTGTAGAGCAGCGTGCCCGCCACCAGCGCCACCAGTCCTCCGGTGACCAGCAAGGTGCCGTGCAGGTCTTCCTGCATGCCGGACAGCCGCGATCGCAGCACCAGCGCCACGCCCGCCAATCCCAGGCACAGGCCGGCCAGCTTGCGCCACCCCAGGCGTTCGCCCAGCACCGGGCCGGCCAGCACGCCGATGAGCAGCGGGTTGGTGCTGATCAGCACGGCCGTGAACGCGGACGACACGGTGGTCATGCCGGACCAGCTCAGGCCCAGGTACAGCGTGTTGTTCAGCACGCCGAGCAGCGCGAGCGCCGCCAGGTCGCGCCCCGCGGGCAGCTTCCAGCGGCCGCTGGCCGCCGCCAAGCCCAGCATCAGCGCGCCGGCGATCAGGAAACGGATGGTCAGCAAGGTCAGCGGCGGACAGTCCCGCACCGCGATCTTGGCCGCCGCGAATGCCGAACTCCACAGGAAGCAGAATGCCGCGATCGGCGCCCAACTGATGCCGGGCGGGGCATCGGCGGGCAGGGCGGCGGCGGGCAGGGTCGATGTGGCCTTCATGGGGAATCCGGGACTGGGCGCGAAAGCCGCGGGGGCGGCGGGTGAAGCGATTCTGCGCGGGCCCGGATCCATTGACAAACTCTTTATTCGGATCGACAGTATTTGAAAATCAAATGTCTGAGGTGACCCGATGCTGGATCTCGACCTTCTCCACAGTTTCGTGTCGGTGGTGGACGCCGGCGGTTTCACGGCGGCCGGCGAACGGGTGCACCGCAGCCAGTCCACCGTCAGCCAGCAGATCCGCAAACTGGAAGAGTCGCTGGAATGCGCGCTGTTCGTCCGCGAAGGCCGGCAGGTCTCGTTGACCGAAGACGGCGAACGCCTGCTGGGCTATGCCCGGCGGATGCTGGCCCTGTCGACGGAGGTGCGGGAGGCGGTCAGCGGGCGCAAGCGCGTGGACGTGATCCGGCTGGGCGTTCCCGACGATTTCGCGGCGGAAACGCTGACCGCCGTCGTGGCGGAGTTCGCGCGGTCCCACCCGGGCGTCCGGCTGTCGGTGCGGTGCGACCTGACCGCCGCGCTTGCGCGCGCGCTGGAACGGGGCGACCTGGACGTGGCGCTCATCAAGCGCGAACCCGGCGCCGGCAGCGCGCTGGCCGCCTGGCCGGAAAACCTGCACTGGATCTGCGGCCCGTCCCTGAATCTCGAGGAGGCCGGACCGGTGCCCTTGGTGGCCTTTCCGCAGGGCTGCATCTACCGCAACCGGGCGATCCACGCCCTGGAGGCCGCCGGCCGGCACTGGCGCATCGCGTACGAAAGCCCGAACCTGACGGGCCTGCAAGCCGCATTGAAAGGAGGGCTGGGGGTCGCGCTGCTGGAGCGCCGCTGCATGGTACCGGGCCTGCGGGTCGTCGATGCGGCCTTGCCTGCCGTGCCGCCGACCGAGCTGGCGCTATGCATGGCCGACACCGCGCGCCTGCCGGTGCGCCGGCTGGCGATGGCTATCCAGGATTTTTGCGAGAAGGAAACGACGCGGCTCGCCGCATGACAGGCAGCGAGCCGGAGGGAACAGCCAACCCGTTCAGGCCGTGGCGACGAGCGGAATCGGGAAGCTGCTGTTGGCAGCAGGCGCGCCCGATTCGACCATGGCGGCCGGAGGATTGACCGGAACGGCAATCGAGCGCACGTCGCACACGCTGGAACAGCGGCCGCCCGGCAGGTATTCGGCGGCGGTCGCCGCGCAGCAGCCGCAGCACGTGGCCACGCCCAGCTCGAACTGCAGGTCGGAAAGCGTCGTCGCGCCACCGTCCACGCTGGCGCGGACTTGGCGTTCGGTGATGGCATTACATACGCAAATGTACATGAGAATAATTATCGAAAATTATTCGATCACTGGCAAGCCCCGCCGGCAAATAAATTTGCAACCGAAGTGTCACGCAAGTCCTTGAAAAAAGGGACGAATTTGAATATGCCCGTCCCTTATTTCAGCGGGCGGCGGCCTGCGCCTTGCGCAGCGCGGCCGGGGCGATCCGCAGCGCTTCGCGGTACTTTGCCACCGTCCGGCGGGCGATGACTATCCCCTGATCGGCCAGTTTTTGCATGATCTGGCTGTCCGACAGCGGCTTGGCCCGGTTCTCTTCCGCCACCATCTGCCGGATGAAAGTCTGCACCGCCGTGGCCGACGTGGCGTCCCCGCCTTCGGTCGACACGCCCGTGCCGAAGAAGCGCTTGAGCTCCAGGGTGCCGAATGGAGTAAGCATGTACTTCTGTGTTGTGGCCCGTGAAATCGTGGATTCGTGCAAGCCCAGCTCGCCCGCGATGTCCTTCAGGATAAGCGGCCGCATAGCGCCGGGGCCCTGGCTGAAGAAGGCCGTCTGGTGCTCCACGATGGCCTGGGCCACGCGCAGGATGGTGTCGAAACGCTGCTCCACGTTGCGGATCATCCAGCGGGCCTGTTGTAGCTGCGATTGCAGGCCGGCGTGCGCGGACTCCTTCTGGTTGCCCAGCATCTGGGCGTACAGCCCGTTGATCTGCAGCCGGGGCACGGCGGCGCTGTTCAAAGTAGCCTGCCAGCCGCGCCGGGTCCTGCGCACGATGACGTCCGGCACCGCGTAATCGGCCGCGGGCACGGTCCAGGCCCGTCCCGGCCGGGGTTCCAGCCGCAGGATCAGGGCATGGGCCGCCCGGAACGTGGGTTCGTCGCAGCCCGCGGCCGCGCACAGCTTCGCGGTGTTGCCGGTCGCCAGCAGGGACAGGTGCTCCGCGCAGATACGGCGCGCACAGGCGAGCGCGGCGGCGTCCGCCGCTTCCGGCAGGCGGCCAAGGTCGGGATTGCGCAGTTGCAGCAGCAGGCATTCCGCCATGTCCCGCGCGCCGATGCCGGGGGGATCGAACGATTGCAGCAGCGACAGCGCCGCCTTCAGTTCGTCCAGGTCCGGCTCCATCTCGGCCGGCAGCCAGCCCAGGATTTCCTCCAGCGGCGATCCCAGGTAGCCGTTTTCGTCCAATTCGTCGATCAGCAGCCCCGCCAGCGCGACGTCGCGGGGCGCGGCGCGCGTCAGGACCAGTTGGCCCATCAGATGTTCGCGCAGCGTGTCTGGCCGCGCCGCCTCGGGCAGGGAGGAATCGTCGTCCGGATAAACGCCGCCGGATCCCGGCATTTCCTCGGCCGCCGTCTCGCGCTCGACCGGCGTTTCGTCGTCCTGCACGGAAGATTCGCGCTCGGAATCGGCCTGGTCCTGGGCCGACAGGGGTTCGTCGTCCCGCTCCAGCAGCGGGTTTTCCGCGAGGACTTGCGAAATCTCGGCCTCGAGTTCGAGCGTGGACAGTTGCAACAATCGGATCGATTGTTGTAACTGTGGTGTCAGCGTCAAATGCTGACCGGGTCGCAGTTCTAAAATTGGACGGGTCATAGGTACAATATTTTGCATGATGAATCTGACTTCGCCGGCAAGCGTCCGCCAGGACTGCCGCCTTATCGGCCAGACCCTGCTCAAACTGGCGCTTCCCCGACTCGTTGTGCGCGCGATCGTCATCGCCGTCGCGCTCGTCATCTGGTATCTGGCCGCCCGGTGGATACTGGATTTCGGCCGCGGCATGAACTACGACTTCCTGCATTCCCTGGGCCAGCCGACCGTGGACATGGTGCAGAAGGTCAACCCGTACCTCTGGTGGGCCATCACGGCCATCTGGTCCCTGATCGTATTCTTCGCCGTCCGCGCCTGGCTGTCCGCCAGCCTGGCCTCGGGCAGCGCCACGCCGGTGGGCACGGACGTGCTCGCCGACCTGGCTCCGAACCTGTCGGAAGAGTCCCTCGGCGTACTGCGCTGGGCCTGGGGCGACCGCCAGGAACCCTTCACGGTAGGCGATTTGCGCCGCTCCCTGTCTGAAATCCGCCACAACCGTATCGGCAAGATCGCGATGGTGGCCGACCAGGCCCGGATCCTGGAAGGTTTCGACAGCCGCCCGACCCGCGAACCCCGCGACGACGGCCGCCGCGACCCGAACGCCGCCGTCCGCGGCGAAACCCGCGGCGACCGCTACATCGAACCGCGCATCGGCCCGGCCCGCTGAGGCGTTCCGCTTTCGCCCGCTTCCAGGCCGCCCGCTGAGGCGGCCTGTTTGTTTCAGTCGCTTGCCAGCCAGCCCCGCATTTCGTGGCGGAAATGATGAAAGAGGCCACTGGCCCAGAGCGGCAAGCGAACGCGAACGTCTGGGTAAAGTCGTGAAAAACGGCCATATGCAGACGCAGTGAACACGTGGCGGAAAAGATGGCGGGGCGTTCCGCCCCCTGTTTTTTTCGGATGTTTTCCGTTTGCGCTTCGGCGCAAAGTATGTTTGACTAGCAACTTATGGCCGCACACCGCACCTCCCTCGCGATTGCCATCGGACGCTCCGCCGCTCCGGTTGCCGGCTTGCGCGCTCGCACCTCCACGTTTGCCGCGCTATCGCTATACCTACCGATCGGTTGCCGGGCCTAGTGTCCCCGTGGTAGCTCGGCAGCCACGCTTGCCACACGCGATTTCCCCCTTTTATTTGTGAATCCTGCCGGTCAATCACGGCAACCCCTGGCACAAGACCGTCATCCGGTCACAAATGCCGCCGAGAGTAGTGCTCCCGGGATTCAAAAGAAACCGATCGAGGTGTAGTCATGATGCTTGCCAACCCCGCTACCAAGTACGTCCCCTTCGCCCCCTTTGCCCGCGACTTCTCCGAACGCACCTGGCCCAGCCGCCGCATTACCGAGGCGCCGATCTGGATGAGCACGGACCTGCGCGACGGCAACCAGTCCCTGATCGAGCCGATGAGCGTCGAGCGCAAGCTCCGCTTCTTCGAACAGTTGGTGAAGATCGGCTTCAAGGAAATCGAAGTCGGCTTCCCGTCGGCCTCGCAGACCGACTTCGACTTCGTCCGCAAGCTCATCGACGAAAAGCGCATCCCCGACGACGTCACCATCATCGTCCTGACGCAATCCCGCGAAGACCTGATCAGCCGCACGGTGGAATCCGCCGCCGGCGCCAAGCAGGCCATCGTCCACTTGTACAACGCCTGCGCGCCGGCGTTCCGCAAGGTCGTGTTCAACATGAGCAAGGACGAAATCAAGAACATCGCCACGACCGGCACGCGCCTGGTGAAGCAGTACATGGCCCAGCACCCGGAAACGAAGTGGCGCTACCAGTACTCGCCGGAAGTCTTCAGCACGACCGAACCCGAATTCGCGCTGGAAGTCTCCAACGCCGTGGCCGACGTATGGGAACCCACGCCGGATTGCAAGATGGTGCTGAACCTGCCCGCCACCATCGAGGCCACCACCCCGAACATGTACGCGGACCAGATCGAGTGGATGCACAAGAACCTCGCGCGCCGCGACAGCATCGTGCTCAGCGTGCACCCGCATAACGACCGCGGCACCGCCGTGGCCGCCGCGGAATTCGCCGTCATGGCCGGCGCCGACCGCATCGAAGGCTGCCTGTTCGGCAGCGGCGAGCGCACCGGCAACGTCGACCTCGTCACCCTGGCCTTGAACCTCTACACCCAGGGCGTGCACCCGGGCCTGGACTTCTCCGACATCGACGAAGTGCGCCGCTGCGCCGAATACTGCAACCAGTTGCCCGTGCACCCGCGCCATCCGTATGCCGGCGACCTGGTCTTCACCGCGTTCTCGGGCTCGCACCAGGACGCCATCAAGAAGGGCTTCGCGCAGCAGAAGGCCGATGCCGTCTGGGAAGTGCCGTACCTCCCGATCGACCCGGCCGACCTCGGCCGCAGCTACGACGCCGTGATCCGCGTGAACAGCCAGTCGGGCAAGGGCGGCGTGTCGTACCTGCTCGAACAGGAGCACGGCCTGGTGTTGCCGCGCCGCCTGCAGATCGAATTCAGCCGCGCCATCCAGCGCGTCACCGACGAAACCGGCCGCGAAGTCACCGCCGACGACGTGCACACGATCTTCAACCGCGAATACCTCGAACAGAAGGCGCCGTGGAAGCTGGTGCGCCACCGCATCGACGGCAACCCGGCAGCCGGCGAAGGCCAGCATTTCAGCATCGAGGCCGAACTGGAATACAACGGCGAACGCCGCATCGTGACCGGCAAGGGCGACGGCGCCATCTCGGCCTTCGTGGCCGCGCTGGACGTGCCCGTGCGCATCATGGACTACCATGAGCACGCCATCGGCACCGGCACCGACACGCGCGCGGCGTCCTATGTGGAATTGCGCGTCGGCGATTCGAGCACGGGCTTCGGCGTGGGCATCGACCGCGACATCGTGACGGCTTCGTTCCAGGCCGTCCTGAGCGCCGTCAACCGCCACATCAATGCCGGCGCCGTGGCGTCCGCCGAACAGGAAACTGCCGAGGCCGCGTGATCCGCACCCCGGCATGAAAACAAGCCCGCCTTATCCGGCGGGCTTTTTTCTGGGAAGCGGATGGCGCTGCCGCCTCACCCCCGAGGCCACATGTCCGACGCGCCGATGTCCGGCGCGTTGGCGGCCAGCAAGCGTTGATGGACCCATGCGGCGACGGCCAGCGTGAAATGGTCGCTATGGCGCTTGCCGACCAGTTGCAGCCCCACCGGCAGGCCTTGCGGGCCGGTGGCGAACGGCAGGTTCAGGCAGGGCACGCCGAACAGCGTCCAGGCGCGCGAGAACTGCGGGTCTCCGGTGCCCAGGTCCGCGAAGGGGGCTTCGCCGGCCGCGCTGGGCGCGAGCAACACGTCGTACGTGTCGAACCATGCGTCCACGCGCGCGCGCGACTCGGCAGCGCGGGCCAGGTTCTTCAGGTGTTCTTCCGCGGTGATGCGCGCGCCCGCTTCCAGGATGGCCTGGATCTTGGGGCTGAGCTGCGCGGCGTGCTCCAGGCGTTCGTAGGCCAGCGACTGCGAGGCTTCGAACGCCATGATGTCCGAGTGCAACTGGACCAGCACACAGTGTTCCGGCGGCAGCGGCACCTCTTCCACGACGGCGCCGGCCCGCGACAGGATAGCCGCCGCCTGCGCGAAGGCCTCTTTGGTTTCGGCCTGGGCGTGGCGCCATTGGAGGCTGCGGTACATGCCGATGCGCGGCTTGCCGTCGTAGGCCAGTTCCAGCATGCGCGGGTCCCGCATCAGGACCGAGGCGAAGAGCGCCACGTCCGGCACCGAGCGCGCGAAGCCGCCGATCGTGTCCAGCGATTCCGCCAGGCTCTTGACCCCGGCTCGCGGGATGGCGCCGAAGGTGGGCTTGAACCCCACGATGCCGCAATAGGACGCGGGACGGATGATGGAGCCCGCGGTTTGCGAACCCAATGCGAACGGCACCATGTCGTCGGCCACCGCGGCCGCCGAACCGCTGGACGAACCGCCGGGCGTGTAGGCCTCGTTGCGCGGATTGCGCGTGGGGCCCGCCTGGTAGGTGGCGAACTCGGTGGTCACGGTTTTGCCGATGACGATCGCGCCCGCGCCGCGGCACAGCGCCACGGCGGCGGCGTCCAGCCCCGGGCGGTGGCGCTCGTAGATGGGTGAACCGTAGCGGGTGGGCAGGTCGTCGGTATCGAACAGGTCCTTGACGCCGATGGGCAGGCCGTGCAGCGGGCCGGCCAGGGCGCCGCGGTCGAGTTCCTGCGCGCGGTCCAGCGCGGCCTGCTTTTGCAGCGCCGTCCAGGCGTGCACGGTGTTCTCGCGCTGCTCGATGCGCGCAAAGCAGGCGCGCACCAGTTGTTCCGCGGTCAATTCGCGCCGTTGCAGCTTGCGCGCGGCTTCCAGCGCGCCAAGTCTGTTCAAGGCAGTAGACATGGTCCTTTCCTCTTTACCGGCGCCGCGCGTCACGCGCGGCGGCTGAACTACGCACCCGGTCCCCTTGACCGAGGGCCTGCCCGATCCCGCGAGGCGGCTGCCTTGCCATGCGATTCGGACGGACCGATACCCACCATTGTTCGCTGCGCGTCAATTGGGAAAAACACGGAACACGCCTTGTTTTCCTGGGCAAATCGCGCGCCGCGCCTCGGCTTTGTTGTTGCGTCGCCCCCAGCATAGCGCAAACCCGTGCAACACAAAGGTCATATTTGTCTTGTATGATGAAATCGTTTTCACTGATCCGGCAGCAATACCGCCATGGCATCGCGCTCGTCGCCCCGCTTTTCCATCATCGAAGTGGCTCGCAAGGCCGGCGTATCGCCGGCCACGGTTTCGCGCGCGTTCAACCAGCCGGACATCGTGCACCCCGACACGCTGGCGCACATCCGCAACGTCGCCAAGCGCGCGGGCTTCCGGCCCAACCGCGTGGGCCGCAGCCTGCGTTCGGGCAGCACGCGCACCATCGGGCTGATCCTGCCCACGCTGTCCAACCCGGTGTTCGCCGAATGCTTCGAAGGCGCGGAACGCCGCGCGCGCGAATCCGGCTACAGCGTCATGCTCACGGCCACCGGCTACGATCCGGCGGTGGAATCGGCCGCCGTCCAGGGACTGATGGACCACCAGGTGGATGGGCTGATCCTGACCGTCGCCGACGTGGCCAAGAGCGCCACCCTGGACGACCTGGACAGCGCCGGCATTCCCTACGTGCTGGTCTACAACGAATCGGCCGCCCATCCCTACGCATCGGTGGACAACCGCGCCGCCGCCAGCGACATGGTGGCCCACCTGGCCGCGCTGGGCCACCGCCGCATCGCCCTGGTGACCGGTCCGCTGACGGCATCCGACCGCGCGCGCCGCCGCCTGGCGGGCGCCCGCGCCTGCGCCAAGAAGCTGGGCCTGGACGCCGTCCAGCACATTTCCATGAGCTCGCACACCGGCAGCGACGCCGACGCCCTGAAGGCCGCGCTGCGCGGCAAGCAGGCGCCCACCGCCCTGTTCTGCTCGAACGACCTGCTGGCCACCGCGGTCATCGCGGACCTGGTGGCTCTCGGGCTGTCCGTGCCGGCCGACATCTCGGTATGCGGGTTCGACGGCATGCGCTTCGGCGCCTTGCTGACGCCGCCGCTGACGACCGTGGCCCAGCCCAGCGACGGCATCGGTGTCGCGGCCTGCTCGAACCTGCTGGCGCAGATCCACGGCCATCCGCCGCAATCGGACCGCCTGCCGCATTGCATCGTGGTCGGCGGCACCGCGGCGCCGGTCCGCCGCAAGTCCGCATAGCCGCGGCCCCCACCCATTTCACGATAATCATTCCGACATCGACGCGTCATGCTCATCGCACAGATTACCGACCTGCACATGCGCACCCCCGGCGACAAGGCCTACGGCATCATCGACCCCGCCGCTTTCCTGGCGCCGGCCGTGCGCGCGCTCAATGCCCTGACGCCGCGCCCCGACTGCGTGCTCATCACGGGGGACCTGACGGACCTGGGCAGGCCGCAGGAATACCAGGCGCTGCGGGACCACCTGCGGGCGCTGGAGATTCCGTATTTCCTCCTGCCCGGCAACCACGACGACCGCGCCCAGTTGCGCGAGGCCTTCCCCGACCACGGGTATCTGCAAGGCCGGGGGCCGTTCATCCAGTACGCCGTCGAAGCCTATCCGCTGCGCATGCTGGCGCTGGATACCGTCGTGCCCATGAAGAGCCACGGCGAACTCTGCCAGGACCGCCTGGACTGGCTGGCCGCACGCCTGGCCGAACAGCCGGAACGGCCCACGCTGGTGCTGATGCATCACCCGCCTTTCCTGACCGGCATCGAACACATGGACGCCATCGGCCTGCTGGCCGGCGCGGCGGAACTCGAACGCATCGTGGCGCGCTTTCCGAACGTGCAGCGCGTGCTCTGCGGCCATTTGCACCGCACGATATTCCAGCGCTTCGGCGGCACGATCGCATCCACCTGTCCGGGCACGGCGCACCAGCTCGCGCTGGAACTGGGACCACGCCCGACCCTGCAATACATCATGGAGCCGCCCGGCTATCAACTGCACTGGTGGCAGGGCGGCAACCTGGTCACGCATCACGCCGTCATTGGGGAATACCCCGGCCCGTATCCTTTCGGCTAGGGCCAGCGGCTAGACTACGAAACCTCGCATTGCCATATATCCGTCATGTTTGCGCTGCACAATGAAAAGGTTTTCATCACAGGCAACAATGCGGATCTAACTATTAGATCTTCGAGACAGCATGTCATCCATCGTTCTGGATAACCTCACCAAACAATATGGCGGCGCCGCCGCGATCCATGGCGTGAGCTTCACGGTGCCAGCCGGCAGCTTCACGGTCCTGCTGGGTCCGTCGGGCTGCGGAAAGTCCACCACCCTGCGCATGATCGCGGGGCTGGACACCCCCACCTCGGGCACCATCCGCATCGGCGACCGCGACGTCACCCAGTTGCCGCCCTCCAAGCGCCGCATCTCCATGGTGTTCCAGTCATACGCGCTGTTTCCGCATCTATCGGTGCGCGAGAACATCCTGTTCGGCCTGAAGGTGCGCAAGGAACCGGCGCGCGACTACGACCGCCGCCTCCAGCGCGTGGCGGGCCTCCTGGGCCTGAACCACCTGCTGGACCGCAAGCCCTCGCAGCTTTCGGGCGGCCAGCAGCAGCGCGTGGCGCTGGGCCGCGCCGTGATCTCGGAGGCGCCGGTCTGCCTGATGGACGAACCGCTGTCGAACCTGGACGCGCAGTTGCGCCATGAAATGCGCCGCGAGATCCGCGCCTTGCAGCAGGACCTGGGCATCACGATGGTCTACGTGACGCACGACCAGACCGAGGCCATGAGCATGGCCGACCAGGTCGTGCTGCTGCGCGGCGGCCAGATCGAACAGCACGACACGCCCGACGGCCTGTACGCGCGCCCGGCCAGCGAATTCGCGGCGCGCTTCATCGGCACGCCGCCCATGAACCTGATCGGCCTGACGACGCGGGGCGGCGCCGCGGTCATCTCCGGCACGGACGGGCCCGTCATCGCCAACGCGCCCGCCGGCGCGGTGAAGCTGGGCGTGCGGCCGGAACACATCCGTATCGACGACGGCGGCATCGCCGCCACCGTGGAAAGCGTCGAGTATTTCGGCGCGGACTCCATCGTGGTGTGCCGCGTCGGCGACACCAGCGGCGTGGCCGTGCGCGTGGGCGGACACCTGCGCGCGCGCGCCGGCGAGGCCCTGCGCCTGTCCTGGCCGGACGGGCAGCAGCATTTCTTTGCCGCCGATTCGGCGGTCATCAACATCGACGGGCGCTAGAGGGCGCCCATTCCACGGATAAGGAAACGCAACATGCGACGCATCGTACTGAAGACCCTGGCCGCCAGCCTGGCCGCCGCTTGCCTTTCGCTGCCCGCGCAGGCGCAGAACAAGCCCGTCGAGGTGGAGTTCTATTATCCGGTCGCGGTCGGCGGCCCCATCACCAAGATCGTCGACGACATGGTGGCGGATTTCCAGAAGGAAAATCCCGGCATCAAGATCAAGCCGATCTACGCCGGCTCCTACCAGGACTCGATCGCCAAGGCGCTGACCGCGCTCAAGGGCGGCACCCCGCCGCAGCTCGCGGTGCTGCTGTCCACCGACATGTTCACGCTGATCGACGAGGACGCCATCGTCCCGATCGACGGCCTGGCCAAGACCGACGCCGACAAGAAGTGGCTCGGCGGCTTCTATGACGCCTTCATGCAGAACAGCCGCACCGGCGGCCACACCTGGGGCGTGCCGTTCCAGCGTTCGACCATCGTCATGTACTACAACAAGGACCTGTTCAAGGCCGCGGGGCTGGATCCCGAACGCGCGCCCGCGACCTGGGCCGAACTGGTCGAATACGGCAAGAAGCTGACCAAGCAGGACGCCTCCGGCAATACCACGCAATGGGGCATCGAGATCCCCTCGGGCGGCGCGTTCGCGTACTGGCTGTTCCAGGCGCTCACCACGCCCAACGACGCCATCCTCATGAACGAGGCCGGCAACGAGGTCTACCTGGACAAGCCGGCGGTCGTCGAGGCCGCGCAGTTCTGGCGCGACCTGTCCGCCAAGCACAAGATCATGCCCACCGGCACGATCGACTGGGGCACCACGCCCAAGGACTTCCTGGAAAAGAAGGCCGCGATCGTCTGGACCACGACGGGCAACCTGACCAACATCCGCAAGAATGCCGACTTCCCGTTCGGGGTCGCCATGATGCCGAAGCAGAAGCGCGGCGGCAGCCCGACCGGCGGCGGCAACTTCTACATCTTCAAGAGCGGCACGCCGGAACAGCAGCAGGCCGCGCTGAAGTTCGCGCAATGGGTCACGACGCCCGAGCGCGCCGCGGACTGGAGCATCGCCACGGGCTACGTGGCCGTGACGCCGGCCGCGTGGCAGACCGAGAAGATGAAGAAGTACGCGCAGGAAGTGCCGGCCGCCGCGGTCGCGCGCGACCAGTTGGAAGTCAGCGTGGCGGAGTTCTCCACGCATGAGAACCAGCGCGTCACCAAGACCCTGAACGACGCCCTGCAGGCGGCACTGACGGGTTCCAAGACGCCCCAGCAGGCCCTGACCGATGCGCAGCGCGAGGCCGACCGCGTACTGCGCCCCTACCAATAAACAAGCCCTTAGCACGATGAGCCGCTCTTTAAACGCGCTTTATGGCTGGCTGCTTCTGCTGCCAGCCATCGTGCTGCTCGCCGCGTTCACGCACTACCCGGCGCTGGCGACGCTATGGCACAGCTTTTTCTCCACCCCCAAGGGCGCGCGCCCGGCCCGCTTCGTCGGGCTGGACAACTACGCGGTCATGCGCGACGACCCGGTGTTCTGGCAGTCGCTGTGGAACAACCTGTGGTTTGCGCTGGGCACGATCCCCACGTCGATCGGCATCGCGCTGATCATGGCGCTGTGGGTGAACCGCAACCTCAGCGGGCGCGGTTTCCTGCGCATGGCCTACTTCACGCCCACGGTGCTGCCCATGGTGGCGGTGGCCAATATCTGGCTGTTCTTCTACACACCGCAGTACGGGCTGATCGCGCAGGTCATGCAGCTTTTCGGCTCGCCCGGCCCCAACTGGCTGGGCAACCGCGAGACCGCGCTGCCCGCGCTGATGCTGGTGACGGTCTGGAAGGAAGCCGGTTTCTTCATGATCTTCTACCTGGCGGCCTTGCAGACGGTGTCGCCGTCCCTGCGCGAAGCCGCCATGCTGGAGGGCGCGTCGCGCTGGCAGTATTTCCGCCGCATCCTGTGGCCGCTGCTGATGCCCACCACGCTTTTCGTCTTGATCAACGCCTTGATCAACGCGTTCCGCCTGGTGGACCACGTGGTGGTCATGACGCGCGGCGGGCCCGACAACGCCAGCACGCTGCTGCTGTACTACATCTACCAGGTGGGTTTCAGTTTCTGGGACACGGCTTACGCCGCCACGCTGACCGTCGTGTTGCTGGTGGTGCTGGCGCTGACCGCGCTGGTCAAGTTCCGCTGGCTGGACCGCAGGACGCACTATCAATGAAAGACAAGCTCGATACCCTGGGCGCGTGGGCGCTCGGCCTGCTGTGGATCCTGCCCCTGGCGTACGCGATGTGGGCGGCGTTCCATCCGCCGGCCTACGCGACCCGCTTCGACCTGTTCGCGCCGCTGACGCTGGACAACTTCGTGCGGGCCTGGCACGCCGCGCCGTTCCCGCGCTACTTCCTCAACACCTTCCTGCTGGTCACGATGGTGCTGGCGGCGCAACTGGTGCTGTCGACGCTGGCCGGCTACGCGTTCGCGCGCTTCGAGTTCCGCGGCCGCGACTTCGTCTTCATGCTGGTGCTGCTGCAACTGATGATCATGCCCGACGTGCTGCTGGTGGAGAACTACCGGTCGATGAGCCAACTGGGCATCCGCGACACGGTGTTCGCCATCGGCCTGCCGTACTTCGCGTCGGCCTTCGGCATTTTCCTCTTGCGCCAGACCTTCAAGACGGTGCCGCGCGAACTGGAAGAGGCCGCCCGAATGGAAGGCGCGAATGCACTGCAGATCCTGTGGAAGGTGTACGTGCCGCTGGCCAAGCCGATCTACGTGGCCTACGGACTGGTGTCGGTCAGCCACCACTGGAACAACTTCCTGTGGCCGCTGATCATCACCAACTCGGTGGAATCCCGGCCGCTGACGGTGGGGCTGCAAGTGTTCTCGTCCACCGACCAGGGCATCGACTGGTCGGTCATCACCGCCGCCACCCTGATGTCGGCCGCGCCGCTCTTGATCGCGTTCCTGCTGTTCCAGCGCCAGTTCGTGCAGTCGTTCATGCGGGCGGGGATCCGGTAGAACGTTGGAGGGGAGTGTCTGACACCCGTATGAGGCAGGGGGGGTGTCTGACACCCGTACGAGACGCTCTTTCGGATTGAAGCTGGCCTTCCCGGGTGTCTGACACATATTGGGTGTCAGACACCCGGGAAGAAAAACTTGAATTAAAGGTCTTCTCGTATGGGTGTCTGACACCTGGCCGAAAGATTTTCTCGTATGGGTGTCTGACACCTGGCCCTATCGTACGGGTCCGGGAGACCTCAATACCCCACCGTCAACCCCGGCAGGTCCACCGTGATCCGCGGGCGTTCCAGCGCCAGCGCCAGGTTGTCCGCGAACTCGCGGGCTTCTTTTTCGTCGGTGGAGAGGGTGTCGTAGCCGAGCGCGTCCGCCACCCCCAGCACCTTGTCCAGCAGCAGGACCTTGCCGCTGGGGCGCAGGGGTTCGCACCCCAGCGTTTCCCAGGCGCCGTCGAACCAGTCCCGCGCCTGGCTCTGGCTCTGCGGGGACGGTTCGACGTCGGCGGAAAGGTCCAGCGAACGGCGGGGGTCGAAAACAATGGTGATATCGCTGCGCATGGGGGTTCCTTCAGTGGTCGTCAGGCCAGAAGCGTAGGCAAAAACGGCCGGGCAGATTGTCGGCCCGGCGACATTGGCCCGGCTACCAGCCGCGCGACACCTCCCAGGTGACTTCCGAGCCAGCCGCCAGGGACTGGCGCATCATGTCCAGCAGGGGGAAGGCGCGTTCCTTCATGCCCACCATGCGGGCCATCGGGGACACGGGCGCCTTGTCCTCGTCGTTTTCGTCGCTGCCCTCGTGGGCGCGCTGGTAGTCGTCGATCGCGTGCTCGATGCCGCTGATGGCGGGTTGCAGTTGTTCCACGGTGAAAACGCCGCGCTCCGGAATCTTGTCTCCGAAGGACTTGCCGGCGGCCTGCAACAGCACGCCCGCATGGTCGGTCAGCATCAGAACCTCGGCCACGACCTTGGAGTGAAAGGTGATCAACATATTCCGGTCTCCACAATGATTACTTACACACACTACCGCAACGCGCGGGGGATGCCAACTGGCGCCGGAAAGGAGGTCCGCCGGGGCGTGCCATCCGTCCCCCACGGAGGCCTGGCCGGGCAGCCCGGCCCGCCGGCCCATGCCGGTCCGAGGGCCAAATCAAGCTATGATTCAGGAGATTCCCTGACAGGAGGACCTGCGCCGCCCCGGAATCGGGCATGCGCGCGGTCGCGCTCCACACGTCAGGCCGCGCCCCCGCCCTCGCCAGGCACGGCCCCCCGCGGGCGCGTCCGTCACTAACTCAGAAACTCTCCAGACGCCCATGCTCCTCGAGCAACAGAAACAGCTTATCTCCCTGATCCAGGCCGCCGTCGCGCAAAGCCTGCCCGACGCCCAGGCCACTGTGCTACTGGAACGCCCCAAGGTTGCCGCCCACGGCGACGTCGCCACCAACGTGGCCATGCAACTGGCCAAGCCGGCCCGCCGCAATCCGCGCGAACTGGCCCAGGCCATCGTGGACGCCCTGATGGCGCAGCCCGGCGCCGCCGCCCTGGTCGAAAGCGCCGAAATCGCCGGCCCCGGCTTCATCAATCTGCGCATCACCGCCGCGGCCCGCCAGGCCGTCATCGCCGCCGTGGCCGAACAGGGCGCCGACTTCGGCCGCGCGCCCCGCAGCGGCGAAAAGATCCTGGTCGAATTCGTGTCGGCCAACCCCACCGGCCCGCTGCACGTGGGCCACGCCCGCCAGGCCGCGCTGGGCGACGCGATCTGCCGCCTGTACGACGCCAACGGCTGGGACGTCACCCGCGAGTTCTACTACAACGACGCCGGCAACCAGATCCATAACCTGGCCATCAGCGTGCAGGCCCGCGCCCGCGGCCTGACGACCGATTCCCCCGAGTGGCCCGCCGACGGCTACAAGGGCGACTACATCGCCGACATCGCGCGCGATTTCCAGGCCGGCAAGACCATCCAGGCCTCGGACGGCGAGCCCGTCACCGCCAGCGGCAATATCGACAACCTCGACGACATCCGCGTCTTCGCCGTGGCCTACCTGCGCCGCGAACAAGACCTGGACCTGCAGGCCTTCGGCCTGGCGTTCGACAACTACTACCTGGAAAGCTCGCTCTACACGTCCGGCCGCGTCGAGGCCACCGTCAAGGCGCTGGTCGCCGGCGGCCATACCTACGAGGAAGGCGGCGCCCTGTGGCTGCGCACCACCGAACTGGGCACGGGCGACGACAAAGACCGCGTCATGCGGAAAAGCGAAGGCGGCTACACCTACTTCGTGCCCGACGTGGCCTACCACAAGGCCAAATGGGAGCGCGGCTTCCACCGCGCCGTGAACATCCAGGGCAGCGACCACCACGGCACCGTGGCGCGCGTGCGCGCCGGCCTGCAGGCGCTGGAAGAAGGCATCCCCAAGGACTACCCGTCCTACGTGCTGCACAAGATGGTCAAGGTGATGCGCGGCGGCGAAGAGGTCAAGATCTCCAAGCGCGCCGGCAGCTACGTGACCATGCGCGACCTGATCGACTGGGTGGGCCGCGACGCGGTGCGCTACTTCCTGATCCAGCGCCGCGCCGACACGGAATTCGTGTTCGACGTGGACCTGGCGCTGTCCAAGAGCGACGAGAACCCCGTCTATTACATCCAGTATGCGCATGCCCGCATCTGCTCGGTGGTGAACAATGCCGCCATGCCGGCCGCCGACGTGGCGCAGGCCGACGCCGCGCTCCTGACCGCCCCGACCGAATTCGCCCTGATGCAGCGCCTGGCCGAATTCCCCGGCGTGATCGCACTGGCCGCCCAGGAACTGTCCCCGCACCACATCGCCTTCTGGCTGCGCGACTGCGCGTCGGACTTCCATGCCTGGTACAACGCCGAGCGCGTGCTGGTCGACGATACGGCGCTGAAGCTGGCCCGCCTGCGCCTGGCCTCGACCACGCGCCAGGTGCTGGCCAACGGCCTGGAGCTGTTGGGCGTATCCGCGCCCGAGCGGATGTAACATCGGTTCATGGCAACCAAGCGCAAAACCACCCGCCGTTCCTCCGGCGAAAGCGGCAGCACCCTGTACGGGGCGCTGGCCGGCCTGCTCATCGGCCTGATCGTGGCCGCCGTCGTCGCCTTCTACGTCACCAAGGCCCCCGTGCCCTTCGTGGACCGCGCCAGCCGCCAGGGCGACATGGGCAAGCTGCCCGATCCCCGGCAGGCGCCGGACCCCAACGCCGGCCTGTACGGACGCGACGGCGGCGCGGGCGCCGCGCCCACCGGCCCCACCGCGACCGCGCCGGCGCCGCTGCCTGGCG
>NZ_UFQC01000052.1 GCF_900496975.1 Achromobacter veterisilvae
AGCCGACCAGGGCGCCGCCCGCCGCGGGGCCGGCCGAGAACGCCGCGCTGCGCGCCAGCTCCAGCCAGCGGTTGGCGCTGGCCAGTTCGCCCGGCGCGACCAGCCTGGGCACCAGCGCGGGCGCCGCCACGTTGTAGGCGACCGTGCCCACCGCGCCCAGGAAGCCCAGCACGGCCAGCCAGCCCAGGCCCAGCCCGCCCGACCACAGCAGCGCGAGCAGGCCCAGCAGGCTGGCCGCGCGCACGGATTCGGCGGCGGTCATCAGCGCCTGGCGCGACACGCGGTCGGCCAGCACGCCCGCGGGCAGCGAGAGCAGCAGGAAGGGCAGGGTCTGGGCGGTCTGCAGATAGCCGGTCTGCGCCGCGCTGGCGCCCAGCGCCAGCACCGCCACCAGGGGCGCGGCGGCCAGCGCCATCTGTTCGGAGAGTTGGGCGGCCAGGTTGGACGCGGCCAGGCGGCGGAACGCGGAGGGCAGGGCGGGCATGGGGGCGGAGGCGCGCGGGATCGCGCCGCGGAAACGGCAAGGGCACGATCATGGCCGTGCCCTTGCGCGCCCGCACTCCGTTCCTTGCCGTGGGCGGGAACGGGTCCGTCAGGGGATGGGAGGATAGCTGCCGAAGCCGTCCGGCCAGGGCGTCAGCACCTCGTAGCCGGTGTCGGTCACGACCACCATGTGTTCCCACTGCGCCGACAGCGAACGGTCTTTGGTGACCACGGTCCAGCCGTCGGGCAATTGCTTGGTCTGGGGCTTGCCCGCGTTGATCATCGGTTCGATCGTGAACATCATGCCCGGCTGCAGCACCAGGCCCTCGCCCGGGCGGCCGTAGTGCAGGACCTGCGGCTCGTCATGGTAGATCTGCCCGATGCCGTGGCCGCAGTACTCGCGCACGATGCTGAAGTGCTCGCGGTGCGCCACGGTCTGGATCGCATGCCCCACGTCGCCCAGCGTCGCGCCCGGCTTCACGGCCATGATCCCGGCGCGCGTCGCCTCGTAGGTGGTTTCGACCAGGCGGCGCGCCAGCGGGCTGGGCTGGCCCACGTAGTACATGCGGCTGGTGTCGCCGAACCAGCCGTCCTTGATGACGGCCACGTCGATGTTCAGGATGTCGCCGTTCTTCAGCACCTTGGCCGACGGGATG
This sequence comes from Achromobacter veterisilvae, assembly GCF_900496975.1. GTDB lineage: Bacteria > Pseudomonadota > Gammaproteobacteria > Burkholderiales > Burkholderiaceae_B > Achromobacter > Achromobacter veterisilvae. The sequence continues at coordinate 1,140 of NZ_UFQC01000052.1, forward strand.
CCGTGGCAGATCACGTGGTTGGCGGACGCGCAGATCGTCTTCGGAAAACCGTGGTACCCCACGTTGGCCGGTATCGCCTTCTGCACGTTCACGATGTAGTCGTGGCAGATGCGGTCCAGTTCGTCGGTGGTGACGCCGGGACGCACGTGCTCGGCGATCATGTGCAGCACTTCCGCGGCCAGGGCGCCAGCCTTGCGGGCCATGTCGATGTCGGCGGCGGACTTGATGGAAACCTTGCGCGCCATTTATGCGGCCTCCTGCTGGGCGGCCTGCGGCAGGCCCTGGGACAGCGAGGCGATGGCGAAACCCTCGGCCTGCTCGATGCGGATCAGCATCTGGCAGATATCCGCGTGGCGCAGTTCGGGATAGAGTTCGGACAGCATGCCGATGCGCATCCAGTGTTCGGCCTGGGAATTGATGGAGCGGCTGAGCGCCCCGCTGGCGACGCGGAGGTTCTCATGCATCTGCTCGGAAATCTTGACGATGCCCATGGTTGATCCATATATGGTTTGTATATGGAACGTATCTTACTGCGGCGCGGGGGCGGCGCGCAAATCGGCCTGCGGCGCCTAGCGGGCCTTGCGCGCGGTCTTCTTGGCGCCGGCGCGCGGCGCGTCCTTGGGTGGCGGGGCCGCGGCGGCGGCCATCTGTTCCATCCACATCAGCGCGTCCGTATAGGACAGGAACTGCTGCAGGTAGCCGGGCGACAGTCCGCGCATCAGCGAAAGCGTCCGGTGCACGAGCTGGTTGGAATTGAGCGGGCCGGCGTTCTTGTGCACCTGTTCCTGGGACTGCCGGACCTGGCGGTCGGCGCTGACCTGCGACCACACCCCGCGGAAATACTCCAGCATCGCCAGTTCGGGATAGGCGGCGCGCAGTTCCGCCAGGTCGGGGCCGTCGCGGTCCGCCGATACGGGGCCGGCGAGACGGTCGGCCAACTGCCCGAGCGGTCCGCGTTCGCGGGGGGCGGCCTCGGGCTCGGGGGCGTCCAGCCGGGACGCGCCCTCCAGATCGGCCTCGTAGGCCTGGATTAGCGCGGCCAGCCTGCCGTCCAGCAGCCGCCGCGCTTCGCCGCCATGGGCCGCCGCGCGGCGTTCCATCGCATCCATGAGCCGGAAGCGCGCCGGCGCCGCGCGGTCGGCGCCGCTTTCGCGCCAGGCCTCCAGCAAGGCCCGGACGTCGAGGACGTCCCCGCGGGTCCCGTCACTGCTCACGGGGCTGCCCCGCTTTGCTGGATGGCCCGGGGACGGGGGTGATTTCCACCCGGCGGTTCTTGGCGCGGCCTTCCTCGTCGGCGTTCGAGGCCACCGGCTGTTCGGACCCGAAGGCGGCGGCGAACACGGACGAAGCCGGCACGCCCTCGTCGATCAGCGCGCGCGTGACGGTCAGGGCGCGCTGCGCCGAGAGGTCCCAGTTGTCCGCGAAGCGGCGGTTGCCTTCCCGCACCTGCTGGTCGTCGGTAAAGCCGCTGACCATCAGGATTTCGTCGTGCGTCTTCAGGTAGGCCGCCAGCGGTTCGATCAGCGTCTTCAGGACCTCGCGGCCCTCGGGCTGCAATTGGTCGGAGTTCAGGGCGAACAGCACGCTGCCGCTGATGCCGATACGGCCGTCGACCAGCGTCACGCGGCCCGCGGCCAGCGGGCCGGCCAGCGCCTGTTCCAGCGTTTCGCGGCGCTGCGTTTCGGCCTGGCGCTGCTTGACCTCTTCTTCCAACTGGTTCGACAGTTGTAGTTGCACGGCGACGACGCTGACCAGGATCAGGACGAAGGCGCCCAGCAGCACCGACATCAGGTCGCCGAAGACGGCCCAGGCCGGCGCTGTCGGCTCCACGCCGCCGTCGATGTCCTCGCTCATGCGCTTTCCGCTCCGGCCGCCGCATGCTGGCTGGCCAACTGCTGCAGGTTTTCGACGATCTGCTTCTGCGACATCATGCTCAGGTCCACGACCTCACGGGCCTGCGCCACGTAGTAGGCCAGTTGCTCGTCGCCGCGCGCGATGGACTTGTCCAGCGCCGCCTCGATGCGCTGCAGGTGCGCCACCAGCTTGTCGTTGGACTCGCCGAACGACTGCACGGCCGCGCCGAAGGATTCGCCCAGGCTGGCGACTTCGACGGCGCTGCCGGTGACCTGCGCGGCCACGTCGGCCAGCCTGCCGGCCTCGCTTTCGACCAGGCCGGTGAACTGGGCGCCCACGCGGTCCAGCAGGCCGGCCGACGACTCGACCAGCGCGTCCACGGCCGAGCGCTGTTCGGCGGCGGTGTGGTTGACGGCGTCCAGCAGGGTGCCCAGCGTTTCCAGCAGGCGGCTGCGCTCTTCCAGCATGTCGTTGTCGCGCGCCATGCTGTCGGACAGTTTCTGGCGCAGTTCGCCGATGACTTCGGCGGCGGCGCGCGGCGCTTCGGACGCGGCCTGCACCAGGCGGCCGATTTCGGCGATGGTCTCGCTGGCGTGGGCCTGCGTCTGCGACGCGATGTCCTGCGCGGTCAGCGCCAGCGTGTCGCAGATCTGCTGCTGCTGGCTGGCGGTGCTGGCGCCCGCCTGTTCCCATTCGGCGCGCAAGGCGTCGGCCATCTCGCCGAGCCTGCCGGTCCAGGCGGACAGGCGTTCCCGGTCCTGCGAGGCCAGCGCCTCCTGCAATTGCGCGTGCGACTGGCCCAGCGTGCCCAACAGGGCCGCCGAGTGCCGCTCGAAGGCCGCCGCGGCGGCTTCCAGGGCCTGCTGGTTGTCGCTGGCCAGCTTCGCGCCGACCTGTTCCTGGCGGGACTGCGCGTCGGTCCAGGCCTGGGTGACATTGCCGGCCGCCGTTTCCAGGCGGTTGGACACGCTTTCCAGCAGGCTGGCTTGCGCCTGTGCCTGCGCGGTAAGGTCGCGGGCGGTCTGGGACAGCGTGTCGCTGATTTCCAGTTGGCGGACGGCGGCCTGCGTGCCGGCCTGTTCCCATTCCTGGCCGAGCTGGGCGGCCATCGCGGACAGCGTGCCGGTCCAGGCGGACAGGCGTTCCTGGTCGCGCGAGGCCAGCGTCTCCTGCAATTGCGCGTGCGACTGGTTCAGCGTGCCCAACAGGGCCGCCGAGTGCCGCTCGAAGGCCGCCGCGGCGGCTTCCAGGGCCTGCTGGTTGTCGCTGGCCAGCTTCGCGCCGACCTGCTCCTGGCGGGATTGCGCGTCGGTCCAGGCCTGGGTGACGCTGCCGGCCGCCGTTTCCAGGCGGTTGGAAACGTGTTCCAGCAGCGCGGCCTGCGCCTCCGTCCGGGTGGCGACGTCGCGCACGGCCTGGGCCAGCGACTCGGTGATTTCCTGCTGGCGGGCCACGGTGTGCTCGCCGGCCTGTTCCCACTGCCGGCCGAGCGCGGCGGTCATGGCGCCCAGCGTGCCGCTCCAGGCGGCCAGCCGTTCCTCGTCGCGCGAGGCCAGCGTGGCCTGCAGGTCCGCGTGCGACTGGTCCAGCGCGCGCAACAGCGATGCGGAATGCTGCTCGAAGGTGGCGGCCGCCGCCGCCAGCGCCTGCTGGTTGTCGCCGGCCAGCCTGGCGCTCGCGGCTTCCTGGCGGGAGAGGGCGCTTTCCCATTGCTGCGACACGCCGTTGGCCGCGGCTTCCATGCGGGCCGACACGCCTTCCAGCAGGCTGGCCTGGACGGCCGCCTGCGAGGTGATGTCGCGCACCGTCCGCGCCAGCGTCTCGGCGATGCCTTGCTGGCGGTCGGCGGCCTGGGCGCCCGCCTGTTGCCATTCCTGGCGCAGCGTCGCGCCCATGGCGCCCAGCGTTTCGGTCCATGCCGCCAGGCGCTGCTGGTCGCGCGAGGCCAGTTCCGATTGCAGCGCGGTGTGGGATTGGCTCAGGGTGCGCAGCAGCGATGCGGAATGCTGTTCGAAGCTCGCGGCCGCGGCCGTCAGCGCCTGTAGATTGTCGCCAGCCAGCTTTTCGCTGGCCTGCTCCTGGCGGGCCAGCGCATGGGTCCACGCGTCCGACAGGGTGCCCGACGAGGTTTCCAGGCGGGAGGAAACGCTGTCCAGCAGGGCGGCCGAGCGTTGTTCGAAGGTCTGAGCAAACCGGTCCAGCGACGCGCGCAGGTCCTGCGCCAGCGCCTCGCTCGCGCGCTGCTGCCCGGCCAGGGCCTGGTTCCAGATGTCGGCCACGTTCGCGGTCGAGGCCTGGAGGCCGGCCGTCAGGCCGTCCAACTGCCGTTGCACGGCCTGGGTCACGGTGTCCTGCAAGGACGCCGTTTCGCGCGACAGGCCCGCCATCGTCGCTTCCACCACGGGTTGCAGGGCCTCGCCGGCGGAGCGCGCGCTCTGCGCCACGCCGTCCTTCATGGATTGCTCCATGACGGACGCCAGGCGGGCGTAGGCCGCCTCGGCCTTGTCCTGGAACGCGTCCTGGCTGGCCAGTTGCCGCTCGTTCAGCGTCTGGTTCTGGCGGGCCATGCCGTCCACCATCGTCTGTAGCTTGTCGACCAGCGCGGGCATGGTCTCGGCCTGGCGCTGCATGACTTCGGCCTGCCGCTGGAGCAGCTTGAAGGATTCTTCGCGCTGATAGCCCTGGGAATACACGCGCAGGGTCGTCGCCGCCTTGGCGTCCAGCCATTGCGCCGCCCGGACCCGGTCGCGCCGGCACAGGGCCGCCAGCAGCCCCAGCATCGCGGACGCGGCCACGCCGGCGATCGACGTGCCGAACGCGAATCCCAGGCCCTTGACCGGCGCGGCCAGCGACGCGCGGATGGCGGCCAGGTCGGTGGCGCTTTCCAGCGCCAGGCCGGTGCCGCGCAGCGTGACGACCATGCCCAGGAAGGTGCCCAGCATGCCCAGCAGCACCAGCAGGCCCACGAGATACGGCGTAAGCGCCGGCCCGGGCAGCCCCGCGCGCTCGCCTTCGATGCGCAGGCGCGCCGCATTGCGCAGGCTGGGGGGCAGTTGGTCCAGCCAACTGCCCAGATTGCCCGGCGCCTCGGACAGGCCGGAGAGGGCGCGGGCCAGCGACGAAGTCGCCTGCTGGTAGCGCCACAGTTCGAAGGCGCCCGTGAGGTAGCAGGCGGCGATGAGCAGGGTCACGGCCAGCGCCAGCGGGTTGGTGCCCGCGTAGCCGATGCCGATCCAGCCCACGACGGCCAGACCGGCCAGGAAAACAACGAGATTGATCAGGTATTTGGACATAGTGTCCTTAATGTGAACAGACCTAGCGGGTGCGAAGGGCGGCAAGCAGCCCTTCCACCGGTTGTAAACGAACATCCAGTTCGGCCAGCAGGACGCTCCGCATATCCTTGCGGAACGTGTCCAGCCATGCGCCGGGCGCCGCCGGCGCCTCGGCAGGCGTTTCGGCGCCTTCGGTCCCGGCCTGGGCCTCGGCGGGTGCCGCCGCTTCCGCCAGGCGCAGGCGGTCGAAATGGGCCTGGAGCAGCTTGGGGATCGCGCCCAGCAGGGCCCGTTCCCTGGGCAGCAGGGCGCGGTCCATGATGGCGTCCACCACCGCCAGCCGCGTCCACTCGCCGTTCCTGGCCGCGACCATGCCGCGCAGCCGGCTGCGCAGGTTGCCCACGCTGGTTTCCATCGTGTGCTGCAACGACAGATACCGCTGGCGGAAATTCGCGTAGTCGGCCTCGGCTTCGGCCAGGGCCGCCAGCTTCTTCGCCGGCGCCTGCCCCGGCACGGGCCGCCTGGCGGCCGTGGCGGCGGTATCGCTGGCGATGGCGTCGGCCAGCGTCGTCCGGACCCGCTCGCATTCGCGTTCCTCGGCGCTGCTGAACATGCGCGCGCCAGGGGCGATCACCGGCGGGCTGGTATTCAGCGCCGCGGACAGCGCGATCGCGTCCGTCCAGCCGAGCCATTGGCTCAGATGGTCCGAGAGCGATTGCCTGGATTCCGGAACATCGACATCCGTCAGGCGAGTCAGCAAGCGAATGAGCGTCGGGCCGCTTAAACCTGTGCGCTGTGGGGCTTGCAACATACCACCAGAGTCAAAAAGGGGGGAGTTTACACGGTGGGCGGCGGGGGACGGGCGCCCGGGCGGACGGGACGGGGCGGGCGCCCGGAAAAACGGGGGCACATTACCGGGCGGATGCAATATTGTGACGCCGGGTCCATGCCGCCGGGCCTGCGCGGCGCGGGCCGGCTTGATGGTAGATTGGGGCCTGTCACCCAACGGGGAGCTGCGGACGTGGCGGGACGCCCATGGACTTTCTGATCGCCTCGGCCGCGCGCGCGTTGGCGGCCGGCGACCCCCTGGGCGCGCTGAACCGCATCGCCTTGCGCGGCGACGCGTCCGCGCTGGCGCTGCGCGGCATCGCCATGGCGCAGTTGGGCGACTTCCGGCGCGCGAAAACCCTGTTGCGCAGCGCCGCCCGCGGCTTCGATCCGAAAGACGCGGTGTCCCGCGCCCGCTGCGTGGTGGCCGAGGCCGAGATCGCGCTGGTGTCGCGCGAGCTGGCCTGGCCCGAAAAGGCGCTGGAGGCCGCGCGCGCGGCGCTGGACTCGCACGGCGACCCCGAGAACGCCATCCACGCCCGCCATTTGCAGGCCCGCCGCCAGCTCCTGATCGGCCGCCTGGACGATGCCGAGCGCGCGCTGGCCGGGCTGAATGCGGCAGCCCTTGCGCCCGCGTCGCGGGCCATCCACGAATTGATCGCGGCCGGCATCGCCTTGCGGCGCCTGCGGATGCAGCCCGCGCGCGCCGCGCTGGCCCAGGCCGAGCTTGCCGCCCGCCACGCCGGCATTCCCGCCTTGACGGCCGAAGTCGAAAGCGCGTCCCTGGTCCTCTCCACGCCCGCCGCCCGCCTGATCGGACGGGGCGCGCAGCGCCCCTTGCTGCTGGACGAGGTGGAGGCGCTGCTGGGGTCGGACACGCTGGTCGTGGATGCCTGCCGCCATGCCGTGCGCGAGGCGGGCGCCGTGGCGCCGCTGGCGAGCCGCCCGGTGCTGTTCGCGCTGGCGCGCGCGCTGGCCGAAGCCTGGCCGCGGGCCGCGCCCCGCGAAACGTTGATCGTCCAGGCTTTCCGCACCGCGTACTTCGACGAAACGCACCGCGCGCGTTTGCGCGTCGAAATCGGAAGGCTGCGCGCCGCCCTGCGCCCGGTGGCCGGCATCGCCGCCACGCGCAACGGGTTCGCGTTGCAGCCGCGGGAGGGCCGGGAAGTCGTGGTGCTGGCCCGCCCCACGGAAGACGCCGACCGGGAGCACGGCGCGATCCTGGCGTTCCTGGCCGACGGCGAGGCGTGGTCGAGTTCGGCCCTGGCGCTTGCGCTGAACGCGAGCCAGCGCACGGTCCAGCGCGCGCTCGACGCGCTGGCCGCGGCGGGCAAGGTGCAGTCCTGCGGGCGGGGGCGCGCCCGGCGCTGGATGACGCCGCCCATGCCCGGATTCACGACAACCTTGTTACTCCCGGCCGCGCTGGCGGGCCGCTAGCATGGTGACTCCTTTTGGAGGACACCGACATGAAACGATCCCAAGCTCAAATCATCCGTGAATACGGCCCTTTCCCGGGCGTGGACGCCGTGCATGGCGTTACCTACGACGGCCGCCAGGTGTGGATCGCCGCGGGGCAGAAGCTGCTGGCTCTGGATCCCGACAGCGGCGCCACGCCGCGCGCGATCGACGTGGCCGCCAACGCCGGCACGGCCTTCGACGGCAAGCATCTCTACCAGATCGCCGACGGGCGCATCCAGAAGATCGACCCCGCCAGCGGGCAAGTGCTGTCCACCATCCCCGCGCCGGGCGCCGGCGAGGACTCAGGCCTGGCCTGGGCCGAGGGCAGCCTGTGGGTGGGCGCGTACCGCAATCGCAAGATCCACCAGGTGGATCCCGAAACCGGCCGGGTGCTGCGCACTATCGAGTCCGACCGCTATGTCACGGGAGTGACGTGGGTGGACGGGGAGCTATGGCACGGCACCTGGGAAAACGGCGCGAGCGAGCTGCGCCAGGTGGATACGCGCACGGGCGACGTGCTGCAAAGCGTGGAGATGCCCGCCGGCATCGGCGTTTCCGGCCTGGAGTCCGACGGCGCGGGGCGATTCTTCTGCGGCGGCGGCGACAGCGGCAAGGTGAGGGCAGTGCAACGGCCGGGCGCCGCGCCTGCTGCTTAAGGCCTAATACCCCGTCTAGGGTAATTCCTGACAAAAAGCTGATTGTCAGCGATTAGTCAGAAAGGTTTAATCAGCACACAAGTTCCGCATCATCCGCAGCCCGGTTCCGGGAACGCGCAGCAGGCGTCGCCATCCCGCGTCCACGCAGGAGAAGTAACTACAAGCTGGTCCATGTAGTCCTTTCAGGAGACAACAAGCCATGCAACACGTTACAAAACCTCGCCGCAAATTCATCTCCGGCGCTGCGGTCGCCGGCGCCGCCGCCCTGGGATTCCCGGCAGTCGGCCGGGCGCAGAACGCTCCGGTTTCCCTGCGCTTCCAGAGCACCTGGCCCGCCAACGACATCTTCCACGAGTTCGCCCGCGACTACGCCCAGAAGGTCAACGACATGGCCGGCGGCCAGTTGAAGATCGAAGTGCTGCCCGCGGGCGCGGTGGTCAAGGCGTTCGACCTGCTCGACGCCGTGTCCGCCGGCACGCTGGATGGCGGGCATGGCGTGGTGGCCTACTGGTACGGCAAGAACACGGCCGTGGCCTTGTGGGGGTCCGGGCCGTCTTTCGGCATGGACGCGAACATGCTGCTGGCCTGGCACGAATACGGCGGCGGCAAGGATCTGCTGATCGAGATCCAGAAAGCCATGGGCGTGAACGTGGTGTCGCTGATGTACGGGCCGATGCCGACCCAGCCCTTCGGCTGGTTCAAGCGCCCGATCACGAAGATGGACGAGGTCAAGGGCCTCAAGTTCCGCACGGTGGGGCTGGCCATCGACATGTACACCGCCATGGGCGCGGCCGTGAACGCGCTGCCCGGCGGCGAGATCGTGCCGGCGCTGGACCGCGGCCTGCTGGACGGCGCCGAATTCAACAATGCTTCCTCGGACCTGGCGCTGGGCTTTCAGGACGTCTCCAAGATCTGCATGCTGCAGAGCTTCCACCAGAGCGCGGAGCAATTCGAGATCATGTTCAACAAGGCGAAGTACGACGCCCTGCCCGAACACCTGAAGCACATCCTGAGCTATGCCGCGCAGGCCTCCAGCGCCGACATGTCCTGGAAGGCGGCGAACCGCTATTCGCAGGACTACATCAAGCTGCAGAAGGAACACAACGTCAAGTTCTACAAGACGCCGGACGCCATCCTGCAGCAGCAGTTGAAGATCTGGGACGAGATGATCGCCAAGCGCTCGGCCGAAAATCCCCTGTTCAAGAAGGTGCTGGACTCGCAGCGGGCGTTCGCGGAACGGGTGGGGCGCTGGCACGGGGACACCTCGGTCAACTTCCGCATGGCCTACAACCATTATTTCTCGCGCAGCAGCAAGGCCTGAGGCCCACCCCGTACCCGCTTGCGCGGGCCCCCTCACGGGGACGGCACCGACGGACCGACCCACCCGCATCCCGCGCCGCGCGCGCCGTACCGGCGCGCGGCGGGGGCGCCATGCGCCTTGACCAGGAAGCCGGATGATCCGAATCGTACGTTTCATAGACCGCTTCTCCACCTTCGTCGGGCAGGCCTTCGCCTGGTTGATCGTCATTCTGACCGTGCACGTGTGCTGGGAGGTGGCCGCGCGCTATCTGCTTAACCAGCCCAGCGCGTGGGCGTTCGACCTGCAGATGATGTACTACGGCATCCTGTTCATGATGGCCGGCGCGTACACCCTGGCCAAGAACGGCCACGTGCGCGGAGACATCCTGTACGGCTTCCTGCCGCCGCGCGTGCAGGCGGGGCTGGACCTGACGCTGTACATCGTGTTTTTCTTTCCCGGCGTGATCGCGCTGGTCTGGGCGGGCTGGTACTACGCCGGCTATTCCATCGCCATCCGCGAGCACTCGTCGCTGATGGCCGACGGGCCGCCGATCTATCCCTTCAAGGCCTTCATCCCGATCGCGGGCGCGGTCCTGCTGGTGCAGGGCGTGGCCGAAGCGATGCGCTGCCTGCTGTGCCTGCGGCGCGGCGCGTGGCCTTCGCGCGAAGAGGACGTCGAGGAAGTGGACGTCGACAAGCTCAAGGAAATGGTGCACGTGAAGGACGAGGACATCGCCCGTCTGGACCGCTACGTCACGCCCGGGGAGCCTCGCCAATGAAAATCCACAAGGCACTGTGGTTCGGCCTGTCGTGCATTGGCCTGGTCATCCTGATGATCGTGTTCCTGACGCCCTGGGACCATCTCACCACCGGGCACATCGGGCTGCTGATGCTGGCGCTGATCGTCGTGGCGATCATGCTGGGCTTTCCGACGGCGTTCACGCTGATGGGCATGGGGGTGCTGTTCACGTTCCTGGCGTACTACATGCAGAGTTCCGATCCGGGCCGCTCGATCGGGCAGACGCTGGACCTGATGGTGCAGCGCACGTACGCCACGATGACGAACGACTCGCTGATCTCGATCCCGCTCTTCGTGTTCATGGGCTATCTGGTCGAGCGCGCCAACCTGATCGAAAAGCTGTTCCGGTCCATGCACCTGGCGCTGGCGCGCCTGCCGGGGGCGCTGGCGGTGGCCACGCTGGCGACCTGCGCGATCTTCGCCACCGCCACGGGCATCGTCGGGGCGGTGGTCACGCTGATGGGATTGCTGGCCATGCCGGCCATGCTGAAGGCCGGATACAGCGTCAAGCTGACGGCGGGCTCGATCACGGCGGGGGGCTGTCTGGGCATTCTGCTGCCGCCGTCGGTGATGCTGATCGTCTACGGCGCGACGACCGGCGTATCCGTGGTGCAGTTGTATGCCGGCGCCCTGTTTCCGGGGATCATGCTGGCGGTGCTGTACATGATCTACGTGATCATCGTGGCCAAGGTGCGCCCCGCCATGGCGCCGCCGCTGCCCATGGAGGAACGCGGCGTGCCGCTGTCCGCCGAGGCGGCGGCGCTGGCCGCGGGCGGCCACGTGCGCGCGCTGTCCGGCATGGTGGCCGCCTTGTTCAAGGGACGCCGCAACCGCGACGTGCCGCTGGGCGTCCTGCTGCGCTACATGGGGATGGCGCTGGCGCCGCTGGCGGTCACGGTGCTGCTGGTGGCCACGGTCTACCAGGCCACGACGCGGCCGGAAGTGGTGTACGACATTCCCGCGGAACTGCGGCTGGGATCGGGCGGGGATTTCGATTCGGGCCTGAGCGAGCCGCCTTCCGACGGCCTGGCGGAACCGCCGTCCGAGGAGCTGGCCGAACCGCCTTCGGATGAACCGGCGGCGGGCGGCGGCCTGTCCGAGCCGCCGGGCGCGGCGGCGGCGACCGCCGAGCCGCCAGAAGAAGCGGCCGCGGCCGGCGACGGCATTGCCGCGCCCACCGGTTTCTGGATCTTCGCGGGCATCTGCGCGGCGATCTTGCTGCTGTTCTACGCGGTGCTGACCTGGGCGCGACTGGAAATCTTCAGGATGCTGATGTCGTCGTTCTTCCCGCTGGCCGTGATGATCGCGGCGGTGCTGGGTTCGATCGCCTTCGGCCTGGCCACGCCCAGCGAGGCCGCCGCGATGGGCGCCATGGGCGGCGCGCTGCTGGCGCTGGCGTACCGGCGCCTGAACCTGCCGGTGCTGCGCGAATCGGTCTTCCTGACGGCCAAGACCAGCGCCATGGTGTGCTGGCTGTTCGTCGGTTCGTCGATCTTCTCGGCGGCCTTCGCGCTGCTGGGCGGGCAGCGCATCATCGAGGAATGGGTGCTGTCGCTGGGGCTGTCCCAACTGCAATTCCTGCTGCTGGCGCAGATCATCATCTTCCTGCTGGGCTGGCCCCTGGAGTGGACCGAGATCATCGTGATCTTCATGCCCATTTTCGTGCCGCTGCTCAACACCTTCGGCATCGACCCGCTGTTCTTCGGCCTGCTGGTGGCGCTGAACCTGCAGACGGCGTTCCTCTCGCCGCCGGTGGCGATGTCGGCCTTCTATCTCAAGGGCGTGTCGCCGCCGCACGTCACCCTGAACGAGATCTTCCTGGGCATGATGCCGTTCATGGGCATCCAGGTGATCGCGATCTTCCTGCTCTACGTGTTCCCGGGCATCGGGATGTGGCTGCCGACGGTGCTGTATCGGTAGGACGGGGAACGGCATCCGGCGCCAGGGCTTTTGCCCCGGCGTCGGACGCCGCCGCTCACGGGTCTCGGGACCTAGTACGGATGCACCATTGCGGCGGCCTCGCGCGCGGACGTAAGCTTCCCCCTGGTTCGGTTTGCAAGAACCGCCAACCCTCAGAGGCGCGGGCGTCGCGCCAAAGCGAGGCTGCATGGACCGGGCAATCGTGCTTGTCGGCGTGAGCCGCACCCAGGGCGACCTGGGCCGGCTGGAAGCGGTTGAAAGCGCCGTGGACCGGATGGAAGCGTGGGCCCGGGAACAGGGCATCGCCGAGGACCGCATCGTCCGGCTCACGGATGGCGCAGACCGTCCCGTCACGGTGAGGCGGATCTACCGCGCCATCCACCGGCTCATCGGCCTGGATACGCTGGAACAGTTGATCGTCTATTTCTCCGGACATGGCTGCATGCAGGGCCGTAACGAGTTCTGGCTCCTGTCGGACGCGCCGGGCGACCCGAACGCCGCGGTCAACCTGGAGGCCTGCTTCGACCTGGCGCGCTACGGCCGGATCCCGCATGTGGTGCTCATCTCGGACGCGTGTAGGACCGTCGCGAAAGACGTGCTCCAGAATCGGATCTACGGCGCCACCATCTTCCCGAGTTTCAACGACGGCGGCCCCGGGCGCGGGGTCGATATCTTCTACGCGACCAGCCCGGGCGCGCCCGCGCTCGAATTGCCGACGCTGGTCGGGGTGAACGAGGTTTATCAGGCGGTCTATACCGAAGTGCTCTGCGATGTGCTGGGCGGCGGCGATCCGGATCTGGTGGTCGACGGTTTCATCCGGCCCCGGCCATTGGGCGAGGCCTTGATGGCGCTGGTGCCGAAGGACCTGCTCAGGCGCGGCATGCCCGTCCGGGTTGGCCAGGAGACGGACGCGCGCATCAGCTCGGGTGATCGCGCGTGGGTCGCCCGCTTCGATGTGAGGAAGCCGCAGGGCGTGCCCCACCCGCACCCGCCGGGGCCCGGGTCGCGGGGCGGCGGCAAGGGAATCGACGGCGAAGCCGGACAACCCGAGGACGGAACGCCGGAGGACGACATGCCGGACGGCGGAATACCGCCGCTGCCCGTCGGCAGCCTCGTCGATTACCTGCTCACGCACCCGTCGGACGCCGCGGGCCTGCGGCTTCAGGTTTCGCGGACCTTGTCGGTCCCGGCCACCAGCCTGCTCCATAGCGTGATCCGCCGCGCCATCGGCGGGGAGCCCCCCTTGCTCGAACCAGGCTTCATCCTGCGGGGCCGCGATGCCCGGCGCGTGGTGTGCCACGACTACGACGGCGGGATCGGATCGCGCGGCGATGTGTACCAGCCAGCGCCTGGCGCCCGGCCCGAACCGTATACGGCGTGGGAGTTCCCCCATCTTGCAGGCCCGGTGCAAGCCTTGCTGATCTTTCGCGACGGCTCCGGAACGCTGCTGCCCGTCTTCCCGGGATGCGCGGGCATCGTGGAGTTCGATGCCGAAGGCGGCTTCGCGCTGCGTTACGAACCCCTGGATGGGCAAGCCGACGTGGAGGACCTGCGCGAACTGCGGTGGCTGCGCGCGGCAGTGGCCGAAGCCGCCAGGCTAGGGGCTTTTGCGTTCGACTCAGCCAGCGCCCGGATGCTGGAAGACCGCATGCGCAGGCTCCGGTTCCTGGATCCCGTGGTGGCGCTCCATGCCGCGTATGCCTACCGCGAGATCGGCGAGATCGACCGCATCCGCGCCTTGCGGGACTATCTCTGGCAGAGCCTGGGCGTGCGCCTGTTCGATCTGGCCTTCTTGTCGCGAGACCTGCTGCAGGAGGACTATGCCGTGACCGGGTTCATGCCCGCGACGCCTTTACTGTCGACGGGATGGGTGCTGATGGATTCCCTGGGGCGCAATCTGCCCCGGGAACTGCGCGACCTGCGCCAGTACGACACCGGCTCGCTGTGGGCGCACTACACGCCGGAAGGGGTGCGGGCTCTGGAGGCCTGGCTGGAGCCGGCGGCCGGACCGGCCGAGGTGTACGAGATGGAGGCGCCCAGGGCATGAAAGAACTCATACTGATCCATGGCCGGTCGCAGCAGGGCAAGGATTCGAAGGCGCTCAAGCGCGCCTGGATCGAGGCCTGGGGCAGGGGCTTGGCGGCGGCGGGACTGAGCCTGCCCATCCCCGAGGAACGGATCCGCTTTCCGTACTACGGCGACACGCTGCGGGATCTGCTTGAGGGCATTTCCGAAGCGGACGCCGCGAAGATCATCGTGCGCGGCGCCCAGGAAGACGATATCGCCGCGGGCCTGCTGCTTGCCTTGCTGAACGAATACATCGCCGCCTGCGGGATCGGCGAAGACGAGATCCGGCGCAATCTTCCGCCCGCCGCCGGTCCGGTCGTGGTCGAACGCGGACCGCAGAACTGGCGCTGGGTGCATGCGGTGCTGCGGACCATCGACCAGCGCGTGCCGGGCAGCGGCGTCCTGATCGGCCTGTTGACCAGCGATGTCTCCCTCTACTTGCGCAATACCAATGTGCGCGGCGCGATCAACGGCGGCGTCCTCGAGGCTTTCGACCGGCCGTTGGACAAGGTGGTGGTCGCCCATTCCCTGGGAACGATCGTCGCCTACCTGCTGCTGCGGCAAGTCGGCAGCGAGGCCGGCTGGCGCGTGCCGGCCCTGATCACCCTGGGTTCGCCCTTGGGCATCAAGGCGATACGGGGGCGCCTGGGCGGCGTGCGGCACCCTGACTGCGTGGGCCGCTGGTTCAACGCCCGGGATCCGCGCGACGTGGTCGCGCTGTATTCCCTGGACGAGCGGAATTTCGGGGTCGTCCCGGCCATCGAAAACAAGACCGACGTCCACAACCGCAGCAGCAACCGGCACGGCATCGAGGGATACCTGGAAGACCCGGTCATCGCCAGTCGCATCCACGGCGCGCTGGTCGGCTGACCGGCGGCGGGGCGGGCGCGGGCGTGGATGGCGGTCCCAGGCAACTTGCGAAATAATGATTAGGCGCCTTACTATGTGCTGGTGAATCACTTCCGGAACGCCTTCCATGCAGGACGCGCAACACATGCTGGAACCCAAACACCGCGCGCTGCTGAGCGTCGCGGCCGAGCGCGGCCTGCCCTCGGCCAGCGGCATCGGCCTGTGTTTCCAGTTGCTGTCGCTGGCCGCCGCCATCGACCGGGACTGCGCTGCGCGGCTGGCGCCGCATGGGCTGTCCGAAGGCAAGTTCGTGTTGTTGTTCCTGTTGCACGAACAGGCGGACGGGATGGCGCCGCACGAGCTGGCTGAAGGCGCCGGCGTCACGCGCGCCACGGTCACGGGCTTGCTGGACGGATTGGAGCGCGACGGCTTTTTGTCTCGGAAGGCGGGCAAGGAAGACCGGCGCAAGGTCAAGGTGAAGCTGACCGCCAAGGGCAGGGCGATGGCCGCAAGGCTCCTCAAGGAACATACGGACTGGATCGGTTCGCTGTTCGCGGACCTGGGCCCGCGGGACGCCGCGAGCCTGCGCGGATTGCTGGCGCGGATCTGGTCGGGCACGGATGCGGGCCGCGCCGCTTCAAAGGAGCTCGCATCATGAGCAAGGCGGGATCCGCGGCTTCGAAGCCGCCCGGCCGGGGCGTCAAGGACGTCGACCCGGAACGCCTGGCGCGGCTGAATGCGGGCGAGCCCGCCGCCACGCTGACCGAATGCCTGGCGGTGGATTTTGCCGCGCTGATGCAGGCCGTGGCGCCCGACGCGGGCGACGGCGCGGTCAATGCGATGCGCGCGCAGGCGGCGCTGGGGATTTCCCGGCGCATGGCGCTGGCGGCGCGCCTCCTGGAAGAGCGGCTGGGGCCGGACGGCTTCGAGACGCTGAAGGCGCACCGTTCGGATACCGTGCGCGGCTGGGCCTGCTTCATGGTGGGCGCCATGCCGGCCGCGACGCTGCGCGAGCGCCTGGATCTTATCCGCCCGCTGGCCGACGACGCGCATTTCGGCGTGCGGGAATGGGCCTGGCTGGCAGTGCGCCCGCAACTGGCCGCCGAACTGGACGCCGCCGTGGAACTGCTGCTGCCCTGGACCGGGGATCCCTCGGAACGGGTGCGGCGCTTCGCCAGCGAGTCCTTGCGGCCGCGCGGGGTCTGGTGCGCGCACATCGCGGCGTTGAAAACCGATCCCGGCAGGGCGCTGCCCCTGCTGGAACCGCTGCGGGCCGATCCGGCCGCCTATGTGCAGGACTCGGTGGCGAACTGGCTGAACGACGCCAGCAAGGACCGGCCGGACTGGGTGCGAGGCGTCTGCGAGCGCTGGTCGAAAGGCCACCCGGCCGAGGCGACGGAACGGATCTGCAAGCGCGCGCTGCGTTCCATCGGGGTCTGAATCCTATAACTGGCTCATGCCCCCGTCCGCGATGATTTCCGTGCCGACGATGAAGGCGGACTCGGGCGAGGCCAGGTGCAGCACGGTCGAGGCGATTTCCTGCGGGGTGCCGAAGCGGCCCAGCGGCACCTGGGCGCGGATGCCGGCGGCGGTCTTTTCCAGCGCTTCGGCGTCCAGTCCCAGCTTGCTGTAGATCGGCGTGGCGACGGGGCCCGGGCTGACGACGTTGACGCGTATTCCGCGCGGCAGCAGTTCCGCCGACAAGGTCTTGGCCAGGGAGATCAGCGCGGCCTTGCTGGCGGCGTAAATGGAGGAAGCCGGCATGCCGATGCGGGCGTTGATCGAGCCGTTCAGGACGATGGAAGCGCCGGGATTGAGCAGCGGGTCCAGCGCCTGCAATTGGAAGTACGCGCCTTTGACGTTGGTCGAGAAAGTCTGGTCCCAGAGCGCTTCGGTGGCTTCGGCCAGCGGAGCGAACCGGGCTACGCCGGCGTTGATGAATACGGCGTCCAGGCGGATGCCGGCCTGGCGCAATTCGGCCGCCAGCGCGGCGGCCGCGCCGGGCGCGCCGGCGTCGTTGCGCAGCGCCAGGGCGTGCGAGCCCAGGCTGGCGCGGACCTGCTTCAGCACCGCGGCGTCGCGGCCGGTGACGACGACGCGGGCCCCTTCGGCGGCGAAGGCCTGGGCGGCGGCGAGGCCGATGCCGCTGGTGCCGCCCGTGACCAGGACGGTCTTCTGTTCGAAACGGTTCATGGTGGGCTCCTTGGAAGCCGGGGAGTTGCTTGCGGGCCTTGCCGCTTGCAGGGTTGCCGCATCCCACGATAGAGCAATCGGGGGCCCGGCGGGCGATTCGTTATAGTCGTTGCTGACCGCAATCAATCTGCGGCAA
The DNA here is from genome assembly GCF_900496975.1 of Achromobacter veterisilvae. Taxonomy (GTDB): domain Bacteria; phylum Pseudomonadota; class Gammaproteobacteria; order Burkholderiales; family Burkholderiaceae_B; genus Achromobacter; species Achromobacter veterisilvae. The sequence continues at coordinate 18,471 of NZ_UFQC01000052.1, forward strand.
TGCGGAAAAGTCCGCGCACGACAGTCCAAAGGACGGGCATGGAAGAGACGACACTGAACTGGGCATCGCTGGTCGATGACCTGAACAAGCTGCTGCGCCTGAAGACCACGGTCATCGGCATGAAGCTCTACGAGCGCGAAGAAGACATGGCGGCGGTCAAGGGCCTGCGGCGCCCGCAGGCCACGCACACCACCGACCAGATCGTGGGCATGGCGGCCCGGCTGGGCTGGACGGTGGGCATTACCGGCGACGACCTGGTCGGCGCGCAGTGCCGCGCGGTGATCGGCCTGGGGCCGCAGGACGAGGCCTGGAAGAGCGGCAAGGACTACGTGGGCGTGTGGCACGCCACGCCGGAGGACGCGCGGGCCCGCCAGGAAGCGCTGTCCTGCGTGCCGGCGGGCAAGTACCGCGGCATGGTGGTTTCGCCCCTGGCCTCGGGCCGGCTGGATCCTCCCGACATCTGCCTGGTCTACGCCACGCCCGGCCAGATGATCATCCTGATCAACGGCCTGCAATGGAAGAACTACCGGCGCTTCGACTGGAGCGTGGTCGGCGAGACCGCCTGTGCGGATTCCTGGGGCCGGGCGCTGGCCACCGGCGAACCCAGCCTGTCGCTGCCCTGTTTCGCCGAGCGCCGTTACGGCGGCGTGCCGGACGAGGAAATGCTGATGGCCCTGCCGCCGCGCTACCTGCCGATCGCCATCGAAGGCATGAAGGCCTTGTCGGCCAACGGGCTGCGCTATCCCATACCGCCCTACGGCATCCAGAACGACGTGCGGGCCGGCATGGGCGTGAGCTACGCGCAGCGGGGAGCCTAGCCCGGGTCCGCGGCTTGCAGCGCGGCCGCGAGGACCCGGGCCGCCGGGCCCAGGGGCTGGTCGATGCGGTGCGCCAGATAGGTCTCGGTGGCCACCTGGCTGCCGCGTCCCAGGCTGCCGGTCGGCAGGCGCAGCAGGCGGCCTTCGGCGAGGTCGCGTTCCACCTGCCACAACGGCAGGCGGCCCCAGCCGACGCCCGCCACGATCAGGGCGTGCTTGGCGTCCTGGCCGTTGACGCGGCAGGTCTGCGGCGACAGCACCGCGAAGTCGCGGCCTTCCGTCAGCGCGGAAGGGTCCGATTGCACGATCTGCACGTGGTCCGCGAGTTCCGCCGGGCCCAGCGGCGCGTCCGCGGCGACGTGCCGCGCCAGGGCGTGCGCCGCGCCCACGACCGCCACCATCTGCACGGACGATAGCGCCTGCACGGCGATGCGCGGGTGGCGGAAATGTTCGCCCGCGATGATGCCCAGCGTGTGGCTGCGCGCCAGCAGGGCTTCGATCGGGCCGCCCAGGGGCAGCACCGAAACCCGGGCGGCGACCGAGGGATAGACGGCGCGCATGGCGTTCAGGGCGGCGCCGACTTCCGCGATCGGAAACAAGGTGTCCACGGCCAGGGACAGTTCGAGTTCGACGCCTTCGCCCAGCCCTTGGGCACGGGCGCGCAGGGCGTCCACGCGCAGCAGGATGTCGCGGGCGTTGGCCAGCAGCGCGGCGCCCTGGGGCGTCATCGCGGGCCGGTGGCCGCTCCTGTCGAACAGCGTCACGCCCAGTTGCGACTCCATGTTGGCGATGGCGTGGCTGACGGCCGACTGCACGCGCGACAGGCGGCGCGCGGCCGCGCGGAAACTGCCGGCGTCGGCCACGGCGGCGAACACGCGCAACTGGTCCAGGGTGAGGGCGTCTATCATTCTGCCGGCCGATCTACAGAATCGATCAATTTAATCAGAAGGTTATCACTTACCGGAATCGGTTTCTGCTGGCATCCTGGCTGGGTTCCGAAGAGGGGAGACAAGCATGGGCAAGGAAGACGCGCGCCGGGGGGCGGTGCTGGCGATCGTTGGGGCGGGCGTGGTGGCGGCGCTGCAGGTGGGCAAGCTCATCATCGCCGCGCCGCTGTTGCGCAAGGACCTCGGGCTGGACCTGGCCTCCATCGGGGCGCTGGCCGCCGTGTTCTCCGTCCTGGGCATGTTCGGCGGGATCGCGGCGGGCGGCGTCATCACGCGCTTTGGCGCGCGGCGCATGCTGCTGGCCGGGCTGGCGGCGACGGCGGCGGGTTCGGCCATGGGCGCCATGGCGCCGGGCTACGGCATCCTCCTGGCTTCGCGCGTAGTCGAGGGCCTGGGCTTTCTGATGATTACGGTGGCGGGGCCGGCCGCCTTGCAACGCATGGTGTCGGCTTCCAACCGTGACTTCGCGTTCGCGCTGTGGAGCTGCTACATGCCCGCGGGCATGGCCATCGCCATGCTGGCTTCGCAGGCCTTCGGGGACTGGCGCGCCTATTGGTGGTGCGCGGGCGCGGCGGTGGCGGTGGCGCTGGTGAGCGTGGCGGCGCTGGCGCCCGCCACGCCGGCCGGGGCGCGCCTGTCGTGGCGCGGGCTGCGCCAGGATACGGCGGACACCGTGGGCGCGCCCGGGCCGGGCTTGCTGGCGTTGTCGTTCATGCTTTACAGCTTGATGTTCTTCGCGCTGTTCACTTTCCTGCCTATCCTGCTGACCGAGCAACTGGGCCTCACGCTGGCCACGGCCGGCGTCTACAGCGCCATCGCCAGCGCGGCCAACATGGTCGGCAACCTGGGCGCGGGCGTGCTGCTGGCGCGCGGCTGGCGGCGGTCCACGCTCATCGCCTGCGCCAGCGTGGCGATGGGCGCCGTGGCGCTGCTGATCTTCCGGTCCGTGCTGCCCGCCATGCCCACCTTTCTGCTGTGCGTGCTGTTCTCGGCGGTGGGCGGGCTGATACCGGCCACGCTGCTGGGCACCGCGCCCCTGCTGGCGCCGCGTCCCGGGCTGACGGCGGCGTCGGTGGGGCTGGTGATGCAGGGCAGCAATCTCGGGCAGGTGATCGGGCCGCTGGCCGTGGGCGGCGCGATCGACCGCTACGGGTGGGCGTCGGCCTCGCTCATCGTGGCCGCGGCGGGGCTGGGCGGCGTGGCGCTGGCATGGCGCCTGCGGCGCCTGAAGGGCGCCAGGCTGTAGGCGGCGCGGCGGGCCGCGCCGTTGTCACGCGCCGGGCATATCATGGCGGTTCGTCCATTGTGGAGCCACTATGCATACGCCTGCCCCCCGCCTGGTCATCTTCGATTGCGACGGCGTCCTGATCGATAGCGAGATCATCGCGGCGCGCGCCCAGTCGCGGGCCCTGGCCGCGCACGGCATCGCCATCACGCCCGAAGAGGCCGCGCACCGTTTCGCCGGCATTCCCGACGCGGACATGTGGCGGACGCTGCAACAGGAAAGCGAGCGCAGCCTGCCGGACGGATTCGCGCGGCAGTACGCCGACAGGCTGGAAGCCACGTTCCGCCAGGAACTGCGCGCGCTGCCCGGCGCGGCCGAGACGGTGGCGGCGCTGCGCGAGCGCGGGATGCAGGTCTGCGTGGCCTCCAGCAGCCTGCCCCCCAAGCTGGAAGCGGCCTTGAAGATGGTCGACCTGTGGGACGCGTTCGCGCCCAACGTCTTCAGCACGGCGCAGGTGGCGCGCGGCAAGCCGGCGCCCGACATTTTCCTGTACGCGGCCCGGCAGATGCGGGCGGCGATCCTGGATTGCGTGGTGGTGGAAGACAGCGTGCCCGGCGTGCGCGCCGCCCGCGCCGCGCGCATGCGCGCCATCGGTTTCGTGGGCGCATCGCACAACGGGCCGGACCAGCGCCAGCGGCTGCTGGACGAAGGCGCGTCCGAAGTCATCGACGACCTGCGGCGGTTGCCGGAGATCCTGTCGTAGAAAAATGCAGCCCGCGCGGGGCGTCATGCCATTGCGGCATAGGTTCGATGGATTCCAATTCCTTGCCCGGTGCTTGGCGGGTCATGTCTGCGTCATATTAGCTTTGCAGGTTAAGCCAGAACTCGACAGACGTGCCGAAGAACCGGGATAGCCGCAAGGCGGTATCGGCGGTGATCGCGCGGCCCTTCTTGATGATGGCGGCGATGCGGGTCTGCGGCATGTGGATGGCATGGGCCAAACGATATTGCGTCAGGCCCAGGGGCTCAAGGAACTCGGTAGCCAGGATTTCGCCGGGCGTGGGAAGACTCAGGCGGCCGCAGATAGCGGCTCCGGCTTCACGCGCACGGCGCGCAGCACGCCTATCATCAGGCAGGCGATGCCGGCGAGCGTCAGAGGCTGCGGCATCTGGCCGCGCAGGATGAAGGCGTAGGCCAGGGCCGCCAGCGTTTCGAACACGATGAGCTGTCCGGCCAGCGCGGTGGGCAGGCGCTGGCTGGCCTCGTTCCAGCACAGCGTGCCCAGCCAGGACGCGAACAGACCGATGATGGCCATCAGGGCCAGGAAGACCTCGGGCCGCGGGCCCGCCGGCATGGGAAACGCGCTGCCGGCGGCGGCCATGCCTCCCCACAGCGCGGCATAGCCCGCGAGCGCCAGCGGCAGGGTGGCCACGCCCTGGGCGGTGGCCCAGGTGCGCGGGCTGCGGTCCGGGTGCGCGCGCAGCCAGTCCGCATTGCGCAGCGGATACCAGGTCCAGCAGGCCACGGCGCCCAGCGCCAGCAGGGCGCCCACGGCATAGCGTTCCAGGTCGGCGCCGGCGTCCTGGCGCAGCGCCTGCAACTCCACCTGGTTGACGAAGGCGATGCCCAGCGCGATCAGCGCCAGCGACGGCGCCAGCCGCTTCCAGGGCAGCTTGCCGTCGCGCCGCGCGTTGCGCAGGTTGGCGCTGATGGCGATGACCACGGGCAGGGTGCCGATCAGCATGGTGGGCAGCGGGCCGCCCGCGCGCTGGATGGCGCTGGCCAGGCACAGGTAGTACAGCAGGTTGCCGATGGCGGCGAGCTTCAGCGCTTCGATCCAGTCGGCGCGGCTCAACTGGCGCAGGGCGCGGCGGTCCAGCCAGGCCAGCGGCAGGGCGATCAGGCCGAACGCCAGATAGCGCGCCACCGATTGCAGGGCCGCGGGATATTCCGGCAACAGCAGGGGCCCCACGAACACCAGCCCCCACATCAGGCCGGCGGCCAGGGCGTAAAGGGTTCCAGCCCACATACGATTGCTCCAGGTCAGTCCGGCCCCAATGTAGCCAGCGCGCAACCGGCGCGTCTTGTACCAGCTTGCGGTCCGGGGATCAGGAACGGACCTGCTTCTGGTAGCGGGCGGGCGTGACGCCGTAGCGGCGCGAGAAGGCGCGGGTCAGGTGGGCCTGGTCGGTCAGGCCCGCGGCCAGCGCCACCTGGGCGGGCGGTTCGCCCGCGGCCAGCCGGCGCTTGGCCTCGAACAGCCGCAGCGCCATCAGCATCTGCTGCGGCGTGGCGTGGTACTGCGCCTGGAAGCGGCGCAGGAAATGGAAGGGGCTGAGCCCGGCCACGGCCGCGAGCTCGTCCAGGGTAAGCCGGCGCGACAGGTGCGCGCGCAGGTAATCGACCACGGGCGCGAAGCGCGGCGCGCCTTCGGCGCGGACGGGCCGGTCCATGCGCGCATGGCGGCGGAATTCCGCCAGCAGCGTGTACAGCGCGCTGTCGAAGGCCAGCGGCTCGCGCGCCTGCCACAGGGTATCGAGCAGGGCGGTCACGCGCTGCGCGCCGGCGGCGTCGATGCCCACCGCGGCGTCGAACCACCAGCCGCTGTCGCCGGTCACGCGCCGCACCACGTCCGGGTCCAGGTAGGCCATGCGGTAGCGCCAGCCGCCCTCGGTTTCGGCGCGCCCGGTGTGCAGCTCGTCGGGATTCATCAGCACCACCGAGCCCGGCGGCGCCAGGTGGTCCGACCCGCGGTAGCGGAAGCGTTCGACCCCGGACTCGATGGCGCCCAGGCCGTAGGCTTCGTGGGTATGCGGCTCGAAGGTGTGGCGGATGATGTGGGCGCGGTACAGTTCGACGCCGGGCAGATGCGCCGCCTGCCTGAATTCCGCGCGGTCGCCGGGATGGTCGAACGCCGCCGGCACGCCCGGCATGGCGGGCGCGGCGAAGTCCGGGGCAACGGCATGGGCGGGATGCATGGCTGGGATTTAAGCATGCCCGGGCAGAAAGAAGGCGGCCGGGTTTTTCCCGTGCCTCACGTCTCCGGGCCCATCGCCGCGGCCCGTTCCAGCAGCAGTTCCCGTTCGCGCGCGTTGCGCGTCATGCCGGCCGCGCGCTCGAATTCGGCGCGGGCCTCGGCCTGGCGTCCCAGCTTGGCCAGCAGGTCGCCGCGCACGCTGGGCAGCCAGTGGTAATTGGCCAGCGCCGGCTCCTGCGCCAGCCGGTCGGCCAGGTCCAGCCCGGCTTGCGGGCCGAAGGCCATGCCGACCGCCACGGCGCGGTTCAGCTCGACCACGGGCGAGGGTTGGGCCTGCGCCAGCGCGTCGTACAGCGCCACGATGCGCGGCCAGTCGGTGTCCTCGGGCGCGCGCGCCCGGGCATGGCAGGCGGCCAGCGCGGCCTGCAGCGCGTAGGGGCCGCGGGCGCCGCCCAGCGCGTCCGAGCGCGCCAGCGCCGCCAGGCCGCGCCGGATCAGGAGGGGATCCCAGCGGCCGCGGTCCTGTTCCATCAGCAGCACGGGGCGGCCCCGCGCGTCGGCGCGCGCATGCAGGCGCGAGGCCTGCAATTCCATCAGCGCCACCAGGCCGTGCACTTCGCTTTCCGCGGGCGCCAGTCCGGCCAGGACGCGGCCGAGCCGCAGGGCTTCGTCGCACAGCGCGGGACGCGTCCAGTCGTCGCCGGACGTGGCCGAATAGCCCTCGTTGAAGATCAGGTAGATGACCTCCAGCACGGAGGCCAGGCGCGGCGCCCGGTCCTCGGCCCGCGGCACCTCGAAGGGCACGCGCGCCGCCGAGAGGCTGCGCTTGGCCCGCACGATGCGTTGCGCGATGGTGGATTCCGGCGCCAGGAAGGCGCGCGCGATCTCCACCGTGGACAGCCCGCCCAGCAGGCGCAGCGTCAGCGCCACCCGCGCCTCGGTGGACAGCAGCGGGTGGCAGGCGGTGAACATCAGGCGCAGCAGATCGTCGCCGATATCGTCCTGCCGGGCGGCGTCCAGGGCGTCGACGAAATCGGGCTCCACGTCCGCCTGCAAGGCCTCCAGTTCATGGCCGATCTGCGCGTGCTTGCGCGCATGCAGCGCGTCCAGCCGCAGGCGGTCGCGGGCGCGGTTCTTCGCGGTGGTCATCAGCCACGCTCCCGGATTGTCCGGCACGCCGGTCTCGGGCCAGCGTTCCAGGGCGGCGACCAGGGCATCCTGCGCCAGTTCTTCGGCCAGCCCGACGTCGCGCACCAGGCGCGCGACGCCGGCGATGACGCTGGCGGCCTCGATCCGCCAGACCGCCTCGATGGCGCGATGCGTGGCCGCCAGCGCCGTCATGCGGCGGGCGCCTCGCCGGGAACCATGTACACCAGTTCCCAGATGTGGCCGTCCAGGTCTTCGAAGCCATGGGCGTACATGAAGCCATGGTCCTGCGGCTGGCGCGGCGCGGCGCCGCCCGCGGCGAGCGCCCGCGCCACCAGGTCGTCGACCTCGGCGCGGCTGTCGCAGGACAGCGCGATCAGCACCTCCGTGGTCTTGGCGGCGTCGGCCACCGGCTTGCCGGTGAAGGTCTGGAAGTAGTCCTTCACCAGCAGCATGACGTAGATGCTGTCGCTCACGACCATGCACGCGCCCTGGTCGTTGGTGAATTGCGGGTTGAAGGTGAATCCCAGGCGCTTGAAGAAGGCCTGGGATTTCTGCATGTCGGCGATGGGAAGATTGACGAAGATCTGCTTGGGCATGGCGTGGGTGTCCGTAAGGGTCGCGGCGCTCGGCCGCCAGGGAGCGGGAAGGGCGGCCGGTCAGCGGCCATTGCCCGGCATGATTTGCCGGAACCGTTCGACTGCCTTGCTGGGCGCCAAATCGTCCAGCTCGTACAGTTGGCGCACTTCGATCGAGCAGGGCTGGCCGATGAAGGGTTCGGGAAAGCGCAGCGCCCACTGCATGGCCTCTTCGCGCGAGCGCACCTGGATCATGGTGTAGCCGGCGATCAATTCCTTGGTATCGGCGAAGGGGCCGTCCACCACCGAGCGCTGGCCGTTGTCGTAGCGCACGCGCCAGCCCTGGGACGAAGGCCGCAGGCCGTTGGCGTCCAGCAGCACGCCGGCCTTGGCCAGGGCTTCGTGATAGGCCGTCATCGCGGCGAGCATGCTTTCTTCCGGCATGACGCCGGCTTCGCTGTCGGGCGTGGCCCGCACGAGGATCATGAATCGCATTCCTCAGTCTCCTTGGGTCGGAAAACACAGCCCGCGGATTCCGGGGCTTGTACAGGCACGACGAACCGCGCCGCGCCGGATCGACAGGAAAACGGAGAACCTAGGGTAAATACCGATGCCGGGGCAGGGCCGCGCCTGCGGCGCCTACAGGAAGCACGGTCCGAGTTCCCGGACTTCCACCGTGGCCCAGCGGGCGGCAGGGCATTGCGCCGCCAGCGCCAATGCTTCTTCGCGCGTCTCGCAGGTCAGCAGGAAGAATCCCCCGATCATCTCCTTGGCCTCGGCGTAGGGGCCGTCCACCAGCGAACGCTCGCCGTCCCGGACCCGCAGCCGCACCGCTTCCGACTCCGACTTCAGCGATTCCGCGCGCGCCAGCAGCCCGCGCGACTTCAGGCCTTCGGCGTAGTCCACCATTTGCGCATAAGCCTCGCGGCCTTCCTCGGGCGTGCGCTGGGCGCGCTGGCCAACCGGTTCGACGATGAAAAGCAGATACGACATGGAATCTTCCTGTGCGGACGACGGATCGGGCCTGCCAGATTACCGCCAATCGCCGCCTGCCGGCCATCCCGGATCGCTGCGCGGAGAGGCGCCGCGGACGGCCTCAGTCCCGCCCGGGCTCGGACGAGGAGGCCGCGTGCGAGGCGTCGTTTTTCATGACGCCGCGCACGTTGAGGGCGGCCAGCCCCAGTTGCAGCGCGATGAGCGCATAGGCGCCATCGTGCCAGCCCCAGGCGATCCATAGCGCGTTGCTCGACAGGAACACCCAGAAGTCCGCATGCCGTTTGCCCATGCCGCGCGAGGCCACCAGCCAGGCGGCAGCCAGCGATGCCGCCATTGCCGGCCACTGCAGGAATTCCCATAGCGCGTCCATGCCGGCAGCCTGTCCGGGCTCAGGCCCGGCGCCCGTCCGGCCGGGCACGGTTCCCGGGCCGCGGCGGCCCGGCGTGAACGGAACGAGCAAGCGTCATCGGCGGTCTCCCAAGGCCAGTCCGGGTTGCGGTATTGCTCCCGAGGCGCCAGGGGGCCAGCAATCGTCGTGCCGGGCCGCCCAGCCGCGGACCGGGTACGCCGCTTGCTGGAACCGGGCCTCCTTCCCGACGCGCAGACGGCATGTCCTCACGAATCTTCTCGCCGCCCGGTTCCTCGGCCAGCCGCCTGGACGGGTTGCTGGCCGCCGCAAGCTGGCCGATCGACCCGGGCCGCGAATTGCGCGCCTTGGTGGATGCCGGGTGCGATAGCCTGCCCTTGCCCGGGTCCGGCGGCACGCTGGACCGTTGGCGCGCCTTCGCCCGGGTCGGCGCGGCCGATCTGGCGCTGGCCAAAGTGTTCGAAGGACACACCGACGCCCTGGCGATCCTTGCCGAACTGGGCGCTTCGCCGCTTGCGCCGCGCGGCAGCCGCTGGGGCGTGTGGTGCGCCGAACCGCCGAGGAACCGCGTGGCGATAGCCATCCGGCCGGGCGGCGGCGTGACGCTGCATGGGGTGAAGGCCTGGTGCTCGGGCGCGGCCTGCCTGACGCATGCCTTGGTCAGCGGCTGGGATGGCGAGGGCCGTCCTTGCCTGGCCGCCGTGTCCCTGCGGCAGGCCGGCGTGACGCTGGTGGACGCCGGCTGGAAAGCGGCGGGCATGGGCGCCGCCGCCACGGTGAATGTGCGGTTCGACCGCACGCCGGCAATCGCGGTCGGGGCGCCGAACGCGTACGTGGACAGGCCGGGTTTCCTGCATGGTGGCGCCGGGGTCGCGGCCTGTTGGTTCGGAGGAGTCACGCGCATCGCGCAGCGTCTGCGCGCCGGGGCGCCATCCGATCCGCACCGGCTGGCGCATCTGGGCGCCGTCGATATCGCGGTCGCCCAGGCGCGCGCCATGCTGCGCGACGCCGCGGACGCGATCGATGCCCGTCCGGCGGACCGCTGCGCGCTGGCCACGGCAAGAGCAAGACTGGCGACGGAGGCGGCGGCCGAGGAAGTGCTGCGTCGGGCCGGGCGCGCGCTGGGCGCGGGCCCGCTGTGCCATGAAGCGGCGTTCGCCCAGGCCGTGGCGGACCTGCCCCTGTTCATCCGGCAAAGCCACGCCGAGCGCGATCAGGCCGCGCATGGCGCAATCGTCGCCGGCCTTGCGGAGCCGCCATGGGCACTGTAGAGGAACATTTCGAACGGCTTTACCGGTCCCGGGAAGACCCCTGGGCGCTGCGCTCCAACTGGTATGAACGGCGCAAGCGCGAACTCCTGCTGGCCGCCTTGAGCCGCGAGCGCTACGCCCACGCCTTCGAGCCGGGCTGCGGCGAAGGCGACATGACGCTGCGTCTTGCGCAGCGCTGCGACCGGGTCTGCGCGGTCGACCTGTCCGGCACCGCCATCCGCCGCTGCAGGCGCCGCGTCGCCGCGCAGCGGTTGGACGGCGTGCAGGCGCTGACGCGGGACTTGCCCGCGCAATGGCCGGCGCATACGGAGGGCGCCTTCGATCTGGGCGTGCTGTCGGAATTCGGCTACTACCTGAACGATGCCGAAATGGCGCGGTTCCTGAGGTTGCTGGGGCGCAGCCTGCGCCCCGGCGCGGAGCTGGTGGCCTGCCATTGGCGGCGGGATTTTTCCGACCGCCGCCTTGCGACGGACGCGCTGCACGAGGCGATCGGGAGCCTGCCTGGCATGACGTGGCTCGTCCGCCACCGGGAACCGGAATTCAGGCTGGACAGTTGGCGCATGCAAACGGCGCGCGAAGGATGGGACGATGATCGGAATCTGCATACCCGCCCATGACGAAGAGCGCTACATCGCCGCCTGCCTGAGGTCCGCGACGGCCGCGGCCCGGCACCCGCTGCTGCGGGACGAGCCGGTGCAGATCGTGGTGGTCCTGGATATGTGCCGCGACCGGACGGCGCTGCTGGCGGCGGCATGGCCGGTGCGCTGCCTGGCGATACGCGCCCGTAATGTCGGCATTGCGCGGGCGGCCGGCGCCCGGCATTTGCTGGAAGCCGGCGCGCGCTGGCTGGCGTTTACCGATGCCGATACGCGCGTGTCGTCCCGCTGGCTGGTGGAACAGCTTTCGCTGAAGGCGGACGTGGTCTGCGGCACCGTGGGCGTGTCGGGCTGGGCCGCCCATGGCACGGAGGCCCACAAGGCGCGGCGCGGATTTTCCATGCACTACCAGGACCGGGACGGGCATCGCCACGTCCACGGCGCCAACCTCGGGATCGCCGCGCCCGCGTATCGCCGCGCCGGCGGATTCCGCGCGCTGGCCTGCAGCGAAGACCAGGCGCTGGTCGACAGGCTGCAGCGCGAAGGCTGCAGCATCGCCTGGAGCGCGCGCCCGAGGGTGACGACGAGCGCCCGGCCCTACTCGCGCATCGAAGGGGGCTTCGCCACGGCGCTGCGCACCTTCCAGGTCCTGTAGTATCCCGGCGGGCGCAACGACAGGACAACGGGCCGGACGCGTCCATCCCCGCAATGACAGGATGTGCAAATGAACCAGCAGGAACGCAATGCCGCTGCCTCCGAGGGCAGGACTCCCACGGGGGGCTTCGCGCCCCTGGTCCCCGAACTGGATGTCACCGATCTGGAGGCCAGCCTGGCCTTCTGGTGCGGCCTCCTGGGATTCGAAGTCGCCTATGCCCGGCGGGAAGCCGGTTTCGCCTATATCGAGCGCGGCCCGCTGCAGATCATGCTGTGCGAACTCAACGGCGCCTGGGAAACGGCCCCGTTGGAACGGCCTTTCGGGCGAGGCATCAATTTCCAGATGCAGGTGCCGGGCGTGGAGCCGATAGTGGCGGCCCTGGAGGGCGCCGGTTGGCCGCTGTTCCGTCCGATCGAGGAAAAACGCTACCGGGTGGGTTCGGGATGGTCCGCCTGCAAGGAATTCCTGGTGCAGGATCCGGACGGCTACTTGCTGAGGTTCGCGGCGGACGTGGCTTAGGGCGGGGTGCGCTTGAATACTTGCTAAAAGCAAGTAATAATATGCTTTAGGCAAGCATATGGAGCCGCCATGTCGGATCAAACGCTACACGACCGCGCCGAGGCGGTGCGGCGCTTCAACCGCTTCTACACGCGCCACATCGGGGTGCTGCACGAGCACCTGCTGGCCAGCGAGTTTTCCCTCACGGAAGTGCGCATTCTCTATGAACTGGCGCACCGGCCCGCCCTCAGCACGTCCGACCTCTGCCGGGAACTGAACCTCGACGCGGGCTATGTCAGCCGCGTGGTCTCGGGATTCGAGAAGAAGGGGCTGGTCGCCAAGACCCGGTCCGCCGAGGATGCCCGCGTCGGCCAGTTGGAACTGACCGAGGCGGGGCGCGCCGCGTTCGCGCCTCTCGATGACGCTTCCAGGAACGAAATCATCGCCGTCCTGAAGCAGCTTCCAGAGCCGGCGCAACAGCAACTGATCGACGCCATGAACGACATCCAGAATCTCCTGGGCGACAAGACGCCCGCGGGCTACGTGCTGCGCGACCCCGTGCCCGGCGACATGGGCCTGGTCGTGGCCAACCAGGCGGTGGTGTACGCCCGGGAATACGGCTGGAACGCCGAATACGAAGCGCTGGTGGCCGAGATCGTGGCCAAGTTCATTCGCGATTTCGACCGCGGCCGCGAACGCTGCTGGATTGCCGAGAAGGACGGCAAGATGGTCGGCTCGGTCTTCGTCGTGCGCCAGGACGAGACCACGGCGAAGCTGCGCCTGCTGTACGTCGACGCCGGCGCGCGCGGACTGGGCATCGGGCACCGGCTGGTGGACGAATGCCTGCGGTTCGCGAAACAGGCGGGCTACACGCGCATGATGCTGTGGACCAACAGCGTGCTGGTGGAGGCGCGCCGGATCTACGAGAAGGCCGGCTTCCAGTTGATCGAAGAAGAGAAGCACCGCAGTTTCGGCAAGGACCTGGTGGGACAGGTCTGGGCGCGCGATTTGTCGTGAACGGACCAGGCTGCCGATGCGCGATCCCGCCAAGGCGCTCTGCGCCGCCGCGCTCACCGGCATGCTGGTCGGCGCGGCCATGGTCTCCACCCGCACCGTCTCGGCCGATGCCACGCCCGAAACGCTCGCCTTCCTGCGTTACGCGATAGGGCTGGCGCTGCTCGCGCCGCCGGTGCTGCGGCGCTGGTCGGTGCGATTCGCGGCCAGGGATCTTTTCGCGGTGGCGGGCCTGGGCATTCTTCAGTTCGCGGTCCTGATGCTGTTGATGAATTACGCGCTTGCCCGGTTGCCGGCCGCGACCTGCGCCCTGGTGTTCTCCACGGTGCCGCTGCTGACGATGTGCCTTGCCGTCGGCACCGGGCGCGAGCGCTTCAGTTGGCCGCGAATGGCCGGCGCCGGCGTCGCGGTCATCGGCATTTTCCTGTTGCTCGCGCCGTCGGCGGCTCCCGCGGACGGGATGCGCGACGGCCGGGCCTGGGCCGCGCTGCTGGGGGCGACGGCGCTCGGGGCCGCATGCAGCCTGTTGTACCGCCCCTATCTCAAGCGATACCCCGCGCTGTACGTCAGCGCCTTCGCGATGTTCGTCTCTGTCGTGTTCCTGGCGGGGGCCTGCCTGGCCAGCGGCGCGGCGCTGGCGCCCCGCCTGTCGGCCGTGCAGTGGGCCAACGTCGTCTTCATCGGGCTTTCCAGCGGCGCGGGCTATTTCTGCCTGCTGTGGGCGCTGGGCCGCCTCGACGCCAGCCGCGTGATGGCGTTCCAGGCGCTGGCCCCCATCACCGCCGTGGTCATCGAGCTGCTGGGCGCTTCCTATCCGCCGACCTGGCGCCTCGCGGGCGCCTTCGTCCTGGTGCTGTCGGGCGTCTGGTTCGGCATGCGTGACCGCCGCGAGGCGAAACCGTAGCCGTGGCTCGTTCCCGGGGTTCAGGCCGTGTCCCGCGGGGCCTGGATCATCTTCCACCCATTGCCGGCCGGATCGCGGAATCCCGCGTCTACGCTGCCGTAGCGCTCGATCGGCTCCTGGGTGAATTCGACGCCGGCGGCCTTCAGCCGGGCATGGCTGTCCCGGCAATCGGACACATGAAGGACCAGCGGCGGCATGGCGCCCTTTGCCACCATGGCAAGCAGGGTCCGGGCGGTGGCCTCGTCGTGGATGGGCGGGCCGGGCGTGAACAGGCCGAGCTGGAACGAGGGCTGCTCCGGATGCTGGACCGTAAGCCACCGGTAGGGCCCGTTGCGCACGTCGGTGTGGACGCGGAATCCGAGCTTCCCGACATAGAACGCCAGCGCCTCGTCCTGATCGTCGACATACGCGCCCACCACATTGATTCCTGGGTTCATAAGACCTCCTGGGTTGATGGCGGGACTGTACCTTCCGCCATGCGGCGGCGCTTCTCCAAAACTGCGATGTCGAGATCGGGGCGCTGCGCGGCTTTCAGGACGCAGGCGGGGATCCGGCCGAACTGATGGCCGGCGGCCTGCGCCTCCCGGCGCATGGCGCCGGGGCTGCGGCCCGTGATGTCGCGGAAGATCCGGCCGAACGTGCCCAGGCTTTCCCATCCCGTGGCGTAGGCGATTTCCGTGACACTCATTCCGGTATCCCGCAGCAGGCCGATGGCCTGCTCGATGCGGCGCGTCAGCAGATAGCGATGCGGCGGGATGCCGAAGGCCTGCTTGAACGAGCGGGCGAAATGGGCTTCGGAGACGCTGCTGACCGCGGCCAGGCGTTCCACGGGCCAGGCCTCGTGCGAGGCGGCGTCCATCCGGTCCTTGGCGCGCAGCAGACGGCGCAGCAAGCCAGGGGCCTGGAGCGGGCTGGCGCCGGGCGATGCGGAGGACGATGGGAGCGGCCGGGCGCCGCGGGCTTTGCGAGAGGTCATGGGTTTTTATACACCCGGCAGTCCAGGCCGCGGGACCGACACAGCGCAAAGTGCCAAGCGGGGTATCGAGGCCGGGGCCGTTTCAACGGGCGCCACCGGCGCTGATTGCCGCCGCGGCCTGTAAGATCCCAGGCTGGTTCCACCCGCGCGCCCCAGGCGGCCCGACTCCATGCAAACGAAGATCATCCTGCTGCGCGGCGTGATGCCGACCGGCAAGAACAAGGTGCTCATGGCGCCGCTGCGCGCCGCCCTGGAAGCGGCGGGCCTGGGCAATGTCAGAACCTACATCCAGAGCGGCAATGTCCTTGCCGCCACGGACCTGGCCCAGTCCGCCCTCGAAGCGCTGGTCCATGGCGTCATCGCGGACCATTTCGGCGGCGACATCAAGGTGCTGGCTCGCCCGGTCCGGTATTTCCAGCGGGCGCTGGACGGCAATCCGTTCAAGGGCGCCGACCCGGCCAAGCTCTATTTCACGCTGCTGGCCGGCCGGCCAGCGGACGGCCTGGTCGACTCGTTCCACGCGCTCGGGCACGCGCCCGACCGGGTGAGCGTCGTCGGCGACATGGCCTATGTGCTGTGCGCGACCAAGTACAGCGACCTGCGCGCCAATAACAATTTCATCGAGCGCAAGCTCCAGGTGCCCGCGACGACGCGCAATTTCAATACGCTTTCGAAGCTGGTCGAGTTGGGCGGGGCCGCCTGAGGCCCGGGGCGCCGGAACGCGCGTCCGGCGCTGGCCGGATCAGGACCGGGCCGCCGCCTTCGCCGCGGGTTTCCCGGCGCCGGCCGCGGGCGCCTGCGCCGCCTTCTGCGGCGCCGTGATGTCCATGATCAGTTCCACCCGCCGGTTGGCGGCGCGGCCGGCCGGGGTGTCGTTGGATTCGATCGGGCGCGTCTCGGCGTAGCCGACGGCGCGCAGGCGCTGGGCGGCGATGCCGTCGCGCACCAGTTCGCGCAGCACGCTGGTGGCGCGGCTGCTGGACAGTTCCCAATTGGACGCGAACTGGCGCGTCTGGATGGGGACCGGGTCGCTGTGGCCTTCGACGGAGACCTGGTAGTCGTTCTTGTTCAGGATGCCGGCCAGGCGCTTGATGACGTCCAGCCCGGTGGGGCTGAGGGTGGCCTGGCCCGAGGGGAACAGAAGCTCGTTGCTGATGCGGAAGCTGACGGACTGTTCGTTGATGATGACGTCCACCGAGTTGCCGAGGTCGGCCAGGCCCAGCGATTCCTTGGAGGGCGCGCGCAGCGCAGGAGCGGCCTCGGCGACGATTTCGCCGTCCTGGGCTGCTTGCGCGGGGGCTGCTGCTGCGGCGGCGGGCGGCGTTGCCGGGGCTGGCGGTTCGGCCCAACTGGCGGGAATGGCGACGGCGTCGAATTCCGAGTATTCGCCGTCATAGGCGGGCAGGCCGCTGGCGGCCAGGGTGCCGACCAGCTCCACGGGCTGTTCGCCGTGGCCGAAGGCCTGGCCGTGCAGGCGCGTGAGCGCCAGCAGGACGACCAGCAGGGCCAGCAGCAGGGTGATGAGATCCAGGTAGCTCAGCAGCCAGTTCTCGGAATCGTGCTCGACGGTTTCCTCGACGTGCCAGCGGGCGTAGCGGTCCTGGCGGCCGCTCTTGCTCTGGCGCCAACCGCCGTCGGCGGCCGCTTTCTGGGCGCGCAACTGGGCCTGGCGGGCCTTTTCGATCCGCTCTGCCAGGGTGGGGGAAATCAGGCTCATTGGCGCGCGGCGGCGGGGCGGGCGATGGAGACGGGCTGGACGGCGGGCTTGACCTGGCCTTCCGTCTTGGCCGGGGGCGTCTTCGGCTTGGCGGCGGCGCCGCCGTCGTAGATTTCGTCCTCGACGTGCATGACGAAGGAATTCAGGGTCTCGCGCACGACGGCGGGGCCGCGCTTCTCGCACATCATGGCGATGCCTTGCAGCACCATGTTCATGGACTCCACGCGCCTTGCGGTGCGGCGTTCCAGCTTCAGGGCGATGGGCTTGCAGACCAGGTTGGCCAGCAGGATGCCGTAGAAGGTGGTCATCAGGCCGATCGCCAGTTGCTGCCCGATCACCTGGATGCTGCCGTCGCCCAGCACCGACATCAGGTTGATCAGGCCGACCAGGGTGCCCAGCATGCCGAAGGCGGGCGCGAAGGTGGCCATGACGCGGAACATCTGGGCTTCGGCCTGTTCGCGGGCGCGCAGGCGCGCGACGCGCCATTGCAGCAGTTCGATGATCTGGTCTTCCGGGGTGTTGTCGATGATCAACTGCACGCCCGTGCGCAGGAAGGGGTTGGAGACCTTCTTGAGTTCCTCTTCGACCTTGCGGACGTCGGTGTTCATCCACAACTGGGCCATGGCGACCAGTTCGTCGATGTCGCGCTGCTGGTCGTGCTGGTCGTTGCGGAAGACGGTGCGCACCAGCTTGAAGACGCGTATCACCTCGGACAGGGGATAGGCGATGAACAGGGCGGCGCAGGTGCCGCCCAGCACGATGGCCAGGCCCGGGAGGTTGAGGTAAAGGCCGGGGTCGGTGGCGGCCAGCGCCACGACGATGACCACGGTGAGCAGGCCGACGGCGGCGCCGATGACGGTAGACGGATTCATGGATCTTGCCCGATAACGAAGGCATTCCGTGCGCGGAATGCCGGATTTTCGGGAATTCTAGCCAGGACCGGCGCCGATCAATCGGCCGGAAAGCGGGGCGAAAAGGGCGGTAAGCGCCGGCTTGGCTGGGACCCCGGGGCGGGAGGAAAACGGGGCCGGGTCAGCCGGCGGCCGGCTTGCGCGGGTGGCGGGCGATCCATTCCTCGCGGGTGATCTCCCAGATCTCGGTGGGCAGCCGTCCGCTGACGTAGCCGCGCTCTTCCGTCCCGACCAGGCGCATGCCGCCGCGCACGGAGATGTTGCGCGAGGCGGTGTTGGCGACGGCCTTGGGGGCGCGCAGCACGGGCTTGCCCAGCACCTCGAACCAATAGGCGGTGGCGGCTTCGCTGGCCTCGGTCATGTAGCCGCGGCCGCGATGGGCGGGGTCCAGCCAGAACCCTCGGTTGTTGGCGGGATCGTCGTCCATCAGGCTGACGATGCCGATCAGGCGGTCCGGCTCCGCCCGGGTGCGGATGGACCAATGCCACTGCGCGCCCCGGCGCATGGCGGGGATCGCCACCTGTTCGAGGTAGGCGCGGGCCCCGTCCGGGGGATAGGGCCAGGGCACCTGGTCGGCCAGGAAGCGCACCACTTCCCATTGCGGGAAAATGCGCTGGATGGCCTCGGCGTCCTGGGTGCACAGGGGCGGGAGGACGAGGCGGTCGGTGGCGAGCGCGGGGGGAAAAAGATCGTCGGGCAAGGGGAGCGGGGCGGCGGCGCCTGGGTGGATCGACGGATATGTATATCATGGGCGACATATGGCGGCGTCTCGCCCGGCCGCCGCCACCGAACTGGAGAACAAAACATGAACAACCCCAACGAAAGCGTCAGCATGGCGCTCTTCTGCGATTTCGAGAACGTGGCGCTGGGCGTGCGCGACACCAAGTTCCACAAGTTCGACATCCGGCCCGTGCTGGAACGCCTGCTGCTCAAGGGCAGCATCGTCGTCAAGAAAGCCTATTGCGACTGGGAACGCTACAAGGAATTCAAGGCCCCCATGCACGAGGCCAATTTCGAGCTGATCGAGATTCCCCACGTGCGCCAGTCGGGCAAGAATTCGGCCGATATCCGGCTGGTCGTGGACGCGCTGGATTTCTGCTACACCAAGTCCCACGTCAATACGTTCGTGATCATCAGCGGCGATTCCGACTTTTCGCCGCTGGTGTCCAAACTGCGCGAGAACAACAAGAAGGTGATCGGGGTGGGCGTGAAGCAGTCCACTTCGGACCTGCTGATCGCCAACTGCGACGAATTCATTTTCTACGACGACCTGGCGCGCGAAGGCCAGCGGGCCGCCGATGCCCGGCGCGACAATCGCGGCGCCAGCGGCGCCCAGCGCCGCACGCCGGACGAAGAGCGCCGCCGCAAGGAAGAGCTGGAGGCGCGCAAGACCCAGGCGGTCGAGATGGTGGTCGAGACCTTCGATGCGCTGGTGTCCGAACGCGGCGACAGCGGCAAGATCTGGGCTTCGGCCCTGAAGGATGCGCTCAAGCGCCGCCGGCCGGATTTCAACGAATCCTATTACGGTTTCCGCGCATTCGGAAACCTGCTGGAAGAAGCGCAGTCGCGCGGCTTGCTGGAGGTGGGGCGCGAAGAAAACGCCGGCACCTATGTGTACCGCGACAGCACGGACGGCGCGCCGTCCGCGAACCGCGCCGCCGGCAACAACGGCGGATCCCGTTCCGCGCCGGCTCGCCAGCCGGCGGCGGCCGAGGCCGACGACGCGCCGGAAGCCGGCGCGGCCCAGGAAGAATCCCGGTCGCGGTCCGCCCGCAAGACCCGCGGCGGCCGCAAGTCGGGCGGCGCGGGGAGGGGCAGCCAGCCTGCCGAGTCGAGCGCGGCGGAAGAG
>NZ_UFQC01000036.1 GCF_900496975.1 Achromobacter veterisilvae
GGCGCGCGCCCCGGCGCACCCTGACTCTGCCCACGCTGGCCCGGCGGCTGGACGCCCTGCCGCTGGCGCTGCTGCCCCAGGCGCAGGCCCGCCGCGACTGGCTGGACGACATCGGCTGCCGCACCCTGGCGGACCTGCGCGCCCTGCCGCGCGCCGGCCTGCAGCGGCGCAGCGCGCCCGAACTGCTCCAGGCCCTGGACGCCGCCTACGGCCAGGCGCCCGAACTCTACCGCTGGATCGAGCCTCCGCCCCAGTTCGCGCGGCGCATCGAACTCACGGACTACGTGGAGCACACCGACGCGGTGCTGGCGGTGGCGCGCCGGCTGGCCGAACAACTGGGCGGCTGGCTGAGCGCCCGGCAACTGGCGGTGCGCCGCGTGGTGCTCAGCATGGAACACGAACGCGGCCGCCATGCGCGTCCGCCCACCGAGATGGAGCTGGCCCTGGCGCAGCCGGTCTGGCAGGCGCCGCAGATCCTGAACCTGCTGCGGGAAAAACTGGCGCGGTTCACGCTGGAAGCGCCCGTGATCGCCGTTGCATTGCTGGCGCCCGACACGGTGGAACAACCCGCCGCCAGCACCACCCTCTTCCCCGAACCCGGCGGCACCGCCGCCGACCACGCCAGACTGCTGG
Organism: Achromobacter veterisilvae; assembly: GCF_900496975.1. Lineage (GTDB taxonomy): Bacteria > Pseudomonadota > Gammaproteobacteria > Burkholderiales > Burkholderiaceae_B > Achromobacter > Achromobacter veterisilvae. The sequence continues at coordinate 634 of NZ_UFQC01000036.1, forward strand.
ACCTGCTGGTGGCGCGGCTGGGCCGCGGCCAGGTGCGCCACGCCTGTCCCGTTCCCGACCACCGCCCCGAGGCCGCCAACGCCTGGGGCGACGCGCTGGCCCCCGCCCCGCGGCCCGGGCCGCTGCCCGCCTTGCTGGACCGCCCGTTCTGGCTGCTGGATCCGCCGCTGCCCTTGAAGTTGTCCGGCCACCGTCCGCAATACGGCGGCCAGGCGCTGCGGCTGATGCGCGGCCCCGAACGCATCGAAAGCGGCTGGTGGGACGCCGCCCTGACCGTGCGCGACTACTTCGTCGCCGAGGACGAGGCCGCCGCGCGCTACTGGATCTACCGCGAGCGCGACGCGGAGCACGCCCGCTGGTTCCTGCACGGGCTCTACGCCTAGGATCGGTTCATGGACGACGATCTTCCCGGCGCCGCCGCCCTGGCCAGCCTGCCCGGCTACGCCGAGCTGCAATGCCAGTCCAATTTCTCTTTCCTGCAAGGCGCCTCGCATCCGGAGGAACTGGCCGCGCACGCCGCCGAACTGGGCTATGCCGCGCTGGCCATCACCGACGAATGCTCGCTGGCGGGCGTGGTCCGCGCCCACGTAGAGGCCAAGGCCCGGAATCTGCCGCTCATCGTCGGCGCCACCTTCCAACTGCGCGCCGCGCCCGACGCCGCGCCGCTGGGCCTGACCCTGCTGGCGCAGACCCGCGAAGGCTACGGCAACCTGTCCGAACTCATCACCCTGGCGCGCACCCGGGCGCCCAAGGGCGAATACCGGCTGGCCCCCGAAGACCTCTCCCATCCGCCCGCGGGCTACGGCCACCTGCGCCACCTGCCCGAGTGCCTGGCCATCCTGAGCCCCGCCTACGGCGCCGACGCCGGCCGCCTGGCGGAACAGGCCCGCTGGCTGGCGCGCGCCTTCCCCCGCCGCGCCTGGGTCGGGCTGACCTTGCTGCACGGCTCCCGCGACGACCTGCACCGCGCCGCGGTCATGCACGCCGCCCAGGCCGCGAAACTGCCCGTCGTGGCGCTGGGCCAGGTGCAGATGCACCTGCGCTCGCGCAAGCCGCTGCACGACACACTGGCCGGCATCCGCACGCGCCAGCCGGTGTCCCAGTGCGGCTACGAACTGTCCGGCAACGCCGAACAGCACCTGCGCACGCGCATGCGGCTGGCCAGCCTTTATCCGCCGGAGGCCCTGGCCCAGACGCTGGTGGTGGCGCGCCGCTGCGCGTTCTCCCTGGACGAACTGCGCTACGAATACCCCGACGAGATCGTTCCGCGCGGCCACACGCCGGCCTCCTACCTGCGCCAGGAAACCCTGGCCGGGGCCGCGCGCCGCTTCCCCGCCGGGGTGCCCCAGAGCGTGGCCACCCAGATCGAAAATGAACTGGCCCTGATCGCCGATCTCCGCTACGAAGCCTATTTCCTGACCGTCTACGACATCGTCCAGCACGCCCGCAACCAAGGCATCCTGTGCCAGGGCCGCGGCTCCGCCGCCAACTCCGCGGTCTGCTACTGCCTGGGCATCACCGAAGTGGATCCGGCGCGCGGCAACAGCCTGTTCGAGCGCTTCATCAGCAAAGAACGCAACGAACCGCCCGACATCGACGTGGACTTCGAGCACCAACGCCGCGAAGAAGTCATCCAGTACATCTACGGCAAATACGGCCGCGACCGCGCCGCGCTGACCGCCGTGGTGATTTCCTACCGGCCGCGCAGCGTGCTGCGCGATACCGGCCGCGCGCTGGGCGTGGACCCGGGCGTCATCGACGCCGTGGCCCGCGCCCACCAATGGTGGGACGGCAAAAAGGAAATGCTGCGCACGCTGGGCGCCTGCGGGCTGGATCCGGAGTCCCGGGTGGCGCGGCAATGGGCGTCGCTGGCGCAGACCCTGATGGGTTTCCCGCGCCACCTGTCGCAGCATCCGGGCGGCTTCGTGATTTCGCGCGGCAAGCTCTCGCGCCTGGTCCCCATCGAAAACGCCGCCATGGAAGACCGCAGCGTCGTGCAATGGGACAAGGACGACCTGGACGCGCTGAAGCTGCTGAAAGTGGACGTGCTGGCGCTGGGCATGCTGTCGGCGCTGCGCCGCACCCTGGAGCTGGCCGGCCAGCGCCGCGGCCGGCCCTTGCGCCTGCAGGACATCCCCAAGGAAGACGAGCCCACCTACGACATGATCTGCGACGCCGACACCATCGGCGTATTCCAGATCGAATCGCGCGCGCAGATGACCATGCTGCCGCGCCTGAAACCCCGCGAATACTACGACCTGGTGGTGCAGGTGGCCATCGTGCGGCCCGGCCCCATCCAGGGCGGCATGGTCCACCCCTACCTGCGCCGCCGCCAGGGCAAGGAGAAAATCACCTACCCCAGCCCGCAAGTGGAAGGCGTGCTCAGCCGCACCATGGGCGTGCCCATCTTCCAGGAACAGGTCATGCAGATCGCCGTGGTGGCCGCCAACTTCACGCCGGGCGAATCCGACGCGCTGCGCCGCTCCATGGCGGCCTGGAAGCGCAAGGGCGGCGTGGACAAATACCGCGAAAAGCTGGTGGGCGGCCTGCTGGAGAACGGCTACACGCTGGAATTCGCCGAAGCGCTGTTCCGGCAGATCGAGGGCTTCGGCGAATACGGCTTCCCCGAGAGCCACGCCGCCAGCTTCGCCCTGCTGGCGTATTCCAGTTCATGGCTCAAGCGGCACGAGCCCGAAGCCTTCCTGGCCGCCCTGCTCAATTCCCAGCCCATGGGCTTCTACGCCCCCGCCCAACTGGTGCAGGACGCCCGCCGCCACGGCGTCTGCGTGCTGCCGCCCGACGTCACGGTCAGCGGCTGGGATTCGGCGCTGGAAACCCTGCCCTCCGGACACCCCGGCGCCCGGCGCGCCGCGCACCCGCACGCGCCGCCCGCAGACGGCCCCCGGCCCGCCGTCAGGCTGGGACTGAGCCTGATCCAGGGCATGCGCGAGGACACGGCGCGGCGCATCGAGGCCGCGCGCGCCGCGTCACCCTTTGCCGACACCGGCGACCTGGCCCGCCGCGCTACCCTCACGCGCCACGACCTCAACGCCCTGGCCGCCGGCGACGCCCTGCGCACCCTGGCCGGCCACCGCCGCCAGGCCAGTTGGGAAGCCGCCGCCAGCGTGCACAGCCGCGACCTGCTGCGCGACGCCGCCATCGTCGAAACCGCCGCGCCGCAACTGGCCGCCCCCTCGGAAAGCCAGGCCGTGGCCGCGGACTACCGCAGCGTGGGCCTGACCTTGCGCAGCCATCCCGTGGCGCTGCTGCGCCCCGAACTCGCCGCGCGCAATTTCCAGCCGGCCTCGGTGCTGAACAGCTACCCCGACAAGCGCGTGGCGCGCGCCTGCGGCATCGTCACCGTGCGCCAGCGGCCGCAGACCTCCAAAGGCGTGATCTTCGTGACCCTGGAAGACGAGACCGGTCCCGTCAACGTGGTCGTGCGCCCGGAACTGATAGAACGCCAGCGCCGCGAACTGCTGGGGTCCGCGCTGCTGGGCGTCTACGGGACCTGGCAAAGCATGGACGGCGTGCGCCACCTGATCGCGCAGCGGCTGGTGGATTTGTCCGGCCTGCTGGGCGGGCTGTCCACGCAAAGCCGCAATTTCCATTGACGGCCAGGCCGTCGGCGGGCGCCCGCCACGGCCCCGGTCACAGCGCGTCGCGGCTGGTCTATCATGGCTTTTTTCGACGCGTTGTTGCAAGGAGCCTTACATGATCCGCAAGCTGATCCCTTTCCTGCTGGTCGCCAGCCTGACCGCGTGCGCCAACACCGGCGCGCCGCGTTCGTCCAGCGCGCCGGCCCCCAGCTCCTCCAGCGCGTCGTCCCCGTCCGAGGCCGCTTCCAGCTCATCGTCCGGCATGTCCAGCGCCTCCGGCTACGGCTACGGAGAAAAGAGCTGCGACGCGGCGGCGCTGCAATCGCAGATCGGCCAGAAAGCCACCCCGTCCGTCATGGAAGACCTGCGCACGCGCAGCGGCAGCACCACCGCCCGCATGCTGCGCCCGGGCCAATTGGTGACCATGGAATACAACGCCACCCGCCTCAACCTGATCGTCGACGACAAGGACGTCATGACGGCCATCCGCTGCGGCTGACGCCGGAAACGGCCGCCGCCCCGCGTTACGCCTCGCGCGGTTTGGCGGCCGGCGGCACGTGGGGCAGGAACGCCCCCGCCACCTCGAAGGCGCATTCCTCGCGCGCGATATCGATCACCCGGGAAACCACCGGGTTGACGAGGTTCTTCTTGTGCACGGCGTAGTAGTTGATGGTGGGCAGGTCCGGCTGCACGTTCAACTGGCACAGCACCCCGCGCTCCACCAGCGGCGCGAAGTACGCGCCCGGCAGGTAACTGATGCCCAGGCCCAGCATCGTCAACTGCGCCATCATCCCCAGGCTGTTGCAGGTCAGCACGCGCTTGACCGGCAGGCCCTGCTCGGCGAACCACGCGTCGTACAGATGCGACAGCGCCGAATTGGTGGGCTGGGAAATCACCGGATACGGCGCCAGGTCCTGGGGCGTCAGGCTGGCGGAAAAATCGATGTCCAGGGCCGGGCTGGCCATCCAGACATTGGTCACCGCGCCCAGATGGGAGCAATCGTACTGATATCCCCAGAACGGTCCCGGCATGATCGCCAGGTCCAGTTCGTCCTGCTCCAGCCGTTCGTACAGCGTGATGCCGCCATCGATCTCCGGCATCAACTGCACGCGCGGATAGCGCAGGCTGATCTGGTTGATCAGCCCCGCCAGCCAGGTCATGCCGACCAGTTCCGTCACGCCCAGCCGCACCACGCCTTCGAAACTGGCCGGGTCCGCCATGTTCTGCACGATACGGCTGTTCAGGTCCAGCATCTGGCGCGCAAGCTCGAACAGCTTGCGGCCCTGCGGGGTCATGATCAGCTTCTTGGCGCGGCGCTCGAACAGCGGCGAGCCGGCAAAGGCCTCCAGTTCACCGACCCGCTTGGCCACCGCCGACTGGGTCGTGTGCAGCTTGCGGGAAGACGCGCTGAAGCTGCCCAGTTCGGAGCTCCAGTAAAAAGCCTCTAGCTGTTTGAGGGTGTACATCGCGGCGGTCGATGCGAAACGCATGGAAACCCTCACATTACCATCGCCGCCGCATCATCCGCGGCCACTTAGCCGCGCGGATGCAGGATATCAGCCAGGAAGCGCTGCGCGCGCGGATGCGACGGCGCGCTGAAGAAGCGCTCGGGCGTGTCCATTTCCAGGATCTCGCCGCCGTCCATGAAGACGACCCGGTCGCAGACGTCGCGCGCGAAACCCATTTCATGGGTCACGCACACCATCGTCATGCCGTCCTTGGCCAGGCCCTTCATCACCTGCAATACCTCCCCGACCATTTCCGGATCGAGCGCGCTGGTGGGCTCGTCGAACAGCATCACCGGCGGCTGCAGGGCCAGGGCCCGCGCGATCGCCACCCGCTGCTGCTGGCCGCCGGACAGCGATCCCGGATAGGCATCGATCTTGTGCTCCAGCCCCACCCGCGCCAGCAGGCTGCGCGCCAGTTCCACCGCCTGCTTGCGCGGCTGCTTGCGGATGCTGACCGGCGCGAAGATGACGTTCTCCAGCACGCTCATGTGCGGAAACAGATTGAACTGCTGGAACACGAAGCCGATCTTCTGGCGCAGCGCGTTCAGGTCGGAACCCTTCGCGTAGATGTCCGCGCCGTCGATCAGGATGCGCCCCTTCTCGATGGGCTCCAGCCGGTTGATCGTCCGGATCATGGTGGACTTGCCCGAGCCCGACGGGCCGCACACCACCAGCACTTCGCCGCGCGCCACCGAAAGATCCACGTCCTTCAGCACATGATGCGCGCCGTACCACTTGTTCACTTTTTCTAGATTGATCACTTTGGTTCCTTGCTAGGCCATGGCGCGCGAGCGGCGGATGCGCAGGTCCAGCCAGCTCAGGCCGCGGCTCAGGCTGAAGCACACCAGGAAATAGATAATGGCCAGGATGCCGAACACCTGCAGCGGCTTGGTCAACACCAGGTTGTTCACCTGATTGGCCGCGAAGGTCAGCTCGTTGACGCTGATGACGTAGCCCAGCGAGGTCTCCTTGATGGTGGAAACGAACTGGCTCGTCATGCTGGGCAGCACGTTGAACAGCGCCTGCGGCAGCACCACGCGGCGCATCGTGGTCCAGTAGCCCACGCCGAGCGAACGCGAGGCCTCGATCTGGCCGCGCGGCACCGCCTCGATCCCCGAGCGGATCACTTCCGACAGATAGGCGCTTTCATAGACCACCAGCGCGAAAATCAGCGTCCAGAAGCCGCTGATCACCTGCCCGGTCAGCTTGGGCACCACGAAATAGGCCCAGAAGATCAGCATCAGCAGCGGCATGCCGCGCACCACGTTGACCAGCGCCTTGCTGGCCGCGCGCAGCCAGCCGTAGGGGCTGACGCGGGCCAGCGCGATCAAAAGCGCCAGCGGCAGCGACAGCGCCAGGCCGCAGGCGGCCAGGATCAGCGTGAGCGCCAGCCCGCCCAGCGGACCGTTGGGATATTGGCCGACCAGCAGCGTGGGCCAGTATTGGGACAGGACGTCAAGCACCGTGGTCTCCCCCGTTCAAGCGATAGCGGTCGTAGACGCGCGACCCGATGAGCATAATCAGGAAGGATCCCAGCAGGTACATGATCGTGGCGGCGCCGAAGGTGGCGAAAGTCCGGTAGGTTTCGTTTTCGATTTCGCGGGCCTGGTAGGTCAGCTCCATCACGCCGATGGCCATCGCCACGCTGGTGTTCTTGAACAACAGCAGCGCGCGGCCGACCAGCGGCGGAATGGAAATGCGCAGCGCCTGCGGCACGATCACGAAGCGCATGCATTGCAGATAGCTGGCGCCCAGCGCCCGCGCCGCCTCGAACTGCGTGCCGGGAATGGCGCGCAGCCCGCTGCGGATGTCCTCCGCGATATAGGCGGCCGACCCCAGCGCCAGCGCGATCGCCGCCAGCGACATTTCCGCGTTGTGCTGGTAGAGCCACAGGCGAAAGCCCTCCGGCAGCAGCTCCGGCATGCCGAAATACCAGAACAGCACTTGCACCAGCAAAGGCACATTGCGGTGGTATTCCACATAGGCGTCGACCAGCCAGCGGCACGGCGCCAGGTTGGTGGCGCGCACCACCACCAGCGTCACCGCGATCGCGAACGCCATCACCCAGGCGACCAAGAACAGTTGCACCGTGACCGCCATGCCGCTCAACAGCAACTGGTATTGGGAAGCATCAAGCAGGTCCATGATCACCCGGCGATCGGGCCGATCTTGAAGCCGCGCTCCAGCTTGTACGGCGTGTCAGGCCCGAACCACTTGTCGAACAGCTTGACCGCCGCGCCGGAAGCCTCGGCCTCGTCCAGCGCCTGGTTCACCGTTTCGAGGAAACGGGGCTCCGACTTGCGCACGCCCAGGCCCCACGGCTCGTCGAACACCGACTTGGCGATCACCGTCACGGGCGCGGTCGGCGGGCTTTGCAGCACCAGGCGCACCAGCACCAGCTCGGAGGCGAACTGCGCGTCCACCTTCTTCTGCTGCAGGGCCAGATAGGTAGCCGAGCTGTCGCCATAGCCAATGACCTGCGACTTGTCCAGGATGCGCTTGATCTCGCGCTCCGAACTGGAGCCCTTGGTCGCGCCGACGCGGCGGCCGTTCAAGGATTCGATCGTGTCCAGGCCCGAATCCTTGCGCACCAGCAGCTTCTGCGGGCTGACGTAATAGGCATGGCTGAAAGAGATCTGCTGCGCGCGGTCCGGCGAATAGCCCAGGTTGGCGGCCAGGATGTCCACGCGTCCTTCGTTCAGTTCCGGCACGCGCGCCGCCACCGACAGGAGCTTGTAGTTGACCTTGACCCCCAGCTTGTCGGCCACCAGCTTGCAGATGTCCACGTCGTAGCCCACAAGCTGCCGCGTGGCGCCGTCCTGGAAGCTGAACGGCTGCGAAGTGCCCAGCGTGCCGCAAATCAGCTCGCCGCGCGCCTTGATATCGTCCACTTGATCGGCCTGGGCGGCGGCGCCCATCGCCAGCGTGGCCAGCCCCAGGCAGGCCGCGAAAAGAGTTTGGCGTTTCATGGTTGATTCCCCTTATTGTGTGGTGAACGGACTTGGAAACAAGATCCCCCGAAGGGGACGTCTTCATGGAATGTAGGATCCGGCCTCAAACCAGCTTGGCGCAGGCCTCGCGTATGGCGGCGCATCCCTGCCGGATGTCGTCCAGCGACGCGGCGAACGACAGCCGGAACGTGCCCGGCGCGCCATAGGCGTGGCCGTCGATCACCGCAACGCCCGCCTCGCGCAGCAGATAGTGCGTCAGGTCGGTATCGGTCGCGATCACGTCGCCGCCCGGCGTCTTCCTGCCCAGCAGGCCGGAGCAGTCCGGAAACACGTAGAACGCGCCCTGCGGCACGACAATGTCCAGGCCCGGCGTGCCCGACAGTTCCGCAATCGCCAGATCGCGGCGCTGGCGGAACACCTTGGCGAACTCCGCCACGCAATCCTGCGGGCCCGACAGCGCCTCCAGCGCCGCCGCCTGGCTGACCGACGACGCGCCCGACGTGCTCTGCGATTGCAGAATGGCCATCGCCTTGATCAGTTCGTCCGGCCCGGCGCCGTAGCCGATGCGCCAGCCCGTCATCGCATAGGCCTTGGACACGCCATTGACCACCAGCGTGCGGCTGGCCAGCTCGGGCGCGACCTGCAGCGGATGCACAGTCGGCTCGTCCGTGAAATTCAGGCGCGCGTAAATATCGTCCGTCATCAACCACACCTGCGGATGGCGCTTGAGCACCTCCGCCAGCCCGCGCAGCTCGTCGGCAGTGTAGACCGAGCCCGTCGGATTGCTGGGCGCGTTCATCATCAGCCACTTGGTGCGCGGCGTGATCGCCCGCTCCAGCGCCTCCGGCGTCACCTTGTAGCCCGTCGCCGGCGTGGTCTCCACCGCCACCGGCACGCCGCCATTGACCAGCACCATGTCCGGGTACGACACCCAGAACGGAGCCGGGATCAACACTTCATCGCCATCGTTCAGCGTGGCCGCCAGCCCATTGAAAATCACCTGCTTCGCGCCCGTGCTGACGATGATGCGTCCCACGGGGTACTCCACGCCCGTGGCTTCCAGCAAATGCTGCGCGGCGGCGCGGCGCAGCGCCACCGTGCCCTGGGCCGGCGGATACTTGGTCTCGCCCCGGTTCATGGCGGCGGTGGCCGCCTGCCGGATGTGCACCGGCGTGGAAAAATCCGGCTCCCCGATCGTCAGATCGATAATGCGGCGGCCCTGCTCGCGCAACTCCGCGATGATGGCGCGCGCCGCCACGCTGGGCGACAGCTTGATACGCTTGATGCGGTCGGCGACGATGCTCATTTCACGGCCCCCGTCTTCTCGGCGATGGTCTTCTCCAGCCACGGCTTGGTATACGTGCCCGCGCGCAACTTCTCCTTGGCCACGGCCTCGTCCGCCTCCTTCTTCAGCGCCAGCGCCAGCACCGCCTCGGCGTGCTCGGCCGGGATCACCACCACGCCGTCTGCATCGCCCACCACCACGTCGCCCGGATTGACCACCTGCCCGCCCACCGACACGGGCACGTTGATTTCGCCGGGGCCGTCCTTGTACGGCCCCTTGTGCGACACGGCACGCGCGAAGCAGCCGAACTGCCCTTGCGCGAACACATCCAGATCGCGCACCGCGCCATCGATCACGAAACCTTCGATGCCACGCGACTGGGCATCCATCATCATCAATTCACCGACCAGCGCATTGCTGGTGTCGCCCGCGCCGTCCACGACGATCACGTCGCCCGCGCCGCCCAGCGAAATCGCCTTGTGGATCATCAGGTTATCGCCCGGGCGGGTCTTGACGGTGAGCGCCAGACCGACGGTGCGCTGGTTGCCAGCATGCAGAGGACGGAGCCCGTCCACGCCGTATAGGCGATTCATGCAGTCGCTGATCTGGGCCGAGCCAATGGCGGCGAAGCCGGCCAGCACGTCGGGGGAGACGGCCGGGGCGGAACGAGGAAGAATGCGGTATCCGATGGGGTTCATGAGGAAGTCTGCTGGGTAAATGCGTGAACGGCGTTAAGCGAACACGCATTACAAGGCCCCGGGCTGCATTCCTCAAAACGATATAAATTCCCAGTCATTCAGGAATTTTATTCGTACATTCCGACGTTAAGGGTTATCCCTTATTCGTACTGCGGTGTTCCATCCTCGCCTCCGTGGGGGGCTGCGGGCCTGTGCCAGCGCCACCCGTGCCGCTTGCGCGCGCCCGCGTTTCAGGCCGGGTGACGGACGCCGCGCGGTTTGGAACGAGCCGCCCTGCTCATTCACTGGCGGGGCTGGCGAATCGATGAATCCGGTTGTGTACAATGAGATCACTTCTCATTTGACTATCATCTCTCTCCTATTCTCTCCTCATGCCCGGCCGGAATCCACCTATTACCGATGATTTGGCCGGGCTGTATGTCGAGCACAGCACGTGGCTTCAGGGCTGGCTGCGCAGGCGCGTAGGCGACACGTTCGCGGCGGCCGACCTAGCGCAGGACACTTTTCTGAGCCTGCTGGACCGCAAGACTACGGCAGTCGAGATCCGGGAGCCCCGTCCGTTCCTGGCGACGGTCGCCCGCCGGCTCCTCGCACACCGCCACCGCCGGCAGTTGCTCGAAACGACCTACCTCGAAGCCCTCGCCCTCCTGCCGGAAGAAGTGGCCCCCTCGCCGGAAGCGCAGCTCATGGCCGTCGAGAGCCTGCAACAGATCGACCGCGTGCTCGATGGCCTGCCTCCCAAGGTTCGAGAAGCCTTTCTGCTGGCGCACTTGGTCGAACTGAGCTATGCCGAGATCGCCGAGCGGTTGGGAACTTCGACCAGTTCGGTAAAACAATATCTGACCCGGGCCAACCGCGAATGCATGTTCGCGCTGGCGGTCTGACGGCATGGCCGCCAATAAAGACACGCTGACGCTGCCCAGCGGCCGGGTCATCAGCCGGGCCACTGCGGATGCAGCCGCGGACTGGCTCACCCTGCTGATGTCCGAAGAGGCTGGCGACGAGCAGCAACGCCAATGGCGCCAATGGCGCCAGGCGCATGTCGACCATGAGGCCGCCTGGCAGCACGTCGAATCCGTCATGGGCCGGATGAAATCGCTGGAGCGCGCGCCGGCTTACGCGGCCTTGTCGTCCTACGTCGTGACCGATCAGCCGCCCTCCACCGCCCGTCGACGGGTCACCCGAATGCTCCTGTGGGGAGGGATAGCCACCGGCGCCGGGCTGCTCGCTTCGCGCACTGACACCTGGCAGGCCCGCACGGCCGACTACCGCAGCAACACAGGTGAGCAACGCGACTTCACACTAGAGGACGGTACCCGGCTGACGCTGAACACGGATAGCGCGGCAAATGTGCGCTTTGATGCGAACCAGCGCCGAATCCTGCTGGCGGCGGGCGAGATCATGATTGCGACTCGCCACGGGCCGGGGCTGGCCGATCCGCGGCCACTGTCGGTGGTGACCGCGGAAGGCAGCATCCGTTCGCTGGGTACACGGTTCACCGTAAGGCAGCACGCTGGACGGACCAGTGTGGCGGTTCTGGAAAGCGCAGTGGAAGTCTCTCCTTGGGCCGGGTCCGGCAGTGCGAGCGTGCTGCACGCCGGCCAGCAGACCCAGTTCAGCCGCGATGCCGTCGAGGCGCCGCGCTCGATTAGTGAGCAGACCGACGCATGGACGCGGGGTCAGCTCGTGGCTGACGAGCAGCGGCTGGCCGAGTTCGCTGCCGAACTGGATCGCTATCGGACGGGCGTGCTGCGCGTCGATCCGCAAATCGCGGGGCTGCGCCTTTCGGGTGTCTTTCCCTTGGCGGACACGGACCGGATCCTGGCTACGCTGCCCAGCGTGCTGCCGGTACGCGTGCAATGGCGCACCCGTTTCTGGGCGACGATCGTACCGGCCGATTGAGGCCTGGCAAAAAAATTTCTCGAATTGACTGCCCGATTGGCGTGCTCGCGGCACCTACCTGAGAGGGACCGGAAATTTCGGAGGTCCAATCCAGAGGAAGAACATGCCGAACCAGCACCGCGCCCACGATTCGGAGCGCCCCTATCCATCGTCTACAGCGCTTGCCGCCCTGGCGCTGACTGTCGCCCTCGTGGCCGGCGCTCCGGCCGCCGTGCTGGCGCAAGGCGCCACGCCTGCTGCAGCAGGGACCGCCACGGTCGACTTCAGGATTGCCGCCGGGCCGCTGGCTCCAGCTCTGCGTCAGTTGGCCAGCACGGCCAACATCATGTTGACCTTTACCGCCGAGCAAACCAAAGGCAAGCGCACGGCCGGCGTGAACGGCCGCCATCCCGCCGCCGGCGCGCTGAGCCTTTTGCTCGCAGGTAGCGGCCTGCGGGCCGTGCAACTGGACAATGGCGCGTTCGTGCTGCGAGTCGACGAAACGCTCGCGCCCGTCGCATCCGACGCCGCCACGCTGCCCATGGTCACGGTAACCGGCACAACGGTGGCCGACGGCACTACCGAGGGCACCGATTCGTACACCACCAGCAGCATGAGCACGGCCACCCGGCTCAACCTGTCCATGCGCGAGACGCCGCAGTCGGTCACCGTCATTACCAACGAACTCATCAAGGATCAGAACCTGCAGACGATCAACGACGTGGTGCAGGCTGCCCCCGGTCTGACGTACCGACGCTTCGGGCCGGAGCGCGCTTCCTTTTATGCGCGCGGCATGTATGTGGACAACATCATGTTCGACGGCCTGCCCGTGAGCCTGGACAGCTCTAACCTGTCGCAGGACCTGTTGTCCACGGATATGGCTATCTATGACCGCGTGGAGATCGTGCGTGGCGCCACCGGACTGGTGCAGGGCGCAGGGAATCCGTCGGCCGCCATCAACCTGGTGCGCAAGCGGCCGACCGATGTGCCGCAGGTATCCGCCGACGTGAGCGCCGGCAGTTGGGACCACTATAGAGCCGAGTTGGACGCCTCCGGGCCGCTATCCAAGGACGGCAGCCTGCGCGGCCGCGCCGTGATCGCCACTCAGGATTACGGAAGCTACAAGCGCGGCGAAGACAGCAGTGGCCAGACCTTTTACGGGATCCTGGAAAAGGATCTGACTGCCTCCACGACGCTCACGCTCAGCGCGCTGCATCAAGAGAGCAGGCTGCACGGCAATGGCTTCACCGGTTTGCCCGTGGCCCGCGACGGCAGTGATCTGGATCTGCCTCGCTCCACCTCGTATGCCAATGATTGGGAACATTGGAACAAGAACACCACCTCGGCATTCGTGGGGCTCGACCACCGATTCGGCAATGGGTGGCGGACACATCTCTCGGCCTATTACGCGCAGGCCGAGGTCGACATGCTGGGTCATTACCTCAATTACAACGTCGCCACCGATAAATACCGCCAATTAGGCGCGCGCAACGCCCATAAGGAAAAGCAGAGCAGCGTGGACCTGTATGCCAACGGTCCCTTTGAATTGCTTGGCCGCACGCATGAGCTGGTACTGGGAGCCAGCTACCGCAACATCGATTTCGACGGCAGCAGCCGCCAAGGCGTGGTTCTCTACGACAACCTCGATCTCCACGACTTCGACCCGAGCGCCGTCGCCAATCCCAACATCCCGCTGCGGGACTGGATGGACGCCGACATCACCCAGCAGAGCTTATACGCCACGACCCGCCTGAACCTGGCCGATCGGCTGAAACTGATATTGGGCGGACGGTTGGACTGGTTCGACTACAACGACACCGTCAACACGTATCCGAGCTTTACCGCCAATACGCCATCCGTCAGTGCGCATAACCGCTACCGCATCAATAACCAACTGACAAAGTACGCCGGCATCGTCTACGACTTGAACGACCAGCATTCGGTCTACGTCAGCTACACGGACATTTTCAAGCCTCAAAATTACATGGATGCCAGCAACAACCTGCTGGATCCGGTGATCGGGAAAAACTATGAAGTCGGTATCAAAGGCGAATACTTCGATGGCGCGCTGAATGCCTCGGCAGCATTGTTCCGCATGGACCAGAAAAACCGTGCCTTCCGCAGCACCGATCAGACCCAATGCGCCGGCTACCCGACTGTCGCCTGCTATTCGGCCGCAGGCGAGGTGCGCAGCCAGGGCGTGGAGTTTGAGTTGCAGGGCGCCATCACCCCCAACTGGCAGGTGAGTCTGGGCTACACGGTGGCCATTGCGCGCTATCGCAAGGATGCGAATCCCGACAATGTGGGCGAGTTGTTCGACACAGACACGCCGCGACACCTGTTCAAGCTGTCGACGATGTACCGGCTGTCTGGCGCCCTGCAGGGCTGGCGCGTCGGCGGCTCGGTCTACCGCCAGGGCTCCATTTACAACGAGGGCACCACGAGCGGCGTGCCATTCCGCATCACCCAAAACGCCTACACCCTGGCCGACTTGGTGGTGGGCTGGCAGGCGACGCCGAAACTGGACGTGCAGCTCAACATCAACAATATCTTCGACAAGAAGTACTACAACGCGCTGTCCGGCAATGTGAGCTTTCCGAGCAACGTCTATGGCGAGCCGCGCAACGTGACGCTGTCGGCACGCTACCAGTTCTGATGCGCGGCGGCATGCGTGGCGCGATGGTGGTGCTGCACCGCTGGTGCGGCCTGTTCATCGCGGGTTTCCTGTTCGTCGCCGGCTTGACCGGCGCCGTGATCGCCTGGAATCACGAACTCGACGAGTGGGCCAATCCCAAGCTGTACGTGGCCGCCTCCGGCGCGGCAGCCAGTGCGCTTGCTCCTTTGGAGTTGGCGCGCCGGATCGAGGCGGCTGATCCGCGCTTGCGGGTCAGCTTTGTGCCGCTAACGCTGGAGCCAGGCCATACGGCGATGCTGGGTGTCGCCGCGCGCATCGATCCCGCCACCGGCGCGCCGTACGTCCTCGGCTTCAATCAACTGGCTGTGGACCCGGCCACCGGCCAGATCCAGGGGCAGCGGCAGTGGGGCCAAATATCGCTGTCGCGCGAGAACTTGCTGCCCTTTCTCTACAAACTGCACTACACCATGCACATTCCCAAAGGCTGGGGCATCGAATTCGGAGTGTGGCTGATGGGTGTGGTGTCGGCGGTCTGGATTGTCGACTGCTTCCTGGCGCTCTGTATCTCATTTCCCAATGTGCGCAACTGGCGTAAGTCGCTGAGCTTCCGGCTGCGCCAGGGCGGCGCCAAGCTCAATTTCGACGTACATCGCTCGGGCGGCGTGTGGGTATGGGGTCTGCTGCTGATGCTGGCCATGACCTCGGTGTCGCTGAACCTGGGAACGCAAGTGATGCAGCCGCTGGTGTCGGTTTTCTCGTCGCTCACGCCCTCCCCGTTTCAATCGCGCCAGGGCAGCCGCGAGCGGGAGCTGGCCGACCCGCTGCTACGTCGCGAGCAGGCTATCGCGGCAGCCGAGGCCGAGGGCCGCCGCCGAGGCTGGACCACTCCCGCCGGGTCTCTTTTCTATGCGCAGCGCTTCGGCATTTATGGCGTGACGTTCTACACGCCGGAAGATGACCGGGATGAGAACGGCATGGGAAACAACGTGCTTTACCTGGACGGGAACACGGGTACGGTCGTCGGCGAAAAAGTGCCGGGCCAAGGCACCTGGGGCGACGTCTTCATGCAGGCCCAGTTGCCGCTGCACTCCGGCCGGCTGCTGGGCACGCCGGGGCGCGTGTTGATGTCGTTCATGGGGATTTTCGTTGCGACGCTGAGCGTGACCGGCCTGGTGATCTGGCTACGCAAACGGCGGGCACGGACGGGGCACAGGTTGCGGTCATAGGCGGCACTGCTGGTAATCGCTCTGCACCCTGCTGAGCGAAAAGCCTGCCGGCCTTCCTGATCGAACAGCGTCCACGCGATCGCGAGGTCACAGGCGGGATCACCCACCGCCGCGCATCCAAAATCAATGACGGCGTGCAGCTTTCCCTCCTTGACCAGCAAGTTCCCTGCGGTGACATCCCCATGGACCCAGAGGCGCACCGTCCCAGGAAGCGCCCAACGCCGCCATATCCGCAATCCCCCCATCGCAAGCCGACTCGCCGTCCAGCCAACCATAGACCGACCAGGGCCCCGGATAGCCGGCCGCCGGAGCCCCCAGGGCAATCGGCGCGGGGATAGGCAAGGACAACTGGGCGGCCAGTTTCGGGAGCCAGGCCTGCTCCTTTATGACTTGATCGACGTAGGCGGGCGCACTGGGGAGTCTCACCAGTGTGTCGCCACCCAGCCGAAAAGTTCGATTGTCCCAGCCGCCGGGCAATACAGGGGTAACGGGCAAATCGCGCCATTGAGGAAACTGCTGCGCGATGAGCTGTCGGACCAGATGGGTGTCGATAAACGGAACGGGCTTTTCTTGCGGCGAGACCGCTGTACCTCGACCAAATTGTCCGAGAAATCGGAGTCAATTCGGTCTGGCATCTTTATTTCACACGATCGCTGCTTTAGGATCCTCAACCGAAACGCTGTCAAAAACCTCGGCTGATTCGATCCGGTTGCGTCCCGCCGCCTTTCCTCTATACAGAGCAGCGTCGGCCTGCCGAAGCGCATCCTCCAGGTCATGCGCGCCATGGAACGGTGGTGAAATTCCAATGGTGACCGTACAGCGCAGTACATTGCCAGAACCCGCCACTTTGATTGCCTGGCTTTCAACGCTGGCACGCAGACGTTCCGCCAAGTGGATTACACGGTCACCGTCAGCTTCCAGGAAGACAGCCACAAACTCTTCCCCGCCAATACGACCTGTCAAGTCGTCGCGACGAACCGTGGAACGGAGTATGTCTGCGACCTGGCATATCACTTCATCGCCGGCTTGATGTCCATAGGTGTCATTGATTCGCTTGAAATGGTCGACATCCAACAGTAGCAAGCGAGCCGGTCCGGCATTCCGAGAATTGAAAGACTGGGTCAGCGCATCCAGGAGCCCCCTGCGATTAAGCAGGTCTGTCATGGGATCGCGCGCCGCCATATTGCGCAGACTATCCGTCAGCCGTCGCAGTACTAGCCAGACGATGGAAGGTGGCACTATGGTAGCCAGGGTCGACATGTAGATGTAGAAGATCATTTGAAATCGACTATCCATGTGCAGCGCATCCAGGCCGCCATCTACGATTTTCAAGAACTTCAACGCGTTCAGAATACAGATTCCGCCAATCAGAAGCGCAAAAAAGAACATCTCGCCGTACAAGTCTTTTGCGAAAGTGCGAACGCCATAGATCACGGTTATGGTCATTACAAAGAAAAGCACGCTGGCCATCGCCGCAAGCATTGCGTAACGCGCGGTGGGCCCTGCGCTCCATTGCACCAGGCATTGCGCAATGCCATAAGCCACGGAAAAGATAATCAACGAACGCCACAATCGAACTTGACGCCCAAAGAAGCGCATGGCACCTAGCCAATAGGCGATCGGGGCAGCCAGCGTGAGGGTGTGGTTGACGACGCTCATCACGCTCCAGGCGGGTCCTCCTTCAACCAGTTGCAGAATATAGGCCAAGGCCAGCAGGAGATTGCCCGCGGCGAAAAAATCCATCCCCATCCTGTTGCCGGGCAAGCGGCGGCTAATCAGTAAAAACATGACCGAAAAGCACAATAGATGTGCACACAACATGGCAACGAGAGTGGATGCAACCATAACCTTGACGTGGAGAGATGCGAAAACTCCTGCACTGGAGCTGCCGAACCATAGGCAGCGACATTAACCAGGGAAACTCGAGCCAGGTCAAGTGCAACGTGCGACTTGATTGAGGTTGGAATCAAGCCCAAATCGGCACGCGCCGGTGAAATGACGCGGATAAATTCTCAGGGCGTGATTCCCCTATGGCGCAATCTATGGAGGACGGCCACTCGCCGATAAGAGACCATGCGGCAGTTATCGACCTTCGCAATCTCGGCAGTAGTCGCCAACCAGACCATCTACTCTCCGACAGCCCGTTCCAGGGGCAGGGTAAAATTCGCGCCCCATGCGCTACTCCGACTTCGACCAACGCCTCGCCGCTCTCGGCGCCCTGCCCGTCCATCGCGGCCGCATCGTGCGCGTCTGGCTGAAAGGGCAAGCCCTCGACACCGGCACGCGACGGCGAAGCTCCGAGCACTTTCTGCCTCTCGCGCTGCGCGACGCCGTGCCCGCCTTGACGGCGGAACTGGACGGCCTCGCCCGCGTCCGCTCCGAACACGCCGGCAACGACGGCTCGCGCTTGCTCGTCGAACTCGCCGACGGACAGATGGTGGAAAGCGTGCTGTTGCCGCGCGACGGACTCTGCGTCTCCACCCAGGTCGGCTGCGCGGTCGGCTGCCGCTTCTGTATGACAGGCAAGAGCGGCCTGATCCGCCAGGTCACGAGCATGGAAATCCTCGCCCAGGTCGTGCTGGCGCGGCGTCTGCGCACGGTGAAGAAAGTCGTCTTCATGGGCATGGGCGAACCGGCGCACAACCTCGACAACGTGCTCGAAGCCATCGACCTGCTCGGCACCGAAGGCAATATCGGCCACAAGAATCTCGTGTTCTCCACCGTGGGCGACCTGCGCGTGTTCGAAGCCCTGCCGCAACAACGCGTCAAGCCCGCGCTGGCGCTGTCGCTGCATACAACCAAAGCCGAACTGCGCGCGCACCTGCTGCCGCGCGCGCCGAAAATTGCGCCGAAAGAACTCATCGAACTGGGCGAGAGATACGCTCGCGACACCGACTATCCGGTCCAGTATCAATGGACGCTGCTCAAGGGCATCAACGACGGCGACGACGAACTCGATGCAGTCGTGCGTCTGCTCAAGGGCAAGTACGGCGTGCTCAACGTCATTCCCTTCAATAGTCTCGAAGGGGATGACTACCAGCGTCCCGATGCCGAGCGCATCCGCGAGATCGTCCGTTCTCTGCAAAGCCGTGGTGTGCTGACCAAGGTGAGAAATAGCGCCGGGCAGGATGTGGATGGCGGCTGTGGCCAGTTGCGCGCTCGGGCGGTTGGAGCGGCGCAGGTGGTCGAACTGCGGCGCAAGCGCACTACGAAGCCGGAAGCCGCCTAGACCATGACCATCCGCCCCTAGCCGTGAGCAACCTTTTCGAGAATTCCGATCTCGACCCTTTGCGGACTTCGACGCAGCAGAATTGAACGCCTCAAACTTGTCATCGGTTAGAGTACGGTGGTGCGATTTCCGAACTGGGACGTCCTATGCTGCAACTCTTCGACGCAATTTGGCCCAAGCTGTTCTCGATAGGTGTCGGGGCGATAGCAGTCGCCTCGTGGGAGCGCTTGCTGCACCCACTGCTTATCGAGTTGTTCACAGAAAAGACCAAGCTTCACCCACACTTTGTCAGCCATCTGAAATGGAATGACAACGACCCTCATAAGCTGTCGATGTCGATCAAGAAGCTGGGATATGGCGTCACGGGGACACTTCGTTTTCTCGATGGCAAGCATAGCGGCAAGGAATACGCACTTAAAGGGCGGTATGACCACGGGCTGCTGACTTTCACCTACGTCGCAACGGACGACCGGAGCAAGAGCCAAGGATCGGGGACATTCAAGCGCACCAAGGACGGAGAGGCCTTTGCTGGTTACTTCGCTTATGTGAGCCAAAGCAGCGGAAAAATCGAGACCGTCACCTCCGAGTTCGTGAAATCATAGTTTCACGGTTTACCCGCAGCGCGGGGCACGCATGATCCGGAGCCATTCTGCTCGAAAACGGTCACCGATAAGACGCCGGAACTGGCCTCCTCTCGTCGATGGCTGCTTCCGACCAATCCAGCCACTCAAGGAGTAGCCGCAAAGCAGTCCTTCAACAACGCACCTCGCCATTTGAGCATTGGCCTGGTCGGCATGGCTATTGCTTTTACAAAGCCATCTCAGCATATTTATTGTGTCAAATTAGACCACAAGGCTCAGACCTTACGGTATGGTTGAGTCTTCATTACATTAGATTTCAGACTCTCATGGCGGTTATCGACTTCAAAGAGATCCCGGAGACTCACCTCGGCGGGGGACTTCAGAACACATTCGAGCTCTTCGCAAGAGATTTTCTTTTTCTGCTCGGATATAAGTAAGGTGCTAGAAAATCCGAGTCGAGGTGCTGATGGAGGAAAAGATGTCATTGTCCTCGAACGCCGCAGTGGGGTAGGAGGCGATACGTTTATCCGATGGCTTGTAAGCTGCAAGCACAAAGCTCATTCGGGTGCATTCGTGAGCCCGCAAGACGAATCGAATATTAGGGATCGGGTGGAGGCGAACTCCTGCGCTGGGTTCATTGGTTTCTATTCGACCTTGCCCAGCTCCGGGCTTTAGGATGTGATTTTGGGACTTGCAGACAAAGTTGAAACTCAGACCTTTAACCGGGAGAAGGTAGAGTCGTACCTCCTCAAGACGCCGGAAGGCATTCAACTGGCAACGCGGTATTTCCCCAAATCAGTGCGCGCTTAGATTGGCGAGAACCCAGCCCCTGCGAAGATCTTTGCCAATCATCCAACACTGACGTGCAAGAACTGCGACAAGGATCTCCTTTCGCCAACGCCAAGCGGAATTGTCGTTTTTTTGGAATCGACGCAACTCAGAAACTCTAAAGAGTCACACGGATACCATCTATTGGTGCTGCAAAGGTCACTGCGATGAAACGCTGGAAAGGGCGATGCGAAGGACAGAGTTCGTTGACAGTTGGGAGGATATTCCCGACGTTGCGATCCCCATCATGTATGCCAAATGGGTCATGAGCATCATGAACGAACTCGAAAGCGGCGATACCTACTCTGCTTCCGCCTTTGACCAACTCAAGGAGTTCATTCTTAACATGTATCCTTATATTGCACGAAACCCGACGTCGGAAGGGTTGGAGCGTACTAGAAGCTTGATGCAGATTCCCTCCTTCCTTGGAGAGTTCGGCAACTGAAAGGTAACCAGTCGTTCGCTGCGAACACGCAGCAGTATGCTGCCGTGTGCCTGTCATTCCGCTTCTTCTTGCTGCCTGGGATAGTTCCTGGCTGCTATGCGACACATCAGGCAGTGGTGTTAACCACCGGCCATAAAAGAGAATTTCGCCGGCTTCGCGATCCGCTACACGGATTGCCAGGTTGCACCCGCAACTACAGCCCGACATTGTAAACATCAAATACAACACAGAGAGGGTGTTTCTCGAATTGCCCGAGTCTCCATCTCGTTGCTGGACAGCCCGGCTATTCGTCGTGAGCCGAAAAACTAAGCATTCGAAAAACGGCGGCCGTCTCTGTCTCAAACGCGTTGTTTCTCTATAGCGTCCAACTTATATACCAGCAGCATGTTGTCGTCAGAAAAGAATCGAAGCGCCTCGGCGAGGCTTTCTTCCACAGCATCGAAATTGCGGTCAATATTGTTGGCCCAATTGACCCACTCTTGACGCTTCCGCGCGCTCAGAGCTTTCGCGTCAAGGTGTTGGAGCTCAAAAATCCGGTTTTTTAGTTCTGTCGCCATCTGATGAGGGTCGGAGTTCAGAAATCCGAGCCCCCGCAACTCTCCCAATTTTTCAATGACGTAGCGAAGAGGCTTCGAATCGGAATTCATCGCGGCGTGACGCTCTCGTTCCTCCGCCGTTGCGTCCCGAGCGTGTTCTACAAGGGTTTCTCCTCGGCGGGCCATTTCATGCAGTTTTAGCGAAGTCGAACGACCTATATATTCTTTCAGCCTTTTGAGAGAGGCGTCAGCCCATTTAGTACCATGGCGACGGTCGTAAAAATCTGAAATTCTGGCCAAGATGTTGACCTTGTCATCTCGTATCCGCTGAAGCGTTTCGAGCTGGTATTTAAAATCGGCCCGACGCCTTTGCAGATTCGACTTTATTACAAAGTCATCTCCGAAAATTCGTTTTCCACAATCTCCCCCGACATTGGTTTCCACTCCGTCATCCGTAATGACGAGAAAACCATTTTGGTGGGGCTGCCGACAGGAGGCCAAGCCGCATGGGTATGAAACGTCGAAATAGTATGGCGCTAGCACCTCGGAGAGTTTCGCATCCGAAGCCTCTAAATAAGGACAGTAAGCTGGCCGACTAGTAAGGTCATCAGGACCTTTTAAGTCAACCAGAAGTGAAAAGTCATCTAGCATCTGAGCCATTTGCGCGCCCCATTACTGGTTTTTTGTACAGCATATGGCTTTAGGTTCGCAAACGCAACAGCGGACTTCGATAGGTTCTATTGCTTTGATGCAGCATGCCGCGGTGCGCTGTTGTGCTACTGACGCAACTCCCAGCGGATGTTGAGAACTGGTTGCATCCCCTTTGCTCAAAAGTCTGTCACAGACGGTCGTGCCGCTAGCTCGTTGTGGGAGCAAGGATTAGGTTGCAACAGCGGCGAAGTTGCTTCGCGGTTCGGCTTGAGCCAGGCGTCGAGTGTCCGCTTTTTCTCACCGCCAGTGGCAGCTCATAGCCGAGAGCCGGCATTTGCCGGAGGATCCGATTCATCGACCAGCGATCTACGTATCCACACCTTTAGATCGCACAAGCCAAAGCTCGCCCTTGGCAATCAGTTTTCCCCCTTCTCCATCCAATCCTTCAATCATCCCCTCCCCCCGCCCCGCTCCTTGCCTCCGCCAGCGCCACCGTCAAATGCATCACCTTCTTCTTCAACTGATCCCTTTCATCCGTCAGCCGAGTCAGCAGTTCGCGTAATCGCGCCACCTCCGCAGGCAAATCCGCAATATTCTCAATAGGAATATCCGGTACCGCCTCGCGAGGCGGCGGCGCTTTAGCCTGCCGTACTTCGCGGGCAGCCTGCTGTAACTCCTTCCGCCCCCCCGCCACAGCCGCGGCCTGGCGTTCAGGCGGCAACGTCGCCACCGCCGCCGCAGCATTGATGGAAATGGCGCCGTCCTTCACGGCCCGCACCAGCTCCGGCGCCGCAGCCTTCTGTATCTTCTCGATCTGCCCCAACGTATTGCTGCTGATGCGCGCGGCCCGGGCCAGGGCCTGACGGCTTAGCGCCTGCGGCACGGATGCAGCCGGTAGCGGTGGCGGTTCGCCGGAATCCTCGTCCCAGGGCGGATCATCGGGCGCCGGCGCCGAGGCGGTTCGCGCTTGCAGGATTTCCTTCTTGCGCAACGCCAACACCCCACGCTGGAAGTCCGACACGCTACGACGGCCCAGGTGGTTTTCGATCATCCAGAGGTGCACGTCCTCCATGGATTTGAACGTGGTGTTCTGGCGGGTTTCGAAGGGGATGCCGTGCTTCTGGCACAGGGCGTAGCGGTTGTGGCCGTCGACCAGCAGGTCGCCCCATAGCACCAGGGCGTCGCGGCAGCCTTCGGCCAGCAGGCTGCGTTCCAGCGCCTCGCGCTCGTCGTCGGTCAAGGGGTCTATGTAGGCGCGCAGGCCCTCGTCTATCCTGATTTCCATGGTGTCCAATACGGTTACGCCCGGGCCCTGTACCCACTACGAGGCCCCTTGCACAAGCATTACGCCAGCCCCTGCCCCCGCAGCACGTCCTGGACCGCCGCCAGGCGGCCGACCGGATCGGTCATGGCCAGCAGGCGGGCCTTGTCGTCGGGCGGCAGCGGCAGCAGTTCGCACCAGCGGTCGGCGACCCAGCCGCAGTCGTCGAGCCTGAACGGCGGGCCCAGGGGCATTCTTTCGGCGGGCACGCCGTCTTGCTGCCATTGGGCCACCAACCGGCCCAGGGCGTCGGCGCTGGGCTGCATGGCTTCGGGCACGGGCGCGGGCGGGTCGTCGGGAATGGGCTCGGCCTCGCCCATCCAAAGGCCGTATTTTGCCACCTCGCTGGAAAGCAGCCGGAAACGGCTGGTTCCCACGCAACGTAGTTCCAGCAGGGCCGGCATGGGCGCGTCCCAGGCGTCGATGCGGGCCATGGTGCCGACGGGCGCCAGGGTTTCGACGCCTTCGGGCGTGCGGACCTCGTTGCCCGAGAGCAGGCCCACCACGCCGAATTCGCTGCCGTCGGCGATGCAGCGGCGGATCATGTCCAGGTAGCGCACTTCGAATATGCGCAGGTGCAGCACGCCGGCGGGAAACAGCGCGTTGGAGAGGGGAAACAACGGGATCAGAGACATGGCGGCCTCCTATTTCACGATGAATGCCTCGTCGACGGGAACCTGCATGGCGGTGACCATGGCGTTGGTCTGCGAGGCCATGCCGATCACGGCCAGCAGTTCGGCGTGCTGGCCGTCGGTCATGCCCTTGGCGCGGGCGGCGGCGGTGTGGGAGTGGATGCAGTAGGTGCAGCCGTTGGCCGTGGACACGGCGATGTAGATCATTTCGCGCATCAGGGGCGAGAGTTCGCCCTCGGCCATCATGACCTGTTTGAGCTGCCCCCAGACGCGCTCCAGTTGCGGCGGGTCGTTGGCCAGGGCGCGCCAGAAGTTGTTGACGAAATCCGACTTGCGCGTGGCCCGGATGTCCTCGAACACCGCCCAGGCCTGGGGGTTCCGCCGGACTTCCTCGTCCGACAGCAATCGCACCGTTGTCATGGCAACTCGCTCCATCCGTGTATCAGTGGACGCGGATGCACCGGCACGGTCCGTCCGCTCAGACTGTCATTGGACTGGAAACCGGCCGCGGGTTCAAGCGGTGCTGGAGGGTCCGGGGCGGGAACCGCCCAGGCCCAGTTTTTCCATGGCTTCGCTGGCGTCGACGATCATGGCGGCGACCTCGGCCACGCTGACTCGCAGGCGGGTGGCGCGCCCGCGCATGTGCTCGTAGGCTTCGCGTTCGTCCAGGCGCTGGTGGTCCATGAGGACGCGGATGGCCTTTTCGATGACGCGCCGGGACTTGATGGTGCTTTCCAGCTTGTCGATCTTGTTCTGCTGGCGTAGCTGGAACATCCGGGCGGAACGCGCCAGCACCAGGGTGCTGAGGATGCCGGCGGAGCGGAACGGCCGCGTGAGCACGCCGTGCGCGTTGGTCTTGAGTAGCTGCTTGAGCGTGGTGGGGGTTTCGTATTCGGACAAGGCGATCAGGGTGGCCTCGACCTCGCTGGCGGTCCAGGCGGCGCTGTTGCGGCCGCATTGCGACACTTGGAAGAACACCACGTCCGCGCCCGCCGGCGGGCACTCCGGGAACGGCCAGTGCAGGTGGATGCGGCAGCCGATGCGCTTGAGCTGTTCGACCAGCAGATCGCGGTCTTCGCCGGGCGGGTACACCACGGCGACCGCCACGCTGCGCAGGTCCTCGTAGAGGCGGCGTAGGCTATGGTCCATGCTCATTTCAACCAGAACTCGTCCAGGCCGAACGCCGTCAGGTAGGGGTCGGGCTTTACCGGCACGCCGCTTTCCCAGACGATGTCGAAGCTGCCGTCCGGCCGGCATACGCCGATGCGCGGCGTCAGCACACAATGGTTGTTTTCGGCCAGAATGGACAGGCGCCCGTCCGGCGCGTCGAAGCCGACCTGGTGCACCGCCTGCACCAGCTTGCGGGTGTCCAGCGCGCCCACGCGCTGCAGGGCGCGCGCGAACAGGTGCACCTGGCTGTAGGAGGTCTCGGCGTACACGTTGGCGGGACGGTCGCCGAAGCGCTCGCGCCAGCGCGCCAGGAAGTGCGCGTTGCCGGGCGTGGCCACCGTGTTGAAGTAGGTTGCCGCGGTGATGTGCCCCACGCACAGCGCCGGGCCCACTTCGGCTACCTCGGCCTCGGTCATGGTCAGGCTGGCGATGGGGATGTTCGCCGCCGCCAGGCCGGCCTCGTGGTAGCGCTGGTAGAAGCGCTGCGCGTCCGAGCCGATCAGCGTGGAAAACACCACGTCGGGCCGGATGCGGGCGATGTCCTGGACGACTTCGAGGATGTCGCTCTCGTCGCAGTCCAGCGGCAGATAGGTCTCGTCGAGGATCTCGCCGCCGTGCTCCTCGACGGTTTCGCGCATGATGCGGTTGGTCTCGCGCGGGTAGATGTAGTCCGCGCCCACCAGGAAGATGCGCGATCCGCAGTGCTGGATCAGGTAGGCGGCCAGTTGCATGCTGCCCTGGTTGGGCGCGGCCCCGGTGTAGATGACGTTGGGCGAATACTCGAACCCTTCGTAAACCGATGCGTACCACAGCAGCGAATTGCTGCGCTCGACCACCGGCAGCATGGCCTTGCGGCAATGCGAGGTGCAGCCGCCGAAGATCACGTTGACCTCGTCGTCCAACAGCAGCCGGGCGGCCAGGCGGCGGTATTCCTCGCAGTCGCTGCGGGGGTCGTAGGCTATCGGTTCCAGCGGACGGCCCAGCACGCCGCCCAGCGCGTTGATTTCCTCCACGGCCAGCACGGTGCCGAAGAAATGCTGCGATTCCGTCGTGCCGCTGACGCCGCTGCGCGAATACAGCACGCCGATGCGCCACCCGGGGCCGGAAGCGCCGGGGTCGCTGGGCGGGGTCATGGATGAGGCCATGGGTGGAGTCCTGGACGGCGGGGCGGAGTCATGCGGGTTCAAGCTCATACCTTCAGATGGTCAATGATATGGCCTGCGGCGTCCGGCGCGCCAGCCTCGCCTTCGTCGACGATGGCGCCCTGCTTGAGCACCAGGTACCTGTCGGCCACCCGCAGCGCGAACGCCACGTTCTGCTCCACGATGAACATGCTGGTCCCGCGCCGCTCTCGCTCCCAGTTGAGGGCGTTGGCCAGCCGTTCGATCACCGAGGGCTGAAGTCCTTCCGTGATTTCGTCCAGCAGCAGCAAGGCGGGCCGCTGCATGAGGCCCCGCGCCACCAGCAGCATTTTCTGCTCGCCGCCGGACAGGGTGCCGGCGTGCTGGCGCAGGCGCGACGCAAACACGGGGAACAGCTCGGCGATTTCCTCGAAGCGCTCGTCGAACAGGCTGTCGCGCGCCAGGCCCAGGCGCAGGTTGTCGCGGATGCTCAGGTCGGGAAACAGGGGCTGTTCCTGCGCCGCATAGGCCACGCCGCAGCGCGCCACCTCGTGCGGCCGCAGGCGGGTCGCGTCGACCTCGCCCAGCCTCACCCGGCCGCGCAGCTTGGGCAGGTATCCCATGATGGTCTTGAGCAGCGTGCTCTTGCCCATGCCGTTCTTGCCCAGCAGCGCCGCGCAGGCGCCGCGCGGAACCGACAGCGACACGTCGTTGAGCACCACCGAGGCCTTGTAGCCGCTGGACACGCCCTCCAGGCGCAAGGCCGGCGCAGCGGTCGTCATGGTTCTTCTCCCTGGGCGGACGGCGCGCCGCCCGCGTAAATGGTCCGCACCAGTTCGGACTGCGCCACCTCGCGGAAGCTGCCGTCCATGACGATGCGCCCCTGGTGCAGCACGACGATGCGGGTCGCGACCTCGGCCACGAAGTCCAGGTCGTGCTCCACCAGCAGGCAGCACAGGCCATGGCGGCGGGCCAGCGACGACAGTACCTCGCCGATCTGCGTGCGTTCGGCCTTGCTGAGGCCCGCCGTGGGCTCGTCCAGCAGGATGACGCGCGGCTCCAGCGCCAGCACCATGGCCAGCTCCAGCGCCTGCTGCTGGCCGTGGGACAGGTCGCGGGCCACGCTGTCCAGGCGCTGGTCCAGCCCGGTCATGCGCAGCACCTCCAGCGCGTAGGACGGCAGCGCCAGCACCGGCGCCCGGCGCCGCCACGACGGCCGTTCGCGCAAGGTGGTGGCGATGCGCAGGCTTTCCGCCACGGTCATCGTGTCGAACACGTTGGCGTTCTGGAACTTGCGTCCCAGCCCGAAGCGCACGCAGCGCGCCGGATCGTCGCGGCGCACGGCATGGCCGCACAGTTGCACCCGCCCCTCCGACCGCTCGGCGCCGTCGGCGATGCAGCGCATCAGCGTGGTCTTGCCCGCGCCGTTCGGCCCGATCAACCCCAGCAGTGCGCCGCCGCGGGCCCGCAGGTCGATGCCTTCCAGCACCTTCAGGCTGCCGAAGCGCTTGGCCACGCCCTCCAGTTCCAGCGCCGCCTCGCCGCCCGCCGGCGCCGGGGCCTGCCCTGCCCTGGCCGCCAGCGCCGGCACGGGCGCCCCGGCCTCGCGCCGGCGCCATGGCGCCAGCAGCAGGGGCAGCAGGCCGCGCGGCAGCAGCAGGATCACCACGATGAAGGTGATGCCCAGCAGCAACTGCCACACGAACGGCATGTTGCCGCTGAGATAAGACCCCGCCACATTGATGAGGATGGCGCCCAGCACCGGGCCCCAGATGGTGCCGCGTCCGCCCAGCGCCACCCAGATGATGAGTTCCGTGC
The DNA here is from genome assembly GCF_900496975.1 of Achromobacter veterisilvae. Lineage (GTDB taxonomy): Bacteria > Pseudomonadota > Gammaproteobacteria > Burkholderiales > Burkholderiaceae_B > Achromobacter > Achromobacter veterisilvae. The sequence continues at coordinate 28,749 of NZ_UFQC01000036.1, forward strand.
CGAACACGAAGCCCGTCAGCTCCGGCGCCACCACGCCGCTGAAGGCGCCGTAGCCGAATCCCGCCAGGCTGGCGACGACGCCGCAGACCGCCAGCAGCAGGATGCGCCAGCGGGCGGTGTTCAGGCCCAGGTAGCTGCAACGCGCCTCGTTGTCGCGCAGCGCGACCAGGATGCGGCCGCCGTCGCTGCGCGCCGCCACCCATCCCAGCAACGCCACGGCCGACAGCCCGCCCGCCGCGATCACGTACCAGGCCTCCAGCGAAAGGTCGAAGGTTTCGTAGCCGGTCAGCCCCGAGGACGACCCCGTCCAGGTGCCGCCCGACAGCACGAGCTGGGTCAGCACGATAGGCAGCACCAGCGAGATCACCGTGGCGAAGAACGGCGAGGCGCCCCGGTAGAACGACAGCCAGCCGACGACCAGCGCCAGCACGGCGGCCACCCCGGCCGCCGCCAGCGCCGCCAGCCCCGCCGTGGCTGGCGAAAAGCCGTAGTGCGTGAACGCCAAGCCCGCGGCGTACGCGCCCACGCCGAAGAACGCCGACTGCCCGAACGTCAGGTAGCCTGTGTAGCCCCACAGCACGTCCACCGTCACCGCGGCCACCGCGAAGAACAGCGCCTTGATCAGCACGTTGAGCAGATAGGTGTCGAACAGCCACGGGCCGGCGGCCGTCAGGGCCAGGCACAGGCCGGCCAGCCACAGCAGGTCGCGGGCGCGCGAGGCCCGGCGCGCCGCCGCGGCCGCTTGCGGCGCGGGTTGGGCAAGCAGCGTATCAGTCATGAGCGAATCCTTGCGGACGCAGGCGCAGCGTCAGCGCCGCCAGCACCGCGATCGTGACGCCGCCCAGGATGGGGCTGACCAGCACGCTGACCAGCACCTGGCAGGCGCCGTAGACCAGGCAGGTCAGCAGCAGCGCGGTGATCGAATGCCCCGACACCATCACCAGCATGAAGGCGCTGATGAGCCAGGCCAGCCCCATGTTCGGGTCCACGCTGGACAGCGGCGTGATCAGCGCGCCGGCCAGGGCCCCCAGGCCGGCGCCCAGGCCGAAGGTGATGAAGCGGATGCGCTCGGCGTTGATGCCCAGGCCGCGCGCCAGGTTCTCGTTCATGATCACCGCCCGCGTCCTCACGCCGAAGCGCGTGCCGTTGAGCAGCAGCAGCGTGGCCCCGTACACCAGCAGCGCGGCGGGGACCAGCAGCAGCCGGTAGGCCGAGTAGTCGGTGCCCAGGAAGGCCACGGCGCCCTTGACCGGCGCGTCGGCGAACTGCACCTCGCGGCCGAACGCCATGGTGATCAGTTGCCCGATCACGATGCCCAGGCCCCAGGTGGCCAGGATGGCGTCCAGCGGCCGTTTGTACAGCGGCCGCACGATCAGCCGTTCCACGCCCGCGCCCACCGCCGCGCCGACGGCCAGCGCGAAAGGCAACGCCAGCCACGGGTTCAGGCCCAGTTGCGTCACGACCAGGCTGGCGTAGCTGCCCAGCGTGATGATGGCGCCGTGCGCGAAATTGACGATCTTCATGACGCCGAAGATGATCATCAGCCCGGCCGTCACGATGAACAGCATGGCCGCGGTGCTCAGGATGTCCAGCAACAATCCCATCGGGGTCTCCTTTGCCGCCCGGCGGGCGGGCGGCGCGCAAGCGCTACTTCAGGTCGGGGCACTGGGCGCCCGGGTCCACCTGGTCGAAAGTCTGCAGGATGCGGATGGACCCGTCCTGCTGCACCTGGCCCAGGCGCATGGTCAGGGCCGCGTGCCGCTGGCGGTCCATGCGGACCGGGCCGCGCGGGCCGTCCACCGACACCTCGCTCAAGGCCTGCACCACCTTCGCGGGGTCGGTGCCGCCGGCCTTCTCGACCGCGGCCTTGTACAGGAAGAATCCCTCGTACTGGGCGGCCGAGAATTCGTTGGCCGTCTTGGCCTGGCCGCCGAACTTGGTCTTCAGCCCCTCCAGGAACTTGCGGTTCTGCGGCGTGTCGATGCTGGTCAGGTAGGACGAGGACAGGTACATGCCCGCCGCGGTGTCGCCCATGGTCTTGGCCGTGCCTTCGTCGATGGCCAGATTGCCGTAGGGCATGCTCAGGCCGGCGGCCTGGATCTGCTTGGCCAGGCTGACATTGGGGCTGCCGCCCGCGGTCGAGCTGATCAGCGCGTCGGGCTGCGCCGAACGCACCTTGGACACGATGGCGGTCCAGTCCGAGCCGTCGATGGGCAGGTATTCCTCGCCCACCACCTTGCCGCCCTGCTTCTCGATGTATCCCCGCGTGAACTTCAGCATGCCGCGGCCGAACGCGTAGTCGCTGCCGATCAGGAAGAAGGTCTTGGCCTGGCGCGTTTTCATGAAGTGGTCCACCACCGGCGCGACCTGCTGCTCCGGCACCCAGCCGTTGACGTGCATCCAGCGGCTGCACGAGCGGCCTTCGTAAAAGGAGGTGTAGATGTACGGCACCTTGCCGCGCGCGATGATGGGCAGCGCCGCGTTGCGCGCGGCGCTGGTTTCCATGGCGATGACGGCGTCCACCTTCTTCTGGAACACCAGCGTGTCGTAGGCCTTCTGCGCGCCGACCGCGCCGGAGGCGTCATCGGCGATCTCCAGCTCGATCTGCCGGCCCAGGATGCCGCCGGCGGCGTTGATCTCGTCGGCCGCAAGCTGCGAAGCCTGCACTACGCCGGGCGCCACCACGCTGTTGGCGCCCGACAGGCCGACGGGCACGCCGATCCGCAGGGGCTGCGCGGCATGCGCGGCGGCGCCGCCGCACAACAGCGCCGCGAAGGACAATCGGGTAAGAAAACTGCAAGACGGGAACTTCATGGTTTTCTCCTTGGGGGTCGGCTATCCGCCGTTGTTCAACGCTGCGCCGGCGTATCCGCCGCGCCCAGCCGCTCGTAGACATCGCAGCGCCGGTCGCGCAGCACGTGGTTGAACGCATTCAACTGGCGCCCGCGGCGCGCGGCCTTGAGGTCGACGGCGGCGAGCAGGATCTCTTCCCGGTCGGCGCTGGCCGGGCCGGCCGCGGTCCAGCCTTGCGAGCCCACGATCAGGCTGCGGCCCACGAAGGGCTGCCCGCGCTCAATGCCGACCCGGTCGGCGCACACCACCGTCAGGCCGTTGCTGTGCGCGCCCGCGATCGCCAGCGCATGCGCCATGGCCGGGCCGTCGGGGGTCTGGCCCGGCATGGGCACCCAGTTCGTCGGCACCGCGACCAGGTCCGCGCCGCGCAGCGCGAGCAGGCGGTAGACCTCGGGGAACCAGCCGTCGTAGCAGATCGCCACGCCCAGCCGGCCCAGTTCGGTATGGAACACCGGCAGGCCCAGGTCGCCCGCCTCGAAATACAGGTTCTCGTCGCCCCACAGGTGCAGCTTGCGATAGGTGCCGATATAGCCTTGCGGTCCGGCGACCAGCGCCGAGTTGTACAGGCGGTCCCCGCAGCGCTCGGCGATCCCCGCCACCAGGTAAATGCCCCGCCGTTCGGCCAGCGCGATCCAGGCGCGCGAGGACGGCCCCTCCGGCACGGGCTCGGCCAGCGCGTAGGCTTCTTCGCGGCTTTCGAACATGTAGCCGGTATTGGCCAGTTCGGGCAGCACCACCAGGCGCGCGCCCCGCGCAATGGCCTCTTCCGCCAGCTCGATGGAACGCGCCACGTTGGCGGCGACCTCGCCCATGGCCGGGGCCGTCTGCAGGCTGGCCACATAGGCCGTGGGCACGGGTTGCGGATCGGACGGTTGCATGCGATCTCCTTCGTGGAAAACAAACGAAAAAGCCCCCGACCACGCAGTGCGTGCAAGTCGGGGGCTGTTATAGCCAGACGGTATGTTCAGGCAGCAATCATTGCTGCGGGGTGCGGCAAGGGCGCGGAACACGCCCCGATCAGTGTTGATCGTGGACAAATAATAGGGATGCGGCGGCGTCCTGAACAATAAGAGGTTTCCCGGACGGCCCGCCGGGATGCGAGAATAGGCCCTAGACGCTGCGCCCGTCGTACGGTATCCGGCTCAACGCGTTCAGGTCCACCGTTTCCAGGCAGCGCGCGTTCACCGCCGCCGTTTCCTCGCCCTTGGGGCTTGCGCCGAAGCCGAAGGGCGCGCAGCCGCAGTGGGCGCAGAAGTGATGCGCGATCACGTGCTTGTTGAATTTGTAGGTCGACAGGCTGTCCGTGGACGAGGTGATGCGCAGGTTCGCGCGCGGCACGAACCACAGCAGGTAACCCTTGCGGCTGCAGTGCGAGCAATTGCACTCCAGTACCTGGGACACATCGCCGTCGACTTCGAACGCGATTCGTCCGCAGTGGCAGCTTCCTTTTTGCATGGCCGGGCTCCTTCGGTATTGTGGGTCGGGCTTCCATCATAGAGCGGCGCCGGCAGTCCTGGCACCGCCATCGTCCCACCTACCGGAGACATCATGCCCCAACTATCCGCCTATCTCAGTTTCGACGGCAACTGCGCCGAGGCCATGCGCTTCTACGAACGCGTGCTGAGCGGGCGGCTGGAAGCGCTGATCCGCTACGCGGACGCGCCGCCCGACGCCGCCATGCCGGTCCTGTCCGCCGAAGACGCCGAGCGCATCATGCATGCGCGGCTGGGCCTGGACCAGCAGACCTTGATGGGCAGCGACGCCACCGCCGGGCATCCCTATCCCGGCAAGCAGGGCGTGGCGCTGTCGCTGGCCTATCCCACGGTATCGGACGCGCAGCGCGTCTTCGACATGCTGGCCGACGGCGGCAGCATCACCATGCCGCTGCAGAAAACCTTCTGGGCCGAGGCCTACGGCGCGCTGATCGACCGCTACGGCACGCGCTGGATGGTGAGCGGCGGGCGCCTCAGCCAATAGGCGCGGCCCGCCCGCTATCAAGGATCCGTACCCGATGACGCATGGAATCCACGGCACGCAACGCTGGTGGGCGCTGCTGGTGCTCTGCCTGGGCGTGCTGATGATCGTGCTGGACACCACGATCGTGAACGTCGCCCTGCCTTCGATCCGCCAGGATCTGCATTTCACCGAGACCTCGCTGGTCTGGGTGGTCAACGCCTACATGCTGACCTTCGGCGGCTTCCTGCTGCTGGGCGGCAGGCTGGGCGATCTGCTGGGGCACCGCCGGATGTTCCTGGCGGGCCTGACGCTCTTCACGCTGGCCTCGCTGGCCTGCGGGCTGGCCCAGGGCCAGGCGCTGCTGATCGGCGCGCGAGCGGCCCAGGGGCTGGGCGGCGCGGTGGTGTCGGCGGTGTCGCTGTCGCTGATCATGAACCTCTTCACCGAGCCCCACGAACGGGCGCGCGCCATGGGCGTGTACGGCTTCGTCTGCGCGGGCGGCGGCAGCATCGGCGTGCTGCTGGGCGGACTGTTGACCAGCGCCCTGTCGTGGCACTGGATCTTCCTGGTCAATCTGCCCATCGGCGTGCTGGTCTATGCGCTGTGCCTGCGCCTGATTCCGGCCGCCGCGCCCGCCGCGGGCGGCGCCCGCCTGGACGCGGCCGGCGCCCTTGCCGTCACGGCCTCGCTCATGCTGGCGGTGTACGCGGTGGTCAACGGCAACGAGGCGGGCTGGGCCTCCGCGCAATCGCTGATCCTGCTGGGCGCGGCCGCCGCGCTGATGGCGCTGTTCCTGGCCATCGAGGCGCGGGTGGCCTCTCCGCTGATGCCGCTGGCGCTGTTCCGGCTGCGCAACGTGGCCACCGCCAACGTGGTCGGCGTGTTGTGGGCCGCGGCCATGTTCGCCTGGTTCTTCGTGTCGGCCCTGTACATGCAACTGGTGCTGGGCTACAGCCCCATGCAGGTCGGGCTGGCCTTCCTGCCCGCCAATCTCATCATGGCGGCGTTCTCGCTGGGGTTGTCGGCCAGGCTGGTGATGCGCTTCGGCATCCGCGCGCCGCTGGCCGCGGGCCTGTTCATGGCGGCGCTGGGGTTGGCGCTGTTCGCCCGCGCGCCTGTCGACGGGACCTTCGCGGCGGACGTGCTGCCCGGCATGCTGCTGCTGGGCCTGGGCGCGGGCGTGGCCTTCAACCCCATGCTGCTGGCGGCGATGAGCGACGTGGAGCCCAGCCAGTCGGGCCTGGCCTCCGGCGTGGTCAACACGGCCTTCATGATGGGCGGCGCCCTAGGCCTGGCCGTGCTGGCCAGCCTGGCCGCGGCCCGCAGCGCCGGCCTGGCGCAGGCGGGCGCCGCGCCCACGGCCGCGCTCAACGGCGGATACCAGTTGACCTTTCTTGCGGGCGCGGCGATCGCGGCCCTGGCGGCGGCCTTGAGCGCGGCCCTGCTGCGCTCGCGCAATCGCGCGCTGCCCGCCCGGGCTGATACGCCGTCCTGAGCGGCCGGCTGGGAATTCAGCGGCGCTTGCCGAACACGGACTTCGGCGTGCGGCCGTGAAAGCGCGTGAAGGCTGCGCTGAAATTGGCCGGATGGCGGTAGCCCACCCCGTAGGCTGCCTGCGCCACCTGGCAGCCGGTTTCCAGCAGGTCCCAGGCCCGCTGCATGCGCAGCGCGGTCAGCAGCCGGTGCGGGCTGCTGCCGTATAGCTTGCGGAAACCTTCCTTCAGCTTGAATTCGTTCAACCCCACGGCGATGCAGAGGTACTGCACGGTGAGGTCGCGGTCCATCTGCTCGCTCATGAGGGCGCGCGCCGCTTCCACGCGCGCGATGTCGGCCTGGCTGAGCCGGCCCGGCTCGGGCGCCAGCGCCAGGCCGCGCAATTGGCGCGACAGCAGCGTCAACGCGCGGATGTGCGCGTCCAGCGGATCCCCGCCCGATGCAAGTTCGGCCGCCGCCGCGGCCGACTCGGGGCTGGTCCTGATCCGCGCCAGGCAGCGCAGCCGGCCTTCGCCCAGCAGCGCGTCGGCGCGCTCGTCGCCCGCGTACCGGCGCAGTATCGGTTCACCCACCAGCAGCCGCAATTGCGATACGGCGGCGCCGCCCAGGTAGCGGCGTTCTCCTTTGCTGCGCTGGAACGCCGTGACCGTGGTGTAGCCGCCGCGGAAGTCCAGCGCCGAACCGTCGGCCCCCTGGTAGGCCGACACGCCCTGCATGGCCAGCGTGATGACCAGCGTGCGCGCGCCGTAGCCGGCCGCGTTCTCTTCGATCAGGTCGCGCGCCGGCGCATAGCGCGAATGCACCAGCGCCAGGCCGTCGTCCAGTTCCAGCCGGTCCGCATGGCAGGCGCCCAGGTCTTGCGGCAGGGCATGGCGCAGCCAGCCCGGGCGGGGGCTGCCGGCGGGCTGGGCCAGCGTGGAAGGAATGCGCAGGGACATGGTTTTTTCCTGGGGCGGCGCCCGGATTGCGCCGGCCGCTCCGATTCGCATACGAATGGATCCGGAACGCATACGGATGTTAATGATATTCGTTCGCATAAAGAAATACCATTTCCGGGACGGCCGCACAACCAGGAAGACGGCCGCGATGCCGCACAGGAATCCCGATGATGAAGCCCCTTCCCTATACGCCTGCCGCCTGCGCCCTGCTCTGGCTGGCTGTCGCGCCGGCCGCCCAGGCGCAGGCCCCCGCCGAGCTGTCCGCCATCACCGTCACCGCCGACAAGCAGGAGCGCGCGCTGGAATCGGTTCCGGCCAGCCTGTCCGTGTTCGACGGCGACATGCTGGAGGCCCAGGGCATCCAGGACCTGGAAGCCTTGCAGACGGTCACGCCGGGCCTGAGCTTCCAGCCCTTCGGCCAGGCGGGCGTGAACTCCCCCGTCATGCGCGGGCTGTCCGCCAATTTCTTTTCGTTCTCGACCTCGACCTTGCTGGTGGTGGACGGCGTGCCCACACTGACCGCGCAAGGCTATGACGACCAGTTGCTGGCCATCGACCGCGTCGAAGTGCTGCGCGGGCCGCAGTCCACACTCTACGGCCGCAATGCCGAGGCCGGCGTCATCAATATCCACACCCTCCAGCCCGACAACACGGTGCGCGGCCAGTTCTCCGCCGAGGCCGGCAGCCGCGACCTGCGCGCGCTGCGCTTCGACCTGAGCGGCCCGCTGGTGGAAGACCGGCTCTACGCCAGCGTCGCCGGCACCTGGCGCAGCCAGCACGGATTCATCGACAACACCTATACCGGCAAGCGTGAGGACGACCGCGAACTGCGCAACGGCAAGCTGGCCCTGCGCTGGACGCCGTCGGCACGCACCGACGCGACCTTGCGCTACGCGCAGCAGGATTACCGCGACAGCGCCGCGTTGTGGGGGTCGCCGGCCGCACCGCGCGCCACCGTGGCCTCGGGCACGCCCGGTTGGAACCGGTCCGTCGGCCGCAGCGCCTCGCTGTCCGCTCGCCATGATTTCGACTCGGGCCTGCGCCTGTCGTCCGTGACCGCCTGGAACGATTTCCGCGACCGCGTGCAGCAGGACACCGACTTCCTACCGGCCGACCTGCTGCACATCGCCCGCGATCACCGCTTCCGCAATCTGTCGCAGGAGTTCCGGCTGGAAGGCGACTGGAGCGGCGCGCACTGGCTGGCGGGGGTGTACGCCGACGGCGACGACCACGACCTGCGCAACACGCAGAAAATGCCCATGGGGCTGACGCAAAGCGTGGTGAACCTGCGCGGCAGCTCGACGGCCGCCTTCACCCATTGGACGGTGCCCCTGGCCGAACGCTGGACGCTTGAAGCGGGCGCGCGAGTCGAGCGCGACGAGATCCGCTTCAGCCCGCAAGGCGATACGCGGCGCCGGTCCGACTGGACCCGCGTGACTCCGCGCATCGCCTTGCAGTATGCGTTCGCGCCGCGCCAGCAGGTCTACGCGTCGGTGTCCGACGGCTTTCGCGCGGGCGGCTTCAACGTGTTTTCGCCGGCGGCCGACTACGCGCCCTACCAGCCCGAGACGCTGCGTTCCTACGAGATCGGCGCCAAGGGCTGGCTGTCCGGCAACCGCCTGCGCTATTCCAGCGCCGCGTATGTGATGACCGTCAAGAACATGCAGGTTCAGCAGATGCCGCTGCCCGGGCTGGTCTACGTGACCAACGCGGCCTCGGCGCGCTCGATCGGCGCGGAGTTCGAACTGGAGTATCTGGTGGGTGACGGCTGGTCGTTGCAGGCGGGGCTGGGGCTGAACCGCACGCGCTTTTCCAGCTTCCGGGACGGCGCCGCGGACTACGCCGGCAACGACAATCCCTTCGCGCCGCGGGTCAACGGCTACCTGAGCGCGCGCTACGACGCGCCGGCGGGCTGGTACGCCCAGGCCGCCCTGACCGGCACCAGCAGCGTCTACCTGGACGCCGCCAACCGCTACCGCCGCAACGGCTACGGCCTGGTCAACCTGGCGGCCGGCTTCACCTTCAGGCAGGTCGAGATCACGGCCTACGTCAACAACGCCGCCAACCGCCGCTACGACGCGGTCGGCTATCAGAACGGCATCGTCACCGTCTACAGCCCGCCGCGCGAAGCCGGCCTGCGCCTCACCTGGCGCCTCTAGCAAACAAGGAATCCAGGCATGCACACCTCCCATCCCCTGCAGCGTTATTGGGACCTGGCCGCCGCCGCGGTCCAGGGCCAGGCGCTGGACGCCGCGCTGGAACTCGGCGTGCTGGACCGGCTGGCGCAGCCGGCCAGCGCCGCCCAGGTCGCCGCCGCGCTGGCGCTGGACCCCGCGCAGACCGGCCATTTGCTGGACCTGCTGTGGAGCATGGACCTGCTGCACCGCGTGGAGGGCGACCCCGTCCTGTACCGGTGCCAGCCCCAGGCGCGCCAGTACTTCTGCCAGGACCAGCCGGCCTGCTGCGCTGACGCCTGGCGCTACCGGCGGCAGGCGCTGGAGCGCTTCAGCGCCCAACTGGGCGGCCTGCTGCGCCGCGACGGGCCGCGTCCGGCCCCGTACGTGCAGACCGACGCCGCGGGCTGGGCCGAGGCCGCCCGCAAGCAGATCGGCCAGGAGCAGCGCGCCGTCGCCGTGCCGGCCGCGCTGGAAGCGCTGGCCTGCGTGCCGGGCGCAAGCGACGCGCGCCGCATCCTGGACCTGGGCGGCGGGCCGGGCCTGATCGGCATCGCCCTGGTCCAGGCCAATCCCGATGCCAGCGGCGTGGTGTTCGACTGGCCCGAGACCGCCGCCGTGGCGCGCGAGAACATCGCCCGCGCGGGGCTGGCGGACAGGCTGTCGGTGCTGGGCGGCGATCTGGCCAGCGACGCCATTGGACGGGATTACGACCTGATCTGGTGCTCGTCCGTGCTGCACTTCCTGCCCGATCCAGACGCCGCGCTGCGCAAGATGCGCGACGCCCTGGCGCCGGGCGGCACGCTGGTGATGGCGCATGCCGAGATCCCCGCGGACGCCGCCGCGGCGGCCCGCGTGCTGCCCTACTACCTGCCCATGATGATGCTGGGCAGGCGCGTGACGCGCGCGGGCGAACTGCGGCAGGCCCTGGCCGATTGCGGCTTCGCGGACGTGCGCGGCTTCGATTCCGCCCGGTTTCCGCTGGCGCCGTTGCATGTGCTGTCCGCCCGCAAGGCCGCGCCATGACGCCGGCTTGGCGCAACGGGCTGCGGCAGGCGCTGTTCGGCTGGCTCAACCTGGCGCTGACCGCGCCCGGCGTGTATCTGTGGCTGGGCCTGCCGCTGGTGCTGCGCCAGCACGGCTGGTCTGGCACCGCCATCGGGCTGTTCCAATTGGCCAGCCTGCCGACGGTGTTCAAGTTCCTCTTCGCGATGCCGCTGGACCGGCGCGGCCCGCGGCGCGGCGCCTATCGAGGCTGGACGGTGGGCCTGCTGCTGGCGTATGCGGCGATCCTGTGCGCGCTGGGCTGGCGCGAACTGCTGGACGAACGCTGGACGCTGTTCGCGCTGGCCGCCGCGGCGGCCCTGGCCGGCACCTGGGCCGACGTGCCCGTCAACGCCCTGGCTATCCGGATCCTGCCCGCGTCCGGGCGCGCCTGGGCGGGCGGCATCCGCTCCATGGCGCTGTGCCTGGGCGCCATCGCCGGCGGCGGGTTCATGCTGCTGGCGCAATCGCGCTGGGGCTGGCAGGCGCCCTTTCTCATCATGGCGGGCGCGCTGGCCCTGGGCGCGGCGCTGACCTTGCTGGTCCGGGATGGCGGCGCCGATCCGTCCGGCGAACCGGCGCCTGCGCCGGCGGCGCCTTTGCGCACGTACTTCCGGCTGGAGGCCACCCGCCGCTGGCTGCCCTTGCTGGCGCTGCTGTTTCCCTTCATCGGTTCGGCCTGGTTCTATCTGAAGCCGCTGCTGCTGGACCAGGGCCTGCCGGCCGACCGCGTGGCGTGGCTGGCGGGCGTGGCCGGCGGCGCGGTGGGCGCCGCCGCCAGCGCGGTCAGCGCGCGCGGCCTGAAACGCCTCGGCCCCGGTATCGCGGTGCCGGTCCATGCGGCGGCTGGACTTGTCGCGCTGCTCTGCCTGGCCGCGGCCGTCGGCCTGCATGCGCCGCCCGCCGTGCTGATCGCGTGCGCGCTGGGCATCGCCGCCGCCATGGGCGCGACCGCCGCGCTGGCCTTCGGCTTGATGATGTCGCACGCGCGCCCCGGCTTGCAGGCGCTGGACTACGGCATCCAGTCCAGCGTGTTCTCGCTGACCCGGATCCTGGCGCCGCTGGCGGCCGGCCTCTTGCTGGATGCGGCCGGTCCGGCCTGGATGCTGGCGGCGCTGGCCGCCGCCTCGGCCGGCGTATTGCTGCTGGCCCTGCGGACCGCCCCGGGGCTGCGGCTGTAGCCCCGGCGGCCGCCCTCAGGGCCGCGGGCTGCGCGCCAGCCAGGCTTCGGCCAGCTTCACGAAGGCGCTGGACCCGATGGGCAGCAGCGCGTCGTTGAAGTCGTAGCTGGTGTTGTGGACCAGGCAGGGGCCCATGCCGTGGCCGGACTCGCGATGGTCGCCGTCGCCGTTGCCGATGAAGCAATAGCTGCCCGGCACCGCTTCCAGCATGAAGGAAAAGTCCTCGGCCGCCATGATGGGCGTCTGGACCAGCACCTGTTCCCGACCCACGACCTCGGCCAGGACGTCGCGCATGAAGGCGGTCTCGGCCTCGTGGTTGATGGTGGACGGATAGTGGCGGGTGAAGACGAAGTCGCACTCGGCGCCGAACATGCCGGCCACGTGTTGCGCGATCTCGCCCATGCGCCGCTCGATCAGGTCCAGCGTTTCGCGGGTGTAGGCCCGCACCGTGCCGCGCAGTTCGCAGGTGTCGGGGATGACGTTGACGACTCCGCCCGCCTGCACCGTGGTCACCGAGATCACCGCCGTCTCCAGCGGCTTCTTGTTGCGGCTGATGATAGTCTGGAACGCCTCGATCATCTGGGCTGCCGCGGGAATGGGGTCGATGGCCAGGTGCGGCATGGCCGCGTGGCCGCCCTTGCCACGTATGGTGACGTGGAATTCGCTGTTGGACGCCAGCACCGGGCCCGGCGACGAGGCGAAGCAGCCGACGGGAATGCCCGGCATGTTGTGCATGCCGAACACCGCTTCCATCGGGAATTTCTCGAACAGGCCGTCGCGCATCATTTCGCGCGCGCCGCCGCCGCGTTCTTCGGCGGGCTGGAAGATCAGGTACACCGTGCCGTCGAAGTTGCGGTGGCGCGCCAGGTGCTGCGCCGCGCCCAGCAGCATGGCGGTATGGCCGTCATGGCCGCAGGCGTGCATCACGCCCGCGTGCTTGCTGGCATGCTCGAACTGGTTCGCCTCGTGCATGGGCAGCGCGTCCATGTCGGCGCGCAGCCCCACCGTGCGCGGCGAATCGCCGTTCTTGATCACCCCCACCAGGCCGGTCTTGCCGAATCCGCGGTGCACGGCGATGCCCCAGCCTTCCAGCAATTCCGCCACCAGGTCCGACGTGCGGTTCTCTTCGAATGCCAGCTCCGGATGGGCATGGATGTCGCGGCGGATGCCGCGGATGGAAGGCGAGTTTTCGACAATGTCTTCGATCAGGTTCATAAGGCGATGGCGGCCCCGCCAGCGGGGCCGCGATGAGGGGGTGGGAGAATGGGGGAATTCAATCGGGCTTGATGCCCAGCCTGCGCAGCACGGGGCCGGAGGCGTCCCGTTCGGCCGCGATCCGCTGGGCGAAGGCCGGCGCCGCCAGATGATACGGCAGCGAACCGTGGCTGGCGTACATCTGCTTGAGCGCGCCGTCCTGCTGGGCGCGGCCGATCTCGGCGTTGAGCCGCTGCACGATCGCGTCGGGCGTGCCCGCGCTGGCCGCGACGCCCAGCCACACCGCGCCTTCGAAGCCGCGGAAATTGCGCTCGGCCAGCGTGGGCGCCTTGCCGAAGGCGGCGTCCGGCACCGCTTCGCTGATCGCCAGCACGCGCAGCCGGCCGTCCTTGACCATGGGCTCGACCAGGGCGGTGCCGGCGAAGTACATCTCCGTGTCTCCGGCCAGCACCGAATTCAGCGCGCCGGTGCCGGTCTTGAACGGCACGTGCATGATCTCGACGCCGGCCTGTTCGCGCAGCATCTCGAACAGCACGTGCGGCGGGCTGCCGTTGCCCGAGGACGCGTAGTTCAGCTTGCCCGGCTGCTTGCGCGCCAGCGCCAGCAACTGCTCCAGCGACTGCGCGGGCATCTTGTCGTTGACCGTAAGCGCCATCGGAATGATCGCCAGCGGGCTGACCGGCCGCAGGTCGCGCTCGGGGTCGTAGTTCAGGGCCGGGAAAATATAGGGGTTCCACACCAGGTGCGCGTTGGTGACCAGCGCCAGCGTGTGGCCGTCCGCCGGCGCGGACTTGAGCTGCTGCATCGCCAGCATGCCGCCGGCGCCGGGCTTGTTCTCCACCACCACGGGCTGGCCCAGCGCGTGGTGCAGCCGTTCGGCCAAGGGCCGCGCGAACAGGTCGGGCAGGCTGCCGGGCCCGCCGTTGACCAGGATGGTCACGGGCCGGGTCGGCCAGTCGTCGGCGCGGGCCGAGGGGCCGGCGGCCAGCGCGGCCAGTGCCGCCAGGCAGCCCGCCGCGCGCCGGATGTCGTGTAGCCGTATCACTGCTTGTCTCCTGTGTGCCTGCCGCCGGCTTTGTGCCGGTCATTCTGGGCGGCGTCTTTTTCTACGATAAGCAGCATAAATCTCGGCGTCAATAATTATTATCGAGATTTTTTTCGCGCATGATAAAGTAGCGCCATGTCAGACGCCATGCTGCTCCCTCCGCTCACCCATTCCGCCTCGGCCAACACCCTGGTGGGCGCGGCCTACGTCAGCCTGCGCCGCGACATCATCCAGGGCAAGCTGCCCCCGGGCTCGCGCCTGCGCGTCGAACACCTCAAGGACGACTACGGCGTGGGCGCCGGCACCCTGCGCGAAGCGCTGGCCCTGCTGGTGTCGGACGCGCTCGTCATCGCCCACGGCCAGCGCGGCTTCCACGTCACGCCGATCTCGCTCGAAGACTTCCGCGACATCACCGAAAACCGCGTGCTGCTGGAGACCGAAGCCCTGCGCCAGTCCATCGCCGTCGGCGACGACGACTGGGAAAGCGCCGTGCTGGCCGCCTTCCACCGCCTGGGCAAGGCCGAGCAGCGCCTGGCCTCCGACCCGGAAGCGCGCTTCGAGGAATGGGAACAGCGCAACCGCGAGTTCCACCGCGAACTGATCCGCGCCTGTCCCTCGCGCTGGATGCACCACTTCCTGGGCATCCTGTACCAGCAGGCCGAACGCTACCGTCGCCTGACCGTCACGCGCAAGCCCATCGCGCGCGACCTGCACGACGAACACCAGGGCATTCTCGACGCCACGCTGGCCCGCGACGCCGACCGCGCCTGCGCGCTCTTGGCCAGCCACATCCGCCTGACCTACGACGCCGTCGCGCGGCTGCCGCCCGAACTGTTCACGCCTTCGGCCTGAACCGCCGGCGCGGTCAGCCCGCGCCCGCCCGGTGCTGCGCCAGCACCTCGCGCAGGGATTGCGCCGCCCGTTCCAGGATGGGCACCGCGCGCAGCAGTTCGTCGAGCATCACGCGGGCCGTGGGCGCGTGGCAGGCCACCGCCGCCACGACACGCTCGTCCGCGTCGCGCACCGGCACCGCCACCGCGCTCATGCCGCGCACGAATTCCTCGTTGTCGATGCCGATGCCCCTGGCGGCCAGGCGTTCCAGTTCCTCTTCGAGCCTGGCCGGGTCCGTCAACGTGCGCGGCGTGTTGCGCGTGAGCGGCAGCCGCGCCAGCACGCGGCCGCGCTCCAGGCGGTTCATGGAAGCCAGGAACAGCTTGCCGCTGGCGGTGCAGTGCATGGGCACGTGGCTGCCCACCGCGAAGAACAGCCGCAGCGGCTCGGTGGTTTCCACGCGTTCCATGTAGACCACGCGGTCGCCGTCGGGCGCGGTGAGGTTGCAGGTTTCGCCCAGGGTGCCGACCAGTTGCGCAAGCACGGCGCGGCAGGCTCGCGTGAAGGCGGACGCGCGCAAGGTGGACAGGGCCAGGGCAGAGGCCTGCGGCCCCGGCACATAGCCGTTCTCGGTGGGCGTGGCGGCCACGAAACCGGCGCGCTGCATGGCCGCCAGCAGGCGCATCAAGGTGGTCTTGGGCATGTCGAGCCGCTGCGCCAACTGAGCCAGCGTGGGCGGATGCTGGGCCCGCGCCAGATGATCCAGCACCAGCAGCGCGCGCAGCGAACGCGACGCTTCCTGCGTCTCGCCGGCCGCGCCGTCGTCCGCCCGCGCCGATGCTGCACTGCGATTTTGAAACTGAATCCGCATATTCTGTTCCACTTTTCCGCCCCTGCGCGTGTTGTGCTTTGTTCCGCGCGCCTGCTTCCTAGAATCGCCACAAATGCACGAAGGCCCGCGCTGCGCCGGACCCTCGATCCAGTATATAAGTGCGCCCCACAACGACAAGCAGGGTAAACGCGCCGTCGGACGTTCCGGCCGGGCGCGCGGCGCCCTGCTGCAGGGAGAACTTGCGGACATGTCCGATACCGTGGATTACATCGTGGTTGGGGCCGGTTCGGCCGGATGCGTGATGGCCAACCGGCTGAGCGCCAGCGGCGCGCATTCCGTCTGCCTGCTGGAAGCCGGGCCCAAGGACAGCTACCCGTGGATACACATCCCCATCGGCTATGGGAAGACGATGTTCCACAAGGTCGTGAACTGGGGCTACTACACGGACCCCGACCCCAACATGCTGGACCGGCGCATCTACTGGCCGCGCGGCCGCACGCTGGGCGGGTCCAGCGCCATCAACGGCCTGATCTACATCCGCGGCCAGCGGCGCGACTACGACGCCTGGGCCGCGGCCGGCAACCCGGGCTGGAGCTGGGACGATTGCCTGCCCTACTTCCGCAAGCTGGAAAACAATGACCTGGGCCCCGGCCCCACGCGCGGCACCGACGGCCCGCTCAACGCCACCTCCATCAAAACGCCGCATCCGCTGGTGCAAGGGTTGATCGCCGCGGCGGAAAGCCTGGGCGTTCCCCGCGTGGACGACTTCAATACCGGCGACCAGGAAGGCGTGGGCTACTACCAGCTCACCACGCGCAACGGCCGCCGCTGCTCCACCGCCGTCGCCTATCTGCGGCCCGCCCAGGGGCGCGCCAACCTGCGCGTGGAGACCGGCGCGCACGCCATGGCCATCCTGTTCGAAGGCACACGCGCCTGCGGCGTGCGCTACCGGCAGCACGGGCAGGTGCGCACCTTGCGCGCCCGCCGCGAGGTGGTGCTGTGCGCCGGCGCGCTGCAGTCGCCCCAGTTGCTGCAGCTTTCCGGCGTGGGCCCCGCCGCGCTGCTGCGCCAGTTCGGCATCGGGATCGTGCGCGACCTGCCCGGCGTGGGCGAAAACCTGCAGGACCACCTGCAGATCCGGCTGATATACGAAACCACCCGCCCCATCACCACCAACGACCAGCTACGCACGCTGTCCGGGCGCGCCCGCATGGGGCTGGAGTGGCTGCTGTTCCGCAGCGGCCCGCTGGCGGTGGGCATCAACCAGGGCGGGCTGTTCTGCCGCGTGGACCCGGCCAGCCGCACGCCCGACACCCAGTTCCATTTCGCCACGCTGTCGGCCGACATGGCCGGCGGCAAGGTGCATCCGTTCTCGGGCTGCACCTATTCGGTGTGCCAGTTGCGCCCCTCGTCGCGCGGCCGCGTGCGCTTGCGCAGCGCCGATCCCTTCGAGGCGCCGTCCATGCAGCCGAACTACCTGTCGACCGAACTGGACCGCCGCATGACGGTAGCCGCGGTGAAGTACGCACGGCGGATCGCCGCGACCCCGCCGCTGGCCGGGATGATGAAGCGCGAATTCCGCCCCGGGCCGGACGTGCGCGCGGACGACGAGATCCTGCACTTCTGCCGCGAGTACGGCGCCACGATCTTCCATCCGTCGGGCACCGCGAAGATGGGGCCGCGCAGCGATCCCATGGCCGTCGTGGACGAGCGCCTGCGCGTGCACGGCGTGGCGGGGCTGCGCGTGGTGGATTGCTCGATCATGCCCACGCTGGTTTCCGGCAACACCAACGTGCCGGTGGTGATGCTGGCCGAACGCGCGGCCGATTTCATATTGCAAGAACTCAGGCAGGCGCATCCGCAGGCGCTGCAGGTCGCCGCCTGAACCCCCACGGCGCAGGACGACGCAGATTGTCCGGCCGCCACCCCCAAAGGAGACTAGACATGGCCAAGCAGAACGAAGCCGCGGTGCGCAGAGTCGTCGCCGCGTCGCTGATCGGCGCCACCATCGAGTGGTACGACTTTTTCTTGTATGGCGTCGTCGCAGGCATTGTGTTCAACAAGCTGTATTTCCCCACCGGCGACCCGCTGGTCTCCACCATGCTGGCCTACACCACCTTCGCGGTGGGCTTCGTCACCCGGCCGCTGGGCGGGCTGATCTTCGGCCACTTCGGCGACCGCATCGGCAGGAAGAGCATGCTGGTGATGACCTTGATGATCATGGGCGTGGCGACCTTCCTGATCGGCCTGGTCCCCACCTACGACAGCATCGGCATCTGGGCGCCCATCCTGCTGCTGCTGCTGCGCGTGTTCCAGGGCATCGGGCTGGGCGGCGAATGGGGCGGCGCGGTGCTGATGGCCTACGAGTACGCGCCGCCCGGCAAGAAAGGCTTCTACGCGTCGCTGCCGCAGATCGGGCTGGCGATCGGGCTGTGCCTGGCCTCCGGCACGGTGGCGCTGCTGTCCACCCTGCTGACCGACGCGCAGTTCATGGCCTGGGGCTGGCGCGTCGCCTTCCTGGCGTCCGCCGCGATGGTGCTGGTCGGCATGTACATCCGGCTGAACATCAAGGAAACGCCCGAGTTCGCGGCGGTCAAGAAGAACAACGCCGAAAGCCGCATCCCCTTCGCCGACATGTTCAAGCGCTATCCGGGCAACGTCTTCAAGGGCATGGGCGCGCGCTACATCGACGGCGTGTTCTTCAACGTGTTCGGCGTGTTCTCGATCTCGTACCTGACGCAGACCGTGCAGATCACGCGCACCGAGGCGCTCATCGGCGTGATGGCCGCGGCCCTGGTCATGTGCTTCTTCATTCCCTTCTTCGGCCGCCTGTCGGACCGCGTCGGACGCACGCGGGTCTATTTCTGGGGGTCGCTCATCACCGCCGCGGCGTCCTTCCCCGGCTTCTGGCTGATGCTCAACAGCCAGGGCAGCGTCATGCTGATCTGGCTGGCCATCATCGTGCCGTTCGGCATTCTGTACGCCGCCGTGTACGGGCCGGAGGCGGCGCTGTTCTGCGAACTGTTCGACGCCAAGGTGCGCTACACCGGCATTTCCTTCGTCTACCAGTTCTCGGGGATCTTCGCCTCGGGCATCACGCCCATCATCGCGACCGCGCTGCTCAAGACGGGCGGCGGCGAGCCCTGGCTGATCTGCCTGTACGTGCTGTTTTCGGGCGTGGTGTCGGCGGTGTGCGCGTGGCTGATCGGGCGCGGCAAGCAGCCCGCGGAGGAAGACGCCGCCGCGTCCCTGCCGCCCGCGAGCCTGCGCAAGGCGTAAGCCGGGAACCGCGCCGCGCCGGGTGGATCCGGGGCGGCGCGGACCGCTTCAGGCCGCCGCCACCGGCCGGCCGTAGAACGGATAGTTCGGATCGTTGTAGCCGTGCGACGAGGCATGGCCCGGCGTCACCCAGCCGTTCACGACGGTCTCGTCCTCGGCCGTGATCGTCACGTCCAGGGCGGCGTAGTAATCGTCCATCTGCGCCAGGGTGCGCGGCCCGGCGATGACGGCGGTGATGACCGGATTGGCCAGCACCCAGGCGGTGGCGAAATGCCCCGCCTGCACGCCGCGCGCCGCGGCGTGCGCCACCAGCTTCTGCGCGATTTGGAGGGATTCCTCGCGGAACTCGGTCGCCAGGATGCGGGAATCGCCGCGGCCCGCCCGCGTATCCTCCGCCGGCGCCTGGCCCGGCAGGTACTTGCCGGTCAGCACGCCGCGCGCGATCGGGCTGTAGGGCACCACGCCCAGGCCGTAGTGCTTGCAGGCCGGCAGGATTTCCACTTCGGGGCCGCGGTTGAGCATGTTGTAGTACGGCTGGCACACCACCGGCTGGGGCACGCCCATTTTCTCGCACAGGCGCATGACTTCGGCGATGCGCCAGCCGCGGAAGTTGGACAGCCCGAAGCTGCGCAGCTTGCCCGCGCGGATCAGGTCGCCCAGCGCCCACAGCGCCTCTTCCAGGTTCTCTTCGTGGTAGTCGCGGTGCAGGTAGAGGATGTCCATGAAGTCGGTGTCCAGCCGGGCCAGGCTGGCCTCCACCCCGCGGACCAGCCACTGGCGCGAATAGTGCGACCGGTTCGGCCCCTTGCCCACCGGGTTGCCGATCTTGCTGGCCAGCACCCAGTCGTGGCGCTGCCCTTTCAGCAGCTTGCCCACCACTTCTTCCGAGCGGCCGCCGTTGTAGACGTCGGCGGTGTCGATGAAATTCAGCCCGTGATCGCGCGCCGACGCGACGATGCGGGCGGCTTCCTCGTCGGGCGTCTGCTCCCCGAACATCATGGTGCCCAGGCATAGCGGGGATACACGGAGATTGCTGCGGCCCAGTCGGCGGTAGTTCATGGCTAGCTTCCTCTCATTCACGGAAATGGATTAGACGCGAGCATGCAACGGCAAGCCCGTGCCCGTCAAACCGGGCCCGCATCTAGAGCATTTTTGGTTGGATTGTTGACGTTCGGTTTTGTGAGGCCGGAGTTCTTGAACCGCCGGCGTCCGCCCATGAAGGGGGGGAAAGAATGCCCCCACGCCGCGCCTTCGGCTTGCTGCCCCCCAAGGGGGCGCTTTTTGCCTTGGGGCGGCCCGGCGGCAAAAAAACCTCGTATGACGCGACTGTCAGCCGAGGACCCCGGAGACATCCGAAGCGCAGCCCCACCGGGGCGAGCATCGGAATGGCGCAGGGCAGCCTCGGCGGTTTAGAACCCCGACATCCGCAAGCTCGAAGCCCCCGCGCCCTAGATCCTGAACGTCAAGAACCAACCCAAAAGAACGCGCTAGACGCCAGCGTCCACCGCCGCCAGGATTTTGCCGAACAGCGCGTCGGCATGGGCGGAATTCAGCCACCGCACGATCACGACCATCTTGCGTTCGGGTTCGACCCACGTGAACGAGCTGCCCGCGCCCACGCCAAAGAAGCTGGACGCCGGCACGCTGGGGAACACGCGGCCTTCGTGGTTCAGCCAGATGAGATAGCCGTAGTACGGCGCGATGGCGCAAGGCGTGCGCATGGCCTGGATCCATTCGGCGGACAGCACCTGGCGGCCGTTGGCCTGGCCGCCGTTGAGCAGCATCTGGCCGATCAGCGCCTGGTCGCGGGCGCTGATGGACATGCCGCCGCCCCAGTGCGAACCGCCCGGCACGGACGGCATGCGCTGGCCGTCGATTTCGACCCAGGCGTTGTCGTAGCCCACCCATTGCCAGTTTTCGCTGGCGCCGATCGGGCGCGTGACGGCCTCGCGGAAGACCTCGGGCAGCGGCTTGCGGAACAGGTGCAGAAGCGCATACGAAAGCTGGTTGATGCGCACGTCGTTGTATTCCCAGTACGTGCCCGGGCGCTGCAACGGCCGCGCGTCGCCCTTCTTGCCGTCGGGCGGCACGCCGAAGGTGACGGCGCGGTAGCGGTCGGCCTGGTCGGACACGCCGAAGCGCTCGCCTTCCCATTCGCTCGTCTGCTGCAACAGGTGGCGCCAGGTGATGTCGGCATTCTGGCCGCTGTCGAAGCCGATGCCGGGCACGCGCTTGCCGACCGGCTCGTCCACGTCCGGCAGCAGGCCGCGGTCATGCGCCACGCCCGCCAGGATCGCCAGGTAGAGTTTGGCGACGCTGAACGTCAGGTCGGCGCGGTCGGGCTCGCCCCAGGACGCGACGGTCTTGCCGTCCACCACCACCACGCCCGACACCGGGCCGCGATCGTGGATGGGGCCCAGCAGGCGGTTCCAGGGCGGCGGATCGTTCAGGTGCACGCCAAAGACGCCCTTGACGCTGCGGTCCCAGGCGGATTCGTGGTCATTGGCGAACTGGATCGCCTGCTGCATGAGCGTATTCATTCGTTGTCCTCGTCGTCATCCACAGTGTTTTCAATCGGGGGCGCCGCCGGATCCGGCTCCGCCGGTCCGCCAGCGCCGCCCCCTGGGGGGCCCGCGTCAGCGGGTTGGGGGGGGGCAAACCCCTACCCCACCAGGAATTCCATCGCCGCCCGCACGCCGCCCGGACGATGCGGCACGCCGGCGGCGGCCAGCCCCATCTCCACACCGGCCAGCGTGCCGCACAGCGTCAGGTCGTTGAAGTGGCCCAGGTGGCCGATGCGGAAGACGCGGTCGGCCAGCTTGCCCAGGCCCTGCCCCAGCGACATGTCGAACCGTTCCAGCACCACCTTGCGGAAGGCGTCGGCGCCGTGTCCCGCCGGCATCAGCACCGCGGTCAGCGCCGGGCTGTGCGCGGCCGGGTCCAGGCTCAGCAGTTCCAGCCCCCAGGCATCCACCGCCAGGCGCGTGGCCTGTCCGTGGCGGCGGTGGCGAGCAAATACCTGCGGCAGGCCTTCCGCCTGCAGCATGGCCAGGGCCTCGTGCAGCCCGTAAAGCAGGTTGGTCGACGGCGTGTACGGAAAATAGCCGCGCGCGTTCGCCGCCAGCATTTCGCGCCAGTCCCAGTACGAACGCGGCAGGCGCGCCCCGTCGGCCGCGGCCAGGGCCTTGGCGCTGACGGCGTTGAAAGCCAGGCCGGGCGGCAGCATCAGCCCTTTCTGCGAACCCGCCACCGTCACGTCCACGCCCCATTCGTCATGGCGGTAGTCGATGGAGCCCAAGGACGAAATCGTGTCCACCATCAGCAGCGCCGGGTGCCCTGCGCGGTCGATCGCCTTGCGCACCGCCGCGACGTCGCTGGTGACGCCGGTGGAGGTCTCGTTGTGCACTACGCACACGGCCTTGATCCGGCGGTCCGCGTCGCCGGCGAGGCGGGCGCCGATGGCGGCCGCGTCCACCGGACGGCGCCAATCGCCCTCCAGGAAATCCACGTCCAGGCCCAGCCGCCCCGCCAGCTTGCGCCAGAGGCTGGCGAAATGCCCGGTCTCGACCATGAGCACGCGGTCGCCCGGCGACAGCGTATTGACCAGCGCGGCTTCCCAGGCGCCGGTGCCCGACGACGGGAAGATCACCACCGGCGCCTGGGTCTGGAATACCTGCTTGACCCCGCTCAGCACCGCCAGTCCCAGCGCGCCGAATTCCGGGCCGCGGTGGTCGATGGTGGGCTGGTCGATGGCGCGCAGCACGCGGTCGGGAACGTTGGTCGGCCCCGGAATCTGCAGGAAGTGCCGGCCGGAAGGATGGTTGTTCAGCGTAAGCATGCGACGCCCCAAAGTGGAATCTTTTTGTATACCAACGAAAGGTGCCGGCAGACAAACAGTGTATGCCCAGCATTCGGACTTGCGGCATGCGCCACTCTATCCCATTGTTTTTACGTTAATAACCTAGGGTATACACCCATCAGACCATTTGCCATCCGGGTTTATAGTTCCGCAAAACACGGGGAATATTTGTATACCAATGAGCAGCGCTTCCAGCCTGATGCCCGCTTCCGCCGCCGACGCCGCGGCCGAAACCCCGCCCCAGGCGGCGCGCGGCGCGGGCAACGGCCGCACGCTGCCGGCGACGGTGGCCGGGCAACTGCGCGAACGCATCATCCAGGGGGAATTCCCGCCCGCCTCGCGCCTGAACGAACGCGCGCTGTGCGACCTGCTGGGCGTGTCCCGCACGCCCTTGCGCGAAGCGTTCCGCCTGCTGGCCGCCGAAGGCCTGGTGCAGATCGAGCCGAACCGGGGCGCGCAGGTGGTGGCGCTGTCCGAGGCCAACATCCGCGAAGCCTTCGAAGTGATCGGCGGCCTGGAAGCCATGTCGTGCCGGCTGGCCTGCGAACGCGCCACGGACCTTGAAATCGCCGAGATCCGGGCGCTGACCTATGAAATGATGGCCAGCCACGCGCGCCGCGACCTGCCCACCTATTTCCGGACCAACCGCGAGATCCACGAACGCATCAGCCTGGCCTCGCACAACAGCCTGCTCAAGCAGTTGTACGACGCCCAGAACGCGCGCATCCAGAACCTGCGGTTCGTCTCGAACGAAAACCGCCAGAAATGGGACCTGGCGATGCGCGAACACATCGAGATGGCCGAGGCCCTGGAAGCGCGCGACGCCGACCGGCTGGCCGGCATCATGCGCCAGCACCTGCAACGCAAGTGCGAAGCCGCGCTGGCGGCCTTGCGCCATGCGCCCGCCGCGCCGCCCGATTCAGACTGACACCCCTTTCCCGCCCGACGGTTACGCAGTAGATACGCAGTACGTGCAGTGACTTCCACAGGAGCCTCGCCATGGCCGATTGCCGCGTCCCCCCCGTATCATCCCCGCCTTTCCTCCGCAGCTTCCCCCCGCTCAAGGCCCTGGCCGCCGCCATGCTGGCCTGCGCCGCGCTCGCGGCCCAGCCGGCCCTGGCCGGCAAAAAGGACGACACTCTGCGCATGGCGTACGACCAGGCGCCCGAAAGCGTGGACCCGTACTACAACAACGTGCGAATCGGCGTCATCATCGCCGCCAACGTCTGGGACACCCTGCTCTACCGCGATCCGGTCACCAACGAATACAAGGGGCAGCTCGCCAAGAGCTGGAAGCAGGTCGACGACAAGACCCTGGAATTCGAACTGCGCGAAGGCGTCAAATTCCACAACGGCGAAGAGTTCGACGCGGACTCGGTGGTGTACACGCTGAACTATGTGGCCGATCCGAAGAACAAGGCCGTGACGCAGCAGAACGTGGCCTGGATCGACAAGGTCGAGAAAATCGACAAGTACAAGGTGCGCCTGACCACCAAGGAACCCTTCCCCGGCGCCAAGGAATACCTGTCCACCACCGCCGCCATCCATCCGGCCAAGTACTACCAGGAGGTCGGCCCCAAGGGCATGAACGCCAAGCCCGTGGGCTCGGGTCCGTACAAGGTGGTGGACTACCAGCCCGGCAAGTCCATCACGCTGGAACGCAACGCCGACTACTTCAAGGATTCGCCCAAGGCCCAGCCGAAGATCGGCAAGGTGGTCATCCGCTTCATCCCCGACCGCCAGACGCAGATGGCCGAAGTCATCTCGGGCGGCGAGGACCTGATCATGAGCGTGCCCAAGGACCAGGCCGAACAACTGGGCGCGATGCCGGCGCTGCAGATGGTCACGGGCGACACCATGCGCATCGTCTTCATGCAGATGAACATCCTGGAAGGCACGCCGGCGCCGCAGCTCAAGGACGAGCGCGTGCGCCGCGCCATCATCCACGCGATCGACCGCGAGTCCATGCTCAAGAATATCGTGGGCGAAGGCGGCGGCCTCATCAACACCATCTGCACGCCCTCGCAGGTGGGCTGCACCCAGGACGGCGCCCCGGTCTACAAGTACGATCCCGCGCTCGCCAAGAAACTGCTGGCCGAGGCCGGCTACCCGAACGGCTTCGACATCGACATCGTGGCCTACCGCGAACGCAACCAGACCGAAGCCATCATCAACTACCTGCAGGCGGTCGGCATCCGCGCCAAGCTGAACTTCCTGCAGTACGCGGCCATGCGCGACATGATCCGCGCCAACAAGGCCTCGCTCACGCACCAGACCTGGGGCTCCAACCTGGTCAACGACGTGTCCGCCTCCACGCCGGTGTACTTCGCCTTCGGCAACGACGACATCACCCGCGACCCGCAGGTCCGGGACCTGCTCAACAAGGGCGACCACACGATAGAAAGCGCGGCGCGCAACGCCGCCTACAAGCAGGCGCTGGACCAGATCGCGCAGAAGGCCTACGCGGTGCCGCTGTGGACGCTGCCGGCGTACTACGTCGCCACCAAGGACGTGAACTTCAAGCCCTACTCGGACGAGCTGGTGCGCTTCTGGGACATGAGCTGGAAGTAAGGCGCGGCCTGCGCCGGGCCGGCCGCAAGCCGGTCCGGCGGCGCGAAACGGAGAGGAAGTCCTATGCTTTACTTCACGATCAGGCGCCTGGGCCTGGCGGTGCTGGTGGCGCTGACCGTCTCGATCCTGGCGTTCCTGCTGCTGCACCTGTCGGGCGATCCGGCGCTGGCGCTGGCCGGCGAAGGCGCGCGGCAGGCCGACATCGACATGATCCGCAAGACCTACGGCCTGGACCGGCCGCTGGCCGTGCAATACGCCGACTGGCTCTGGCACATCCTGCAGGGCGATTTCGGCACCTCGGTGTATTTCAAGACCGAGGCCGGGCCGCTGATCCTCTCCAAGCTCAAGACCACGCTGCTGCTGGGCCTGGGCGCGCTGGGCTTCGCCCTCGCGATCTCCATTCCGCTGGGCGTGCTGGCCGCGCTGTACAAGGGCAGCCTGATCGACCGCGCCTGTCTGGCCATCGCGGTGCTGGGCCAGGCGCTGCCCAACTTCTTCTTCGCGCTGATCCTCATCATGCTGTTCTCGATCTCGCTGCGCCTGCTGCCGGTATCGGGCAGCGGCAGTTGGCAGCATTTCGTGATGCCGGCGATCGCGCTGGGCTATTACGTGGCTCCCGCCTTCATGCGCCTGATCCGCGCCGGCATGATCGAAGTCCTGGCCGCCGACTACATCCGCACCGCGCGGGCCAAGGGCCTGCCGGCACGCACCATCGTCTTCAAGCACGCGCTGCGCAACGCCATCGTGCCGGTGGTGGCGCTGGCGGCGGTGCAACTGGGCTACCTGCTGGGCGGCTCGGTCGTCATCGAAACCATCTTCGCGCTGGACGGCCTGGGCTACCTGGCCTACCAGAGCATCACCTACAAGGACTATCCCGTGATGCAGCTCATCGTGCTGCTGCTGTCGGTGCTGTACGTGCTCCTGACCCTTGCCTCCGATATCGCCAACGCGTGGCTCGATCCCCGCATCCGGGTGTCCTGACATGACCGCGCCCACCCTGACCCCATCCGTGCCCGGCACGCCCCCGCAGGCGCCGCTGGAACTGTCCGCATCCGCCCTGCGCTGGCGCCGGCTGCGGCGCAACAAGGCGCTGCTGGCCGGCGGCGGCATCCTGCTGGCCATCGTGCTCATCGCGCTGCTCGCGCCCTGGATCTCGCCGCACGACCCCTACTTCCAGGACCTGGCGTACCGCACCGCGCCGCCCGTCTGGTACGACAAGGGCACCTGGCTGCATCCGCTGGGCACCGACCAACTGGGCCGCGACTACCTGTCGCGCCTGTTCTACGGCGCCCGCATTTCGCTTTTGATCGGCATCAGCGTCGCGCTGATCTCCGGCCTGATCGGCACGGCCATGGGCATGGCGGCCGGCTACTTCGGCGGCAAGACCGACATGGCCGTGTCCTTCCTGATCACCACCCGCCTGTCCATGCCCGTGATTCTGGTGGCGCTGGCCACGGTGGCCATCGTGGGCGGTTCGCTCTGGGTCGTGATCCTGGTGCTGGGGCTGCTCAAGTGGGACCGCTACGCGGTCGTCATGCGCAGCGCCACCCAGCAGGTCCGTTCGCTGGAATACGTGGCCGCGGCGCAGGCGGCGGGCGCGTGCACCTGGCGCATCGTCTGGGGCGAGGTGCTGCCCAACGTGGTGCCGCAGTTGATCGTGATCGCCACGCTGGAAGCCGCCAGCGCCATCCTGCTGGAAGCCTCGCTGTCCTTCCTGGGCCTGGGCGTGCAGCCCCCGCTGCCGTCGTGGGGCCTGATGATCTCCGAAGCCAAGGCGTACATGTTCTTCTCGTTCTGGCTGATCGCCATTCCCGGGTCGGCGCTGGCCCTGCTGATCTTCGCCATCAACCTGGCGGGCGACGGGCTGCACCAGCTCCTGACGCCCGAAGAGAGGGCCTGACCATGACCGACAACGAAATCGTCCTGGACGTAGAAGGGCTGACCGTCGACATCGCCACGCCGCGCGGCGCCCTGCACGCGGTGCGCGACGTGTCCTTCCAGGTCAGGCGCGGCGAAACGCTGTGCCTGGTCGGGGAATCGGGCTGCGGCAAGTCCATGACCTCGCTGGCCATCATGGGCCTGCTGCCCAAGGCCGCGCAGCGCCGCACCCGCCGGCTGTCGGTGCTGGGCGAGGACCTGTCCGCCGCGCGCGGGCGGCGGATCAACGCCCTGCGCGGCAGCAAGATGGCCATGATCTTCCAGGAGCCCATGACGGCGCTGAACCCCGCCTACGCCATCGGCGAACAACTGACCGAACACTACATTCACCATTGCAAGGCCGGCACGCGGCAGGCGCGGGACCGCGCGGTCGAACTGCTGGAGAAGGTCGGTATCGCCTCGGCGGGGCAGCGGCTGGCCCAGTATCCGCACCAGTTGTCGGGCGGGCTGCGCCAGCGGGTGATGATCGCCATGGCGCTGATGTGCGGGCCCGAACTGCTGATCGCCGACGAGCCCAGCACCGCGCTGGACGTCACCATCCAGGCGCAGATCCTGCGGCTGCTGGCCGATCTGCAGGCCGAACTCGGCATCGCGATGGTGCTGATCACCCACGACCTGGGCGTGGTCGCGCGCATCGCGCGGCAGGTGGCCGTGATGTACGCCGGCCAGATCGTCGAGGAAGGGCCGGTGGCCGAGCTCTTCGCCTCGCCCCGCCATCCCTACACCGAAGGACTGCTGGGCTGTATCCCCGTGCCCGGCCGCACGCCGCCGGGCGAAGCGCTGGGCACCATCCCCGGCGTCGTGCCCGCGCTGGTGGGCGACCTGCAAGGCTGCGCCTTCTTCGACCGCTGCCCCCATGCGCAAGAACGCTGCCGCCAGACCGTGCCCGTGCACGGGGCCGAAACGGGGCAACGCTGGCGCTGCGTCCTCCACCCGGAAGGAGCCCTGGCATGAATTCATTGCCATTGCTGCAAGCCGATGCCGTCAGCCGGCAGTTCTCGATCCGGTCGGGCATGTTCCGCCCGCGCAGCACCCTGCATGCCGTCAATGGCGTGGACCTGGCGGTGGAGCGCGGCGCGGTGCTCGGCATCGTGGGCGAATCGGGCTGCGGAAAATCCACGCTGGCCCGCATGCTGCTGGGCCTGACACCCCCGACCGAAGGCGCGGTGCGGCTGGACGGGCAGGACATCCGCGGCCTGGGCCGGCGCGCGCTGGCCCGCCGCGTGCAGCCGATCTTCCAGGACCCATATTCCTCGCTGAATCCGCGGCGCTCCATCGCCTCCATCGTGTCCCTGCCGCTGGAGGTGCACGGCATCGACAACCCCGGCCAGCGCAAGGCCATCGAGATGCTCGAACGCGTGGGGCTGCCGCCGCGGCTGGCCCACAACACCCCGGGCCAGTTGTCCGGCGGGCAGCGGCAGCGCGTGGCCATCGCGCGCGCGCTGGTGATGCATCCCGAGATCGTCATCTGCGACGAACCCACTTCCGCGCTGGACGTGTCGGTGCAGGCGCAGATCATGAACCTGCTGATGGACCTGCGGCGCGAGTTCAATCTCACCTACGTCTTCATCAGCCACAACCTGGCGGTGGTGGAGCACATCGCCACCCACGTGGCGGTGATGTACCTGGGCAGGGTCGTGGAATCCGCGTCCACGGCGCAACTCTTCCACGATCCCCGCCATCCCTACACCCAGGCGCTGCTGGCCTCGGTGCTGACGCCCGAGCCCGGCCTGGGGATCCCGGACATGGGGCTGGGACTGTCGTTCCCGGACCCGCTGCATCCGCCCTCCGGCTGCCCGTTCCACCCGCGCTGCCAGCACGCCATGCCGCTATGCAAGACGGAACGCCCGCCGCTGGCCCGGCGCGAACAGGCCCTGGTGGCCTGCCACCTCTATCCCACCGCCCCCTCTTCCCCCAACGGAGCCCAGCCATCATGACCCGCGCACATGCCATCGCCCAGGCGGAACAGTGTTTCGATTCCGGCGCCTTCCGCGCCCTGCTGGCGCGCCGCCTGGCGATGCCCACCGAAAGTCAGAACCCTGAACGCGCCGCGGTCCTGGCCGACTACCTGGAAAGCGAGATCCGGCCGGCCTTCGAGGCCCTGGGCTTCGCCTGCCGGACCTTGACGCATCCGAAGGCGTTGGCGCCGTTCCTGTACGCCGAACGCATCGAGGACCCGGCCCTGCCCACCGTGCTGGGCTACGGCCACGGCGACGTCATCCGCGGCCTGGAACGGGAATGGAAGGAAGGCCTGTCGCCCTGGGCGCTGACCGAATCCGAAGGCCGCTGGTACGGCCGCGGCATCGCCGACAACAAGGGCCAGCACACCATCAATATGGAAGCCTTGCGGCTCGTGCTGGAAACGCGCGGCAAGCTGGGCTTCAACGCCAAGTACTTAATCGAGATGGGCGAGGAAACCGGCTCGATGGGCCTGCGCGAACTGTGCGAGGAACACCGGGACCTGCTCTCGGCCGACCTGCTCATCGCTTCCGACGGGCCGCGGCTGAGCGCGCAGCGGCCTACCGTGTTCCTGGGCGCGCGCGGCAGCCTGAACTTCGACCTCACCATCGACGCCCGCGCCGGCGGCCACCACTCGGGCAACTGGGGCGGCCTGATCTCCAATCCCGGCATCCAGTTGGCCCATGCCATTTCCACGCTGGTGTCGCCCACGGGCCAGATCCGCGTTCCCGAATGGGTGCCCGCCGAATTGCCGCCCGCGGTGCGGCGCGCCCTGGCCGACTGTCAGGTGGACGGCGGCGCCGACGGCCCCGAGATCGAACCCGGCTGGGGCGAGCCCGGGCTGTCGCCCGCCGAACGCGTGTTCGGCTGGTGCTCGTTCGAGGTCCTGGCCTACAAGACCGGCAATCCGGACACCCCCGTCAACGCCATTCCGCCCAAGGCCTGGGCGCGCTGCCAGTTGCGCTTCGTGGTGGGCGTGGACCCCGACGAACTCATCCCCGCCCTGCGCCGCCACCTGGACCGCCAGGGCTTTCCCATGGTCAAGATCACGCTGACGCGCGAAAGCATGTTCCGCGCCACCCGCATCGACCCGGAGGACGCCTGGGTGCGCTGGGCGGTGGCGTCGCTGGAGCGCACCTCGGGCGCCAAGGCGGCCGTGCTGCCCAACCTGGGCGGGTCGCTGCCCAACGACATCTTCACGGACGTGCTGGGCCTGCGCACGGTCTGGGTGCCGCACTCCTACCCCGGCTGCTCGCAACACGCGCCGAACGAGCACCTGCCCCCGGACCTGCTGCGCCAGGCCCTGAGCCTGATGACCGGGCTGTACTGGGACCTGGGCGCGGGCGGCACGCCGGCGCTCGCCCGTTGAGCCAGGCGACGGATTGCGCGCCCCGGCCCGGCGAGGGCCGGGCTTTATCGCCTGCGGAAATAAACAAGCGCCGAATAAATCGTTGCCGAATGCAACAACGGTCATTAGAGTCCAACGCCGTCATGCCGCGTCCGCATCCCGCCGGCGCGCCGCCACAACCAAGATCCCACTCCATGTCCCTTCGCTTCCAGCCTGCCCGCCGCCATACCCTGCTTGCCCTCGCTCTCGTCATCGCCGGCATGGGCGCCGCCCACGCCGAGCAACGCGTGATCCGCATCGTCGTGCCCTACGGCACGGGCGCCGTCCAGGACACGATCGCGCGCGCCATCGGCGACGAACTGGGCCAGGCGCTCAACGCCTCCATCGTGGTGGAGAACCGCGCCGGCGCCGGCGGCACCGTGGGCACGGCCCAGGTCGCCCGCGCCAAGCCCGACGGCAACACCCTGGTCCTGGCGGCCGCCAGCCACCACATCGCGGGCTATCTGTACAAGAACCTGAGCTACGACCCCTACAAGGACTTCACCGGCGTGGCCTACCTGGGCAACACCGGCTACATCATCCTGGCGTCCGCCTCGCTGAACGCCAAGAACACCGCCGAATTCATCCAGGCCGTCCGCGCCAAGCCCGGCGCGTACGATTACGCTTCGGCGGGCAACGGCAGCGCCTCGCATTTGGGCATGGCGTCCTTCCTGACCGCCGCGGGCGCGCAGATGCAGCACATCCCCATGAAGTCCACGGGCGACGCCGTGACCGAACTGCTGGCCGGCCGCGTCCAGGCCGTGACCGCCGCCACCATCGGCGTGACGGCGTACCGCAACGACCCGCGCGTGACCTTCCTGGCCTATACCGGCAAGACGCGCTCGCGCTTTGCGCCCGACCTGCCCACCGCCGCCGAAAGCGGCCTGCCCGGCTATGCCTTCGATTCCTGGCTGGGCCTGCTGGCGCCGGCCGGCATCGCCGCCGCGGACCGCGACCAGATCAACGCCGCGGTCAACAAGGTGCTGGCCGACCCCAAGGTGCAGACGCGACTGGCCTCGCTGGGCGTGGAAGCCGAAGCCAAGTCGGCCGCGCAATTCCAGGATCTGCTGAAAGCGGATTGGGAAGCGGCCGAGAAGGTGGTGGCGGCATCGGGCGCGCGGGTGGAGTGAGGCGGCCGACCGCTCCAAGGCAAAAAAAAGCCTCCGGCTAGGAGGCTGATCGGGGCGGCTGCCGTTTTCGCATGCCGTCGAGCAAGAGGTCCGTGATGAAGTCCGCCAGCGCCTCCCGCCGTTCGGCGTCCGGGGCTTGGCGGGTGAACCGCTCGATGATGCCCATCAGCGACTGGGCGAACCAATCGGCCCGGACTTCCGTCCTGAACAGGCCCGCCTGCTGCTCGGCGCGCACGTTGTCGGCGATCATCGCCACCAGTTCGTCCTTCAGCGCTTCCGCCGCGGCGACCTGGAAGAAGCCGATGCGCGTCAGGTTGGGATCTTCCTGCAGAATGCCCAGAAGGGCGCTCACGCCCTGCCGGATGCGGCCGGCAAGCTCGGCCCCGGCCAGCCCGGCCGGCAGGCGGGCCTGGCCGATGGCGTGCCGCAAGCGCTGCGCGAACATGCCCACCAGTTCATCGTAGGCGGCTTGCTTGCTGGTGAAGTATTGATAAAAGACAGGCTGGGTGACGCCGGCCCGGGCGACAATGTCGCTGATCCGCGTATGCTGGAACCCGCGTTCCGCGAACTCCGCCGCGGCGACCTCCAAGAGCTGCAACCGGGTGCGTTCACCTTTCGTAAGACGCTTGTCTTGCGATGAAGAAGGGGGTGGTACCGTAATCATCGCGAGAAAGTACTACCGTTCAACACTTTTAGCCACTCCTTCGGCAGGGATACCGCCCCGCCGATGCCGCCCCCTGCGCCCTCCTCGCTTCCGGCTGCGTGCCCTGTACAAGACCATGCAACCCTACGCGCGCATTGCGCGGAATCGATGATGCCGCAGGAATCGCAGACCCATTTCCGGAACTGGTGCGTGGAAAAGGCGGGTTACGAAACTTACGAAACCTTGAACCGCGAACCCTCGGGTTTCGACGACAAAGCGCAGGTCCGCTTGCGGGCCGCGGAGTCGCGCCCGTGCAACAGCGGGCAACTGCCGCTGGCGCCGCGCCGCCACCCTGAAACGGGTTGAAATCCCGGTAGCGCTTGAGACACCCTGTAGCGGCGGCGCGGCGGTAAAGTAAGGCTATCGCCCCGGTTCGCGCAACATGCCGGCCGGGGCGCACAAGGAGCAGAATCATGAAGCGGTTTTCGAGCCGGGCGGCGGTTGCGGCGCTGGCTCTGGCAATGGCCAGCGCGCCGGCGATGGCAGGCGGCGGGTATCGGTATGGGTACGGCCATGGCGGCGGTTATCACCACCACCACGGCGGTGGCAGTTCCACCGGCTGGTGGGTGGGCGGCGCATTCGCGCTGGCTGCGGTCGGCCTGATGCTGGCGGCGGACTCCGGCCCGTCCTATGTGCAGACGGGCGTCTACGCGCCCGGCGTGGTCTACACCAGTCCGCCCGTCTATGCAGCTCCGGTCTACGACGCCCCGCTCTACGAAGCGCCTCCGGTCTACGCGCCGCCGCAGGCGCAGTACGCCCCGGTGCAGTACGAGCCCGCCCCGCGCGCCGACTCGGCCCAGGCCAGCGCCACCACGGACTGCCGGCGCTGGGCCATGAACCAGAGCGGCTACGACCCGGCCACCATCTCGCAATGGACCACGCAGGTGATGGTGGATACGTACAACCGCATGCTGGATTCCTGCATGACCAGCCGCAGGTAAGCCCCCCCGTACCCGCTGGCGCGGGCCCCCCAGGGGGCGGCGCTGGCGGACCGGCGGAGCCGGATCCGCGGCGCCCCCGCTCGGGGAAGAGCCAGGTCCGTCATGCGAGAGCTGTGCGCTTCCCTACGGGTATACCCGGTTGTCTCCACGCGCCGGCGTGCACACACTGCACGCCGGCGCGCCGTGTTGGACGGCCGCCATCGCGCCCGGGCGGAAAATGCCGGGCATCAAGGGGAAATGAAGCATGTTGAATTTGAAGCGGATCGCCGGGCTTTGCGCGTTGGGCGCGGCCTGCGCGTTCTCCGGCGCCGTACAGGCCCAGGCCGACGCCAAGGCCATGACCATCGTGGTGCCCTATGGCGCCGGCGGCATCGTCGACAACACCGCCCGCGCGTTCGCCCAGAAGCTGGCGGCGGAGCTGGGCAGGCCCGTGGTGGTGGAGAACCGCGGCGGCGCGGGCGGCATGATAGGCATGAATGCCGTGGCCCGCGCCCATGACGAGAACACGCTGGGCTTCACCGCCGTCAGCCCCGTGACGCTGTCGCCGCACGTGATGAAGACTCTGTACGACCCGCTGAAGGACCTGGCTCCGGTCGCCGCCGTCATGTATTCGCCGGTCTATCTGGTGGGCGGTCCGAAGTTCACCGGCAAGACCTTCAAGGACATGCTGGCCCAGGCCAAGGCCGATCCCGACGGCCTGTCGCTGGCGACGGCCGGCGTCGGCTCGCTGGGCCACCTGATGCTGGAACAGATCAACGGCCAGGCCGGCGTGCGCATCGCGCACGTGCCGTACAAGGGCATGGCCCAGATGGTGCCCGACGCGCTGGGCGGCCAGTTCACGCTGATGCTGGTCAACGCGTCCGGCCCGATCAACGCGCTGATCGACGAAGGCAAGCTGGCGCTGCTGGCGGTGGGGTCGCCCGTCCGCCTGCCGGGCCGGCCGGACACACCCACGCTGGCCGAACTGGGCTATCCCATGGCCAACATGACGTCCACCTTCGGCTTCTTCGCCCCCGGCGGCGCCAGCCCGGAATTCCGCGCCCGCATGAATGGCCTGATCAACAAGATCGCCGCCATGCCGGACGTCAGCAAGCCGCTGACCGACGCGCTGAACATCATGTCGCCCGGCACGGTGGAACAGTTCGCGGCCCAGGTGCAGAAGGAATACGCCGACAACGGCAAGATCGTGAAAGATGCCAATATCCGCGCCGAATAGGCCCCGCGGCGGCGGGACGGCGGATCAGCGCCGGCCCGCCCGCCAGGCGCACAGCAGGCCGGCGATCAGCAGCGCGCCCGCCGGCAGGACCCAGACGAAGCCCGCATCCGTGTAGACCACCTGGTCGACGGGATCGTAGTGGCGTCCCAGCTCGTTGAAATCCCACTTCAGGTATTGCGCATACCAGGCATAGAAGCACAACGCGGACAGGCCCAGGCAGGCCGCGCACGCCGCGCGCAGGCGGGCGCCGCGTCCGGCCCGCGCCGCCGCTTTCCATGCCAGCGCCGCGCAGCCCGCCGCGCCCAGCAGCGCCAGCCAGGCCCCCACGTCAGCCGCCATCGTCCGCCTCCAGGCCGGCCAGCCAGGCTTGCGCCTCCTGCCATTGCTTTTCACTGAACACGCGCACGCCGGCGCGGCCCAGCAGTTCGGCCGTCACGCCCTGGCCGGGCAGTTTGCGGCCGGCGAAATGGCCGTCATACACGTAGCCGCTGCCGCAGGACGGGCTGCCTTCCTTCAGCACCGCGACGCGGATGGCGTGGCGGCTCGCGGCCGCCAGCGCCTCCCGGGCGCCTTGCACGAACGGCGCCGTCACGTCCTCTCCCGACACCGCCACGACGCGGGCGCGGCCGGCCAGCACCGCCGCCGCGCCGGCGCCCGGCTCGATCTCGGCCGGCGGCCGGGGAACGGGCAGGCCGCCGGCCATCTCCGGACAGACGGACACCACGCGCCCTTCCCGCAGCCAGCGCGCCAGCACCGCGTTGTCGCGCGACACGCCGCGCCCGTCGTAGCGCACGGGATTGCCCAACAGACAGGAGCTGACCAAGACGTATTGCATGCGTAATTCCGGCAGACAGGGCATTGCGCCGCGGGGGTCCGCCGCCATGGCCCGGTCCAAAGCCGGAATGATAGAGCACGGCGTCACTCGCCGTCCGCGCGCTGCGCCGCCAGCCAGGCCCGCAGCGCGGGATCGCGCACCTCCAGCACCTCGAACAGGCCCAGCGCGCGCAAGGCGGGCAAGGCCTCGCGGATGTCCCGCCGCGCCTCGGCCACGGCTTGCGCCGGAGCCCGCGGGTCGGCGCAGACGCGGGCGTTGGCCAGGAAGGCCCCCACCGTGCCCTTGCGCACCGCCACGCCATTGAAATCGCCCTGGTCCCTGCCGTCGGGCAGAACGTCCTGTGCTCGCATGATTGCTCCCGGTAGTCCGATACAGGGGTTACGATAGCCCCGCCACCCTGGCAAGTCTGCGTTGTTCAGGTCATTCGATACGGTGTTTCGGCCAATGCCATCCCCTGCTCCCGCCCTGCCCCTGCTGGATCCCGGACTCGCCGGGTCGCGCGGCGGGCCCCGCCTGATCGCCGTCCGCCGCCATGACGGCGCGCTGCGGCAGACCGCCATGCACCGGCACGCGCGCGGCCAATTGCTGGGCGCGTATCGCGGACTGCTGACCGTCTACGCCGGGGACCGGCAATGGGTGGTGCCTTCGAGCCAGGCCGTCTGGATGCCGCCCGGGCAGGCGCATGGACTGCGCTCTCACGGCCCCTACGCGGGCTACAGCGCCTACCTCAGCCCCGCCGCGTGCGCCGGCCTGCCGGCCGCGCCCTGCGTGCTCGAGGCCTCCGCCCTGCTGCTGGCGGCCGTCGAGCGCGCGTCGGTCTGGACGGCCGGCGAGGGCGACGCGGCCGCCCCCGCGCGCCGGCGCATCGTGGAGCTGATCCGGGACGAAATCCGCACCCTGCCGCAGGCCGGCGCGGCCTTGATCCTGCCCCTGGATCCCCGGCTGCAACGGCTGGCGCTCGCGCTGTCGGACCAGCCGTCGGACACGCGCTCGCTGGAAGACTGGGCGGCCGCCATCGGCATGGCGCCGCGCACGCTGGCCCGCCGCTACCTGGCGGAAACCGGGCTGACCGTGGGCGCGTGGCGGCAGCGCGCCCGCCTGATGCGGGCGCAGGAAATGCTGGCGGCCGGCGCCACCGTGACCACCGTTGCGCTGGAACTGGGCTACGACAACGTCAGCGCCTTCATCGCCATGTTCAAGCGCGAACTGGGCACCACGCCGGGCCGCTATAGCGCCCCGGCGGGTTAGCCGCCCGCTCAGGATTCCGCGTCGGCCTTCTTCGTCCGGCGGGCGGCGGTCTTGCGGGCGGGCTTGGCGGGCGCGTCGGAGGCGGTTTTGGCCGGCGCCGGATCCGCCGCCGCGGCCGTCTTGGCGGCGGCCGTCTTGGTGGCGGTGCGGCTGCGGGCCGCGCCTCGCTTCGCGGCGGGCTTTTCAGCGGCGGACGAGCGGGCTTCCGGCTTGGCCGCGGCGGCGGCCACGCCGCCCTCGAACGGGTCGGCCACCTTGGCCGGCGCCTTGCTGGAAGACTGGCGGATTTCCACCACGGGTTCGGCAAACGTCCATTCGGCGATGTCCACCGCGGGCAGCGGCTGGCGCGCCTGCGGCAGCGGCTTGGGCATGGGCGGAAGCCGGGAAACCTGCACGGGCTTGGGCTCCTGCGCCCGCGCCAGGGCATCGGCCCGCATGGCCTCCAGGGCGGCGGCTTCCCGGGCGACCTCCCTGGCGGCTTCCGCGTCCCGCTCGTCCTGCGCGGCAGCGTCGGCCGCCGTCTGGGACGCGGCGGGCGCTTGCGCGGGCGCTGGCTCGTCGGCGGGCGCGGCCGACG
>NZ_UFQC01000057.1 GCF_900496975.1 Achromobacter veterisilvae
CGCCCCCGCGCAGGCGCCCGCGGACGGCGGGCCCGGCGGCGGCCGCGCGGCGTGGCTGTGGCCGCTGGCCGTCTGGCTGGGCTACGGCGTCATCGACATCCTGTTCAAGCAGATGGCGCGCGCGGGCACCGCCTTCGCGGGCGGACTGCTCCTGGCCTTCGTCATCGCCGGGCTGCTGATGCTGGCGTACCTGCTGCTGCGCCGGGTGCGCTGCCGGCCCAGGCACCTGGCCGCGGGCGTGGCGCTGGGGCTGGCGAACTTCGGCAACATCCTGACCTATATCCGCGCGCACCAGTCGCTGCCGGAACATCCCGCGCTGGTGTTCGCGTCGATGAACATGGGCGTGATCACGCTGGGCACGCTGGTCGGCGCGCTGGCCTTCCGCGAGCCGCTGTCGCGGCTGAATATCGCGGGCGTCGCCCTGGCCCTGGCCGCCATCGTGCTGATGGCGCCCTGGTGAGAGCGCCATCCCGGGGTCAGGTGCCGGTGCGGGCCTCGCGCCCGCCGTCGGCGTCGGCTTCGTCCTCGGCCGGGTCCGCCGGCGCGGGCCCGGCCGCCGGGGCGATGCCCGCCGGATCGGGCTGCGCCATTTCCATGGCGATATCGTTCTCGGGATCCACGCGCGGATCCAGCACCGCCGCGGCGGGCGAACTCTGCAGGGTGTCGGGCATCGGCACGAAGTGCGTCGGCGCCTCTTCCACCTGGTGCGCGCCGGTGACGCGCGTGGGGCGGACGTGCCAGACCAGGATCAGCGCGCAGGCCGACGTGAACACGTAGTACATGCTGGGGCCGGCCAGGGACATCATCACCCCCGCGATCATGGGGCCCACGCAGGCCCCCACGCCGTAGGTCATGAGCAGGACGGCCGACAGGCTGACGCGGCGCTCGGACTCGACGTGGTCGTTGGCGAACGCCGCGCCCAGCGGATACAGGGTGAACTGCAACACGCCGAACACACAGGACATGGCGACCAGCGCCCAGTACGGCAGCGCCAGCCAGCCCCACATGACGGCGGGCAGCAGCACCAGCAGCAAGGCATTGAAGCGGATCATGCCGGCCCGGTTGATGCGGTCGGACAGCCAGCCCATGGGCCATTGCGACAGCAGGCCTGCGGTCACCGCGGCGGCCACGAAGATGGCCGCCTGCGACGTGGACAGGCCGTGCTTCGCCGCATAGACCGCGGCCAGGCCGTAGAAGGCGCCGGAAAGATTGCCCGCCACGAACAGCACCGTCATCGACAGCGGCACGCGCCGCATGAAGAAACGGATGTCCAGCGGCGCCGGCAGCGGCGTCGGCGGGTGGGAGCGCGCGGTGACGGCGATGGGCACCAGGCACAGCACCAGGCACATCGCCACCAGGGTCAGCGGCCGCAGGTCCAGCGTGGCGTAGGCGGTCAGGGCCAGTTGCCCCAGCACCGTGCCCAGGCCGGACACGACCATGTAGACGGAGAAGACGCGGCCGCGCTGGTGGTTTTCGGTCTGCTCGTTGAGCCAGCTCTCGATCACCATGAATTCGGTCACCATCACGATGCCCGAAATGACGCGGAACACCAGCCACAGCGGCATGGCGTCGACCAGCGTCTGGGCCAGGATCATGCTGGTGGCGATGGCGGCGCAGGCGACGAACGCCCGGATGTGGCCCACGCGGATGATCAGCCGATGGCCCAGCCGCGCCCCGCACACCAGGCCCAGGTAGTAGCCGGCGATCAGGGCGCCGATCCACACTTCGCTGACGGACTGCGCCGTCAGCCGCAGGCCCATGTAGGTGTTGAACAGACCCGTGCCGATCAGCATCAGCAAGGTCGCGAAATACAGCGACGAGAATGAGGAGAGGGTGGCAAGCATGGCGTCGGCAACCGCCGCTGGCGGCAGCGCCGCGGGCCGCCTGGGCGGCTCGCGGCGTTAAGCGGTAAAACAGGAACTGCGTTGGGTCAGACTTGCGACAGCATCGTGGCGGCGTCGCTGACTTCGAACTTGCCAGGCGCCTCGACGTTCAGTTGCTTGACCACGCCGTCGACGATCAGCGCCGAGTAGCGCTGCGAACGCACGCCCATGCCGCGCGGGACCAGGTCCAGCTCCAGGCCCAGTTCCTTGGTCCACAGGGCGGAACCGTCGGCCAGCATGCGGACCTTGCCGTCCGTCTTCTGTTCGCGGCCCCAGGCGCCCATGACGAACGCGTCGTTGACGGACACGCACCAGATTTCATCGACGCCCTTGGCCTTCAGGGCGGCGGCCTGCTCCACGTAGCCCGGCAGATGCTTGGCCGAGCAGGTGGGCGTGAACGCGCCCGGCACGGCGAACAGCGCGATGGTCTTGCCGCGGGCCAGGTCGGCGACCTGGAACGCGTTGGGGCCCAGCGAGCAGCCGGCGGTTTCGGTTTCGATGAATTCGGTCAGGGTGCCGTCCGGCACGCGGTCGCCGACTTTGATCGTCATGTGGATCTCCATGGGGAAAAGGGGCAATGCATTGGGGCGGGATCGCTCCACAGGCTCCATCATAGTTCTTGCGCGGCCGCCCTGCTGGACGGCGGGCCGCGAGAAAAGAAGATGAACAGTCTGAAACGACTCCACACCGCGGCATCATGGCCTCGAAACGGCTGATTGCCATAATGCCGCAATGGAAATCCTTGCCGGCGGACGCCTTCAACCGGCGCGCGGGCAGCACGCGGAGATTCACCGATGCGCAAGATCTTGACCGGCCTGGCCTGGGTGCTGGGCGCAGTTTCTCCCGCCTGGGCGGCCCCGGACGCCAGCGAACAGGCCCAGTACGACTCCTTCGTCATGGCCGCCGGCGCGTCCAACGGCGCCGCCCGCGCCTGCGGCGCCTCCGAGCCCGACCTGGCCCAGCATCAGGCCACCGCCCGCAAGAACCTGCTCCAGTACGCCCAGGAGTACGGATTTTCCGCGGGCGGCTACGACGCGCTGTTCCAGAAGGGGCAGGCCGAGGGCAAGACGATGATGGACGAAATGAAGCGTTCGGGCGTGGACGGCTGCCGGGGCGTGCTGGGCGGGTTCCAGAGCGAACGGGTCATGGAGTACGAGGAGATGAAGAATGCATTGGCCGAGGTCAACGATGGGTTGCCGGGGGAGGATGCGAAGTAGAGGTGTGGGGCGGGTTTAGTGGTAGTGTCTGACACCCGTGCGAGCTGGTCTATGGTCTGAACTGGCGCAGCCGGGTGTCCGACACCCCCGAGGGAAGAGGGTGTTGCCGCGATTGGTGTCAGACACCCGATTGGTGTCAGACACCCATGAGACGCCTGGGCATGTTGGCGGGCATTTCTTGGGGTGTCAGACACCTGTACATACCTGCAGGCCAGTGTCAGACACCCCTACGGCAAGGCCTATCAAGCCTGAAGCAACGCCCCGCGGGTGTCTGACACCAACGAATCCACGAGCCCCTCAAAGCCCGTTCTGCTTGAACCAGTCCAGCATCCGGGTCCAGGCCTGCTCCGCTTCCGCCTTCCGGTAAGACGGCCGGTAATCCGCGTGGAACGCGTGCGGCGCATCCGGATAGACGTCGATCCGGGACGCCTTGGCCGCCGCCGGCCCCTGGGCCAGCGCGACCCGCATGCGGTCCACGTCGGCCTGCGGAATCCCCGCGTCCTTGCCGCCATAGGCCCCCAGCACCGGCGCCTTCAGCTCGTTCACCAGGCTGAGCACGGACTTGGGCTTCAGATCGCTCGGCTCGCCCGCCAACTGGCCGTACCAGGCGGCGCCGGCCTTGAGCTTGGGGTTGTGCGCGGCGTACAGCCAGACCTGGCGGCCGCCCCAGCAGAAGCCCAGGATGCCCAGCTTGTCCGCATCGCCGCCGTTGGCGGCGGCCCAGGCGGCGGTGGCGTCCAGGTCGCCCCGCACCTGGGCGTCCGGCACCTTGCCGATCACCTCCGCCTGCAGCTTGGGGATCTCGGTGTACTTGGAAGGATCGCCCTGCCGGGCGAACAGCTCGGGCGCGACGGCCAGGTAGCCCTGGTGGGCCAGCCGGCGGCATACATCCTGGATGTATTCGTGCACCCCGAATATCTCCGACACCACGATCAGCGTGGGCAGGCCCTTCTTGCCCTGCGGCGCCGCACGGTAGGCGGGAATCTTGCCGTCGGGGGCCGGGATGTCGACCTTGCCCGCCGTGAGGCCGTCGGCATTCGTGGATATGGCGGTCTGCGCCACGGCCTGGCCGGCGGCCAGCGAAAATCCGGCCGCCACCGACGTGGCGATGAATCCCCGCCGGTCCAGCCTCAGCGGCGGAAGCAGGCTATCGAACTGCGCGTCCTGATCTTTCATCGAGCATCTCCTGACAAAGGCCGGCCCGGGGCGCCCCGCGCCCCCCGGCGGCCAGCCGGGTTCACTTCAGGGAGAAGTCCACGCGCGAGGGCTGCCCCTCGTCCTTGATGCCATCGGCGTCCAGTTGCGGCGCAACGATGAACACCCGTTCCGCGAGTCCTTCCTGGGCTTGCAGCTTCTCATAAACCGCCTGCGCGCGGGCATCCGCCAATTGCCGCAGTTGCTCTTCGCCGACGGGCGCCACGCCGCGCAACATCTGTTCCATCTGCTCCGCCGGCACGGACTTCGCCATGCCGATGAAGTTGCGCGGCTTGTCCTTGATGTCCGTATCGTCGTAGACCTCTTCGAGGTACTTGGCGCGCTCGGCGGCCGATACCTGGACGCCGGCCGGATTCGGCTTCTTGCCGCGCGGCGCGGTGTCGGCGGCCTTGGCAGCGCGGATCTGGCCATCGACCCAGGCCTCGCGCAGGCCGTCCATGTCGGTCTTGGGATCGGCCCGGCCGCTGATGTCCATCTTCAGCGCGGGGCGGTCCAGGAGAGCCTTGGTCAGCGTGTCGATGCGCTGCACGCTGTCCTCCGTCAGCGCCGCGCTGCCGGGCGCGAATTCCACATAGGATAGTTCCTCGCCGCCGCCGAACGCGGAAGCCAGCAGGCTGAAGGGGGACGTCACCGCCTTGACCACCAGGTTCATCAGCACGCGGACCACGATGCCGCCGACCGAGAACTCGGGATCGTCCAGCGATCCGGAAATCGGCAGGTTGATGTCGATGTTGCCGCGCGAGTCCTTCAGCAGGGCCACCGCCAGCAGCACGGGCAGCTTGGTCGCGTCGGGACTGTTGGTCTTGTCGCCGAAGGTCAACTGGTTGAGCACCACGTGGTTGGAGGCCTGCAGCGCGCGGTCCTTGATCTTGTATTCCAGGTCGACCGAGAGCTTGCCGCGCTTGATGGGATAACCCACGTACTTGGCGGAATAGGTGTTGAAACGCGGCAGGTCCACGCCCTTGGCCGAGGCCTTCAGGTCCAGCGACAGGTATTTGGCGAACGGCTGCACGATGCCGCTGATGGACAGGGGCGCCGTCGTGTAGACGCGGCCGGTGACCTTCACCTTGGCGGGCTGGGGATTGGTGGACGACACCGCCGTGATGGAACCTTCGATGCTGGAGAGTTCCGCCACGTAGTTGGGCTTCACGAAGCGGTCCGTGAAGGTCATGCGGCCTCGGTTCAAGGTGACGCTGTCGACCGAGATGTCCGGCATGGCGCTGGCGCCGCCGCCCTTGGCGGGCGCCGCCGGCGGCGGCGCGGCGCTGCGGCCCGGCGTCTGGGTGTCCTGCGTGATGGATCCGCCGGCCTGGCCGGGCGCGGCCACCAGGTCCATGACGTTCAGGCGCCCCTGCGCATTGAGCAGCACGCGGCCGTAGAAGTCTTCGAGCGCGATGTCGCCCAGCCTGGCGCCGATCTTGTCGCCCGCCACCGAGATGTCCATGCCCGAGAAGCCCAGCCGCTTCCAGTTCAGGAAGTCGTCGTTGTTGACCCGGTCCTGGAGGTCCACGCCCGTGATTTCGACGCCGCCCTTCCAGCCCGCCTTCATCGGCGCGCCGCCGGCCGCGGCCGCGAATTCCGCGTTGCCCTTGGCGCCCAGCGTGATGGCGCGCACGGTGGCGTTCAGGCTCGAGGCCGCGTATGGCGCGAAGGACGCGACGTTCAGCTCCGACAGGTCCACGCTCGTCTTCGCGGTCAGCGGCTGAAGCGTGAAAGCCCCCGCCAGGCCCAGCTTGCCGTTGCCCTGGATGCCGTCGGCGGCCAGCGTGAAGTTGCTCTCGCCCGGCCCCATGGCCACGCGGTCGGCGGTCACGCGCAGGCTTTGCAGGGCGATGTCCAGCGCGGGCTTGAGGGATTCGTCGCGCGCCTTGAACTGGGTGAGGTCGGCCTGCACGGCGGTGGCGGACGCGTCGACGG
This sequence comes from Achromobacter veterisilvae, assembly GCF_900496975.1. GTDB lineage: Bacteria > Pseudomonadota > Gammaproteobacteria > Burkholderiales > Burkholderiaceae_B > Achromobacter > Achromobacter veterisilvae. The sequence goes on from NZ_UFQC01000057.1 coordinate 6,233, forward strand.
CGCCGTTGCGCTCGCCCACGTGCACCTGGGCCGCCGCGCCCAGCCGGCCGTCGAGCAGCGAAACCGGCGCCGCGCTGCGCACGGCCGGCGCCAGGGGGGCCAGTGCGACGTTGCCCAGGCGCACGCCCAGTTCCAGCGACAGCGGTTTCAGGACCAGCGGCCCCTTGGCGCGCAGCCAGCCGCCGTCGGTGCTGTTGTCCATGGTCAGCCACAGGTCGATGGGCTCGTCCTTCACCTGCGGCAGCGCCACGCCCTCGACCGTGGCGGCCAGGCCGGTCATGACGTAGTCCAGCTTGCTGATGGCGTCGGTGACGTACACCTCGCCTTCATGCAGGTTGAAGGCATCCAGCGCCACCTTCCACTCGCCGGGCGCCGCGGCGGGCGCGGGCTGGGGTTCGGACGCGGCGGGCGCGGCCCCATCGGCGGGAACCGCCGCCGGCGCGGGCGGCGCATCGGCCGGGGCGGCCTGTTCCGCTGCGTCGCCCGACGGCTTCAGTCCGCTGGCTTTCCTGAGCTTGTCGGCCACCGGCGTGGCGGTCGGCTCGACGCCGCCAAGCTGCTTCAACTGGGCGATCACGTCCTGCCAGTTCAGGTGCTCGTTGGCGTAGCGCCGCACGTGGACCTGCGGGGCCCAGAGCCCCACCTCGCCCACGTAGACGCGGCGGACTATCGGTTCCAGCTCCAGGCGGCTGACGGTCAGCGCGCTCCAGGCCGCCAGGCCCTGGCCCTCGGTATCGCGCAGGTCGAGCCTGCGCAGGCCGAGGTCGCCCACTACGCGGATCTTGGGCGGCGCGTCCTTGGGCTGCTCGAAGACGACCTGCAGGTTGGAGTCCAGCAGCGCGCTCTCGACCTTGAACGGCAGGGGCATGGGCCAGACGTCCGCCCACTTTTCCAGTTGCAGCCCGCTGAAGGCCACGCGCAGGGTGGACGAAGGCACCACGTCGAACGGACGGGCCACGCCGGTCAGGTCGAAGGGGCTGCCGTTGATGCGCAGGTGCAGGCGGGGCTGGACGTCGATGTCGGTGGCATAGCCGAAGGTGGAAATGAACGGCACGCCCACGCCCAGCTCGTCCACGACCTGCTTGCGGCCGGTGACCTTGTCGTCCAGCGTGACCGAGCCGTTCTCGATGACCATGTTGTTCAGCGAGAAACGGGGCGGCCCTTCGTCCGGCTTGGGCGGTTCTTCGGGCTTGGCGGCCGCCAATTCGGCCACCCGTTGCTGAATATCAGAGAAATTGAACCGGGCGACGTCCTCGCGGACGATGGCGATGTTAGGCTCGCGCAGCGTCAAGCGGTCGACGACGGGCGCGAACCAGAACAGCGAGGTCCAGGCGGCGCTGACGTCCAGTTCGGCCAGCGTCAGCAACGGCGTCGGCGAGCCGGGCTGGGCCACGGCGAGGTCGCGCGCGCGGACGGTCAGCGTGAAGGGATTGAAGGTGATCTTGCCGACGGAAACGTCGCGGCCGATCATCTTGGAGACGTCCTGCGTCAGGACGTTGCCCAGGACCTTGGGGACCTGCCAGGCGGCGACGCCGAAGAGGATCAGTATGAATGCCGCGATGCCCAGAAGAATCTTGCCGACCCGGCGTGTCAACCGAAGCTTTGGCATCCGCAAGGGCATTGCGCGTCTCCTGATACGAATTGAAGGCCGTGCGATCCCGTCCTTCTAATGACTACAGGCGCGATTATCGCGCCCCCTGCACCGCTCGTCTATCATAGGCGTATCAGCGGCCTTGCCCGGCCAGCCGGGGCCGCCCTTTTCAATCATTAACAATTCTCGCTCCCGATTCCCATGACCACGTCCACCCCCACCTTGAGCCACCTGGATGAAGCCGGCCAGGTCCGCATGGTCGACGTCATCGCCAAGACGGACACCGAGCGCGTGGCCATCGCCGCCGCCAGCGTGCGCATGAACGCCGTGGCCTACGGCCTGCTGACCCAGCCGGGCCAGGGCAAAGGCGAGGTCCTCAACACCGCCCGCGTGGCCGCCATATTGGCCGCCAAGCGCTGCGCCGAGCTGATCCCGCTGTGCCACAGCCTGCCGCTGTCCTTCGTCGGCGTCGAATTCGCGCTGGACGACGCCGCGCATCGCATCGACATCCTGGCCACCTGCCGCACCAGCTACAAGACGGGCGTGGAAATGGAGGCCATGACGGCCTGCAGCGTGGCCGCGCTGACCATCTACGATATGTGCAAGGCCGCCGACAAGGGCATCGTGATCGAGCAAGTTCGCCTCAAGTACAAGGCGGGAGGAAAAAGCGGTGAATGGCGCAACGATTAATCTTCTCTATTTCGCGCGCGTGGCCGAACTGGTCGGCAAGCGCTCCGAGGCCTGGCCCCTGGAAGCGGATTCCACCGGCGCGCAACTGCTTGCCGCCCTGGGCGAACGCTATCCCCAGCTTGCTCCCGCCGCGCGCCTGAAACTGGCCATCAACCAGACCCACGCCAAGCCCTCCGCCCCCATCCGCGCGGGCGACGAGGTCGCGGTATTCGAACCCGTCACCGGAGGGTGAACGCCATGATCAGCGTCCAGGAAGCCGATTTCGACGGCGCCGCGCTCACGGCCGCGCTGCGCGAACGCGCGGGGCCGGGCGTGGGCGGCATCGTCACCTTCGTGGGCTATGTGCGCGACTACGCGCCGGATACGCCCACCGACACGCTCTTTCTCGAACACTACCCCGGCATGTGCGAACGCGAGCTAGAGGAAATCGCCGCGACCGCCCGCGCCCGCTGGAACCTGGACGGCACCGTCATCGTGCACCGGGTGGGCGCGCTGCCGCGCAACGCCCAGATCGTCTTCGTGGCGGCGGCCAGCGCCCACCGCGGCGATGCTTTCCGCGGCTGCGAATACATCATCGACGCGCTCAAGACGCGCGCGCCCTTCTGGAAGCGCGAGACCCTAGCGGGTGGCGGCAGCTTCTGGGTGGAACAACGCCAATCCGACCAGGACCGCACGCAGTCCTGGGATGAAAAGGCCCCCACGCCGCACGCTACGCGCTTGCTGCCCCCCGAGGGGGCCGTTTTTGCCTCGGGGCGGCCCAGCGGCAAAAAATCCTCAACGACAAAGAAGGAGCATCCATGAGCGACGAAAGCCCCGTTTCCCTGGCCTGCGCCGTGCTGACGGTCAGCGACACCCGCAGCGCGGGCGACGACACGTCCGGCAACCTGCTCGCCCAGAACCTGGCGCGCGCGGGCCACCAGTGCGTGCGCCGGGACATCGTCAAGGACAACGTCTACCAGATCCGCCGCATCCTGAGCGACTGGATCGCCGACCCGGAAGTCCAGGTCATCCTGACGACCGGCGGCACCGGCTTCTCGCACCGCGACTACACGCCCGCGGCCGTGCTGCCCCTGTTGGACCGCGAGATTCCCGGCTTCGGCGAGCTTTTCCGCCAGATCTCCCATACCGAGATCGGCAGCTCCACCATCCAGTCCCGGGCCTTCGCCGGCTCCGCGAACCAGACGCTGATCTTCTGCCTGCCGGGTTCCAACAACGCCTGCGAAACCGCCTGGGAGCAGATCCTCCGCGAACAGCTCGACAGCCGCCACCGCCCGTGCAATTTCGCCACGCACTTCAAGAACCGCGAAGAAGACAACTGACCCATGCTGGATTTCGACCAAGCCCAGACCCTGCTGGCCAACGCCGCGGGCCCGCTGCCGCGCAGCGAGGAAATCAATCTTGCCGACGCCGCCGGCCGCGTGCTGGCCGCCGATCTCGACGCGACCGTGGACATCCCCCCGGCCGACAATAGCGCCATGGACGGCTACGCCCTGCGCGTGGCCGACTGGGGCGCCGGCGTGCGCCTGCCCATCCAGCAGCGCTGCTACGCCGGCGACGTCCCCGAACCGCTCAAGCCCGGCCACGCCATCCGCCTGTTCACGGGCAGCCTGATTCCCGCCGGCGCGGATACCGTCGTCATGCAGGAAGACACGGCGGAAGCCGACGGCCACGTGGAAATCTCGCGCCCGCCCAAACCCGGCCAGCACATCCGCCGCCGCGGCGAAGACACCCTGGCCGGCTCGCCGCTGCTGGCCGCGGGCACGCTGCTGGAAGCCGCCCACGTGGCGCTGATGGCTTCGCAGGGGCTGGCCCGCGTGCGGGTCTTCGGCCAATTGCGCGTGGGCATCCTGACCACCGGCGACGAACTGGTCCCGCCCGGCCAGCCGCGCGCGACCGAACAGATCTACAACTCCAACGGGCCCATGCTGGCCGCGCTTGCGCGCGGCATGGGCGCCCTGCCGGTGCACGTGCTGCACGCCCGCGATACCGAGGAAGACCTGCTGGCGGCATTCAAGACGCTGCTGGCCGATTGCGACCTGGTGCTGAGCGTGGGCGGCGTGTCGGTCGGCGAACGCGACCTGGTCAAGCCCGCGCTGGCCGCCCTGGGCGGCGAGCTGTCGCTATGGAAGGTGCGCATGAAGCCCGGCAAGCCGGTGGCGCTGGCCAATATCGGCGGCAAGCCCGTGGTCAGCCTGCCGGGCAATCCCGTCTCGGCCTACGCGGTATTCGCCATGCTGGTCACGCCGCTGATGCGCCGCATGCAGGGCCGCGAAACGCTCTTCCCGCCGATCAGCCAGTTGCCCTTGCGCACGGACCATCCGCGCCAGGACGCCCGCGAGGAATTCCTGCGCGTGCAGCGCCGCCTGGCGGACGACGGCAGCGCCGAACTGGTGCCTTACGGGCACCAGGGTTCCGGCGTGATCAGTTCGCTGCCGTGGTCGACCGGCCTGGCCCGCCTGGCGGCGGACGTGCTGGTGCGGGACGGGGACCGGGTCGCCTACTACGACCTGCGTCACTGGCTGGCGTAGCGTTCCGCCGCCGCCAGTTCCTCCGGCGTATTGAGGTTCACGAAGGCCTCGGGCGCGTCGTCGAAACGGGCTTCGACGCCGCCCATCCGGGACTGCCACAGGCCCACCTTGCGGTCTCCTGCCCTCAAGTACCCGAGCAGGGCGGGCAACAGCGACGTGCGCAGCGCCATGCAGGCCGAATGCCGCTGGCCGCCGGACACGGCATAGGCCAGGGGCGCCTGCCCGGCCTGCGCCGCGCCTATCAGCCGGGCGGCCAGGTCGAACGGCAGGAACGGCGTGTCGCAAGGCGCCACCACCAGCCACGTTTCTCCGCGGGCCGCGGCCAATCCCGCCGCGATGCCCAGGAGCGGCCCCTGCCAGGCGCCCAGTTCCGGTTCGCCGTCGCGCACCACTTCGCCGTACCGCGCATAGCGGTCCGCGTGCCGGTTGGCGCTGATGACGAGCCGCCCCACCTGCGGCGCCAGGCGGCGCGCGACGTGCGCCACCATGGGTTCGCCGAGCAGCGGCACCAGGCCCTTGTCCTGCCCGTCCATGCGGGCGCCCTGCCCGCCGGCGAGGATCAGGCCGGCGATATCGGCCCGCGCGGGCGCCATTGGGGATTCAGCCACCGATATAACTCATTTCGATCTTGCGCGACGGGTCGGCCATGTTGCGCCCGCGCTGTTCCGAATAGTTGTCGCCGCGCGCGGCCCAGATGCCCGCCAGGATGCGCGCCAGTTCGTCGTCGCTGGCGCCATCGCGCAGCGGCGCCCGCAGGTCGTGGCCTTCGTGCGCGAACAGGCACAGGAAAAGCTTGCCCTCGGGCGACAGGCGCGCGCGCGTACAGCCGCCGCAGAACGCGTGCGTGACGCTGGAAATGACGCCGATTTCGCCGCCGCCGTCCAGGTAGCGCCAGCGTTCGGCCACGCGCCCCATCTCGCCGTCGGCGACGGGTTCGATCGGATGGACCGCCGCGATGCGGTCCAGCACTTCCCGGCTGGGCACCACTTCGGCGAGGTTCCAGCCGTTGGTGTTGCCCACGTCCATGTACTCGATGAAGCGCAGGACGTGGCCGGTGTTGCGGAAGCGCTCGGCCATGGGCAGGATCTGGCCGTCGTTCAGGCCGCGCCGCACCACCATGTTCACCTTCACCGGCGCCAGCCCGGCCTCGGCCGCGGCGTCGATGCCGCGCAGCACGTCGTCCGGCGTGAAGCCGCTGTCGCTCATGTCCTGGAACATGGCGGGATCCAGCGCGTCCAGGCTGACCGTGACGCGCGTGAGGCCGGCGTGCTTGAGTTCGGCGGCCTTGCGGGCCAGCATGCTGCCGTTGGTGGTCAGGGTCAGGTCCAGCGGGCGGCCTTGCGGCGTGCGCAATCCGGCCAGCATGCCGACCAGGTTCTCGATGTGCTTGCGCAGCAGCGGTTCGCCGCCGGTCAGGCGGATCTTTTCCACGCCCAGCCGCGTGAAGATGCCCGCCAGGCGGCTGATTTCTTCGAAGGAGAGCAGCGCCGAATGCGGCATGAAGGTATAGCTGCCGTCGAAGACCTCGCGCGGCATGCAGTACGTGCAGCGGAAGTTGCAGCGGTCCGTGACCGATATCCGGAGATCGCGCAGGGGACGCGCGCGCAGGTCGAGCGCGGGCTGGCCGTCCGGCGGCAATTCCCCTGCCGCGGCCCGGGCCGGGCGGCCGCCGCGGCGATCGGCGAGGAGTATCACTTTGCTCATGGGAACATCATATCCCGGCGCGCGGCGCCCGGCGGTCATGGGAAAGCCTCTTCCAGGGTTTGCAGCCGCCCGGTTTCGCTGGCGTCGTAGCCCACCAGTTGGCCGACATAGCCGACATAGTCGGGGCTGCGCATGATGGATAGAAGATCGCGCATGGCCGGCGTCTCCAGCGCCGACTTGCGGATGGCGAAGAAATAGCGTTCGCGCACCAGCGGAATGAAATCCAGCCCGAAACGGCAGGCGGCGGTCTCCACGCCCACGCCCGTGTCCGCCATGCCGCTGGCGATGTGCGCGGCGATCGCCATATGGGTGAATTCATTGGTTTCGTAACCCTGGACCTCGCCGATCGAGACTCCCGCGCGCTGCAGCATCAGCCCCACCAGGTAGCGGGTGCTGGAACCGATCTGGCGGTTGACGAAGCGCACGTCGGAGCGCGCCAGGTCGGCCATGCCGCGTATGCCCTTGGGGTTGCCGGCCGTGACGAACAGGCCGGCGTTGCGCACCGCCAGGTGGATGAGCACGTATTCGTCCGCGTGCAGCCACTGCGCGTAGCGTTCCATGATGGGCGCCTCGAAGTCGCCCAGCGGCACCTGGAAGCCCGCCAGGTCGCATTCGTGGCGCTCCAGCGAGGCCAGCGCCTCGATGGCGGTGCGGTAGCGCAATTCCAGGCCGGGCTTGAGGTTGCCCATGTGCTGCATCAGCGATTCCACCGCGAAGCCGTGGCTGGCGTGCAGCCGCAAGTGCGGGCCGCTCTCGGGCAGCAGGCGTTCCAGTTCTTCCTGCAGCTCCGAAGCCATGCTCTCCAGCGTGGGCATCAGGCGCGCGTCGATGCGCCGGTTGGCCCACAGCAGGCGCTGCGCGAACGGCGACAACTGGGTGCCCTGGCGGCGGTTGGTGATGAGCAACTGGGTTCCGAAGATTTCCTCGAAGCGCCGCAGCACGCCCCAGGCGTGCCGGTACGACAGCCCGCAAGCGCGGCAGGCACCGGCGATGTTGCCGGTGGCGTCGATGGCCGCCAGCAGCGCGAGCATGTCCTGCAAGGGCACGGGTGCCGACTCGCCGTCGCCGCCCAGCATCCATTGCGGCCGCAGACCGATACGGAACTTATATGTCATTTATTTCTTATTGAAGACGTTTGCGTACCTGGATAGAGTACACAAATAACGCAGCGGACGGGTAATTAATATGTTTTTAAAAGCATATTAATCTGGAAAAAATCCCGCCCCATACAACAGCAATCAGGAGGAGACCGACGTGCAACAGCGCGAGGCAACATCCGATCTGGCGTCCAGCGGCGGCGCCCGGGGCGGCCAGATGGCCCTGGACGCGGCCCAGGCGTCCCCCACTCCGGCCATCGCGGCCACCGCCCGCATCCTTGCCCGGCTGAAAGACCAGCCGGGTCCGCTGCTTCCCGTGCTGCACGCGGTCCAGCACGAACTGGGCTGTATCCCGGCCTCGGCGGTGCAGACCATCGCCGAGGCCCTGAACCTGTCGCGCGCCGAAGTCCACGGCGTCATCACCTTCTATCCGCATTTCCGCAGCGACCCCCCGGCGCGCCACAAACTGGAAGTCTGCCGCGCCGAGTCCTGCCAGGCCATGGGCGGCGACCGCCTGGCCGACCACGCGCGCGAAGCGCTGGGCTGCGATTTCCATGGCCACACGCCCGACGGCAATTTCTCGCTGGAACCGGTGTATTGCCTGGGCCTGTGCGCCCAGTCGCCGGCCGTCATGATCGACGGCCGTCCGCAAGCCCGCGTCACGCCCGAGAAACTGGACCGCATCATCGCCCGCACGCTGGAGGCCACGCCATGAGCGCTCCCATCGTCATCTACGTGCCGCGCGACGCCGCGGCCCTGGCCATGGACGCCGACGCGGTGGCCAGCGGCATCGAACGCATCGCCGACCAGCGCGGCCTGTCCGTGCAGGTGGTGCGCAACGGGTCGCGCGGCCTGCTCTGGCTGGAACCCCTGGTCGAGATCGCCACGCCGCAAGGGCGCGTCGCCTACGGTCCCGTCCAGCCCGAAGACGTCGCCGGGCTGTTCGACGCCGGCTGGCTGGCGGGCGGCGACCACGCGCTGCGCCTGGGCCTGACCGAAGAGATTCCCTACCTCAAGCACCAGGAACGCCTGACCTTCGCGCGGGTCGGCGTGACCGATCCGCTGTCGCTGCAGGACTACGCCGCGCACGGCGGCCTGCAAGGGCTGAAACGCGCGCTGGCCATGGAGCCCGCGCAGATCGTCGACGAAATGGTGGCGTCGGGCCTGCGCGGCCGGGGCGGCGCGGCGTTTCCGACCGGCATCAAGTGGAAGACCGTGGCCGCGGCCGCCGCCAGCCAGAAGTACATCGTCTGCAACGCCGACGAGGGCGACTCCGGCACCTTCGCCGACCGCCTGCTGATGGAAGGCGACCCCTACGTGCTGATCGAGGGCATGACCATCGCCGGCCTGGCGGTGGGCGCGACCTACGGCTACATCTACGTGCGCTCGGAATACCCGCAGGCCATCGACGCCCTGGAAGCCGCGATCGCGCGGGCCCGCGGCGTGGGCTGGCTGGGCGACGACGTGCACGGCAGCGGACGCCGGTTCGACCTGGAAGTGCGCGTGGGCGCGGGCGCGTACATCTGCGGCGAGGAAACGTCCCTGCTCGAAAGCATCGAGGGCAAGCGCGGCGTGGTGCGCGCCAAGCCGCCGCTGCCCGCCGTCTCGGGCCTGTTCGGCAAGCCCACCGTGATCAACAACGTGATCTCCCTGGCCACCGTGCCGATCATCCTGGCCAAGGGCGCGGCGTACTACCGCGACTACGGCGTGGGCCGTTCGCACGGCACGCTGCCCTTCCAGTTGGCGGGCAACCTCAAGCACGGCGGGCTGGTGGAAAAGGCGTTCGGCCTGACCCTGCGCGACCTGCTGTACGGCTTCGGCGGCGGCAGCGCCTCCGGGCGCCCGCTGCGCGCGGTGCAGGTGGGCGGGCCGCTGGGCGCCTACCTGCCGGAATCGCAATGGGACGTGCCGCTGGACTACGAGGCCTATATCCAGATCTCGGCCATGATCGGCCACGGCGGGCTGGTGGCCTTCGACGACACGGTCGACATGGCGCGCATGGCGCGCTACGCCATGGAGTTCTGCGCCATCGAATCCTGCGGCAAGTGCACGCCCTGCCGCATCGGCTCCACCCGCGGCATGGAAACGATCGACAAGATCGCGGCCGGCGGGCCCGACCGCGAGCAGCAGGTGCATCTGCTGCGCGACCTGTGCGACACGATGTTGGGCGGTTCGCTCTGCGCATTGGGGGGCATGGCGCCCTACCCCGTGCTGTCGGCGCTGAACCACTTTCCGCAGGACTTCGGCATCGAGTCCTCCCAGCCTGCCGCGCACGCGGCCTGAACCCGAGACCGCCATGCTAGAAACCGTCATCAAGCGCGATCGCGACATGGGCACGCCGGCGCGCGAGTCCGTCGAAACCGTCACCCTGACCATCGACGGCCAGGCCATCACGGTGCCCGCCGGCACCTCGCTGATGCGCGCGGCCGCGGAGGCCGGCGTCAACATTCCCAAGCTGTGCGCGACCGACAGCCTGGAACCCTTCGGCTCGTGCCGGCTTTGCCTGGTGCAGATCGAAGGCCGGCGGGGCTACCCCGCTTCGTGCACGACCCCGGCCGAAGACGGCATGGTGGTCTACACCGAAACGCCGAAGCTGCATGAACTGCGCCGCGGCGTCATGGAACTCTACATCTCCGACCACCCGCTGGACTGCCTGACCTGTCCGGCCAACGGCGACTGCGAACTGCAGGACATGGCCGGCGTGGTGGGCCTGCGCAACGTGCGCTACGGCTACGACGGCGCCAATCACCTCAAGAGCCCGCTGGACGAATCCAACCCGTACTTCACCTACGACGCGTCCAAGTGCATCGTCTGCAACCGCTGCGTGCGCGCCTGCGAGGAAACTCAGGGCACGTTCGCGCTGACGATCTCCGGCAAGGGCTTCGAATCGCGCGTGTCGCCGGGCCAGGACCAGCCCTTCCTGGACAGCGAATGCGTGTCCTGCGGCGCCTGCGTGCAGGCCTGTCCGACGTCGACCCTGCAGGAAAAGACCGTCATCATGATGGGCCAGGCCGAGCACTCGGTCGTGACCACCTGCGCCTACTGCGGCGTGGGCTGCGGCTTCAAGGCCGAAATGAAGGGCCAGGAAGTGGTGCGCATGGTGCCCTGGAAGGACGGCCAGGCCAACCGCGGCCATTCCTGCGTGAAGGGCCGCTTCGCCTGGGGCTACACCACGCACAAAGAGCGCGTGCTCAAGCCGATGATCCGCAAGCGCATCACCGATTCCTGGAAGGAAGTGTCCTGGGACGAGGCGATCAACTACGCGGCCTCCGAGTTCCGCCGCATCCAGGGCCAGTACGGCCGCGACGCGGTCGGCGGCATCACCTCGTCGCGCTGCACCAACGAAGAAACCTGGCTGGTGCAGAAACTGGTGCGCGCGGCGTTCGGCACGAACAACGTCGACACCTGCGCGCGGGTCTGCCATTCGCCCACCGGCTACGGCCTGAAGCAGACGCTGGGCGAATCCGCCGGCACGCAGACGTTCGATTCGGTCATGCACACCGACGTGGTGATCGTCATGGGCGCCAACCCCAGCAGCGGCCACCCGGTGTTCGCCTCGCGCCTGAAGCGCCGCCTGCGCCAGGGCGCCCGCCTGATCGTGATCGACCCGCGCCGCATCGAACTCGTCAGTTCGCCGCACATCAAGGCCGACTTCCACCTGCAGGTGCGGCCCGGCACCAACACGGCGCTGCTGTCTTCGCTGGCGCACGTGATCGCCACCGAACGGCTGATCGACGAGGCCTTCGTGGCCGAACGCTGCGAAGCCAAGTCCTTCAAGGAATGGCGCGACTTCGTGTCGCTGCCCGAGAACTCGCCGGAAGCGATGGAGGAAATCACCGGCGTGCCCGCCCAGGCCGTGCGCGGCGCGGCGCGCCTGTACGCCACCGGCGGCAACGGCTCGATCTACTACGGCCTGGGCGTGACCGAGCACAGCCAGGGCTCCACCACCGTCATGGCGATCGCCAACCTGGCCATGGCCACCGGCAACGTCGGCCGCGAGGGCGTGGGCGTGAACCCGCTGCGCGGGCAGAACAACGTGCAGGGCTCGTGCGACATGGGCTCGTTCCCGCACGAACTGCCGGGCTACCGCCACATCTCCGACGACACGGTGCGTTCGCAGTTCGAGCGGGACTGGGGCGTGACCCTGCAGCCCGAACCCGGCCTGCGCATCCCGAATATGTTCGAGGCCGCGCTCGCCGGGTCGTTCAAGGGCCTGTACTGCCAGGGCGAGGACATCGTGCAGTCCGATCCCAACACGCAGCACGTGGCGGCCTCGCTGGCGGCCATGGAATGCATCGTGGTGCAGGACCTGTTCCTGAACGAAACCGCCAAGTACGCGCACGTTTTCCTGCCCGGCTCGTCGTTCCTGGAAAAGGACGGCACCTTCACCAACGCGGAGCGCCGCATCTCGCGGGTGCGCAAAGTGATGGAGCCCAAGAACGGCAAGTCCGACTGGGAAGTCACCGTGGCGCTGTCCAACGCGCTGGGCTATCCCATGGACTACCGCCACCCCAGCGAGATCATGGACGAGATCGCCCGCCTGACGCCGACGTTCACCGGCGTCAGCTACGACAAGCTGGACCGGATGGGCAGCCTGCAATGGCCGTGCAACGACGATGCGCCCGACGGCACGCCCATCATGCACATCGACGAATTCGTGCGCGGCAAGGGCAGGTTCATGATCACCAAGTACGTGCCCACCGACGAGCGCAGCACGCGCCGCTTCCCGCTGCTGCTGACCACGGGCCGCATCCTGTCGCAATACAACGTGGGCGCGCAGACGCGGCGCACGCCCAATGTGGTGTGGCATGGCGAGGACCTGCTGGAGCTGCATCCGCAGGACGCCGAGGACCGGGGCGTGCGCGACGGCGACTGGGTGGGCGTGCAGAGCCGGGCGGGCGAGACCGTGCTGCGCGCCACGCTGACCGACAGGGTGCAGCCGGGCGTGGTATACACCACGTTCCACTTTCCCGAGTCGGGCGCCAACGTCGTCACGACCGACAGTTCCGACTGGGCGACCAACTGCCCCGAGTACAAGGTCACCGCCGTGCAGGTCACGCGCGTTTCCCAGCCCTCGGAATGGCAGCGCCAATGGTCGCGCTTTGCGGACATCCAGCAGAAACTCCTGCGCGAACGGGCGCGAGAGAGCGAAGCGGCGCTGACCGGGAAGTAACCGCCAGCCAGAACCGCCAGGACGCCTCCATGCCCACGCCACCGCCCCTCTCCCGCCCCGACTGCGCGCAGGTCCAGGTCTCCCGCCTGCGCGCGGGCGTCCTCGGCGCCGACGCCGACTGCGTGGCCGAGGAAACGCCGGTGGCGCTCGAGTTCAACGGCATCAGCCACGCCACCATGCTGGCCACCCCGGCCGACCTGGAGGATTTCGCCGTGGGCTTCTCGCTGTCGGAGGGCATCATCGACGGGATCGGCGACGTGCGCGGCATCGACCTGCTGCGGCAATGCGACGGCATCGTGGTCCAGGTGGAGATTTCCACCGCCTGTGAAGTGCGGCTGAAATCCCGCCGGCGCGCCATGGCCGGCCGCACGGGCTGCGGCCTGTGCGGCGTGGAAACGCTGCCCGAGGTATTGCGGCCCGTCGCGCCCGTCGCCGGCGGCGCGCCCGTGCGCGTCCAGGCGGTGCTGGCCGCCATGCGCGGCATGCGCGAGCGCCAGGCGCTGCACGATCTCACCGGGGCCACCCACGCGGCCGGCTGGGCCGGCGCCGACGGCGCGGTGGCGCTGGTGCGCGAGGACGTGGGCCGCCACAACGCGCTCGACAAGCTCGTCGGCGCCCTGGCGCGCCAGGGCATGCGCGCCGGCGGCGGCATCGTCACCGTGTCCAGCCGCGCCAGTTTCGAGATGGTGCAGAAAACGGCGGCGGCCGGCGTCGGGGTGCTCGCGGCCGTGTCCGCCCCCACTTCGCTGGCCATTCGCCTGGCCGACGACGCCAACGTGGCCCTGCTGGGCTTCCTGCGCGGCGACGACGCCACGGTGTATTCCCACCCTGAACGCATCACTACCTGAACCGGACCTCACGCAAGCATGGAAATCGGCAACCTCATCCGCATGGCCAATCGCATCGGCCAGTTCTTCGAAGCGATGCCCGACCGGCAGGAAGCGCTGGAGGGCGTGGCCAACCACATCCACAAGTTCTGGGAGCCGCGCATGCGCAATGAACTCCTGGGCTTCCTGGAGCAGAGTCCCGACGGCGACGCCGGCGAGGAACGCCTGCACCCCCTGGTACTGGAAGCGGTCACGCAGAACCGCCAACGCCTTACGCCGCTCGTCCGCGCGCAGTAGCGGCGGCGGCCGGCAATTCGGCAACTGGAGTTTCAAACAAGAAAGCGGCGGCCGGATCGTTGCAATCCGATCCGAGCACGCCATAGAGCACCACCTGAGGAGACAATATGGAAAGCACCGCCACGCTGGACCTGCCCGGTTCAAAACCGGGTTTTTTCGACAAGGAACGCACAATCGCCGGACCGGGCTTCTCCCGCTGGCTGGTTCCCCCGGCCGCGCTGGCCATCCACCTGTGCATCGGCATGGCCTACGGGTTCTCGGTGTTCTGGCTGCCGCTGTCCAAGGCAGTCGGCGGCGCCAAGCCGCTGGCGTGTCCGCCCGACATGAGCCTGGCCGCGGAACTGTTCGCCACCGGCTGCGACTGGAAGATTTCGACCATGGGGTGGATGTACACCCTGTTCTTCGTGCTGCTGGGCTGCTCGGCCGCCTTGTGGGGCGGCTGGCTGGAGCGCGCCGGCCCCCGCAAGGCCGGCGTGGTCTCGGCCCTGTGCTGGTGCGGCGGCCTGGTCATTTCCGCCTTCGGCGTGTATCTGCACCAGATGTGGATGCTGTGGCTGGGGTCCGGCGTGATCGGCGGCATCGGGCTGGGGCTGGGCTATATCTCCCCCGTCAGCACCCTGATCAAGTGGTTTCCCGACCGCCGCGGCATGGCCACGGGCATGGCCATCATGGGTTTCGGCGGCGGCGCCATGATCGGCGCGCCGCTGGCCGACCTGCTGATGCGCCACTTCGCCACCCCCGAATCGCCCGGGGTCTGGCAGACCTTCCTGACCATGGCGGCGGTGTACTTCATCTTCATGATGTCCGGCGCGCTGGGCTACCGCGTGCCGCCCACCGGCTGGAAGCCCGCGGGCTGGACCGCGCCCGCCAAGCATGCCGGCAACGCCATGATCACCAAGGGCCACGTGCACGTGCAGCGCGTCTGGGGCGTGCCGCAGTTCTGGCTGGTGTGGTGGGCGCTGTGCCTGAACGTCACGGCGGGCATCGGCATCCTGGGCATGGCTTCGCCGCTGCTGCAGGAAGTGTTCGGCGGCGGCCTGCTCGGCAAGCCCGAGCTGGGCTACGCGCAACTGGACAAGGAACAGATGGCCGCCATCGCCGCCATCGCGGCGGGCTTCACCGGCCTGCTCAGCCTGTTCAATATCGGCGGCCGCTTCTTCTGGGCCAGCCTGTCGGACAAGCTGGGCCGCAAGATGACCTACTTCATCTTCTTCGTGCTGGGCTTCGTGCTGTACGCGGCGGTTCCCTGGACCGCGCACATGGGCGCGCTGGCCCTGTTCGTGGCCGCCTTCTGCATCATCCTGTCCATGTACGGCGGCGGCTTCTCCACGGTTCCGGCGTATCTGGCCGACCTGTTCGGCACACAGATGGTGGGCGCCATCCACGGCCGCCTGCTCACCGCCTGGTCCGCGGCCGGCATTTTCGGGCCGGTGCTGGTGAACTACATCCGCGAGTACCAGTTGTCCATCGGGGTGCCGCGCGCGCAGGTGTACGACATCACCATGTACATCCTGGCGGGCATGCTGGTGCTGGGTTTCCTGTGCAACCTGGCCATCCGGCCGGTGAACCCCAAGTACTTCATGAACGACGAGGAACTGGCCCGCGAAAAGGCGCTGGCCCACGAGCGCGCGGCCGCGTCTGAAACGCACGGCGTCGGCGCCTCGGCGTTCCGCACCCCCATGGCCCTGGTGCTGTTCGCCTGGGGCTGCGTGGGCATCCCGCTGGCCTGGGGGATCTGGATCACGCTGCAGAAGGCGGTCGTGCTGTTCCACTGAGGCGCGGCGCGAGAGGCGGCGCGGCGGGGCGCGAAGCTGCTACATTGGCAGCCCGCGCCCCTTTTCTTTTGCCTCCTCGATGATTCCCCTGCCCCGCGCGCCCCAACCTGCTGGAGCGACACGTTGACCCTTCCTGAAATCCGCTGGGAAGAAAACCAGACCCCGCGCGCCGCGCGCTGGCGCTCCGAAAGCGGCGCCGCGCCGCCCAGGCGCGTCGTGCTCGCG
This sequence comes from Achromobacter veterisilvae, assembly GCF_900496975.1. GTDB lineage: Bacteria > Pseudomonadota > Gammaproteobacteria > Burkholderiales > Burkholderiaceae_B > Achromobacter > Achromobacter veterisilvae. The sequence goes on from NZ_UFQC01000057.1 coordinate 22,140, forward strand.
GACGACACCCTGACCGCGGACCTGGCCTACCGCCAGGCCTGCGAGGGCGTCGGCCTGTTGTGGCGCGGCGACTTCCAGAATGCGCGGCAACTGCTGCAGGCCATGACTCGGCGCGTCGACAAGCGCCCCCGCAAGCCCGTGGACACGCTGCTGGACGCCTTCAACCAGCACCGCCAGATCCAGTCGCAGCGCGCCCGCATCCTGGGCATGCTGCTGATCCCCTTCGACGCCGGCCACGGCATTCCCCTGCGGCGCGCGCCCGACGCGCGGCAGGCCTGCGAAGCCGCCCACGGCCCCGCCGCCGAACCCTACGTGGCGTCGCTGCGGGAACTGCTGGGGCTGATCGGCGCCTTCGAATGGCGCAAGAAAGGCGTGGAGATCCCCGCGCTGGACGCCCGCATCCATCCCCACTACGGCGTGTTCTCGCCTCTGCGCGGCGAATACGTGGACCTGGTGGCGAGCGCGCCGCTGCCGCCCGGGGACACCGCCTTCGACATCGGCACGGGCACCGGCGTGCTGGCGGCCGTGCTGGCGCGCCGCGGCGTCAAGCGCGTCGTCGGCACGGACCAGGATCCGCGGGCGCTGGCCTGCGCCCGCGACAACCTGCAACGGCTCGGCCTGGAGAACCGGGTGGAACTGGCGCAGGCCGACCTGTACCCCGAAGGCCGGGCGTCGCTGGTCGTCTGCAATCCGCCCTGGCTGCCGGCGCGCCCCAGTTCGCCGGTGGAACACGCCGTGTACGACCCCGACAGCCGCATGCTGCGCGGCTTCCTGGACGGCCTGGCCGCGCACCTGGCGCCCGCCGGCGAGGGCTGGCTGATCCTGTCGGACCTGGCCGAACACCTGGGCCTGCGCAGCCGCGAGCAGTTGCTGGACATGATCCGGCAGGCGGGCCTGCGCGTGGTGGACCGGACGGACACCCGGCCCACGCACGGGCGCGCGAAGGACGCGTCCGACCCGCTGCACGCGGCGCGGTCGAAGGAAGTCACGTCGCTCTGGCGCCTGGCCGCGGCCTGAACCGCGCCGCGGACGCGGGCGCAAGCCCGCGGCCCGCGCCCGGCTACACCCGCCCCGCCGCCACGTTCACGCTGATGGCGATGATGAACACATTGAAGAAAAACGCGATAACGCTGTGCGTCAGGGCGGTGCGGCGCAGCCGCCGGTTCACGATCTGCACGTCCGACACCTGGAACGTCATGCCCAGCACCAGCGCGAAATAGGCGAAATCCCAGTAGTCGGGCTCTTCCGTGCCGGGGAAGTCCAGCCCCTTGTGCATGGCGTTGCGGTGGCCGTAATAGCCATGCGCGTAATGCAGCGCGAAGATCATGTTCATGTAGAGCCACGACAGGATGATGGTTGCGGCGGCGGCCAGCATGGCGATCGCGCTGCTCGCGCCGGCCTCGGCCCGCAGCTCCACCCACAATGCCATCATCACCATGCAGGACAGCGCCACGCTGCTCCAGAGCACGCCGGTGCGCCCGACGTCCTGTTCCTGAGCATGCCGGCGCATGGCCGCGGCGCTGGTCCGCCCGAATACGCGCGCCGTCATCACCAGGAAGACCAGCGCCCCGAGGTCGAACCCCAGCAGCAGCGCCAGCATCGCCGGCACGCCCGCGGCGTACAGGCCGCCGGCCGCCGCCAGCAGCAGGCCCGCGCACAGCACCAGGCGGAGGTGCGCATGGAAGAACGGCAGGCTGGCGACGGGCGAAACGTCGGTCTCGGGCTCGAAGTCCTTGATCGGCGGCATGGCGGGCTCCTGGGCGCGCAGCGCGGTAGGCCCTACCCTAACCGATGCCGAGCAAACCGGCCAGCGCGCCGCCGAACAGCAGCCACAGGGGATGGATGCGGGTGACGCTGCCCAGCAGCGCCACCGCGGCGGTAATGGCGCCCAGCAGCCAGGTATGCGCCGACGCCTCGGTGATGAGCGCGGCGCTGGCGGCCACCAGCCCGACCGTCATCGGGAAGATGCCCGCCTGGATGACGCCGCGCCAGGGGCGGTCCTTGAAGCGTTCCCACAGGCCCAGGGCAAGCACCGTGATCACCGAGGACGGGCCGAACTTGGCGATGGTGGTGACCAGCACGCCCAGGCCGCCCGCCACGTGCCAGCCGACCAGCGTGACCACCATCAGGTTGGGGCCCGGGGCGGCCTGCCCCAGGGCGAACAGCGCGGAGAAGTCGGCCGCCGTCATCCAGCCGTGCACTTCCACCACCTGGCGCTGCATCTCGGGCAGGATGGTATTGCCGCCGCCGAACGCCAGCACCGACAGCTCGGAAAAAATCAGGGCCAGCGCGATCAGGGTATGGATCATCGGCGTTGCCTCCAGACCATCAGGATGCTCAGCGGCGTCAGCACCGCCATGGTGGGCAGGAGCGGAATGCGCAGCACCGCGATGGCGACGAAACAGGCCGTGGCCACCAGGCCGGCCAGCCAGTCCCGGCGCTTGAGCACCGGCGCGCCGACCTTCACCGCCATCGAAATCAGCAGCCCCGCCGCGGCGGCCGCCAGCCCGGCGAACAGATGCTGGATGTGCGGATCGTTCTGGAAGCGGTCGTACACCATGCCCAGCATGACCACGATGGCCGACGGCGCCAGGATCAGCCCCATCAGCGCCGCGAAGGCCCCGCGCGGCCCGCGGAACTTCATGCCCAGCGCGACCGACAGGTTGATGATGTTGCCGCCGGGCAGGAACTGGCACAGCCCCAGCAGATCGGTGAATTCGGAGCCGCTGAGCCAGCGGTGCTTTTCGACGACCATGCGGCGCGCCAGCGGCAGGGCGCCGCCGAAGGCGGTCAGGCCCAGCATGAGGAATCCATAGAACAATTGCCCGCAAGTGGGCGGAGGCCGCAGCGCGGCCTCGGGTGCGGAAGGTGCTGCGTTCATCGTTGTTGTGGCCGTGCCGTCCCGGGGCGCGCCCGCTGTCCGGGAAGCGGCGCGGGCGTCTTGTGCCGCCGGCGGGGCCGGCGCGTGGGAAACGGACACTGGAGGTGCTCGGGGGGTGGATAAAGAAATTGCAGCCTACTCCTCCCCTTGGATAATGTCTAATATATGACCAACTCATGAATCATATTGGTTGAATATGGCATCCGTCGATTTGCGCCTGCTGCGCTACTTCGTGGCCGTGGCCGAGGAATCCCACCTGACCAAGGCCGCGGCGCGGCTGGGCATCCGCCAGCCGCCGCTGTCCCAGCAGATCCGCGTGCTGGAACAGGAGCTGGGGGTGACGCTGTTCCACCGCCTGCCCCGGGGCATGGAACTGACCGAAAGCGGCCGCGCGCTGCTGGACGACGCGCGCAACATCATCGCGCTGACGGAACAGGCGGTGGAAGGCGTGCGCCGCGTGTCGCTGGGCGAGGCCGGGCGCCTGATCGTCGGTTTCACCGGGTCGGCCGCGTTCCACCCCTTCGTGCCGTCCGTCATCCGGCGCTTCCGGGAAGTCGCGCCGAACGTGCGGCTGGTGCTCGAGGAAAGCAGCACCGGCGAACTGATGGAGGACGTCATCGAGGGCCGCGTGGACGTGGCCTTCATCCGCGGGGCCTACGGCCCCGACCGCGGCGTGGCGATGGAGACGGTGCTGGAGGAAACCATGCTGGCGGCGTTTCCCGCCGACCATCCGGCCGTCAAGGGGCGCGCGCGCAAGCGCATCGCGCTGTCCGAACTGGCGGACGAATCCCTGATCCTCTATCGCCGCCACAGCGGCCCCGGCCTGTACGACGCCATCATCGCCGCGTGCAGCGCCGCCGGGTTCAGCCCGCGCGTCGCGCAGGAGGCGCCGCGCATGCTGTCCACGCTGAGCCTGGTGGCGGCCGGGCTGGGCGTGTCGCTGGTGCCCGCCTCGCTGCGCCGCGTGAACATCGAAGGCGTGGTCTACGTCAGCGTGAGCCAGCCCACGGAACTGCGCGCGCCGCTGAACCTGATCTGGCGCGACGCCCCGCTGTCCGGGGCCGCCCGCAGGCTGATCGAGGAAGCCCGCCAGCACCGGAAGGAATCGCTGGCCCAGGGGTGAGGGGCGCGCTGGCGCTACACTGCCGGACACTCGCAATCCGCATTGCTTCCATGTTTTCCGAATCTCCCATCGGCATCTACGACTCCGGCGTCGGCGGACTGAGCGTGCTGCGCGCCATCCGCGATGCCCTGCCCCACGAATCCCTGCTCTACGTGGCCGATTCCGCCCACGTGCCCTATGGCGAAAAGACGCGCGAATACGTGGAGCGCCGGGCCGGCGCGCTGGCCGACTATTTCGTGTCGCGCCAGGCCAAGGCCATGGTGGTGGCCTGCAACACCGCCACCGCGGCGGCCATCGCGCCGCTGCGACAGCGCCATCCCGGGCTGCTCATCATCGGGGTGGAGCCCGCCATCAAGCCCGCCGCGCATCTGACCCACAGCGGCGTGGTGGGCGTGTTCGCCACCACCGGCACCCTGGCCAGCCCCAAGTTCGCCGCGCTGATCCAGCGCGAGGCGCCGGAGGTCCGCATCCTGTTCAGGCCCTGCCCCGAATGGGTGCGGCTGGTGGAGCGGGGCGTGCTCCATGGCCCCGAGGCCGAGGCCGCCGTGCGCGCCCCCGTCGCGGAACTGCGCGAGGCCGGGGCCGACGTGCTGGTGCTGGGCTGCACGCATTTCCCCTTCCTGCGCGACGCGATCCAGGCGGCCGCCGGCCCCGGCGTGCCGCTGCTGGAAACCGGCGCCCCCGTGGCGCGCCGGCTGCGCCACCAGTTGCAGGAGCGCGGCCTGCTGCGCGCCGGCGGGCCGGGCGCGCTGCGGCTGGAGACCAGCGG
>NZ_UFQC01000069.1 GCF_900496975.1 Achromobacter veterisilvae
ATTGACCATGATCGCAAGGTCGCATAATCTATGCCGCACCCGCCGTCCCAACCTTCAACTGTCTGTGGGACATTGCCGGCCAAGAGGCTGCTTGCGCTCTCCGTCGATGCCAGCCTCTGTGTGCTTACCACCTGGCTCGCCTTCTATTTGCGCCTTGACGATTGGGTGTTGTTGTCTGGCCGCCCTCTTTGGGCCGCGGTGGCATCGATGGGCATCGCGTTGCCCATTTTTATCGTCTCGGGCCTCTATCGCGCCATTTTCCGATATTCGGGATTACCGGCGATGATCGCCGTGCTGAAAGCTATCGTGGTCTATGGCCTCGTATACTCCGCGATTTTTACCGCAATTGGCGTGAATGGCATACCGCGCACTGTGGGCCTTATCCAACCCATCTTGCTTTTGTTGACAGTGGGCAGTTCCCGAGCCATCGCCAGATATTGGTTGGGCGGATTGTATCGCGGGCAACTGCAGCGCAACGCCCTGCCTAAGGCGCTCATATATGGCGCAGGCTCAGCTGGCAGGCAGCTTGCGGCCGCCATGGCCAATAGCCCGGAAATGCGGGTGGTCGGGTTTCTGGACGATGATGATCGCCTGCACGGTCGGATACTGAACGGCTTGGCGGTCTATTCGCCCGCCGATTTGCCCATGCTGGTCGCCTCCTTGGAGGTAGACGATGTGTTACTCGCGTTGCCATCGGCCGGCCGCCATCGTCGCAACGAAATTCTGCGGAGAGTATTACCCGCTCGGGTATCCGTGCGCACGCTGCCGAGCGTGACTGATCTGGCCCAAGGGCGGGTCAGTATTGCGGACGTGCGGGAGTTGGACATCGATGATCTGTTGGGCCGGGAGCCCGTGGTGCCCGACCCTCAATTGTTGTCCCGAAATATTACCGGCAAGATGGTTCTAGTGACGGGAGCAGGCGGCTCGATCGGAAGCGAACTGTGTCGACAGATTGTGAACCTTGGGCCGGCCGCGCTCTTGCTGGTCGAGCAAAACGAGTATGTGCTGTATGAGTTGCATCAGGAACTGAGCGCACTGCAGGCCGATGCCGGCAGCCCTACGTTCAGGCTGGTGCCATTGCTGGCTTCGGTACGCGACGAGATTCGCATGGGCGAGATCATGGCGGCATGGAGGCCTGATACCGTTTACCACACGGCAGCCTATAAGCACGTGCCTTTGGTGGAGCACAATCCCGCGGAAGGGGTGCGCAACAATGTTCTCGGCACGCTAACCGTTGCCCAGGCAGCAATTGCCCAGCAAGTCGCGGATTTTGTGTTGATCAGTACCGACAAGGCCGTTCGGCCCACCAATGTGATGGGTGCGACGAAGCGGCTAGCGGAGATGGTGCTGCAGGCGCTGGCGGCGGAGAAAACCGTCACCAAGTTTTCCATGGTCCGTTTCGGAAATGTGTTGGGCTCGTCTGGGTCGGTGGTTCCTAAATTTCGTCATCAGATCAAGACGGGCGGACCGATTACGCTGACCCACCCGGAGATCACGCGTTATTTCATGACAATCCCCGAGGCTGCGCAGCTGGTGATTCAGGCGGGGGCTATGGCCAAGGGTGGGGACGTTTTTGTTCTGGACATGGGCGAACCTGTCAAAATCATCGATCTGGCGCGCCGGATGGTGGAGCTGTCTGGCTTGAAGATGAGGACCGCGCAAGAGCCCGACGGAGATATCGAGATTGAAGTCACCGGATTGCGGCCAGGAGAAAAGCTCTACGAAGAACTCCTGATCGGAGATAGTCCCGAGCCTACTCAGCATTCTCGGATCATGAAAGCCCATGAAGACTGTCTGCCTTGGCCTGTGCTTCAGGGAAAGCTAGATGAACTGCGATGCGCTTTGGAGGTGAATGATATTCCTACCGTACGCACCTTTCTGCTGGCGCTGGTATCAGGCTACCGCCCGAATGGCGGTATTGTGGATTGGATACATCTGGAACGTGGTATGTAAGGGGCTGCCGATACGACTTCAGGCCGCAGCCGCCCTTCTTAGGCAACTGAAGCGCCGCTGTCGGAATCCTAGCGCGCCGGGTTTGTTGTAAATTGCCAGGATTGTGCTTGCGGTTTGTCGGTGGACTTACCGGTGCCACGCCAGTTTCCGCGCGTACCGTCCGGATCTCTTTAGCTCTTATCGATGCCAACACGCATTCTTATCGTTCGTACTTCGTCATTGGGCGACCTCGTCCATATGCTGCCAGCAATTTCTGATATTGCCAGGTATGTTCCCGACGCCGAGATTGACTGGATCGCTGAAGAAGCGTTCGCCGAGATTCCCTTGTGGCACCCTGCGATCAAGGAAGTCATCAAAGTGGCCCATCGCCGTTGGCGAAAGGCATGGTGGTCCGCGCAGGTGAGGGCAGAGCGGAAGGTTCTTCGGGAAAGGCTACGCTCGAAACAGTACGACGTCGTACTGGACATGCAAGCCTTGCTGAAGTCCGCTTGGTTGGTCCACCAGGCGTGGGGCGTGCGCCATGGGCTGGATTGGCGGTCGGCGCGCGAGCCATTGGCTTCGCTTTTCTACAACGTTCGCCATCGGGTGGAGTTTTGGCAGCCGGCGGTAATCCGCCAACGTAAATTGGCAGCGCTAGCATTCGGGTACCAATGCACAGGTTTGCCGGATTTCGGGCTGCAGTCTTTCGGTCGCGAGGTGAGACAGTCCGCTGATCTCATACAACAGATCGGAAGTGAGGGCTTGAATGCCAACGACCTGCCGCGGCTTCACCATGTGGACAACGACCGCGGCTACGCAGTAATCATGCCTTCGGCCAGCCGCGAAGACAAACTCTGGCCCGAAGAGGATTGGCGAGCTGTGTTCCGTCGCTTGCGCGATGCTGGCTGCACCTTGAAGTTGCTGGCTGGCAACGAACAGGAGGCCGAGCGTGCCGGACTACTGATCGCCGGCATGGACGGCGCCGAAGTTATGCCCCGCATGGACCTGACTTCGGTGGCGCGCCTGCTGGCCGGTTCGCGCCTGATGGTGGGCCTGGACAGCGGCCTGACGCATCTGTCGGCGGCCCTGGGCCGCCCCACGATCGGCATCTACCGGGCGTCGACCCCGGTGCGCACGCCGCTGGTCGGCTCGAACTACACCGCCAGCCTGGGCGACCGCGGCGCTTCGCCGTCGCGCGAGGCCGTGATGGCGTCGGTGGAGCAGGCGCTGGCCGCCCAATGACATGAAACGCGGCGTCTACACCCTGGCGCTCAGGGCCCTGTCGCCGCTGGTCTGGCTATGGATGGGCCGCCGCGCCAGGCGGGCGGGCAGCCAATGGGAAATCTTCTCGCCGGAACGGTTCGGCCGGCTGCCGGCCGCGGAGTCCTCCGCGCCGCAGGCGGCTCCCGTCTGGGTGCACGCCGTCAGCCTGGGCGAGACCCGGGCCGCCCAACCCTTGCTGCAGGCGCTGCTGGACCGCGGCCTGCCGGTGCTGCTGACACATGTAACGGCGACCGGGCGGGCCGAGGGCGCACGGTTGTTCCAGGACGCCATCGCCCGCGGGCAGTTGCGCCAGGCCTGGCTGCCGTACGACTTTCCCGGCGCGGCCCGCCGCTACATGGCCGGCCGTCGGCCCCGCTGCGGGCTGTTGATCGAACGGGAGATCTGGCCGAACCTGCTGGCCGCCGCCCGGGAGGCGGGCGTGCCCATGGCGCTGGTCAGCGCGCGGTTTTCGGCGTCATCCCTGCGCCAGGCGGGCCGGATGGGCAGCGTGATGCGCGAAGCCCTGGCCGGGCTGGACGCGGTCTTGGCGCAGACCGCCGAGGACGCCGCGCGGCTGGCGCAGGCGGGCGCAAGGCCGCCCGTCGTGACGGGCAACCTGAAGTTCGACCTGGAATTGCCGGAGGCGCAGGTGCGGGCCGGGCAGGCGTGGCGCGAACGGCTGGGCCGGCGCGTGGTGGCCGTAGCCAGCACGCGCGAGGGCGAGGACGGCGGTTTCATCGAGGCGATCAAGCGCCACGCCAAAATTCCGGGGACGCATGAATGCCCCCTGTTTCTGCTGATTCCCCGCCATCCCCAACGCTTCGACGAGGTCGCGCGCCTGCTGGAGGACGCGGGCCTGCCGTACACGCGGCGTTCAGGGGGCGCGGATCCGAGCCCCGAGACCGTGGTGCTGCTGGGCGATACGCTGGGCGAGATGGCGTTCTACTACGCCGCCTCGGAAGTCGCGATCGTCGCGGGCAGTTTCGCGCCGCTGGGCGGGCACAACCTGATCGAGGCGTGCGCAGCGGGGGTGCCGGTCATCGTCGGGCCGCATACGTTCAATTTCAAGCAGGCGGCCGAAGACGCCATCCAGGCGGGCGCGGTGCAGCGCGCGCCCGACGCGGGGCAGGCGGTGGACGCCGCGATGGCGCTGCTGGCGGACGAGGCGCGGCGCCGGCGCGGCGGCGAGGCGGCGCGGGCCTGGTTCGGCGCGCATGCGGGCGCCACCCGGCGGACGCTGGAGGCCTTGGCGCCCTGGCTGGACGCCCGGGCAGAGCCTTAGGGAGCGGCCCGCGGGACCAGCGTGACCGCGCCGGGATTCAATTCCTGGCTGAAGCGGCGGGTGTCGCGCCCTTCGTCTTCGGGGCGCATGCCCAGCCAGCCCTGGCCCAGCGCATAGACGCCCAGGTTCGCCAGCAGGATGAGGATGAAGAGCACGCGCATGCCGGGCCTCGCTCAGGCGTTGGCGTCCAGGGCGGCGCGGGCGACCGCGGCCAGTCCGTCCAGGACGGGGTGATCCAGGTAGACCGGCACGGGCGCGGCGCCGAAGGCCCCGCCGGCATCCGCCAGCAGGCGTTCGATTTCCTGGTGCACTTCGGGCCAGCCGCCGCCCGCCGCGTAGATCTGTGGCGTCTGGCCATAGCGCTGGCGTCCGGCCAGCCATTGGCGCACGACCGCGCCGGCCTGCGCCGCGGCGATGCCCGAGGCGATGGCCTCGTGCGTGTCCGTGGGGTAGGCCACGACCTGGCCGTTGGCGACCGGCAGGTTGGCGGTGCCGTGCGCCAGGGCGTTGCGCATCATGGCCGGGCCGGGCAGGATCAGCCCGCCGGCAAAGACGTTGTCGGGGCCGACTGTGTCGATGGTGGTGGCCGTGCCGAAGCTGGCCAGCACGAAGGGCGGATGCGTGCCGGGCAGGCGCGACAGCACGCCCAGCAGCGAGGCCCAGCGGTCGGCGCCCAGTTGCGTGGGCACGCGGTAACTGTTGACCAGGCCCAGCGTGGAGGCCTGCGAAGGCGACCACGCCACGGCGCAGCCGTGTTTTTGCAGGATGGCGGCAATGGCCGCTCCGCGGGCTTCGCCGGCGACGTTCACGCCCAGCGCGCGCGTGGGGCGGCGCGCCAGCGCGGCCAGCCAGCGGTCCAGGGCGTCCAGATCCACGCCCTCGAAGGCGACCGCCGCCGGTTCGCGCGGCGTGTCGGGGTTGGCGGCGTCCAGCCAGCCCACCTTGAGACGGCTGTTGCCGGAGTCGATGAGGATAATCATGCTTGGCGTCGAATCGAGATTTCACCGACCAGGATCGGCGTGGCGCCCTCGGGCGTTTGCACCAGCAGGCGGCCATGGTCGTCCACGCCGCAAGCGGTGCCGCTAAGAAGAATAGCGCCCTTGTCCAGGACGTTGACCTTGCGGCCGGCCAGGGCGTCCACCTGGCCGAAACGCCGCTTGAACGCGCCGAAGCCTTCGCGCTCCAGGTCCAGGATCGCGTTATGCCAGGCCGTGGCGCTGGCGCAGACCAGATCGGCGGCCGTGGCGGCGCGGGAGGCGTGCGCCTGCACCTGGCTCCAATCGGCGACCTCGCGGTCCAGCGCGAGCGACAGCCGGTCCGCGTCCATCAGGTTCACGCCCATCCCGATGACGACGGTGTAGCCGGCTTCGCGGCCGCCGGGGTTGCGGGTGGTCTCGACCAGCACGCCCGCGAGCTTGGCGTCGTGCCATTGCACGTCGTTCGGCCATTTCATGCACAGGCCCGCCGCGCCAGGGCCGGCGACGGCGCGCAGGGCTTCGCACGCGGCCACGCCGGCCAGCGGCGACAGCGCGGGCAACTGGGCGGCGGGCAGGCGCACGTCGAATGCGCAAGAGAACATCAGGGTGGAGCCCGAGCGGTTCTGCCAGGGCCGGCCGGCCCGTCCGCGCCCCGTTTCCTGCAGGTGCGTGCCCAGCAGCCAGGGTTTGCCGGCCGCGCCCGCGCGTGCGCGCGCCAATAGATCGGCATTGGTCGACCCGGTGCTGCCGGTCCAGGCGATGTCTTGGAAGGCGGGCAGGCGCGCGGCCAGTTCCCGGGCCAGGGCTTCTGGCGCGGGCAGGTCGATTGGTGGGACTTGATCGGGCATGGCGGCGATTGTAGGGCACGCGGCCCGCCCTCGCGGTCCGCCTGCGCCTGCGTATATCATTGGCGATACATTTTGCATGGATATTCTCTCTGCATGCCGCATTCCGTTTCGTCCGCACCCGCCGCCGCGCCTTTTCGCCATGAAGGCGACGTTTGCCACATGGCCGGCGACTGGAGCGTCCTGGCGCTGGCCGAGCCCGGCGAAGTGGAACGCCGCCGCCAGGTCCTGTCGCGGGCGGCCCGCAACGGCGCGCGCTGGGACCTGCACGGCATCGGCCGCCTGGATACGATCGGCGCCTTGCTGATCTGGCAGGCCTGGGGCGAAAAGCTGCCCGAGCGCGTGCGCTGGTCGCCCGGCCAGCAGGACGTTTTCAATGCGCTGGCCATGAACAAGGGCGGCACGCCGGCCGCGGCGCCCACGGCCGATCCCTGGGCCTGGCTGCGCGCCGTGGGCGGGGCCGTCTTCAAGGCGGCCGAGAACGGCTGCGCGCTGCTCACCATGCTGGGGCAACTGGTCCTGGACCTGGGCGCCATGCTGCGGCGGCCGCGGCTGGGGCCGTGGCGCGAGATCTCGGCGCAGGTGTACCGCACCGGCGCGCAGGCGCTGGGCATCACGGCGCTGGTCGGTTTCCTGATCGGCGTGGTGCTGTCCTACCTGTCGGCGCAGCAGTTGCAGATGATCGGCGCCGACCGTTTCATCGTGCGCCTGCTGGGCGTGTCGATCGTGCGCGAGCTGGGGCCGGTGCTGGCCGCCATCCTGGTCGCGGGCCGTTCGGGCTCGGCCATTACGGCGCAGATCGGCGTCATGCGCGTGACGCAGGAACTGGACGCGATGCTGGTCATGGGCATTTCGCACGGGCAGCGCCTGATTCTGCCGCGCGTGGTCGCGCTGGCCGTGACCATGCCGCTGCTGGTCCTGTGGACCGACGCCATGGCGATCCTGGGCGGCATGCTGGCAGCCCAGGTGCAGTTGGGCGTGTCGGCGCAATGGTTCCTGCAGTCGCTGCCGGACGCCATTTCGCTGACCAACTACTGGATCGGCGTGCTGAAGGGAGTGACTTTCGGCATGTTGATCGCGCTGATCGCCTGCCATTTCGGCCTGCGCATCCAGCCCAACACGGAAAGCCTGGGGCGCGGCACCACCACGTCGGTCGTCACGTCCATTACCGGCGTGATCCTGCTGGACGCGCTGTACGCCGTGGTCTTCAGTTCGGTGGGCATCTGATGAACGGCGCGACCCAGAACCGCTTGTTCACGGAAGACGGGGTCACCGTCGAGCCCGTCATCACGGTGCGCGGCCTGCGGACCGCGTTCGGCGACCACGTCGTGCACGACAACCTCGACTTGACCGTCTTCCCGGGCGAGATCCTGGTGCTGGTGGGCGGGTCGGGCACGGGCAAGACCGTGCTCCTGAGGCAGATCATCGGGCTGGACCGGCCGGCGGCGGGCACGGTGAGGGTGCTGGGCCATTCGCTGCTGGAGCTGAGTCCGGGCGAGCGCCGGCGCCTGTCCTACCGCTGGGGCATGCTGTTCCAGGCGGGGGCGCTGTTTTCCGCGCTGTCGGTGTTCGACAATGTGGCATTGCCGCTGCGCGAGCTGCGCACGGTGCCGGAAGACCTGGTGCGCGACGTCGTCATGTGTCGGCTGGCCATGGTGGGCCTGTCCGCGCGCGATGCCGACAAGCGGCCGTCGGACCTGTCCGGCGGCATGGTCAAACGCGTGGCGCTGGCGCGCGCGCTGTCGCTGGATCCGGAATTGCTGTTCCTGGACGAACCCACGGCCGGCCTGGATCCCCTGCGGTCCGACGAATTCGTGGACCTGGTGCGCAGCCTGCACCGGCAGTTGGGGTTTACCGTGGTCATGGTGACGCACGATCTGGATACGCTCCTGGCCCTGGCCACGCGTGTCGCCGTGCTTGCCGACAAGCGGGTGATCGTGTGCGACACGGTGCCGGAAGTATTGAAGGTCGATCACCCGTTCATTCACACGTTCTTCCTGGGCGAGCGCGGCTTGCGCGCGCTGGGGGATCTGGCGCCGAAGGGATTGCATCATGGAAAACCGTAGTCATGCGCTCATGGCCGGTATCTTCACGCTGGTCTTGCTGGCTGCCGCTGCCTTGGCGGCCGTCTGGATCGGCCGGGACCGGACCCAGTTGCAGCCGTACGAAATCATCTCCGCCACCGCCGTCAGCGGGCTGAATCCGCAGTCGACCGTGCGCTATCAAGGCGTGCCCGTCGGCAAGGTGCAGTCGCTGGCCCTGAATCCGGACAAGCCGGGGCAGGTGCGCATCCGCATCGGCATCGCGCCGAACACGCCCATCACCGAATCGACCTGGGCGGAGCTGGGCGTGCAGGGCGTGACGGGCATGTCCAACGTGGAACTGCGCGACGACGGCAGCTCGATGGCGCGCCTGGAGTCGTCGGCGGCCCATCCCGCCGCCATTCCGCTGCGCCCCGGCTTTCTGGACCGCGTCGAGCAGCGCGGCGGCAAGCTCATCGCGAACGTCGAAGAGGTCACCGAGCAGCTTCGCCGCGTGCTGAGCGAGCAGAACGTGCAGGCGCTGACCGCCAGCCTGCAGAATGCCACCGACCTCACGCAATCTCTGAAGGAGGCCAGCCGCGACCTCGCGCCGGCGATGGCCAAGGTGGGGCCGCTGATGGATTCGCTGGGCAATGCGTCGCGCCAGGCGGACCGCGCCGCGCGCGAGGTGGGCGACCTGGCGCAGCAGGCCCGCCAGTCCGTGGCGCGCCTGACGGGTCCCGGCGGCGCCTTGTCCGCCGCGACCAGCAGCCTCAACGACATCGCCCTGGCCGCCGCGCGGCTGGACGGCGAAACCCTGCCGGCGATCACCGGCATGGCCGCCAACGTCAGCGAGGCCGCGCGGGGCGCGTCCGTTACCCTGCGCCGTGTGGACAACACGCCGCAATCGTTCCTGTTCGGCCCGGCTCCCCGCGAACCCGGACCCGGCGAAGCCGGCTTTGCCGGATTCGGGAGATAAGCCAAATGACGAAGATGCATAGCGCCGTTTTCATCCTGACCCTGGCCCTGGCGGGTTGCGGCATCGGCCGCGTGCCCGCGCCGCCCACCGCGTTCGATCTGGGCCTGGACGCCAGTCCCGTGCCGGCCCTGCCGGCGCGCCAGCCCATCGCGATGGTCTTCCAGGCCGTGCCCAGCCTGTCCGACACCAGCGTGATCTGGCGCGTGGGCGACAGCGCCGCGCCCAAGGCCTATGCCACCTACCGCTGGGCTTCGTCGCCGACGGAGCTGGTGCGGCAGCGCATCGCCGACCGCCTGTCGCGCCAGGGGCCGGTGCTGAACGAGCGCGTCAGCCTGCAGACGCCGCAATTGCAGGTGTACTTGTCGCAGTTCGAGCAGGTGTTCGCCGCCGACGGCCAATCCAGCGAGGGACGCATCCTGTTGCAGGCGGTGCTGGTGGAAGGCCGCGCCGTATTGGGCCAGAAGCGCATCGCGGTGCAGGCGGCCGCGCCGACGCAGGATGCCGCGGGCGGCGTGGCGGCCTTGCGCCAGGCCAGCAGCGAGGCCGCGGATCAGTTGGCGCAATGGCTGGCCGCGACCCTGAAACCCTCGCCCGGGACGGGCGGTTAACATCGTTTTTTTTCCGTTTCTTGAGTTTCGCCATGTCCGCACGCACTGAAACCCACGCATTCGTCGGCGCCGCCGGCCGCATCGATTGCGCCGTCGATTGGCCCGCCGGCGCGCCGCGAGGCTGGGCGCTGGTGCTGCATCCGCATCCGCTGCAGGGCGGCGCGCGCGAGAACAAGGTGGTCACGACCTTGTCGCGGGCCTGCGTGCAGCACGGCCTGGTGGCGGTGCGCCCGAATTTCCGCGGCGTGGGCCTGTCCGAAGGCGCATTCGACAAATCGGTGGGCGAGACCCGGGACATGCTGGACGTGGTGGCGCAGATGCGTGAACTGCATCCTGAACTGGCCCAGGCGCCGTGGGTGCTGGCGGGCTTTTCCTTCGGCACCGCGGTCGCCGCGCAGACGTATGCCGCGCTGGCGGAGCAGGGCGATCCGGCGCTGCCGTCCGCCCTGATGCTGATGGGCCCCGCGGTGAACCGCTTCCAGTCGCACGAGGTGCAGGTGCCCGGCGACACGCTGCTGGTGCACGGCGAAGAGGACGAAGTCGTGCCGCTGTCCGAGGCCATGGACTGGGCGCGCCCGCGTTCCATCCCGGTGGTCGTGGTGCCCGGCGCGTCGCATTTCTTCCACGGCAAGCTGCTGGTGCTGCGCCAGTTGGTGCAGGCGCGGTTGAAGGTTGCGCTGGATTGAGACGCTGGGGTGGTGTCTGACACCCGGGGAAGCCGGCTTCAGCCTGATGAACGTCTCGTACGGGTGTCAGACACTTCTTCATATGCGCCCGTGTCTGACACCCGTACGAAACACGCGTCCGGATATAGAGGCCTTCCCGGGTGTCAGACACCCACCAAACCTCCCAGGTTGCATCACGTTGCATGTTTTAGCCGCAAGGGGAACCCTGCACGGGCGAAGGTGGTCCTATCGACTGCCTATAATTGTCAGCCACTTGACCCGCGCCGGCGGGCGTCATTCCTGGACCCACGTTGCCGATGAAGAATTTGCCTTACTCCGCTCACTCCCCCGTCGTCTTTACTCGCCGCCTGCTTTCCGGCGCGGTGCTGTCGGCGATGCTCGCGGCCTCGATGCCGGCCTGGGCGCAGCAACAGCAGGCTCCCGCCGCCGCCCCGGCCGCCGCGCCGGCGCCGTCGGCTTCGGCGGTGGTCCCGGTGGGCGATGTGTCGGCCGTGCCGGCGCCCACGATCGCGGCCAAGGCCTGGATCGTGATGGACGTGAACAGCGGCCAGACCCTGGCGGCCTCCAATCCGGACATGAAGGTGGAGCCGGCCTCGCTGACCAAGATCATGACGGCGTACGTCGTGTTCAACGCGCTCGATGAAAAGCGCCTGACGCTGGAGCAGACCGTGCCCGTGTCCGAACACGCCTGGCGCACGGGCGGTTCGCGCATGTTCATCGAACCGCGCAAGCCGGTCACGGTGGATGAACTGAACCAGGGCATGATCGTGCAGTCCGGCAACGACGCGTCCGTGGCGCTGGCCGAAGCGGTCGGCGGCAGCGAAAGCGCGTTCGCCTCGCTCATGAACCAGGAAGCCGAGCGCCTGGGGCTGAAGAATACGCACTTCATGAACGCCACGGGCCTGCCCGATCCGCAGCACATGACGTCCACGCGCGACCTGGCGATCCTGTCGTCGCACCTGATCACCGATCATCCGGATTTCTTCCACTACTACAAGCAGAAGAGCTACACCTACAACAAGATCACGCAGCCCAACCGCAACCGCCTGCTGTGGGCCGATCCCTCGGTGGATGGCATGAAGACCGGCCATACCGATTCGGCGGGCTATTGCCTGGTGTCGACCGCCGTGCGCGGCGACCGCCGCATCCTCGTGGTCGTGGTGGGCACCGACAGCGAGGCCACGCGCGCCGAAGAGAGCCTGAAGCTGCTGAACTGGAGCTTCCAGAACTTCGACACCGTGAAGCTGTTCGACAAGAGCCAGCCCGGCATCGACGTGCGCGTCTGGGAAGGCATGGCCGAAATCGTCAAGCTGGGCCCGCCCAACCCCGTGTCGATCGCGGTGCCGCGCGGCAAGGCCGGCGACCTCAAGCCGGTGGCGCAGCGCACCGATCCGCTGATCGCGCCCCTGGCCAAGGGCCAGCAGGTCGGCACCCTGCAATTCACGCTGGACGGCAAGGTGCTGCGCAGCGAGCCGCTGGTGGTGCAGGACGCCGTGGAGCGCGCGGGCTTCTTCGGCCGCATGGTCGATACCGTCAAGCGCTGGTTCGAATAAGGGTTTCGGGCCACGGGCGCCGCGCCGCGGGCGCGCCGCAGGTGTAAGCTAGCGACGGGCGTTTCGTGATGAAACGCCCGTATTTCATTCCCGGGACGGACCTGGCGGTTCGTCCCTATCTTTTCCTTTTCAGGAGTGCCTCATGATTCCGGGCGTGCCGGGCGAAAGCCAGGTGTATCTCAACGGTGAATTCCTGCGCGTGGACGAGGCCAAGGTCTCCGTCCTCGACCGCGGCTTTATTTTCGGGGATGGCATCTACGAAGTCGTCCCCGTGTACCACGGCAATGCGTTCCGCATGGCCGAGCACCTGAACCGCCTGGACCGCAGCCTGGCTGCCCTGCGGATCGCCCAGCCCTTCGGCCGCGAAGGCTGGATCGACCTGATCCAGCAATTGCTGGCGCGCACCGACATGGAAACCTGCATCGTCTACCTGCAAGTGACGCGCGGCGTGGCCAAGCGGGACCACCAGTTCCCTTCCGTTCCGGTCGCGCCCACCGTCTTCGGCATGGTTTCGGCCTGGTCGCCGCCGACGGCCGCGCAGCGCGCCCAGGGCGTGGCCGCCATCGGCATTCCCGACGAACGCTGGCTGCATTGCGAGATCAAGTCGGTTTCCCTGCTGGGCAACGTGCTGGCCAAGCAGCAGGCGGTCGACGCCCAGGTCGACGAGGTCGTCCAGTTCCGCGACGGCTACCTGACCGAAGGCTCGTCCACCAACATCTGGGTGGTTTCCGGCGGCAAGCTGCTGGCGCCGCCCAAGAACAACCTGATCCTGGAAGGCATCCGCTACGGCCTGATGGGCGAACTGGCCGCCGAGGCGGGCATCCCGTTCGAGTCGCGCCGCATCTCCCAGCAGGAGGTGGAGCAGGCGGACGAACTGATGCTGTCTTCGGCCACCAAGGAAGTGCTGGCCATCGTCTCCCTGGACGGCAAGCCGGTGGGTTCGGGCAAGCCCGGCCCTGTTTTTGAGCAATTGCGTGCGGGTTATGATGCCCGCATCGCCGCGCTGTAGACCGTTGTTCCGGGCGGCCCTCGGGGCCGTCCGGGGGTTCCGCGGGCACTTGCCGGCGCACCGTTTGCCCCCATATAAGAACATTCAGGGCAACAATCTTCCCAGGTAACCGTCATGCATATCCCGCCCGAAGACTCTCTCATCGAGTACCCCAGCGACTTCCCCATCAAGGTCATGGGCAAGCAGCATCCCGAATTCGCGCAGACGCTGACCGAGGTTGTGCTGCAGTTCGATCCCGGCTTCGACGCCGCCACGGTGGAAATGCGGCCCAGCAAGGGCGGCAACTACCTGGGCCTGACCTTCACGGTGCGCGCCACGTCGCGCGAACAACTGGACGAGCTCTACCGGGCGCTGCACGGCCATCCGATGGTGTCCATCGTTCTCTAGAGCGGGCCGGCTGTGATCAAGTGGCTCGCGCGGCCCGCGGATTACCTGTCGGTCTGGCAGGAGATGCAGGCCTACACCAACCTGCGCGGCGCCGACACGCCCGATGAGATCTGGCTTTGCGAACACGCGCCGGTCTACACCCTGGGCCAGGCCGGGCTGCCGCAACACGTGCTCAACCCCGGCGACATCCCCATCGTCCGCTGCGACCGTGGCGGACAGGTGACCTACCACGGCCCCGGGCAGGTCATGGCGTACGCGCTGTTCGACCTGCGCCGCGCGGACATGTACGTGAAGGAATACGTGAATCTGCTGGAAGGCGCGGTCATCGATACGCTGACCCAGATGGGCGTGGTGAACGCCTGTCGCAAGCCCGGCGCGCCGGGCGTCTACGTGCCCGATCCCGACGGGGGCGAACTGGCCAAGATCGCCGCGCTGGGCATCAAGATCCGCAACGGCCGGGCCTATCACGGCGTTTCGCTGAACGTGTCGATGGACCTGACGCCCTTCCTGGGCATCAACCCCTGCGGCTACCAGGGGCTGCGGACCGTCGACATGGCGAGCTGCGGCGCGCGGCGCGCGCCCACCGAGGCGGGCGACGCGCTGGGACGCAACCTGGAGCAGGCCTGGCGCCGAGCGAGGAACAAGACATGAAGACCTATAGCGCGGCGGACGTCGCCGCCACCACGCCCGAACAACTGGCCCGCCTGCGGGAAGAAGGGCCCGCCGAGGACTACGCCGCCTGGATCCGGGCGGCCGCCGAACTGGGGCTGACGGAAGCCCAGGCCATCTACGGGCAGATGCTGCTGGACGGCGCCGGCGTCGAGCGCGACCAGGCGGAAGGACTGGCGTGGTTCAAGCGCGCGGCCAACGCCGACCATCTCATGGCCATCAACATGGTGGGCCGCTGCTACGAGAACGGCTGGGGCGTGGCGTCCGATGACACGGTCGCGGCGTACTGGTTCCGGCTGGCCGCGGACCGGGGGCTGGACTGGGGCATGTACAACTACGCCCACATGCTGCGCGGCGGCCGCGGCGGCGTGGCGCAGGATTCCGCGGCGGCGCTGGCCCTCTACCAGCAGGCGGCGCAGGCCGGGCACGTGAAATCCATCGGCATGGTCGGCCGCTATTACGAAGCGGGCGACGCGGTCGAGCAGGACATGGAGCGCGCCTTCGACTGCTACCGGCGCTGCGCCGAAGGCGGCGATTTCCGCGGCATGTTCCACCTGGGCCGGCTGCTGCTGTTGCGCGGCCGCAAGGAAGACGCCGCGCAATGGCTGGCCCGCGTGCCCGAGACGGCCACGCCCGCCTTCCTCCGCGAAGCCAACGCCATGCTCCAGGCCAGCGGATTCCCGGCGCTGTATGAGGCGTAGATTCTATGGTTTCACGCAAGCCTGCTTGGCCAGGAAGAGTTCTTGGTCGAAGGGTTTGCGTGATTTCCATACG